>CAWAFR010000012.1:0-344903 GCA_963781365.1 uncultured Actinomycetota bacterium | reverse complement strand
CCGCTCGAAGGCGCGCAGCTCGTCGATCTTGCGCTCGAGCAGCGACCGCTCCTGCTCCAGGCTGCCCAGGGTCTGGCGGTGCTTCTCCTCGGCCTCGCGGACCAGCCGGCTGGCGCGCTCCTTGGCCTCGCCGAGGATCGCGTCGCGCTGCTCCTCGCCGCTGCGCACGAAGTCGTCGTGCAGCTTCTGGGCCAGGGCGAGCATGCCGGTGGCCGACTCGGGCCGGCTGGCCGCCCGAGCTGACCGGCCGCCGGCGCCGGCGCGGCGGCGCCGGGCCGGGAGCGGCTGCTGCACGGGGACCGGCCAGCTCGGGACCGGGTGGCCGCCGGTGGCGCCGCCGCTGCGGCTGAGCTCGGCCGACCCGCCGCTCGCAGGCGGACAGGCTCGGCTGCAGCTCCTCGTTCTCCGCGGTCAGCCGCCGCAGCTCGCCGACGACCTCGTCCAGGAAGTCGTCGACCTCGTCCTGGTCGTAGCCCTCGCGGAACTTCGTGGGCTGGAAGCGCTTGTTGACAACGTCCTCGGGCGTCAACGCCATCTGGTCACCTCTTCGAGAGTTCCTGCGGTGGCGACGCACCGGGCCGCTCTCGTCACCAGTCGCCGGCGCTCACCGTAGCGGACGGGCCGCGCGTCGGTGTGCCGTCGCGTGAGCGGCGCGCGGCCGGCGTGTCCGTCGCTCACGCTGGCGGCCGCTCGCGAAGACGCTCATGAGCAGGGAGCAGCCGAGCAGGCAGGACGATGAAGGCCAGGTCGAGCTGGACGCTGCCGATCCGGATCGGCTTGATCACCCGGCGCAGGCCCCAGCGGGGGGTCGGTGACCGTGTAGACCGTCTCGGCGACCACGAGCACGGCGCCCCGCGGGCGCCAGTCCCGGGCGAACACCTGGATCCACTCCAGCACCAGGCGGCCGATGAGCAGCACGAAGAAGAGGAGGACCAGGAACAGCAGCTGGAAGACGGCTCACCGGGCATCATCCCCGACCAGGGCACGGGGGGCCGCGCGCACGACGGAGGGGGCGCGCGGCTGCAGCGCCCTCCGTGCGGTCGTGAGGAAGCTCGGTCGCGGACCGGCCGGTCAGGACGGTGGGCGGCCTTGGCGGGTCCGGCTCGCCGGTGACCTCGACGTGCGCCGGGGAGAGCAGGAAGACCTTGGCGGTGACCCGCTCGATCGATGCCGTGCAGCCCGAAGACGAGGCCCGCGGAGAAGTCGACGAGGCGCTTGGCGTCGGCGTCGCACATGTCGGTCAGGTTCATGATCACCGGGATGCCGCCGCGGAAGCACTCACCGATCGCCTTCGCCTCGTTGTAGGTGCGGGGGTGGATCGTGGTGATGCGCGCAGGTCGCGCGGCCGGGTCGGGCGCCGGCGTCGACAGCGCGCCATGGACCGGTCGCGGGTGATCGGCGTCACCTCGGCGCGGCCGTCGCGCTCGGCCGCTCGTCCACGTCGTCCTCCTGCCTCGTCCCACGCGTCCGACGTCGAGGTCCGCGCGGCTCGTAGCGCGGGTCGTCCTCGTCGCAGGCCCATGACACCATCGACTTGCGCAGCGCTCCAGCCATGACCTGCTCCTCGCCGCCGCTCGCCCGGCGCACCGTGCCCTGTTGCCTCAGCGTTCACTCGTCTCGCTAGTCACAGAAGCTACACGATCGGCGGACGCGCGCCCAGCACGGCGCGCGCCGACACGCACGTGTGTCGCGCCCGCGGCCACCGCCGCCTCCAGGTCACCGCTCATCCCCGCCGAGACCAGGTCGGCGCCCGGGTGGGCCACCCGCAGCGGCGCCGAGGCCCGGCGAGCCGCTCGAACGGCCCGCGCGGGTCGGCGCCGAGCGGGCGCGACCGCCATCACCCCGCGCAGCCGGAGCCCCGCCGGCGCGGCGCACCGCCTCGGCCAGCCCGGCCACGTCCGCGGGCGTCGGCGCCGCCCCGGCCGGGGTCGCCTCGTCGCAGCGGCGAGGTCGACCTGCAGCAGGACGTCGAGCGCGCGCCCCGCGGGCCTGCCCCCCGCTCGACGGCGCGCTGGTGCCCGCGCGCCAGCGCCGTCACCAGGCGCACCCGGTCCACGGAGTGCACGACGTCGGCCCAGGCGGCCACCGCCGCGGCCTTGTTCGTCTGCACCTGGCCGACCTGGTGCCAGCGCAGCGGCAGGTCGGCGCAGGCGCGGCCGTCTCGGCCCGCCTCCGGCTCCCGGCTCTCCCCCACGTCGCGCACGCCCAGCCCGGCGAGCAGCGCGCACGTCGGACGCGGGGAAGGTCTTCGTCACCACCACCAGCCGCGCCGACCCGGGGGCCCTGCCGGCAGGCGCCTCCGCAGCAGCGCACCCGCGCCCGCACCGCGGCCAGCGCCGCGGCGAGCCCGTCCTCGCGCCGGGCGTCGCTCACGGACCGCCTCCCGCCAGACCAGACCGGCCCACCGCGGGGCCCGCCGGCTCCGCCGCGGCGGACCGACCCCAGCGCCGCGTCCTCCACGGTGCAGCCGGGCCGCTGCTCCGCCGCCACCCCGAGGTCGGCGAGCTGCTCCAGCACGCCGGCGGCGACGTCCAGGGCCGGGGTGGCGCGCCAGGTGAGGCTGCGGCGCCGCGGGGTGGCGCGACGGCGACGTCGTCGCGCATCGCGGCCGGCACCTCGTAGCAGCGGCCGCACACGGAGGGCCCCAGCAGGGCGCGCGTGCCCGCCGGGTCGGCGCCGAGCTCGACCATCAGGGCGAGCGGCCGAGGCGACCACCCCGGCGTCCATGCCCGCGGCGCCCGGCGTGGGCGACGCCGACGACGCCGGCGCCCGGGTCGGCCAGCAGCACCGGCACGCAGTCGGCGACGAGCACCGCCAGCGCCAGGCCCGGCGCGTCGGTGACGAGCGCGTCGGCCTCCGGCGCGGGCCCCTGCCAGGGCGCCCCGGACCACGACCGCGCGGGACGCCGTGCACCTGCCGGGCCGCGAGGAGGCGCCCGGGTGCGGCGGCGACGTCGCCCCCGACGGCGGCGGCCAGCGAGGCCCGCGCGCCGGGCGACGAGCGCGGGGTCGCCGCCGGTGTGGTCGGCGAGGTCGGGGCCGGCGCTGAGGGCCCAGCGGACCCCGCCGGGCAGGTCGCGGCGCCAGGCCAGCCGGGAGGGGTCGCCGGGGCCGCTCGCGCCGTCGGGCAGGCTCGTCATGCGACGAGCCTGCCCGACGGGGTGGAGCGCTGGACGACCCGCTCCGGCTACTTCAGGAAGTCGGGGACGTCGAGGTCGTCGGGGTCGGCGGCGCGGCCGTAGCGGGCCCGGGCGGGCTCGCGCTCGGGGGCGTGGGGCGGTGTGGCCCGCGCCGTCGTACTGACCGGGGACGTAGCCCGGCGCGGGCGCCGGGACCGGCTCTGCGGCGGGGCCGTCGTCGAGCGCGCTGGGCGTCGCCTGCGGGGTGCGCCAGTCGTTGCCGTCGGCGTCCTCGCGGGCCGCTGACGGCGCTGACGGCGCGTAGGCCGGCTGGGCGGGCCGGGCCGGCTGCTGCCAGCTCGGGCGCTCGGCGGCCGGGACGGCGGGCTGCTGCCCGGTGCGCTGCCGCCGCGCTGCGGGCCGGGGCCGCCACCGCGGGGTCGAGCCGGTGCGGGGGCCGCTGCCGCCGGGCGCCGAGGGGGCGCCGTGCGGGCCGGAGCCGAACCCGCTGTGGGCCGGGCGGCCCGGTGCGCCGCCGGAGGCCTGGCGGCCCGCGGAGCCGCGGCCCGAGGGCGGCCTGCTGCGCGGCCGGGGCCGGCTCGGCGCGCCGCTCGTCGCGGCGGGTCTGCGGGACGCCGCCGTCGAAGCCGGCGGCGATGACGGTGACGCGCACCTCGTCGCCGAGGGCGTCGTCGATGACGGCGCCGAAGATGATGTTCGCCTCGGGGTGGGCGGCCTCCTGCACCATGCGGGCGGCCTCGTTGATCTCGAACAGGCCGAGGTCGGAGCCGCCCTGGATCGAGAGCAGCACGCCGTGGGCGCCGTCGATGCTCGCCTCGAGCAGCGGGGAGGAGATGGCGAACTCGGCGGCCTCGACGGCGCGGTTGTCGCCGCGCGCGGAGCCGATGCCCATGAGCGCGCGAGCCGGCGTTGCTCATGACCGACTTCACGTCGGCGAAGTCGAGGTTGATCAGGCCCGGGGTGGTGATCAGGTCGGTGATGCCCTGGACGCCGGAGAGCAGCACCTGGTCGGCCGACTTGAACGCGTCCAGGACGCTGACGCCGCGGTCGCTGATGGACAGCAGCCGGTCGTTCGGGATCACGATGAGCGTGTCGACCTGGTCGCGCAGCTCGGCGATCCCGGACTCCGCGCTCGTCGCCCGGCGACGGCCCTCGAAGGTGAACGGGCGCGTCACGACGCCGATGGTCAGCGCGCCCAGGGCGCGCGCCATGCGGGCCACGACGGGCGCGCCACCGGTGCCGGTGCCGCCGCCCTCGCCCGCGGTGACGAAGACCATGTCGGCCCCGCGCAGGACCTCCTCGATCTCCTCGGCGTGGTCCTCCGCCGCCTTGCGCCCGACCTCGGGGTCAGCCCCGGCCCCCAGGCCGCGCGTGAGCTCGCGGCCGACGTCGAGCTTGACGTCGGCGTCGCTCATGAGCAGCGCCTGGGCGTCGGTGTTGACCGCGATGAACTCGACCCCCTTGAGGCCGTGCTCGATCATCCGGTTGACGGCGTTGACTCCGCCCCCGCCGACTCCCACCACCTTGATGACCGCCAAGTAGTTCTGCGGTGCCGCCACGGTCCCCTGCTCTCCCCGATCGCTTCGGGCCTTGCCGACCCCGGATCTTGCTCGCCCCGCGGTCCTGGCAGACCCCGGGTAAGTCTCACCCTAAAGTTTGAGGTGAACGTTATGTCACAACGGTGTTGTTTAGAGGCTAGGGGCGCAGAGGCGATACCCACAACTTCCCACGCCGCCCTCGTCAGGAGGCCCTTCGCCACATCAGCGGAGCGCGACCCGTTGCTGACGCAGCGCTACGAGATGGCCGGTCGCACGCGGCGAGGACACCCCGTTCAGCGGATCGGGAGCCTAGGGGCGGCGGCTGGGAGCCCCCTCGGAGGGCTCACGCGGCGGACGAGGGTCAGGACGTGGCGGGGGCGGTGGGCGCGCTGACGTCGACGCGCGCCACACCGTCGCGGGCGAGGAGCAGCAGCGCCACCCTCGCCTTGAGCGCGTCGTCGCCCGGACCGCCCCACCGCACCTCCTGGCCGCTGCGCAGCGCCAGCCGGACGTCGTCGGGGCCCAGGGCGGTGACGCCGGTGACCTGGCCGCGCAGGTCGGCGGGCAGCGCCAGGGCGACGGCCGAGGCGGCCCTCACCGCGCCGGCGCCCGCCGAGGCGACGTCGACCTGCACCAGCGGCACGCCGTCAGGCGGGGCGTCGGGCGGTGGTGATCCGCCGGCCCTGCCCGTCCAGCAGCACCACCCCGGCGGCGCCGTCCGGCGCGGCGACCGCGGCCACCGGGACGCGCTCGACGACGACGACGTCCAGCCCGTGCGGGAAGTCGCGCTCCACCCGCACCGAGGCGACCCACGGCAGCGTGCGGACCCGGTCGGCCACGCCGCCCGCGTCGACGCGCAGCAGGGGCAGCCCGAGCTGGTCGGCGGCGGCCTGCTCCACGGCGGCCGGGCCGGTGCGTTCGGCGCCGCGCACCACGACGCGCTGCAGGTCGGTGAGGGGGCTGGCCAGCAGGGCCCAGCCCGCCGCCGCGAGGAGCACCACGAGGGCGACCACGGTCCACACCAGGCCCCAGCGCCGGCGACGGGCGGGCCGGGCGGCCGGACCGGGCTGCGCTGCCGACCCGCTCGCGCCGGGTGCGCTGGCCCGGCCCTCCCGCACCGGCGGGCGTTCCAGGAGCTGTTCCGGCCGCTCCGGCGCCGAGGCGCGGGGCGGACCGACGCCGGACCGCAGCCGGACCGACAGCCGGACCGGCGGCGGGAGCGGGGCTGGAGGCAGGGGGGGCGGCGGCGCTCTGCGGGGACGCCTCGCGGGTCTCCGGCAGCACCACCTGCTCCGGGCGCGGCTGCCGCGCCGCCGGGCGCCGGACGGGAGCGGGGGGACGGCGCCCGGCCGGGCTCACCGGGCCGCCCCGCGCGCGCCGGTCCCGGCGTCCTCGCGCTCCGCGAGCAGCGCGAGCACCTCGCCGGCGACCGCCGTCACGTCACCGGCGCCGATCGTGAGCACCAGGTCGCCCGGGCGGGCGCGGGCGACCAGCCCGGGGGCCGCGTCGCGCCACGACGGCAGGAACACGGCGGTGGCGGGGGCGCTCACGCGGTCGGCCACGAGCGCGCCGCTCACCCCGGGCAGCGGGTCCTCGCGGGCCGCGTAGACGTCCATCACGAGCACCTCGTCGGCGCCGGAGAGGGCCTGGGCGAACTGCTCGGCGAAGTCCCGGGTGCGGGAGTACAGGTGGGGCTGGAAGGCCACGACGAGCCGCCCGCCGTCGGCGACCTGCCGCCCGGTGGCGACGGCGGCGGCGACCTTGGCGGGGTTGTGGGCGTAGTCGTCGTAGACGCGCACGCCGCCGGCGCTCCCCGCGGGGCTCGAAGCGGCGGCGGGTGCCGGTGAAGGCCTCCAGCCCGCGCGCGCGGCGGCCTCGGGGTCGGTGCCGAGGGCGACGGCCGCGGCCCAGGCGGCCGCGGCGTCGAGGGCGTTGTGCCAGCCGGGCACCTGCAGCGCGAGCCGGCCCGAGACCCCGTCGGCCGCCAGGTCGACGGCGATCCGCCCGCCGCCGGGTCGGGCTCGCTGACGCGCACGTCGGCCTCCGGCGAGGCGCCGAAGGTCACCACGCGGCGCGCCCGCAGCCCGGGCGCGCTCGCGGCGAGGGCCGCGGAGCCGGCGTCGTCGGCGCACGCCACGAGGACCCCGCCGGGACGCACCCGCGCGGAGAAGGCGTCGAAGGCGGCCTCGAGGCCCGCGAGGGTGCCGTGGTGGTCGAGGTGGTCGGCCTGGACGTTGGTGACGACGGCGACGTCGGGGCTGTAGACCAGGAAGCTGGAGTCGGACTCGTCGGCCTCCGCGACGAACACGTCACCGGTGCCGTCGTGCGCGTTGGTCGCCCGCGGTCACGAGCTCGCCGCCGACGGCGAAGGACGGGTCGGTCCCGGCGTGCTGCAGGGCGACGACGAGCATCGCCGTCGTCGTCGTCTTGCCGTTCGTGCCGGCGACGGCGACCACCCGGCGCCCCTGCATCACCGCCTCCAGGCCCTGGGAGCGGTGCAGCACGCGCAGCCCGGCGGCGCGGGCGGCGGCCAGCTCGGGGTTGTCCTCGCGGATGGCGGAGCCGGCGACCACCGTGGCGACGCCGTCGAGGCGGGCGGGGTCGAACCCGGTGTCGACCCGGGCGCCGAGCGCGCGCAGGGCGGCCATCACGGGCAGGTCCTTCGCGTCGCTGCCCGAGACCGCGACGCCGCGGGCCAGCATGATGCGGGCCACCCCGGAGACGCCGACGCCGCCGACGCCCACGAAGTGCACGGCGCCGAGCTCCTCCAGCGGCGGGACCGGTGCGGCGAGGTCGAAGCGGGGGCTCACGCGGGCACCGTCGCCGCGCCCGCGGACCGGCGGCCCGCGGCGACCTCCACGAGGTCGGCGAGCCGCTCGTCGCCGTCGCGGGCGCCGTCAGCGGCCGCCGAGGTGCGGGCCGCGGCGGCCATCGCGGCGAGCCTCCCGGCGCCGTCGGCGTCGGTGAGCAGGTCGCGCAGGGGGCCGCGCACCCAGTCGGCGGTCACCGCGGCGTCGTCGACGAGCAGCGCGGCGCCCGCCGCCACCGCGGCCGCGGCGTTGTGGCGCTGCTCGCCGTTGCCGACCGGCAGGGGCACGTAGACGGCGGGCAGGCCCACGGCGGTGGTCTCGCACACCGTGCCGGCGCCGGCGCGGCACAGCACGAGGTCGGCGGCGGCGTAGGCCAGGTCCATCCGGTCGGTGTACTCCACCACGCGGTACCCGGCGCCGGGCGCAAGCCCGTCCGCCGCCACGGCCTTGCCTGCGCCCGTCAGGTGCAGCACCTGCGGCGCCGGCGTCCCGGCCCGCCCGGGTGCCAGCAGCCCCGCGGCGCCCTGCGAGACCGCCAGGTTGAGCCGCTGCGCGCCCAGGGAGCCCCCGGTGACCAGCAGCGTCGGGGCGTCGGGGTCCAGCCCGAAGGCGGCCCTGCCGGCGGCGCGCTGCGCAGCGCGGTCCAGGCCGGTGACCTCGGTGCGCATCGGGAGCCCGGTGAGCGTGCCGGCCCCTCCCCGGCCGCGCAGCGCGGTGCCGGGGAAGGTGGTCGCCACGTACCGGGTGAGCTTCGCGCCCAGGCGGTTGGCGATGCCGGGGCTGGAGTTCGCCTCGTGCACCACGACCGGCACCCCGAGGCGGCGGGCCGCCAGGTAGGCCGGCACCGCGACGTAGCCGCCGACGCCGACGACGACGTCGGCGCGCTCGGCCCCCACCGCGCGGCCGGCCTCCACGATCGCCCGCTCCGCGGCCCGCACCGCGGACAGCAGCCGCCCCGGCAGGCGCACCAGCGCCGGGGAGGGACGGCGCGGCAGCGGCACCCGCGGCACCAGAGCCAGCTCGTAGCCGCGGCCGGGCACCAGGCGGGCCTCCAGGCCCTCCGCGGTGCCGAGGACGAGGACGCCGGTCGCGGGGTCGCGGCGGCGCAGGCAGTCGGCCAGCGCGAGCAGCGGCGACACGTGGCCCGCCGTCCCGCCCCCGGCCAGCAGCACCGCCATCGGGCGCGCGCTCACCGGCTGCCCCCGCGGGAGACGACGGCCAGGGAGCGGCGCACCAGGCCCGGGCGGGCGCGCAGCGCCGCCTGGGCGCCCGGGCTGCTGCGGGCGCAGGACAGGACCAGGCCGATCGCGACCAGGGTGGCGACCATGGCCGACCCGCCGTAGGAGATCAGCGGGAGGGGCAGCCCGATCACGGGCAGCAGCCCGATCACGACGGCGATGTTCACGGCGGCCTGCCCCAGCACCCACGCCATGACGGCGGAGACCAGGACGACGACGAACAGGTCCCGGCTGCGCCGGACGACTCGCACGCAGCACCAGCCGAAGACGGCGAACAGCGCGATCACCACGAGGGTGCCGACCAGCCCCAGCTCCTCGCCGATGATCGCGAAGATGTAGTCGTTGTGGGCCTCGGGGAGCCAGTCCCACTTCTGCCGGCTCGCACCGAGCCCCAGCCCGGTGAGGCCGCCGGAGGCCAGGGCGTACAGGCCGCTGGTGGTCTGCCAGCCGGCGCCCAGCCGGTCGGTGTTGCCGCCCAGGAAGCTCTCGATGCGGCCCATCCGGTTGCTCGTGCTGGCCAGCACCGCGAGGGCGAGCAGCGCGGGGACGGCCAGCACCACCAGGTGGCGCAGCGGCACACCGGCGGCGAAGACCGCGGCGGCCACCACCAGGGCCATCACCATGGCGGTGCCCAGGTCCTTGCCGACCAGGACGACGCCGACCACGGGCAGCACCCCCAGCGCGAGCGGCAGGCCCCAGCGCAGGGGCCGGTCGAGCACGTCCTTCCGGCTGGCGAGCACCGCGGCGGCCCACAGCACGAGGGCGACCTTGCCGAACTCCGAGGGCTGCCCGCTGAACCCGCCGACGAGCACCCAGTTCCGGTTGCCCCCGACGGCGTGGCCCAGCGGGGAGAACACCAGCAGCTCCAGCGCCAGGCCGCCCACCAGGACCGGCAGCGCCACCCGCCGCCAGAACCGCGGGGGCAGCCGCGCGACCACGAGCATCACGGCCAGCCCGATGGCGGCGTAGAGCGCCTGGGAGGCGCCCACCGCGAAGGGCGAGCGGTTCGCCGAGATCTCCTCGACGCTGGAGCTGGAGAGCACCATCACCAGCCCGGTGCCCACGAGCACGAGCACCACGCCCTGCAGCAGGCCGTACGTCAGCAGCGGGGAGTCCCAGCGCGCCAGGCGCCCCGGCAGCGGGCCGCCCAGCAGCGCGTCGCCCCAGGTGGCGGCGCGCTGGCGACGGGTCAGGTCGGGACGGCGGGGCGCGGGGCGCGGGGCCTCGCGGGGTGCGGCGTCGCGCACGGCGGTGGTGGCCACGTCAGCCCTCCTGGTCTCGGGGGGTGCCGGGAGAGCCGGGGGTGCCGCCGCCGCCACCGAGGTGCGCGCGCACGGCGGCGGCGAAGGCGTCACCGCGCTCGGCGTAGGAGCGGAACTGGTCCATCGAGGCGCTCGCGGGGGCGAGCAGCACGAGGTCGCCCGGGCGCGCCAGGGAGGCGGCGGCGCGGACCGCCGCGGGCATGACGCCCCCGGCGGCACCCGCGCGGTCGGCGTCGACCTCGACCACCGGGACGCCCGGCGCCCGGCGGGCCAGGGCCGAGCGCAGCGGCTCGCGGTCGGCGCCGATGAGCACCACGGCGCGCAGCCGCTCGGCGTGGGCACCCACGAGGCCGTCGAACTCGGCGCCCTTGGCCAGGCCGCCGGCCACCCAGACCACGCTGGAGGGCCCCGGGGCGCCGGCCAGGGAGGCCGCCGCGGCGTGGGCGTTGGTGGCCTTGGAGTCGTCGACCCAGGTCACGCCGTCCTCGCGGGCCACGACGGCGATGCGGTGGGCCCCCGGGCGGGTGGCGAGCAGCCCGTCGCGCACCGCTTGCTGGCTGACCCCGTGGGCCCGCGCCAGGGCTGCCGCCGCCAGCGCGTTCGCGACCACGTGGGGGGCCAGGACGCCGCCGGAGGCCTGCTCCAGGTCCGCCAGCGTGCACAGCTCGGCGGCGCTGTTGACGCGGTCGGGGACGAAGGCGCGGTCGGCGAGGACGTCGTCGACGACGCCCAGCATCGACAGGCCGGGCACGCCGAGGGTGAAGCCGACCGCCCGGCAGCCCTCCTGGACCTCGGCCTCGCGCACCAGCTCCTCGGTGGTGGGCGCCGCGCCGGGGCCCTGCCCCGCGGGGTCGGCGTCGTCGGCGTTGTAGACGCAGGCGACCTCGGCGTCGCTGTAGATGCGGCCCTTGTCGGCGGCGTAGGCGGCCATCGAGCCGTGCCAGTCGAGGTGGTCGGCGGCCAGGTTGAGCACCGCGGAGGCCCGGGGCGCGAGGGTGTGGGCGCCGTGCAGCTGGAAGCTGGACAGCTCCACCGCCAGGACGTCGGCGCCGACGGGGTCGAGCACCGCCTCCACCAGCGGCGTGCCGATGTTGCCCGCTGCCGTGGCCCGCAGGCCCTGGGCGGACAGGATGCTCGCCAGCATCGTCGTCGTCGTCGTCTTGCCGTTGGTGCCCGTCACGCACAGCCACGGGGCGGAGCCCGCGCCCGGGGTGCCGCGCAGACGCCAGGCCAGCTCGACCTCGCCCCACACCGGTACGCCGGCGGCCACCGCGGCGGCGAGGACCGGCGCGGTGGGGCGCCAGCCCGGGGAGGCGATGACGAGGTCGGGCGGCCCGCCGTCGACGTCGGGCAGCCCGCCGCCCGCGGCGAGCGCGCCAGCGGCGTCGGCGCCCAGGGCGGCGCGGCCGTCGAGCATCGCGAGCAGGGCCGCGCGGTCGCGCTCCCCCTCGCCGTCGCGGGCGTCGAGCGCGAGCACGCGGGCCCCCCGCTCCGCGAGCGCGTAGGCGGCGGCGGCGCCGGAGACGGCGAGGCCGGCGACGAGCACCCGCAGCCCCTGGTGGTCGGCAGGGCCCCGCGCGGGGACGCGCGCCGAGCCGGCGGCGAAGGCCCGTGCTGACTCGTGCGACGACTGGTCAGAGGTCACTGCCGACCACCCACTCCCCGTAGAACAAGCCGAGGCCGAGGCCGACGAAGAGGCCGGCGATGATCCAGAAGCGGGTGACGATCGTGACCTCGGCCCACCCGACGAGCTCGAAGTGGTGCTGCAGCGGCGCCATCCTGAAGACCCGCCTCCGGGTCATCTTGAAGAACCCGACCTGGATCACCACGCTCAGCGCGATGATCACGAAGAGGCCGCCGAGGACGACGAGCAGCAGCTCGGTGCGGCTGGTGATGGCCAGGCCCGCGAGCGCCCCGCCCAGGGCCAGCGACCCGGTGTCACCCATGAAGATCTTCGCGGGCGAGGCGTTCCACCACAGGAAGCCGATGCAGGAGGCCATCAGCGCGATCGCGACGACCGCGAGGTCGAGCGGGTCGCGGGTGGCGTAGCAGGGGGCGACGCGGATGCCCGTGGTCACGATGCTCGCCGGGTCGCAGCTCTGGTTGTACTGCCAGATCCCGATCAGGGCGAAGGCCCCGGCGACGGCAGCCGTGGCGCCGCTGGCCAGGCCGTCGAGGCCGTCGGTGAGGTTCACGCCGTTGCTGGTGGCGGCCACCATGAGCAGCGCCCACAGGACGAACAGGACGACGCCGACGGCGGTGCCGAGGTCCTTGAAGTCGATCGCGGTGTCGCGGGTGAAGGAGACCGCGGAGGAGGCGGGGGTGTTGCCGGAGCTGTCGGGGAACTGCAGCGCGAGCACCGCGAAGACCAGCCCGACCAGGGTCTGGCCGATGAGCTTCGGCACGCTGCGCAGGCCGAGGCTGCGCTGCTTGGAGATCTTGATGAAGTCGTCGAGGAACCCGACCACGCCGAGGCCGATCATGAGCCCGAGCACGAGCACCGCCGAGACGGTGGGCGGCGTCCACGTGAACAGGTGCGCGCCGGCGTAACCGATCACGGTGGCGCCGATGATGACGGCGCCTCCCATGGTGGGGGTGCCGCGCTTGGTGTGGTGGCTGGTGGGTCCGTCATCGCGGATGAACTGCCCGTACCCGCGGTGCACGAGGAAGCGGATGAACAGCGGCGTCCCGAAGAGCGCGACGACGAGGGCCGCGAAGCCCGCGAGGAGGATGCCCTTCACGCGGCACCGCCCCCTGCTGCCAGCCGGTCGCCCAGGTGCATCAGCCCGGTGCCGTTCGAGCCCTTCACGAGCACGACGTCACCCGCCCGCAGCTCCTCCGCGAGGATCGCCTCCGCGGTCTCGGCGTCGGGCACCCACGCGGACTCGTCGGCGTAGGAGCCCTCCAGGACCGCTCCGGTGTGCACCGGCCGTGCTCCCTCCCCCACGGCCAGCAGCCGCGAGACGTCCAGGCGGACGGCGTAGCGGCCGACCGCGTCGTGCTCGTCGCGCGAGGCCGGGCCGAGCTCGAGCATCTCCCCGAGCACCGCCCAGGTGCGCCCACCCGGCCGCCGCACGGAGGCCAGGGCGCGCAGCGCCGCCCGCACGGACTCGGGGTTGGCGTTGTACGCGTCGTTGACCACCACCACGCCGTCGGGGCGCTCGGTGACCTCCATCCGCCAGCGGCTCGCGGCGCGCGCCGCGGACAGCGCGGCGGCCACGTCGGGCAGGGCGACGCCGACGGCGAGCGCGCACGCCGCCGCCGCGAGGGCGTTGGCGACGTGGTGCTCCCCGTGCACCTGAAGGGCCACCTCAGCGGTCTGCGCGGTCTGCGCTGCGGTGCCCGCTGCGACGACGAGCGTGAAGCGGGGGCGGCCCAGCGCGTCGAGAGCGGTGCCGGTGGCGCGCACGTCGGCGTCCCCGCTCAAGCCGAAGGTCAGGACGCGGGCCCGCGTGCGGGGGGCCATCGCCGCGACGCGCCCGTCGTCGGCGGACAGGACCGCGACGCCGCCGTGCTGCAGGTCGTCCCCCGCCACCGGGAGGGCCTCGACGAGCTCGCCCTTGGCGGCGGCGATGCCCTCGACGCTGCCGAACTCGCCCAGGTGGGCGCTGCCGACGTTGAGGACGGCGCCGACGCGGGGGCCGACCAGGTCGCACAGGGCGGCGATGTGCCCGGCGCCGCGGGCCCCCATCTCGACCACGAGGGTGCGGGTGGTCTCCTCCACGCGCAGCGCGGTCAGGGGCACGCCGAGCTCGTTGTTGTAGGAGCCGGGCGGCGCCACGACCGGGCCCGCGGGGGCCAGGACGGCGGCCAGCAGGTCCTTGGTGCTCGTCTTGCCGGAGCTGCCGGTGATGCCGACGACGTCGAAGTCCGCGTCGAGCTGCGCGTCGGCGGCCAGGGCGCGGCGCCGGGCGAGCACCTCGCGGGCCAGCGCGGCCAGGGCGTCGAGCACCCGGCCGGGGACGACGACGGCGGGGACTGCGTCACCCAGGTCCCGCTCGGCGAGCACCGCGACGGCTCCACCGCCCAGGGCGCCGACCGCGTAGTCGTGCCCGTCGACGCGCTCGCCCGGGACCGCGGCGAACAGGTCACCCGGCCCGGCGGCGCGGGAGTCGACGGTGACGCCGGTGACGACGGCAGCGGGGTCGGCGCCGCCGGTCAGGGACCCGCCGGTGGCGGCGGCGACGTCGCCCAGCGCGAGGGGGATCACCGGGCCACCTCGACCGGTCGGCTGCTGGGCCGGGTGGTGGACGAGGTCGTGGAGGCTGCCAGCGCGGCCGCCAGCTCGACGCGGTCGTCGAAGGGGTGGACCACGCCGGCGACCTCCTGCCCGTGCTCGTGGCCCTTGCCCGCGAGCAGCACCGTCGCCGTGGAGCCGGTGCCGGTGCCTGCACCACCGCTGGCGATCGCGACCGCCGCGGCGATGGCGTCACCGCGGCCGGCGACCTCCAGCACCCGGTGCGCCGCGCCGTCCGCGCCGGCACCGCCGGCGGCGGTGCGGGCGCCCTCGAGCACCGCGGCGCGGATGGCCGACGGGTCCTCCGAGCGGGGGTTGTCGTCGGTGACCACGACGACGTCGGCGCCCCGGGCGGCTGCGGCGCCCATCGCGGCGCGCTTGCCGGCGTCGCGGTCACCGCCGGCCCCGAGGACCACGACCAGCGGCCCCGGGGTGGAGGGGCGCAGGGCTGCCAGCGCCGCGGCGACGGCGTCGGGGGTGTGGGCGTAGTCGACGACGCCGCGGGGCGCGCCCGGCGGGCCGGGCACGACCTCCATCCGGCCGGGCACCCCGCGGGCGTCAGCGACCGCCGCTGCGGCCGCCGCGGGGTCGTGCCCCGCGGCGACGAGCACGGCCACGGCCACCGCGGCGTTCGCGACGTTGAAGGTGCCGGGCAGCGGGCTCGCAGCGGCCAGCTCCAGCGGGCCGGCGCCACCGCCCGCGCGGCGCAGCACGAACGCGCTGCCGGGGCGGCCGTCGGGGCGCTCCACGACGCTGGCGCCCTCGACCCACCAGCTGGTGCCGCCGCCCGGCGCGACCGGCGCTCCGGTGGTGCTCACCACGGCCGTGGGGAGGCCCCCGGCGGCGCTGGCGGCGGCCAGGCGCCGGCCCCACGCGTCGTCGACGCACACCACCGCGCTGCGGGCGCGCTCCGCGGTGAACAGCGCCGCCTTCGCGGCGAAGTAGTCCTCCATCGTGGGGTGGAAGTCGAGGTGGTCCTGGGAGAGGTTCGTGAACACCGCGACGTCGAGCACCAGGCCGTCGATCCGGCGCAGCACCACCGCGTGGCTGGACACCTCCAGCGCCGCTGCGCGCGCGCCGCGCTCCACCGCCAGGGCGAGCAGGGCGTGCAGGTCCGGCGCCTCCGGCGTGGTGCGGGAGCTGGGCAGCTCCACGCCGACGAGGCGGGTGCAGACGGTGCCGACGAGCGCCGTCGGGACGCCGAGCTCCGCGAGCGCCGACTCCAGCAGCGTGGTCACGGTCGTCTTGCCGTTGGTGCCGGTCACTCCCAGCAGCTGCAGGTGCTCGGCCGGGCGGCCCCACACCAGCGCGCTGGCGGCGCCGAGGACGGCGCGCGGGTCGGCCACCACGAGGACGGGCAGGTCGGAGGCCGGCGAGGCAGCGGCCAGCGCGGCGCCCTCGGCGTCCGTCAGGAGGGCCGCGGCACCGAGCTCGGCGGCCTGGGCGGCGAAGCGGGCGCCGTGCGTCCTGGCACCCGGCAGGGCCGCGTACAGGTCGCCCGGGCGGGCCGAGCGGGAGTCCAGCACGACGCCGGTGACGGTGAGCGCAGCGGCGTCCCCGGGGGCGTCAGCGCCCACCAGAGCCGCCACCTCCGCCAGCGAGCACCCGGTGGCGCGCTGCGGCCGGGGGGAGGTGGGCACGGCGAGCACGCTACCCGTCCGGGTCGCGGCCTCCGGGCGGTTCGTCCCGGTCACTGCCAGGTGAGCGGCACCAGCGAGGCGGGCGCGTCGCTGGGGGCCGCTCCCTCCCGGCCCAGCGCGTAGCCCATGACGTCGGAGAAGACCGGGGCCGCCGCCGTGCCGCCGTAGTGGTACGCCGCGCTGGGGTGCTGCAGGACGACGGCGACGACGAGCTGCGGGTCATCGGCGGGCGCCATCCCGATGAAGGACGCGGTGTACTGCGGCGTCCCCGTCGCCTTCGTGGCGGGCAGGTCCTGCGAGGTGCCGGTCTTGCCGGCGACCCGGAAGCCCGGGACGGCGGCGTTCAGGCCCGTCCCGTCCGAGGTCACGACGCCCTCGAGCATGCTCGTGACCTGCTTCGCCGTGGCCTCGCTGACCACGCGGACGCCCGCCTGCTCGGGAGCCGGGGTGTACGTGCCGCCGGCGCTGGTGGTGCCGGCGACGACGCTCGGGGGGATGCGCACGCCGCCGTTGGCGATGGTCGCGTACACCTGCGCCGCCTGGAGCACGTTCACGCCGTAGCCCTGGCCGAAGAGCACGTTGTACTGCTGGCGACCGTCCCACTGGTCCGGGGGCACCAGGATGCCCCGGGTCTCCCCCGGCAGCCCCAGCTGCTTCTGCCCGATGCCGAAGGCGCGCAGGTAGTCGTAGCGCTGCTGCGCGGTCAGCTTCTCGCCGACCATCACGGTGCCGACGTTGGACGACTCCGCGAGCACGCCGGCGAAGGTCAGCTTCTCCGGGCCGTGGGCGTGGGAGTCGTTGACCGTCCCCGCCCTGCCGGGCAGTTGCAGGGAGCCGGGGACCACCAGCTGCGTCTCCGGCGTGGCCAGGCCCTCCTGGATCGCTGCGGCGGCGGTGATGACCTTGCCGGTGGAGCCCGGCTCGACGGTGTCCTCCAGGGAGCGGTTGTGCCGCTCCGCCTCCGGGGTGGCCCCGGGGTCGGCGGGGTCGATGGACCCCGACTCCGCCATCGCCAGGACCTGCCCGTCCTTGGTCATGACGACGACCGAGCCCCACTCGGCGCCGGCCTTCGCGACCTGCGCCGTGATGGCGTTCTGGGCGTAGAACTGCAGGTCCTGGTCGAGCGTGAGCCGGACGTCCTTCCCGTCGACGGCCGCGGTGCTGCTGCTCTCCCCCAGCGGGATGCGCCGGCCGTCGGCGCCCCGCTCGTAGGTGTCCTGGCCGTCCTTCCCGGTGAGCACGGAGTCCTCGGCCAGCTCCAGGCCCGCCAGCGCGGTCCCGTCCTTGCCGACGTAGCCGACGAGGTTGCCCGCCGTCGTGCCCGCGGGGTAGGTGCGCAGGGAGGTGCGGGCCCGGAAGACACCCGGGATATCGAAGGCGTCGACCTGGCGCCACAGCTCCGGGGTGATGCCCTTGGTGACGTAGGCGAACTGCAGGGGCTTGCCCGCGGCGGTCGTGCGGGGGGTGAGCGCGGTCTCGACCTGCGCCTCGGGCAGGCCGAGCAGGGGGGCCAGGGCCGCGGCGGCGGCCGGCGCCGTCCAGAGCCCCTTCTCCTTCGTCGTGGGGCCGGTGAACAGGCTGGGGTCGGCGGTGACGTCGAAGCGCTCGACGCTCTCGGCGAGCACCCCGCCGTTGCGGTCGGTGATGCTGCCGCGGACCGCGGGCTCGGGCACGACGGTCAGCCGGTCACCGAGGGCGACGCTGGCGAGGGCGCTGGCGTCCAGGGCCTGCACCTGCAGCAGCTTGCCGGTGAAGACGGCTGCCACCAGCAGCACCAGGGCGAGGACGAACGCGGTGCGCCGCTGCGGGCTCCCGGTGCGGGGACGGCGGGGCCCTCTGACGGGCCGCGCGGGGCGAGCGGCGCGGGCCGGCCGGGCGGGCCGCGTGGGGCGGGCGGGGGCGGGCTGGCGGCTGCGGGCAGCGGGGGCGGGTCGTGCCGCGGGCTGGCGGGTGCGGGGCGCGGGCTGCGCAGCGGCGCGGGCGGTCCCGGTCCCGTTCCCGGTCGCCGAGCGCGCGGGGCGCACCGGGCGGGCCGTGGGGCTCGCCGCTGGACGCGCCGTGCGGCCCGGTCCTTGGCGCGGGGGGCTGGGGTTCGGGCTCACCGGTCGGTCCCCCCTGCTCCTGCGGACGCGCCGACGGACGTCCCGGCGGACGTCCCGGACGGGGCTGAGGTCGCTGCTGGGGTCGCCGGGGCCGTCGTCGCGGCCGTGGTGGCCGCGGCGTCGGGTGCCGTCCCGTCCCCGTCGACCGGGCCCTGGGCCGCTGCCGAGGAGGGGGTGGAGGACGCCGACGACGACGCGGTCGGTGCAGCCGCGACCTCCGGCTCACCGACCACGGCCTGCTCCGGCGGGCTCTGCAGGACCAGCCAGGTGTCACCGGGGGTCTTCACCATGCCCAGCCGCTCGGCGCTCGCGGCGAGCGCCGCGGGGGCGCTGACCTCCTGGAGGTGCTCGGTCAGGGCCTGCTCCTGCTCGGCGAGCTGGGTCTGCTGGGCGGCGAGGTCGTGCTGGGTGTAGCTGCCCCGCGACAGGGAGATGTTCAGCCAGAGGGCGACCAGCAGGGCACCCAGGAGCACCGCTCCGCAGAGCAGGACGGTGGTGGCGCGGCCGCTGCCCCGGCCCGGGGGCAGGGGGGCCGCCGCCCGGGGGGCGCCCGCTCCCGCGCGGCCCGGGCGTCCTGGCAGCCGCGGTCCGCGCCTGCGGGGGGCGGGGCGGGCGGCGGGGCGCGGCGGGCTCGCCGTCGGCGCGCTCACGCCCGCACCCCGCTGCGCCTGCCGGCGCCGGCCGCGGGACGGGCCGCGGGGCGCACGCGCTCCGCGGCGCGCAGCCGCACCGGCGCCGAGCGCGGGTTGCGGGCCAGCTCGGCCTCGTCGGCGCGCTCGGCGCCGCGGGTCAGCAGGCGCAGGCGGGGGGCGTGCTCGGGCAGCTCCACGGGCAGCCCGGGCGGTCCGGTGGAGGCGGCTCCGGCGGCGAGGGCCTGCTTGACGATGCGGTCCTCCAGCGACTGGTAGCTCATGACCACCAGGCGGCCGCCGACGGCGAGGGCGTCCAGGGCCGCGGGGACCGCGGCGCGCAGGGCGTCGAGCTCGCCGTTGACCTCGATGCGCAGCGCCTGGAAGGTCCGCTTGGCGGGGTTGCCGCCGGTGCGGCGGGCGGCGGCGGGGACGGCGGCGCGCACCAGCTCGACCAGGCGGGTGGTGCCCGTGAAGGGCTCGCGCTCGCGCTCGCGCACGACGGCGTCGGCGATGCGGCGGGCGAACTTCTCCTCGCCGTAGACGTGCAGGAGCCGGGAGATGTCGCGGCCCTCGTAGGTGTTGAGGACGTCGGCGGCGGTGATGCCGGTGGTGGGGTCCATCCGCATGTCGAGGGGGGCGTCGCGGGCGTAGGAGAACCCGCGCTCGACCTCGTCGAGCTGCAGCGAGCTGACGCCGAGGTCCGCGAGCACGCCCTGGACCTGCGGGATGCGCAGCCGGGCCAGGACGTCCGGCAGCTCGTCGTAGACCGCCTGGACGAGGACGGCGCGCTCCCCGAAGCGCTCCAGCCGCGCACCGGCGAGGGCGAGGGCCTGCGGGTCCCTGTCGACGCCGACGAGGCGGACCTGCGGCAGACGCTCCAGCAGCGCCTCGCTGTGCCCGCCCATGCCGAGCGTGAGGTCGACGACGACGGGCGCGGTGCCCACCAGGGCGGGAGCGAGCAGCTCCACGCAGCGGTCGAGCAGCACCGGCACGTGGCGCGGCTCGGCCGCCGCGTCAGCGCTCCGGTCGGCCGGCGGGTGCGCGGAGGGGAGGGCGTCGTCCACGTGCGCTCCTCCTGGTCGGTACTGATGGTACTCGTGGTGCCGAAGGTACTGACGGGACGATGGTGACTCAAGTGAACGAGTCGGGCACCGCCCCGTCCATCGTGCCCCGGCGGATGGGCGTTCCGCGGGAACCCCGGCCTGCGAGGCGCGCCGGTCCGGACGGCCGCCCCGACGGCCGTCCGGACAGCCGCACGGCCAGGTCCCCATCCGCTCCGTCGGGCCGGGGAAGTGACCCGTGCGGCCTGACACCGGGGAAGGTGCGTCAGGACGCGGGAGCGGCTGGAGGCCTGGCCGTGCGGTGCGCCGGCCGGCCGGGGCTCAGCCGGAGGTGTCCGGCACCCGGGGCACCGCGGTCACAGCAGCCCCGGCAGGCCGTCGAGGGCGGCCCGGGCGTACCCGGCCTCCGCCTCGGCGAAGCGCGCCCGCCAGGTCGCCTCGTCCCAGACCTCCAGGCGCTCGCCCGCGCCGACCACGGCGCAGTCGCGCTCCAGGCCCGCGTAGGTGCGCAGCACCGGCGGCAGCGTGACCCGCCCCTGCCGGTCCAGCTCCTCCTCCGAGGCACCGGCGAGCATCACCCGCAGGTAGTCCCGGGCGGCGGGGCTGGTGGCGGTGGCCGCCCGCAGCTCCTCGTAGTGCCGCTCGAAGTCGGCCCGCGGGTAGGCGTGCAGGCAGGGCCCGGGGCCCCGGGTGAGGAAGAAGCCCCCGACGAGCGCCTCCCGGTGGCGCGAGGGCACCACCAGACGGCCCTTCTCGTCCAGGCGCGGGGAGTGGGTGCCGACGAACACGGGCCGGCTCCTCCTCCAGTGCGGGGCGAACACCGCGCGCGCTCCGCATCCCTCCACGTTACTCCACTGCGCCCCACCGACGGGGTCGCTCGTCCCACTCCGCACCCCGCCCTCCCCCCGGCGCGGAACGGCCGGGGACCGCAGCGGACCGGCCGGCGATCACGGGGCGAGCGGCCCGGTGCGGCGTGACGTACGGTTCCGTCCGTGTCGATCCCCCTGCCGTGGGACGCAGCGGACGCCACTGGAGGCGGCCCCGGCGGTGCCGACGACGTCCGCACGACGATCGGACGGGTCCGTGCCGCCGTCGAGCAGGTCCTCGAGGGCAAGGACGACGTCGTCCGCACCGCCCTCGTCGTCCTGCTCGCCGAGGGCCACCTCCTGGTGGAGGACGTGCCCGGCGTCGGCAAGACCCTGCTCGCCAAGGCCCTCGCCCGCGCCACCGGCGTCACGGTCCGTCGGGTGCAGTTCACCCCCGACCTGCTGCCGAGCGACCTGACGGGCGTGAGCATCTACGATGCCGAGGCCCGCCGGTTCGACTTCAAGCCGGGCCCGGTCTTCGCGCACGTCGTCGTCGGGGACGAGATCAACCGCGCCTCGCCCAAGACGCAGTCGGCGCTGCTCGAGTGCATGGGTGAGCGCCAGGTGACCGTCGACGGCACCACCCACGCCCTCGCCCGCCCCTTCATGGTGGTGGCCACGCAGAACCCCGCCGAGATGGAGGGGACCTACCCCCTCCCCGAGGCGCAGCGCGACCGCTTCATGGCCCGCGTCTCGATGGGGTACCCGAGCCCGGCCAGCGAGATGGCGATGCTCGCCTCGCACGGCGCGCGAGACCCGCTGAGCGAGCTCGACCCGGTGAGCGACCCCGGTGAGCTGCGCCGCGCCATCGCGCAGGCGGCCGCCGTGCACGCCTCCCCGGCCGTGCAGCAGTACCTGCTCGACCTGGTGACCGCCACGCGCGACCACCCGGCCATCGCCCTGGGCGCCTCGCCCCGCGCGAGCCTGCACCTGCTGCGGGCCTCCCGCGCCGTCGCCGCCCTGGAGGGGCGCGACCACGTGCTGCCCGACGACGTGCAGGGCCTCGCGGTGCCGGTGCTGGCTCACCGGCTGGTGCTCTCCCCGGAGGCCACCGCGGTCCGGCGGACGGCCGAGGACGTGCTGGCCGACCTCCTGCGCCGCGTGCCGGTGCCCGCGGCCAGCCGCGTGTGACCGCAGACGGCCGCCGGGCGGTCCGGTCGCGGCCGACCCGGCCCCGGTCGAGGGCGGTGTCCCGGTTCGCCGCCGCCACGGGGCTGACCTCGCGGGGGCGGGCCCTCGTGGCAGCCGGCGCGGTGTTCGCCGCGGTGGGCCTCTCGCTGGGCCAGCAGTCCGTGCTCCGCGTCGCCGTGCTCGTGCTCGCGCTGCCGCTGCTGTCCCTGGCGCTGGCGGCGCTGGTCGGCACCCGGACCGTCGTGCGCCGCACCACCACGCCGGCGCGGGCCGTCGTGGGCCAGCCCTGCCGGGTGCGCCTGGACCTGCGCAACCCCTCCCCCGTCCCCACCCCCGTGCTGCTCGCGCAGGACGAGCTGCCGGCCGGCTGGACCAGCGCCCCGCGGTTCTCCCTGGAGCCCCTGGCCCCGGGCGGGCGCGCCGCCGTCGCCTACACCGCGTCGCCGCCGCGACGGGGGCGCCACCGCCTCGGCCCGCTGCGGGTGCGGGTCACCGACCCCCTGGGCCTGTGCGCGCTCCCCGCGCGCGCCGGGGGGCACGACGAGGTGCTCGTCCTGCCCGCCCACCAGCCGCTGCCGGGTGCCGCGGCGCTGCTCGCGAGCCGCGGCGGCGACGACGCGGGCGGCAGCGCAGGGTCGGTCGGCGGCGAGCAGGGCATGGGCACCCGCCCCTACGCCCCCGGCGACGACGTGCGGCGCGTGCACTGGCGCTCCACCGCCCGGCGCGGCGAGCTGATGGTGCGCCAGGAGGAGCAGCCGCGGCAGCGCCGCGGCGTCGTCGTGCTCGACCGCCGGGAGGGGGCCTTCCCCGCCGCCGACGACGTCGAGCGCGCCGTGACAGCCGCCGCGTCCCTGGGGGTCTCGCTCGCGGACGCCGGCGCCGCCGTGCGCCTGGAGCTGGGGGACGGCGCCGGGCGCGGGCCCCTGCGGCGCGACGCGCTGCTGGAGGTCCTGGCGCTGGTCGAGGTCGGTGACGAGGCGGTGCTGGCGGCCGCCGTCGGCGCGGCCCGCGGGCACGGCGAGGCGGAGCTGCGCGACGGCGTGCTCGTGGCCGTCCTCGGCAGGCTCGCCCGCGCCGACGCGGCGCTGCTCGTCGCCGCGGACGCCAGCTCCGCGCTGCGCCCCCGGGGCGCGGCGCTGGCGGTGCTCGCCGTGCCGCCGGCCCCGGGGGCGGTGGAGGTGCTGGCCGGCGGCGGCTGGACCGTGCTGGACCTGTCCGAGGGCGAGCCCCTCGCCGGCGCGTGGCAGCGCGCCTCGGACCCGCTGGCGGTGGCCCGGTGAGCACGGCGGCACCGGCGGCACCGGCGACGACGGCTGGGACGGCGCCCGGGGCGGCGGGCACCCCCGGCGCCGGCCTGGGCACCGAGGCGCGGCTGCGGATCGCCGCCGCCGTCGCGGTCCTGGCCTCGGTCGCGGGCCTGCACACCGTCGTCCAGGGCGGGGCCTGGTTCGTGCAGGCGGTGCTCGCCGTCGCCGCCGTCCTGCTCGTGGCCGCGGCGGCCGCGGTGCTGCGGCTGCCGGCGTGGCTCGGCGTCCTCGCCCAGCTCGTCGCGCTGCTGGTGGTGCTCTGCGTCCTGTTCGTGCCGGGGCAGGCGGTGCTCGGGCTCCTGCCGGGGCCGCAGGCCCTGGGGGCCCTCGCCGACCTGGTCCGCGAGGGCCGCCAGACGATCATCGGCCAGACCTCGCCGGTGCCCCCCGAGGCCGGCCTGCGGCTGCTCACCACCACGGGCGCCGGGATGACGGCCCTGGTGGTCGACCTGGTGGCGGTGGTGGCGCGGGCACCCGCCCTGACGGGCCCAGTGCTGCTCGCGGTGCACGTCGTCGCCGTCGTCTTCTCCCCCGGCGGCCTGCCGTGGGGCTGGTTCGTGCTCGCCGCAGGAGGGTGGGCGCTGCTGCTGGCCGCGGACGGCGCCGCGCGGACCCGCGCCTGGGGACGCCCGGTGCACCAGCGCTCGGGCGGGCCCGCCGGACCCACCGCGCGCGGAGGGTCCGGCGGCACCGGGCGGACGTCGGTGCGCCTGGCGGCAGCCGGTGTCGCGGTGGTCTGCGCGGCCGCCGCCGTCGTGCTCCCGACGCTGGTGCCCGGCACCTCCTCCGCGGTGATCGTCGCCGGGAACGGCCAGGGGATCGGCGGCGCCGCCGCCAACTCGGTGAACCCGCTGCTCGACCTGCGCTCGGACCTGGAGAGCCAGGGCACCGCCGAGGTCCTCCGCTACACGACGTCCACCACCGCGCCCACCCCGCTGCGCATCGTCACCGTCGACGTCTTCGACGGCCAGGTCTGGCAGCCCTCGGACCTGTCCGGGGCGAGCACCCAGTCCCTCGACGACGGCGTGCCCGCGGTGCCGGGCTACTCCCCGAGCACGCCGTCGGAGAGCGTCGACTACGACATCACCGTCGAGGCCCTGCGCCAGCAGTGGCTGCCGGTGCCCTACCCGCCCACGTCCGTCGACGTCAGCGGCCGGTGGGTGGTCGACACGAGCACCCTCAACATCCGCGCCCAGGGCCGCACCTCCACGACGCAGGGCCAGCGCTACCAGGTGCAGCAGCTCGCGGTGGCGCCGACGGCCGAGGGGCTGCGCGACGCGGCGCCCACCCCCACCGACGTGCAGGAGCGGTACACGCGGCTGCCGCAGGACCTCCCCCCGGAGATCGAGCAGCGGGCCCGGGAGGTGGTGGGCAACGAGACGTCCCCGTTCCTGCAGGCCGCGGCGCTGCAGGACTGGTTCCGCAGCTCCGGGGGGTTCTCGTACTCCCTGGAGGCGCCGGAGCCGCGCAGCGCCAGCGCCATCGGAGACTTCCTCACCCAGAAGACCGGGTACTGCGTGCACTTCGCGTCGGCGATGGCCCTGATGGCGCGGACCCTCGGGATCCCCGCGCGGGTGGCCGTCGGGTTCCTGCCGGGAGCCCAGCTCGGCGACGGCAGCTGGGCGGTCACCCTGCAGGACGCCCACGCCTGGCCCGAGCTGTACTTCGAGGGCGCCGGGTGGGTGCGCTTCGAGCCGACCCCCGGCAGCCGCACCGGCAGCGCCCCGTCCTGGACGGTGGCGCCGGTGGCGCAGCTGACGCCGACGACGGCGCCGACCGGCACCGCCGCCTCCTCCGCGGCACCCAGCACGAGCGCCGCGTCCTCGGCCGCGTCGACGGCCGGGAGCGCCGCCGACCAGGCGCCGGGCGCCGGTGGCGGCTCGCCCTGGCCGGCACTGCTGGTGCTGGCGCTCGTCGTCGGCGCTCTGGCGGCACCGCTGGCCAGCAGGTCGCTGGTGCGGCGGCGGCGGTGGCAGCGCGCCCGGGGCCCGGGTGAGCGGGCGGAGGCGGCGTGGGCCGACCTCATCGAGCAGCTCGGAGACCTCGGCGTGAGCGTGTCACCCGCCCAGACCCCGCGGCAGGTGGGGCGGCGCCTGGACGCCGGGCTGCGCTCCGGCGACGACGGCACCAGCGCCCAGGCCCCGGCGGTGGGGCGGCTGGTCAGCGCCGTCGAGGGGGCTCGCTACGGAGCGGGCGCTTCGGGTGGGACTGCGGTGGCAGACCGCGCGCTGGCCGCTGACGTGCGCGCCGTCGTCGACGGCGTGGTCGCCCAGCGACCCCGGTCGGCCACCTGGCGCTGGAGGCTCCTGCCGGCCTCCGGGGTGGGTCACCTGCGGCGGTGGACCGGGCGGCTGGTCCGCCCCCGCCGGCGCTGAGCCCCCGCCGGGGTCGAGCGCGGCTGGGACTCCGGAGGCGACCCCCGGGCACGGGCGGGACAGCCCGGCGGTGCCTGCACGACGAAGCACCTGCACGACGAGGCCGGGCCACGAGCGGGGCCCGGCCTCGTCGGGTCGGTCAGGGGTGGGGCGCGGTCAGCCCCAGCGGTCGTCGCGGCGGCGGTCCCACCGCTGCTCGAGGCGCTGCATGAAGGTGCCGCTGCGGCGCTGCTTGCTCGGCCGGCCAGCCGGCCGGGCGGCGGTGCGCCCGTCGGACCGGACCACACCGGCCGGTCCGGAGGTCCCACCGCGCGGGTCACCGGCGCCGGAGACCGCGTAGAGGATCCCGCCCAGCATGACGAGGAACGCCAGGGCGCCCAGCCAGATGCTCCAGCGCTGGTCGTGTCCGAGGAGGATCACGGCAGCGACGAGCATCGCCAGGCCGACGACGACGACGACGGCCCCGATCACCAGCGACCGGCGCCCGCCGCCGGAGCGGCGGGGACCTCGCATGGTCGAGGCGAAACGGGGGTCGTCGGAGAGCAGCTGCTGCTCCATCTGCTCCAGCAGACGCTGTTCGTGCTCAGACAGCGGCACTGCGACCTCCTGCGGTCAACACATCCAAGTGCTCAGGATAGGTCCCGTCAGGGGGTGGGGAAAGCCGATCCCCCCCGTGCGCCCGTGCAGCGCGTCACAGCGCGTCAGGGCGTCTCACCAGCACCAGGAGCACCACCAGCCACCCCCGCGGCCGCCCTTCCGGCCTCGGGCCCCCGACCCGGCCGGGGCAGCAGCAGCGAGGCGGGCGCCACGGCTCCCCTGCCGAACCGGCGGGCCGCCGCGTCGACGGCGCGGTCGGCCTCCCGCCAGCCCTGCTCCGGCTCGTCGAGCCGCAGCTGCCGCGGCACCGAGCCAGCGTCGACGAGCCCCTCGACCCGCACCCCGACCAGCCGGATCCGCGCCCGCTGCAGACCCATCGCCGCCCACAGCGCGCAGGCGGCGGCGTGGACCTCCCGGCCGGAGTCGGTGGGGTCCCGCAGGGTGCGGGACCGCGTGACGGTGGTGAAGTCGGCGAAGCGGACGACGAGGACGACGGTGCGGCCGGCGCTCCCGTCGCGGCGCAGGTGCGCAGCGACCCGCTCGGACATCCGCAGGACCTCGCGCAGCACCACCTCGGGGTCGTCGACGTCGACGGCGAAGGTCTCCTGGGCTCCCGTCGACCTCTCGGCGACCCCGGCGCTGGGCACCACGGGCCGCGGGTCGCGGCCCCAGGCCAGCTCGTGCAGGGAGGTGCCGGTGGCCTCCCCCAGGGCGCGGCGCAGCGCGGCCACCGGTGTGTGCGCCACCTGCCCGACGGTGCGCAGCCCGAAGCGGGCCAGCGCCTCCTCGGTGCGCTCCCCCACCCCCCACAGGGCGCTCACCGGCAGGGGGTGGAGGAAGGCCACCACCTCCGCCGCCGGCACCACGAGGGCGCCGTCGGGCTTGGCGCGGCCGGAGGCGAGCTTGGCGACCGCCTTCGTCGTCGCCAGCCCCACCGAGCAGGTGACGCCCTGCTCGTCGGCGACGCGGTCACGCAGGTCGGTGGCGATCCGCAGCGGGGACCCGGAGCGGCGCACCGCGCCGGAGACGTCGAGGAAGGCCTCGTCGAGGCCGAGCCGCTCGACCACCGGGGTCACCGAGGTGAACAGCGCGCAGACCGCCGCGGAGACGGCGGCGTAGCGGTCGGGGTCCGGGGGCAGGACGACGGCGTCGGGGCACAGCCTGCGGGCGCGGCCCATCGGCATCGCGGAGTGGACCCCCGCCCGGCGCGCCTCGTAGGTGGCGGACAGGACGACGCCGCGGCTGGACCCACCACCGACG
Organism: uncultured Actinomycetota bacterium; assembly: GCA_963781365.1. GTDB lineage: Bacteria > Actinomycetota > Actinomycetes > Actinomycetales > Quadrisphaeraceae > Quadrisphaera. Next base: position 317,708 of record CAWAFR010000012.1, on the reverse strand, counting down.
ATCACCGGCCTGCCGACCAGGTCGGGCCGGTCGAGCAGGGAGACCGAGGCGTAGAAGGCGTCCATGTCGACGTGCAGCACGGTGCACCCGCTGTCGTCCAGGGACCGTCCGCGCAGGCCGTCGACGGAGGCGGCGACGGCGGGGTCGAGGCCGGCCCGGGCCAGCTGGCTGCGGCTCACCAGCCCGCGCTCCCCGAGCTGGAGTGCCACAGCTTGCGCGGGGCACCGCGCCCGGAGCCGGAGCGCTCGGCGTCGAGGAGGTCCTCCAGGGCGTCGTCGGAGGAGCGGCCGGCTGCGCCGTCGTCATCGGCCCCGTCGGCGCCCGGACCGGTGGAGGCCGAGGCCGCCGAGGTGCGGGTGTTGCGGGTGTCCTCCCCGGGCGGCTTGAGGTCGGCGTACGGGGAGAGCAGGAAGCCGCTGGCGTGCACCAGCACCCGGCGGGCGCCGAGCGGCTCCCCAGGGCGGTCTGACCCGGGCCGGTCCCCCACCGGCAGGCCCGCGGCGACGGCGGCCTCCTGGGCGGCGGCCTCCCGGGACGCTGCGGCGGTGTAGCGCTCGTCGCGCTGGCCGGGGCCGGAGCGGCCGGAGTCCAGGCCGGGGACGGCGCCGTCGTCGCGCCCCTGGCCCACCACCCCGACGGGCGGGGGCGCCATGACCGGCCGGCTGGAGCGCGAGGCGGCGGCCCCCGCGACCGAGGCGGCTCCGTAGCCGGCGGCGGGCTGGCCGGCCATGACGCGGCGCACGCCCTCGACGCCGTGGTCGGACCAGACCCGCCACAGCGCCGGCATCGCCCACGCGCCGGTGGCGCGCAGGGAGACCCCGCGGGGGCCGGTGCGGCGCAGCTCGCCGCGCACCACGAGCAGCCACGAGCCGAAGACGGTCGCGGCGTAGGGGCCCTGGGCGTCCTCGAAGAAGGTGGCGTCGACGGGTCCGGTGGAGTCGTCGAGGGTGAGGAAGACGACGCGCCGCCCGGAGCGGATCGGCGGGGTCTGGGTTGCCACCTTCACCCCCGCCACCAGCAGGTCGGCCCGCGAGCGCGCCGAGCGCAGGTCGGCGGAGCGGACGACGCCGAGCGCGTCGAGCAGCGGCGCGTAGGCGGACACCACGTGGTGGCTGGCGTCGAGGCCGAGCACCTCCAGCTCGGTGCGGACCTCCTCCGCGGGCGTCATCTCGGGCAGGCCTGAGGGCTCGACGTCGCCGGGGGCGTCTCCGAGGTCGAGCACGAGCTGCACCGCGTCGGGGGGCGGCGGGACCGCATGATCACGGCGGGAGGCGCGGGCGCGCGAGGAGCCGTGCGAGGCACCGCGCTCCAGGGCGCGGGTGTGGCGGTCGAGGTCGGCGACCTGCAGCAGCAGGTCGCGCCGGGTGATGGTGCCGCGGCGGCGCACCCCGGCGCCGAGGTCGAGGCCGTGGAGGGCGTCGAGCGCACCGGTCAGCACCAGCCGCTCCAGCACCGGGCGGGAGGGGCGCGCGCGGTGCCACAGGTCGGCCAGGGAGTGGTACGGCTGCCCGACGACGATCCGGGAGACCTCGGCGGCGCTGATGCCCTTGACCTCGGCCAGCGAGAGGCGGATGCCCCAGGCGCTGCCGTCGGGCACCGCGGCGTCGAGCCGGTACCCCGGCCGCAGGGGCGCGACGGGGGTGCCGCGCACGACCTCGCGCGGCCGGGCGACGGCGGACGGGTCGAGCAGCTCCGCCCGGTACTCCCCCGTCGAGGCGTTGACGTCGAGCGGCAGGACGCTGATCCCGAGGGTGCGGGCGTCGTCGAGGATCAGGCGCTTGGGGTACATGCCCGGGTCGTGGGTGAGCACCCCCGCCAGGAAGTGCGCCGGCCAGTGGGCCTTGAACCACGCCGACTGGTACGTGGGCAGCGCGAACGCCGCGGCGTGGGCCTTGCAGAACCCGAAGGAGGCGAAGGCCGCCAGGACGTCCCAGATCCTGTCGACGTCAGCGGGGGCGAACCCCCGGGCCAGCGCCAGCGGGCGCCACCACTGCTCCACCTCGGCCTGCCCGTCGCGGGTGCCCAGCGCCCGGCGGACCTCGTCGGCCTGGGTCAGGCTCACCCCCGCGGTCTCCGCGACGATCTTCAGCACCTGCTCGTGGAAGACGACGACGCCGCAGGTCTCCTCCAGCGCATCGCGCAGCCGCGGGTGCAGCAGGTCGGGCGCCGACCAGCCCTGCCGGGCGCGCAGGAACGGGGTGACCATGTCGGACTTCACCGGCCCGGGCCGGAACAGGGAGATGTCGACGACGAGGTCGGCGAAGTCCTGCGGCGCGAACTTCCCGACCAGCTCGCGCTGCCCGGGCGACTCGATCTGGAAGCAGCCGAGGGTGCGGGTGGAGCGGACGAGGCGGAAGGCGTCGTCGTCGTCCAGGGGCAGCGCGTCGAGGTCGACCTCCTCCCCGTGGTGCGGCGCACCTCCAGGACGGCGTGCGCCATCGCCGACTGCATCCGGATGCCGAGCACGTCGAGCTTGAGCAGGCCCATCACCTCGACGTCGTCCTTGTCGAAGGAGCTCATGGGGAAGCTCGAGGCGGACGGCTGCACCGGGGTGCGGTCGAGGAGGGTGGCGTCGGACAGCAGCACCCCGCACGGGTGCAGCGCGGTGTGGCGGGGCAGGCCGTCGAGGGACTCCACGAGGTCGTAGAGCAGGTCGAGCCGGGAGTCGGCCAGACCGGAGGCGCGCAGCTCGGGCAGGTCGGCCAGGGCCGCGCGCACGTCGCGGGCCCGCAGGTGCGGGAAGGCCTTGGCGATGGCGTCGACCTCCCCGGGCGGCATCCCGAGGGCAGCGCCGACGTCGCGGACGGCGTGGCGCACCCGGTAGGTGTCGGTCATGGCGACGGCGGCCACGCGCTCGCCGCCGAAGCGCGCGAGCACCGCGTCGTAGACCTCGGTGCGGCGGGCGGACTCGACGTCGACGTCGATGTCGGGCAGCTCGGCGCGGGCGGTGGTGAGGAAGCGCTCCATGAGCAGGCCGTGGGCGATCGGGTCGATGCCGGAGATGCCGAGCAGGTGGTTCACGAGGCTGCCGGCGCCGGAGCCGCGGGCGGCGACGCGCACGCCGAGGCCGCGGGTGAGGTCGCAGACCTCGGCGACGGTGAGGAAGTAGGTGGGGAAGCGCAGGGCGGCGATGGTGGCCAGCTCCTCCTCCAGCCGCACGTGGACCCGCCCGAGGTGGGCGAGGGACGCACCGGGGTAGCGGGTGTGGACGGCGGCCTCGCAGCGCCGGCGCAGCACGAGGTCGGCGTCCGTGCCGGGCGCCAGCCCCAGCACCTCCGGCTCGGGCAGGTGGACGCTGCCGATGCCGAGGTCGGCGCGCGGGTCGAGGTGGCAGCGCAGCGCGAGGCGCTCGGTGTCGGCCAGCAGGTCGGCGGCCCCGCCGCGCTCGTGCGGGCGGGGCGCGCCGGCGGCGGCGGCGACCCGCTCGGCGAGCTCGCGCATCGCGGCGGCCGGCTTGAGCCAGCCGTGGCCGGTGGTGCGGTCGAGGTGGCGGTGCCCGAGCGGGACGAGGCGGCGGGCCGCGTCGAGGACGTCGGCGGTGGCCGCGCCCTCGGGGCCCGCGTGGCGGACGGCGTTGGTCAGGACGGCGGGGATGCCGGCCTCACGGGCCAGCGCGAGCGTGCGGGCCGCGTGACCGAGGCTGGCGGGGCCGCCCTCGGGGCCGAGGTGGCAGACCACCTCCAGCGCCAGGCAGCCCAGCGGCAGCGCGGAGTACCAGCGGGCCAGCAGCGCGCGGGCCAGGTCGGGGCGGCGGGCCAGCAGCGCGCGGCCGACCTCGCTGGCCGGGCCCAGCAGCACCGTCAGCGCCGGGGCGCCGGAGGCCGGGTCGACCGCGTGCTCGGCGAGGGTCGCGAGGTCGGCGAGCGGGGTCCCGCGGCGGCCCCCCACGCCGGACAGCGAGCCGGGGGCCTCGCCGCGGGCGTGGGCGGCGGTCGACAGCCGGCACAGCCGCGCCCACCCGGCGCCGGGCGGCAGCGCGGCGTCGCCGGGCTCGGGCGGGAGGCCGGCGGCGCTGCCGCGGGCCAGGACGACGACGCGCGGCAGCCGGGCGTCGACCTCGGCGCCGCCGCGCTGGGGCGTCCGCCCCGCCCCCCTGGGGGCACCTCCCCGGAGCCCCGCGAGCAGGCCGCTGGGCTCCACCGCCAGGTCGATGCCGAGCAGCGGGACGACGCCGACCTGCGCGCAGGCGACGACGTGCTTGACGGCCCCGCGCAGACCGTCCCGGTCGGTGAGGGCCAGGGCGCGCTGGCCGTCGGCGGCGGCCCGCTCCACCAGGGCGTCAGGGGTGTCGGTGCCGTGCTGCAGGCTCCAGCCGGAGGCGACGTGCAGGTGCGTGAACGGCGCGCTCGACACCGGCTCCCCCTCCGACCGTGGTCCCGCGGGTGCGGGTGCACCGCGGGGTCAACGGGCCGGGGAAGGTCAGCCCTGTCGAACTCGTGTTCGACAGGGCCGACGATACACACAGCGGGGCGCGGGCGGGGCGAGCCGGGGGCGACGGGCCCCGCGGAGCAGCGGGTGACATCATCGGCAGCGGCCCCGCTCTTCTTCGCCGATCAGCGGGGCTCGATCCCCGCCGGCTTCCACCCGGCGGGGATCACTGCGTCCAGAGCGAGCGCCCCGGGTCGGTGAGCACCTCGGCGCCGTCGGTGGTGATGACGACGGTGTGCTCGCTGTGGGCGGTCCGGCAGCCCGTCGCGCTGCGCAGCGTCCAGCCGTCGGCGTCGGTGATGAGCTCGGCGGTGTCGGCCATGACCCAGGGCTCCAGCGCCAGCAGCAGCCCGGGGCGCAACCGGTACCCGCGGCCGGGGCGGCCGTCGTTCGGCACGTGCGGGTCCTGGTGCATGGTCGACCCGACGCCGTGGCCGCCGAACTCGGTGTTGACGGGGTACCCGGCCTCGCGCAGGACGGCGCCGATGGCGTGGGAGAGGTCTCCGACGCGGGCCCCCGGACGGGCGGCGGCGATCCCCGCGGCCAGGGCGCGCTCGGTCGCACCGATCATCGCCGCGTCCTCGGCGCCGGCGGCACCCCCGACGACGAAGCTCGTGGCGGAGTCGGCGACGACGCCGTCGAGGGAGACGGCGAGGTCGAGCGTCAGCAGGTCGCCGGCGGCGAGCGCCCGGTCGTGCGGCAGACCGTGGAGCACGGCGTCGTTCACGGAGGTGCAGATGTGGTGCCCGAACGGGCCGCGCCCGAAGGACGGCGCGTAGTCGACGTAGCAGGACTGCGCACCGGCCGCGGCGATCGCGTCCCGGACCCAGCCGTCGACGTCGAGCAGGTTCGTGCCCACCTCGCAGCGCTCCCGCACCGCCCGGAGAGTGCCGCCCACCAGGGCCCCCGCCCGCCGGGCCCGCGGGAGCTCCGCGGGGCTCATGAGCTCGATCATCGAGTGCCTCCCCCAGTGGACCAACAACTATCCCGGTAACACTATCCCGGGGCTAGGGTCGGTCCCATGGTCCGGCTGCCGCTCACCGCCGCCGAGGTCGAGCGCGGAGCGCGTCTGGGCGCCCTCCTGCGGCGCGCCCGAGGGGACGCCTCGATGCTGGGCACGGCACTGGAGGCCGGCGTCTCACCGGAGACGCTGCGGAAGATCGAGTCGGGTCGGGTGGCCACCCCCGCCTTCTCGACCGTCGCCGCGATCGCCGGCGTCCTCGACCTCTCCCTGGACGCGGTGTGGGCAGAGGTCAACCGGCCCGGCGAGGAGGCCGCACCCGCGACGGCGGGCCCGGGCACCAGCCAGCAGCTGGTCTCCTAGACCCGGCGCCTCAGGACGCGACGAGGGGCAGCACCCGCGCCGGCGCCGGAGCACCCAGCAGGTCGGCCACCACGGACGTGAACGCCTCGGCCCGGTCGAGGTGGACGTCGGCCTCGACGGCGCCGACGGCGGGCCCGCGACCGGACTCCACCGCCGCGCGACGCACCGCGGCGTCCGCGAACACGCGCGCCCACCCCTCGAGCTCGGGAGCCAGCAGGACCAGGGCCTCCCACACGCTGGTGGGCCCGCGACGGCGGGCCCGCGGCCGCTCGCGCACCGCCACCACCGCGGCGCCGGCCCGCAGGGCGGCGAGGTGGGCGAGGACGAAGCGCTCCCCCGGGTCGGCGGCCGCGCCGGCCTCGGCCAGACCGGCGCAGGCGCGCCCGACCAGCTCGACCGCCGCGGACGGCACCGGAGCGGACGGCAGGGGCAGCGGAGCCAGGACGCCCACCTCAGTCCACCACCTTCGCGAGGCGCCAGCGCTGGCCGCCCGGCTCGCGCACCAGGTCGTACGTCCCCGGGTCTGCCGCGTACCCGACGCTGGCACTGACCCGCCACACCCGCTCGTCGACGGCCGGGCCGCCGGGCGAGGAGGCCAGGGCACTGGAGCCCACCACCCCGAGACGGCCGCCACCGCCCGGGGACTCCCCCCGCAGCGCCCGCGCCGCCCGCCCCTGCCACCAGGGCACCGGCGAGCACCAGGAGCCCAGCACCTCGCGCACCACGTACAGCCGCTCCCGCCACACGAACGCCTCGGGCTCGACCGCGGAGCCGCCCTCGCCCCCCCGAGCCGCTGCGACCCTCACGTAGACGCTGTCCTCGTACGCCCGGCCCACGTCTCCTCCTCCTGGGACACCGGTGGCGCGGCCCCGGGGCTTCCCCTCCTCGGCGACCGCACCCACCGCAGTCGAACACGCGTTCGACACCAGTAGTGAAGCGCGCCTCGCACCCCGCGTCAACCCGTCGTCCACAGGAACGACAGTGCCCCCGACCACCGACATCCCGCTCCCACCTGCGGTGACGCGCAGCGGAAGGGTCGGGGTCCGTCCGGTGTCGTCGACGGCGGCTACCGTGCCCGCGTGGCCCAGGAGACCGCGCGTCCCGCGCCAGCCCCCGTCCCCGGGCCCCCGTCACCACCCCGGCAGCCCGCCGTGGTGACGCTCCACCTGTGGGGCGTCAGCGCCCGCGCCGTCCCGCTGGCCGCGGCGCGGATGGCCCTCGACCGCCGTCACCTGCGGGCCGCCCCCTCGCGGTTCTGGAAGCTCCTGGGCACCGGTGACGGCCGCACCTTCACGGCGCGGGACGCCGACCCCCGCCACTGGGCGCTGCTCGCCACCTGGGACGACGCTGATCAGGCCGCCGCGTTCGAGCGCTCGCCCACCGTCCGCGCCTGGGGCCGCCTGGCCGAGGAGCGGCTGCGCCTGGAGCTGGCGCCCGTGTCGAGCCGCGGCCTCTGGTCGCGCCGGGCCCCGTTCGGAGACCCCGTCCCCCGCCGCACGGGCGGGCCGGTCGCCAGCATCACGCGCGCCCGCATCCGGTTCGGCAGGGGCCGCTCGTTCCGCGCCGCCGTCCCCCCGGTCTCCCAGGACCTGCAGCAGGTCGCCGGGCTGCGCCTGGCGGTCGGGATCGGGGAGGCCCCCGTCGGGCTGCAGGGCACCCTCAGCCTCTGGGACGACGACGCCGCCCTGCGCGCCTTCGCCCACGGCCGGGCCGCCCACCAGGACGTCGTCGCCCGCACCGCTGCCGAGCGCTGGTACGCGGAGGAGCTGTTCGCCCGCTTCAGCGTCCTCGACGCCCGCGGCACCTACCGCGGGGTCGCGCCGTGACCGCGTCCGCCGCCGCGGCGCCCACCGCCGAGCGCCGGCCGGCGGCAGCGGCGGGACGACGCGCGGCCCTGGCCCTCGCCGCCGTCGCCGTCCTCGTGCAGATCGCCTACCCGCTGCTGTCCGGCACCGCCCTCGTGGTGACCACCGTGGCCTCGGTGCTCCTGTTCGCCGCCTCCTCGCTGGTCAGCGCGACCGCGACGCACGGGGCGCGCGCAGCGCTCGCGCTGGTCCTGGGGGCCGGGGCGGTCGGGCTGGTCGCCGAGGCCGTGGGGGTGCGCACCGGGGCGCCGTTCGGGGAGTACGCCTACGCGGGCACCCTCGGGCCGCAGGTGCTCGGCGTGCCGGTCGTCGTCCCCGCCGCCTGGATGATGATGGCCTGGCCGACGCTGCTGGCGGGGCGCTGCGCCGTCGCGGCGCTGCGCCGTCGCCTCCCCGCGACGCCCGCACGGGCCGCGGTGCCGCTGGCCGCCTGGGCCCTGGCGGCGTGGGACCTCTCCCTGGACCCGCAGATGGTCGCCGCCGGCCACTGGAGCTGGGCGCACCCGGCGCCGTCGCTGCCGGGGGTGCCGGGCATCCCGCTGTCGAACTACGCGGGGTGGCTCCTGGTCGCCCTGGTGATCCAGGCCCTGCTGCACGCCGCCGTGCCGCGCCGCGCCCGCTCCGGCGCCCCGGCCGACGCCGCCCTCGGCGCCGGGGGCCCCGCGCTGCTGCTGGCCTGGACGTGGCTGGGGTCGGCGGTGGCGAACGTCGCGTTCTTCGGCAGGCCCTGGGTCGGGCTGTGGGTGCTGGTGGTGATGGGCCTGGTCGCCGGGCCCGCGCTGGCGCACCTGGTGCGCGGGAGGCGGGAGCGGCGCGCGGGTGGTGCGGCCGGCGCGGCCGGATGACCGCCCCGGGGACGGGGGCTGCGACGACCGCCGCGCGCTGGCTCGTGCGTGCCGGCAGCGCCGCGTCGGTCGCTCCTGGCCATCCACACCGCCGTCAACGCGGCCCTGCTGCGCCGGCCCCTCGCCGTGCCGCCGCCGTCCGCCGAGCGCGTCAGCGCGCTGCTGCCGGTCCGCGACGAGGCCCACCAGGTCGGCGGCTGCCTCGCGGCGCTGCTGTCCAGCACCGCCGTGCCCGACCTGGAGGTGCTCGTCCTCGACGACGGGTCCCGCGACGGGACGGCCGAGGCGGCCCGGCGCGCGGCGGCCGGTGACCCCCGGGTGAGGGTGCTGGCCGGGGCCCCGCTGCCGCCGGGGTGGCTCGGCAAGCCGCACGCCCTCTCCCAGCTCGCCGCCGCGGCCACCGGCACCGCGCTGGTCTGCCTGGACGCCGACGTGCGGCTCGCCCCCCACGCCCTGGCCGGGAGCGTCGACCTGCTGCGCCGCCACCACCTCGACCTCGTCAGCCCCTACCCGCGCCAGCTCGCGGTCACCCCCGCCGAGCGCCTCGTGCAGCCGCTGCTGCAGTGGAGCTGGCTCGCGACGCTGCCGCTGCGGCTCGCCGAGCGCTCCCCGCGCCCGTCGCTGTCTGCCGCCAACGGCCAGCTCACGGCGCTCGACGCCGCGGCGCTGGCCCGGGCCGGCGGCTTCGCCGCGGTGCGGGCCGAGGTGCTCGACGACGTCGCCCTGGTCCGCGCGGTCAAGGCCGCCGGCGGCCGGGGCGGCGTGGCCGACGGGACCTCGCTGGCCACCTGCCGGATGTACGACGGCTGGCCGGCGCTGCGGGACGGGTACGCGAAGTCGCTGTGGTCGGCCACCGGCTCCCCCGCCGCTGCCGCCGGGCTGGTGGCGGCGCTGGGTGCGGTGTTCGTCGTCCCGCCCGCGGCGGCGCTGCTCGGCTCCCGGGCGGGCGCGGTGGGGTGGGCGGCCGCCGTCGCCTCGCGGGTGGTGGCGGCGCGGCGCACCGGTGGCCGGGCGTGGCCCGACGCGCTCGCGCACCCGGCGTCGGTCGCGGTCCTCGGCTGGCTCGTCGGGCGGTCCTGGTGGCTGCGGCAGCGCGGCGGCCTGGCGTGGAAGGGCCGCGCGCTCCCCTGAGCCCCGGCGGGAGCCCTCGGGCACGGACGGCACCGGCGGCCTACCGTGGCGACGTGGCCCGGGTCGTCGTCGTGGGTGCGGGCCTGGGCGGGCTCGCCGCCGCCGCGCGCCTGGCCGCCGCCGGGCACGACGTCGTCGTCTGCGAGCAGTCCGGAGCGGTCGGGGGCAAGCTCGGCTGGGCCTCCTTCGACGGGTTCTCCTTCGACACCGGCCCCAGCCTGCTGACGTGGCCGCAGCAGCTGCACGACCTGTTCGCCGCCACCGGCGCCCCGCTGGAGACCGTCCTCGACCTGCGTCCCGTCGCCCCCACCGACCACCGGTTCACCGACGGCACCCGCCTGCGCCTCACCGACGACCTCGGGCCCGGCTGGCAGCGCCTGCTCGGCCGCGCGGAGCGGGTCTGGGACGCCACCGAGGGCCCCTTCCTCACCCGTCCGCTGCACGGCGCGCGCACCCTGGCGTCCCTGGCGCTGCGGCGCGGCGGCCTGCGCGACGTCGCGACCATCGCCCCGCACACCTCGCTGCGGGCTCTGGGGCGGGCCCACCTCGACGACGACCGCCACGTCGCCCTGCTCGACCGCATGGCCACCTACACCGGCTCCGACCCCCGCCGCGCGCCCGCGGCGCTCGCGGCGGTGCTGCACCTGGAGCTCTCCGGCGGCTCCTGGTACGTGCCGGGAGGGTCTGCGGCGGGTGGTCGACGCCGTCGCCGCCCGCGCCCGCGAGCGCGGCGCGCGGCTGCTCACCGACGCGCGGGTGGTGGAGGTGCTCGTCGAGGGCGGCCGGGCGGCCGGGGTCCGGCTCGCTGACGGGCAGCGGCTGGCGGCCGACGTCGTCGTCGTGAACGCCGACGCCGCCGAGCTCTACGGGTCCCTCCTGCGACCGCTGCGCGCCACCCGCGCCGCCCGGGCTGCGCTGGAGGCGGCGACCCCGTCGCTGTCCGGGTTCGTGCTGCTGCTGGCGCTGCGGGGCCGCACGCCCGGCCTGGCGCACCACACCGTGCTCTTCCCCGACCTGCCGCAGGCGTACGACGACGAGTTCGACGCGGTCTTCGGTGTCCGGCGACGGCGTGGACGGCCCAGCCCGGTGCCCGACCCGACGGTCTACGTCAGCGCCCCCGACGACCCGTCGCTGCGGCCCGACGACGACTCCGAGGCGTGGTTCGTGCTGGTCAACGCCCCGCGCCACACGCCGGACGACCCGCGGGCCGGCGTCGACTGGCGCGCCCCGGGCCTGGCGGGGGCCTACGCCGACCACGTGCTCGACGTCATGGCCCGCCGCGGCCTCGACGTGCGGGGCCGCGTGCTGCGGCGCGAGGTCCGCACCCCCGCCGACCTCGAGGCGGCCACCGGCAGCGTCGGCGGCTCCATCTACGGCTCGTCCAGCAACGGGGCGCGGGCGGCGTTCCTGCGCCCCGCCAACCGCTCGGCGGTTCCGGGCCTGCTGCTGGTCGGCGGGTCCAGCCACCCCGGCGGCGGCATCCCGCTCGTGCTGGCCTCGGCGGCCATCACGAGCGGGCTCGTCGGCCCCGCCTGATCCGCCCCTCAACCGGCCAGGCGCACCAGCAGCTCCCCGTGCAGGAGGGCGATCCAGCCGTCGTCGGCACCCGCCCAGCGCTGCCAGGCCGCGGCCACGTCCTCCAGGTCCTCCCGGCTGGCGCGCCCCTGGGCCACCGCCTGCTCCGCGAACGCCGACGACGTCGCGCGCCCCGCCCAGGAGGTCCCCCACCAGGCGCGCTCCTCGGGTGAGGCGTAGCACCACGCCGACGCGCTGGCCGTGACGGCGCTCCCGTGGAGGTCCGCAGCGTGCGCCCAGGCCAGCAACCGGCGCCCGGCGTCGGGCTCGGCGTCGTTGCCGCGCGCCACCGCGGAGTACAGGGCCAGCCAGGCCTCGAGCCCGGCGTCCAGCGGGTACCAGGTGGTGGCGGCGTAGTCGACGTCCCTGACCGCGACCAGACCGCCGGGGCGGGTCACGCGGGCCATCTCGCGCAGCGCGGCCACGGGGTGGGACAGGTGCTGCAGCACCTGGTGGGCGTGGACGACGTCGAAGCTCGCGTCATCGAACGGAAGCGCCGCGACGTCGCCGACCAGCCACTCCACCGCGGCGCCGCGGCGCTCGGCGTGCCCGGCGGCCTCGGCCAGCGGCGCGGCGACGGCGTCGAGGCCCACGACCCGCCCCGGAGCGACGCGCTCCGCGAGGTCGACCGTGATCGTGCCGGGTCCGCAGCCGACGTCGAGGACGTCGAGCCCCGTGCGCAGGTGCGGCAGCAGGTACCCGCAGGAGTTCTCCGCGGTGCGCCAGCGGTGGGACGCCAGGACCGGCTCGGCGTGGCCGTGCGTGTAGGTGGTCACCGCGCCAGCATGCATCGGCGTCTCACGTAACGGTACCGGCGTCTCGAGGCACGAGACGAACGTGCTCACCGCGCCTCCCGCCGACCCGCTCGCGCTCGTGTCGGCCGCTATCACGCGCGGGCCGGTGGGACCTGCCTGACCGTTCCCACCGGCCTGGTGCAGCCCGCAGGGAGCCGCGGTCGCGGCGGTGGACCCCTCAGACCGCCAGGCGGTCGCCCCGAACCGTGCGACGCGCGTGCCGACCAGGGGTCCGACCCCCGCTCCGACCGCGGTTCCAAGACGACTCCTGACCCGCGACGGCGTGGCGTCCGATCACCAGCCCTCGCGGTGTGAGTACGACGGCCGTCACGCAGAGCACGACCGCCACCGACCCCGCCACCAGCACCAACCCGGTACCGGGACCGGGGCCTGCAGCGATGCCGGTCCCGTCGGGGCGGGAGCCGGCGGCGGCGAGCAGCAGGGGCAGCGCGGCCGTCGCTGCGGCGGACCCGAGCGCGCGCGCCGCTGTCGCCCCTGCCAGCGCTCGGGCCACGCGGGACCCGCCGCAGAGCCTCGCGGCGTCGTCGAAGAGCCCCTCCGCCGCAGCGGCGGACGCCCCGGCCAGGACTGCCGCGGCGCACAGCGCCGCGGTCGACCACGGCGCCACGACCCAGCCGGAGACCATGCCCACACCGCAGAGCACCCAGACCCGCGGCTGGTTGCCCCAGCGGCGCTCCAGCAGGCCGGCGAGAGCCGGACCCGCCAGCGAACCGGCGGTCAGCGCGAGACCCGTCAGTGCCACGCTGGCGCGCCCGTGGAGGTCCTGGGCGAGCGGCACCGCGAGCAGCACCGGCCCGGAGGCGAGCAGCATCACCGCTGCGCCCGCGACGGCCACCACCGGCAGGCGGGGACCTCGGCGGCGCGGGCGGCCCCAGCCCGCCTCGCGGGGCGGTGGCGGCAGGGCGCGAGGCACGCGGGAGCCGAACGCGACGAGCAGCTGCGGCAGGAGGGCCAGCACGTAGGCGACCGCGGCGGCGGGCACCAGCAGCCCCAGGACGTGCGCCGGCAGCGGCACCAGCGGAAGCACCGCGGCGGCGGCGACCCCGGCGGCCTCCACGGCGCCGACCCCGGCGGCGTACCAGGCCAGGCCGGTCGAGCCCGTGGTCACGGCGGCGACCTCGGCGCGCATCCCGGCGTACCCGGTCCAGGTGAGGACGTTCATCGCGGCGACCGCGGCGGCGAGCAGCGGCACGGGCACCCCGCTGCCTCCCAGCAGCACCAGGACGGCCACCACCGCGCGCAGCGCGGCCTCGCCCACCGCGCTCACCGCCAGCAGCCCACGCCCGGGCAGCCTGTGGGACAGCCAGCTCGTGGCCGGTGCCGACAGCGCCACCCCCACCAGCCCGGCGGCGGTCAGCACCCCCGCCGCGGCCAGGCCGTGGTCGTCCTGCACGCGCAGCAGCAGCAGGGTCCACCCCAGGGACAGGAACAGGGAGTCCGACCAGCCCCGCGGCCAGGACCCGGTTCGCGCGCCCCCCGGTGGTGCTCAGCTGACGACTCCCACCTGGCGGGGCAGTGCGGGGTGGCGCGGGGACCCCGACGGGGCGGCGTACCTGGCCACCGGCGGCGGGAACCCGTTGAAGGACGAGGCGTAGCTCAGGGTGTAGGCGCCCGCAGACGCGATGTAGAGCCGGTCACCCTCGGCCATGGTCGCTGGCAGGACCGCGCGGTCCTGGAAGGTGTCGGAGGAGTCGCAGGTGGGGCCGGTCACCACGAACGGCACCGAGGGAGCGGTCCCGTGGTCGGAACGTGAGGTCCACAGCGGGTACGACCAGCCGGTCGCGCTCTGCTGGGTCTCGATGAGCCCGTGGTAGGCGCCGACGTCGGTGTGCAGCCACTCCTGGCCGCCGCGGCGCTCGCGGCCCAGCACGCTGGCGACCATGACGGCGCTCTCCGCGACGAGGTGGCGTCCGGGCTCGGCGGCCACCAGCTGGGGGGTGTAGGGGAGGCCGTCCAACCCCTGTCGCACCGCGACACCGACCTCCTCGACGGCCGGCACGGGGCTTCCGTACCAGGCCGGGAACCCGCCGCCGAGGTCGACCATCTCCAGTCGCACGCCCAGGTCCTCCAGCTCTGCCATCAGCAGGGCGACCCGTCGCAGCGCCTTGGACCACGAGCGAGGCGCCAGGCACTGCGAGCCCACGTGGAAGGTGATGCCGTACGGCTGGAGCCCGCGGCCGCGGGCCTCCAGCAGCAGCGCCACGGCCTTCTCCCCGTCGGTGCCGAACTTGCGGGACAGGGGGAACGCGCTGTCCTCGTCACCGACGGAGACGCGCACGTACACCGCCGACCCCGGTGCCTCGCGGGCCATCTTGGCGACCTCCCCCAGCGAGTCGACCGCGAAGCGCCACAGCCCCAGGCGGGCGGCACCTGCGACGTGGTCGGCCGGCTTGACGGTGTTGCTGTAGAGCACGTCGGCGGGATCGACGCCGAGGCCGACCAGCAGCTCCAGCTCACCGAGGGAGGCGACCTCGAAGCCCGAGCCCGCAGCGGCCAGCGCCGCCACGACCACCGGGTCGGGGTTGCACTTGACCGCGTAGAAGGGGCTGACGCCCGGCAGCGCCGCGGTGAAGCGCCGCAGCTTCTGCAGGACGACGTCGGTGCTTCCGAGCAGGAACGGCGTCCGCCACCCGGCGTCGGCGAGCACCGGGGGCGCCAGCTCCGCGGGCCAGCGTCCCGGCAGCGCGAGCGTCGACCCACCCAGGGCCTGGGCAGCGTCGATCTCCGTCGCTCGTGCGTTCATCGGTGGCCTCCGGGTCGTCCGCTGCGAGCACCACGCGGTGCTCACGTCCTGACGGAGGTCGGCGCGGGCCGGGCCGGCCTTGAGCGTGCGACGACGGCGGTTGGTCCAGGCGGGCGAGTCTGAGGGCCACCCGCTCAGGACCGGTCTCGACACCCCGATGTCTCCCCCATGACTGATCCGCACCCCGGCCGGCCCTCCGACCGCCGCCGCACCGCCGTGGTGCCGGTCGCGGCCGCGCTCGCTGCCTGGGTCACCGGTCTGGTCCTGACCTCCGGCACACCCGCGGCCATGCACTTCTCCAACGTCGCGCTGGTGGTGATCTCCGTCGCCGCCGGTGCCGCGGGGGTGGTGCGCGCCCGCCGCCAGGAGGGGGTGTCGCGCCGCTTCTGGTGGCTGCTCGGCCTCGGTTCCCTGTCCTGGGGCGCAGGGCAGGCGGTGTGGACCTGGTACGAGTCGGTGCTCGGCATCGACGTCCCCGTCCCCTCGGCGGCCGACGTGGGCTACCTCGGCTTCCCGGTGCTGGCGGCCGCCGGCCTGGGAGCGGTGGTGCTGCGCTCCCGCAGCCGCGCCGGAGGCCTGAGGGACCTCGTCGACGGGCTCCTGGTGGCCGTCTCCCTGCTCATCGTGAGCTGGCTGCTGCTGCTGCGCGCGATCGCCGTCCACGGTGACCGCCCGCTGCTGACGGTCGTCTCCCTGGCCTACCCGGTGGCGGACGTCGTCGTGATCACCGCGGTCGTGCACGCCCTGACCCGCGCCCGCCAGCTGCGGTCCCGGCTCCCGGTGCCGCTGGGTGTGGTCGGCGTCGGGCTGCTCGCCTTCGCCGTCTCGGACAGCTGCTTCGTGTACCTCACGAACACCGGCCTGTACAGCTCCGGGAGCCCCACCGACTCCGGGTGGTTCACCGGCTTCGCCCTGCTCCTGCTCGCAGCGCGGCTCGAACCGCCGTCTGCAGGGCGCACCCCGGTCGAGAACCACCGGGTCCTCAGCAACGGCCTGCCCTTCGCTGCGGTGGTCCTCGCCCTGGGCACCTCCACCGCCGAGGTCCTCCTGCACGGCCACGCCAACGACCTCATCGCCTACTGGCTGCGCACGGTCCTGCTCGTGATGCTCGTCGCGCGCCAGGTGCTGACGCTGCTGGAGGTCCACGGGCTGACCAGCGGCCTCGAGGGGCGCGTCGCAGCAGCGCACGCGCGAGCTCGCCGCCAGCCGCGCAGCGCTTCGCCTCCCTGCTGGCGCACAGCTCCGACCTGGTCACGGTGGTCGACGCGCACGGCGTGGTGACCTACCAGAGCCCCTCCAGCGAGCGCGTGCTCGGCCGCTTCGCCCACGACGTCGTGGGACGGCCGCTGGCGGAGCTCCTGGACGACCAGGGCGCTCAGCGCGCTGCTGGAGGCGCTGGCCGTCCTGGCCGACGACGGGCCGCGCAGCCATCATCTGCGCAGCACCTGGAGGCACTCCTCGGGGCGCCGCCCGGTGCTGGACGTGACGGTCACCAACCTGCTGGCCGACCCCGACGTCGCCGGCCTGGTGCTCAACGCGAGCGACGTCACCGACCGGATCCGGCTGGAGGAGGAGCTCACCCACCAGGCCTTCACCGACGCCGCTCACCGGGCTGCCCAACCGCGCCCTGTTCAAGGACCGGCTCTCGCAGGCCCTGCTGCGCCGCGGCGCGTCGGACTCGCCGGTGGTGGTTGCTACTTCGACCTCGACGGGTTCAAGTCCGTCAACGACACCCTCGGCCACAGCGCGGGTGACGAGCTGCTCGCGCAGGTCGCCGACCGGGTGCGGGAGGCGGTGCGCGAGGGCGACACCGTCGCGCGGCTCGGCGGCGACGAGTTCGCGGTGCTCCTGGAGAGCGCCCACCTCGACGACGGTTCGGCGACGGGGTGACGGCACCGCCGAAGCCGTCGCCGTCGAGCTCGCCCAGCGCCTCTGCGACGCCGTGCGCCGGCCCTTCGTCGTGCGCGGGAGCGAGGTCCACGTGGCCGCGAGCGTGGGCCTGGCCAGCTTCGAGGCCACCGGACGCGACGCCGAGCAGCTGCTGCGCAGCGCCGACCTGGCCATGTACCAGGCCAAGGCCGCCGGTGCGGGCGGCTACGCCGTCTACGACCCCGACATGCACGAGCGGCTGGTGGAGAAGGTGCGCCTGGAGTCCGACCTGCGTCGGGCCCTGGCCGAGGACCAGCTCGCGGTCGTCTACCAGCCGCTCGTCGACATGGCCACCGGCCGGGTCTCCGGCGTCGAGGCCCTCGTGCGCTGGCACCACCCCGAGCACGGTGTCGTCGGCCCGTCGGCGTTCATCCCCGTGGCGGAGGCGACCGGGCTGATCGGGGCGATCGGGATGCACGTGCTGCGCGAGGCGTGCCAGCAGGCCGCCGCCTGGCGCGCGCGACGTCCCCGGCGCCGAGGATCTGCGCGTCAGCGTCAACATCTCCGGCCACCAGGTGCGCACCGCCGGCCTGGCCGACGCCGTCAGCGGGGTGCTCACCGAGACCGGGCTGCCCGCCGGGGCGCTGGTCCTGGAGATGACCGAGAGCGTGCTCATCGACAAGGGCGACGAGGTGCTGGCGACCCTCCACGCGCTGCGGGACGCTCGGCATCCGCCTGGCGATCGACGACTTCGGCACCGGGTACTCCTCGCTGAGCTACCTGCACCGGCTGCCCGATCGACATCCTCAAGATCGACAAGAGCTTCGTCGACCGGATGACGACCGCGGGTGACACGTCCCTGGTCGACACCATCCTCGGCCTCGCGGGGCACCTGCAGCTGTCCACGGTCGCGGAGGGCATCGAGCACGAGCACCAGCGCGCCGCCCTCGCGACCCAGGGGTGCGTCACCGGGCAGGGCTACCACTTCTCGCCGCCGGTGACCGCAGACCTCATCCCCGAGCTCGTGGCCTCGGCGCTGCTGGCGGGCACCGGCGAGCCCACCCGGGGAGTCAGGTCAGGGGCCGCAGCGCCCTCCCCACCGCGAACGCGGTGACGGCCAGTCCCACGAGCGCCAGCACCGCGGCCACCGCGGCGCCCGCTGCGGCCCAGGTCCCACCCGCCGCCGGGTAGCAGCCGACGCCGAGGGCGAACATCGCGGCGACCGCCACTCGCGTGGGGCGCTCGGAGACGGTCACCGCGCCCGGACCGGCCATCCCCTCGGCCTGGGCGCGGGCGCGGGCGTACTCCTGGAGCTGCCCGGCCCCGGCGGCCGCCAGGACCAGCCACGCCGGGGCGCCGAGCAGCCACAGCACGGCCAGCGCCACCGCGTCGGCCACCCGGTCGCAGACGGCGTCGAGCACCGCTCCGGTGCGGGTGGCGCGGTCAGCGAGGACGGCGACGGCGCCGTCGAGGGCGTCCGCCAGCGCACCGGCCGCCAGCAGCGCCGCTGCCAGCAGCGCCCAGCGGCCTCCGGCGAGGGCGGGCGCCAGGGACGCCAGGGAGACCGCCAGGCCGACGGCGGTGACCGCGGAGGGGCTGACTCCGGCCGCGGCCAACGGCGAGGCCGCGCCGCGGACACCGTCGAGCCAGCGCCGCACCAGCGGGGAGGCGTGGACACCCCCGTGGGCCGCCGACCACCGCCGGGCGTGCTCCTGGCTGGTCATGTCTGTGGCACGGCTCACCCCCGGCAGGTTAGGACGCCCGGCTGCGACGGGCGGCACCGCGATCCGCGCATAGGCTCCTCGGGTGCACTCCACAGCGGTCCTGGACGCCGACCGCCTCCGGTCGCGCGTCCAGGCCGAGCTGGACGCGGTCCTCGCAGCCCAGGCGGCCGTCCTCGCCGATGTCGGGGCGGACTGCGGGGTTCTCGTCGAGGCCGTGGCCCGCCTCGTCGCCGGTGGCAAGCGTCTGCGGCCCGCGTTCTGCTGGTGGGGCTGGCGGGGCGCCGCCGACGAGGATCCCGACGGCGCCGACGGGCGACGCCGTGGTCCGGGTCGCCACCGCCCTGGAGCTCTTCCAGGCCGCGGCGCTCATCCACGACGACGTGATGGACGCCTCCGACACCCGCCGCGGCATGCCGGCGACGCACCGCTTCTTCGGCCGGCTCCACGCGCGCAGCGGCTGGGACGGGGACGCCGACAGGTTCGGGTGCCGCCGGCGCGATCCTGGCCGGTGACCTCTGCCTGGCCTGGTCCGACGAGGTGCTGCGCAGCGCCGTCCTCCCGGCAGCGCCGGGTGCGCGACGCGCAGCGGGTCTTCGACACCATGCGCACCGCAGCTGATGGGCGGGCAGTACCTCGACATGCTCGCGCAGGCCGCGCCGCTGCGGCACCTGGGTGCCTCGGCGCTGGTGGGTGCCGGCATCGGCTCCTGGCCCGAGGACCTGCGCGTGGCCGCGCACGGGGCGCTCCGAGCGAGTGGACGCTGACGCGCTGCTCGAGCGGGCCCGCCGCGTCATCTGCTTCAAGAGCGCCAAGTACTCCGTCGAGCACCCGCTGCTCGTCGGCGCGGCC
Source organism: uncultured Actinomycetota bacterium (assembly GCA_963781365.1). GTDB lineage: Bacteria > Actinomycetota > Actinomycetes > Actinomycetales > Quadrisphaeraceae > Quadrisphaera. The sequence continues at coordinate 298,540 of CAWAFR010000012.1, read as the reverse complement.
GCTGGCGGTGGCGCCCCGGGCGCTCACGCGGCGTACTCCGCCTTCGGGCTCGCCGCTGGGCGAGGCGTTCCAGCTGCGCGACGACGTCCTCGGCGTCTTCGGCGACCCCGCCCAGACCGGCAAGCCCGCCGGTGACGACCTGCGCGAGGGCAAGCGCACCGTGCTGGTCGCGTGCGCCCTGCAGACCGCCGACCCGCGCGCAGGCGGGCCTCGTGCGCCGCCTCCTGGGAGACCCGCAGCTCGACGCCGACGGCGTCGACGCGCTGCGCGAGGTGGTCGTCGCGACGGGTGCCCTGGCCCGCGTCGAAGAGATGATCGAGGACGGCGTGCGCCGCAGCCGCGAGGCCCTCGCCGCCGCTCCCGTGACCGAGCCAGCCCGCGCCGCGCTCGACGCCCTCGTCGACGCCGCCACCGCCCGGGCCGCGTGAGGGCGCCCGACCACCTGCGAGGAACCCCCTGTGAGCACGCTGTGACGTCCCTGCTGAGCACCGGCCCGCGCGTGGCGCCCGCCGCGCCGTCGACGCGCTGGTCCCCGGCCGGCAGCGCAGGGTGGTCGGGCCGACCGACCACGTCGTCGTCGTCGGCGCCGGGCTCGCCGGCCTGTCCGCGGCCATGCGCCTGGCCGGCGCCGGGCGGCAGGGTCACCGTGCTGGAGCGCGAGGCCGCACCCCGGCGGGCGGGCCGGCCGCTCACCGCCCCGCCCCCGACGGCGCTGGCGACTACCGCTTCGACCCCGGCCCGACGGTGCTGACGATGCCCGACCTCATCGCCGACTGCTTCGACGCCCTCGGCGAGGAGATGGACCGACTGGCTGACCCTGGAGCCGGTCTCCCCGCTGTACCGGGCGCGCTACGCCGACGGCTCCACCCTCGACGTGCACGCCGACCCCGAGGCTCATGGCAGCGAGGAGGTCCGCCGCGTCTGCGGCGCCGACGAGGCGGCGGGCTACCGCCGCTACGTGGACTTCGTCTCCGAGCTCTACCGGGCGGAGATGCGGACCTTCATCGACCGGAACATCGACACCCCGCTCGACCTGCTGCGCCCCGACCTGCTGACGCTGCTGCGCCGCAGGGGTTCCCCAGGCTGGCGCCCGATGGTCGCGCAGTACCTCAAGGACGAGCGACTGCAGCGCGTCTTCTCCTTCCAGTCGCTGTACGCGGGGCTCTCCCCGTACGACGCGCTGGCCATCTACGCGGTGATCGCCTACATGGACTCCGTCGCCGGCGTGTTCTCCGCCCGCGGCGGCGATCAGCGCGGTGCCCTCGGCGATGGCGGCGGCGGCCGCGGAGCACGGGGTCGAGTTCCGCTACAGCACCGACGTGACGAGCGTGGAGCACTCCGGCGGGCGGGCCACCGCCGTCATCACCGCCGACGGCGAGCGGGTTGCCGTGCGACGCCGTCGTGCTCAACCCCGACCTGCCGGTGGCCTACCGCGACCTGCTGGGCGTGAAGCCCCGCCGGCTGCGGCGGCTGATGTACTCCCCGTCCTGCTACCTGCTGCTCGCCGGGCTCGCACGGCGAACTACCCGGACACCGCGCACCACACGATCCTTTCGGGCGCGCGTGGCGCGAGGTCTTCGCCGAGCTCACCGGCGGCCGCCTGATGAGCGACCCCAGCGTGCTGCTCTCCACGCCCACCGCTCGCGACCCGCCGCTGGCGCCGCCCGGGCGCCAGATCTACTACGTGCTGTTCCCGACGCCGAACCTGTCGGCGGGGCCACACGGGCTGGACTGGAACGAGCTCGCCCCGCGCTACCGCGAGCACGTGATCGCCACGCTGGAGCGCCGCGGCTACCCGGGCTTCGGCGACGGCATCGAGGTCGAGGACGTCACCACGCCGCTGGACTGGCAGCGCCGCGGCATGGAGGACGGCGCCCCGTTCGCGGCCTCGCACACCTTCGGCCAGACCGGCCCGTTCCGCCCCGGCAACCTGTGGGGCGAGAACGTCGTGTTCACCGGCTCGGGCACGCAGCCCGGCGTCGGTGTGCCGATGGTGCTGATCTCGGGCCGCCTGGCCGCCGAGCGCATCACCGGGCGGGACCCGACCTACCGCTCCCGGGCGTGGCGGTGAGCGCCCCGGCGCTGGCGAGGGCGGGTCGGCCGGCGGGCAGCGCCAGCCTCGACGCCGCCGGCATCACGACGCCGGCAGCTGCGCGCCGACCTGCTGGACGTGCCGCCGCCTGCACGCCGAGCACGGGAAGACCTACTTCCTCGCCACCGCGCTGCTGCCCCCGGCCAAGCGGCCCTGGGTGTGGGCGCTGTACGGGTTCGCCCGCTACGCCGACGAGTTCGTCGACTCCCTCACCGACCCCGACCCGGACGCGCCTGGTCGGCTGGTCCGACGCCTTCCTCGCGTCGCTGGACGGGCGGGCGCAGCCCGACGACCCGTCGGGCCGCGCGATGCTCGCACACGGTGCGGCGCTGGGACATCCCGCGAGCACAGTCGACGCGTTCCTCGACTCGATGCGGCCGGACATCACCATGCACCGAGTACGCGACCTACGGCGACCTGCAGCAGTACATGTACGGCTCCGCCACGTCATCGGCCTGCAGATGCTCCCGGTGCTGCAGCCGCTGCCGGGGGTGGAGGCCGAGGCGGCCCACCGCGCGGAGCTGCTCGGCGAGGCGTTCCAGGTGAGCAACTTCATCCGCGACGTCGGTGAGGACCTCGACCGCGGCCGCGTCTACCTGCCCCAGGAGGACCTCGCGGCGGCCGGCGTGACGCGCGAGGACCTCCTGGAGGGTCGCCGCACCGGCGTCCTGGACCGGCGGGTGCTGCGAGCTGCTGCGCTTCGAGGTCGACCGCACCCGGGCCGCTGTACCGCGAGGCGGAGCCGGGCATCGACCTGCTGCACCCCACCAGCCGCGACGCCATCCGCTGCGCGTTCGAGCTGTACGGCGGCATCCTCGGCGCCGTCGAGGACGCCGGGTACCGCGTGCTCGACCAGCGCGTCTCGGTGCCGCTGCCGCGCCGCCTGCGGGTGGCGCTGCCCGCGCTGGCGCGCGCCCGGGCGGCCCGCCGTGAGCAGGCCCGCTGGCGCGCTCTCCCCTGACCCCCCGACCGACCGTGATCATGGACCTCCCGTGCACGTCACCGCTCGGGAAGCCCATGATCACGGAGGTGGTGGGGTGACGGAGCGCGACCGGGAGGTCCTGCGGCTCGCCGTCCCCGCCCTCGGGGCGCTGCTGGCCGAGCCGGTGTTCCTGCTGGCCGACTCCGCGATCGTCGGGCGCCTCGGGGTGCTGCCGCTGGCCGGCCTCGGCGTCGCGGGGGCCCTGCTGGCCACCGCGGTGTCCGTCTTCGTCTTCCTCGCCTACGGCACCACCGCGACCGTCGCCCGCCGCCTCGGCGCCGGTGACCGGCGCGCCGCGCTGTCCGGGGGCGTCGACGGGATGTGGCTGGCCCTGGCGCTCGGCGTCGTCGTGGCGCTGGTCGCCTGGCCCCTCAGCGGGGTGCTCGTCGACGTGCTCGGCGCCTCCGAGGCCGCCCGCCCGTTCGCGCGCAGCTACCTGCACTGGAGCCTGCCCGGCCTGCCCGGGATGCTCGTCGTGCTCGCCGCCACCGGGGTGCTCCGCGGGCTGCAGGACACCACGACACCGCTGGTGGTGGCCGTGACCGGCGCCGTCGTCAACACCGCCCTGAACCTGGCGCTGGTCTACGGCGCGTGCCTCGGCATCGCCGGCTCGGCGGCCGGCACCGCCCTCACGCAGCTCGGGATGGCGGTGTGGCTGGCCACCGCCGTCGTCCGCGGCGTCCTGCGCGAGGGCGGAACCCCCGCCGACCTCGCCCCCCGCGGCCTGGGGGTGCTCCGCAGCGCCCGCGACGGCGTCCCCCTGCTGGTGCGCACCCTCGCGCTGCGCGCGGCGCTGCTGCTGGCGACCTTCGTCGCGGCCCGCCAGGGCGACGCCGGCGTCGCCGCGCACCAGGTGGCGATGGTCGTGTGGACGACGACGGCACTGGCCCTGGACGCCCTCGCGATCGCCGCCCAGGCCCTCGTCGGGCGGGCCCTGGGCGCCGCGAGCACCGAGGACGACGTCGCCGGCGTGCGCGCCGTGGTGCGGCGGATGGTGGTCTGGGGCGTCGTCACCGGCGCTGCCTGGGCCGTCGTGCTCGTGCCGCTGGCCGGGCCGGTGGCGGCGCTGTTCAGCACCGACGCCGCGGTGCGCTCGTCGCTGGCCGCCGCGCTCGTCGTCCTGGCCCTGTGCCTGCCGCTGGCGGGGTGGGTCTTCGTGCTGGACGGCGTGCTCATCGGCGCCGGGGACGGGCGCTACCTGGCGGGGGCGAGCATCGCGTCCGCCGCGGTCTTCGCGCCGCTGGCGCTGGCGGTCCTGGCGTGGGCGCCACCCGGGCGCGTCGGCCTGGTGTGGCTGTGGGCGGCCTTCGCGGGCGCGTACACGGTGGCCCGGCTGGCGACGCTCGTGCCCCGCGAGCGCGGCGGCGCCTGGATCGTCACCGGCGCCGTCCGGCGTCAGTAGCCGAGGACCTGCGCGCGGCGCCGGACGGGAGCGATCCTGTTGGCCCGCAGCGCCGCGGCCGGTGAGCACCCCAGGGCATCGTCGGGCGTGAACAGCCACCGCAGCGCCTCGACGTCGGTGAAGCCGGCGTCGAAGAGCACGGTCAGGGTGCCGGGCAGGCTCTCCAGCGGCGCCGGCTCGACCAGCAGGAGCGGCACGCGCAGCACCTTGGGGGTGCCGCGCCGCACGCCCAGCAGCAGCCGCTCCTCGAGCATCCGGCGCACCGACTGCACGTCGCTGCCGAGGCGCTCGACGATGTCGGGCACCGTCGTCCACCCGTCCTCGGGCACCAGCTCGACGAGTCGGTCGAGCTCCTCCTGCACGTCAGCCACGACGGAGAGCCTGCCACCGCCTGAAGGGTTGTTGAAGACGCCCTCCCCCGGCGGGGGCCGACCGTAGACTCGACGTCGTGGCGACCGCGGTGAAGGACCCCCTCGTCGGGCGCCTCGTCGACGCCCGCTACCTGGTCCACGACCGCATCGCCAGCGGCGGGATGGCCACGGTCTACCTGGCCACCGACACCCGCCTGGAGCGCCCCGTCGCGCTGAAGGTGATGCACACCCACCTGGCCGCCGACGCCTCCTTCGTGGCCCGCTTCACCCGCGAGGCCCGCTCCGCGGCCCGCCTCAGCCACCCCGGTGTGGTCTCGGTGTACGACCAGGGGGCCGGTGACGGCACCGTCTACCTGGCCATGGAGTACATCCCCGGCCGCACCCTGAGGGACCTGGTGGCCGAGGCGGCGCCCCTGCCGCTGGGCGAGGCGCTCGACCTCATCGAGGAGGTCCTCGACGGTCTCGCCGCCGCGCACACCGCTGGCCTCGTGCACCGCGACGTGAAGCCGGAGAACGTGCTCGTCGGCGACGACGGGCGCCTGCGCGTGGCCGACTTCGGCCTCGCGCGCGCCGCGACCACGGTCACCGGCGGAGCCACCAGCACCCTCATCGGCACCGTCGGCTACCTGGCGCCGGAGCTGGTGCTCGACGGGGCCTCGGACGAGCGCGCCGACGTCTACGCCGCCGGCGTCGTCCTCTTCGAGCTGCTCACCGGGCGGGCGCCCTTCTCCGGCGGGGGGCCCGCGCAGGTCGCCTTCCGCCACGTCAGCCAGGACCTCCCGGTGGTCTCCTCCGTGCGCGCGGGCGTCCCGGCGGGTGTCGACGCGCTGGTCGCGCGCGCCACCGACCGCGAGCCGTCCCGCCGCCCGCGCGACGCCGGCGTGATGCTGGAGCAGGTCCGCTCCCTGCGCGACGCGCTGCCCGACGCCGTGCTCGACGCCGCGGCGGTCGTCGTCGCCGACCACTCCACGGCGCCCGTGACCCGCGACGGCACGCGGGTGCACCCGCACGAGCACGTCGCCGTCCTGCCCGTCGCCGAGCTCCGCGAGGCTGCGTCGCCGTCGGCCACCCGCGCCGGCACGCGGGCGATGACCCGCACCTCCGCGCCCCGCGCTTCGTCGCCCCGGTCCTCGGCGCCCCGCGCCGGTGCCCCCCTCGGTCTGGCCGTCGACGAGGAGGAGACCCCCGCCCCGGCTCCCCCGCGCCGGCGCCGCCGTCCCCGCGCCGCCGTGGTCGCGCTCGTCGCGGTGCTGGTGGTGCTGCTCGTCGGCGGCGGTGGCACGGCGGTGTGGGCCTGGACCGCCGGGCCCCTGGCGCGCGTCGCGGTCCCCTCCCTCGCGGGCACGGACGGCGACGACGCGACCCGCGCGCTGACCCGGCTGCAGCTGGACCCCAAGATGAGCCTGTCGCCGAGCGAGAGCGTGGCGGAGGGCGACGTCGTCTCCACCACGCCGGCAGCCGGCGCCCGGGTGCCCCGGGACACCCGGGTGTCGGTGGTCGTCTCCAGCGGGCGCGAGCTGCGGTCGGTGCCGGAGCTGGTCGGGAAGACGCAGGCCGACGCGGAGAAGGCCATCACCGACGCGGGGCTCGTCGTCGGGACGGTGCTGCAGGACTGGTCGGAGGACGTGCCCGAGGGCAGCGTCGCCTCCCAGCAGACCCCCACCGCGCCGCCGCTGTCGGCCCGCTCGGCGGTCGACTTCACCGTCTCCAAGGGCAAGCAGCCGATCCCCGCTCCCGTGCTCGCGGGGCGCACCGAGTCAGACGCCGGCAAGGCCCTGTCTGACTCCGGCCTCAAGGCCGGGAAGGTCACGCACGCGGACAGCGACACCGTCGCCGCCGGCACGGTGATCTCCTCAGACCCCTCCACGGGGATCCTGGCGCGGGGAGACCAGGTCTCCTACGTCGTCTCCGACGGGCCCGCGCAGGTCACCGTCCCCGACCTGGTGGGCGGGAACGCCGACGACGCCGCGCAGCAGCTGCGCGACGCCGGCCTGCAGGTCCAGCGGCAGGACTTCAACCCGTTCTCCCGCGACACGGTCCGTGAGCTCGACCCGGGCGCCGGATCGGTGGTGGAGCCTGGCTCCACCGTCATCCTCAAGACCTGGTGACCCGCCACCGGTCACCGGCCCGTCTCAGACGGTGCGCTCCTGCAGCATCTCGGCCACGAGGAACGCCAGCTCCAGCGCCTGCCGGTGGTTCAGCCGCGGGTCGCACAGCGACTCGTACGCCGTCGACAGGTCGGAGTCGGCGATCTCCTGAGCGCCGCCCAGCACCTCGGTGACGTCGCCGCCGGTGAGCTCGACGTGCACCCCGCCGGGCACCGTGCCCAGGGAGCGGTGCACCTCGAAGAAGCCGCGGACCTCGTCGATGACGTCGTCGAAGCGACGCGTCTTGTAGCCCGAGGGGCTCGTGATGGTGTTGCCGTGCATCGGGTCGCACGTCCAGACCACCTGGGCACCGGAGTCGGTGACGGCCTGCACGACGGCGGGCAGCGCGTCGCGGATGCGGCCGGCGCCCATTCGCGTGACGAAGGTCAGCCGGCCCGGGGTGCGCTGAGGGTCGAGCTTGTCGATGAGGCCGAGCACCTCGTCCTTCGTCGTCGTCGGACCCAGCTTCACCCCGATCGGGTTGCGCACGCGGGAGAGCAGGTCGACGTGCGCACCGCCCAGCTGCCGGGTGCGCTCGCCGATCCACAGGAAGTGGGCGGAGACGTCGTAGAGCTGGCCGGTCCGCGAGTCGGTGCGGGTCAGCGCCTTCTCGTACGGCAGCAGCAGCGCCTCGTGGCTGGCGTAGAACTCCACCCGCCGCAGCTGCTCGGAGTACGCGCCGCAGGCCTCCATGAAGGAGATCGCCCGGTCGATGTCACGGGCGGTGGCTTCGTAGCGGGCGTTCGCGGCGCTGCCGGCGAAGCCCTTGTTCCAGGTGTGGACCTGGCGCAGGTCGGCCTCACCACCCGTGGTGAAGGCGCGCACGAGGTTCAGCGTGGCCGAGGACGTGTGGTACGCCTTGATGAGGCGCTGCGGGTCGTGCCGGCGGGCCTGCTCGGTGAAGGCGAAGTCGTTGACGGCGTCGCCGCGGTAGGCGGGCAGGGTCACGCCGTCGCGGGTCTCGGTGCCGCTGGAGCGGGGCTTGGCGTACTGCCCGGCCAGCCGCCCGATCTTGACGACCGGGGTGCTCGCGGCGTACGTCAGCACCACCGACATCTGCAGCAGGGTGCGCACCCGCTTGCGGATGGAGTCGGCGGTGGCGTCGGCGAAGGTCTCCGCGCAGTCACCGCCCTGCAGGACGAAGGCCCGGCCGGTGGCCGCGGCGGCGAGCCGCTCGGTCAGCAGGTCGCACTCGCCGGCGAAGACGAGCGGCGGCAGCGCCGACAGCTCGGCGACGGCGGCGGCCAGCTCGGCCTCGTCCCAGTCGGGCTGCTGGGCCGCGGGCAGCTCGGCCGGGAGCTGGGCCACCGCGCCGTTCGGGGCAGCGAGCGCGTCGAGCGCGGCGCGCAGGGACGGGGTCGTGGTGCTCACGGTGATCCAGCCTACGGGCGACGGGGCACTGGCCCCGCCGCCCGTGAGCCGAGCGTGTCAGGTGCGGGCCGGGCGGGTCAGCCGGAGACGTGCGCCAGCTCGTCGATGCGGGCCTGGCTGACCGTCTTCAGCTCCCCGGTCGCCTCCGCGAGGGCCACCTGGACGACCTCGGTGCCGCGGAGCGCGGCCATGGTGCCGAAGTTGCCCTCGGCGATCGCGGTGATCGCCGACAGGCCCGAGCGGGTGCCGAGGATCCGGTCGTACGCCGTCGGGGTGCCGCCGCGCAGCAGGTGGCCGAGCACGGTGACGCGGGTGGGCAGGTCGGGCAGCTTGTCGTTGAGGATCCGCTCGAGCGCCTCGCCGGCGCCCTTGAGCTGCACGTGGCCGAAGGCGTCGAGCTCGGCGCCGGTGTGCGTCATGTCGCCGCCCGCGGCGATGGCGCCCTCGGAGATGACGACGAGCGGGGCCTCGCCGCGCTCGGCGACCTTCGCGATGGTGGCGGCGACCTCGTCGGCGTCGTACTCCTGCTCCGGCAGCAGCGTCACGTGCGCTGAGGCGGCCATGCCGGTGTGCAGGGCGATCCAGCCCGCGTGGCGGCCCATGACCTCGACGATCATCGCGCGGTGGTGGCTGGCGCCGGTGGTGGCGAGCCGGTCGCACGCGTCGACGGCGATCTGCACCGCGGTGTCGAACCCGAACGTGTAGTCGGTGGCCGAGAGGTCGTTGTCGATCGTCTTCGGGGCGCCGACCACGTTGATGCCGACCGTGTTGAGGTGCGTGGCGACACCGAGCGTGTCCTCGCCGCCGATGGCGAGCAGCGCGTCGACGCCGAGCTCGGCCATCGTGGCGCGGATGCGGTCGACGCCGCCCTCCATCTTCACCGGGTTGGTGCGGGAGGAGCCGAGGATGGTGCCGCCGACGGGGAGGATGTGCTCCACCACGCTGCGGTCCAGCGGGGTGGTCAGACCCTCGACGGGGCCCTTCCACCCGTCGCGGAACCCGACGAACTCGAACCCGTAGGTGTCGGTGCCCTTGAGGACCGCGGCCCTGATGACGGCGTTGAGGCCGGGGCAGTCGCCGCCCCCGGTGAGAACTCCGATGCGCATGACGAGCACCCTAGCGAGACGCGCTGACGGCCCCGTCCGCCGGCGATCCGGGTGACGCAGTGCCACCGCCCGAGCCACGATGGGGACAGTCCGCCAGCCGCCGCACCCGAGGAGGACCGCCATGCCCGACGCACCGCACGAAGACCCCACCGCCGATGCCGCCGCCACCACCGCGACCGACAGCTCCGCCGACGCCGCGCTGACCCCGGCCGAGGAGCAGAAGCGGCGCTTCCGGGAAGCGCTGGACCGCAAGCAGGGGGTCAAGCACCCGGACGACACCGTGGGCGGCGGCAAGAGCCTGCACGGCCGCGGCGGGGCCACGAACCGCCAGGAGTTCCGCCGCAAGTCCGGCTCCGCCTGACGACCCGAGACGATCACAGGAGTACGGCACGCCGGCGGTGGCGGGAGGGCTCGACGCACCTCCCGCCACCGCTCCTCCCCGGCACCCTGATGGTCACGGGCAAGGGCTGCGACGTCCCCCAGGAGCCGGCTCCGTCCTCGAGCTGCAGGGGGATCCTGACGAGCAGAGGATCCACCCGTGACCGTTCCGAACCCGCTGAGCTCGGCCCACGCGGACGTCCTCGTCATCGGCGCGTCCCGGGGCCGGGGCCTGGCGATCGCCGGGGAGCACCTGCGCCGCGGGTCGTGGCCACCGTGCGCACCAGCGGAGAGGACGAGCTGGGCGAGCTGGCGGCCGACGGCCGCACCTTCGACCTGCTTGTCGTCAACGCCGGCACTACCCACGAACAGGCCCTGACCGCCGCCACCATCAGCACCGAGGAGTTCACCCGCGTCCTGGTCACCGACGCGCTGGCTCCAGTGCGCCTCGTGGAGCTTCCTCGACGACCTGGTCGCCCGTGACGGCACGGTCGCGGTGATGTCCTCGGGACAGGGCAGCGTCGCGAGGAACACCGGCCGGGGGGTGGGAGGTCCACCGGGCCCGCGAGGCGGCGCTGAACCAGCTCGTGCGCAGCTGCGCCGCGCTCCTCGACGAGGCGGTGCCGCCGCTGGTCGACGTCGTGGAGGCCCAGCGGCACCGACCGGGGCTGCAGCTCCTCGACCGCGAGGGTCGCACCGTCCCCTGGTGAGCCGCAATCCCCTGGTGAGCTGCCGGTGCGCGGCTCAGCGCCGCCGGTACCAGGTGATCCGGTAGCGGACGCCGGTGCGGGACGTCGTCCAGCCGTCGTCGGGCTCCCTGCGCCCGGGCTCCCAGACCGCGGGGTCGACGACGGGCGCGAGGGCGGCACCGGCGAGGTCGAGGTCGAGGTCGACATCGGTCACGACGACGGCGTCGACCACGTCGGCCGCCTCCAGTGCGAGCGCGTACACCTGCGCACCGCCGATCACCCACACCTCGCCGTCGGCCCCCTCCCCCGGCTCGGCTGCGAGCGCGACGGCGTCAGCCAGCGCAGTCGCCGTCACGGCGCCGGAAGCCGACCACTGCGGGTCGCGGGTGAGGACGACGCAGCGCCGCCCCGGCAGCGGGCGCCACCTCGGGGGCAGGGAGTCCCAGGTGGCTCGGCCCATGACCACGCCGTGGCCCCTCGTGGTGCGCTGGAAGTGCGCCACGTCCTCCGGCACGTCCCAGGGGACCGTGCCGTCGGCGCCGATGACGCCGCCGCGGTCCTGCGCCCAGACGGCACCGACCCTCACACCGCCACCGGCGCCTTGATGGCGGGGTGGTGCTGGTAGCCGACCACCTCGACGTCCTCCAGCTCGTGCTCGAACAGCGACGCCGCGGGCCGCAGGTGCAGCTGGGGGAACGGGAAGGGCGTGCGGGAGAGCTGCTCGGTGACCTGGTCGACGTGGTTGTCGTAGACGTGGCAGTCGCCGCCGGTCCAGACGAAGTCACCGACCTGCAGGCCCACCTCGGCTGCCACCATGTGCGTGAGCAGCGCGTAGCTGGCGATGTTGAACGGCACACCGAGGAACAGGTCGGCGCTGCGCTGGTACAGCTGGCAGGACAGCCGTCCGTCGGCCACGTAGAACTGGAACAGCGCGTGGCACGGCGCCAGCGCCATCGCGCCGAGCTCGGCCACGTTCCAGGCCGAGACGAGCATCCGCCGCGAGTCCGGGTCGGTGCGCAGGGTCTGCAGGACCCCGGCCAGCTGGTCGACGTCCCGCCGCCCGGCGTCGGCCACGACCGCCACTGGACGCCGTAGACGGGGCCCAGGTCGCCGTCCGGGCCGCCCACTCGTCCCAGATGGTCACGCCCCGCTCCTGCAGCCACCGGGCGTTGCGTCGCCCCGCAGGAACCACAGCAGCTCCAGCGACGATCGAGCGCAGGTGCACCCGCTTGGTGGTGACGAGCGGGAAGCCCGCCGCCAGGTCGTAGCGCAGCTGAGCGCCGAAGACGCTGCGGGTGCCGGTGCCGGTGCGGTCGGCCTTGCGGGCACCGGTGGCCATCACGTGCGCAGGAGGTCCTCGTACTGGGTGTCGACGCTCACGCCAGCACCACGCGCACGCCGTCGTCCCCGAGGGCGAAGCGCACCGCGCCGAGGTCGCGCGACCACGGCGTCCGGCTCCGCCGCCAGCAGGTCGGGCACCCGGTTCGTGGTGGCCATCGCGAGGACGGCGCAGCCCGCGGCGCGGCCCGCGGTGATGCCCGCCGGGGCGTCCTCCACGACGAGGCAGCGGGCGGGGTCGACGCCCAGGCGCTGCGCCGCCAGCAGGTAGGGCGCCGGGTCGGGCTTGCCGCGGGACGTCTCGTCGGCGGTCACGACGACCGACGGCGCGGGCAGCGCCGTCGCCGCGATGCGCACGTCGGCCAGGGGCCGCGAGCACGACGTCGCGATCGCGACCCGCCCCACCGGCAGCGCGGCCAGCGCCTCCCGGGCGCCGGGCAGGACGACGATGCCGTCGGTGTCGGAGACCTCGATCGCGTCGATCCGAGCGGTCGCCGCGACGCGGCGCTCCGGCGGCAGGAGCCGCTCGACGATCTGCGCCGAGGGGATCCCGTGCGCCCCGGCGAGCACCGCCGGGTCGAGCCCCTCCTCCGCGGCCCACCGGTGCCAGGAGCGGACCACGACGGCCCCGGAGTCGATCAGGGTGCCGTCCATGTCGAACAGGACCGCCTCGAAGCGGAGGGCCGCGAGCTCGTCGAGGCCGAGGGGCAGGCCCTCGGGCGGGGGCAGGGGGTCCAGGTCCACGCGCGCCAGCCTAGGTGGCGCGCGGGAGGTGCCCGGGACCGTGATCCGTGATGCTGGACGGCGATGAGCACCTCCACGCACCGCTCCGGCGGCCCCGCCCCCGGAGCCGTGCGCCGCCCCGACCGCCTCCTCGGCGTCGACGCCGCCCGCGGGCTGGCCCTGCTCGGGATGATGGGCACCCACCTGGTCGCCACGACCGCTCCCGACGGCGGGATCAGCTGGTCGCACGTCGTCTTCAGCGGGAGGGCCTCCGCGCTCTTCGCCGTGCTGGCGGGGGTGGGGCTGGCGCTGGCCACGGGACGCACCGAACCCCCGCGCGGCCGGGCGCTGCGGGCCGCGAGCGCCGGGGTGCTCGCCCGCGCCGCGGTGGTCTTCGTCGTGGGGCTGCTGGTCGGCGTCGTCGCCGGCAACATCTACGTGATCCTCGCGTACTACGGGCTGCTGTTCGCCGTCGCCTCCGTCTTCGTGGGGCTGCGGGCCCGCTGGCTGGCGGTGCTCGGCGGGGTGTGGCTGCTCGCCTCCCCGGTGGCGGGCCACCTGCTGAGGCCGCTGGTGGGCGGGGTGCCGACCTTCGACGTCCCGACGCCCGCCTCGCTGCTGCACCCGCTCGAGCTGCTGTCCGGGCTGGCGCTGACGGGGGTCTACCCGGTGCTGGAGTGGACGGGGTACCTGCTGGTCGGGATGGCCGTGGGCCGGTGCCACCTGGAGCGGGCCCGCACCGCCGCCGTGGTCCTGGGCACGGGCGTGGTGATGGCTGTCGCGGCCCCGCTGGCCTCCGCTGCCGCGCTGCGGGCCTCCGGGGGGCTGCTGGAGCTCGTGGCGACGCTGCCGCCGTCCTGGCCCGTCGACGCCGCCGGGCTGCCGCGGGCCCTGCAGACGTTCTTCTTCGGGTCGACGCCGTCGACGTCGTGGGCCTGGCTGACCGTCGCCGCCCCGCACTCCGCCACCCCGTTCGACCTGGTCGGGACGACGGGGACGGCCCTCGCGGCCCTCGGCGCCCTGCTGCTGATCGCGAGGGTCGGGCCGCGGGTGCGGCTGGCGGCGCCGCAGCCGAGGCCGCTGGGGGCGCTGCTGCTGGTCCCGCTGGCGGGCGCGGGGGCGATGACGCTGACGCTGTACTCGCTGCACGTGCTCACCGCGCCGGCTGCGGTGGCCGTGCTCGGGCCGGGCGGCGCGTGGGCGCTGAGCGCGGCGGGCGCCGTGGCCGTCGGGCTGGCGTTCCGCGAGGCGGGCCAGCGGGGGCCGTTGGAGTCGGTCGCGGCCTCCGCGAGCGCCGCCGCCCGCCACGCCGCGTCCTGAGCCGGGGCCTCCTGAGGAGCGTCAGGCGGTGGCCGGCAGCTCGGCGCTGACCACGGGCGCGCCGGTGGGGTCCAGGACCTCCACCCGGGAGGCGTCCTGGCGCAGGACGGCGGCGTTCATCGCGCACTCCACCGGCTTCTGCGCCCCGATGAAGCTGCCCGCGACGACGGCGTCGCCGTCCTCGTCGACGACGACGACCTGGTAGGTCCGCCCCGCCGGGAGCCCGCTGACGTCGAGGAGCGCCTCGGTGCCCCAGGTGTGCGCGACCACCGCGGCGGTGGCGGTGACGCCGCTGGAGGTCGTCTGCACGGACACCTGCTCGCGGGCGCCCAGGGTGCCCGGGGGGCCGGAGGCGGTGGCGGGCGAGCCGTCGTCGGCGCCGCCGCGCAGCAGCGCCCCGCCGAGCCCGCCGACGAGGAGCAGCGCGCAGGCGGCCAGGGCGTACCGGGCGACCCGACCGCGGTGGTGCTCCCGCTGGCGCGGCACCTGCACCGCTGCCGGCGGCGCGTCGGCGCCCGAGGTACCGGCGCCCGAGGTCGCCGCCAGCACGCGCTCGCGCAGGGCCGGGTCGGCGTCCTCCTCCCACCGGGCTGCCGGGTCGTGCAGGCCGCGCAGGGGCTCCAGCTGGGCCAGGACGGCGCGCAGCTCGGTGAGCTCGGCGGCGGCGCCCGGGTCGTGCGCGAGCAGCGCCTCGAGGTCGGCGCGCTCGGCGGCGTCCAGCGGCGCTCCCGTGGCGGCAGCGGCGAGGAGCCCCCGCTCGGCGTCCGTGCGCTCGTGCTCGGGGTCGTGCCCGTCAGAGACCACCGCCGTCCACCTCCCCCGGTCCGTCCTGCAGGTGCGCTCGCAGGGCCTTCAGCGCGTAGAACATCCTCGTGCGCAGCGTGGCAGCCGCCACCCCCGTCGTGCGGGATACGTCGGCGTAGTCCCGTCCGTTCAGGTGCACCTCCACCACCACCTGGCGGTGCTCCGGGCTGAGCACCGCCAGCGCCTGCGCGAGCCGCATCCGCTCGACGACGGCGGCCGGGGCGTCCCGGGGGTCGACGGGCTCCGGGGCCGCGTCGCCCCCCACCACGGGCGGGCGCCGCGAGCGCGCGCGGGCGGCGTCGACGACGACGTTGCGGGTGATGGCGAACAGCCAGGTGCGGACCGACCCGCGGTCGGGGTCGTGGCGGTCAGCAGCCCGCCAGGCCCGCACGAAGACCTCCTGCACGCAGTCCTCCGCCAGGGCGCGGTCGCGCAGCGACCTCGTGGCGAGCGCGAGCAGGGAGGGGCCGTGCTCGGCGTAGGCGGCGGCGACGTCGAAGGCGCTGCGCCCCACCAGCTCCTCCTCGCGCCGTCGACCAGGCTGGAAAGGTACAGAACAGGCTGAACGCGGGCGATCCGGGCGCCGTAGACCCCCCTGCAGCCCTCCGACGGGGAGGGCCACTCGACCCAGGAGACGCTCATGCGCACCACCCGCACCCTCGCCGCCGCAGCTGCCGGCGCGCTCGCCCTGTCCGTCATCGGCGCCGGAGCCGCGCAGGCCACCAGCTCCCAGCACGGCGGCGGGCACGGGCAGTCCGTGGTCGGCCTCGCCGGCGAGGGCACCTCCCTGGTCTGGATCACCGCGGGCAAGGGCGTCCGCGCCGAGGCGGCGAAGCAGCTCACGGGCCTGCAGGGCGACGGGAAGCTCGTCGGCATCGACCACCGGGTGCAGGACGGCAAGCTCTACGGGGTCGGCGACGAGGGCGGCGTGTACACGCTGGACGCGAAGAGCGGTGCCGCCACCAAGGTCGCCCAGCTCACCGTGGCCCTCGAGGGCTCGGCCTTCGGGGTCGACTTCAACCCCGCCGCGAACGCGCTGCGCGTCGTGAGCGACACCGGGCAGAACCTGCGCCACCCGTTCGCGACCGCTGGCGCGGCCACCACCGCCGACACCGCGCTGAGCTCCCCCACGGCCGTGCCGCCGGTGGCTCGCACCAGCGGCGTCACCGCCGCCGCGTACACGAACAACGACCTCGACGCCGCCACCGGCACGGTCCTGTACGACATCTCCACCGCCAGCGACCAGCTGCTCCTCCAGTCACCGGCCAACGCCGGGACGCTGGTGCCGGTCGGCGCCCTCGGGGTCGACGCGACCGGCGACGCCGGCTTCGACGTCCTCACCGAGCTGCGCGACGGCAAGGCCGTCGGGGCGAAGGCGTGGGCGGCGCTCACGGTGGGCGGCAAGGCCGGCCTGTACGAGGTCAACCTCGTCTCCGGTGCGGCCTGGAAGGTCGGTGACCTGCCCGCCGGCGTCACCGACATCGCGATCCCGCTGGCGCGCTGACGCGCCCCTGACCGCGCGGGCGTCGGGCCGGAGGAGGGGGCCGGCCCGGCGCTCGCGCAGTCAGGTCCCCCGGTGCAGCGAGACGGCGCGGCGCATCGCGGCGCGGGCCCGCTTGCGGTCACCGGCGACGTCGTAGGCGCACGCCAGGCGGAACCAGCTCCCGTAGTCCTCCGGTGCCGCCTCGGTCTCGGCGCGGTAGCGCTCGAAGGCGCCGTCGGCGGCCGCCCGGTCGATGCGCCCGGCCTCGTTGCGGGGCAGGTCGTCCGGGGGCAGGCGCCCCTCGGCGGCGAGCTCGCGCGCCACGGCCTCGGTCCGCACCCCGAAGACGAGCTCGCTGCCCACGGCCCACAGCACCACCAGCGGCAGGATCAGGACGCCGACCCCCAGCGCCACCGCCACCGGCTCACCGCTGGCGACGAGCACCACCCCGCGCTGGCCGAGCAGCACCAGGTAGAGCACCAGGGCCGCCAGCAGCACGCCGACGACGACCTTCGCCTTCACGTCAGACGCCGAGCAGGTGCTCGAGGCCCACCGTCAGCCCGGGCCGCGAGGAGACCTCGCGGACCGCGAGCAGCAGGCCGGGGGCGTAGGCCGAGCGGTCGACGGCGTCGTGGCGCAGGGTGAGGACCTCGCCGTGGTTGCCGAGCCAGACCTCCTGGGCGGCCATCACCCCGGCCATCCGCAGGCTGTGCACTGGCACCCCTGACACGGCAGCACCGCGGGAGCCCTCCAGCGCCGTCGCGGTGGCGTCCGGCGCCGCCGCGAGCCCGGCCCGGGCGCGCGCCGCGGCGACGAGCTCGGCGGTGCGCACCGCCGTCCCGCTCGGGGCGTCGACCTTCGCCGGGTGGTGCGCCTCGACCACCTCCACGGACGTGAACCAGCGCGCCGCCTGCTCCGCGAAGCGCACCAGGAGCACCGCGCCGATCGCGAAGTTGGGGACGACGACGACGCCGGTGCCCTCCGGCGTCGCGGGGTTCGCGAGCTCGGTGCGCAGGCGTCCGAGCGCCGCCTCGTCCCACCCGCTGGTGCCGACGACCACGTGCACGCCGGCGCCGACCAGGGCGCTGACCAGCGCCGGGGAGGCGGAGGGGACCGAGAGGTCGACAGCCACCTGCGCCCCGGCGGCGACGGCGAGGGCCGCCGCGTCGTCGCCGCGGCCCGCGCGGGCCACCAGCTCCAGGCCGTCGGCGCCCTCGACGGCCTCGCAGGCCATCGTGCCCATCCGCCCGGTGGCCCCGACCACGGCGACCCTCAGGGGGCTGCTCATGGGGCTGCTCACGGGGCTGGTCACGGGGCTGCGGTGATCGGGTCGGCGTCGAACGGACCGACCACCGTGAGGTGGTGGGGCGCCGCCCACAGCTGCGCCGCCAGCTCCTGCACCTGGTCGGCGGTGACCGAGGCGGCGCGCGCGAGCAGCGCCTCCAGGGACAGGTACTCCCCGTGCACCAGCTCGGCCTTGCCCAGGCGCGACATCCGCGAGCCGGAGTCCTCCAGCGCCAGCACCGTGCCGCCGCTGACCTGCCCGACGGCCCGCTCCAGCTCGCCCGGGCGCAGCCCGCGCTCGGCCAGCTCGCGCCACTCGGCAGCCAGCAGCTCGACCACCTCGGGCACCTTCGCCGGGGTGCACCCGGCGTAGAGCCCGAAGAGGCCGGCGTCGGCGTAGCCGGAGGAGAAGGAGTAGACCGAGTAGGCCAGGCCCCGCTGCTCGCGGACCTCCTGGAACAGGCGGCTGCTCATGCCGCCGCCGAGGACGGCGTTCAGCACGGCGAGGACGTGCCGGCGCGGGTCTCCCGCCTGCAGGCCCGCCCCGCCGAGCACGACGTTCGCCTGCTCGGTGGGGCGGTCGACAGTCAGCACGCTGGTGCCGGGCAGGCCCGCGGCGAGGTCGGCCCCCGCCGCGGCACGGCCCCCCGAGGCGCGTCGCGGCAGCGGCGACGCCTCCCCCAGCGGCCAGCCGGCCCCGGCCAGCGCCCGGGCGACGACGTCGCAGAGCGCGTCGTGGTCGAGGCCGCCGGCGGCCGTGACGACCAGGCCGGGGGCGGTGTAGTGCTGCTGGTAGTGCTCCCAGACGGCGTCGCGGGGGACGTCGAGGATCGACTCCGCCGTGCCGCCGATGGGGCGCCCCAGCGGGCTCGTCGCGCCGAAGACCTGTTCGGTGAAGCGCTCGTGGGCCACGTCGACCGGGTCGTCGTCGTTCATCGCGAGCTCCTCGAGGATCACCTGGCGCTCGCCCTCGAGGTCGTCGGCGTCGAGCGTCGCGGAGGTGACCATGTCGGCGATCACGTCGACCGCCAGCGGGAGGTCGGTGTCGAGCACCCGCGCGTAGTAGGTCGTGTGCTCCTTGCCGGTCGCGGCGTTCGACTCCCCGCCGACGGCGTCGAAGGCCGAGGCGATGTCGAGGGCGCTGCGCCGGCTGGTGCCCTTGAAGAGCAGGTGCTCCAGGAAGTGCGTGGACCCGTGGTGGCCGTCGGCCTCGTCGCGCGACCCGACGCCCACCCAGGCTCCCAGGGTCGCGGAGCGCAGGCCCGGGACGGACTCGGTGAGGACCCGGACACCACCGGCCAGGACGCTGCGGCGCACGGTGGCGCCGGCGTCCTGGCCGGAGAGCGTCTGGGTCCCGGTGGCCTCGAGGGGCAGCGGGACGGCAGTCATGTCAGATGGCCGCCGTGGCGTCGTCCGACGAGTCCGACGGAGCGTCCTCGGTCACGGGGCTCAGGCTGAGCTTGCCGCGGGGGTCGATCTCGGTGATCTCCACCTGGATCTTCTGCCCGACGGAGACGACGTCGTCGACGCTCTCCACCCGCTTGCCGCCGGCCAGGCCGCGCATCTTGGAGATGTGCAGCAGGCCGTCCTTGCCCGGGGTCAGGGAGACGAACGCGCCGAACGCGGTCGTCTTGACCACGGTGCCGACGTAGCGCTCCCCCACCTCCGGCATCTGCGGGTTGGCGATCGCGTTGATCGCGCTGCGCGCGGCCTCGGCGGAGGGGCCGTCGACGGCGCCGATGTACACGGTGCCGTCGTCCTCGATGGAGATGTCGGCGCCCGTGTCGTCCTGGATCTGGTTGATCATCTTGCCCTTCGGGCCGATGACCTCGCCGATCTTGTCGACGGGGACCTTCACCGAGATCACGCGGGGAGCGGTGTCGGCCATCTCGTCGGGGGCGTCGATGGCCTCGGCCATCACCGACAGGATGTGCAGCCGGGCCTCGCGGGCCTGGGTCAGCGCGCCGGCCAGCACCGAGGCGGGGATGCCCTGGAGCTTGGTGTCGAGCTGGATGGCGGTGACGAACTCCGACGTCCCGGCGACCTTGAAGTCCATGTCACCGAACGCGTCCTCGGCGCCGAGGATGTCGGTGAGCGCCGCGAAGCGCGTCTCGCCGTCGACGGTGTCGGAGACCAGGCCCATCGCGATGCCCGCCACCGGCGCGCGCAGCGGCACGCCGGCGTTGAGCAGCGACATCGTGCTCGCGCACACCGAGCCCATCGAGGTCGACCCGTTGGAGCTCAGCGCCTCGGAGACCTGGCGGATCGCGTAGGGGAAGTCCTCGCGGGCCGGCAGCACCGGCACCAGCGCGCGCTCGGCGAGCGCGCCGTGGCCGATCTCGCGGCGCTTCGGGGAGCCGACGCGGCCGGTCTCGCCGGTGGAGAACGGCGGGAAGTTGTAGTTGTGCATGTAGCGCTTGCGCGTCACCGGCGACAGCGTGTCGAGCTGCTGCTCCATGCGGAGCATGTTCAGCGTGGTGACGCCCAGGATCTGGGTCTCGCCGCGCTCGAACAGCGCCGAGCCGTGCACGCGCGGGAGCACGTCGACCTCGGCGGCGAGCTGGCGGATGTCGCGCAGACCGCGGCCGTCGATGCGCTCGCCGTCGCGCAGGATGCGCTGGCGCACCAGGGACTTGTTCAGCGAGCGGAAGGCCGCGGAGACCTCCTTCTCACGACCGGCGAAGCGGTCGGCGAGCTGTTCGAGGACCGCGCTCTTGACGGCCTCGACGCGCTCCTCGCGCTCCTGCTTGCCGGACGTCGACAGCGCGGCGGCGAGGTCGTCGCTGCCGGCGGCGGTGACGGCCTCGAGCACGTCGTCCTGGTGGTCCAGGAAGCGGGGGAAGGTCAGCGCCGGCTTCTGGGCGGCGGCGGCCAGCTCGGCCTGCGCGCGGCACAGCTCGGCGATGAACGGCTTGGCGGCCTCCAGGCCCTGGGCCACGACCTCCTCGGTCGGCGCGGTGGCACCACCCTGGATCTTGTCCCAGGAGGTGTCGGTGGCCTCGGCCTCGACCATCATGATCGCGACGTCGTCGCCCACGACGCGGCCGGCGACGACCATGTCGAAGACGGCGCGCTCGGACTCCGAGAAGCGCGGGAAGGCGACCCACTGGCCGTCGATGAGGCTGACGCGGACGCCGCCCACCGGGCCGGAGAAGGGCAGGCCGGACAGCTGCGTCGACGCGGACGCGGCGTTGATGGCCAGCACGTCGTACTGGTCGTCGGGGTGCAGGGCCAGCACGGAGATGACGACCTGGACCTCGTTGCGCAGGCCGCTCACGAAGGAGGGGCGCAGGGGCCGGTCGATGAGGCGGCAGGTGAGGATCGCGTCGGTGCCGGGGCGGCCCTCGCGGCGGAAGAACGAGCCGGGGATCTTGCCGATGGCGTACATGCGCTCTTCGACGTCGACCGTCAGCGGGAAGAAGTCGAACCCGTCGCGGGGGTGCTTGCCGGCGGTGGTGGCGCTCAGCAGCATGGTCTCGTCGTCGAGGTAGGCGACGACGGCGCCGGCGGCCTGCTTGGCGAGGCGGCCGGTCTCGAAGCGGACGGTGCGGCTGCCGAAGCTGCCGTTGTCCAGGACTGCGGTGCTGGTGGTGATCTCGGGACCCTCCACGGGTGCCCTCCAGTTCTGTCGATCGGTGGCGAGCCGCGGAGCCCGGGCGGAGCGGGCCGGCCTTCGATCGAAGCCGCCGGTGCTCTCCGCTGCGCGGCGCCGACGGGTGTCGGGCGACGGGCGGGGTGTTCCGGCGGCCACTGTCGAGGACCGGTGCGCGACGCTCGCGGCACGGCTCGGGTGGCGTGGTGCTGGGTGGTTCTCGGTGGTGCGCAGCGACCCCCGGCGCGTGCCGGGGGTCGCAGGAGGTCAGCGGCGGATGCCGAGCCGCTCGATCAGCGAGCGGTAGCGGTTGATGTCCGTCTTGGTGAGGTACTGCAGCAGGCGGCGGCGCTGGCCGACCAGCAGCAGGAGGCCGCGACGGCTGTGGTGGTCGTGCGGGTGGTCCTTGAAGTGCTCCGTCAGGTCCTTGATGCGCTGCGTCAGCAGCGCGACCTGGACCTCGGGGGAGCCGGTGTCGCCCTCGGCCGTGGCGTACTCGGTCATGATGCGCTGCTTCACTGCGGCTTCGAGCGGCATGGTGGTGCTCCTCAGGAGTCTCGTTGCGCGGCGCTCCAGGGCTGGTCCACCTGGGCTCTTCGGTCCGCGGCCGATCGAACGGCGGTCCCCATGTTACAGGCGGATCACCAGGACCCTCGCACCGCGGAGTCCGTCAGCCGGCGGGGTGGGCCGCCAGGACCTCGCGGCAGCGCACGACGTCGGCGTCCATCTGCTCGACCAGCGCGGCGACGGAGTCGAACCGCAGCGTCGGCCGCAGCAGCTCCACGACGTCGACGCCGACCCGCTCCCCGTACAGGTCGAGGTCGCGCGAGGCCTCCGGGCCGACCAGCGCGTGCGCCTCCAGGCGCCGCTCGAGCCCGTCGAAGGTGGGGTTGGTGCCGATGGAGACCGCCGCGGGCAGCACCCGGCCCCCGGGTGCGTCGCCGCCGGCGTCGAGGCGGACCAACCAGCCCGCGTAGACGCCGTCGGCGGGCACGAGGACCTCCACCTGGCCGAGGTTCGCCGTCGGGTAGCCCAGCTCGCGGCCGCGGTGGTCGCCGTGGACGACGACGCCCTCCACCCGGTGCGGGCGGCCCAGCTGCTCGGCGGCACCCGCGACGTCGCCCGCCTCGAGCAGCTCCCGGACCCACGAGGAGGACCAGCGCCGGTCGGCGTCGCGACCACCCCCCTGCTCACCGCCGCCGGACGGATCGCCGTGGACGTCCTCCAGGGCGACGACGTCGAAGCCGTCGCGGGCGCCGAGGTCGCGCAGCAGGTCCAGGGAGCCCGCGCCCGAGCGCCCGAACCGCAGGTCCCGCCCGGCGCACACCACCTGGGCGCCGAGGGCACCGACCATCACGTCGGCGGTGAACCGCTCCGGCGACCACGAGGCCAGCTCGCGGGTGAACGGCAGCACGAGCACCGCGTCGAGCCCGGTCAGCTCCAGCAGCTCCAGCTTGCGGGCGGTGGTGGTCAGCAGCGGCGGGGCAGCACCGGGCCGCAGCACGGCCAGCGGGTGCGGCTCGAAGGTGACGGCCACCGCGCGGGCCCCCAGTGCTCGGGCGCGCGCCACCACCGCGCGCAGCACGCTCGCGTGCCCGCGGTGGACGCCGTCGAAGTTGCCCAGCGCCACGACCGAGGGTCCGTAGCCCGCGGGGACCTCGTCGAGTCCGTGCCAGCGATCCACGCGCACAGTCTCTACGGCGTCGCGCCCCCGCGCGCCCACGGGGGCTCCCGGCGGTCCCTACGGGTGCGGACCGCCCCGGAACGGGCGATCATGGGGAGGTGCCCGGCATCCTCAGCAAGCTGACCGCCTTCGCCCGCAGTCCCCAGGGGCAGCGGGCCATCTCCACCGCCAGCCGCAAGGCGCAGGAGGTGGCCAAGGACCCGAAGACGCGGGCGAAGATCGACGGCGTCCGCTCGAAGCTGTCCAAGCGCGGGGGCGGCACCGGCTCGACCGACGCCGGCGGCACCGCCCCCCGCTGAGACCCGCTCCCCCGCGGCGGCTCAGGTCCCGCCGCGGGCCGGCTCCTCCAGCGCCACCTCGTCGTCGCGCAGGAGCCGCGAGCGGATGAGGAAGCGCACCCCCTCGGGCGCCTCGAGGCTGAACCCGGCGCCGCGGCCGGGCACGACGTCGACGGTCAGGTGGGTGTGCCGCCAGTAGGCGTACTGCGAGGCCGACATCCAGAACGGCGCGCCCGCCACCTCACCGAGCAGGACGTCGGCCTCGGAGGTGATGAAGTCGCCGTCGGGGAAGCACATCGGCGAGGACCCGTCGCAGCAGCCGCCGGACTGGTGGAACATCACCGGGCCGTGCTGCTCGACGAGCTGCGCGACCAGGGCCGCCGCCGCGGGGGTGATGTCCACCCTCGCGGCGGCGACCGCCGCTGGAGCAGGCTCCATCAGAAGAAGCCCAGCTTGTCCGGGGAGTAGCTGACGAGCATGTTCTTCGTCTGCTGGTAGTGGTCGAGCATCATCTTGTGGTTCTCGCGGCCGATGCCGGACTGCTTGTAGCCGCCGAACGCCGCGTGCGCCGGGTAGGCGTGGTAGTTGTTCACCCACACCCGGCCGGCCTGGATCCCGCGGCCGAGGCGGTAGGCGGTGTTCGCGTCGCGGGTCCACACGCCGGCGCCGAGGCCGTAGAGCGTGTCGTTGGCGATGCGCAGGGCGTCGTCCTCGTCCGAGAAGCGGGTCACCGACACGACGGGCCCGAAGATCTCCTCCTGGAAGACCCGCATGGAGTTGCTGCCCTCGAAGATCGTCGGCTCGACGTAGTAGCCGTCGGGGTAGCCCTCCACGGTGCGGCGACCGCCGCCGGTGCGCACGGTGGCGCCCTCGTCGCGGCCGATCTGCAGGTAGCTGAGGATCTTCTCCAGCTGGTCGTTGCTGGCCTGCGCGCCGATCATCGTCGCGGTGTCGAGCGGGTCGCCGGAGACGATCGCCTCCACGCGCTTCGTGGCCCGGTCCATGAACTCGTCGTAGATCGACTCGTGGACCAGTGCGCGCGAGGGGCAGGTGCAGACCTCGCCCTGGTTGAGCGCGAACATCGCGAAGCCCTCGAGGGCCTTGTCGAGGTAGGCGTCGTCGTGCGCCATGACGTCGGGCATGAAGACGTTGGGGCTCTTCCCGCCCAGCTCCAGCGTCACCGGGATGAGGTTCTGGGAGGCGTACTGCATGATCAGCCGCCCGGTGGTGGTCTCCCCGGTGAAGGCGACCTTCGCGATCCGGTCCGAGGAGGCCAGCGGCTTGCCCGCCTCGACGCCGAAGCCGTTGATGATGTTGAGCACGCCGTCGGGCAGCAGGTCACCGACGAGGTCGACCACTTGAGGATCGACCAGGGCGTCTGCTCAGCCGGCTTCAGGACCACGCAGTTGCCGGCCGCGAGCGCGGGCGCGAGCTTCCAGGTGGCCATGAGGATCGGGAAGTTCCACGGGATGATCTGGGCGACGACGCCCAGCGGCTCGTGGAAGTGGTAGGCGACGGTGTCGTTGTCGATCTGGGCGATGCCGCCCTCCTGGGCGCGCAGGGCTCCCGCGAAGTAGCGGAAGTGGTCCACGGCCAGCGGCAGGTCGGCGTCCAGGCATCTCCCGGACCGCCTTGCCGTTCTCCCAGCACTCCGCGACGGCGAGCTCCTCGAGGTTCTCCTCCATGCGGTCGGCGATCTTGTTGAGGATGGTGGCGCGGACGGCGGGGCTGGTGCGGGCCCAGGTCTGGGCGGCGCCGTGCGCGGCCTCCAGGGCCAGGTCGACGTCGGCCTTGGAGGAGCGGGCGATCTGCGTGAAGACCTGGCCGGTGATGGGCGAGGGGTTGTCGAAGTACCTGCCCTCCACCGGCGGGACCCACTTGCCCGCCGATGAAGTTGTCGTGGTGAGCGTCGTAGGTGACGAGCGAGCCTTCGGTGCCGGGCTGGGCGTAGGCCATCGCGATCCTCCACTGCTGGGTCGACAGCGCTGTCGTGGTGCGGGTCCCCTGGTCCGGGGACCCTCCCCGATCGTCACGGCAGGGGGTTGGTCACCGGTTGGTCGGACGCACCGGGGCCTCCGAGGACATCAGGGGCTCAGGAGCCGGCGGTCCGCAGGCGGGCCGCCAGCAGTGACCGTGACGGCGCCCCCGCGGGGGTGGCCGCCAGCGCGGCCGAGATCACCTCGGAGTCCCAGGGGCAGGTCCGCGCCCAGCGCAGCACCGCCTCGGGCGCGGGCGCGGCCAGCAGCGCCTCGCGCACCGCGCAGGTGACGTAGTCGGCGGTCTGGCGCAGCTCCGGGGAGTCGGTGCCGCCGAGCAGCTCACCGCCGTACGCCTCGGCCGCCCCGCCGGGGTCGCCGACCGCCACGGCGGCGAGCACGTCGTCGACGTCGGTGCGCACCGCCAGCGCCAGCCGGTACGGCCGGGAGGTGACCGCGCCGCCGAGCGCGGTGCGCAGGTGGCTCACCTCCGCCTTGAGCGTGGAGGTGGTGACCGGCGCGTCGCCGTACAGCGCCGCGTGCAGCTGCGCCAGGGACAGGCCCTCGGGGTGCAGGGCCAGCAGCGCCAGCACCTCCAGCTGGCGCCGGGTCAGGGCCAGGCGCCGCCCGGCGAGCCGGGCCTCCCCCGCTCCCAGCAGGCGCAGCTCCAGGCCGGCCGGGGCCGCGACCACCACCGGCGGCGCAGCGGCCGCCGCCATCTGCACGAGCTGCGCCAGGGCGCTCGCCGTCGCCGGGCCCAGCGGCTGCGCGCGGTCCCACGTCGTCGACAGGTCGACGACGCCGAGGGCCCTGCCCGTGCGCTGGTCGTAGACGGGAGAGGCCCAGCAGACCCAGCCCTCCACGGCGTGCGCGAAGTGCTCCGCGGACCACACCGTCGAGGGGGCGCCGGTGCGCAGCGCCAGGTCGAGGGCGTTGGTGCCGACGCTCGCCTCGTCCCACCGGCCGCCGGGGGCGAACCCGACCGACTCGGCGCGGCGGCGCATCACCCGTCCGGCGGAGGTCCACAGGATGCGGGCCGAGGCGTCGGTGACGGCGACGACGAGGTCTCCGTCGGCAGCGGCGCGCGCGAGCTGGGGGCCCATGAGGGCGACGGCGTGCTGCAGCGGGGACCCGCTCCAGGTGCGCTCGACGTCGTCGGGGTCGGCCATCGGGGCGACGTCGAGGTCGGGGGCCACCGTGGCCGCCGAGCGCACCCAGCTGGCGCGGATCTCCGCGCGGACGCCGTCGGGGCCCGCGCCGCCGCGGGCGGAGGCGATCTGCGCGCGGCGTCGCCGCGCGTCGAGCGTCACGGCGGTCATCGGCGGCTCCAGCCAGCGCGACCCGGCTCCGTCACCGGGTCAGGGGCTCAGGGTAGGTCGCCCGCGTCCGCCAGCACCAGGAGCGGCCGGACGACCCCCTCGGACACCCGGACGACGGCCACCAGCACCCCGCTCGCCGTGGTCACCGCGAGCTGCAGCCCGTCGCCGGGGGCCCCCTCCTGCAGCAGGTCGGCCGGCAGCACCGCGGCGGACAGCCTCTGGCCCATCACCAGGCGGTGGGCGAGGGCGTCGTCGGCGCACCAGGTCGGGAAGACGCGCCCGGCTGCCTGCGCCGGGGAGAGCAGGTGCGCGCCGACGCCGTCCTGGGCCAGCCGCTCCAGGCCCGCCGCGGCGTCCAAGCCGTAGCCGCCGACGCGCGTGCGCCGCAGCGCCGTCAGCGAGCCGCCGACCCCGAGCGCCGCCCCGGCGTCGCGGGCGAGGGCCCGCACGTAGGTGCCGGAGCTCACGACG
The DNA here is from genome assembly GCA_963781365.1 of uncultured Actinomycetota bacterium. Classification (GTDB taxonomy): domain Bacteria; phylum Actinomycetota; class Actinomycetes; order Actinomycetales; family Quadrisphaeraceae; genus Quadrisphaera. The sequence continues at coordinate 271,730 of CAWAFR010000012.1, read as the reverse complement.
ACGCGGACGTCGGCGTCGAGCGCCGCCACTGCGGGCTCGCGGGGGTCGACGCCGGGGCGGACGTCGAGCACCTCGAACGCGCTGACGACGACGGGACGGGCAGCGAGCTCCACCGCCTCACCGGCCCGCACCAGCGCGTGGGCCCGCACCCCGCCGACCTTCTTGGCGCTCACGCTGCTGGGGACCTGCTGGAGCTCACCGGTGAGCTCGGCGACGGCGCGCTCGACGTCGGCGCGGCTCAGGTGGGAGGCGTCGGTGCGGGAGAGGACGTCGCCGTCGGCGTCGTCGGTGTGCGTGGCCACCCCCAGGCGGAGGGTGGCGAGGTACTCCTTCTCGGCGCCGACGAGGTGGGTCAGCAGCCGCGTCGCCCGCTCGACGCCGACGAGGAGGACGCCGGTGGCTGCCGGGTCGAGGGTGCCGGCGTGCCCCACGCGCCGGGTCCCGGCCAGGCGCCGCACCCGCGAGACCACGTCGTGGCTCGTCATCCCGGCCGGCTTGTCGACGACGAGGAGGCCGCTCGGTGCGGGCTGTCGCGGCGCGCGCGTCGGGGTGGCTGTCACCGGCGCAGGCTAACGAGCCGCGCCGAGGGCGCCCGCGGCGCTCAGGCGCGCGCCCCCGCCTGCCGATGAGCACCGGGTGAGGAGTGACGCGCCGCGGCGCCCGTCGAGCCACCGCTCGGACGTGGCGACCCCCGCCGTGCTCGCCTCGACCACCGGCACCCTGTACGTGGCCGGTGGCCTCGCGGTGGCGCTCGGCGCCCTCGTCGACCCCGCCGCCAGCGGCTGGCTCTTCGGGCTCGCCGCTGTCGCCGCCTCCACCGGGGCCGGCGTGCTGCGCTGGGGGACGCTGCTTCCGACGCGCGTCCTGCACGTGCTGGTCGCCTCCGGGACGGGGCTCATCGCCGCGGCGGTCGTGCTGGCCCCCAGCCCCCTGACCGGGTTCGCGCTGGCCGGCGTCTTCACCTTCGTCGCGATCGACGTCTTCTACTACTTCGCCCGCCGTCCCGCCCTCCTGCAGCTGGTGCTGCTGCTCACCGCGGCCTGCTCGTCGCTGGCCTCGCGCGGCGCCGCGCCGGGCGCGGTGGCGGCGTTCGCGGTGGTGCTGGTCGCCGTCGCGGTCGTCGTCGGGGACCTGGCGGCGCGGGCCTCCCGCGCCGTCCGGGACCCGCTGACCGGTCTGCTCAACCGCCGCGGCTTCGACACGGCCGTCGACGCGGCCGTCGCGGAGTCCGCGCGCGCCGACGCGCCGCTGTGCGCGGCGCTCGTCGACGTCGACCGCTTCAAGGCGGTGAACGACGCCCACGGGCACGCCGGCGGCGACGCGCTGCTGGTCTCCATCGCCGCCGCCCTGCGCCGCGCCCTGCCGCGCGACGCGGTCCTGGGCCGCATCGGGGGCGACGAGTTCGCCGTCCTGCTGCCCGGCACCGAGGAGGAGGACGCCGCGCGGGTCCTCGAGCGCGCCCGGCGCGCCAGCCGGCACCCGCTGTCCGCGGGCGTGGTCGGCCACCTGCCCGGAGAGCAGGCGGGCGAGCTGCTGCGCCGCGCCGACGCCGCCCTCTACCAGGCCAAGCAGGCGGGCCGGGCCCGGACCGTGCTCGGGGACGCCACGAGCACCCACCTGTCCCGGGACCTGGCGGCGGCCCTGGCCAGCGAGGACGGCGGTGGCCTGCACGTGGCGCTCCAGCCGGTCGTCGAGGTCACCACCGGCCTCGTCGTGGGGGTGGAGGCGCTCGCCCGGTGGACCCACCGCGTGCGCGGCGCCGTCCCGCCGGCGGAGTTCGTGGCCCTGGCCGAGAGCGCGGGGCTGGTCCCGCAGCTCGGGGCGCTGGTGCTCGAGCGGGCCTGCCGGGAGGCGCAGCTGCTGCGCGAGGGCTGGAGCGACGACCTCGTGCTGGGCGTCAACGCCTCGGGGCGCGAGCTCGTGGAGCCCGGCTACGCCGAGCGCGTGCTGGCGGTGCTGCGCGAGACCGGCTGGCCGCCCGAGCAGCTCGTGGTGGAGGTCACCGAGAGCGTGGTCGAGGGCGGCTCGGCGGCCGCCACCGCAGCGCTGAGCCGGCTGCGGGACCAGGGGGTGCGGGTCGCCATCGATGACTTCGGCGCCGGCTACTCCGCCTTCGCCCGGCTCGACGAGATCCCCGCCGACCTGCTGAAGATCGACCGCTCGCTCCTGCAGGGGATGACCACCTCGGCCCGGCGGCGCGCGCTCGTGGAGGCCGTGCTGGGCGTCGCCGCCTCGCTGGGCCTGGAGCCGGTCGCCGAGGGCGTCGAGACCGCCGAGCAGGCCCAGCTGCTCACCGCGCTGGGGTGCCCGCTCGCCCAGGGCTACCACTACGCCCGTCCGGCGAGCGCCGCCGAGCTCCTGGCCCAGCCCACGCTCCGCCCGGGCCCCGGTCGAGCCGCCCGTGGGACCGCCGGCGAACCCTCGCTGGCCTCCGGCCCGGTCTGAGACCGGGTCAGGTCTGGCGCCGGGTCAGGAGGTTCTCGCGGGCGGGGCCCGCTGGGCCAGCTCCTCCCCACAGCGCGCAGCGGGCGCGGGCGGCGAGGTCGGCGTCGTCGTCCAGGTGCTCGGGCACGCCCACGGCGAGCAGCACGTTCATGAGCATCCCGTCGGCGACGGACGCCCGGGCGGCCTCCTCGTCACCGCCGGTGAGGTCGCGGTGCCGCCGGAACACCTCCGCCAGGACGGCGCGGGCCCGGGCCTGAAGCGCCGGGTCGGTGCCGCCGGAGAAGCCGTGCAGCAGCACCCGCAGCAGGTCCCGGTCGGAGACCAGCTCGAGGTGGGCGCGGTCGGCGACCGGGCCGGGCGGCACGGCGCGGAAGGCCTCGAGCACGCGGTCGCCGACGCGGGCGCAGACCGCCTCGAGCATCCCGGCCTCGGTGCCGAAGAGTCGCACCACGTACGGCTGGGACACGCCCGCCGCACGCGCGACGTCGTCGGTGGTGGCGCGGGCGGTGCCGTCCTCAGCGGGCGGTGCCGTCCTCAGCGGGCGGTGCCGTCCGCGTCGTCGTCAGCGTCGTCTATCAGCCTCGGCGTCGTCGTCCGCCTCCTCGTCGTCCTCGTCGACGACGGGCTTGCGGTACGGGTCGGCCTCGCCGGCGAACGTGGCGCCGGTGGCGAGCGCGGCGACCCGGGCGTCCTCCGCGGCGACCTTGACCAGGGCGTCGTCGAAGTGCGCGGACGTCTCGGGCAGGGCGTCGGCGATGAACTCCAGCGTCGGGGTCAGGCGGATGCCGGTGCGCCGGCCCACCTCCGAGCGGAGCACGCCCTTGGCGCTGGCGAGGGCGGCGGCGGTGCTGGCGCGGGCCTCGTCGTCGCCGTAGACGGTGTAGAAGACCGTCGCGTGCTGCAGGTCACCCGTGACCCGGGAGTCGGTGATGGTGACGAAGCCGAGGCGGGGGTCCTTGATGCGCCGCTCGAGGGTCTCGGCGACGACGACCTTGATGCGGTCGGCGAGCTTGCGGGCGCGGGCCGGGTCGGCCACGGGGTCCTCCTGGTCTGGGTGTTCAGTCGTCGTCGGAGTGCAGGAGCAGGTGCGTCGAGAGCACCTGCACCTCGGGGTTCCCAGCGACCTGCCGCTCGGCGGTCTCGAGGACGCGGCGGACGTGCTCGGCGTCGGAAGCGACCACGCCCACCGACACCTCGGCGCGGCGGTGCAGGTCGTGGTGACCGGTCTCGGCGGCGCTGACGTCCAGCTTCTTCAGCTGGGCCAGCAGCGGGCGCACGACGGCCCGCTTGTGCTTGAGGGAGTGGACGTCGCCCAGCAGCAGGTCGACCACCAGCGCACCCAGGAACATGCGTCACGCGCCTCGGCGAGACCCCCGCCGTGATCATGGGCCTCCCGGGCACCGGAGTGCTCGGGAAGCCCATGATCACAGCTGAGAGGGATCAGGCGCGGGGCTTCTCCCGCATCTCGTAGGTCTCGATGACGTCGCCGTCCTTGACGTCGTTGAACTACCCAGGCCGATGCCGCACTCGAAGCCGTCGCGGACCTCGGTCGCGTCGTCCTTGAACCGCCGCAGCGACTCGATCGTGCAGGTCGTTGCCGACCACGACGCCGTCGCGCGTGAGCCGCGCCTTGGAGTTGCGGCGGATCAGTCCCGCTGCGCACGAGCGCAGCCCGCGATGTTGCCGAACTTGGAGGAGCGGAACACCTCGCGCATCTCGGCGGTGCCGAGCTGGACCTCCTCGTACTCCGGCTTGAGCATGCCCTTCAGAGCCAGCTCGACGTCGTCGATCGCCTCGTAGATGACCGAGTAGAAGCGCATGTCGATGCCCTCGCGCTCGGCCAGGTCGCCGACCCGCTCCGCGGGACGGACGTTGAAGCCGATGATGATGGCGTCGTCGACGGTCGGCCAGGTTGACGTCGTTCTGGGTGATGGCACCGACGCCGCGGTGGATGATCCGCAGCTCGACGTCGCCGCTCACCTCGATCTTGAGCAGCGCGTCCTCCAGCGCCTCGACCGAGCCCGAGCCGTCACCCTTGAGGATGAGGTTGAGGGTCTCGACCTTGCCCGCCGCGAGGGCCTCGGTGAGGTCCTCCAGGCTGATGCGCTTGCGGCGCTTGGCCAGGCGTCGCCGCCCGCTCGGCGGACTCGCGGCGCTCGGCGATCTGCCGGGCGGTCCGGTCGTCCGGCGCCACGAGGAACGTGTCGCCGGCGCCGGGGACCGCGGTGAGACCGAGCACCAGCACCGGCCGCGACGGGCTCGGCCTCGTGACCGGGACGCCGTGCTCGTCGAGCATGGCGCGGACGCGGCCGAAGCCGTTGCCGGCGACGATCGAGTCACCGACGTGCAGCGTGCCGGACTGGACCAGCACCGTGGCGACGGGGCCGCGGCCCTTGTCGAGGTGCGCCTCGATGGCCACGCCGCGGGCGTCCTTGTCGGGGTTGGCCCGCATGTCGAGCGCCGCGTCGGCGGTGAGCAGGACGGCCTCGAGCAGGTCGTCGATGCCCTGCGCGCTTCAGCGCGCTGATCGGCGACGAACATGGTGTCGCCGCCGTACTGCTCGGCCACCAGGTTGTACTCGGTCAGCTGCTGCATGACCTTGTCGGGGTTCGCCCCCTCCTTGTCGATCTTGTTGACCGCCACCACGATCGGGACGTCGGCCGCCTGGGCGTGGTTCAGCGCCTCGATGGTCTGCGGCATCACGCCGTCGTCGGCAGCGACCACGAGGATCGCGATGTCGGTGACCTGCGCACCGCGGGCGCGCATGGCGGTGAACGCCTCGTGGCCCGGGGTGTCGATGAAGGTGATCGCGCGCTCGGTGCCCTCGTGCTCGGTGTGCACCTGGTAGGCGCCGATGTGCCTGCGTGATGCCGCCGGCCTCGCCCGCCACGACGTCGGTCTTGCGGATCGCGTCGAGCAGCTTCGTCTTGCCGTGGTCGACGTGGCCCATGACGGTGACGACCGGCGGACGCGCCTCGAGGTCGTCGTCGTCCTCGGCCTCGAGCTCGGCGTCGAGGTCGATGTCGAAGGCCGCCGAGGAGCTCGCGCTCCTCGTCCTCCGGCGACACGATCTGGACGTCGTAGCCGAGCTCCGCGCCCAGGGTGCGGAACGTGTCCTCGTCGAGGCTACTGCGTCGCGGTGGCCATCTCACCGAGGTGGAACAGCACCGTGACCAGCGACGCGGGGTTCGCGTCGATGCGCTCGGCGAAGTCGGTCAGGGACGCGCCGCGCCGCAGCCGGACGACGGTCGTGCCGTCGCCGCGGCGGACCTGGACGCCGCCGACGCTCGGGGCCTGCATGGCCTCGAACTCCTGGCGCTTCGCCCGCTTGGACTTGCGCCCGCGCACCGGACGGCCGCCGGAGCGGCCGAAGGCGCCCTGCGTGCCACCGCGGCCGCGGCCGCCCTTGCCGAAGCCACCACCGGCGGGGCCACCACCGGGACGACCCGGGGCGCCACCACCGGCACCGCCGGGACCACCCGGGCGGCCGGGGCCGCCGGGACGGCCCGGAGCCGCCGCCGCGCGCCGGGAGCGCCGGGGCGCCCCACGCTGGAGCGGCCGGGCATCATGCCCGGGTTGGGACGGGGGCCACCGGGGCGCGGACCGCCCGGACGGGGGCCGCCGGGACGGTCTCCCGCACCGGCCGACGGCGCGCCGGGCGCACCGCCGGGAGCTCCCGGAGCACCGGGGCCCTGGGGCCGCGGAGCGCCGGTGCGCATGCCCTGGCTGGGCGCGAACGGGTTGTTGCCGGGACGCGGGGCGCCCGGACGGGGGGCGCCGCCGGCGCGCATGCCCTGGCTGGGCGCGAACGGGTTGTTGCCCGGACGGGCCGGGGCCGAGCCGCCGGGACGACCGCCGGGAGCGGCGGGCGAGCCCGGGCCCCCGGGACGGGGTGCAGCGGCGCCGGGGCCCGGGCGGAGCGGGCCGGCGGGCGCCACCGGGGCACCCGGGCGCGGCGCGGAGGCGCCGGGCGACGGGCGCGACGGAGCCACCGGGGCGGACGACGCCGCCGACGGGCGCGACGGAGCCTCAGGAGCCGCCGAGGCGGCGGCGGGGCGCGCCGCGGGAGCGGCCGGGGACGCCGGACGCACGGGGGCGGGCGACGGGGCGGCGGCTGCCGGCGCAGCCGGGGAGGACTGCTGCGACGGGGCCGACGGCGCTGCGGCGGGAGCCGAGGGGGCTGCAGCCGCGGGGGCGCCGGGGACCGCGCGCGGCCCGGGGCGACCCAGACCGGTCGGCGCCGGGGCGGGCGCGGGTGCCCGGGACGCCGGGGACGCCGAGGCGGCACCGCTGCCGTACTCGGACTTCAGCTTGCGCACCACCGGGGGCTCGATGGTCGAGCTGGGCGACTTCACGAACTCACCCATGTCCTGCAGCCTGGACATGAGGGCCTTGCTCTCGACACCGAACTCCTTGGCGAGTTCGTACACACGGACCTTTGCCAACATCTCTCCTTCTCCGGCCCGGGCCGGAGAGGCCTGGACCGTGGTCAGTCGTGGGGGGTGCTCATCGCATGCTCATCGCAGGGAGCTCATCGGGTGCCCATCAGGTGATGACCCGCTCTCGGTGCTCTCGGACGGTGTGTCAGGACGGTGTTCGTGGTGCTGGAGGTGCTCGCGGACGGCGGACGCGTCGACGGGGCCCTGCACGCGCAGAGCCCGGCTGAAGGCCCGCCGGCGCTCCGCGAGGTCCAGGCACGCCAGCGCGGGGTGCACCCAGGCACCTCGCCCCGGGAGCCGGGCACCGGGGTCCGGGACGACGGGCACGAGGCCCACGACCCGGTCCGCGACGACGCGCAGCAACCGCGACCGGTCACCCCGCTGGCGGCAGCCCACGCAGGTCCGCTGCGGCTCGCGGGGAGTCGGGAGCGGGGGTGAGGGCTGCCGAGCGTCGTGCCCGGCACCCACAGCCTACCGCTCCCGCCGAGCGCTGCCCGCCGCGCGGCACGGGGCCCCGCTCGGGTGCGGGACCGTCGGTGGCGTCGGGGGCGGCCTCGGCATCGGAGTGGATGTCGATGCGCCACCCGGTCAGCCGGGCGGCGAGCCGGGCGTTCTGACCCTCCTTGCCGATGGCCAGGGAGAGCTGGAAGTCCGGGACCACGACCCGCGCGGCGCGGGCGCCGGCGTCGACGACCTCGACGGAGACCACGCGGGAGGGCGAGAGCGCGTTGCCCACGAAGCGGGCGGGGTCGTCGTCCCAGTCGATGATGTCGATCTTCTCGCCGTGCAGCTCGGCCATGACGGCGCGCACCCGTGCGCCCATCGGCCCGATGCACGCGCCCTTGGGGTTGACGCCCGAGCGGGTCGCGCGGACGGCGACCTTGGTGCGGTGCCCGGCCTCGCGGGCCAGCGCCATGATCTGGACGGTGCCGTCGGCGACCTCGGGCACCTCCAGCGCGAACAGCGCCCGCACCAGGTCGGGGTGGGTGCGCGAGACGGTGATCGAGGGGCCCTTCATCCCGCGCCGCACGGAGACCACGAAGGCGCGCAGCCGCGAGCCGTGCGGGTAGGACTCCCCCGGCACCTGCTCGCTCGGCGGCATGATCGCCTCGACCCCGCCGATCTCCAGGTGCACGAGGCGGGGGTCGTGGCCCTGCTGCACGACGCCGCTGATGACGTCGCCCTCGCGGCCGGCGAAGGCGCCCAGGACCTGCTCGTCCTCCGCGGCGCGCAGGCGCTGCAGGATCACCTGGCGCGCGGTGCCGGTGGCCACCCGCCCGAACCCGGCGGGGGTGTCGTCGAACTCGCGCAGCACGGCGCCGTCGTCGCCGACCTCCGCCGCCCACACGACGACGTGCCCGGTCTTGCGGTCGAGCTCCACGCGGGCGCGCGGCTCGGCCCCCTCGGTGCGCAGGTACGCCACGAGCAGCGCCTGCTCGATGGCGGGGACCAGCACGTCGAGCGGGACCTCCCGCTCGCGCTCCACGGCCCGCAGCGCCGCCATGTCGATGTCCACGTCAGTCCTCGTCCTCGGTCGTCGGCCCGTCCAGCTCGTCGTCGGCCTCGTCGACGTCGTCGGCCTCGTCGGCTCCGGGGCGGTGGAACTCCACCTGGACCCGGCCCGTGCCCAGCTCGGCCCAGGGGACCTGCCGGCTCGCGCCGTCGACGTCGAGCACGACGCCCTCGTCGTCGACCGACAGCACGCGACCCGTCACCGCGGCCCCGGCCACCGGTGCGGTGACCAGCCGGGTGCGGGCGCGCGACCAGTGGCGCCGCTCGGTGAGCGGACGCGAGACGCCGGGCGAGCCGACCTCGAGCACGTACGGCTGGGCGCCGAGCGCGTCGTCGATGCCGTCCATCGCGGCGCTCACGGCGCGCGAGGCGGTGGCGACTGGTCGGAGGAGACGGCGCCCACGGCGCCGTCCGGCAGGTCCACCACCACGCGCACGACGGTGCGGGCACCCGCCTGGCGAGCTCGACGGCCTCCAGGACGAGCCCGTGCCGGGACGGCGGGCTCGACCGCAGCGACGACGCGGTCGTGCACGGGACCGGCTCAGGGGCTGGGAGGGAGCGGGGTCCTGCGCGGGAGGGCGCGGGGTCCACGACCCTCGCCGTCGCTGCCGGGTCCCGACGCGCGCCGCGCCGCCGGGCCGCGTCCCGCCCTGCGCCCGTGCGCGCGGGGGCGCTGGGCCGCGGGTGGCAGGATCGGGCGCGTGCCGACCTCCCCCTCGCGGCGCGCCCTCCTGGCCGCCCTCGCAGCGTCAGCGACGGCGGCCTGACCGGGTGCTCCACCCCGTGGGGCAGCTGCGGTGCAGCCGCTGGGCGGTGACCCGCCGCCGCCGATCCGAGGCCGACCCGACGAGGTGGCCGGGCGGCGTGCCGTGGCGGGCGTGCGCTCAGCCCTGGCCGCTCTCGACGGAGACGACGGCGACGGCGGTGCGGCCGCCGGCGCAGCCGTGCGCGCGGCCCTGGCGGAGCAGCTGACGGCGCTCGGGGAGCGGGCCACGCCCACCTCCGCCGCCTCGACCACCGCCTCGACGCCCGCCGCCTCGACCTCGCCGGCGGCCTCCCCCTCGGCGAGCTCCGCCCCCGCCGACCCGGCGAGCCTGCTGCGCTCCACGGCGGCCGCGGCGCGGGCCGACGTCGCCGGCGTCGCGAGCGGGACGGCGCGGCTCCTGGCGTGCGTCGCCGCCGGCGACGACCTCGCCGCCGACCTGCTCGCCGGGAGCCCCACGACCATCCCGACCGAGCCCGGCCCCTCCCCGACCCCGTCCGGCGGGAGGACGACCACCGCGGCGCCGATCCCCTCGCCCACCCCCGCCGCGGGGTCCGGGGAGCAGGGGGCGCTGACGAGCGCTCTGGCCGTCCAGGAGCAGGCCCGCTACGGCTACGGGGTGCTCGCCGTGCGGCTCACCGGTGACCGGCGGGCGCAGGCCGTCACCGACCTCGCGGCCCACGACCAGGCGGTGGACGACGTCCGCGCGCGCCTGGAGTCCCTCGGCGCGGAGCCGCCGCCCGCCCGTCCCGCCTGGGCCCTGCCGGCGCCGGTCACCGACGAGGCCGGGGCGGTGGCCCTGGCGGTCTCGCTGGAGGCCGCGGCCACCGCCGCCGCCGCCGACCTGGTCGCGGCGAGCCCCCGGGAGCGCCGCGAGGCCGCCGCCGACGCCCTGCTGGAGTCAGCGCGACGCTGGCAGCGCTGGCGCTCGGCCGCGGGCGCGCAGGACGTCGTCGCCCTGCCGGGCCTGTCGGGGCGCTGACCCCCGCCCGACCCCCAGCCGGGACGCAGCCGGGTCACCCGACCAGCGGCGCGAGCACCTGCCAGCCGAGCCGGAGCACCAGCGCACCCACCACGACGAGGAACACCCCGCGCACGAAGGCGCTCCCCCGCGCGACCGCGGTGCCGCGCCCCGAGGTACCCGCCGAGCGATGTTGGCGGCGGCCATCGCCAGGCCGAGGCCCCACAGCGTCGAGCCCGGCGCGGAGAAGACGACGAGCGCGCCCAGGTTGGTGGCCGCGTTCACCACCTTGGCCACCGCGCTCGCGGCCAGGAAGGCGTACCCGAGCCCCACCAGACCGGCGACGAGGAAGCTGCCGGTGCCCGGGCCCAGCGCGCCGTCGTAGCAGCCCGACGAGCCGCGCCGAGGGCCGCGGCGGCCACGACGTGGCGGCGCCCGGCGAAGCGGAGGGCGGCCGTCTCCGACGGCGGGCTGCGCAGCAGCGTCCAGGCGGCCACGGCGACCAGCGCCACGAGCACGACCGGGCGCAGCGCCCCCGCCGGCACCAGGTGCGCCAGCGCCGCGCCACCGGCTGCCGCGAGGCCCGCGGCGGCCGCCATCGGCAGGGCCGTGCGCAGGTCCACCCGCACCCTGCGGGCGTACGTGACGGCGCTCGTCGTCGTCCCCGCGAAGCCGGCCAGCTTGTTCGTGGCGAGCGCCTGCACCGGGCTGACGCCCGGGCACCAGCAGCAGGGCCGGCAGCTGGACCAGCCCGCCGCCGCCGACGACGGCGTCGACCCAGCCGGCCGCGAGCGCGGCGAGAGGAGCAGCGCCAGGACCGCGGGGTCAGGCTTCCAGGCCCAGGGGCGCTACCCGGCGCGCACGGCGCGACCAGGTGCGCGTCGCAGCTCCGCCACGGCACGTCGTCCGCTGGTCGCCGGCGCGGTCGCGCACCTCGACGACGCCCTCGGCGAGGCGCTTGCCGACGGTGACGATGGTGGGGACGCCGATGAGCTCGGCGTCCTTGAACTTCACGCCCGGGGCTGACCCTGCGGCCGGTCGTCGCAGGAGGACGTCGAGGCCCGCGGCGACCAGGTCGGCGGCGAGCGCCTCGCCGCCTCCACGACGCGGGCGTCCTTGCCGGCGACGACGATGTGGACGTCGACAGGCGCCACCGTCGCGCGGCCAGACCAGGCCCAGCTCGTCGTGGCCGGCCTCGGCGATGGCGGCCACGGCGCGGGAGACCCCGATGCCGTAGGAGCCCATCGTGACGATGACGCGCTTGCCGTTCTCGTCCAGCACCTTGAGGTCGAGCGCCTCGGCGTACTTGCGGCCGAGCTGGAAGATGTGGCCGATCTCCATGCCGCGGGCGATCTCCAGCGGGCCGGAGCCGTCGGGGGCAGGATCGCCGTCGCGGACCTCGGCGACGTCGAGGGTGCCGTCCGCGGTGAAGTCGCGGCCGGCGACGAGGCCGAAGACGTGCCTGCCCGGCTGTCGGCGCCGGTGACCCAGGCGGTGCCGGGGCGACGCGGGGGTCGAGCAGGTAGCGGAGCCCGTGCCGGCGCTCGCGCAGCCCGAGCGCTCCGGGGCCGATGTAGCCCTTGACCAGCTCCGGGTGCTTCGCGAACTCCGCCTCGTCGAAGGGCACGACCTCCGCGGGGGCGACCGCCGCCTCGAGGCGCTTGGCGTCGACCTCGCGGTCTCCGGGCAGGCCGACGACCAGCGGCGCGGTGGTGCCGTCGGGCTGGCGCAGCGTGACGACGACGTTCTTGAGGGTGTCGGCGGCGGTCCAGGCGCGGTCGGCGCGGGGGTGGTCGGCGTTGGCGACGGCCACCAGGCGCTCGATGGTCGGGGTGTCCGGGGTGTCGTGGACGACCGCGGCCGGGCGCCCTCGCAGCTGACCGGCGCCGGGGCGGGGGTGGTGACCGCCTCGACGTTGGCCGCGTACCCGCCCGGGTGCAGCGCACGTAGGTGTCCTCGCCGGCGGGGCTCGGGTGGAGGAACTCCTCGCTGGCGGAGCCGCCCATCGCGCCGGAGACGGCCGAGACGATCACGTAGTCGAGGCCGAGGCGGTCGAAGACGCGGACGTAGGCCGCCGCGGTGGCGCTGGTAGGCCGTCTCCAGGCCGGCGTCGTCGACGTCGAAGGTGTAGCTGTCCTTCATGACGAACTCGCGCCCGCGCAGCAGGCCGGCGCGGGGGCGCGCCTCGTCGCGGTACTTCGTCTGGATCTGGTAGAGCGTCAGCGGCAGGTCCTTGTAGGACGAGCACTGGTCCTTGACCAGGAGCGTGAACATCTCCTCGTGGGTGGGGGCCGAGGAGGTAGTCGGCGCCGCTGCGGTCCTGCAGGCGGAACAGGTTGGCGCCGTACTCGGCCCAGCGGCCGGTGGCCTCGTAGGGCTCCTTCGGCAGCAGCGCCGGGAAGTGCACCTCCTGGCCGCCGATCGCGTCCATCTCCTCGCGGACGATCCGCTCGACCTTCCGCAGCACCCGCAGGCCCAGCGGCAGCCACGAGAACCCGCCCGGGGCCGCGCGGCGGATGTAGCCGGCGCGCACGAGCAGCTTGTGGCTGGCCAGCTCCGCGTCGGCGGGGTCCTCGCGGAGCGTGTGCAGGAGCAGGGTCGAGGTCCTCAGGAGCACCCCAGGACCCTACCGGCGTCGCAGGCGGCCCGACGGGCGTGCCGAAGTCCGCTCAGACGCCACCTGAGAGCGAGCACCGGCGTTCTGCACGCCCGCCGGGCCGCCTGTGGACAAGATCCACATGTTCAGGCCCCTCTTCGACGCTCTGGGGGTGGACGTGGTGGACGTGTGCCGGCAGATCTGGCAGTGCGGTGGCACCGCGCGCGCCTCCGAGCTCGCGTCGGACGGCGCCCGATGCAGCGGGCCCTCGACAGCGGGCGGGTGGTGCGCCTGGCGCGCGGCGTCTACGCGCTGTCGACGCAGCGGGCACCCCTGCAGGCCGCAGCCGGGCTGCGCGGCGTGGCCTCGCACACCTCAGCGGCCCAGCTGTGGCTGATGGACGTCGTGCACGCCCCGACGCGGCCGCACCTCACCGTGCGTCGCGACCGGCGCCTCGGGCCGGCGGACGTGACGCCGCACTGGGCCGACCTCCCTGCGGGCGACGTCGACGGGTCGGTCACGACGCCCCTGCGCACCGTCGTCGACTGCGCGCGCTCGCTGCCGTTCCCCGAGGCGCTGGCCATCGGCGACTCCGCGTGCAGGCGAGGCCTGGTGACGGGCAGCGAGCCCACGAGCGGGCGGAGCCGACGTGGGGCGCTGGGCGGGCCGCGGTCCTGCGGGTGGCCCGCCACGCCTCAGCCGAGCCGGCGAACCCCGTCGAGTCGGCGCTGCGAGGGATCGCCCTGGACGTGGGTGTCACCGGACTCCTGCCGCAGCGGTGGGTCGACGTCCGCAGCGGACGGGTCCGGCCGGACCTCGTGGACGAACGGCTGCGGATGGTCGCCGAGGCGGACGGCTTCGAGTGGCACGGCGAGCGCGCATCACTGGCGGCGGACTGCCGCAGGTACGACGAGCTGGTGGCCGAGGGCTGGACGGTGCTGCGGTTCGCGTGGGAGCAGAAGTCAGCGTGAGGGGCTGCAGGGGGCTACCCGGAGGACTTCTGCACGCCGGTCGGGCCGGGTGCGCGTCAGAAGAGGACCGTGGCGAAGGTGCCGACGCGCTCGAAGCCCACCGCCTCGTAGGCGCGCACGGCCCGGGTGTTGAAGCCGTTCACGTACAGGCTGACCACCGGGTACCCGGCGGCCTGCGTCGCGAGCACCACCGAGGCCATGCCGGGCTCGGCGAGGCCGCGGCCGCGGTGGTCGGGGTGCACCCAGACGCCCTGCACCTGGGCGACCCCCGGCGACACCGCACCCAGCTCGGCCTTGAAGACGACGTGGCGGTCGGCGCCGGAGCCCTCGGTGCGCACGAAGGAGCGGCCCGCGGTCACCAGCTCCTCCACCCGCCGTCGGTAGGTGGCCCCGCCGTCGCCGGCCGTCGGGGAGTACCCGACCTCCTCGGTGAACATGGCGATGCAGGCGGGCACGAGGATGTCGAGGTCGTCGGGGACGGCGCGCCGGACGCTCGTGTCAGCCGCGACCAGCGGTGGCTCCCGGATGGCGAGCAGCGGCTGGTCGGGGCGGACGTCGCGGGCCGGTGACCAGCTGCTCTCCAGCCGCTGCCACAGGCCGAGCACGCCCGGTGCCGACCCCACGATGGAGGAGCAGCGGCGGCCGCTGCGCCGCGCGCGGGCCGCGAAGGCGTCCAGCGCCGCAGCGTCAGCGGACCCGCCGGCCCCGCCCGCCCCGCCCGTCGACCGCAGGACCGGCACGAGGTTGGCTCCGTCCCAGCACAGAGCCTCCAGGCGGCCCGAGGGGCACCAGCCCCAGAGCTGACCGCCGAGGCGCGCGGGGTCGACGCCCACGGCCGCGACGCGGCTCGTGACGAAGATGCTGGCCACCGGGTCGTCCCCGCAGAGCGCGAGGACGTCGGCGCGGTCGGCGTCGTCGAGGACGCGCAGCGGGCTGCGGAACACCCCGGCATCCTGCCCGCAGGGGCCCGGGCCGCGTCAGGCGACCGTCGGGCTTCCCCCGCTCAGCCGACGGAGACGCTCGGCGCGGCCCCCTCCTCCTCGGGCATCTCCGCCGCGAGGCGGTTGGCCTCCTCGATGAGGGTGGCGACGATGTCGTGCTCCGGGACGGTCTTGATGACCTGGCCGCGCACGAAGATCTGGCCCTTGCCGTTGCCGGAGGCGACGCCCAGGTCCGCCTCGCGGGCCTCGCCGGGCCCGTTGACGACGCAGCCCATGACCGCCACGCGCAGCGGCACGGTCATGCCCTCCAGGCCGGCGGTGACCTGGTCGGCCAGGGTGTAGACGTCGACCTGCGCGCGCCCGCAGGAGGGGCAGGAGACGATCTCCAGCTTGCGGGGGCGCAGGTTCAGCGACTGCAGGATCTGCGATGCCGACCTTGACCTCCTCCACCGGCGGCGCCGACAGCGAGACGCGGATCGTGTCGCCGATGCCCTGGGACAGCAGCGCGCCGAAGGCCGTCGCCGACTTGATCGTGCCCTGGAACGCGGGGCCGGCCTCGGTGACGCCGAGGTGCAGCGGCCAGTCGCCGGCCTCGGCGAGCAGCTCGTAGGCGCGGCACCATGACCACCGGGTCGTTGTGCTTCACCGAGATCTTGAAGTCGTGGAAGTCGTGCTCCTCGAACAGCGAGGCCTCCCACACCGCGGACTCCACGAGGGCCTCCGGCGTGGCCTTCCCGTGCTTGTCCATGATCCGCTTGTCGAGCGACCCGGCGTTGACGCCGATCCGGATCGCACGCCCGGCGTCCTTGGCCGCCCGCGCGATCGCCTTCACCTGGTCGTCGAACTTGCGGATGTTGCCCGGGTTCACGCGGACGGCGGCGCAGCCGGCCTCGATGGCCGTGAAGACGTACTCCGGCTGGAAGTGGATGTCGGCGATCACCGGGATCTGGGACTTCTTCGCGATGATGTGCAGGACGTCGGCGTCGTCCTGGCTGGGGCACGCGACGCGCACGATGTCGCAGCCCGACGCCGTCAGCTCGGCGATCTGCTGCAGGGTCGCGTTGATGTCGGTGGTGGGCGTGGTCACATCGACTGCACGCGAGACCGGGCGAGTCGCTGCCCACCCCGACCGACCCCACCCGGATCTGCCGCGTCTGCCGGCGCGGCGACAGCACCGGCGGAGCCTCCTTCACGGCGGGCATGCCGAGGCTCACCGGGACAGCGCGACCAGTCGTGCCAGACGTCATCCGCGACCAGTATCCCCCGGTGCGGGGCGGGCTCAGCCCGAGCGTGATCGGCCGGACGACGTCGGCGTACAGCAGCAGCACCGACATCCCGATCAGCACCACGGTCACCGCGTAGGTCACCGGCAGCAGCTTCGCGAGGTCGAACGGCCCCGGGTCGGGGCGCCCGCGCCAGGACGCGACGCGCCGGCGGGCGCCCTCCCACAGGGCGCCGGCGACGTGCCCGCCGTCCAGCGGCAGCAGCGGCACCAGGTTGAACACGAACAGCGCGAGGTTCAGCGAGCCCAGGACGCTGACCATCGCCGCGACCCGCTGCCCGGTGGTGGAGAACAGGTCGCTGCTGGCGATCTCCCCCGAGAGCCGGCCGACGCCGACGATCCCGATCGGGCCGTTCGGGTCTCGCTCGCCGCTGCCGAACGCCGCCTGCGCGACGCCGACCATCCGCTGCGGCAGCGTCAGCACGATCTTCGCCACCTGCCAGGTCAGTCCAGGACGAAGCCGGGGACGGCGGTGACCGGCTGCGGCACCACCTCCGCGCTCGGGGTGACGCCGAGGAAGCCGACCCGGTCGGTGAGCACCGTCCCGTCGCCGTCCCGCACGACGGCCCCGGAGGCGGTGGTGCGGGCGACGTCGTTGGCGATCACCGGTGCCTGCAGCACCAGCCGCTGCGCCGCACCGTCGGCGACGCGCTCCACCACCACCGGCACGGTGCGCCCGGCGGCGCCGCGGATCGCCTGCTGCACGCGGGACCAGTCGCCGTCGGCAGCGACCCCGTCGACGGACAGGATCCGGTCACCCGGCTCCAGGCCCGCCTCCGCGGCGGGGCTCGCCGGGTCGGAGGCCGAGCAGGTGCTCCGGGTGCTGGTGGCGGGCAGCACGCACTGGGAGACGGAGCTGACCGTCGGCACCGTCTCGGGCAGGCCCGTCGTCGTCAGGTAGGCGCCGAGCAGCAGCGTCGCCAGCACGAGGTTCACGAAGGGCCCGCCGAGCATCACCACGACGCGCTTGGCGACCGGCAGCCGGTGGAACGAGCGGTGCTCCTCCCCCGGCTCCACCTCGTCGGCGGCGGTGGCGCGGGCCTCGCGGGCCATCTCAGAGAAGTACCCGGGACGACGACGGCGGTCGGCCGCCCCACCGTCGGCCCGATCCTCGGCTCGGTCGTCGACGAGGGCGCTCAGCGGCGCGTACATGCCGACCATGCGCACGTACCCGCCCAGCGGCACGGCCTTGAGGCCGTACTCGGTCTCCCCGCGCCGGCGCGACCACACCGTCGGCCCGAAGCCGACCATGTACTGCGTCACCTTCACGCCGAACGCCTTGGCGGGCACGAGGTGCCCCACCTCGTGCAGCGCGATCGAGGCGGCCAGCCCGAGGACGAACACCCCGACGCCGACCACCCACGCCACGACCTCGCCCATCAGGCCCCCACCAGCTCCCGGGCGCGCGAGCGCGCCCACCCCTCCGCGGACAGCACGTCGTCCACCGACAGCACCGTCGTCCCGCCACCTGGGAGGGGGCTGGACCCGCTGTGCTCGGACACGACGCGCGACACGGTGTCCACGATGCCCAGGAACGGCAGCCGCCCGCTCAGGAACGCCGCGACGCACTCCTCGTTCGCGGCGTTCAGCACCGCCGGTGCCGTCCCCCCGGCGGCCACCGCCGAGCGCGCCAGGGCGACAGCGGGGAACGCCTCCTCGTCGAGCGGCTCGAAGGTCCACTGGGCAGCGCGCGTCCAGTCCAGGCCGTAGCCGGGGCGCTCCACCCGGTCGGGCCAGCCGAGGCCGAGGGAGATCGGCAGCCGCATGTCGGGCGGGGAGCACTGGGCCAGGGTCGAGCCGTCCACGAACTCCACCATCGAGTGCACCACCGACTGCGGGTGGACGACGACGTCGATGCGCTCCAGCGGCAGGTCGAACAGCACGTGCGCCTCGACCACCTCCAGCGCCTTGTTGACCATGGTCGCCGAGTTGGTGGTGACCACCGGGCCCATCGCCCAGGTCGGGTGCGCCAGCGCCTGCTCGGGCGTGACGCCCTCCAGCGAGGCCCGTGAGCACCCGCGGAACGGCCCGCCGGAGGCTGTGAGCACCAGGCGGCGCACCTCCGACGGGGAGCCGCCGCGCAGCGCCTGCGCGATCGCGGAGTGCTCGGAGTCCACAGGCACCACCTGGCCGGGTGCCGCCGCGGCCCGCACCAGCGGCCCGCCGGCGACGAGGGACTCCTTGTTGGCCAGGGCCAGCACGGTCCCGGCCTCCAGCGCCGCCAGCGTGGGGCGCAGGCCGACCGAGCCGGTCATGCCGTTGAGCACGACGTCGCAGGGCCGGGCCGCCAGCTCGACGGCGGCCTCAGGCCCCGCGAGCACCTCCGGGGACCAGCCGGGCCGCTCACCGGCCAGGGCCTGGAGCGCAGCGCGCAGCGCGGGCACGGCCGCGGGGTCTGCGACTCCGACGGCCTCGACCCGCAACCGCGCCGCCTGAGCCGCCAGCCCCTCGGGGTCGGCGCCGCCCGCGGCGACGGCGACCACGCGGAAGCGCTCCGGGGCGCGCCGGACCACGTCCTCGGCCTGCCTGCCGATGGAGCCGGTGGAACCGAGCAGCACGACGTCGCGGGGGTGCACCCCCCGATCCTCCCGCCCGGGGCGGGCGCGGCGGACGGGTGACCCCGCCCTCACGGCCTCCAGGGCACCGGCGGCGCACCGATGAACAGTGCGGGTGGGCACACGGCCCGCCCATCGGTGGAGGGGAAGGTACCCAGATGAGCAAGTGGCTGTCCCGTAAGACGAGCGGCGCCGCGGCGCTGACCGCTGTGACCGTGCTCGTGGCGATCGTCGGCGCCGGGTCCAAGTGGGGCTGACCGGCCGCTGAGGCCGGGGGCGGCGCCCGCACCGGGCGCCGCCCCCGGATCCCCCGCCCAGGCCCCCACGGCCGCTGACCGCACCGCACCGCACCGCACCGCACCGCACCGCACCGCAGCGAAGGGGTCACGATGAGCGCACCGGAGGGGCCCACCGCAGGGGCGCCACGGCGCTCGCGACGCAGCCGGCGCCCCCGGCTGCTGCCCTCGGTGGCGGTGGCGTACGCCGCCACCACTGGCGTGCTCGGTGCTGCCACCGGTGCCGCCGTGGTCGCTGCATCCCCACCGCTGGCGGCCGTCGCCGCCGACCCGGTGCCGCTCGTCGTGCTCGCGCTGGCCCTGGTCCTGGGTGAGCTGGTGCCCGTGCCGGTCACGCGGGGAGACGACACCATCAGCCCGGTCACCATCTCGACCACGTTCGCGGTGGCGCTGCTGCTGCTGGCGCCGTTGTCCTGGGTGCTGCTCGTGCACACCGCGGCCGTCGTCCTGGACGACGCCCGCACCGCCCGGCGCCCGTTGCAGGTGCTCTTCAACGCGGGCCAGTACGTCCTGAGCCTGGTGGCCGCCCGCGCGGTCCTCGGGCTGCTGACCGGGGCGCCCCTGCTGGGGACCCCGTCGACCTCTGGCGCGGCGGGGCTGCTCGCCGCGCTGGCGGCGGGTCTCACGTTCGCACTGGTCAACGACGGCCTGGTGGCCGTGGTCGCAGCTCTGTCCACCCGCCGGCCGGTGCTGGCGGTGCTCACCGAGGACATCCGGTTCAAGCTGGAGACCTCCGGGGTCCTGATCGCCCTGGGACCGATCGCGGCGCTGCTGGCCGGCACCTCCGTCCTGATGCTGCCGCTGCTCGTGCTGCCGGTCCTGGCGGTGCGGCGCACCGCCCTGACCGCCGCTCTGCGGGAGCGCCAGTCCCTGCACGACCCCCTCACCGGGCTGGCGAACCGGGCCCTGTTCGGTCAGCGCCTGGACCAGGCCATCGTCGGCCAGGGCGACCGCGGGCTGGCGGTGATGATGCTCGACCTGGACCACTTCAAGGACGTCAACGACGTCCTGGGCCACCACGTCGGCGACGAGCTGCTCCAGCAGGTCGCCGGTCGCATCTCGGCCTGCGTGCAGCGCGCCGGGGGTGAGGTCGCGGCGGAGGTGGCGCGGCTGGGCGGCGACGAGTTCGCCGTGCTCCTGGTCGCCGTGGACCCGGCCCGCGCGGCCAGCGCGCTGGCGGTGGACCTCCTCGCGGCCTTCGCCGTCCCGGTGGAGATCGCCGGGAGCCGGCTCGCCATCGACACCAGCATCGGCATCACCACCACGGCCGCGGGTCCGCTGCCCGACGGGAGCACCGCGCTCCAGCAGGCCGACATCGCCCTCTACGACGCCAAGCTCGAGCGTGCGCGGGCCAGCACGTACAGCCCCCTGACGATGTCCGGCTCGGCAGAGCGCCTGGAGCTCCTGCCCGACCTGCGCGCCGCGGTGGAGACCGAGCAGCTGACGGTCCTCTACCAGCCCCAGGTGCGGGTGGGGGACCAGCAGGTCGTCGCCGTGGAGGCGCTGGTGCGCTGGGACCACCCGACGCGGGGACGGCTCGGCCCCGACGCGTTCATCGCGCTCGCGGAGAGCACCGGCCTCATCACCAGGATCACGACGATCGTCCTGGAGCAGGCAGTGCGCGCCTGCGCCGCGTGGGCCGCGGGGGGCTCCCCGATCGGGGTGTCGGTGAACCTTTCGGCGCGCCAGCTGTCGGACAGGTCCCTGCCCGAGCACGTCGCGGCCCTGCTCGCCGCGTCCGGGGCGCCCCGGGGCGCCCTCACCGTGGAGGTGACGGAGTCGAGCCTGATGGCTGACCCCCGGGCTGCACGGTCCATCCTGAGCGAGCTGCGCGAGATGGGCGTCCAGCTGGCCATCGACGACTTCGGGACCGGGTACTCCTCTCTGGCACTGCTGCAGCAGCTCGAGGTGGACGAGCTGAAGGTCGACCGCAGCTTCGTCTCGGGCCTGACCAGCGGCGGCAACGACGAGATCCTCGTCCGCAGCACCATCGACCTGGCCCACAACCTCGGGCTGCGGGTCGTCGCCGAAGGGGTCGAGAGCAGCGAGATCGCCCACCGCCTCGGTGCACTGGGCTGTGACCTGCTGCAGGGCTACCGCTTCGGCCGCCCGATGGAGCGCGCCGGGATCACCGCCCTGCTCGCCTCCCAGCGCAGCGCTGCGGCGCTGGGAGCAGCGACCGCCACCGACCACGCCGACCTGGCGTCCTGAGGGGACCACCGTGCTCATCATCGCCTGCGCCCTCCTGGCCATCGCCACCGTGCCGCTGACAGGGGGCCGGCTGGCCAGGTTGGCGCACCTGCGGCTGCGGGGCGTGTGGCTGCTGGTGCTGGCGCTCGGCGCGCAGATCGTCGTGATCGAGGTGCCCGGCCTGCCCACCGCCCCCAGCGCCGCGGTGCACGTGGCCACCTACGGCCTCGCGGCGGCCTTCGTCGCGGTCAACCGCCGGGTCACCGGGCTGTGGCTGCTGGCTCTCGGGGCCGCGTGCAACGGCGCGGTGATCGCCCTCAACGGAGGGACGCTCCCGTCCAGCGAGGCGGCGCGGCGCACCGCGGGGGTCGTCGTCGACGCGGGGTTCCTGAACTCCGGCCCGGTTGCCGACCCCGTGCTCGGCTGGCTGGGCGACGTGTTCGCCGTGCCGCAGGGGGTGCCGCTGGCCAACGTCTTCAGCGTCGGCGACGTCCTCGTCGTGGCGGGGGCCGCCTGGGTGGTCCACGCCGCCTCGCGGCGCAGGGCCGCCCACCGCGCACCGCGGCCCCGGGCCCGGGCCCGCGGGCTCGCCACCGGGCCCACCGGCCCGCTCCCCACCGGAGGTTGAGCCCGCCCGGCCGGGCACCGTGCTCCCGGTGAGGCAGACCGCGCGGTGCCAGCCGGGTCCGGTCCCCACTCCAGCCGCGTGGTGGCAGACGACCCGCTGGGCGCTGGCGTCCTGGTCGCGGGTGCGCTCGGGGACCGAGGAGGGCTGCGACCGCGCGGGGGCGGTCCTAACCTTCGGGGATGACCACCACCGCGCCCGCCCCCTCCACCACACGCAGCGCCCCGCGCGAGCCGCTGGAGCAGGTGCGCCGGCTCGTGACCGAGGTCCCCGGACCGCGCTCGCGGGCGCTGCACGAGCGCCGCCTCGCCGTCGTCTCCTCCGGCGTGGGCTCGACGCTGCCGGTCTACGTCGAGCGCGCGGAGGGGGCCGTGATCCTCGACGTCGACGGCAACCAGCTCACCGACCTGGGCGCGGGCATCGCCGTCGTCAACGTCGGGCACGCCCAGCCGCGGGTGGTGACCGCCGTGCAGGAGCAGGTGGCCGACTTCACCCACACCTGCTTCATGGTCACGCCCTACGAGGAGTACGTCGACGTCTGCGAGGCGCTGGTGCGCCTGGCCCCGGTGCAGGGCCCGGCCAAGGCTGCGCTGTTCAACACCGGCTCCGAGGCCGTGGAGAACGCGGTGAAGGTCGCCCGCCACGCGACGGGGCGCGACGCCGTCGTCGTCTTCGACCACGCCTACCACGGCCGCACCAACCTCACGATGGCCATGACCGCGAAGGCGATGCCCTACAAGACGGGCTTCGGCCCCTTCGCCGGCGAGGTCTACCGGGCGCCGATGAGCTACCCCTTCCGGGACCCGGAGGGCATGACCGGGGAGCAGGCCGCCGCTCGAGCCATCTCCGTGATCGAGAAGCAGGTCGGCGCCGACCAGGTGGCCTGCGTGGTCATCGAGCCGGTCCAGGGCGAGGGCGGCTTCGTGGCCCCGGCGCCGGGCTTCCTGCCCGCGCTCGCTGCGTGGTGCCGCGCCAACGGGGCGCTGTTCGTGGCCGACGAGGTGCAGACCGGCTTCGCGCGCACCGGCGACGTGTTCGCCTGCGACGCCGAGGGCGTGCTCCCTGACCTGGTGACGGTGGCCAAGGGCATCGCCGGCGGGCTGCCGCTGGCGGCCGTGGTGGGCCGCGCGGAGCTGATGGACGCGGTGCACTCCGGCGGCCTCGGCGGCACCTACGGCGGCAACCCCGTCGCGTGCGCCGCCGCCGTCGGAGCGATCGCGGCGATGGCCGACCTCGACCTCGTCGGCGCCGCGCGCGCCGTGGAGGCGCGGATGGTCCCCCGCCTGCGGGCGCTGCAGTCGCAGCGCCCGGGCATCGGCGACATCAGGGGCCGCGGGGCGATGCTCGCGATCGAGGTCGTCGCCGTCGGTGAGGACGGGGCGGCCACCCTGGAGCCCGACGCCGCCGGGGCCGCGGCCATCAGCGCCGCGTGCCACGCGGCCGGCGTCGTCACCCTGACCTGCGGCACCTACGGCAACGTGCTGCGCTTCCTGCCGCCGCTGACCATCTCCCCCGCGCTCCTGGACGACGCCCTCGACGTCCTCGATGCCGCGGTCCTGGCCTCCCTGGCCGCACCGGCCGGCTGAGGGGGCGAGACCGGGCGGACGGGCGGGGAGCGGCGTGACCTTCGACCCCGGTGGCCGGATCGACCCCGGGCGCGTCTCGACCAGCGGCGGGCGGCGCCCGGGCCGCGGCGTCGCCGTCGGCGGCGGCATCGGCGGACTGCTCCTGCTGCTCGTGGGGGCCTACTTCGGCATCGACCTCTCCGGGGTCACCGGTGACGGGCAGAGCGCCGGCACCGGGACCTCCCAGGACGCGCCCGACGTCACCGGATGCACGGCGGAGCTGGCCAACACCGACGTGGACTGCCGGGTCGTCGCCACCGCGGACTCCCTCGACGCGGTGTGGTCGGCGCTGCTGCCCGGGACGTACGCAGCGCCCGCCGTGCGGCTGTTCACCGGGTCGGTGAGCACGGCGTGCGGGGAGGCGACCACGGACGTGGGGCCGTTCTACTGCCCCGGTGACACCACGACGTACTTCGACACCGCCTTCTTCGACGAGCTGACGACGAGGTTCGGGTCCAGCGGGGGTCCCCTGGCGCAGGAGTACGTGGTGGCCCACGAGTTCGGCCACGCGGTGCAGGACCAGGAGGGTCAGCTGGCCGGGGTGCAGGGCGACCCGCAGGGTGCCGACTCCGCGGCGGTGCGCAGCGAGCTGCAGGCCGACTGCTACGCCGGGGTGTGGGCCCACCACGCCGCCAGCACCCCCGACCCGGAGACGGGCCGGCCGCTGCTGCAGCCGCTGACGGACACCGACATCTCCGACGCGCTGTCGGCGGCGGCGTCCGTCGGCGACGACCGGATCCAGGAGGCCGCGTCCGGGCGCACGGACCCCGAGACGTACACGCACGGCACCGCCGAGCAGCGCCAGCGCTGGTTCACCACCGGCTACTCCGGAGGTGACCCCGCCTCCTGCGACACCTCGACGGGTGACCTCTGACGGGCTCGTCGGGCGGGGTCAGGCGGTCGGCGCGAACCCGGGCTCGGTCGCGCCGAGCCAGGTCAGGGCCTGCGGCATCTGCGCCTTCCACACGTCGCTGCGGTGACCGCCCGTCCTGCTGACCAGCGAGGTGACGGACATCGGCGCCCTCACCGCCGCCAGGAACGGCTTCGTCGTGGGCCAGCTCTCCGGGTCGTCCTGGCTGGAGGCGACGAACATCGACACCGCTGGCGGCGCCGAGGCGGCGAGGGCGACCAGGTCGTGCTGCTGCGCCTGCTGGCTGGCCGGGAAGGGGAGGTAGGAGCCCGGGTCGTAGCGGAAGTACCCGCCCATGACGATGCCGGCGCCGTACTGCTGCGGGTGCAGCATCGTGAGGACGGCAGAGCACCAGCCGCCCATGGAGAAGCCCATCGCCGCCCACGCCTGCGGGCTCGTGCGCACGCGGTAGCTCGCCTCCACCGCCCGCGGGAGGTCCTGGGCGAGCCACGTCTCCACCTGCGGCTGTCCGGCGGGCCCGTCGAGGCACTCGGTGTCCCGGCGCGCCGGGACGGCGAGGTTCGGGATGACGACGATCGGCTCGGCCAGCCGGTGCGCCGCGACGGCCGTCGCGATGGCGGGCCTCACGTCCAGCGCGGTGAGCCACTGCCGGGGGTTCCCGGGGTAGCCGTGCAGGGCCACCACCACCGGGTAGGTGGTGCGCGACGCCGAGGCGTCGTGGTGACCCGGGGGCAGCACGACGAGCGCCGAGCTGCTGGTGCCGGCGGGCCCGTGCACCTGCAGCTCCTGCACGCGGCCGCCGTCGCCCGGCACGTCGGTGCCCTCGGGCGCTGTGGGGTGCGTCGTCCCGGCCAGCAGCGCCGCCGAGGTGGCGGCGGCGGCCCCCGTTCCGGGCGCCGTGGCCCTCGGGAGGGCACCGGCGACTGCCAGCGCAGCGGGAGCACCGGTGCCGAGCAGGTCGTCCCAGCCGCTGTAGAACACGTAGTGGTCGTTCGCCGAGACGAGCAGCGCGACCACGATGACCGCGTTGACGCCCACCAGCGCGCCGCTGCGCGCGAGGACGGCCAGCGCCCCGGGCCGGGCGAGGCGCCCCCAGCCGACGACGACGGCGGCAGCGGCGAGCACCGCGGCCAGCACGGTGCCCCACTGCAGGACGGGTCCGGTGAGGCTCACGTGGTGAGTCTGCGGACGGGCCTGGAGATCAACCCGGGGTGCACTGGGAGCCGGCTGGGAGGCCGCCCACGGCACCCGGACGGGGGCCCGCACCGTGGGAGGCGGTCGGAGCGCCGAGCCCGACCCGCACGGCGAAGGCCCCGAGCGCGCGCAGCAGCGCCACCGCCTGGGGGCACCACATGGAGGCCTCGAGCTCCAACCCGCCGAGGCGGGGCGGCTCCGGGAGCAGGGCGAGGAAGCGGCCGCTGCCCGGCACGCTGCGCCGCAGCACCAGGGAGTCGGCCACGGGCAGCCCGTCCGCCGTCGACCAGCTCAGCAGCAGCGGCGACCAGGCCGGGTCGGCCCGCGCCCACCCGGGAGCGGGGGCTCGGCCTCGAGCACGCTGACGCTCAGGGGCGTCCCGTCCCCCGAGGGGGCCGGGACGGTGCGGAGCGCGGAGCCGGCGTCGACCATGCGGCGAGCCTGGCGGGTCAGCGGCGCCTCCCGCGCCCCCCGGTGGTCGCGGCCTCGGCGGGCGGTGTCATCCCCTCGGGGGATCCACGGGCCCCTGACCTGCGTCGAAGCGCTCCGCAGCGGGCGTCAGACCAGGTCGTGGCCGAGGTGGATGCTGTCCCCGGAGCAGGCGTAGTGCCCGTACGGCTGGACCGGTGCGTAGCCGGCGCTGACGTAGAGCGCCACCGCCTCCGGCTGCTGCGTCCCCGTCTCCAGCACCACCCGCCGGTGGCCGTCAGCGCGGGCGCGCTCCTCCACGGCGGCCAGCAGCCTCCGGGCGTGGCCACGCCGGCGGTGGGGGGCGCGGACGTACATCCGCTTCAGCTCGACGACGCCGTCCCCGAGCTCGCGCAGGCCCGCGGTGCCGACGGGCTCGCCGTCGACCAGCGCCACGAGGAAGGTGCCGCGCGGCGGGGCGAACTCCGCCGGGTCGACCGGGGTCTCGTCGGGACCGCCGTAGCGCACCACGTACTCCGCCTGCAGCTCCGCGACGAGCACCCGGGCCAGCGGCCCGTCGTAGGGGACCTCCGCGAGCACCAGGGGGGCCCCGCCGGCGCCGGTGGCCGGGCCGGGCAGCTGCGTCACGGCCGCCAGGGTGCCAGGCGCTGGCAGGAGCGGTAGACACGGAGGCTCCCCCGCACCTCCCCGCCGTCCCCAGGAGTCCCCCATGGGCAAGAAGTCGCTCGTCATCGGTGCCGCCATCGGCTACGTGCTCGGCGCCCGCGCCGGCCGCAAGCGCTACGACCAGATCGTCAGCTCCGTCTCCCGGCTGTGGAACGACCCGAAGGTGCAGTCCAGGGTCGACCAGGCGCAGACCGCCGCCGTCGACACCGCGAAGAGCGCCGCGGCCACCGCCAAGGACGCCGTCGTCAACAACCCGACGGTGCAGAACACCGTCCAGGCCGCCAAGGACAAGCTCCCCGGCTCGGGCTCCGGCTCCTCCTCCAGCACCGGCTCCCCCAGCACGGCGTCCACCGGCACGACCCAGCCCGGCAGCAGGACGCCGTCGACGCCCCTGCCCACGACGCCGCCGCTGAACACCCCCGGCTCCGCCTCCACCACGCCCCGCCCCTGACCGCCCCGCCTCTGGCCGCGGGCCCTGCCGGGTCCGCGGCCAGAGGTGGCGCAGGTACAGGGGGGGTCGTCGAGGAAGCCCCGCCAGTGGGTCACCAGCGGCAGCGCCTCCCAGGTGGTCTCCGTGAGGCCGTGCTCGTCGACCAGGAGCAGCCGGGCGCCGGCCACGCGGTCGGCGCGAGCGGCGCGGCGCGCGGGCTCCGCTCGACCCGCGTCACCGGCAGGCCCCTCCGGGAGCCCGCCGCGGAGACGACCACGGGGAGACGGGCGGTCAGCCGGCGGCGGGGGTGCGCTCCTGCAGGGCCCAGGGGCTCGCGTAGCCGTCGTCGGCGGCGAGCAGGTCCAGGAACGGCCGGTGCGGCAGCGCCTCGGGGCCGAGCACCCCCGACCCCTTCCACGCGCCGGTGGCCAGCAGCTCCAGGGCCACCGCGGGGTTGACCGCCGTCTGCCACACCACGCACTGCGCGCCGTACTCCGCCATCGACCAGGCGTTGTCGACGACGTGGTGGAGGTACACCTCCCGCGGGCGCCCCTCGAAGCCCTCGCCGCGGCCGGTGCCGGTGACCAGGAGCCCGGCGCAGGTGGCGCCGCTCATGAGGGGCCCGAGCGTCGCCGGGTCGGGCAGCGCCGCGGCGACGACGTCGCGCGGGCTCACCTGCACGCCCTTCACGCTCAGCGGGTCCGTCCGGTCCAGGCCGAGCTTGTGGAGGGTCTTCAGGACGGTGATGAACTCCTCGCCGAGCCCGTACTTGAAGGTCACGCGGTCGGCCTCCAGCCACCGCGGCATGAGGAGCACCTCCTCGTGCTCCACGTGCACGCACTCCACCGGGCCGATCCCGCCGGGGAAGTCGAAGACCTCCGGCTCGCTGAACGGGGGCAGGGTGCTCCATGCGCCGTCGGCCCACACCACCGGCGGGTTGAGGCACTCCTCGATGGTGGTCCAGATGGAGAACGACGGCGCGAAGTCGTGGCCCTCGACGGTGAGGTTCGCGCCGTCGCGGACCCCGAGCTCGGTGACGTGGGAGAAGAGCTCCTCGGTGGCGTAGCGGGCGAAGACGTCGGCCAGCCCGGGCTCCACGCCGATGCCCACCAGCGCCAGGCGCC
Organism: uncultured Actinomycetota bacterium; assembly: GCA_963781365.1. Classification (GTDB taxonomy): domain Bacteria; phylum Actinomycetota; class Actinomycetes; order Actinomycetales; family Quadrisphaeraceae; genus Quadrisphaera. Next base: position 243,815 of record CAWAFR010000012.1, on the reverse strand, counting down.
CGGCGTCCTCCCACTGCGGGGCGAGGGCGAACTGCTCGTCGCCCAGCTTGAGCCCGGTCAGCTCGTGGGGGCGCTCGGCGTGGGGGCGGCTCAGCGACATCGCCATGTCGAGGTAGTCGGCGCCCGCCTGCAGCGCGCCCGTGAAGATCGGCATCACGAAGCGCGGGTCGACGGCGTTCATGACGTGCGTGGCGCCCGTCTCCCGCGCCAGGGCCGCGACCGACGCGGCGTCGGAGGCGTCGACCCGCGCCGCGGAGAACCCCGCCGTCGCGGCGGCGCCCTCGCGCTCGCGGACGGCGGCGACGGTCCGCTCGGCGCGGCCGGCGTCGTAGTCGGCGACGACGACGGCGTCGGCGAAGGGCTGCGTGCGGAAGCGCCGGGCCAGGATGCGGGCGAGCGCGTCTCCGACGCCGCCGGAGCCGACCAGCAAGATCCTCATCCGCGGAGGCTACTGCTGCGGCGGCTGTCCGCCACCTGTCGCCGGCGCCCGATCAGCGCCATGATCGGGGCCTTTCGGCGCAACGGCGAGGGAGCCACGCATGGCACAGGACGTCCACGCGGGGAGCCCCGCCGGCAAGGGGCTCGCCACCGGCACCCTCGGCCTCTGGGGCAACACGGTCATCGGCCTGGCCTCGACGGCGCCGGCTTACAGCATGGCTGCGACGCTGGGATACCTCGGGGTGCAGGAGAAGGCGCCGGCGATGTTCATCGTGGCGTTCATCCCGATGGTGCTCACGGCCATCGCCTACCAGCAGCTGAACAAGGCCGTCCCCGACTGCGGCACCACGTTCACGTGGGCGACGAAGGCCTTCGGGCCGCTCGTGGGCTGGATGGGCGGCTGGGGCGTGGCCGTCTCGGCGATCATCGTGCTGGCCAACGTCGCGGAGATCGCGGGCATCTACACGCTGCGCGTCGTCGGCCTGGGCGGCGTGGCCGACGACCAGTGGGGTCGGATGGCGTTCGGCGTGGTCTTCATCCTGGTCATGACCTACGTCAGCTTCCGCGGCATCCTCCTGTCCGAGCGGATGCAGAACGTGCTGGTGGGCTGGCAGTTCGTCTTCCTGGCCGTGCTGGCCGTGTGGGCTCTGGTGCTGGTCTACGGCGGCGGCGCCGGGCCGCAGGCGATCACGCCGGAGCTGGGCTGGTTCATCCCGACCGGCGTCAGCTTCAGCGACGCCGTGGCCGCGATCGTGCTGTGCATCTTCCTGTACTGGGGCTGGGACGCGTGCCTGGCCGTCAACGAGGAGAGCAAGGACCCCGACCGGATCCCCGGGCGCGCCGCGACGCTGGCCACGATCATCCTCGTCGTCACCTACACGCTGGTCGCGACCGCGATCCAGGCCTACAGCGGGTTCGGTGACACCGGGATCGGCCTCAACAACCCGGAGAACGCCGATGACGTGCTGACCGTGCTGGGAGAGCCGCTCGGCGGCCCCGTGCTCGCAGCGCTCCTGATGATCACCATCGCCGTCTCCGCCGCCGCCTCGACGCAGTCGACGATCCTGCCGACGGCGCGGGGCACCCTGGCGATGGCCGTCTACGGGGCGCTGCCGGAGCGGTTCGGCGAGGTGCACCCGCGGTTCAAGACGCCCGGCTTCTCGACGGCGGTGATGGGCGCGACGGCGATCGTCTTCTACGTGGTGCTCTCCCTGGTGAGCACCAACGCGCTGGCCGACTCCATCGCCAGCCTGGGGCTCGCGGTGGCGTTCTACTACGGCATCACCTCCTTCGCGTGCGTCTGGTTCTTCCGCCGCTCCCTGCGCGAGTCCGCGGCGCACCTGTGGCTGCGCGGCATCCTGCCGTTCCTGGGCGGGGTGTTCATGCTGGTGATCTTCGGGTACAGCGTCGTCGACATGACGAGCACCGACTACGGGTACACCGTGATCGGCGGGGTCGGCGGGGTCTTCGTCCTCGGCGTCGGCATGCTGGCGCTGGGTGTGCCGCTGATGCTCCTGTGCGCCGCCTACCTGAAGCCCTTCTTCCGCGGGGAGACCCTCGACGCGTCCACCGAGGTGCTGGTGCCGGACACCGGCGAGCCGCCCGCTGGTGGTCTGTAGACGGCCGTACGACTCGATCCGCACGTGGGGGTGACCCCTGACGACGGTTTCCGTCGTCAGGGGCTTGCGGACCACCGGCGGGTCCGGCATCCTCAGTGGGCATGACGTCGCGCAGCGCACCGGTGCTCGACGAGACCTCCAAGCGCATCGTCGAGCAGCTGCAGGCCGACGGGCGCCGCTCCTACGCGGCGATCGCCGCGGAGGTGGGCCTCTCGGAGGCCGCCGTGCGCCAGCGCGTCTCCCGGCTGGTCGAGGCCGGCGTGATGCAGATCGTCGCCGTCACCGACCCGATGCAGGTCGGCTTCCCGCGCCAGGCCATGGTCGGCGTCCGCTGCAGCGGTGACCTGCGCCAGGTGGCCGCGGCCCTCGCCGAGCTCCAGGAGGTCACGTACGTCGTCATCACCGCCGGCACCTTCGACGTCCTGGCGGAGGTGGTCTGCGAGGACGACGACCACCTGCTCGAGCTGCTCTCCCTGCGCGTGCGCGCCGTGCCCGGCGTGACCTCCACCGAGACGCTCACCTACCTGAAGCTCATCAAGCAGCGCTACGACTGGGGAACCCGATGACCGCCACGCCGCTCGCGACCACGCCGACCACCGGCACGCCGACCTCGGCCGGGGGGACGACGCCGGCCGGCACGCCCCGCGCCCAGGCCGCGCGCGACCACCTGTGGGGGCACTTCACCCGCCAGTCCGCCTGGGACCGGTCGGTGCCGATCATCACCCGCGGCGAGGGCTGCTGGATCTACGACGACGCCGGCAAGCGCTACTTCGACGGCCTCGCCGGGCTGTTCACCGTCCAGGCCGGCCACGGGCGCCGCGAGCTGGCGGAGGCCGCCGCGAAGCAGGCGAGCGAGCTGGCGTTCTTCCCGCTGTGGTCCTACGCCACCCCGCCGGCGATCGACCTGGCCGAGCGCCTGGCCTCCTACGCCCCGGGCGACCTCGACCGGGTCTTCTTCACCACCGGCGGCGGCGAGGCCGTCGAGACCGCGTGGAAGCTGGCCAAGAACTTCTTCAAGCTCACCGGCAAGCCGATGAAGACCAAGGTCATCAGCCGGTCGGTGGCCTACCACGGCACCCCCCAGGGAGCGCTGTCCATCACCGGCATCCCGGCCGCCAAGGCCGTCTTCGAGCCGCTGGTGCCGGGCGGGTTCCGGGTGCCCAACACCAACTCCTACCGGGCGCCGGAGCACCTGCGCGACGACCCGAAGGCCTTCGGGCGGTGGGCCGCCGACCGCATCGAGGAGGCCATCGAGTTCGAGGGCGCCGACACCGTCGCCGCGGTCTTCCTGGAGCCGGTGCAGAACTCCGGCGGCTGCTTCCCCCCGCCGCCGGGGTACTTCGAGCGCGTGCGGGAGATCTGCGACCGCCACGACGTCCTGCTCGTCTCCGACGAGGTGATCTGCGCCTTCGGCCGCATCGGGGGGATGTTCGCCTCGGCCGAGATGGGCTTCGTGCCCGACATGATCACCTGCGCCAAGGGCATGACCAGCGGCTACTCCCCCATCGGCGCCTGCATCGTCTCCGAGCGGGTCTTCGAGCCCTTCAAGGACGGCTCGACGTACTTCGCGCACGGCTACACCTTCGGCGGGCACCCGGTCTCGGCGGCGGTGGCCATGGCCAACCTCGACATCTTCGAGCGCGAGGGCCTCAACGAGCACGTGCGCACGAACGCGCCGGCCTTCCGCACGACGCTGGAGAAGCTCCTCGACCTGCCCATCGTCGGTGACGTGCGCGGCGAGGGCTTCTTCTACGGGATCGAGCTGGTGAAGGACAAGACCACGCGCGAGAGCTTCGACGACGAGGAGAGCGAGCGCCTGCTGCGCGGCTTCCTGTCCGGGGCACTGTTCGAGGCGGGGCTGTACTGCCGCGCCGACGACCGCGGCGACCCGGTGATCCAGCTGTCCCCGCCGCTCATCGCCGACCAGGGCGACTTCGACCTCATCGAGGCCACCCTGCGAGACGTGCTGACCCGGGCCTCGGCGCTGCTCTGACCCCCACCCCTCGCGGTGATCATGCAGTTCCGCCACCCTGGCCGACGTGGACCTCACCGCTGCGGCGCTCGCGTTCGTCACCGAGCGCCGCCTCGCGACCCTGACGACGACGCGCCCCGACGGCACGGCGCACGTCGTCCCGGTCGGGTTCACCTGGGACGCCGCGGCCGGCGTCGCGCGGGTCACCGCCCGCTCGACGTCGCGCAAGGTGCGCAACGCCCGCCTCGCCGAGGGCTCCGGCGGGCGGGCGGTGCTGTGCTCCTTCGAGCGGGCGCAGTGGCTGACGCTGGAGGGGCCGGTGCGGGTGCGCGACGAGCCCGGCGTCGTCGCCGACGCCGTGGCCCGCTACGCGGTCCGCTACGAGCGCGAGCCGCGGGAGGACCCGCTGCGGGTCGTCGTGGAGATCACCGTCGACAGGGTCATGAGTTCTTCCCACCTGCGGTGACGCGCCGCGCGCGGTGCTGGCTGAAGGCGACCGCGAGGATGCCGACGACGCCACCGGCGAGCAGCCCCCACGCGGTGCCCGCACCGAAGGAGTCCTGACCGCCCGCTCGCACGACGACGCCGGCGCCGAACGCCAGGAGCAGCAGCAGGTAGGCCAGCAAGCGCCAGCGCACCACGCTGACGCCGTCGGCGCCGGCCACGTCGACGCCGCGGGCGCGGGCGAAGCCGATGACGACCCACGACGCCAGGCCGGAGGAGCCGAACATGACCAGGGCGTAGGGGACGGCGGGTGATCCGCCCACCCAGACCGAGACCACCGCCGCCAGCGGGAGCAGCCACAGCAGCAGCTGGAACCCGACGGCGCTGGCCTCGTTCCACACGTCGCGCTGGCGCTCCTCGGCGTAGAAGGGACTTCCGAGGTCTCCGATGCGACCCGCGGTGCGCACGAACCACCCGTCCTGGTGACCGGTCACGCTCATCGCTGCTCTCCTCCACTCGCTCCAGCACTCGACACGGCGCCGGCCCCATCGGCTGCGCCCCGTCCGGACGACTCCTGCCCGAACAGCTCCTCGACGCTGCGACCCAGCCGGTCGCAGATCGCCAGCGCCAGGTAGACCGACGGCGCGTAGTCGCCGGCCTCGACGGCGACGACGGTCTGCCGCGTCACCCCGGCCGCAGCGGCGAGGTCGGCCTGGGTCAGGCCCGCTGCCGCCCGTGCGGCGCGGACCCCGTTGCGGCGACCCGCCGCTGATGCCCTGCCCACCCCTCCAATGTCGGGTCTACTGGACACAATGTCAAGTAGGGCAGACATGAGCGGACCAGTGCGCCCTGCAGCGGCCGGGCCGTCGGTGCGCGGCGGCAGACTCTCGCCGTGCCCGTCGCCCTGCCCGACCTCCTCGTGCCCGACGCCGCTGCATGGGGCGCGTGGCTGACGGGGAACGCCACGAGCCACGCCGGGGTCCGGCTGGTGCTGGCCAAGGGCGGGCGGACCGAGCCGACGTCGCTGGCCTACGAGGCCGCCGTGCTCGAAGCGCTGTGCCACGGCTGGATCGACGGGCAGACCAGCACCGTCGACGAGGCCACCTACGCCATCCGCATGACGCCGCGCCGAGCCCGCTCGATGTGGTCGCGCAAGAACGTCGAGCGCGTGGCGCTGCTGACCGAGCAGGGCCGGATGCGCGAGCGCGGCGCCGCCGAGGTGGCAGCCGCGCGGGCCGACGGGCGCTGGGAGGCCGCCTACGCCGGCGCCGCGACGATCCAGCCGCCGGCCGAGCTCACCGCGGCGCTGGACGCCGACCCGGCGGCGGCCGCGGCCTTCGCGGCGCTGTCGGGCCAGGAGCGCTACTCCTGGCTGTACCGGATGACCACGGTCAAGCGCGCCGAGACCCGCGCCCGGCACGTCGTCGCCCTGCTCGCGCGCCTGCGCGAGGGCGCCGGGTGAGCGGGGTCCTGCGGGTCGACGACCTGCAGGACGGCTGGGCGCTGGAGTTCGCCGGCGTCGCGCGGCCACCGCGCTCCGTCGTCGTCGCCCGCTCGCTGCCCGAGGTGGTGCCCGCGCTGGAGGAGGTCCAGGAGGCGGTCGCCGCGGGCTGCTGGGCGGTCGGCCTGGTCGCGTACGAAGCGGCGCCCGCGCTCGACCCGACGCTGGAGACCCGGGCGCCGGACCCGGCCGTCCCGCTGGTGTGGTTCGCCCTCACCGACCGCCCGCGGCGCGTGCCCGTCGTCGAGCCGGCTCAGACACCCGCGGCGCCCTGGAGCGCAGGGGCGTGGACGCCCGACACCTCCGAGGCCCAGCACGCCGCAGCCGTCGCCGGCGTCCGCGAGCGCATCGCCCGCGGTGAGACGTACCAGGTCAACCTCACCCTGCGGCTGTCCGCGCGGTTCACCGGCGACGCCGGTGACCCGGCCGGGCTGTACGCCGACCTGGCGCACGCGCAGCGCGGGTCGCACTGCGCGCTGCTCGACCTGCGCGACGACGGCGTCGGGCCCGTCGTCGTCAGCGCGAGCCCGGAGGCCTTCGTCGAGGTGCGGTCCGACGGTCGCGGCGGACGGCGAGCTCTCACCCGGCCCATGAAGGGGACGGCGCCGCGCGGGCGCAGCGCCGCTGAGGACGCCCTCGCGCTGGAGCGCCTCGCGGCCAGCCCGAAGGAGCGGGCCGAGAACGTCATGATCGTCGACCTGATGCGCAACGACCTGCAGCGGGTCTGCACCGCCGGCAGCGTCGAGGTCACCGAGCTGCTGGCCGCGCAGACCTACCCGACGGTCCACCAGGTGGTCTCCACCGTGGAGGGCGACCTGCTGCCCGCCACCTCCACGGTCGACCTGCTGCGGGCGCTGTTCCCGTGCGGCTCGGTGACGGGGGCGCCGAAGGCGTCGACGATGCGCGCGGTCGCCCAGCTGGAGCGCTCGCCGCGCGGCGCCTACTGCGGCGCCGTCGGCTGGCTGGCGCCGCCGGGTGAGCCGGTCCAGGCGCGCCTCTCGGTGGCGATCCGCACGGCGGTCGTCACCACGGCGCCCGACGACGGCGACGGCGGCGACGGCGGCGACGGCGGCGACGGCGCGACGGCGACGGCGGCGACGGCGACGGCGACAGTGGTGGCAGCGGCGGGCGGGTCAGCTGGGGCACCGGCAGCGGCATCACGTGGGACTCGCGCGCCGGGGCCGAGCACCGCGAGCTGCTGGCCAAGGCGCGCGTGCTCACACCGGGAGCGCAGCGGCGCGAGCCGTTCGGGCTGCTGGAGACCCTCGCCCACGTGCCCGGGCCCGTCGGCCTGCGGGACGTCGAGCGCCACCTGGCGCGGCTGGCGGCGTCCGCGGCGTTCTGCGGCATCTCGTGCGACGTCGCCGCAGCGCGGTCGGCGCTGCGGGCGGCCGTCGTGGAGGCGGGCTGCGGCCCGCTGCGGGTGCGCCTGGAGCTCGGCCCGCGGGGTCGAGTCGCGGTGACGACGGCGCCGCTGGAGCCCCCGCCGGTCCTGCCCCGGCCGGTGCGGCTGGTGCTGGACGACGAGCCGCGCGTCGCCAGCACCGACTGGTGGCCGCGGCACAAGACCACCCGGCGCGCCTGGGTCGACGCGCTGCGCGCGCGGCACGGCGTCGCGGCGCCGGAGGGGGGCCCGGACGAGGTGGTCTGGGGCAACGAGCGCGGCGAGGTGTGCGAGGCGAGCACCGCGAACCTCGCGGTGCGCCTCGACGGGTGGTGGTGGACACCGCCGGTCGAGTGCGGCCTGCTCCCCGGCGTGCTGCGGGGACGGTTGCTGGAGTCCGGCCAGCTCGGCCTGCGGGTGCTGCGTCCCGACGACGTGCGCCGGGCCGAGGCGCTCGCCGTCGTGTCGTCGCTGCGGGGCTGGCGGCCCGCCGTCCTGGCCTGAGGCGGCCGCCCCGTACAGCGCCCCGGGGCGGCTACTTCTTGGCGGCCTTCGTGGTGGTCGCCTTCTTCGCGGTGGTCGCGCTTCTTCGCGGTGGCCTTCTTCGCGGTGGCCTTCTTCGCGGTGGCCTTCTTCGCGGTGGCCTTCTTCGCGGGCTTCTTCGCGGACGAGGCCGCCGCCGAGGGCTTCGCGGCGGGGGGCTTCGCTGCCGCCGGCGGTGCCGTCGGCTTCGGCGTCGTCGCCAGCGGCGGTGACCACGGCCCGACGGGCGCCGTGCCGGCGACCACGCTCAGGCGCCCGTCGGACGCTCGGACCATCGTCCCGATGCCCAGCCGGCGCGGGTGCCGGATGGCCTCCCCCGCCCTGTCCTCCCCGAGGAAGTAGGTGGCGTACGCGATGCGCAGCTTCCCGTCGCCGTCGAGGAACGCCGCGGAGCCGCCGGGGCCCTGCGCCGTGCCGCTGCTGGACAGCAGCGGCCGCTCGTCGGGGCGCGTGCACGGCCCGACGGGGCCCTGCGGGCAGATGGCGTACCCGGTGGCGTAGGCGCTGCGCCCCGCGGCGTCGGTGGTGCCCCAGTGGTTGGCCGAGTAGAAGAGGTACGTCGTGCCGCCGTAGCTGACCATCGAGGGGTTCTCGATCGTCGTCCCCTCCCACCCGCCCTCGTGGGTCTCCAGCAGCTTGTTCCAGCGCGCCCCCGGCAGCGGCAGCCCGTCGCGGCCCAGCTCCACCGACAGGATCGAGCTGGGGTGGCTCCCGACCCTGCCCAGCGCCTTCCAGAGCAGGTAGTCCTTGCCGCTGGCGGGATCGTGGTATGCGGACGGGTCGATGGAGCCGTCCGGGTCCGTCTCGACCGGCTGGCACTGGATCGGGCCCGTGGTGGTGTCGCGGAACGGGCCCAGCGGCGAGGGGCCGCTGGCGACGGTGAGGCAGTACCGCGTCGGGCCGACCTTCACCGCGGAGTACAGGTACCAGGTGGAGCCGATGGAGAAGACCGACGGCGCCCAGTACTCGGCCCTGACCCAGAGGTCGTCGGAGGTCTTCACCGCCCACGAGGCGGGGCGGACCAGGGAGTCGTTGTTGTTGTAGCGGTCCTGCTCCGACCAGGGCTGGGTGCGGAACTCCGCCGGGACGTCCTGGTCGGTGGTGACGGAGTACCCGGGGGTCCCCGGCGGGCCCGACCGGCTGTACGTCGGGCGGGCGCGCCAGGTCACGAGGTCCGTGCTGGTGAGGGTCGGCACGTACCGCCCGGCCGTGTTGGTGGCGTACGCGTAGTAGGTGTCGCCCACCCTCACCACGGACGGGTCGGCGAAGTCGCCCTGCCAGACCTCGCCCGGCACGGTCCAGTTCGCCCCCATGACGGGGGCGCTGCGCTCGCTGCCGTCGACGGCCGCTGCCGGCGCGACGGGCAGCAGCGCCGACCCTCCGAGCAGCGCCGCCAGCGCGAGGACGGCGGTCGCCGCGGCGCGGACGCGGCGCGGACGGCGCGGCGGGGCTCCGGGGACACGGAGGTCAGTCACACCACCGGTGGTCGGCGGCCCGGGGCCCGCGCACGAGGCCCGCGTGCGCTGATCGGGCGGTCCCCGTGCCCGGGATCGCCCGTTCGCCCCCGGCCCCCTTGACGGGCCGGGCCTCCCGTTCTGCGCCGGTTCGGGCGGCGGGTCAGGCGGCGGCTCAGGCGGCGACGGCCGCCACCACCTCGATGGCGCGGTCGATGAACGCGTCGACCTGGTGCTCGGCGTAGCCCCGCGCGCCGCGGCGGGTGGTGAACACGACCCTCCGCAGGTCGTCGTGGCCCAGGGACTGGTCGCCGTCGAGCCAGGCGGCGATGCGCTCGCAGAGGTCGTCGACCTCCACGGGGTCGTAGCCGGGCTGCCCCTGCGGAGCGCGGTCGAAGCGGTCCCCGTCGGGGCGCTCCAGCCGGGGGCGCAGCGTCGCGGCGCGGGTGGAGAGCTCGGCGAAGGCGCGGTCGGCGCCCAGGCGGCCGCGCACCACCTCCTGCTCGCGGCGCAGGAAGGCGTCCTCCATGCGGTCCAGCGCCGCGTCGACCATGGGGACGTCGTAACCGCGGCGCACGAGGTCGAAGCCCACCTCCCGCACGTCGCGGCTGCCGATGCCGCCGCGGGGCCCGCCGGTCTCGTAGGAGACGCGGGCGCGGGCGAAGAACTCCTCCACCTGGTCGACGGCGTACCCGCGCGAGAAGCCGGTGGCGCGCTCGAAGGTGGGCGGCGTCGACGTCGGCGAGGTCACTCCTCCATGGTGCCCGAGGGGTCCCCTGTGGCGCAGGGCAACGCGCGGGACGCCGTCGTCACCGCACGCGCTGGACGCGCGCCTCGTCCCACACCGGCTCGGGGGTCTCGCGCACGGCGCCGTCGGCCCCCAGGACGAGGAACCTGTCGAAGCCCCGGGCGAACCAGCGGTCGTGGGTGACCGCGACGACGGTCCCCTCGAAGCGGCCCAGCGCGGCCTCCAGCGCCTCGGCGGACTCCAGGTCGAGGTTGTCGGTGGGCTCGTCGAGCAGCAGCAGCGTGGCGCCGGACAGCTCCAGGAGCAGGACGCCGAACCGCGCGCGCTGACCGCCGGACAGGGTGGCGACGCGCTGCCCGGCGGCGTGGGCGAGGCCGTAGCGGTCCAGCGCCCGGGTGGCGGGTTCGCGGGGCAGGCCCTTGCGGTGGCCGTCGCCGCGGTGGAGGACGTCGAGCAGGGTGCGCTCGTCGCGCCGACCCGTCGTCGTCGATGACGACGTCGTCGTCGACGCCTCCGTCGCGTCCAGCGCCTCCGGGGCCGAGGACTGCCGGAACCACCCCGGCCGGACCCGGGAGCCCAGCTTCGCCGTGCCGGTGTGCTCCACCGGCTCCGGCGGCGGGCCCTCGCCGACCGGCTCGTGCTCGGCCTCCGGGTGGGTGCCGCCGGCGGCGAGCAGCCGCAGCAGGTGGCTCTTGCCGGACCCGTTGGAGCCCAGGACGGCGAGGCGGTCGCCCAGCTGCAGCTCCAGGTCGAACGGCGCGACCAGCCCCGTCAGGCCGAGCCGGGTCAGGGTGACGGCGCGCTTGGCGGTGCGTCCACCGCGCAGGCGCATCCCCAGGTCCTGCGGGAGGGGCGCGGCCAGCGGCGGGCCTGCGTCCTCGAACCGCTTCAGTCGGGTCTGGGCCGCCTGGTAGCGGCTCGACATGCCGTCGTTGAAGGTCGCCTTCTGCTTGAGCCGGAGCACCAGCGCCCGCAGTGCCGCGTGGTCCTCGTCCCAGCGGCGGCGCAGCTCCTCCAGGCGCGCGGTGCGGTCGGCGCGGGCGTCGGCGTAGCCGTCGAAGCCGCCGCCGTGCACCCACAGCCGCGCCCCGGCGACGCCGGGCTCCAGGGTGGCGATGCGCGTGGCGGTGCGGGCGAGGAGCTCGCGGTCGTGGCTGACCAGGAGCACCGTGCGGCCGCTGGCCACGAGCGCCTCCTCCAGCCAGCGCTTGCCGGGCACGTCGAGGGAGTTGTCCGGCTCGTCGAGCAGCAGCACGCCCTCGTGGCCCCGCAGCAGCGCCTCCAGGAGGAGCCGCTTGCGCTCTCCGCCGGACAGGGTGGCCACCGCGCGCCAGCGGGCGCGCTCGAAGGGGGTGCCCAGGGCTGCGTCGCAGACGACGTCCCACGCAACCTCGGCCTCGTAGCCCCCGGCGTCGCCCCACCCGGCGATGGCGGTGGCGTAGCGCATCTGCGCGGGCTCGTCGTCCTGCTCCACCATCGCCAGCTCGGAGGCGTCGAGCTCGGCGCCGGCGGCGCGCAGGGGCGCGGGGGCCACCGAGAGCAGCAGGTCGCGCACGTCGGTGGCCCCCGCGCCCGCGGACTGGGCCATCACCTGCAGGCCGCCGCTGCGCACGACGGCCCCGGAGTCGGGGGTCAGCTCACCGGTGACGAGGCGCAGCAGCGTCGTCTTGCCGGTGCCGTTGGGCCCGATGAGCGCCGTCCGCTGGCCCTCGCCGACGCGCAGGGAGACCTCGGCCAGCAGGGGCCGGCCGTCGGGGAGGTCGTAGGACACGTCGCTGATCTCCACGTGCGCCACGAGCGACGATCCTCCCCCATCCCCGCTCCCGCGCCTCCCACCCCCACCTCCGTGACGATCAAGGAAGTCCGGCTCAGGCGGTGAGCCGGCCTTCCTCGGTCGTCGCGTGAGGGGTGGAGCTCAGACGGCGACGGGCTCCCGGCGGTGGGCCGGCGTCCAGCCGAACGCGGGCGCCACGTGCTCGGCGACCGTCCGCAGCAGCCGGGTGTTGTAGTCGACCCCGAGCATGTTGGGGATGGTCAGCAGGAGCGTGTCGGCCTCCTGGACGGCGACGTCGCGCGCGAGCTGCTCGGCGACGACATCGGGGTCTCCGGCGTAGTGGCGCCCGAAGCGCGCGAGCCCGCCGTCGAGGTGCCCGACCTGGTCGGCGCTGTCGACGTCGCCGCCGAAGTGGAGGCGGTCCTCGTCAGTGGTGATCGGCATCACCGAGCGCGACACCGACGTGCGGGGGGTGCCGGACCAGCCGGCCTGCGCCCACGCCTCGCGGAACCCAGCGATCTGCTCGGCCTGCAGCTGGTCGAAGGGCACGCCGGTGTCCTCGGTGAGCAGCGTGGAGCTCATGAGGTGCATCCCCTGCTGTCCCGCCCAGCGCGCCGTGGCGCGCGTGCCGGCGCCCCACCAGACGCGGTCGGCGAGGCCGGGGGACTGCGGCTGCACCGACAGCAGGCCCTGGCGACCGGTCATCCGCGGGTCCATCGGTGCCACCCCGGCACCGGCGACGGCGGCCCGGAAGCGGCGGGTGTGATCGCGTGCGAGGTCCGCGTCGCCCTGGCCCTCGGCCGGGACGTGGCCGAACGCCTCGGAGCCGCGCAGGGACGTCTCGGGCGAGCCGCGGGAGATGCCCAGCTGGAGCCTCCCGGCGCTGATGAGGTCGGTGCTGGCGGCGAGCTCCGCCATCGACAGCGGCTCCTCGTAGCGCATGTCGATGACGCCGGTGCCCAGCTCGATGCGGGAGGTGCGGGCGGCCATCGCGGCGAGCAGCGGCCACGGGGAGCTGAGCTGCGGCGCGAAGTGGTGGACCCGGACGAAGGCGCCGTCCAGGCCGAGCTCCTCGGCGGCCACGGCGAGCTCGACGGTCTGCAGGAGCGCGTCGGCCCCGGTGCGCACGTGGGAGCCGCGGGCGGGACGCCAGTTGCCGAAGTTGAGGAACCCGATGTTCTTCATGTTTCAACCAACTGCCGTGCGACGACCGTTGTTCCCGGTGGTCAGGAGGGGCGTGGGCTCCGCGATGTCCGTCGCCGCGAGCTGGCCGCAGGCACCGTCGATGTCGCTGCCGCGGGTGTCGCGGACCGTCGTCGGCACCCCCGCCTCGCGCAGGCGCCGCACGAACTCGTCCTCGACGCCCGGGTCGGACGCCGTCCACCGCGAGCCCGGCGTCGGGTTCAGCGGGATCGGGTTGACGTGCACCCAGCCGCTGCCGCGCGAGGCCAGCTGCTCGCCGAGCAGCTCGGCGCGCCAGGCGTGGTCGTTGACGTCGCGGATCAGCGCGTACTCGATGCTCACCCGGCGGCCGGTCGCGTCGAAGTAGCGCTTGGCGCTGTCGAGCACCGCTGCGACGTTCCACCGGCTGTTCAGCGGCACCAGCTCGTCGCGCAGCACGTCGTCGGGGGCGTGCAGGCTCAACGCCAGCGTCACCGCGAGCCCCTCCCCCGCCAGCTTGTCGACGGCGGGCACGAGCCCGACCGTGGACACGGTGATGCCGCGGGCCGACATGCCCAGGCCGTCCGGCGCGACGTCGACCATGCGCCGCACCGCGCCCACGCAGGCCTTGTAGTTGGCGAGGGCCTCGCCCATGCCCATGAAGACGACGTTGTTCACGCGCTCACCCGTCGCGGCCAGGCGGCGGTTGGCGGCGCTGACCTGCTCCACGACCTCCCCGGCGGACAGGTTGCGGGTCAGGCCGCCCTGGCCGGTGGCGCAGAACGGGCACGCCATGCCGCAGCCGGCCTGGCTGGAGACGCACAGGGTCACGCGGCCGGGGTAGCGCATGAGGACGCTCTCGATGCGGGCGCCGTCGAAGAGGCGCCACAGCGTCTTGACGGTGTCACCGCCGTCGGCCTCGAGCTCCTTCACCGTCGTGAGCAGCGGAGGCAGGAGCGCCCCGCCGAGCTGCTCGCGCAGGGCCGCGGGCAGGTCGGTCATGGTCGACGCGTCGGACTCGCCGCGGCCGAAGTAGTGCTGCGCGACCTGCTTGACCCGGAACGCGGGCACGCCCAGCTCCGCGGCGGCCGCGGCGCGGTCGGCGGGGGCGAGGTCGGCCAGGTGGCGCGGCGGCTTGGCGCGGCGGGGGGCGGCCATCTGCGGGCCGGGCCGGCGGGCGGGGGCGGCGGCCGGCGCGACAGCGGCGGAGGCCTCAGGGGCAGCAGCGTCAGGACGTGGTCCATGGTCCCGACGCACCGGCGCGGCGACCGAGGCCGTCAGCGCGCGTAGGACGTGAGAGCAGGACCAGCAGGAGGTGGTGGGCGCCACGGCCAGCAGCGAGTCCAGCCGGTCGAGGACGCCGCCGTGCCCGGGCACCAGCGTGCCCATGTCCTTGATGCCGAGGTCACGCTTGAGGATCGACTCCGACAGGTCGCCGAGGGTGGCCGCCAGCACCGCGCCCGCCCCGACCAGCGCGCCCGGCCCACCAGCTGCCGCCCAGCAGCAGCACGACCGACAGCACGCCGGCCACCACGGACAGGACGATGGACCCCGCGAAGCCCTCCCAGGACTTCTTCGGGCTCACCGACGGCGCCATGGGGTGCCGCCCGAACAGGACGCCCGCGGCGTAGCCCCCGACGTCGCTGCACACCGTCAGCAGCACGAAGACGATGACCCGCTGCGCGCCGTCGTCGGCGGCCAGCATGAGCACCGCGAACCCCGCCAGCAGCGGGAGCCAGGCCACCACGAGCACCGCCGCCGTGGCGTCGCGCACCAGGGCGGTGCCGGCAGCGGCCGTGAGGTCAGCTCCGGGTCGACGCCCGGCGACAGGTCGGGGACCTCCAGGGCCCGCCAGGCGACGGCGGCCAGCGCCGTCAGCCCCACACCCACCAGCAGCGCGTCGAGACCACCGACGTAGGTGGCGACGAGGGTGGCCGCGCGACCGACGATGAGCGGCACCTGCGGGACCCGCCGGTGCTTCGTCGCCAGCGCGGTGGCGAACTCGCGCACGGACAGGGCGACGGCCAGCGCGGCCGACCGCGATGAAGACCTGCTTGAGCAGCAGGAGGGACGCCAGGACGACCGCCGCCGATGACGAGGCCGACGGCGGTGGCCGGGGGCAGGTTGCGCCCCGCCGCCCCCGGACTTCGGGGGGACGGGCGCGACGACGGCTCCCTCGACCACGGCGCGGAGACCTCAGACGGCGAGGAGCTCCGTCTCCTTGTGCTTCAGCAGGTCGTCGATGAGGTCGACGTGACGACGCGTCACGGCGTCGAGCTCCTTCTCCGCACGGGCGACCTCGTCCTCGCCGGCCTCGCCGTCCTTGACGACGCGGTCGAGCTCGTCCTTCGCGCGGCGGCGCAGGCTGCGGACGGTGACGCGGGCGTCCTCGGCCTTGCTGCGCGCGATCTTGACGTAGTCGCGGCGGCGCTCCTCCGTCAGCTGCGGCAGGATGATCCGGATCTGGATGCCGTCGTTGGAGGGGTTGACCCCCAGGTCGGAGGCCCGCAGCGACTTCTCGATCGAGGCGATAGACGTCTTGTCGTACGGCGTGATGAGCACCGTGCGCGCCTCGGGCACGTTGAAGGACGCCAGCTGCTGCAGCGGCGTCATCGCCCCGTAGTACTCGACGTTGATCTTGGCGAACAGCGCGGGGTTGGCGCGGCCCGGTCCGCAGCGCCGCGAAGTCGTTCTTCGCGACCTCCGACGGCCTTCTCCATCTTGTCCTCGGCCTCGAGGAGCGCGTCGTCGATCACAGTCCCAGTCCTCCTCATCAGTCCGTCGTCCCGCGACCCGACCGGGCCGGCGGAGGGCCGTCAGCGGTGGGTCGTCAGGCGACGACGAGCGTGCCGATCCTCTCACCGCGCAGCGCCGCGGCGATCGCTCCCTCGTCGTCCATCCCGAAGACCACCATGGGCAGCCCGTTGTCCATGAGAGGCTGAAGGCCGTCGCGTCGACCACCTTCAGCTGCTGGCGCAGCGCGTCGCCGTAGCTGACCTCGTCCAGGCGCGAGGCGTTCGGGTCCTTGCGGGGGTCGGCGGTGTAGACGCCGTCGACCCCGTTCTTCGCCATCAGCACCGCGTCGGCGCGGATCTCCAGCGCCCGCTGCGCGGCCACGGTGTCCGTGGAGAAGTACGGGAGCCCCGCACCGGCGCCGAAGATGACGACCCGGCCCTTCTCCATGTGGCGGATGGCGCGCCGGGGCACGTACGGCTCGGCGACCTGCCCCATCGTGATCGCGGTCTGCACCCGGGTGTCGACCCCCGCCTGCTCCAGGAAGTCCTGCAGCGCCAGGCAGTTCATGACCGTCCCCAGCATGCCCATGTAGTCGGCGCGGCTGCGGTCCATGCCGCCCTCGGACAGCTCGGCACCGCGGAAGTAGTTCCCGCCCCCGACCACGATGGCGACCTGCACGCCCTCGCGCACCGGCCCCGCGACGGCGCGGGCCACGCGGGCGACCACGTCGGGGTCCACCCCGACGCGGCCGCCCCCGAAGGCCTCGCCCGACAGCTTGAGGACGACGCGGCGCCAGCCGTCGTCACGCCCCGCGCCCACGGCCGTCCCGGTCATCGGATCAGGCGCCGACCCGGAAGCGGGCGAAGCCCAGGACCGTCACGCCGGAGTCGGCGACGACCTGCTTCGACCGTGCGCTTGGGGTCCTTCGCGAAGGACTGCTCGAGCAGCACGTTGTCCTTGAAGAACCCGTTGACGCGGCCCTCCACGATGCGCGGCAGGGCGGCCTCGGGCTTGCCCTCCTCGCGCGCGGTGTCCTCCGCGATGCGCCGCTCGTTGGCGACGGTCTCCTCGGGGACCTCGTCGCGGTGCAGGTGCAGCGGCGACAGGGCGGCGATGTGCATGGCGACGTCGCGCGCGGTGTCGACCTGCTCGGAGTCGAGCGCCACGAGGACGCCGATCTGCGGGGGCAGGTCGGGGCTGGTGCGGTGCAGGTAGGAGGCGACGTGCTCGCCCTCGAGGCGGGCCACGCGGCGCACCTCGATCTTCTCGCCGATGGTCGCGCCGGACTCGTCGAGGAGGTCCTTGAGGGACTTCCCGTCGATCTGCGCGCCCAGCAGGGACTCCGCGTCCTTCGCGCCGGAGGCTCACGGCGAGCCCCAGCACGCGGTCGGCCAGGGCGATGAAGCGCTCGCCCTTGGCGACGAAGTCGGTCTCGCAGTTGACCTCGACGAGGGTGCCGACGCCGTCCTCGACCTTCGCGGCCACCAGGCCGTTGCTGGCGCTGCGGCCCTCGCGCTTGGTGACGCCCTTCAGGCCCTTGACGCGGAGGATCTCGATCGCCTTCGCGCGGTCGCCGTCTGCTTCGTCCAGGGCCTTCTTCACGTCCAGCATGCCGGCGCCGGTCTGCTCGCGCAGCGCCTTGATGTCAGCGGTGGTGGTCGCCATGGGGGTCCGTCCTCTCGCCGTGTGATCGGCAGGTGTGATCGGCAGTGCGGTTCGGATGCCGGGGCGGTGGGCCCCGGGTCGAGCAGCGCCGTGCCACCCCGAGGCGGGGTGGCACGGCGCGTGAGCGGTCGTCAGGCGCTCGGGGTCGCCTCAGCGGCCTCGGCCTCGGCCTGGGCCGGCTCGGCGGTCTCGACGACGGGCGCCTCGGCCGCGGGGGCCTCGTCGCCGGCCGGGGCCGTCTCGCTGGCCTCGCCCTCGGCCTGGTCGATGGCGGCGGCGGGCTCGGTGCCGGCCGGCACCTGCTCAGCAGCGGTCGCCTCGCCCTCACTGGCAGCGGCGCGCGCGCCCTGGTCGCCGGCGTCGCCGGTCTGCAGCTCGCCGCCGAGCAGCTCCGCCTCCCAGGCGGCCATGGGCTCCTGCGCCGCGGCGTCGTCCGAGGCGCCCGCGCGGGTGCGCAGGCCGTCGGCGACGGCGTCGGCGATGACGCGCGTCAGCAGCGTGACGGAGCGGATCGCGTCGTCGTTGCCGGGGATCCGGTAGTCGACGACGTCGGGGTCGCAGTTGGTGTCGAGGATCGCGACCACCGGGATGCCCAGCTTGTGCGCCTCGTCGACGGCCAGGTGCTCCTTGTTGGTGTCGACGACCCACACCGCGGAGGGGATCCGGGCCATGTCGCGGATGCCGCCGAGGGTCTTCTCGAGCTTCTCCTTCTCGCGGCGCATCATCAGCAGCTCCTTCTTCGTGCGGCCCGAGGCGGCCACGTCGTCGAAGTCGATCTGCTCGAGCTCCTTGAGGCGCTGGCAGGCGCTTGCTCACGGTCTGGAAGTTGGTGAGCATCCCGCCCAGCCAGCGCTGGTTCACGTAGGGCATGCCCACGCGCGCGGCCTGCTCGGCCAGCGGCTCCTGGGCCTGCTTCTTGGTGCCGACGAACAGGATCGACCCGCCGTGGGCGACGGTCTGCTTGACGAAGTCGTAGGCCCGGTCGATGTGGGTCAGCGACTGCTGCAGGTCGATGATGTAGATGCCGTTGCGCTCGGTGAAGATGAAGCGCTTCATCTTCGGGTTCCAGCGACGGGTCTGGTGCCCGAAGTGGACGCCGCTCTCGAGCAGCTGGCGCGTGGTGACGACGGCCATGCCGCACTCCTCTCGACGCCCCCCGGCTCGTGTCCGGTCGGGGCGCTCCTGTGGTTCCTGCGCAGCGGACCCGGTCGGC
Organism: uncultured Actinomycetota bacterium; assembly: GCA_963781365.1. Classification (GTDB taxonomy): domain Bacteria; phylum Actinomycetota; class Actinomycetes; order Actinomycetales; family Quadrisphaeraceae; genus Quadrisphaera. Next base: position 225,163 of record CAWAFR010000012.1, on the reverse strand, counting down.
CGCCGCCCTGGTGACCGCGGAGCGCCACCGCCCCGGCGCGAACCGGGACCGAGGTGGCGCACCCCGCCCTCAGGGCGGTGCGCGGGCACGCGAAGTACCGGTCGCGAGACCGGCCCGGAATGAGTCTACGCCGGTCCGCCGGACGCCTCCGACCGGTGCTCCGGCCGGTGCTGCTGCCGGTGCTGCTGCCGGTGCTGCTGCCGGCGCCGGCTCGCCGGCGCTGGCCTGCTCCGGACCGGCTCCGGCGCTCGCCCACAGGACGCCGGCGGTGAACCGCCGTCCACAGCCGCGAACCCGGCCCCCGAGGCCGACGGCCGGGGTGCACCACGTTCGTCGGGTGCTGCTCAGGACCGTCACTGACCGCCGCGCCGCGCGGGCTCCGGTCCCGGCGGGAGCGGGTCTCGGGGCCCTGCTGCTCGCGGCGCTGGCGATCGGGGCCCTGCCGCTCGCAGCGCCGAGCGCCGTCGCCGCACCCGCGCGCGCCTCCCCGGCAGCCCCACCGGCCGCGGCGTCCGGTGCCCCGCGGTGGGGCTGGCCGCTCGACGCGGCGGCCGGAGCGCCGCGCGTGCTGCGGCGGGCCGACCTGCCGGCCCGGCCGTGGGAGCCCGGGCACCGCGGCGTCGACCTGGCAGCCGACCCCGGCGAGGCGGTGCTCGCGCCCGTCGACGGCGTCGTCGTCGCGGCGGGGCGGGTCGCGGGGCGCGGCGTGGTGAGCGTGCGCGCGGCCTCGGGGTGGAGCGCCACCCTGGAGCCGGTCGAGGCGGCGGTGCGCGTCGGGGAGCGGGTGCGGCGCGGGCAGGTGGTCGGCGCGCTGTCCGCGGGCACCGGTCACTGCGGCCCCGCCGCGTGCCTGCACTGGGGCGTGCGGTCGGGCAGCGGGGCCGGGGTCCGCTACCGCGACCCGCTGTCGCTGCTGCGCCGGCGGGTGGTGCTGCTGCCGGTGCCCGGGTGGTGAGCCCGTCCGGTCAGCTGGCCTCGGACAGCTTCGCGCGCATCGCCATCACGGCCTTGGTGTGCATCTGGCAGACGCGGGACTCGGTGACGCCGAGCACCTTCCCGATCTCCGAGAGGGTGAGGTTCTCGTAGTAGTAGAGCGTCACGACGATCTTCTCGCGCTCGGGCAGCTGGTCGATGGCGCGGGCGAGGAGGTACTTGGTCTCCTCGTTCTCGAACGCGGTGACCGGGTCCTCGACGCGGTTGTCCTTGAGGGTGTCGCCCAGCGAGAGCGACTCCCCCTTCTCCCCCGAGACGCCGAGCAGCTCGTCGAGCGCGACGACGTTCACGTAGGAGACCTGGCTGAAGATGCTGTGGAGGTCCTTGAGGGTGATGCCCATCCGGGCGGCGACCTCCGGCTCCGTGGGCGTGCGGTGCAGGTCGGCCTCCAGGGAGGCGTAGGCGCGCTCCACGTCGCGGGCCTTGCTGCGCACCGAGCGGGGGATCCAGTCGGTGGCCCGCAGCTCGTCGATGATCGCGCCGCGGACGCGGGTGATGGCGTACGTCTCGAACTTGATCGCGCGCTCGAGGTCGAACTTCTCGATGGCGTCGATGAGGCCGAAGACGCCGTAGGAGACCAGGTCGGCCTGGTCGACGTTGGCGGGCAGGCCCACCCCGACGCGGCCGGCGACGTACTTCACCAGCGGCGCGTAGTGGAGGATCAGGCGCTCGCGCACCACCGGGTCGCCGTGGGCCTTGAAGCGCTCCCACAGGTCGCGCAGCAGCGCCTCGTTGTCGGCCACGGCGTCGGCGTCGGCCCCGCCCGCGGGGCGGGCGACGGTGGCCAGCCGCGTGGACAGCCGGGGGCCGCGGCCGGGCCGCGTCGCCGTGGACGTCGCGCTGGGCGTTGACTCGCTCATGCCCCCCTGCCTCTCCCCTGGGCAGCCCCGCCGGCGCCGCCGCGGTCACGCGCGCGGGTGGGCCTGCTGGTAGCTGCGGCGCAGGCGGTCGACCGAGACGTGCGTGTAGACCTGCGTGGTCGCCAGGCTAGCGTGGCCGAGCATCTCCTGGACGGATCTCAGGTCCGCGCCGCCGTCGAGCAGGTGCGTGGCGGCGGTGTGGCGCAGGGCGTGCGGGGCGGCGTCCAGCCCCTCCCCCAGGCCCCTGAGCAGGGTGTGGACGACGTCGCGCACCTGCCGCTGGTCCCACCGGCCGCCGCGGGCGCCGAGCAGCAGGGCCGGTGGCGAGCCGGGCGTGGCGAGGCGCGGCCGGCCCCGCTCGAGCCACGCCCCCAGGGCCCGGTCCGCCGGTGTCCCGTAGGGCACCACCCGCTCCTTGGACCCCTTGCCGAGCACCCGCACGGTGCGGCGGGACCGGTCGACGTCCCCGGTGTCCAGGCCCACCAGCTCGCTGACGCGGATGCCGGTGGCGTAGAGGAGCTCGGCCGCGGCGCGGTCGCGCAGGTGCGCGGGGCCGTCGTCGTCGGCGCGCACCGCGGCCAGGTCCATCAGGCGCTCCGCCTGGTCCGCGCGCAGCACCACCGGGAGGGTCCGCCCCGGGGACGGCGAGCGCAGGCGCAGCGCGGGGTCGCTGCGCAGCCGGCCGGTGCGCGTCGCCCAGGCGGCGAAGCTGCGGACCGACGACGTGCGCCGGGCCAGGCTCGACCGCGCGGCGCCGCCGGCGGCCAGGGCGCCCAGCCACTCCCGCAGGTCGTCCAGCGACAGCTCGTCGAACGCGGCCCCCGACCGGTCGAGGTGCGCCTGCAGGGAGGCGAGGTCAGCGGCGTAGGCGCGCGTCGTCGCCGGGGAGGCGCCGCGCTCGAGGTCCAGGTGGCGGCAGAACTGCGCCGGCCAGTGCCGGGGGTCCGCCTCGGGGTCGGTCTGAGCGCTGGCCACCCCGCCACTGTCAGTGACCGGCCCCTCCCGGCTCAAGCCCGGCGCGCCGCCACCCGCCCGCCTCCTGGGCCGCAAGGCCGCGCCGCGCCAGGTCGAGGAGGGCGGTGGCCACGAGCGGCTCGGGGAGCCCCGCCGTCGCCGCGAGCCGCGCCGGTGGGCGCGGCGAGCGGACCGGCAGGGCGTCAAGCACCGCGGCGGAGGCCTGGGAGAGGCCGTCGTGGGGCCGGGCGGGTGCGGTCCTGACGGGCGGGGACCAGTCCATCCCGCTCACCAGCTCCACGAGCTCGCCGGCGTCGGTGATGCAGGTCGCCTCGGCCTCCCGCATCAGGCGGTGGCAGCCCGCGGAGGCGGGCGACGTGACCGGGCCGGGCACCGCGCCGAGGGGGCGTCCCAGCAGCGCCGCTCGCAGCGCCGTGGACTGCGCGCCGGAGCGCCACCCCGCTTCCACGACCACCGTGGCACCGGCCACCGCCGCGATGATGCGGTTGCGCTGCAGGAACCGCCGCCGCATCGGGCTGGACCCCGGCGGTGCCTCGCTGACCACGGCCCCCTCCTGCGCGATCACGGCGAGGAGGCGCTCGTGGGCCGGCGGGTAGGCCCGGTCCACCCCGCACGCGAGGACGGCGACCGTGGGCGCTCCGGCGGCGAGCGCCCCGCGGTGGGCGGCGCCGTCGATGCCGAGCGCGGCCCCGGAGACGGTGGCGACGCCGTGGTCCCCGGCGCCGGCCGCCAGCTCCGCCGCGATGCGCAGCCCGTAGTCGGTGGCCGCGCGCGACCCCACCAGGGCGACGCTGCGCGAGGCCGTGCGGGCCAGGTGCAGCGGGCCGCGGACCCACAGGGCGAACGGCTGGGCGTCGCCGAGCAGCTGGAGGCCCTGGGGCCACTCCTCGTCCTCCGGGAGCACGACGCGGCCCCCGAGGGCGGCGAGGCGCGCCAGGTCTCGCTCGGGGTCGGTCTGGTCCCACCGTGACCGCCAGCGCTCCATCCCCGCGCGCAGGGCCGCGGGGTGCTCGCCGTCGGTGCACTCAGCGGCGCTGACGGGCGCCGAGGACGCCAGCCGCTCGACGGCCTCGCGGGGGCCGCGCGCGGCCACGAACCGGGCAGCGAGCTCGTCCTCGGGCTCGGCCAGGCGCGACCACGCCAGGCGCGCGAGGCGCGCGTCACCGGCCCAGCGCGGCAGGGGCGCCGCCCGGCCCGCGGGCCCGAGGGGCCCCAGGGGCAGGGCGTCCTGCCACCCGCCGGCGCTCACGCCGCGGCCCAGGGCAGGCGCCAGGCGATGGCGCGGCCCACGTCGTCGCGGGTGGGGCTGGCCCGTCCCGCCAGGTCGGCCAGCGTCCACGCGGTGCGCAGCACGCGGTCCAGCCCCCGGACGGTGAGCTCGCCGACGTCGACCTGCCGGTGGGCGTCGGTGGTGACGGCGGCCGGCAGCCGCAGCACCCCGCGCAGGTGCGTCCCGGGGACCTCGCCGTTGCAGCGCCAGGCGGTGCCGCGCAGCCGCTGTCCGGCGGCGGTGCGCGCGGCGGCCACCCGTGCCGCGACGACGGCGCTGGACTCCCCCGGCAGCGCCCCGTGCAGCTCGGTGCGGGTCACCGCCTGGACGGGCACCTGCAGGTCGACGCGGTCGAGCAGCGGCCCGGACAGCCGGGTGCGGTACCGGCGCCTCTCCTGGGGCGTGCAGGCGCAGCTGAGCCCCTTGCCGGTGCTGCGGCCGCAGGGGCACGGGTTCGCGGTGAGCACGAGCTGGAAGCGCGCCGGGAAGCGCGCCGTCCCGCGGGCGCGGGCCAGCACGATCTCCCCGTCCTCCAGGGGCTGGCGCATCCCCTCCAGCACCCGCCGGTCGAACTCCGGCGCCTCGTCGAGCAGCAGCACGCCCCGGTGCGCCCGGGAGACCGCCCCGGGCGAGGGCACCGCGGAGCCCCCGCCGAGCACCGCCGCGGGGCTGGCCGTGTGGTGGGGGTCCTCGAAGGGGGGCCGGTGCAGCAGGCCCCGGTCGGGGTCGAAGACGCCGGCCAGGGAGTGGACGGCCGTCACCTCCACGGCCTCCGCCTCGGTCAGCGGGGGCAGGACGCCCGGCAGGCGCGCCGCGAGCATCGACTTCCCCGCTCCCGGCGGGCCCAGCAGCAGCAGGTGGTGGCCGCCGGCGGCGGCCACCTGCACCGCCTCGCGCGCCGCGTCCTGGCCGACGACGTCGGCGAGGTCGGGCGCGGGCGCCCTGGACCCGGCGCCGGCTGCCGCGGGCGCCGCCCCCGGGCCCTCGGCCCGCCCCGGGCTCCGCGGCGGCGCGGGGACGTCCGGGCCGCCGTGCGCGACGACGACGTCGCCGAGGTGCTCCACGGCCACCACCCGCACCCCCGGGACCAGGGCGGCCTCCGCGGCGTTGCCGGCGGGCACGAGCACCCGCCGCACGCCCGCCGCGGCGGCGGCCAGCACGGCCGGCAGCACCCCGCGCACGGGCCGCAGCCACCCGTCGAGACCCAGCTCGCCCAGGTGCACGGCCGCCGCGGCGGAGGCCGGGTCGAGGGAGCGCTGCGCCGCGAGCAGGGCCACGGCGACCGCGAGGTCGAAGCCCGTGCCCTGCTTCGGCAGCGACGCCGGGGACAGGTTGACGACCACCCGGCGGTCGGGCACCGCGAGGGAGGCGTTGCGCAGGGCCGCGCGGACCCGGTCGCGGGACTCCACCAGGGAGGCGTCGGGCAGGCCGACGAGGACGAAGGCCGGCAGGCCCGCGGTCACGTCGGCCTCGACCTCCACCAGGTGGCCGGCCAGCCCCACCAGCGACACCGACAGCGCGTGGCCGACGCTCATCCGCCGACCCCGCGCACGTGCTGGAGCTGCGCAGCGCCGCTGCGGGGCAGCACCACCGCGACGACGTCCAGGCGCAGACCCGCCGGCCGGACCGGGTGCTCCGCGAGCCACAGCCCGAGCAGCCGGCGCAGGCGCGCCACCTTCGCGGGCGTCACCGACTCCAGCGGCGTCCCCGCCGACAGCGAGCGCCGCGTGCGCACCTCGACCCCGACCAGCACGTCGCCGTCGCGCACGACCAGGTCGAGCTCGCCCCACCGGCACCGCCACCCGGTGTCCAGCACCGCCATGCCCGCGGCGCGCAGGTGCTCCGCCGCGAGCCGCTCCCCGTACCGGCCCACCGCGCGTCGCGCCGGGCCCGTGGAGCCCCGCTCCAGGACGTCCTCCGCCACCTCGACCACCTCCGGGTGGTCACGCTGCCGCCCGGGGGGCCCCCGGCCGTCCCAGCGGGAGGGCGCCTGTGGACGGCGGGACCGCGCCGGGCCCCTGTGGGCGCACGGCCGACGGCGCCACCGCCGAGACCGACACCGGAGCCGACGCCGGGGCCGCAGCGCTGCTAGCGGGTGAAGCCCTCCGGCTTGGGCACCTCGAGGTCGCTCTTGGAGAGCTCCTCGACGTTGACGTCCTTGAACGTCACCACCCGCACCGTCTTGACGAACCGCGCCGAGCGGTAGACGTCCCAGACCCAGGCGTCGGAGAGCACCAGCTCGAACCAGACCTCGCCGTCCGTCGTGCGCGGCCTCAGGTCGACGGAGTTCGCCAGGTAGAACCGGCGCTCGGTCTCCACCACGTACGCGAACAGCCCCACGACGTCGCGGTACTCGCGGTAGAGCGCGAGCTCCATCTCGGTCTCGTAGTCCTCGAGGTCCTCAGCGCTCATCGCGGCTCATCATGCACCCCGGCCCGCGGCCGCTCCGTGCGGTCCCGGCGCCGCGCCCGCGCCGACCCGCTCCTGCACCCGCTCCTCCAGCTGCCCGAGGAGGTCGAGCTGCTCGGCCAGGGCGGCCCGCCCGGCCCCGGCGACGCCCGGCAGGCGCCAGCTGCGGCGGTGCTGGTCGCACGGCCCGAGCTCGCGCAGCGCGTCCAGGTGGTCCGGCGCGCTGTAGCCCTTGTTGCCGGCCCACCCGTACCCCGGGTGCTGCTGCGCCAGGTCGGTCATGATCGCGTCGCGCTCGACCTTGGCGAGCACGGACGCGGCGGCGACCGCGGCGCAGCGCAGGTCGCCCTTCACCAGCGTCGTCACCCGCGGGGCCTGCGGCAGCGGCGGGCAGGAGGCCTCCGGGGGCACCTCCGGGCGGCCCAGCCAGTCGTAGTTCCCGTCGAGCAGCACCGCCCCGGGCGGGTGCGCCGCCCCGTGGAGCTGGTGCAGGGCCCGTGAGCCGGCCAGGCGCAGCGCCCGCAGGATCCCCAGCGCGTCGACCTCCTCGGCGGCGGCGTGCCCGACGGCGAAGGCCGGGGCCCAGCGGCGCAGCCGGGGCACCAGCGCCTCCCGGGCGGCCGGGGTCAGCAGCTTGGAGTCGCGCAGCCCGGTGGGCGCGCTGCGGGTCGTGAGGTCGACCACGACGAAGCCCACGGTCACGGGTCCGGCGAGCGCACCGCGCCCGACCTCGTCGACCCCCGCGACGAGCGCGTGCCCTCCGGCGCGCAGCAGCTCCCGCTCGTGGCGCAGCGTCGGCGCCGGGCCGCGGCCGGACGGGCGCGGCGCGGGCTCAGCCACCGCCGGTGCTGCCGGCGTCGGGGACGCCGGTGAACGCGTCGCCGTGCCGGGAGAGCCAGGTGAGCCTGTCGAGCGGCCACACCGTCACCACGGCGCGCCCCACCACGTCGTCCAGCGGCACCGCACCGCCGCCGGCCAGGCCCTGGTGGTAGCGGGAGTCACCGGAGTGCTGGCGGTTGTCGCCCTCCACCCAGATGGACCCCGAGGGCACCGTCACGTCGAAGTCGAGCTCGCTGGGCACCGACCCGGGCTTGAGGAACGTCTCGTCGAGGGCGACGCCGTTGACGGTGGTGCGCCCCTGCGCGTCGCAGCAGGCCACGTGGTCGCCCGGGAGGCCGATGACGCGCTTGATGAGGTGCTGCCCGGAGTTCTGGGGCAGCACGCCGACGAACGTCAGGACGTCGACCACCGCGTCGCCCACCGGCCCGCGGCTGACCTCGGGGACCGGGTCGAGCCAGCCCCCCGGGTCCTCGAAGACGACGACGTCGCCCCGCTGCAGGTCGAACGGCCCGGGCGTGAGCTGGCTGACGAGCACCCGGTCACCCACGGCCAGGGTGTCCTCCATCGACTCCGACGGGATGTAGAACGCCTGCACCAGGAAGGTCTTGATGAGCAGGGACAGCACGAGCGCCGCGGCGACGACGATGACCGCCTCGCGCAGCGCGGCGATCAGCCCCCGCGCCGGCCCGCTGCGCGGCCGGGAGCGCCGCTGCTCTCCGTCGCTGGAGGCCGGCGACTCGTGTCGCGGCTGCTGGTCGACCACTCGTCCTCCGCAGGCTGCGCCGGGTGCTGGCACCCGGTCGGAGCCAGGCTACGTGCCGCCGCCCACCGCCGTCCGAGGATCAGCGGTGGGCGGCGGAGCGGTGCCGACCGCGCCCGGGGACGCGGCCGGGACGCTCAGCGGACGGGACGGCTGTCGCGACGCTCCTTGATCTTCGCCGCCTTGCCGCGCAGCTCGCGCAGGTAGTACAGCTTCGCGCGGCGCACGTCGCCGCGCGTCACGACCTCGATGCTGTCGATCGCCGGGGAGTGCACCGGGAACGTGCGCTCGACGCCGACGCCGAAGCTGACCTTGCGGGCGGTGAAGGTCTCGCGGACCCCGCCGCCGGAGCGCCGGATGACGGCGCCCTGGAAGACCTGGACGCGGGAGCGGGTGCCCTCCACGACCTTGACGTTCACCTTGACGGTGTCGCCGGGGCCGAAGACGGGGAGGTCGCTGCGCAGCGAGGCGGCGTCGAGTGCGTCGAAGTGGTGCACGGTGGTGTCCGTTCTCGCGGGTGCCACAGGTCACGCGCGCCATGAGGCCGCTGGCGCTGCCAGCGCGCACGGCCGGCGGTCTGCTTCCGTCGTCGTGCCGGTGCCCCCTCCGGCCGCCGCTCGCCCCCTGTGGCAGGGGCGGCGCCGGTCCCGGCACGGCCGCCCAGTCTGCCACAGCGCCCGCCGCGCGGCAGGACGGCGAGGCGTCAGCGGGGGTGGACCGCCGCCCGCGCCGACGTCCCAGCCCAGCTCGGCGAGCACGGCCGCGTCACGGGCGTCGAGGCCCGACGGGTCGAGCGCCTCGAGCAGGTCGGGCCGGCGCTGCGCGGTGCGCCGCAGCGACTGCTCCCGCCGCCACGCCGCCACCCGCGCGTGGTGGCCCGACAGCAGCACCTCCGGGGCGTCGCGCCCCTCCCAGGTGGCGGGGCGGGTGTAGACGGGGGCCTCCAGCAGCCCGCCGGTGGCGGGGGCGTGCGACTCCTCCACCAGGCTGTGCGGGGTTCCCCACCACGCCCGGCAGCAGCCGCGCGACGGCCTCCACGACCGCGAGGACCGCGACCTCCCCGCCGTTGAGGACGTAGTCGCCCAGGCTCACCGGCGTCACGGGGCCGTGCTCGGCGGCCGCCTCGAGCACCCGCTCGTCGATGCCCTCGTAGCGCCCGCACGCGAAGACGAGCCAGGGCCTGGGCCGCCAGCGCGTGCGCGGTCGCCTGCGTGAACCGCTCCCCCGCCGGGCTCGGCACCAGCAGGTGCGGGACGGCGTCCTCCCCGAGCGCCGTCCGCCCGGCGGCGCGCACGGACGCCAGCGCCGCGGCCCACGGCTCCGGGCGCATCACCATCCCGGCGCCGCCGCCGAGCGGAGCGTCGTCGACGGTGCGGTGGCGGTCGGTGGTCGCGTCGCGCAGGTCGTGCACGGTGAGGTCGAGCAGCCCGGAGCCCTGCGCCTTCCCGATCAGCGAGAGCTGCAGCGGGGCCAGGTACTCGGGGAAGATCGTGACGACGTCGACCCTCACGCCGGCATCAGCGGGCGTCTTCCGGGGTGCCGTCGCCCTCGAGCAGCCCGCCGGGCGGGGTCAGGACGACCCGCCCTCCCGGGACGTCGACCACCGGGACGAGCGCCTCCACGAACGGCACCCGCGCCAGCGCCCCGGAGGGCTGGCGCACGACCAGCAGGTCCTGCGCGGGGCCGTGCTCGACGCCGACGACGACGCCGGCCTCGACGAACCCGCCCGCGCCGTCAGCGCGGTCGGCCCGCAGGCCCACCAGCAGGGGGACGGACCACGCGTCGGGGTCGTCCGCGTCGGTGCCGAGCACCTCCGCGAGGAGCAGCAGCCCCCGCAGCTCCTCGGCGCCGTAGCGGTCGGAGACCCCCTCGAAGGAGAGCAGCAGCACCCCGTTGTGGTCGCGGGCGCCCGCCAGGACGAGCGGGCCGCGGCCCGCCGGGTCGGTCGGGAAGACCGACCCGGCGGTGAACCGCTGCTCGGGGGCGTCCGTGCGGACCTCGACGCTGACCTCGCCGCGCACCCCGTGGGGGCGCCCGACGCGGGCGACGACGACCTCCGTGCCTGCCACCGGTGCGCCGCTCAGGAGGGGCGGCGGCGCGGCCGGTCGACGTCGACGACGTCGACGCGCACGCCGTCGTCGCCCGCGAGGGCGATGACGACGGTGCGCAGCGCCTTGGCGGTGCGCCCGGCGCGGCCGATCACCCGCCCGAGGTCCTCGGGGTGCACGCGCACCTCGAGGACGTCGCCGCGAGCGCAGCCGCCGGGTGCTGACCCGGACGTCGTCGGGGTTGTCGACGATGCCCCGCACGAGGTGGTCGAGCGCGTCGGCGAGCACGACAGCCCCTCCTTCGTCAGTCAGTCGGTCGGTCACGCAGCCGGTCGGACGACCGGCTGGTCGGCGTCAGGCCGACGTGCCCGAGGACCCGGCCTCGGCCGGCTCGTCGGTGCCGTCGGGCTGGTCGGCGTTGGCGACCTCGGCGGGCTGGACGGCCGGCTCCGACGGGTGGCGTCCGCAGCAGCGGGCTCCTGCGGCGGCGGCGGCCTTCTCGGCGGCGGGGCCTTCTCGGCGGCGGGCGCCTCATCGGTCTTCGCGGCCTTCTTGGGCCGCTCGCGCTTGTCGGCGGAGAAGTCGGTGGTGTCGACCACGGCGACCTTCGGCGCCTTGGTGCGCAGGGTGCCCTCGGTGCCCGGGAGCCCCTTGAAGGTCTGCCAGTCACCGGTGATCTTGAGGATGGCCTCGACCTGCTCGGTCGGCTGGGCGCCGACGGAGAGCCAGTGCTGGACCCGCTCGCGGTCGACCTCGATGAACGAGGGCTCCTCGGTGGGGTGGTACTTGCCGATCTCCTCGATCGCGCGGCCGTCGCGCTTGGTGCGCGAGTCGGCGACGACGATGCGGTAGTACGGGGCGCGGATCTTGCCCAGGCGCTTCAGGCGGATCTTGACTGCCACGGGGAGGTGCTCCTGCTCGGTTTCGCGGGTGTGGGCCGTCTGCAGCGCGTGGGGCGCGCGGTGCGTCGGGGCCCGAGGACCAGCGGAAGCGGAGAGAGGGGCCGCAGACCGCCGAGTACAGCCCTCGATTGTGCCAGAGCCGCGAGGGTGCTGCTCACAGCCGCCCGGCCTCGACCACCCGGCGCAGGAACCGGCGGGTGCTCTCGTGCTGCGGGTCGCCCAGCACCTGCTCCGGGGGCCCCTGCTCCAGCAGCGTCCCGCCCTCCAGGAAGCAGACGACGTCGGCGGCCGAGCGGGCGAAGCCCATCTCGTGGGTGGCCATGAGGATCGTCATGCCGCCCGCGGCCACCTCCCGCACCAGCGCCAGCACCTCGCCCACCAGCTCCGGGTCGAGCGCGGAGGTCACCTCGTCGAGCAGCAGCAGCCGCGGGCGCACCGCGAGCGCCCGCACGATCGCCGTCCGCTGCGCCTGGCCGCCGGAGAGCTGGTCGGGGAAGGCGCGGGCGCGCTCGGCCATCCCGATCCGCCCCAGCAGCTCCATCGCCTCGGCCTCGGCCTCGGCCCGGCCCACCCCGTGGACGCGCCGGGGGGCGAGGGTGACGTTGTCGAGGACGGACAGGTGCGGGAAGAGGTTGTAGGCCTGGAAGACGACGCCGATGCGGCGGCGGACGGCGTCGGCGTCGACGCCCGGGTCGGTGACGTCCTGCCCGTCGAGCCAGACCCGCCCGTCGTCGACCTGCTCGAGCAGGTCGACGCAGCGCAGCAGGGTCGACTTGCCGGAGCCGGAGGCGCCGATGAGCGTCACCACCTGGTGCTCGGCGACGTCGAGGTCGACCCCCCGCAGCACCGGTGCACCCCGGTAGGACTTCACCAGGCCCTCCACGCGCAGCACCGGCCCGCCGCCGGCCCCGCCGACCGTCGTCACAGGACCGACCCCGACTGCTGGCGCCGGCGCGCGCGCTCGGTCGCCCAGTCGGCGAGCCGGGCGGTGGGCACGGCGAGCAGCACGAACAGCACCGCGGCCACCACGTACGGGGTGAAGTCAGCGGTGAGGGAGGACTGGATCTGCGCCTGCCGCACGGCGTCGACGGCCCCCAGCACCGAGATCAGGCCGACGTCCTTCTGCAGGGCCACGAGGTCGTTGAGCAGCGGCGGCGTCACCGTGCGCACCGCCTGGGGCAGGACGACGAGCCGCGTCGTCTGCCGCGCGGTCAGGCCGAGCGCGCGGGCTGCGGCGCGCTGGCTGGGGTGCACCGACTCGATGCCCGCGCGGAAGACCTCCGCGACGTAGGCGCCGTAGACGAGCACGATGGCGACGGTGCCCAGCACCACCGGGTCGTTCGGCACCCCCTGCAGCCGCAGCCCCGGCACCCCGAAGCCCACGATGTAGAGCAGCACGATGAGCGGCATGCCGCGGAAGACGTCGGTGTACGCCGTCGCCAGCAGCCGCACCGGTGTCCACACCGGCCCGCGCAGGGTGCGCAGCAGCGCCACGACGAGCCCGACGGCCAGCACGCAGACGGCCGCCACGACGAGCACGCGCACGTTCAGCCACAGCCCCCCCAGGACGGGCAGGAACGCCGCCCGCGCGGAGGCCGGGTCCAGGAAGGACTGCTGCGTGCGCTCCCACCCGGGCGCGCTCGTCGTCGCCACCACCAGCACCGCCGCGAAGACCAAGGTCGAGGCGACCGCCACGAGCGTGGAGCGGCGCTCGCGCGAGCGGCGGTAGGAGCGGCGTCCGAGCTCGACGTCGCTGACGGCCGGGACGACGCCCCTGCGGGCTCGCCCGAAGAGCTCGCTGCCGGGAGCGCTCACGGCCTCGGTCGTCTCGTGGGCCCGTCAGCCCAGGACGGGCGCCTGGGCGGCCTGGTCGAGCCACTGGGTCTGCAGCTGGTCCAGGGTGCCGTCGGCGCGCAGCGCGTCGACGGCGCGGCTGACGCACGAGGTCAGCGAGGAGCCCTTGTCGAGCACCATCCCGAACGCGTCGGCGGTGCCGCCGGAGCCCGCTGCCAGCTGCCCGACGACCTTCCCGTCGTCGAGCTGCGCGCCGGCCATGTAGAAGGCCGTCGGCAGGTCGACCACCAGCGCGTCGACCTGGCCGGTGGACAGGGCGGCGACGGCGTCGTCGTTGCTGTTGTAGACGCTCGGCTGCGCGGTGGGGCGCGATGACGTCGGTGATCGCGGTGTAGCTGGTGGTGCCGACCTGCGCGCCGAGCTTCAGCCCCTTCAGGCCCGCGAGGTCGGTGACCCCGGCGGCCGGGGAGCCCGCGGTGGTGACCACGGCCTGCGCGACGTCGTAGTAGGGGGTGGAGAAGTCGACGGAGGCCTTGCGCTCCTCGGTGATGGAGAACTGGTTGACGTCGACGTCGAAGGTCTTCGGCCCCGGGGCGATGGCGGCGTTGAAGTCCGCGCGCACCCAGGTCACCTGGTCCTTCGAGTACCCCAGCTGCGCGGCGACGGCGTAGGCCACGGCGGGCTCGAAGCCCTTCCCGGTGGTGGGGTCGTCGTCCAGCACCCACGGGCTGTACGCGGGCTCGCTCGTCGCCACCGTCAGCGTCCCCGGGGTGAGGGTCGCGAGGGCGGCGGGGGCGCAGCTCGACGACGTCGAGGCGCCGGCGGTGCTCGACGCGGAGCCCGCGGCGTCACCGCTGCCGTCCTGCGGCGCGCAGCCGGCGAGGGCCAGGGAAGCGGCGCCCGCGAGGGCGGCGGCGATCAGGGCGGGGCGGCGCAGCACGGGCGAACAGTAGTTGAACGGCGCAGCACTGCGGCGCGCCGCGGCGCAGGTCGTGGGCCGGTCGTGGGCCGGTCGGGCCTCGCGGGAGCGGGCTCAGGGGCGGGGCCGGCCGGTGGTGCGGCCGCGCAGGACGACGGCGCGGGGCGCGCGCAGGACGGCGACGTCGTCGCGCGGATCGGCCGGGAGCACCAGCAGGTCGGCCGGGGCCCCCTCCTGCAGGGTCGGCGCGCCCAGGTAGGCCCGCGCCCCCCAGGTCGCGGCGTCGAGCGCCGCCAGCGGCGCCAGCCCCGCGCCGACCAGCGCCGAGACCTCCTCGGCGACGAGCCCGTGGGGCATCGCGGTGCCCGCGTCGGTGCCCACCAGCAGGCGGACGCCCGCCTCGGCGGCGTCGCGCACGGCGGCGGTGCGCCGCGCGTCCAGCGCCCTCATGTGGGCGGCGTAGCGGGGGAACTTCGCCTCCCCCGCCACCGCGAAGTCACCGAAGTGCGCGGTGTTCACCAGCGTCGGGGTGATCGCGACGCCGGCCGCGGCGGCCGCCGCGGCCGTCTCGGCGTCCAGGCCGGTGGCGTGCTCCCAGCAGTCGACGCCGGCGGCGAGCAGGTCGGGCAGCGTCTCCTCGGAGAACGTGTGCACCGCGACGCGGGCGCCGAGGGCGTGGGCGGCGGCGACGGCGGCGCTCAGCTCCGCCACCGGCCAGCAGGGGGCGAGGTCACCGGTGCCGCGGTCGATCCAGTCACCGACCACCTTGACCCAGCCGTCACCGGCGCGGGCCTGGGCGGTGACGGCTGCCACGAGCTGGTCCGGCTCGACCTCGTCGCCGACGCCGCGCAGGTAGCGCCGCGAGCGGGCGACGTGGCGCCCGGCGCGCAGGACGCGCGGCAGGTCGTCGGCGTCGTCCATCCAGCGGGTGTCGGCCGGTGACCCGGCGTCGCGCAGCAGCAGCGCCCCGGCATCGCGGTCCGTCTCGGCCTGGCGGCGGGCGGTCGCGTCGTCGACCGGCCCGGTCGGCCCGAGGCCCACGTGGCAGTGGGCGTCGACGAGCCCGGGCAGCACCCACCCGTCGAGCACGTCGTCGTGCGCACCCGAGGACGACGGCCGGTCGAAGGTGATGCGCCCGTCCAGCACCCAGGCGCCGTCGCGGACCTCCACCTCACCGCTGGCGTCGAGGCGCGCGAGCACGGGCCCGGGCAGGTGGAGCACACCGTTCGAGCGGCGGGACTGCATGATCACGACGGGAGGGGGCCGGGGGGTTGGTCGGTGGGGCCGTCAGCGGCCGAGGTGCTTGTCGAACCCGGGCGGCAGCTCGAACGCGGAGGCGCCGGCCGGGCCGCCGTCGCCGTCCTCGCCGCCGAGGCCGAAGGCGCTGCCGGCGCCGAAGGCACCGCGGCCGGCGACCGCGCGGTCGAGGGCGGCGCGCTCCTGCTCCGCGCGCTTCGCCGGGTTGCCCGACTTCCCCTTCTTGCCCTTCGACGGCGGCGGGGCCGTGCGCCCGCGCGACTTCTTGCCGCCCGCCAGGCCGGCCATCCCCCCGCCGGGGCCACCGCCGAGGCCACCGCCGCCGGCCATCCCGGCCAGCGCCCCGGGGCCCTTGGCGCGCATCGCGCGCATCATCTGCTGGGCCTCGCGAACCGCTCGAGCAGCTGGTTGACGTCGCTGACCTCCGTGCCGGAGCCCCGGGCGATGCGCGCCCGCCGGGAGCCGTTGATGACCTTCGGCGTCCGCCGCTCCAGCGGCGTCATCGAGCGCACGATCGCCTCGATGCGGTCGATCTCGCGCTCGTCGCAGCTCCTCGAGCTGGTCCTTCATCTCGCCCATGCCCGGCAGCATCCCGAGCACCTTCTTCATGGACCCCATCTTGCTGCAGGCCCTGCATCTGGGTGAGGAAGTCCTCGAGGGTGAAGTCCTCCCCCGCCTCGAAGCGGCTGGCGAGGTCGGCGCTCTCGCTCGGCGTCGAAGGCCTGCTCCGCCTGCTCGATGAGGGTGAGCACGTCACCCATGTCGAGGATGCGCGAGGCCATCCGGTCGGGGTGGAACACCTCGAAGTCGTCGAGCCCCTCACCGGTGGAGGCGAACATGCACCGGGCGGCCCGTGATCGAGGCCACCGACAGGGCGGCGCCGCCGCGGGCGTCGCCGTCCAGCTTGGTCAGCACGACGCCGGTGAGGTCGACGCCCTCCTGGAAGGCCTGGGCGACGGCGACGGCGTCCTGGCCGATCATCGCGTCGACGACGAACAGCACCTCGTCGGGCTGCGACGGCGGCGCGGATGTCGGCGGCCTGCTGCATCATCTCGGCGTCGACGCCGAGGCGGCCGGCGGTGTCGACGACGACGACGTCGTGCTGGCGGGCGCGGGCGTGCTGCGACGCCGCGGCGCGCCACGTCGACCGGGTCTCCCGACGCCGTTGCCGGGCTCGGGCGCGAAGACCGCGCACCCCGGCCCGCTCGCCCGACCACCTGCAGCTGGGTGACGGCGTTGGGCCGCTGCAGGTCGCAGGCCACCAGCAGCGGGGTGTGCCCGTGCGTCGTCGCAGCCACCTGCCGAGCTTGCCGGCCAGCGTGGTCTTGCCGGCGCCCTGCAGGCCCGCGAGCATGATCACCGTCGGGGGGTTCTTGGCGAACCGCAGCCGGCGGGTCTGCGCCGCCGAGGATCCCGACGAGCTCCTCGTTGACGATCTTGACGACCTGCTGCGCCGGGTTCAGCGCCGCGGAGACCTCCGCCGACAGCGCGCGCTCGCGCACCGCTCGCGGTGAACGCGCGCACCACCGGCAGGGCGACGTCGGCGTCCAGCAGCGCGCGGCGGATCTCGCGCACGGTGGCGTCGACGTCCGCCTCGGACAGCCGACCCTTGCCGCGCAGGGTCTTGAAGGTGGCGGTGAGGCGGTCGGACAGGGTGGCGAACACGCGGCCTATCGGCAGGCCCACGTCGCGCGGGCTCCAGGCGCCCGGGTGTCGCCCGGGCGCGGCTCGGGCCAGCGCGGTCAGGCAGCACCGCCGCGAGGACCGAGCACCGCTCGCCGCCACGCCGCGACCGGGGCGAGCGCCGGGCTGCCGTCGGGCTCGCTGAGGTAGAGCACGTCCACGGCCTGGCCGCCGTGGGTCGCCACGTGCGCGCTGCGGATCTCGACGCCCACCGCGCCAGCGCCGCGCCCAGGGCGTGCAGCAGGCCCGGCCGGTCCAGCGGCGCGGACCTCCACCACGGTGGCCTCAGCCGAGGCGCCCGGGAGCACGAGGACGCGGGGCGCGGCGGTGGCGCGACGCCGCCGCGGGCGCCGGGCGCCAGCCGGCGTCGCGGCGCCGCATCGGTCCAGCACGGCCCCGTCCCCCGCGGCGAGGCGGCGCAGCCCGGTCGAGCAGCACGCTGGGTCGGGCACGCCGCCCCGGCGCGCTCGACCCACCAGGTGTCGACGGCGACGTGCCCGGGCGCCGTCGCAGCCCGCGGCGCGTCGGTGGCAGCGGGTGCCGGCGGTTCCGGGCGTCGACCGTGCGCACGAGCGCCGACCGCACGGACAGCCGGTGGCTGGCCAGGCAGCCCCGCGATGTCGGCGAACAGCCCCGGGCGGTCGGGGGCGACGACGCATGACCACGTGCAGCCCGCCGCCTCGCCGACCTCGACGCGCGGCTGCGCCGTCGCGCGCAGACCCCGCGCGACGGCCTCGGCCTCCGCGTCGGGTGAGCGGCGCGGGGCCGGGAGGCTGCGTGCCCCGCAGCACGCGGCGGGCGCGGGAGGTGAGGTCGTCGACGAGCCGCGCCCGCCACGCCGTCCACGCGGCGGGCCCGGCGGCCCGGGCGTCGGCCTCGGTGAGCGCCCGCAGCAGGTCGAGCACGTCCTCGCGGCCGCCGACGGCGTCGACGAGCTCGGCGACGGTCCGCGGGTCGTCGGGGTCGCGGCGGGTGGCCAGGTCGACCAGCGTCAGGTGGTGCAGCACCAGGCGCCCGACGACGTCGGCGTCGGCGTCGGGCAGGCCCACGCGACGCGCGACGCCCGCCGCGATGGGAGCGCCGACGCTGGAGTGGTCCTCCCCGGAGCCCTTCTTGCCGATGTCGTGCAGCAGCGCGGTGAGCAGCAGCAGGTCGGGCCGCGAGACCGCGGCGCGCAGGGGCTCGGCCTCCACCGCGGTCTCGACCAGGTGGCGGTCGACGGTGTGGCGGTGCACCGCGGTGCGCTGCGGGCGGTTCCGCACCGCCTCCCACTCGGGGAGCCACTGCGCCACCAGCCCGGCCTGGTCGAGGGTCTCCCACACCGGCACCTGCTCCGGCCCCGTGCCCAGCAGGTCGACGAGGGCCTCGCGCGCCGTGCGCCGGCCACGGGTCGGGCAGCCGGGCCCCGCCGCTGGCGAGGTGCTCCGCGGTGACCGGGGAGAGCGGGATGCCCGCGCGCGCGGCAGCGGCAGCAGCCCGCAGCGCCAGGGCCGGGTCCGTCGGCGGGCGCGGCCTGCGCGCCGAGCCAGAGCTCGCCCTCGTGCTCGACGAGGTCGGCACCCAGGGGCCGCAGCCGGGGCCGGGCGCGCCGCAGCCCGCGCCGGGAGGTCATCGCGCCGCGGGCCCGCCGGGAGGTGCGGTCCAGGGCGTGGGCGATGGCGCGGGCGGCACCGGCCACCCGGGCGAGCAGCTCGTCGGCGTCGGGCAGCCCGAGGCGCCGCGGCGACCGCGTCCTGCTCCGGCAGCAGCAGGCGGTCGCCGGCGCGGCCGGTGACCGCCTGCAGGCGCGTCGCGCACGTCGAGCAGCACGGCGCGCCGACTCCTCGACCAGGCTCGCCGGGCCGTGGGGGACGTCGGCGACCCAGCTCGCCACCAGCGCGCGCAGCACGACGACGTCGCGCAGCCCCCCGCGGGCCTCCTTGAGGTCGCCCTCGAGCAGGTAGGCGAGCTCGCCGTGGAGGCGGTGGCGCTCGGCGACCTCGTCCAGCAGCACCGGCAGCCGCTTGCGGGCGGAGCGCCGCCAGTCCTCGCGCACGGCCTCCCGGGCGCGCAGCACCATCGCGGCGTCGCCGGCCAGCGGGCGCAGGTCGAGCAGGCCCACCGCGGCGGAGGCGTCGCCGGCGGCGACCTCGCGGCACTGCGTCGGGGAGCGCACCGAGTGGTCCAGGCGCAGGCCGGCGTCCCACACCGGGTACCAGACCGCGGTCGGCGAGGGCAGCGGACGCCGTCGGCGTCGAGCGTGCGCGGCCGTCGTGGAGGAGCACGAGGTCCAGGTCGCTGGCGGGCCCGGCGTCGCGGCGGGCGTGGCCGCCGACCGCGGCCAGCGCGACACCCGTCGGTGCGCTGGGCACCGGCCCGCTCGGGTCGGACAGCAGGCGTCGGTCCAGACGTCGCCCAGCCAGCGCGTCGACGAGCCCGGCGAGCCGCTCGCGCCGGCCGGGCCGCGGCCGGGTCGTCCAGGCCGCGCGCGCACGGCCAGCGCGAGCCGCTCCCGCGGCAGGTCCCTGCGCGGGGCATGGCTCCTGCGGTCACGGCTCGCCCTCTCGTGGTGCTGGGTGGTGCTCGGTGGTGCTCAGGTGGTGCTCAGACGGTGCGTCGGCCGGTGCGGCCGGGGCTCAGAGCGCGTCGGCCCCGTGCTCGCCGGTGCGGACCCGCACGACGTCGTCGACCGGGACCACCACACCTTGCCGTCACCGATCCTGCCGGTCGCGGCGCTCTTGACGACCACCTCCACCACGTCTGGTGGCGTCGAGGTCGTCGACGAGGACCTCCAGGCGCACCTTCGGCACCATGTCGACCGTGTACTCGGCGCCGCGGTAGACCTCGGTGTGCCCGCGCTGGCGGCCGTAGCCGCTGGCCTCGGTGACGGTCATGCCCTGCACGCCGAACGACTCCAGCGCGCTCTTCACGTCGTCGAGCTTGTGCGGCTTGATCACCGCGGTGATGAGCTTCATGCCCGGGCCTCCTCGGCGGGACGGGGCGCGGCCACGGCCGCGCTGGGGTTGAAGGACTGGCCGTGGCCGCCTCCGATGCTGCCGACCAGGTCGTAGCCGGACTCGGCGTGCTGGCCTGGTCGATGCCGGAGACCTCGTCCTCGTCGGCGATGCGCAAGCCCATGGCGGCCTTGAGGATCAGGGCGATCACCAGCGTGACGACGGCGCTGTACAGCAGGACCGCCAGCGCCCCGACGACCTGGCGCCAGAGCTGGTCCACTCCGCCGCCGAAGAAGAGCCCGTCGATCCCCGCCGGCGCGTTCGCGGTGGCGAGGAAGCCGATGGAGATCGTGCCCCACAGGCCGCCGACGAGGTGGACGCCGACGACGTCCAGGGAGTCGTCGAAGCCGAACCTGTACTTCAGGCCGACCGCCAGCGCGCAGAGCACGCCGGCGATGGCGCCGATGATGATCGACCCGACGGGGTTGAGCGCGGAGCAGGCCGGGGTGATGGCCACCAGGCCGGCGACGGCACCGGAGGCGGCGCCCAGGGAGGTGGCGTGGCCGTCGCGGAAGCGCTCGGTGAGCGAGCCAGCCGAGGATGGCGGCGCAGGTCGCGACCAGGGTGTTGACCCAGACGACGGCGGCGCTGTTGTTGGCGGCCAGCGCCGAGCCGGCGTTGAAGCCGAACCAGCCGAACCACAGCAGGCCGGCGCCCAGCATCACCAGGGGCAGGTTGTGCGGGCGCATCGGCTCACGCCCGAAGCCGCGGCGCTTGCCGACGACGATCGCCAGCACCAGGCCGGCGGTACCGGCGTTGATGTGGACCGCCGTGCCGCCGGCGAAGTCGATCGCCTTGAGGTTGTTGGCGATCCAGCCGCCGACGTGCGCGTCGAGGCTGAAGTCGAAGACCCAGTGCGCCACCGGGAAGTAGACGACCGTGGCCCAGATGGCCGCGAAGACCATCCAGGTGCTGAACTTCACGCGGTCGGCGATGGCCCCGGAGATGAGGGCGACGGTGATGATCGCGAAGACCGCCTGGAAGCCCACGAAGGCCATCGCGGGCAGACCGCCGGCGTCGGTGGTGGTGTCCGCCATCAGGCCCTTGAGGCCGAAGTACTGGCCGGGGTTCCCCAGCAGGCCGAGGCCGACGTCGTCGCCGAAGGCCATCGAGTAGCCCCACAGCGTCCACAGCACGCCGACGACGCCGAGGGCGCCGAAGCTCATCATCATCATGTTCAGCACGCTCTTCGGGCGGACCATGCCGCCGTAGAAGAGCGCGAGACCGGGGGTCATCAGCAGCACCAGGGCGGCGCTGGTCAGGACCCAGGCGGTCGCGCCGGTGTCGACCATCGGCTACCTCCTGCAAGAGCGCGGCCCATCCGGGCCGGGAACGGGAGCGGCGCCGTCCCCCGGCCGCCGCGAGGCCCCGGTCTCCGGGGCACGGGAAGAAGGTGCCCACCCGGGGTTAACCGCAGCGCCCGATCCTGTTACCGCGAGGATTCGTCGCCCCTCCCCGCGTGAACTCTGCGTTTCGCGTCCCTCGACCGGGCGACGCGTCGCCCCTGGGCGGCTCCCCCCGGGGGCTCAGCCCAGGATCGCGTCGACGAAGACCTCGGGGTCGAAGGGCGCCAGGTCGTCGGCTCCCTCGCCCAGGCCGACGAGCTTCACGGGCACCCCCAGCTCGCGCTGGACGGCGACGACGATGCCGCCCTTGGCCGTCCCGTCGAGCTTGGTCAGCACGATGCCGGTGACGGCGACCACCTGGGAGAACACGGCGGCCTGCTTCAGGCCGTTCTGGCCGGTGGTGGCGTCCAGGACCAGCAGCACCTCCCCCACCGGCCCGCTGCGCTCGAGCACGCGCTTGACCTTGCCGAGCTCGTCCATGAGGCCGGCCTTGTTCTGCAGGCGGCCCGCGGTGTCGACGATGACCACGTCGGCGCCCAGGTCGGTGCCCGCCCGGACGGCGTCGAAGGCGACGGCGGCGGGGTCGGCGCCCTCGCGGTCGGAGCGGACCGTCGGCACGCCGACGCGGTCTCCCCAGGTGGCCAGCTGCTCGGAGGCCGCGGCGCGGAAGGTGTCGGCGGCGCCCAGGACGACGTCCTTGTCCTGCGCCACGAGCACGCGGGCGAGCTTGCCGACCGTCGTCGTCTTCCCGGTGCCGTTCACCCCGACCACGAGCACCACGGCCGGGAGCTCCGGGGAGGGCTTCTCGAGCACCAGCTCGCGGTCCATCCCCGGGTCGACCAGCGCCAGGAGCTCCTCGCGCAGCAGCGCCCGGACGCGCTGCGGGTCTCGCTCGCCGAGCGTGCGGACGCGGACGCGGAGCCTGTCGACGAGCTCGGTGGCCGGGCCGACGCCGAGGTCGGCCATCAGCAGGGTGTCCTCGACCTCCTCCCAGGTCTCCTCGTCGATGGTGTCGCGGCTCAGCAGCGCCAGCAGGCCCCGTCCCAGCGCGGAGTTCGAGCGGGCCAGGCGCTCGCGCAGCCGGACCAGCCGACCGGCCACGGGCGCCGGGCGGTCGAGCGGCGGCCGCAGGTCGGCGGGGGCGGTGTCGGCGGCCGGGTCGGCCAGCGCGTCCGGGGAGGGCAGCGTGTCGATCGTGCGGGTGGCGCTGTCGCGCGGCTCTTCGGCGTCGTCGCCGACACCGGGCCGCAGGCCCTCGCCCAGCCCCTCCCGGCCCTCGGGCCCGCGCCGCAGGGTCCGCTGCGCGGCGCTGCGCCCGCGGCGCACCAGGCCGACGGCCAGCCCCGCCGAGAGCAGCGCGACGAGCACCACCGCGCTGATGATGAGCTCCAGCGTGTCCACGCGCCCAGCCTCCCAGACGCCGCTGACGGCCGGGCGCCGCGACCTCAGGAGGTGGGGGTGCGCTCTCGCAGCCGCTGGCTCACGACGGTCGTGACGCCGTCGCTGCGCATGGTGACGCCGTACAGGGCGTCGGCGATCTCCATCGTGCGCTCCTGGTGGGTGATGACGATGAGCTGGCTGGAGCCGCGCAGCTCCTCCAGCACCGCGAGCAGCCGGCGCAGGTTCGCGTCGTCGAGGGCGGCCTCCACCTCGTCGAGCACGTAGAACGGGCTGGGCCGCGCGGTGAAGATGGCCACCAGCAGCGCGACCGCCGTCAGGGACCGCTCCCCGCCCGACAGCAGGCTGAGCCGCTTGACGCGCTTGCCCGCCGGCCGCGCCTCGACCTCGACGCCACTGGTCAGCAGGTCGGAGGGGTCGGTGAGGACCAGCCGCCCCTCGCCGCCGGGGAAGAGGCGCGCGAAGACGCTCTCGAAGGCCGCCGCCGTGTCGGCGTAGGCCTCCGCGAAGGCCTGCTGCACCCGCTCGTCGACGGTCCGCACGATCTCCAGCAGGTCCGACCGCGTGGTGCGCAGGTCGTCCAGCTGGGACGTCAGGAACGCCGACCGCTCCTCCAGGGCGGCGAACTCCTCCAGCGCGAGGGGGTTCACCCGCCCCAGGCGCGACAGGTCGCGCTCCGCGCGCGCGAGCCGGGCCTCCTGCTCGGCCCGCACGTACGGGGCACCCGACGGCTCGTCGCCGCCGACCTCGTCGCCGGGACCTGCGCCGGCGAGGGGCACGGGCCGGTCGGGTCCGAACTCCGCGGCCAGGACGTCGGGGTCCAGGCCCAGCTCGTCGGCAGCGCGAGCGCCGAGCACCTCCAGGCGGGCCCGCTGCTCGACCCGCGCCACCTCCTCCCGGTGCGCCGCGTCGGTGAGGTCGGCCAGCTCCTCGCCCAGCTGCTGCACGCGCTGCCGCCCGCGGAGCACGTCCTCGGCGTGCTGGGCGCGGGCCGCGGAGGCCTCCTCGCGGGTGCCGGTCGCCGCCTGGAGCACCTGCTCGAGCACGACGAGCGCCGCCTGCGCCCCGACGCGGACCGCGGCCGCCACCGCGACCCCGGCCCGGTGGCGCCGCGCCTGCACCTCCGCGCGCTCGGCGGCCGCCCGCTCCTGGCGGGCGGCGCGCTCCAGGCCCTCCGCGCGTCCGGCGCTGCCGCGCTCGCGCTCCTCGGCGGTGCGCAGGGCCAGGCGGGCCTCGACCTCCGCGGCCCGGGCGGCCGCCGCGACCCCTGCCAGGCGAGTGCTGCGCGCGGCGGGGTCGTCGTCGACGGCGACGCCCCCGGCCCCGTCGGCGGCCTCGGCGGCCCCGGCGGCGGCGCGCTGCTGCTCCAGCTCGAGGACGAGCTCGGCGAGGCGCGCCCTCCCCGCACCGGCGGCGGACTCGGCCCGCGCCAGCCCCTGCTCCACCCGCTGCGCCTCCGCGGCGGCCCCCCGGGCGGCGGCCGTGCGCTCGCCGACGGCCCGGGCCGTCAGCGCGGCCGCGGCGTCGTGCGCCGCCAGCTCGGCCAGGGCGGCGTCGCGCCGTCCCCGCGCCTCCCGCTCGACCCGTGACGCCGCGTCGAGCTCGGCCCCCGCGGCGGTGCTCGCCGCCCCGGCGGCCGCCAGCGCCTCGCGCGCGCCGTCGGCAGCGGCCTGCACGTGGACCCGGCTGGTGCCGCTGCCCGAGCCTCCGCGGGCCGAGCCCGCGCGCAGCACGTCACCGGCCTCGGTGACCGCGACCAGCTGGGGCCGCGCCGCGACGAGCTCCCGGGCCTGCTCCAGCCCGGGCACCGCGACGTGCGCGGCCAGCAGCTCGGCCACCGCGCCCCCCAGGGCGCCGTCGGCACCGACCATCGCCGCCACCGGGCGGGCACCCGCGGCGCCGGGCACCCCGACCAGGGCGCGAGCCAGCTCGGCCCCCGGGCTCCCGTCGGCCCCCGGGCTCCCGTCGTGAGCCGAGTGCGCGGCGCGCCGGGAGCGGCGCGTGGCGGGACCGTCCCCGGTCCCCTCCCCCGCCGCGCCGTCCGGCCGCGCTGCGGGCACCCCGGGGAGGACCACCAGGTCGGCACGGCCGCCACCGTGCTCGCGCAGGAGGCGCAGCGCATCGACAGCGGCCTCGAGGGACTCCACCGCGACCGCCTCTGACAGCTCGCCCAGCGCCGCGCTGACCACGTCCTCCGCGCCGGGCTCGACGCGCAGGAGACCCGCGACCGCCCCGAGCACCCCCGGCAGCCGCGCCCCCGCAGCGACGAGCGCCCCCGCGCCGTCGCGTCGGTCGGCCAGGCCCATCTCGAGCGCCTCCAGGCGCGCCGCGGCCCCCGCGCGGTCGCGCTCGGCGGCGCGCTCGGCGGCCCGGGCCGCACCCAGGCGGGCCTCCGCGTCGGCCAGGGCGCTCGCGGCGGCCGCGGCCTCGCCGGCGGCGCTCACCGCCGGCTCACCGGCGACGTCGTGCCCCGCGACCTCGGCGAGGGCCCGCTGCGCCGCCGCCTCCCGGCCGCGCGCCGCCACCAGCTCCTCGGTGAGGCGCGCGGACTCCGCGAGCGCGGCGTCGAGGCGGCCCCGGGCGGCTGCGGCCCCGGCCTCCAGACGGGCGAGGCGCTCGCGCCGGTCGGCTGCGGACCGGGTGGCCGCGGCCGCTGCCCGCTCGTGGGCCGCCTGCTCGGCCTCCCCGGCCGCGCGGGCAGCGCTGGCGACCTGGAGCACCGTGCGGGCCGCCGCGACCTGCGCCGCCAGTGCGGCCTCGGCCTCGCGGGCGCGGGCGGCTGAGGCGTCGAGCTCGTCGGGGTCGCGGGCCCCGGCCCGGGCGGGTGCCGCGGCGAGGGCGCGCAGGGAGCCCTCCCGCTCGCCCGCCAGGGCCTCGGTGCCGCGCAGGGCCTCGCGCTGGGCGACCAGGGAGTGGCAGGCCCGCTCGGCGGGGGCCAGGCGAGCCGCCTCGGCGGCCTCGGCGGCCTCGGCGGCGGCCAGCGCACCGCGGGCGCCGGTGAGGGCCTCCTCCAGATCGGCCCGCCGGGCGGTGGCGACGGCCTCGTCGGCCAGCTCGGCCTCCAGGGCCTCGCGCGCCTGCACCAGGTCGTCCGCCAGGAGGCGGGCCCTGGCATCGCGCGCGTCGGCCTGGACCACCTGCGCGCGGCGGGCGACGTCCGCCTGCCGCGCGAGCGGGCCGAGCTGGCGGCGCACCTCGGCGGCGAGGTCCGACAGCCGCAGGAGGTTGGCCTGCATCCCGTCGAGCTTGCGCAGCGCCCGCTCCTTGCGCTTGCGGTGCTTCAGGACGCCGGCGGCCTCCTCGATGAAGCCGCGGCGCTCCTCCGGCGTGGCGTGCAGCACCGCGTCGAGCTGACCCTGGCCGACGATGACGTGCATCTCGCGACCGATCCCGGTGTCGGAGAGCAGTTCGGTGACGTCCAGCAGGCGCGCCGGGGTGCCGTTGATGGCGTACTCGCTGCCGCCGGAGCGGAACATCCGGCGCGTGATCGTCACCTCGGGGGCGGCGAAGGGCAGCGCGCCGTCGGCGTTGTCGATCGTCAGGGACACCTCGGCGCGGCCCAGCGGGGGCCGGCCGGCGCCGGCCGGCGTCGTCGCGGTGCCGGCGAAGATCACGTCCTGCATCGAGCCGCCCCGCAGGGAGCGCGCCCCCTGCTCGCCCATCACCCACGCCAGGGCGTCGACGACGTTGGACTTTCCCGAGCCGTTGGGCCCCACCACGCACGTGATGCCGGGCTCCAGGTGCAGCGTCGTCGCCGAGGCGAAGGACTTGAAGCCCCTCAGGCTCAGCGTCTTCAGGTGCACGCCGCCGACGCTAGCCGGGAGGTGCGACGGCCGGGGCGGATCCCGGAGCAGCCGGTCGCCGCGCCGGCCCCCTCGTCCGGCTGCCAAGACGTTCCCAGCCTGCTCGAAGGTCGTCTCCCTGGTCACCACCCCTGCTCAGGAGGAGGATCCGAGGTGATCGGCGAACACGGTGGGAGGAGCCGACGATGGAGCAGCAGCGACAGCACGACGAGCACCCGGAGCTGGTCCGCATCCGGGACCGCGAGGGCCTGTGGGTCACCGGGCACACGCTGAGAGCGGCCCTGGCGGGTCACCTGCCGCCCGGGGAGCAGGTGCACGAGCTGCTGCTCGGAGCCGTCGGGCCCGGCCGGGCCGTGCTCGCGCTCACCGACCAGCGCGTGGTGGTCGCCCAGGAGCCCCGCGCGGGCGGGGTCTGCGCCGACGTGCCGCTGGAGCAGCTGACCGACGTCGAGTGGGCCCGTCACGGCCCCACGGGCACGCTCGCCCTGCGGACGCGTCGCGGCTGCACCACCCTGCGCCACGTCGACCTGCGCCGGGGTGCCGCGGTGGCCACCGCCGTGCGCGCCCGCGCCGGGGCTCAGGCGCTCGCCGCGAGCGCCTGAGCCGGCCCACCGGCCGTCAGGGCCGACGGCCGGTGAGGCCTCGCAGCCTGTCCAGGAGCGGCGCGTCGTCAGCGACCTCCACGCGGGGGCCGATGACGCCGATCTCGCGCCAGTCGTCGGCGACCGGCCCGAGGTGGTCCCAGAGCCCCTGGACGACCTCCGGAGACGGCTGGGTGCTCGCCGTCCGGTTGATGTCGAGGGTGAGCAGGCCGTAGTAGCCGGTGATGTCACGCAGGTAGTCCCGCGCCGGGAGGTCTCCGTAGCTGAGGTGGGTGGTGCTGCCCGGGTCGGCGTGCGCACCCACGGCTGCCACCGCGGCCTCCACGAGGGCTGCGACCGCTCCCGCGGGGTCGGCCCCCAGCAGGTCGGTGCCGCGCTGCGCCGGGGCCGCCTCCCCCTCGCGGCGGCCCGCGAGGACGTCGGGCACCCACGCCAGGTCGAACGCCGCGCCCTGCAGGGCCTCGCGGACCGTCTGCGGCGGACCGGCGGGGTTCGTCTCGGGCGGCAGCGCGATGTCGAGGCTGCCCGCTGAGGCGGCGTCGGCGGTCGCTGCGGCGAGGGAGCGGGCGGTGGCGACGAGGAGGGGGGCGTCCACGCGGCCACCCTGCACCCGACCACCGACACCGCGCGAGGGCCTGACGGGCCCTCGCGGGGCTCTGGCGGGGAGGGACCGGGACGGGCCGTCACCGGCGGGTGCTGCGGAGCGCCGCGACCACCGCCGCGGCTCCTGGTCTCCGGCACCGCGGTGACGACGGCGACGGCGCTGGTGCAGGAGCCCGTCGCTCCCTTCGCCGAGCTCCCCACCGCGGCGCCCGGGGCGTGGCGCGCAGGCGGCGCCGCGCCCGACGTCCTGTCCCTCCCGCTGGCCGGGGGGTGGTGGCGGTCCCCGTCGCGCTCGCGGTCACGGGGCGCGCCGGGTCGGCGCCGCTGCGCGCGCGCTGCCTCCTGCTGTGCCTGGGCGCGTCCTGTCCGGTGCTGGCCGCGTCGCCCTCACCCTCCGCCTGGTCTGCGGCGTTCCCACGCCCGACGTCGCCAGGGCGTTCCTGGTGTCCGAGCCGACGATGGCGGCACGGATCACCCGGGCCAAGAAGAAGATCTCCCAGGCGCGGATCCCCTACCGGGTCCCGGGCCGGGCGGAGCTGCCCGAGCGCCTGGACAGCGTGCTCACCGCCGTCCACCTGCTCTTCAGCACCGGCCACACGGCCGGCGAGGGGAATGCGCTCGTCCGTGAGGAGCTCTGCGACCGGGCCCTGCACCTCGCGCGCACCCTCGCCGCCCTGCTCCCCGAGCAGGCGGAGACCCGCGGCCTGCTGGGCCTGCTGCTCCTCACCGACGCGCGCCGGGCCACCCGTACCGACGAGCAGGGCCGGCTGCTCCTGCTCGCCGACCAGGACCGGACGCGGTGGGACCAGCGCGCGCTCCTGGAGGGGCTCACGGTGACGGCCGGGGCGCTGGCGTCGGGCCCACCGGGGCGGTTCACCCTGCAGGCGGCGATCGCCGGCGTGCACGCAGTGGCGCCGTCCCTGGAGCAGACCGACTGGCCGCGGGTCGTGCACCTCTACGACCGGCTGCTCGCAGTGTGGGACACCCCGGTGGTCGCGCTCAACCGCGCAGTCGCCGTGGCGTTCACCGACGGTCCGGCTGCCGCCCTGCCGCTCCTCGAGGAGCTGGCGACCGATTCCCGGCTCGCCGACTACCCCTACCTGCCCGCCACCCGCGCGGACCTGCTGCGCCGCCTCGGCGACGCCGCCGGCGCGGCGCAGTCGTACCGGCGCGCGATGGAGCTCACGGCGAACACCGCGGAGCGCGCCTTCCTGGAGCAGCGCCTGGCTGAGGTCAGCCGCGCCGCCGGCGCCGAGCCAGCGCCCGGCTGAAGACGGCGAGCTGGTGCTGCAGCCGCAGATCCTGACGGAGCGTGGAACCGGTGACCTGCGCGGACTGTCGCCGCGCGAGCCATCGGTCGGTGTGGACGACTGATGAGGGCGCGACGAGCGCGTGAGCAGCGGAGGGGTGCCGTTGGCCGATCTCGTGGCGGTGGGGGCAGGCAGTGGAGGATCGAGGGGTCGTCCGAGGGTCTGACGGGGCTGGATGAGCACCCGGTCCGCCGCTGGCGCTCCTGGCGGCGCTGGACGCTGCTGGTGACGGCTGCCCACGCGGTGCTCTCGATCGCCACGCTGACCGCCCGAGAACGCGACCGCCAGGCCGCTGAGCACGAGGGACTGACCCCGCTGACGGGCGCGGAGATCCGCCGCCCGGCCGCGGCCGACGCCGACCTCGTGGCTGCCTGGTCACGCTGGCGACGACGACACCAGCGCGGTGCCAGGACCAGCGACGACGCCCGCCGAGGCCAGCTCGTCGGCAACAGATGATCTACGGCCGCAGTCCCGGGGCCGGCATCGATGCAGCGGGGGGCACCCCGCGGGAGCGTGATGCCCCACCCGGCGTCCCGGAGGCCGCCGTGACCCGCCACCGCCTCGCTCTGCTCGCCGTCGCCGCGCTCTTCGCCCCGGCGTGCTCGCTCCAGCCGCCTTCGACACCTGGCACCGCCGCTCGACACCGGGATCTACGACCGCGCCGCCGTCCACGCGCTCGGACCCGGGGCGTGGCTCGGTGTGGCACGCCGTCGTCGGTGCCGTCGTCCTGGCCGGGCTCGGGTCGCTGGCCTTCGGCACCGCGATCGCCGCCGAGGGCGTCGCGTGGGGGTGCGCGACGGCGGACGGGTGCACGGGCCCGCCACCGGCGAGGCCGTGACGGCTGCCTTCACCGCCCACCCCGCCCCCGGTCGACGCGCCCGCGGGCTCGGGGCACTGGTGGTCTCCCCCGGCGTCCTCGCGCTGCCCCTGCCGCCGTGGTCGCACCCGCCGAGGACCGCCGGCGAGACCGCGGCCCTGCCGGCGGTGGGCTGGTGGGCAGCGGCGAGCCAGCGCCGCTGCCCACCACGGGGCGCGCACGCGCTCGTCGGCTGAGCACCCCGCAGCGCGTCAGGGGAGGGCGGGCGGGTCGTCCCAGGTCGCCGCGACGGCCTCGACGGCGCCGGGGCGGCCCGAGCCGCCGGCGCGCAGGTCGGTGAGCAGCTGCTGGAGCGCGTCGGGACCACCCGAGGCGGTCACCAGCACGGTGCCGTCGGACCGGTTCTCGCCCCGGCCGTCCAGCCCCAGCTGGCCGCAGCGCCGCCCCACCCACCAGCGGAACCCGACGCCCTGCACGACGCCGCTGACCACGGCCCTGACCTGCGCCACCGCGCCAGGCTAGGCGTGCGCTGCCCGCGCCGTCGCCGCCGTCCCCGCGCCCCGGGGGCGGGGCTGGCAGAGCGGGCAGGAGTGCGAGGAGCGGTTCGCGAACGCCTCGCGCCGCACCGGCGTCCCGCAGCGCGGGCACGGGCGGCCCTCCCGGCCGTAGACGGCCAGCCCCCGGTCGAAGGAGCCGGACGCGCCGTTCACGTCGACGTACAGGCTGTCGAAGCTGGTCCCGCCCACGGCCAGCGCCTCCGCCATCACGTCGCGGACGTGCCCCAGCAGCCGTGCGGCCGCCGGCCGCGTGAGCCCGGAGGCGGGTCGCTCGCCGTGCAGGCGGGCCCGCCACAGCGCCTCGTCGACGTAGATGTTGCCGATGCCGGAGAGCAGCCCCTGGTCGAGGAGCGCCCGCTTGACGCCGGTGCGGCGGGTGCGCAGCCGGTCCAGGAGCGCACCCTCGTCGAGGTGGGGGTCGAAGGGGTCGCGGGCGATGTGGGCGACACCGGCCGGCAGCCGGGCGCTGGACGGCACTCCCAGCCGCGGGACGGCGTCGACGGTGCCCGCCGTGCGGTCGGGGGGCAGGCCCCCCGTGCCGCCGGGCAGGCCGTCGGGGGTGGGCTCGAGGTCGACGACGGCGAGCCCGCCGAACATCCGCTGGTCCACGAAGCGCAGCTCACGGCCCTCCAGGCGCCCGTCGCCAGGAGGCGGGCTCAGGCGCAGGCGGACGCGCAGGTGCTTCTCGTCAGCGGCGTCCGGCGGCTCCAGCAGCAGCTGGCCGCTCATCCCGAGGTGCGCCAGCAGCGCCTCACCGGTGTCGAGCTCGAACCAGAGGAACTTCCCGCGGCGGACGACGTCGTCGACGCGGGCACCAGCCAGGCGCGCGGTGAGGTCGGCCGCCCCGCGCAGGTGGCGCCGGACCGGCCGGGGGTGGAGCACCTCGACGCCGTCGAGGCGGGCGCCGGTGGTCCAGCGCGCCAGCCCGCGCCGCACCACCTCGACCTCGGGGAGCTCCGGCACGGGTTCAGGCGCCCGCGCCGGCGGGCGCCGACGAGGGGGCGTCGCCGCGCGCGGCGTGGAGGCGGCGCCAGGCGGTCGCGGCGGCGTGCTGCTCGGCCTCCTTCTTGCTGCGGCCGGCGCCCTCGCCGGCGGGCGCGGCGGCGGAGGCCGCCGTCGGGGCCTCCGGGAAGACGGCGACGGCGACGAACGACTTCGCGTGGTCGGGACCCTCCTCGGAGACGACGTACTCCACCGGGCCGAGGCCGTGGGCGGCGCCGAGCTCCTGCAGGGACGTCTTCCAGTCGAGCCCGGCGCCGAGCTCGGCGCTGGACTCCAGCAGCGGGCCCACCAGGCGCAGCACCAGGTCTCGCGCGGCGTCGGGGCCGCAGCTGAGGTAGACGGCGCCGATCACGGCCTCGGTGGTGTCAGCGAGGATCGAGTCCTTGTCACGGCCGCCGGTGGTCTCCTCACCGCGGCCGAGGCGGACGGCGCCGCCCAGGTCCAGGCCGCGCGCGATGCCCGCCAGGGCCCGCATGTTGACCACGGCGGACCGCAGCTTCGCGAGCCGTCCCTCGGGCAGGTCGGGGTGGCGGTGGTAGAGCTCGTCGGTCACCACGAGGCCGAGGACGGCGTCGCCGAGGAACTCCAGGCGCTCGTTGGTCGGCGCGCCACCGTTCTCGTAGGACCACGAGCGGTGGACCAGCGCCCGCTCGAGCAGCTCGACCTCGACGTCGACGTCGAGCTGCTCGGCCAGGCGCGCGTGGACCTCGTCGCGCGGCGGCTCGGTGGGCCGACGGCGACGGGCCGTCAGAGGTCCTTGACCTTGCGGCCCTTGTACTCGAGGTACAGGGGGGTGCCGGCGGCGTCGGTGACCACGCGGGCGGTGTGGGGCAGGGAGTACTCGGTGCTGCTGCCGCGGGTGGTGGCCACCAGGGTCAGGGGGGCGGCCTTCCACTGCGACCGGCGGTGCCGGGTGTTCGAACGGGACATCTTGCGCTTCGGGACCGCCACGGTCAGCTCCTCGGGTTCTCCGGCCCGGCGGGCCGCTCGTCTGGGGTGTTCGGGCTGTGCTGGGTCTGGCTGGGTGAGCTCGGGGTCTCCGACGGGTCGGTGGGGGTGCTGGCGACGAGCTGCCGCAGCGCCGCCCACCGGGGGTCGGAGTCGTCGTGGCCGTGCAGGGGGTCGTCCACCAGGCGGGCTCCGCACTGCGAGCACAGCCCCGGGCAGTCTTCCGTGCACACCGGCTGGAACGGCAGGGAGGGCACCACGGCGTCGCGGATGAGCGGCTCGAGGTCGAGCAGGTCGCCGTGCAGCTCCAGCAGCTCCTCGTCCTCCGCGGACGCGGTGCCGGGGTAGGCGTAGAGCTCCTGCACCCGGACGTCGACGGGGCGCTCGACCGGGTCGAGGCAGCGCACGCACTCCCCCGTCGCCCGACCGCTGATGGTGCCGGACACGAGGACGCCCTCGACCACGGACTCCAGCAGGAGGTCGAGCCGGAGCTCGGATCCCTCGGGCACCCCGATGACCTCGGTACCGAGCTCGGCGGGGGCCGGCACGGTGCGCGAGAGGGGCCGGGAGAGCCCGGGTCGTCGACCCAGCTCACGGGTGTCGACGACGTACGGGGAGCGCACGTCGAGGTGTTCCATCGTCCTTCTGCCTCAGAGGTCGGCTGCGGCCGGGGCACAGCCTCCAGACCGAGGGTCGAGACTACCTGCTCGCCGAGCCTGTCCCCAACCGGCTGGTCAGCGCGGTCACCGGGCGCCCCGTCGTCGCGGTCAGCCGCCGCCGGGCAGGCGCCTCAGGACGGCCGGCGGGACGTACGGCTCCACGCTGCCCCCGAGGTCGTGGACCTGGCGCACCAGGGAGCTGGAGACGTGCGCCCAGCGCGGGTCGGCGACCAGCAGCACCGTCTCGACACCGGCGAGGTCGCGGTTGACCAGCGCCATCGGCTGCTCGTGCTCGACGTCGGACGCCGTCCGCAGCCCCTTGACGACGGCGGTGGCACCCGCGGAGCGCACGTGGTCGACCAGCAGGCCCCCCTCGACGGCCTCGACCCGCACCCGCGCGGCGTCCTGCGCGGGCAGCGCCTCGTCGAGGGCCTCGCGCAGCGCCTCGACCCGCTCCTGCGCGCTCCACCGGGACCGCTTGGCGGGGTTGACGTGCACCGCGACGACGACCTCGTCGAAGAGGGCCGCCGCTCGGGAGACGACGTCGAGGTGCCCCAGGGTGGGCGGGTCGAAGGACCCGGGGCAGACGCACCTGGTCGTGGAGTGCACCCGCCGACCCTACGGTCCGCCGCCGGCTGCGGGTCCGTCGGCGCCGGCGGGCTCGGCCCACCACAGCACCGTGTCGCCGTAGCGTCGCTCGTCGGTGCGGACGAGGCCCTTCGGCCAGGACGGCTCCGGGGCGCGCCGGGCGCGCTCGACGACGACGTGCGCGTCACCGGCCAGCCACCTGCGCGCCGCGAGCGCCACGAGGACGGCGGTGAGGGCGTCCTCCGCGAGGTCGTAGGGCGGGTCGAGCAGCGCGACGTCGACGGCGTCCTCGCCGGCCAGGCCGGCGGCGGCCGGCCCGGCGGCGAGCGCGGTGGCCGCGGCGACGGCGTGGACGGTGACGCCCGGCAGGCCGAGGGCCTCGGCGTTGCGCCGGCAGGAGGCCGCCGCGGGGGCTGCGGAGTCGACGAGCAGCACCCGCCCGGCGCCGCGGCTCGCGGCCTCCAGGCCGAGGGCGCCCGAGCCCGCGAACAGGTCGAGGACCACCGCCCCCCGCAGGTCGCGCTCGTGCTCCAGGCGCGAGAACAGGGCCTCGCGCACCCGGTCGGAGGTGGGCCGGGTGGCGCTGCGCGGGACCTCCAGGCGCCGCCCTCCGGCGACGCCGGCGATCACCCGGGTCACTGCCGGCTCCGGACCGCGGCACCCGCGACGGCGAGCAGCACCAGGGCCGCCACCGCCAGCACCCCGGTCGCCGCCAGGGCGCCGTGGTGCTCGGCCAGCCACCCCGCGGTGGCCGCACCGACGCCCACGCCGACCACGACGCCGCTGCCCACGAGCGTCATCGCGGTGGCGCCGCGACCGGCCGGGGCCCGTGCGGCGGCCAGGGAGGTGATCGTCACCATGGCCGGGCCGATGGCCAGCCCGGCGATGACGGTGGTGGCGCCGAGGGCGACCAGGGAGGGCGAGAGCGCCAGGGACCCGGCCATCGCCGCGACCCCGAGCAGGAGCACCGCCGCGGACGCGCCGAGGCGCTGCGCGAGCGTCACGGACGGGGGGACGGCGACCATCGCGACCGCGGTGACCGCCGACCCGACGGCCATCGCGGCCACCAGGAGCCCGCCGGCGCCGACGCTCCCGGCCTCCTGGGCGGCGGCGGTGAGGGTGGTCTGCCCGCCGCCGAAGAACAGGCCCATCGCCGCGGCGGCGGCCAGGACGACGGCGAGGCGCCGCACGAGCACCCCGCGTCCGCTCGTCGTCCCGCCCGCGGTGGCCTCGCGCGGCGGTGCGGCCACCGCGGGGGCCGGCGGCGTCGCGGCGCTGCGGTGCATCGCGAACGCCGGCACCGCGACGGCCACGAGCCCGGCGGCGAGCCACAGCGACGCGGACGGCGTGCCCGCGAGCGCGACGACGCCCGCCAGGGCCGGGCCGAGGACGTAGGCCACCTCGTCGGCCGCGCTCTCGCCCGCCATCGCGGTGGGCACCAGCGCCGGGGTGCGGCGCATCCACCGGGCGCGCGAGAAGGCCCCGACCGGTGGCAGCGCGAGCCCCCCGACGAGGGTCACCGCGAGGAGCAGGGGCACCGGCAGCGTCGCGGCGGACACGGCGATGACGACCAGGGCCGCGACGTGCACGGCGGAGGCGAGCAGCAGCACGGGGCGCTGGCCCGCGCGGTCGGACAGCGCGCCCAGCGCGGGGCCGCCGACTGCCTCGCCCACCGACGCCGCGGCCGCGGCGAGCCCGCCGACCGCGACCGACCCGGTGCCGGCGGTCACCGCGGCGAGCACGGACACGGGCACCACGGTGATGGGCAGCCGGGCGAGGAAGGAGGTCAGGAGGTAGGGGGTCCCCGCGGAGCGGCGCAGCTCGACGTAGGGCGAGAAGGTCGACGTGAGGGTGGTGCTCAGGGTCATGGGACGTGCTCCAAGGGCGTGTGCGCCTCCCCACCACAGGTCGCACGGTGCCCTGAGCATCTGTCGCCGCCCATGGTACGGCGCCGGGGCCGGCGCGCCGCGTCAGCCGCGCTCGACGAAGGCCTCGCGCTCCTCGAGCCGCTCCAGCGCCTCCCGGACCCGCGGGGCGTCTGCCAGCTCGGGGTCGAAGGCCACCAGGTCGCTCGCGTACCGGCGGGCGCGGGTGATGAGGTCCTCGTTGCCGAGCACCCGGAGGTAGCGCAGGGAGGAGTTGTTGCGCCCCGACTGGGCGGCGCCGAGCACGTCGCCCTCGCGGCGGGAGGCGAGGTCGAGGTCGGCCACCGCGAACCCGTCGGAGGTGGTGGCGAACTCCTGCAGCCGGGCCAGGCGCGCCTCGTCGTCCTGGGCCCCCGTCATGAGCAGGCAGAGGCCGGGGTGCCCGCCGCGTCCCACCCGCCCGCGGAGCTGGTGCAGCTGGGACAGGCCGAAGCGCTCGGCGTCGACGAGCACCATGACGGTGGCGTTCGGGACGTCGACGCCGACCTCGACGACGGTGGTCGCCACGAGCACGTCGAGGTCTCCCGCGGCGAAGGACTGCATGGTCGCGTCCTTCTCCGCGGGGCCGAGCCGCCCGTGGAGCACGCCGAGGCGCAGGCCGCGCAGCTCGGGGCGACCGCGCAGCTCCGCCAGCAGCTCGTAGACCGCTCGCGGGGGTCTGCGGGAGCCGTCGTCGCACTGCTCCTCCTCCAGCGGGCTCCCCGACGAGCTTCCGGACGAGCCCCGCGGCGGGGGCGCCTGCAGGACGAGGTCGGCGCCCGGGGCGGGCGGGGCGTCGTCGTCCCCGATGCGCGGGCAGACCACGTAGGCCTGGTGGCCGGCGTCGACGGTCTCCCGCACCCGCTGCCAGCACCGGTCGACGTAGTTGTCGAGCCAGTCCGGGACCACGGCCGTCACCACGGGCTGACGGCCCGCGGGCAGCTCGGTGAGGGTGGAGACCTCCAGGTCTCCGAAGACGGTCATCGCGACGGTGCGCGGGATCGGCGTCGCGGTCATGACGAGCACGTGCGGCGGCACCCCGGACTTCGCGCGCAGCGCGTCGCGCTGCTCCACGCCGAAGCGGTGCTGCTCGTCGACCACGACGAGCCCGAGGTCGTAGAAGTCGACCGCGTCCTGCAGCAGGGCGTGGGTGCCGATGACGATGCCGGCGTCTCCGCTGGCCGCGTCGAGCAGCGCCGCGCGGCGCTCCGCCGTGGGCTGAGAGCCTGTCAGCAGGCGCACCCGCACCTGCGGGCCCTCGGCCGCGGGGCCGCCCAGCAGCCCCTCGGCGGCCACCGGCCCGAGCATCCGGGTCAGGGACCGCACGTGCTGCTGCGCGAGCACCTCGGTGGGGGCCAGCAGCGCGCACTGCGCCCCCGCGTCGACCACCTGGAGCATCGCGCGCAGCGCCACCACGGTCTTGCCGGAGCCGACCTCCCCCTGCAGCAGCCGGTTCATCGGGGAGGTGCGCGACAGGTCAGCGGTCAGGGCCGCCCCGACCTCGCGCTGGCCCGCGGTCAGCTCGAACGGCAGCGCCGCGTCGAAGGCGGCCAGCGCCCCGCCGTCGCGCGCCGGGTAGGGGGTGGCGGGCAGGACGGCGAGGGCCGCGCGCCGCCGGGCCAGCGCGACCTGCGTGACGTAGGCCTCCTCCAGCTCGAAGTGCCGCAGCCCGCGGGGCGGCTGCTCGAGGTCGGTCGGGCGGTGCAGCAGGAGAAGGGCGTCGAGCTTGCTCGGCACCTGCTCCAGCTCCCGGACGCCGGAGGGCAGCACGTCGGGCAGGTCGTCGGCGGTCAGGGTGTCGAGGACGGTGGCGACGGCCTTCAGCGTCTTCCAGCTCGGCAGGGACTTGAAGCCCGGGTAGACCGGGATGACCTCCTCGGCGCGGGCGCGCAGCCCCTCGTCGTCGCCGGCCATGACGCTGTCGAGGTCACCGGGCAGCAGCTCGTACTCCGGGTGCACCAGCTGCAGCCTGTCCCGGTAGCGGTTGACCTTGCCGGAGAACATCGCGGCGCGGCCCCACTTCAGGCGGCCCTGGTGGTAGCTGACCTGGTGGGTGCGCCCGAAGAAGGCCAGCGACAGCTCACCCTCCCCGTCGGTGACGACCACCTCGACCATCATCGCGCCGTGCTGCCGCAGCGGGCGGGTGCTGGTGCGCACGACCTCGGCGACGACGGTGGCGTCCTCCCCCTCGACCAGCGCGGACAGGCGGGTGAGCTCCCCGCGGCGGTAGTAGCGGCGGGGGAAGACGTGGAGCAGCTCCCCGGCGGTGGTCACCCCGTGGGTCTTGGCCAGGACCTGGGCGGTGCGCTCCCCCAGCTCGCGGCTCAGCGGTGTCGACAGTCTGGACACGTCCGCCAGACTGCCAGGGCCCTCCGACAGCGGGGCCGGAGCGCGGGTCAGGTCCGCACCACCCGCGGGGTCCGCTAGTCTGGAGCGTCCGCTGGGCAGTGCGCCGTCGTCTCCCGAGACCGAGGGTCCCCCAGCACGAGAGCACCGTCATCGAGATCACTGGAGTAGAGCTGTGGCTGCCACCTGCGACGTCTGCGGCAAGGGCCCGGGTTTCGGCCACGCCATCTCCCACTCGCACCGCCGCACGAAGCGTCGCTTCGACCCGAACATCCAGCGCGTGCGCACGATGGTCAACGGGGTCACCCCGAAGCGCGTCAACGTGTGCACCTCCTGCCTGAAGGCGGGCAAGGTCTCCCGCTGACCTCCCGCTCCGCGGGGCCCCCGCTGCGCTGACC
Organism: uncultured Actinomycetota bacterium; assembly: GCA_963781365.1. Classification (GTDB taxonomy): domain Bacteria; phylum Actinomycetota; class Actinomycetes; order Actinomycetales; family Quadrisphaeraceae; genus Quadrisphaera. The sequence continues at coordinate 187,179 of CAWAFR010000012.1, read as the reverse complement.
CAGCGCGCGTCGAGGCCCGTCAGCGCCCGCCCGGCCCCCGGCCCGGCGGGCGCTGCTGCGTCCGGCCCCCTCGGCTCGTGGTCAGGCGGTCCCGCCGCCCGTGCCGAAGACGTCCCACCCGCCGCTGACCTCGTCGTCCCCGTCCACGGTCACCGCCGGCCGGCCCACCCGCACCGGCAGCACCTCCCCGATGACGACGAACGGCTCCGGCAGCCCCCCGCGCGCGACCTCGGGCGGGAACGCGGCCAGCAGCGCGTGGTCCTCCCCGCCGCCGCGGACCCAGGACCGCGCAGCCGCCTGCTCCCCCTCCGCGCCCGCGAGCGCCCTCGCCGCGGGCAGCAGGTCCAGGACGTGCCGGTCCTCCCACACCGGGAGTGCAGGTCCAGGTGCACCCCCGAGGCGGCGGCGAGGCGCGCTCCGTCGACGCCGAGGCCGTCGCTCACGTCGAGCATCGCCGTCGCGCCGGCCCGCGCCGCGGCCGGTCCCGCGGCGAGCGGCGGGTCGGGCGGCGGTGCGCCGCGAGCAGCGCGGGGGCCACCCGCTCCGCCAGCGCCGGGCCGCCCGCCAGGAGCAGCGCCAGCCCGGCCGCGGAGCGCCCCAGCGCACCCGCCAACGCCAGGACGTCGCCGGGCCGGGCACCGCTGCGCAGGACGGGCTCCCGGCCCTGCAGGTCACCGAGCGCGGTGACGGAGACGAGGATCTCCGCGCTCGCGGAGAGGTCACCGCCCACCACGCCGGTGCCCCAGCGGGCGCACGCGCGCCCGAGCCCTGCGGCCAGGTCCTCCAGCCACGCCAGGGGCGTCCCGGGCGGCGCGCCCAGCGTCAGCAGCAGGCCGGTGGGCACCGCCCCCATCGCCGCCAGGTCGGCGAGGTTCTGCGCGGCGGCCTTGGCGCCGACGTCGGCGCCGCTGGACCAGTCGGTCCGGAAGTCGCGCCCCTGCACGAGCAGGTCGGTGGTGGCGACCACGCGGCGGTCCGGGGCCGCGACGACGGCGGCGTCGTCGCCGGGCCCGAGCAGCGCGGCCGGCCCGGCGGGCAGGTGCGGCAGCAGCCGGGCGAGCACCGCCGCCTCACCGGCGCCCCCGACGGTCTCCGCGCCGCTCACCACCGGGCCGCCGGGCCGGCGGCGGGAGCGCGGGACGTCATGGGCGCCGGGCGGGTCACCGGGGAGAGGTCGTCGGCCGGTCCCCTGCGCTGCACTCGCGGACGGTACCGTGACCTCTCCGTGACCTACCGGGCGACGGTGCCTGACGGGCGAGGCAGGGGGCGGTACCGTGGTGGAGGCGTACGTGCTCGTGCAGACGGAGGTCGGACGCGCCGAGCACGTCGCCGAGCAGCTGTCGGGGGTCGAGGGGGTGCTCGCCGCCGACGCGGTGACCGGTCCCTACGACGTGGTCGTCCACGTCGGGGCGCGCCCGGTCGACGACCTGGGGGCGCTCGTGCTGGGGCAGCTGGCGGTGGTCCCGGGCGTCGTGAGGACCGTGACCTGCACGGTCATGCGAGAGTGATGCGTGACTGAGGCGCGCGTGAGGCGGATGGCGGCGGCCGCTGCCGTCGTCCTGCTGCCAGCGGCCCTGTCGGGCTGCGCCACGGCGGTGGGGGTCGAGCCGGCGCCGGACGCCGCCGCCCCGCTGTGCGCGCAGGTGTACACGGCGCTGCCGGACGCCGTCGCCGACCTCGCCCGCCGCGACACCACCGCCCAGGGGGCCGCGCGTGGGTCGGCAGCGGCGGTGAGCAGGTGGTGCTGCGCTGCGGCGTCGCCCAGCCGGAGCTGTCGGCCGGACTGCCAGGAGATCACCGGTGACGGCGTCACCGTCGACTGGATTCCTACCAGGCGGCGCGCGACGGGCGCGTCACCTGGACCACCTACGGCCGCTCCCCCGCGGTGGCGCTGGAGATGCCCGCCGACCGCGCGGTCACCGCCCAACGCGCCCATCGACGTCGGTTCCGCCGTCGCGCAGGTCCCCCAGCAGCGCAGCTGCACCTGACCCCTCAGCGCGACCGTCAGCGCAGTCCTCAGCGCAGGCCGGTGCGGCGCGCCAGCGCGAGCCGCAGCACCCGGTCGACCAGCTCGGGTAGGCCGATCGCCGCAGGCCGCCCAGAGCCGGGGGAACATCGACGTCGCGGTGAAGCCGGGCATGGTGTTCACCTCGTTGACCAGCAGCTCGCCGTCGGTGGTGAGGAACAAGTCGACGCGCGCCAGCCCCTCGCGCCGACGGCCGCGAACACCGCCAGCGCCAGCTCCCGCGCCCGGGTCGCGACGTCGTCGGGCAGGTCGGCGGGGCAGTCCAGCCGCACGGCGCCGTCGTCGAGGTACTTCGCCTCGAAGTCGTAGAAGTCCCGGCCGGCGCCGACGACGACCTCCCCCGGGACCGACGCGCGCGGCACCGCCCGGTCTCCCACGCGCTCCCCAGCACCCCGACCTCGACCTCCCGGGGGGACGACGGCGGCCTCGACGACACCTTCGGGTCGAAGGTGGTCGCCAGCTCCACGGCCGCGGCGAGCTCGTCGGGCCCGGAGACCCGTGAGACGCCGTGCTGGAGCCGGCGCGGGCGGGCTTGACGAAGACGGGCCAGCCCAGCGCTGCGACGCGCTCCTGGCAGGCGGTGCGGTCGGACTCCCACTCGCCCGGGCAGCAGCGTCGTCCACGGGCCGACCGGCAGGCCCGCCGCCGACAGCACCGCGCGGTGAAGGGCTTGTCCATCGACGCGCCGAGGCCAGCACCCCGGAGCCGGCGTAGCGGACGTCGCCGAGCTCGAGCATCCCCTGCAGCGTGCCGTCCTCGCCGTAGGGCCCGTGCAGCAGCGGGAGCACGACTCCACGCTCGCCGACGTCTCGCGGGCCCCCGGCGGGCTGCCCGGCTCGCTGATGCGGAGCCTCGCCGGTCGTCCACGGCCACCGGGACGAGGACGCCCGGGCCGTCGTCGAGGCCCACCTCCGGCAGCTCTCCGGCGGCGAGGGCCCAGCGGGCCGGGTCGTCGGCGGCCAGCACCCAGCGGCCGGTGGGCGTCACGCCGACGGGCACCACGTCCCACTGCTCGCGGTCGAGGGCCGCCAGGACGCCGGCTGCTGTCGCGCAGCTGATGGCGTGCTCGCTGGAACGCCCTCCGAAGACGACGGCGACGCGGGGACGGTGCTGCTCTGCCACGCCGGCGCCCTAGACGGCCGCGGGCGGCGGCGGCGCCTCCGTCCGGGGCGCCTGCGGCCGGAGTTCACCAGCGGCCGACCCGACACGATCGCCGTCTTCGGCCGGTCGGCCCGACGCGCCCCTTCCCCGACCGCCCCCGTGGGGCCCGCCGTGCGACCTCACCTCCACGTACGCGGCGCGCACCGGGCCGGGAGCGCGCGGGTGCGCGCTTCGCCGACCCACGTGGGAGGCGCCCGAGGCGGTCCTCGCGCTGCCCGGGACGCGCGGCCCGCGTACCGGGGGCGAACGCGCCCGGGCGCTTCGAGGGGCGCTCGGCGCGGAGGCTGCGGGCCCAGCGCGCTGTCCTCGGGCATGGTGCCGGTGGCCGCGGCCTCGCCATGCCGCCCGGCGCGGCGGTCGTCGTGCCGCAGCGCCTACAACACCACGCTGGCGCTGCCCGACCACTGGAGGCGCCGGGCCGGCTGCGCCAGCGCCGGGTGCCGGTCGCCGACACCGACGCCGTGGCGGCGCCCCGTCCGATCGGCGCCGACCTGCTGTGGTGGAGTCGCCCACCAACCCGATGCTGGAGGTCGCCGACCTGCCCGCGCTGTGCTCGGCCGCGCGCGCGCGGCGGGGTCTGCTCGGTGCGTCGACAACACCTTCGCGACGCCGCTGGGCCAGCGCCCGCTGGAGCACGGCGCCGACGTCGTGCTGCACTCGGTCACCAAGTACCTGGCGGGCCACTCCGACGTCGTGCTCGGCGCGCTCGTGACGCGCGACGCCGAGCTGCTCGCCGCGCTGCGCGAGCACCGGACGCTGCACGGCGCGATCGCCGGGCCGTTCGAGGCGTGGCTGGCGCTGCGGGGCTGCGCACCCTGGCGCTGCGCTTCGAGCGCGCCCAGGCCACCGCGGCCGAGCTGGCCCGGCGCCTGGTCGGGCACCCCGCGGTGCGCGAGGTGCGGCACCCCTCGCTGCCCGACGACCCCGGCCACGCGCGCGCCGCAGGCGCAGATGACCGGGTTCGGCGCGGTGCTGTCGCGTGCGAGGTCGGCGGGCGGGGCCGGACGCGGCCGGACGCGTGCCGACGCCGTGCGCCTGTGGCTCCCCGCCACCAGGCTCGGCGGGGTGGAGTCGATGCTGGAGCGCCGCCGCCGCCGCGCACCGAGCCGGCGACGGTGCCCGAGGACCTGCTGCGCCTGTCGGTGGGCATCGAGGACGTCGAGGACCTCTGGGCCGACCTCGACGCCGCGCTCACGGCCTCGCAGCAGCCCGGCTGACCAGCCCCCGTCCCCCGCGACCGCGGGGACCGGGGGCCGGCCGGGCGGTCAGGGCAGGCGGCGCGCCAGCACCGGGGCCAGCAGCGCGGACACCAGCGCAGCGCGCGCCGCGCGGCCGGGGCTGGGGACCCGCCCGGACCGGCGGCGGCCGGCCGTGAGGTCGACGAGCCCGACGGCGCGGACGTCGGCGGGCACGAGCAGCGCCACCACGGCCTCGGCGGGGCAGCCGAGGTCCGGACGGCGCCGGCCGCGGGCCAGCGCGGTGCGCAGCGCCGGCGCCAGCTCCTCGTCGGTGCGCGCCCACGGCGCCAGGCGCGCGGCCTCCAGGACGGCGGCGTTGGCGCGCCCGTGCCCGGGGATGCAGCGGTAGCTGACGGCGGGCAGGCCCGCCACGAGCGCCTCGGTGAACGACAGGCCCCCGGCGTTGTGCACCAGCACGTCGACGGCGCTCAGCAGCTCGTGCACGTCCGCGCGCCAGCCCAGCGCGACGGCGCCGGGGACGGCGGCCACCCGGGCCCGCAGGTCCTCGTTGCGCCCGCACAGCACCATCGGCACCAGGCCCGCCTCGGCCACGCGCGCGGCGCTCTCCTCGACGTCTCCGAGCCCCAGGGAGCCGGTCACGAGCAGCGCCACGCGGCGCGCCGGGTCGATGCCGAGCTCACGGCGCAGCTCCTGCCCGCGCTCGGCCGGCACCTGCGTGAACCGCTGCGGCACCAGCGGGCCCACGGCCGTCATGGGCACGCCGTAGTCGCGCAGGCCCTGGCGGGCCGTGGCCTCCGTGACGGTCCAGTGGTGGTCGACGCCGGGGTGCACCCAGGACCGGTGCGCCGCCGGGTCGCACAGGTAGGTGGCCACCGGCACCCGCAGGCGGCCCTGCTCGCGCAGGTCGCCGAGGGCCTGGCTGGCCAGCGGGTACGTCGAGACCACCAGCGAGTAGGGCCGGCGGCGCGACCAGCGCAGCAGGCGGCGGTTGCTGGTCGCGCACAGCAGCGCCAGCAGCCAGCGCCAGAACGGGCTGCTCTCGAGCACGCCGAACAGCCACTCGAACAGGGCGGGCACGCGGCCCACGCTCTGGGTGTAGCCCTGGCGCAGGAACAGCGCCGCGCCGGGCACGAGGGCCCGCAGGTGGTCCTCGACGTCGACGTGCACGCCGAGCTCCCGCAGGCGCCGGGCCAGCTCGTTCGCCGCGCCGTCGTGCCCGGCCCCCACGCTGCCGGACACGACGAGCACGCTTGCCCACGGCTCGGGCTCGACGGGTCCGGGTGCCGGCGTCTGCGCGGCACCCCGCTGGGCGTTCAGCACAGCTCCTCCTCAGGTGGTCGGCCGATCGCGCGGTCCGCGTCGGAGTCCGTGGGTCGAGCGCCGGTGACGGCGCTGACGGGTGGTGTGGTGGTGTCAGGTCCGGCGGTGGGGCCGGTTGCGGCGCCGGACGCGGGGCCGGCGGGGTCCTCGTCGGCGGTCAGGCGCGCCAGGGCGATGACGCCGGCCACCATCAGCAGCACGCCGACCACCTGCAGCGCCATCGAGACGCCATCCGTTGACAGCCGCTCGCCGAAGGCGGCGACGCCGATGCCGGCACCGACCACCGGCTCGGCGATCGTGATGGCGGGCTGGGAGGCGGTGAGCACCCCGACGCGGTAGCCGGACTGGTTGAGCACCACGCCGGCGCCGCCGGCGAAGACCAGCGCGAGCAGCGGCCAGGACAGCGCCGACAGCAGGTCGCCGTCCTGGACGCTCCCGGTGACCGCCTTCAGCAGGCCGCCCGCCAGCCCCAGGGACGCGCCGCCACCCAGCCCCAGGAGCAGGGCCCGGTAGCGCCCGCTGCCGGCCTGCGAGAGGCCGGCGGCCAGGACCACCAGGCCTGCGGCCGCCAGCGCGCTGACCCTCAGCAGGGACGGGTCCGCGCTGTCCGTGCCGCTCCCCGCCCGGGCTGCGGTGAGGAAGAGCGCCAGGCCGAGCACCACGGTGCCCGCCCAGGCCCACTCGGCGGGTGCCGGCCGGCGGTGCTCCACCACCACCGACAGGGGCAGCGCCAGCAGCAGCCCGGTGACCAGCAGGGGCTGGACCACCAGCAGCGCCCCCGCCGCGACGGCCACGGTCTGCAGGACCGCCCCGACGCCGCCGAAGGCGGTCCCGAGCAGCCAGAGCGGCTGGCGCAGCAGCGCCAGCACGAGGCGGACCCCCGTGCCGCTGCTGTCGGGTGCGGTGGACGCGGCGCGGTGCTGGGTGACGGTGGAGGCGGCGAAGCAGGTGGCGGCCAGGAGGGCGGCGACGACGGCGAGCACTCAGCTCACCGTCCGCTCGTCGTGCAGCGCCGGGACCACGAGCGCGATCGCGATCACGCCCCCGACCATGAGCAGCGCGCCCAGCACCTGCCCGGCCACGGGCAGCACGCCGACGGCGAGGTGCTCGGCGAAGGCGGTGGCGCCGATCGCGGAGGCCACCGCGGGCTCGGCGATCGAGTGGGCGGGCTGGGAGGCGGACAGGTGCCCGGCGGCGTACCCGGCCTGCGTCACCAGCACCCCCGCGACGCCGGTGAGGACGACGCCGAGGGTCGCCGGGTCGAGGAGCGCGGCGCCGGGATCGCGGCCCACGAGGCCCACCACCTGCTTGAGGAGCGCACTGGCGACGCCGATCAGCGCCCCGCCGGACAGGCCGAGCAGGAGCGCGCGCCAGTGACGCAGCACCGTCGCCCCCAGGACGGCTGCGACCACGGCGGCCGCCGTCCATGCGCCCGCGGCGACCCCGAGCTCGTCACCGCGGGCCAGCGGCGCGCCGCGGTCCGGTGCCGCCGCGACCAGGAACACCGCGAGCCCGGCGAGCACCGCGAGCGCTGCGAGCACCTCACCGCGACCCGGTCGGCGCCGCGCGATCGCGTCCGACAGCGGGAGGGCGAGCAGCAGGCCCAGCAGGAGGATCGGCTGGACGACGACGAGCGCGCCCCGGCTCAGCGCCAGCGCCTGCAGCAGCAGCGCCGCGACGCCGACCACGAGGCCCGCCACCCACAGCGGGCTCCGCAGCAGGCGTCCCAGCGCCGTCAGGCCCCGCCGGAGGGCTCCCGCCGCGGGGCGGTCGGAGCGGGCGACGTCGTCGGCGTCACCGACGGCGAGGGCGGCGCGGTGCTGGGCCACCGTCGAGAGGGCGAAGCAGGCGGCAGCGGCCAGCGCCAGCCAGACGTCGGCCCTCACCGCGCGCCCCCCGCCGGCTGCCGGTCGGCCAGGTGGTCGGCGAGCCGCCGCACCTGCCAGCCCCGCTCCTGCACCGCGCCGACGACGCGGGGCAGCGCGGCGGCCGTCGCCCGCCAGGACAGGGGCGTGGAGGTGCAGTCGGAGTCGTGGAGCAGCACGGTCCCGCCGTCGGTGAGCCCTGCGACGACCTCGGCGGCGACCTGCTCCGGCGTGCGCACCAGCCAGTCGCGCCCCCAGGCCGTCCACAGCACGGGGCGCAGGCCCACCGCCCGGGCCGCGAGGAGGGTGCCACCGGAGACCGCGCCGTACGGGGGGCGCGTGAAGCGCAGCCACCCCGCCGCGGGCCCGGCGGCGGGCCCGGCGTCGGCGACGACGGCGTCGTGGGCCCGGCGCAGGTCGCGCAGCAGCGCGGGGGCGGTGCGGGCGAGGTGGTTGCGGTGCTCGTGGCCGTGCAGGGCCACCTCGTGGCCGTCCGCGAGCAGGGAGGAGACGGTGCCGGGGTGGCGCAGCACCTGCTGCCCGAGCACGAAGAAGGTGGCGCGCACCCCGAGCGCGTCCAGGGCGCGACGGACCGCGGGGGTGCCCTCGGGGTCGGGGCCGTCGTCGAAGGTGAGCGCGACACCCCCCGGGGCGCCGACGCCCACGAGGCCGGGCAGCACGCGGCGTCGCCACGCGCCGCGGCCGAGCACCGCCGGTCCGGCGTGCCCGAGCACCGCGAGCGCGGCTGCGGTCGTGGCGGCGCCGGCCAGGAGCTGCCTCACGGGCCCTCCTCCCCTGCGGCGTCGTCGACGACGACGTAGCCGGCGCCTCGGGAGGTGCGGATGCTGTCCCGGGAGAAGGGGCGGTCGACCTTCTCCCGCAGCCGCCGCACGTGCACCTCCACGACGTTGGACGACCCGTCGTACGCGGAGTCCCAGACGTGGTCGATGAGGTGCGTCCGGGAGAGCACGCGTCCGCGGTGGCGCAGCAGCTCCGCGAGGAGGGCGAACTCCTTGCTGGTCAGCTCCACGGGAACCCCGCCGCGCTCCACGCGCCGGCTGCTGGGGTCGAGCACGAGGTCGCCGGCGCTGAGCACCGCGGGCCGGGGGACGGCGCCGCGGCGCACCAGGGAGCGCACGCGGGCGAAGAGCTCGTCGAGGGCGAAGGGCTTCGTCAGGTAGTCGTCGGCGCCGGCGTCGAGACCGCGGACCCGGTCGGCCACGTCGGCACGGGCGGTGAGCATGAGCACCGGCGCCCAGCGGTCCCGGGCGCGCAGCTGCCGGGCGACCTCGAAGCCGTCGGGGGCGGGGATCATCGCGTCGAGGACGACGGCGTCGTAGTCGTTCTCGGTCGCCGCCCACAGCCCGCCGTCGCCGGTGCCGGCGACGTCGACGGCGTACCCCTCCGAGGCCAGCGCCCGCCGCAGGAGACGGGCCATGCCCGCGTCGTCCTCGACCACGAGCACCCTCACGAGCGCCTCGGGGACGGGACCGGCGCGGGCGCTCCGGCGGAGTCCCGCGCGGGGAGGGCGTCAGTCATGGTGTCCTCTCCCTGTCGGTCGTGCTGTCGGTGCCGGAACGCCCAGGAGCCTGGAGCGCGCTGGGCGGCCCGTCATGGAGGACCAGGGAAGAGGGTGCACCGTGCAGGATGACGGAGCGGTGAACCCGACCCGGCGCGTCGCGAGGTTGCTGCCGCGGGCGCTGCGGGCGCGCCTGGCCGTGACGTTCGCCGCCGCCATCGCCGTGGTGATCGCCGCCGGTGTGGGTCTGCTGGCCTACGCGACGGACCGCCAGTTCGACGCCGCCGTCGACACGGGGCTCGCCACACGCCGTTCGGCGCTGGTCCTGGCGCTGGAGCGGGGCGACGTGGGGGTGGTGCGGCAGGACCCGCTGGCGGAGCTGGTCACCACCGACGACGCCCTCGCGGAGCTGTCCCCGGGGGCTGCAGCGCTGGCCGGCAGCTCAACCGCGTCGGCGTCGCCCTCCGCCGCCTCCGAGTCCCCGGTGGCCGGGAGGCTGGAAGGGCGCTCCTCCTTCCTGCCCGCGGCGGCGCTGGCGCGGGCCCGGACGCTGGGCACCGCCAGCGGCAGCCTGAAGGTCCGCCGCGAAGGCCGGGTCCGGTACCTCGCGACGGCCGTCGCCGTGCCGGCGGCGGGCTCGGTGCTCGTGGTCGGCACGCGGATGGACGAGCTCGACGAGGCCGAGGCGCGCCTGGTGCTGCTGTTCCTCGCGGGGGCCCCGCTGGCGGTGGCGAGCCTGGGCCTGGCGGGCTGGCTGCTCGCCGGCGCCGCGCTGCGCCCGGTGGCCGACCTGACGCGGCGCGCGGGGCAGATCTCCGCGGCGCAGGTCGGTCAGCGCCTGCCGCAGCCCCCCGGCGGTGATGAGGTGGCGGTGCTCGCGCAGACGCTGAACAGCATGCTCGGCCGGCTCGAGGCGGGGGTGCAGCGCGAGCGGGAGTTCGTCGAGGACGCCGCCCACGAGCTGCGCACGCCGATCGCCGTCCTGCGCGGCGAGCTGGAGCTCGCGCTGCGCCTGGGCCGCCAGCTGCCCGAGGAGGTCCGGGAGTCGGTCGCGGCGGCCCTCGGGGAGGCGGAGCGGCTGGAGCGCCTCGCGCAGGACCTGCTCGTGCTGGCCTCCGCCGAGCACGGCGCCGGCGCGCGGGCCCCGGTCGCGCTGCTCGCCCTGGCCCGGCGCGAGGTCCCGCGCCTGGTCGCGGCCCACCCGGTGGCGGTGGACGTGGTGGGCGGCGAGGGCGGTGGGGCCGGTGAGGAGATCGTCGTCGACGGTGACGAGCGTGCCCTGTCACGGCTGCTGGCGAACCTGGTGGCCAACGCCGACGCCGCGGGGGCTACCCGCGTTCAGGTGCGCGTCCGAGCCCGGGAAGGGGCGGGCGGCGGGTGCGCGGAGCTCGTGGTGGCCGACGACGGGCGGGGCTTCCCCCCGGAGCTGGCGGCGACCGCCACCGAGCGGTTCACCCGCGGCGACGCTGCGCGCACGCGCTCCGGAACCGGGGCCGGCCTGGGGCTGGCGATCGTGGCCGCCGTCGTCAGCGACCACGGGGGCACGATGGTCCTGGGACGCGACGAGGCGCTGGGCGGCGCGTCGGTGCGGGTGGTGCTGCCCGCCGCGGGCGCCGCGCGCTGAGCCGACGGGTGATGGGCCGCCGGGTGGTGGGCCCCCGGGTGGTGGGCCCTCAGGTCCAGGGCAACCGCTCACCGCGCAGCGGCTGCGAGAGCAGGTGCAGGGCCGCGTCGCGCGGGTCCCGGCCGTCGACGAGGACGGCGGCCACCTGCTCGACCACGCCCATCGCGACGCCCGCGTCGTCGGCGAGCGCGGTGATCGAGCGCGCGGTGCCGACCGCCTCCGCGGTCCCGCCGAGCCAGGCGAGCACCTCGCCCAGCGGACGGCCCTGCGAGAGGCCGACTCCGAGGCGGTGGTTGCGGGACAGCGTGGAGGCGCAGGTGGCGAAGGCGTCACCGGCGCCCGCGAGGCCCGCCACCGTGGCCGCCGACCCGCCGAGCGCGACCACGAGCCGCGTCACCTCCGCCAGGCCCAGGGCGATGACCGAGGCCTTCGCGTTGTCACCCAGCCCCAGTCCCTCCGCGAGGCCGACACCCACCGCGAGCAGGTTCTTGCACGCCCCGGCCACCTCGACGCCCACCACGTCCTGCAGCGTGAACGGCCGGAAGTAGTCCGTCGCGCACAGCGCCGCGGTGCGGTCGGCGACGTCGAGGCGGCGGGAGGCCACCACGGTCGCGCAGGGGCGCCGCTCGGCGATCTCGCGGGCGAGGTTCGGGCCCGGAGACGACCGCGTAGGGCACCTCCCCCAGCACCGGGCCGAGGACGTCGGCGACGACCTCGCTGACGCGCAGGTGCGTGTCGAGCTCGAGGCCCTTGAGCAGGCTCACCACCACCGGCGCCGCACGGCCCTGCGCGCGGGAGGCCGCGAGGTGCTCGGCGGCGACGGCGAGGACCCCGCGCAGGCGCTGCACGGGGACGGCGAGGACGACGTCGTCAGCGCCGTCGAGCGCCGCCCGCAGGTCGGTGGTCGCGGTGACCCCGGCGGGCAGGCGCAGGCCCGGGAGGTAGGCGGAGTTGGCCGAGGCGGTGGCGATCTCCTCCACGACGACGGGGTCGCGGCCCCACACCACCACCTGCGCGGAGGGGTCGGCGTCGGCGACGAGCTGGGCGAACGTCGTCCCCCAGCTGCCGGCGCCGAGGACGGCGACCCGGCGCTCGAGAGGGGGTGTCTGGGGGGCCTGCGCCGACGGGGTGGCCGGGGCGGTCACGGGGCGTCCTCGACCTCGGGGCGGGCCGCGGGCACGGCCGCGGGGCGACGGGCCTGGGTGCGCGGGTCCCACCGGTCCGGCACGGGCAGCCCCCGCAGCTCGGAGAGCAGGTCGGCGACCGCGGCGACGATGACCTCGGTGGCGTCGCGCAGCACCACCTGCGTGAGCGGGCGGCCCGCGAACGCCGACAGGTCGACCGGCGGGCCCACCAGCACCTGCATCGCGGGACGGGGCCACGGGCGGGGGCGCCCCACCCGGGGCAGCAGCTGCTGCGGACCCCACTGCGCCAGGGGGACGACGGGGGCGCCCGTGGTCAGCGCCAGCCGGGCGGCGCCCGTCTTGCCGACCATGGGCCAGCCGTCGGGGTCCTTGGTGAGGGTGCCGTCGGGGAAGATCACGATCCGGTCGCCGCCGCGGACGGCGGCGACGGCGTCCTCCAGGGCCCGCGCGGCGTCACCGGTGCCGCGCCGCACGGGCACGCCGCGCATCAGGCGCAGCAGGAGCCCGAGCACCGGCGCCCGGAACAGGCTCTCCTTGGCGAGGATCCGCGGCACGGGCCCGGAGGCGACCAGGACGTCGGCCAGCGTGACCGGGTCGAGCCACGAGACGTGGTTGGCCGCGACGACGCAGCCGCCGTCGGGGAGGTTCTCCAGGCCCCGCCAGCTGGGGCGCGAGACCGCGCGCAGCACGACGCGCACGACGACGGCCGCCGCTCCGAGGGGAACGCCGAGCCCGCGCTGCACGATGACCACGGCTGTGCAGGCTAACGACAGGCTGACGACGGGTCGACGACCGGCTGACGGCGCCCGGCCACCGGCCGAGGCCGGCCCGGGCGCCGCGGCGCTGCTGGCAGGATCCACGGGTGCCTCTCGACACCCGGCCCTGGCGCCTCGTCATGCCGGTCAAGGGCGGGAGGTCGGCGAAGAGCCGGCTCTCGGCGCTCGTGGTGCGCTCCCCCGGGCTGCCGGAGGCGATCGCCCTCGACTCCGTGGAGGCGGCGCTCGCGTGCCCGCTGGTCGCCTCCGTGCACGTGGTCACCTCCGACGTCGGCCGGGGCGAGCGGCTGGCAGCCCTGGGCGCCGCGGTGGTGCCCGAGCGCGGGCCCGGCAGCGGGCTGCTGCCGGCGCTGGAGGAGGGCCTGGCGGCGCTGCGCGCCGAAGACGCCGCCGGCCCGGTCGCCGTGCTGCTGGCCGACGTCCCCAGCCTGCGCCCCGACGACCTCACGGCGGTCCTCGCCGAAGCCGCCGAGGTGCTGGCGGGGGGCGGCACCGCGACAGTCCCGGACGCGGGGGGCACCGGCACCGTCCTGCTCGCCGGGCACCTGGACGGCCCCGCGGCGGGCCTGCTGCGCCCGCGGTTCGGTCCCGGCTCTGCGCTGGCGCACCGGCGCGACGGGGCCCGCGCCGTCGGTCTGCACCTGGCGCGGCTGCGGCGCGACGTCGACACCCCCGCCGAGGCGGAGCAGGCCCGCCGCCTCGGCCTGGGCAGCCGCACCGCGGCGGCCCTGGCCGAGGCCGGGAGCGCCTGCGCCTGAGCCCTCCCCGCGCGGTGGGCCCGTCCCGGTCAGACGGTGGCCGGCTCCTCGCGCACGGCCTGCGCCCCGAGGGCCGCCAGCTTCTCGGCGAAGTGCTCGTACCCGCGGTCGATGAGGTCGATGCCGTGCACCCGTGAGGTGCCGTCGGCGGCCAGCGCGGCGATGAGCTGGCTGAACCCGCCCCGCAGGTCGGGCACGGTGATGTCGGCGCCGTGCAGCCGGGTGGGGCCGCTGATGACGGCGGAGTGGCGGAAGTCCTGCGCGCCGAAGCGGCACGGCGTGGAGCCGAGGCACTCGCGGTACACCTGGATCGTCGCGCCCATGCGCCCCAGGGCGTCGGTGAAGCCGAGGCGGTTCTCGTACACGGTCTCGTGCAAGATCGACAGCCCCTGGGCCTGCGTGAGCGCCACCATGAGCGGCTGCTGCCAGTCGGTCATGAACCCGGGGTGGACGTCGGTCTCCAGCGCGATGGAGCGCAGCGGCCCCCCGGGGTGGGAGAAGCGGATCCCGGAGTCGTCGACGTCGAAGGCGCCGCCGATCTTCCGGAACACGTTGAGGAAGGTCATCATGTCGGGCTGGCGGGCGCCCTCGACGTAGACGTCACCACCGGTGGCGAGGGCCGCGGAGGCCCACGACGCCGCCTCGATGCGGTCGGGCAGCGCCCGGTGCTCGTAGCCGGTGAGCGTCTCGACGCCCTCGATGCGGATCACGCGGTCGGTGTCGACGCTGATGATCGACCCCATCTTCTGCAGCACCGCGATGAGGTCGAGGACCTCCGGCTCGACGGCGGCGTTGCGCAGCTCCGTGACGCCCTCGGCGCGGACCGCCGTGAGCAGCACCTGCTCCGTCGTCCCCACCGAGGGGTAGGGCAGCTCCAGGCGGGTGCCGCGCAGCCGGCGCGGCGCCGACAGGGCGATGCCGGAGGGCCGCTTGTCGACGACGGCACCGAACTGCCGGAGCACGTCGAGGTGGTAGTTGATGGGCCGGTCACCGATGCGGCACCCGCCGAGGTCGGGGATGAACGCCTCGCCCAGGCGGTGCACCAGGGGACCGCAGAAGAGGACCGGGATGCGGCTGGACCCGGCGTGCGCGTCGATGTCGGCCACGGCCGCCACCTCGACGTCGGCCGGGTCGAGCACCAGCTCACCGTCCTCGGCGCCCTCGGAGACGCGCACGCCGTGCAGCTCCAGCAGCCCGCGGACGACGGCGACGTCGCTGATGTCCGGGACGTTGCGCAGCCGGCTGGTGGTCTCGCCCAGCAGGGCCGCCACCATCGCCTTGGTCACGAAGTTCTTGGCGCCGCGGACGGCGATGCTGCCCTTCAGGGGGGCGCCGCCTGTCACGGTCAGAGTGCTGCTCATGGGTCCCCTCACGCTCGCCCCCCGGCCTGCCCGCAGGCGGCGTGCGGCCTCGCGGCCACCCGGCGCCGCTCGGGAGTCGGTCCAGTCTGCACCAGCCGGGGGCCCGCTGTGACCCAGCGGGCTCCCGGCCGGCGACACCCTCAGGAGCGGACGGGCAGCGTGGCGGGCTTCCAGCTGGGGCGCTCGGCCTCGAACGCGTCGATGGCGCTCTCGTGACGGAGGGTGAGGCCGATGTCGTCCAGGCCCTCCATGAGGCGCCAGCGCGTGTAGTCGTCGACGGTGAAGGGGAACACCGCGGTGCCGCAGGTGGCGGTGCGCTCGGCGAGGTCGACAGTGACGGTGGCGCCCGGGTCGTTCTCCAGGAGCTTCCACAGCAGCTCGACGTCGTCCTGCGTCATCTGACCGGCGAGCAGGCCCTGCTTGCCGGAGTTGCCGCGGAAGATGTCAGCGAACCGGGAGGACAGGACGACGCGGAAGCCGTAGTCCTTCAGCGCCCACACGGCGTGCTCGCGGGAGGAGCCGGTGCCGAAGTCGGGCCCGGCGACGAGCACCGACCCGTCGCGGAACGGCTCCTGGTTGAGGATGAAGGACTCGTCGCTGCGCCAGGCCGCGAACAGGCCGTCCTCGAAACCGGTCTTCGTGACCCGCTTGAGGTAGACCGCCGGGATGATCTGGTCGGTGTCGACGTTGCTGCGCCGCAGCGGGACGCCGACGCCGGTGTGCGTGGTGAAGGGCTCCAGGGCCATGTCAGGTCCTCTCGTCTCGTCGGCTCAGACCAGGGCGGGGGCGGGCGCAGCGCCGACGGGCGCCAGGTCGGCGGGGCTGGACAGGGTGCCGCGCACGGCGGTGGCCGCGGCCACGGGCACCGAGACGAGGTGGGTGCGCCCGCCCTTGCCCTGGCGGCCCTCGAAGTTGCGGTTCGACGTGGACGCCGCCCGCTCGCCCACGGCGAGCTGGTCGGGGTTCATGCCGAGGCACATCGAGCAGCCCGCACCGCGCCACTCGCCGCCTGCGTCGAGGAAGACCTGGTCCAGGCCCTCCTCCATCGCCTGGATCCGCACCCGGACCGAGCCGGGGACGACCATCAGGCGCACGCCGTCGGCCACCGTGCGGCCCTTGAGCACCTCGGCGGCCGCACGCAGGTCCTCGATGCGCCCGTTGGTGCAGGAGCCGATGAAGACGGTGTCGACGGCGATCTCGCGCATCGGCGTCCCGGCGGTCAGGCCCATGTAGGCCAGGGAGCGCTCGGCGGCGGCGCGCTCGCCCTCGTCGGCGATGTCCTCCAGGACGGGCACCGAGCCGGACAGCGGGACGCCCTGGCCGGGGTTGGTGCCCCAGGTGACGAAGGGCTCCAGGTCGGCGGCGGACAGCACCACCTCGGCGTCGAAGACGGCGTCGTCGTCGGTCTGCAGGGTCTCCCACCACTGCACCGCGGCGTCCCAGTCGGCGCCCTGGGGGGCGTGCGGCTTGTCCTCCAGGTACGCGAGGGTCTTCTCGTCGGGGGCGATCATGCCGGCGCGGGCGCCGGCCTCGATCGACATGTTGCAGACGGTGAGGCGCGCCTCCATCGACAGCGCGCGGATCGCCTCCCCGCGGTACTCCAGCACGTAGCCCTGGCCACCGCCGGTGCCGATCTTCGCGATCACCGCGAGGATGATGTCCTTGCTGGTGGTGCCCTCGGGCAGCTCGCCGTCGACGGTGATGGCCATCGTCTTGAACGGCGCCAGCGGCAGCGTCTGCGTGGCGAGCACGTGCTCGACCTCGGAGGTGCCGATGCCGAACGCGAGCGCCCCGAACGCGCCGTGCGTGGAGGTGTGGGAGTCACCGCAGACGACCGTCATCCCCGGCTGGGTGAGCCCGGTCTGGGGGCCGACGACGTGCACGATGCCCTGGTCGACGTCCCCGAGGCTGTGGATGCGGACGCCGAACTCCGCGGCGTTGCGGCGCAGCGTGTCGACCTGCGTGCGGCTGACCAGGTCGGCGATCGGCTTGTCGATGTCGAGGGTGGGGATGTTGTGGTCCTCGGTGGCGATCGTGAGGTCCGGGCGCCGCACCGGGCGGCCGGCCTCCCGCAGGCCGTCGAAGGCCTGAGGGCTCGTCACCTCGTGGATCAGGTGGAGGTCGATGTAGAGCAGGTCGGGCTCCCCCGACGCCCCCTTGCGCACGACGTGCGCGTCCCAGACCTTCTCGGCCAGCGTGCGTCCCACAGCGTCCTCCACGACCTCGCGCCTCGTCCCGCTCGCCGCCCCTGTCCGGCACCTGGCGTGTAGTCTCATCATGTGAGACAGGAGTATCGAGCCGTGGACAAGTCTAGCGGAGTCGGCGTCCTGGACAAGGCCGTCGGCGTCCTGGCCGCCCTGGAGGCGGGCCCGCAGTCGCTGGCGCAGCTGGTGGCGGCCACCGGCCTGTCGCGCCCGACGACGCACCGCCTCGCCGTCGCGCTGGAGCACCACCGCCTCGCGGCCCGCGACCTGCAGGGGCGCTTCGTGCTCGGCTCCCGCCTCGGCGAGCTCGCCGCCGCCGCCGGGGAGGACCGGCTGCTGGCAGCGGCCGGGCCCGTGCTGGCCGGCCTGCGCGACGCCACCCACGAGAGCGCCCAGCTCTACCGGCGCCAGGGCGACCTGCGCGTCTGCGTGGCCGCCGCCGACCGCCCGGGCCCCGGCCTGCGCGACTCGGTGCCGGTGGGGGCGTCGCTGTCGATGCTCGCCGGCTCGGCCGCCCAGGTGCTGCTGGCCTGGGAGGACCCGGAGCGGCTGCACCGGGGGCTGTCGGGGGCCGCGTTCACCGCCGCCGGGCTGGCGGCGGTGCGCCGCCGCGGCTGGGCGAGCTCCGCCGCCGAGCGGGAGGACGGCGTGGCGTCGGTCTCCGCACCGGTGCGCTCCCCCGCGGGGCGCGTGGTGGCCGCCGTCTCCGTCTCCGGCCCGCTGCAGCGCCTGGGCCGCCAGCCGGGGCGCTCGCACGCCGACGCCGTCGTCGTGGCGGCCGCCCGGCTCACGGACTCCCTCGCCCGCGGCGCCTGACCCCGCCCTGGGCTCAGGCGCCGCCGAGCCGCTGCATGCGCTGGCGCGCGGAGTGCGTGCGCTCGCCCACCGGCACCGCCGCCGTCGCCGCGGCGAGACCTGCCAGCGGCGCGTCGACGGAGATCGACTCGTGGGCGCCGGGCGCCACGGTGAAGGTCTCGTGCCAGATCCCCACGGCGCCCGCGGCCGAGCGCGCCCGCCGGTTGAACGCCGACCACGCGGGGCGGTGGTGCGCCGGGGCGGCCGAGGCGTAGGCGTAGACCTGCTCGGTGGAGTCCCAGTACTGGACGAGCACCGGGCCGCGGAGCGAGAGCGACATCCGGTAGCCGCGGAAGCCCCACTCGCGGTTGCGGTGGAGCTCGGTGAGCATCGGCCCCATCGCCTGCAGGACCGGGACCCACTGGTCGGGCCGCCACGGCTTGTTGATCGTCATGCCGATGAGGAAGACGGACAGGCCGCCGTCGTGCTGGTGGGTCCAGCGCCCGCGCTGCAGGGCCATGGGAGACCTCCCGATACATTGGAGAGCAAGACTCTCCAATAATGGAGAGTCGCACTCTCCAGCGCAAGGGGACACCGTGAGGATCGGGGAGCTGAGCCGGACGACGGGCGTGCCGGTGGCCACCGTCAAGCACTACCTGCGCGAGGGGCTGCTGCCGCGCGGGGAGGCCACGTCCCGCACCCAGGCCGAGTACGGCCAGCAGCACGTGCGCCGGCTGCGGCTGGTGCGGGCGCTCACCGACGTCGGCGGCCTCTCCCTGGCAGCCGCCCGCGCCGTCCTGGACGCCGTCGACGCCCCGGACACCTCCCTGGACGACGCCCTGGGCACCGTCTCCGAGGCCTTGCCGCCCTCAGCCCCCGACGACGTCGACACCACCGCCGCCCGGCGCGCGGTGGAGCTCGCCGGGTGGCGGGTGTGGCCGCGAAGCGCCGCCCTGCGCCAGCTCGCGATGGCCATGGCGGCCGTGACGGACGCCGGTCTGGACGCCTCCCCGGAGCTGGTGGCGCAGCGCGCACGGCTGCTCGCCCCGCTGGTGGGGGCCGAGGTGGGCGACGTCCCCACGACGTCCACCGCCGACGCCGTGGAGTTCGTGGCGCTCGGGACGGTGATGCACGAGCCCCTGCTGCTGGCCCTGCGGCGCCTCGGGCACCAGGACGCGGCGGTCCGCCGGTTCCGGCCGACCTGACCTGACCTGACCCGGACAGCGGAAGAGGCCCGGTGCGCTGGTGCGCACCGGGCCTCCGATGTAGCCCCGACGGGATTCGAACCCGCGCTACCGCCTTGAGAGGGCGGCGTGCTAGGCCACTACACAACGGGGCCGCTGGGATACCAGGACTCGAACCTAGACTAAGGGAATCAGAATCCCTTGTGCTGCCAATTACACCATATCCCATCGGTCACCAGGACTCATCACCCTGAGTGACCGAAGCACTGACGAGGACCCGGGGTCACCAGTCGGAACCGGAGCCCGTGACCGCGCCAGCAGGAAACTGTACCCGAGGCGGGACGGAGAGCCGAGCCAGGCCCCTCCTCCGGGCGAGCCACGTCGTCCCGGCGGCCACGACGGCGAAGACGACCACGTCGACCAGCACCAGGGACGGCGACGCGCTGGTGGTGTCGAGGGCGTCGCCGAGCCCGCCCGCGAGCACCGTCGGGACGAAGATGATGACGTTGTTCAGGGTGTGGAAGGCGATCCCCGCCTCCAGCCCTCCCGTGCGCCAGGCCAGGTAGGACGCCGTCAGGCCGAACAGGAACCGGTCGGCGTACAGCCACGGGTCCTGGTCGCCGTGCGCGAGCCCGAAGAGGGCCGCCGAGACCAGCGCGGCGACGACGGCGCCGACACCCGCCCTGCGGAAGCACGAGCCCACGGCCTGGCTCATCCAGCCGCGGAAGAAGTACTCCTCCCCCGCGGCCTGCAGCGGCGTCGTGAGCAGCACGACCACCAGCAGCAGCACCACCGTGCCCGTGGACGTGTCGTCGCCGGAGCCGAAGGGCGAGTCCCCCGCGGCCGCCGACAGCAGGCCCAGGCCGACCACGCTCAGCAGCAGCGCCACCAGCGGGACGACGGCGGAGGCGAGCACCCACCGCCACCGCACGCCGCCGGTCACCGACGCGACCCACCGCGGGGTGATGCCGTGGCCGGCGAGCACCGCCAGCCACGCGAGGGGGATGAGGGCCGCCAGCAGGAGGTTGTTGGCGAGGAAGGCCAGCGGGCTGGCGGTCAGCTCGACGTCGGTCGGCATCCGTCCCAGGACCAGCGACGCCAGCGTGTAGGCGAGCAGGCCGGCGAGCAGCAGCAGCCCCACGCCCACGGCCGCCACTGCCGCACCCACCAGGGGCCGCCACCACGCGTGCTTCGGGCCCCGCAGCAGCTGCGGGTAGGGGCGGGGCCCCCACCGCACGGCGGCGTCGGCCGGGTCGCTCACGCGAGCTGCCCCCGCAGCGCCCGCAGGCGCGCCAGGGTGCTCTCGCGGCCGATCAGCTCCATCGACTCGAACAGCGGCGGTGAGACCCGTCGCCCGGTGACCGCCACCCGCAGCGGGGCGAAGGCGAACTTCGGCTTCACGCGCAGCCCGTCGACCAGGGCAGCGCGCAGCGCCGCCTCGAGCTCCGCGGCGGTCCAGGCGACGGGGCTCGCGGCGTCGCCGTCGAGGGCCGCCAGGGAGGCGTCCAGGACGTCGGCGGCCTCCGGGCGCAGGGACGCGCGGGCGTCGTCCTCCACCAGCAGCGCGTCGTCGGCGACGAAGAGGAACCCCAGCAGACCCGGGGCCTCCCCGAGCAGCACCATGCGCTCCTGCACCAGCGGCACGGCGGCCCCCAGCAGGGCGAGCTGCTCCTCGCTGGGCCGCTCAGGCAGCACGCCCGCGGCCTGCAGGCGCGGCACGAGGCGGTCTCGCAGGTCGGCCGGGTCGAGCAGCCGCACGTGGGCGGCGTTGATGGCCTCCGCCTTGCGCAGGTCGAAGCGCGAGGGGCTCGCGACGACGTCGGTGATGTCGAAGGCGGCGACCATCTCGGCCGGCGAGAACACGTCGCGGTCGGGCCCGATCGACCAGCCCAGCAGCGCCAGGTAGTTCAGCAGCCCCTCCGGGAGGAACCCGCGGTCCCGGTGCACGAAGAGGTTGGACTCCGGGTCCCGCTTGGAGAGCTTCCGGTTGCCCTCCCCCATCACGTACGGGAGGTGGCCGTACAGCGGGGTCACCTGCGCCGTCCCCACCGCCTTCAGCGCCTCGAACAGCGCCACCTGGCGCGGCGTGGAGCTCAGCAGGTCCTCGCCGCGCAGCACGTGGGTGATGCCCATCAGCGCGTCGTCGACGGGGTTGACCAGCGTGTACAGCGGCGTGCCGTCGGCGCGCGCGACCACGTAGTCGGGCACGGACCCGGCCGGGAAGCGCACCTCGCCGCGCACCAGGTCGTGGAAGGAGTGGTCGCCGTCGGGCATCCGCAGGCGCAGCACCGGCTCGCGCCCGGCGGCCCGGAAGGCGGCCTTCTGCTCGTCCGTGAGGTCGCGGTCGGCGTTGTCGTAGCCGAGCTGGGGGTCCTCGCCCGCCGCCCGGTGCCGCGCGTCGACCTCCTCGGGGGTGGAGAAGGACTCGTAGACGAAGCCGCCCTCGACGAGCTTCGCGAGGACGTCGGCGTACAGCTCGCTGCGCCGGGACTGCCGGTACGGCTCGTGCGGGCCGCCGACCTCGACGCCCTCGTCCCAGTCCAGGCCCAGCCACTGCAGGGCCTCCACCATCTGGTGGTAGCTCTCCTCGCTGTGGCGGGCGAGCGTCGGTGTCCTCGATGCGGAACACGAACGTGCCGCCGGTGTGGCGGGCGTAGGCCCAGTTGAACAGCGCCGTGCGCAGGAACCCGACGTGCGGGACGCCGGTGGGCGACGGCGCGATGCGGACCCGTGACCGCGCCCGGCGACGGCGACAGCGGCGTCGTCGGCTCGCTCATCGCCGCACCACCGGGTTGCTGAGGACGCCGATGCCCTCGACCTCGACCTCGACGCGCTGGCCCTGGTGCAGCTCCCCCACGCCGGCGGGGGTGCCGGTGAGGATGACGTCGCCCGGCAGCAGCGTGAAGGCGCGGCTGGCGGCCACGACGAGCTCGGTGACGCTGAAGACCATGTCCTTCGTGGTGCCGTCCTGCACCACCGCGCCGTCGAGGCGGGTGGTGAGCCGCAGGTCGGCCACCTGCTCCAGGGTCAGGTCCGGGACGATGTACGGGCCCAGCGGCTTGGAGGAGTCGAACCCCTTGGCGCGGGCCCACTGGCCGTCGCCCTTCTGCCAGTCGCGCGCGGTGACGTCGTTGGCGACGGTGTAGCCGAAGACCACCTCCGCCACGCGGCTCGCGGGGACGTCCTTGCAGAGGCGGCCGATGACGACGGCGAGCTCGCCCTCGTAGTCGACCCGCTCGGAGCCCTCCGGCATGACGATCGGGTCACCCGGGCCGACCACCGCGGTGTTCGGCACGAGGAACATCAGCGGCTTCTCGGGCAGCTCGTTGCCCATCTCGCGGGCGTGGTCGGCGTAGTTGCGGCCGATCCCGACGATCTTGCTGCGCGGGATGACCGGCGCCAGCAGGCGGGCGTCGGCGAGCGGCACCCGCTCCCCCGTGGCCTGCAGCGGGGCGTACAGCGGGTCTCCCACGACGACGTGGACCACCTCCTCCCCGGGGTCTCCCTCGACGAGCCCGAAGCGGGGCTCGTCACCGGTGGTGAACCTGGCGATGCGCACCCCCCGAGCCTAGATCGGCCGCGTGGAGCGCTGTGCCGGGAGGCCAGGTGGGCAGGCGCCGGTCCGGTGGGCAGGTCCTGGTCCGGGCTGAGGGGCCTCAACCGGACCGATGACTGCCCAGCGGACTCCTGCCTGCCCAGCGAGGTCCGGGGTCAGCGAGCGGCGGACCGCACCTGGTCCACGCCCCGGTTGGCCAGGCGTCGGCGGCTCGTTGCCCGGGTCGCCGGCGTGGCCCTTGACCCAGACGCCAGCGCACGGTCGTGCCGGCCACCGCGGCGTCCAGGGCGCGCCAGAGCTCCGTGTTCTTCACGGGCTTCTTCGCCGCGGTGCGCCACCCGTTGCGCTTCCACCCGGCGATCCAGCTCTGTCATGCCCGTTCATCACGTAGGTGGAGTCGACGTGCAGCGGCACCGCGCAGCGCCGGTTGAGCACGCCCAGGCCCTCGATGACGGCGGTCAGCTCCATGCGGTTGTTCGTCGTCATGGCCTCACCGCCGAAGAGCTCCTTGGTGTGCTCCCCGGAGCGCATCAGCACGCCCCAGCCGCCGACGCCGGGGTTGCCCTTGCAGGCGCCGTCCGTCCACATCTCGACGACCGGCTGCTCGAGCTGCTCTGAGCTCTCCTCGCTCACGCGGGTGCCGCCGCCGGCTCGCTGACCGACTCCGCCAGCGTCGGGACCCCGGCCTTCAGCAGGCCGTACGTGATGCCGTCGACGAGCGCCTGCCAGGACGCCTCCACGAGGTTCGGGGCCACGCCAACCGTCGTCCACGTCGCGCGGCCGTCGGTGGTGTCGATGAGCACCCGGGTGGTGGCGTCGGTGCCCGCCTCCGCGTCGAGGATCCGCACCCGGAAGTCGGTGAGGTCGAGGTCGGCGATCTGCGGGTACACCGGCGCCAGGGCCTGGCGCAGGGCGGCGTCGAGGGCGTTGACCGGGCCGTTGCCCTCGCCCGTCGCCACGATGCGCTGGCCCCCGGCGCGGAGCTTGACGGTGGCCTCCGACGTCGGGCCGGTGCCCTTGCCGTGCTCGATGAACGCGCGCCAGCTCTCCACCTGGAAGTGGGCGGGCCGGACGCCGTCGCGCTCCTCGCGCAGCAGCAGGTCGAAGCTGGCGTCGGCGGCCTCGAAGGTCCACCCGGCCAGCTCCAGCTCCTTCACGCGCGCGACGACGCGGGCGAGGACGGCGTCGTCGCCGGCGAGGTCGTGCCCCAGCTCGCGTCCCTTGAGCTCGATGGAGGCCCGCCCGGCCATGTCGGAGACGAGCATCCGCATGTCGTTGCCGACCCGGGTGGGGTCGGTGTGCTGGTACAGGTCGGGGTCGACGCGGATGGCGCTGGCGTGCAGCCCGGCCTTGTGCGCGAACGCGCTGGCGCCGACGTACGGCGAGCGGGCGTAGGGGGCGACGTTGGTGATCTCGGCGACGGCGTGCGCGATGCGCGTCGCCTCGCTCAGGCACTCCGCGGGCACCACCTGCTGCCCGAGCTTGAGCACGAGGTCTGCGACGACGGTGACGAGGTCGGCGTTGCCGGTGCGCTCGCCGTAGCCGTTGACGCAGCCCTGCACGTGGACGGCGCCGGCCCCGACCGCCGCCAGGGAGTTGGCGACGGCGCAGCCGGTGTCGTTGTGCGCGTGCATCCCGAGCCGCGCGCCGGACGCGGCGGTGGCGGCCAGCGTCGCGGCCACGACCTCCTCGACCTGGTGGGGCAGCATCCCGCCGTTGGTGTCGCACAGGACGACGGCCTCCGCGCCCGCCTCGGCGGCCGCCCGGACCACCGACAGCGCGTAGTCGCGGTCGAGGTCGTAGCCGTCGAAGAAGTGCTCGGCGTCGAGGAAGACCCGCCGGCCCTTGGCCACCAGGTGCGAGACGGTGTCGGTGACCATGGCGAGGTTCTCCTCGCCGCGTGGTGCGCAGCGCCAGCTTGACGTGGCCGACGTGGCTCTTGGCCACGAGCGTCACCACCGGCGTCTCCGCGTCGAGCAGCGCCCGCACCTGCGGGTCGGTGGCCGCCGACCCGCCGGCGCGCCGCGTGGCGCCGAAGGCCGCCAGGACGGCGTGGCGCAGGTCGAGCTCGGCGCGGGCGCGGGCGAAGAACTCGGTGTCGCGGGGGTTGGCGCCGGGCCAGCCGCCCTCGATGAAGCCGACCCCGAGCTCGTCGAGGTGGACGGCGATGGCCAGCTTGTCGGCGACGGAGAGGTTCAGCCCCTCCTGCTGGGCGCCGTCGCGCAGCGTCGTGTCGTAGACCTGCAGTTCGTGGGACATCGTCGCTCCTCAGGCGAGGCGGTGCATCCAGCCGCGGCGGTCCTCGGCGCGGCCGTACTGGACGTCGAGCAGGCTCGAGCGGATCGCCTCGGTGATCTCGCCCGCACTGTCGGGGTCGGCGGCTCCGGGCTTCACCGCGCCGCCGTCGAGCAGCGTGCCGATCGGCGTGACGACGGCGGCGGTGCCGCAGGCGAAGGCCTCGGTGACCTCGCCGGACGCGGCGAGCGCCAGCCAGTCGTCCAGGGCGATCCGCTGCTCCACCGGCTCCAGGCCGAGGTCGCCGGCGATCTGGAGGATCGAGGACCGGGTGATCCCCTCGAGGATCGACCCGGACAGCTCCGGGGTGAGGAGGCGGCCGTCCCGGGTGACCAGGAAGACGTTCATCCCGCCGAGCTCCTCGACCCACCGCTGCTCGAGGGCGTCGAGGAAGACCACCTGGTCGCAGCCGGCGGCGTGCGCCTGCTGCTGGGCGAGCAGGCTGGAGGCGTAGTTGCCGCCGCACTTGGCGGCGCCGGTGCCCCCGGCGGCGGCGCGGGAGTACTCGCGCTCCACGAGGAGCCTCACCGGGCGCAGACCGCCGGTGAAGTAGGCCCCGGCCGGGGAGGCGATGACGAGGTAGTCGACCTTCGCCGCGGCCCGCACGCCGAGGAAGGCCTCGGAGGCGAACATGAAGGGACGCAGGTAGAGGCTGGTCTCGCCGCCGGTGGGCACCCACGCCTCGTCGGCGGAGACCAGCGCCTCCAGGGAGGCGACGAAGTCGGCAGCGGGCAGCTCCGGCAGCGCCAGGCGCGCGGCCGAGCGCGCGAACCGGGCGGCGTTGGCCTGCGGCCGGAAGGTCCACACCGAGCCGTCGGCCCAGCGGTAGGCCTTCATGCCCTCGAAGACCTCCTGCGCGTAGTGCAGGACGGCGGCCGACGGGTCGAGCAGCAGCGGCCCGTAGGGCTCGACGCGGGAGGCGCCCCAGCCGCCGTCGGCGGTCCACACCGCGTGCGCCATGTGGTCGGTGAAGTGCTTGCCGAACCCCGGGTCGGCCAGGACCGCCGCGCGCTCCGCCTCGGTCGACGGGGAGGGGTGCGGCTGGCGCTCGAAGGCCAGCTGCACCGCGTCAGCACTGTCCACGCTCATGCTACGGAAGCGTAGCCTCCCGCGCCGCGCCGCACGGGGCACCATCGTCGCGTGCACAGCGCGTCCCAGGGGCCCCGGCGCACCTCGACGCTGCTCGCCGCCGTCGACGGCGCCTTCCTCCTGCTGGGGGCGGTGGCCGCCGGGTGGCTGGCGCTGCTGACCCTGCTGCGCATCGCCACCGGCGGGCTGCAGGACTGGTGGCTCGTCCTCGTGCTGTGGGCGCTCATCGCGTACCTGCTGCTGCCGCGCCTGCACAGCCTGCTCGCACTGGTCTACGTGCCCGACTACTTCATCGGGCGCACCCGCACCTACGAGGGCCTGCTGGGAGACCCGGTCAACCTCGCGCTGCTGGGCACCACCGAGGAGCTGCACACCGCGATGGTCCGCGCCGGGTGGCACCTCGCCGACGAGCTGGGCTTCCGCAGCGGGCTGCGGATCGTCACCTCGACGCTGGCGCGCCGCACCTACGCCAGCGCGCCGGTCAGCCCCCTCGTGCTGTTCGGCCGCACGCAGGACCTCACGTACCAGCAGGAGGTGGCGGGCAGCCCGGCGCAGCGCCACCACGTGCGGTGCTGGCGGACCCCGCCGGGGTGGCGGCTGCCCGGCGGGGCGCAGGTCGACTGGGTGGCCGCGGGCACCTACGACCGTCGGGTCGGGCTGTCGGTCTTCACGCTGCAGGTCACCCACAAGATCGACGGCGACACCGACCGCGAGCGCGACCACGTCGTCACGACCGTGCTCGCGGGCTCCCCGGAGGTGGCGCTGCGCACGATCCGCCACTTCTCGTCGGGCTACCACTCCCGAAACGGCGGCGGCGACGCGATCCGCACCGACGGCCACCTGCCCGTCCTGGACCTCAGCAGCGTCGTCGACGAGGAGCGGGCCGGCCCCGCGGCGGTGCGCCCGGAGTGGCACGGCCTCGCCGGGCCCGCGCTCGCGCTCCTGGAGGCGGTGCGCGACACCGGCGCGTCCAACCGGGACCACCGGCCGGTCACCCTCTACCTGGCCCACGCCCTGGTGCTGCTGCGGGCCCTGCTCACGGCGGCGGCCGCGGCCACCGCGGCGCTGCTGGCGCTGTGGCCGGGTGCGCCGTCGTGGCTGCCGGAGCTCCCGCAGCTGGCGCAGCTGCCCGCCGGGCCGGGTTCGCTCGTGCTCACCCTCGGCGGGGCCGGGCTCGCCGCGCTGGCCTACGCCGTGCTCGGTCAGCTGGCCTTCGCGGGGCACCCGGCGGCGCGGCTGGCGGTGCTCGTGACGAGCGTCGTCGGCATCGCCGTCGCCCTCGCCACCCCGCCCGGCGCCGCGGGGACGACGGCGTCGCGCCTGTGGGTGACGGTGCTGGCGCTGGACGTCGGCGTCCTCATCACCCTGTCCTCCGGCGACGTGCGCGACTTCGTCCTGCGCCGGACCGCGCAGCGCCGCGCCCGGACGGGCTGAGCCCGGGCGCGGCGCTCTGCGCGTCAGGCCAGGCGCGCGGCCAGGGCGTCGCCGACCTCGGAGGTGCTGCGCGCCGTCGTCCCCGCGCCGCGCTCCAGCAGGTCGGCGGCCACGGCGGCGTCGACGGCGGCAGCGGCGTCGACGTGCCCGAGGTGCGCGAGGAGCATCCCGACGCTGAGGGCCGTCGCCGTCGGGTCGGCGATCCCCTTCCCGGCGATGTCGGGAGCGGAGCCGTGGACGGGCTCGAACATGCTCGGCGCGGTGCGGTCGGGGTTGATGTTGCCGCTGGCGGCCAGGCCGATGCCGCCGCAGACGGCCGCGGCGAGGTCGGTGACGATGTCGCCGAAGAGGTTGTCGGTGACGATGACGTCGAAGCGGCTCGGGTCCTGGACCAGGTAGATCATCGCGGCGTCGACGTGCGCGTAGTCGGCCGTGACCTCCGGGAAGTCGGCGTTCACGCGCTCGACGGTGCGGCGCCACAGGTGCCCGGCGAAGGTCAGCACGTTGTGCTTGTGCAGCAGCGTGAGCTTCCTGCGCGGGCGGGCGGCCGCGCGGGCGAAGGCGTCGCGGACCACGCGCTCGACGCCGAAGGCGGTGTTGACGCTGACCTCGGTGGCGATCTCGTGCGGGGTGCCGACGCGCAGCGCGCCGCCGTTGCCGGTGTACGGGCCCTCGGTGCCCTCGCGGACGACGACGAAGTCGACGTCGCCCGGCTCGACGAGCGGTCCGCGGACGCCGGGGAAGAGCTTGCCGGGGCGCAGGTTGACGTAGTGGTCGAGCTCGAAGCGCAGCTTCAGGAGCAGCCCGCGCTCCAGGACGCCGCTGGGGACGCCCGGGTCCCCGACGGCGCCGAGCAGGATCGCGTCGGCGCCGCGGACCTCAGCCAGCACGCTGTCGGGCAGGGTCTCGCCGGTGGCGTGCCAGCGCTTCGCGCCGAGGTCGTACTCCGTGGTCTCGACCGCGGTGCCGGACGGCTCGACGGCGGCGCGCAGCACCTTGAGGCCCTCGGCGACCACCTCCGGCCCGATGCCGTCACCGGCGATGACGGCGAGGTGGATCGTGGAGGGCGCTGACGGTGCCGTGCTCGACGGTGCGGTGCTCGACGGTGCGGTGGTCATGGCGGCAGAGGCTACCGAGGGGCTGCGACGGGCCCGGCCGCCTGCTCCCCCGTCTGCACGGCCCACAGGCCCGCGTACGCGCCGCCGCGCGCCACCAGCTCGTCGTGCGTCCCCGACTCCGCGACCCGCCCCGCCGAGAGCACCCAGATCCGGTCGGCGTCGCGGACGGTGGAGAGGCGGTGGGCGACGACGAGCGCCGTCCGCGTGGCCGTGACCGCCGCGAGCGAGCGCTGGATCGCCGCCTCGGTCTCGGTGTCGACTGCGGAGGTGGCCTCGTCGAGCACGAGCAGCGCCGGGTCGCGCAGCAGCGCCCGCGCCAGGGCGAGGCGCTGGCGCTGCCCGCCGGAGAGGGTCTGGCCGCGCTCCCCGACCACGGTGTCGTAGCCGGCGGCCAACACGGTGACGAAGTCGTGGGCCTCCGCGGCGCGCGCCGCGCCCTCCACCTCGGCGTCGGTGGCGTCGGGGCGTCCGTAGGCGATGTTCTCGCGCACGGTGCCGTGGAAGAGGAAGGCGTCCTGGCTGACGTAGCCGATGGCGCCGCGCAGGGAGTCCCACGTCAGCTCCCGCACGTCGACGCCGTCCAGCGACACGGTGCCGGCCCGGGGGTCGGCGAAGCGCAGCACCAGCCGCAGCAGCGAGGACTTGCCGGCGCCCGTCGTCCCCACCACCGCGTGCGTCTCGCCGGCGGGGACGACGAGGTCGAGGCCCGCGACGCCGTCCGGCCCCGGCTGCCCGAGCACCTCCGGCCCGTCGTCGTACCCGAACCGGACGCCGCGCAGCTCCAGGCCGCCCCGCGCGGGCGCGGGCAGCGCGGCGGTCCCCTCCACGGCTGAGGGCCGCAGCTCCAGCAGCCCGAAGATGCGGCGGGTGGAGGCCATGCCGCGCTGGTACAGGTCGAGGGTCTGGCCCAGGTCCGTCAGCGGCCACAGCAGCCGCTGCGTCAGGAAGACCAGCACCGTGTAGGAGCCGACCTCCAGGCGCCCCTCCAGCGTGTACCAGCCGCCCAGCAGCAGGGTGGCGGTGAAGCCGGCGAGGATCGCCATCCGGATCAGCGGCACGAACGCCGAGCTGGAGCGGATCGCGCGGGCGTTGGCCAGCCGGTAGGCCCGCGAGGCGCGCGCCACGCGGGCGCTCTCGCGGCCCTCGGCGGTGAACGCGCGGATGGTGGAGACCCCGCCGAGGTTGCCGGCGACCACGGCGGCGACCTCCCCCGCGCTCTCGCGGACGTCGGCGTACAGCGGCTCCAGCCGGCGCTGGAAGCGGATCGAGCCCCACGCGATGACGGGGACCGGCAGGAACGCGAGCAGGGCCACCTGCCACGACGTCGCCCCGAAGACGATCCCGACGAACAGCACCGTGAACCCCGTGTGCAGCACCGTGCGGGCCCCGACGTCGAGGAACCGCTCGAGCTGGTTGACGTCGTCGGACAGCACCGACAGCACCTGCCCGGTGGGGGTCCGCTCGTGCCAGGTGACGTCCATCGCCTGCACCGACGTGTACGCCTCGGTGCGCAGCTCGTCCTGCACCGACTGCGCCAGCCCGCGCCACAGCACCGAGGAGGCGTAGTCGGTGAGCGACTCCACCACCCACACCAGGGCGTTGAGGACGGCGACGACGACGAGCTGCTCGAACCGCCCCTCCAGGCCGAGCACGGACGCGACGAAGGAGTCGCTGCCGCGCACGACGATGTCGATCGCCACGCCGAGCAGCAGCTCCGGGGCGACGTCGGCGGCGGTGTTGAGCACCGTCATGACCACCGCGAGCACGAACCGCGGGCGGTGGCGCCGGTGGTGGCGCCACAGCGCGCGCAGCGGCGGGGTGGGGCTCAGGAGCGGTGCTGACGGAGCGGGTGCTGACGGAGCGGGTGCCACGGGAGCCCACGCTACGGTCGGCCGCCATGAGCCAGGACCCGCTGACAGGCACCGCTCCCCTGCGCGCGCCGGGGCGCCCCGGCCACGTCGTCCTCCCCCAGGCCGACTCCGCCCCCTACGCCTCCTTCAGGTCGCGCCCGCTGCCCCGGTCGGAGCGGTACGCGCTGGGCAGGTCCCTGCGCCAGCAGGTGCCGCGGTCGACCCTCGCGCGGTGGGAGCCCGCCGACGGGAGGCGCAGCGTCGTCGAGCAGGTCGACGAGGCCCACCAGGGACGCCTCGCGCGGCTGGTGCCGGTGCGCGTCGGGCGGATGGTCGCCAGCCCCTACGGCTTCCTGCGCGGTACCGCTGCCCTCATGGCCGAGGACCTCGCGACGCTGCCCGCCACCGGCGTCACCCCCGTGATCTGCGGCGACTCCCACCTGGGCAACGTCGGCCTGTACGGCTCACCGTCGCGGGACCTCGTGATGGACCTCAACGACTTCGACGAGGCCCACCCCGGCCCCTGGGAGTGGGACCTGCGCCGGCTCGTGGCCTCCACCTGGGTCGCGGGGCGGCAGGCCGGGCTCGGGGAGCACGCCTGCGAGACCGCCGTGCGCGCGGCTGTCCGCGCCTACCGGGAGCACCTGCACGAGCTGTCGGAGCAGCCGCTGCTGGAGCGCAGCTGGACGAGCTTCGGCGTCGACCGCCTCGCGGGCGCCACGAAGGACCCCGGCCTGCGCCACGAGGTCGAGCGGGCGGCGAAGCGGGCGCGGCACGGCACCAGCGACCGCGCGCTCCCCCGCTTCACCGAGGTGGTCCCCGGCGTCGCGGGCCGGCGCATCGTCGTCGAGCCCCCGCTCATCACGCGTCCGGAGGACGACGACGCCGACCTGCTCGCCGAGGCCCTCGACGCCTACCTCGGCACCCTGGCTCCGCACTGGGCGCGGGTGCTGGGCGGGTACACGCTGGTCGACATCGCCCACAAGGTGGTCGGCGTCGGCAGCGTGGGCCTGCGGGCGTACGTGGCGCTGCTGGAGGGCTCCAGCCCGGACGACGTCGTCTTCCTCCAGCTCAAGCAGGCGCGGCGGTCCGTGGTGGCGCCGTTCGTCCACGGCGACAACGCCTGGCACGCCCACCAGGGCCAGCGGGTGGTGGAGTACCAGCAGGCGCTGCAGACCACGTCGGACCCGCTGCTGGGGTGGACCACCGTCGGCGAGCGCCAGTACTACGTGCGCCAGTTCCGGAACATGAAGGGCACCGTGGTCCTCGACGGGATCGGCGCCCACGCCCTGCGCGACTACGCCGGGGTGTGCGCTCAGCTGCTGGCCAAGGGGCACGCCCGCACGTCGGGCGCGTCGATGATCGCGGGGTACCTGGGGTCCTCGGACAAGGTCGACGGCGCCCTGGCGACCTTCGCGCGCCGCTACGCCGACCAGACCGAGGCCGACCACGCCGACCTCGTGGAAGCGGTGGCCCACGGCCGGCTGCCCGTGGAGCGCGGCGTCTGAGGCTCCTGAGCAGCGCGTCAGCGGGGGCGGCGCACCCGGATCGGCCCCCTGGCGGTGTCCGGGTCGACGACGGCCCCGCCCTGCGTGATCTGCGCGCGACCGGCGACGACGAGCCGTCGCGCCGCGGCCCGGGCGGGCTCCATCAGGTCGCGCCACTCCTCGCCGCCGACGGCGCGCGCCGCCTCGGACGGGCACACCGACGACGACGCCGCCCGGGCGTCGAGCAGGTCCTCCAGGGAGCGCTCGAGGGCGGCGTCGGCGTCCTGCGCCGCGCCGGAGCGACCCCGGCTGCGGCAGGCGTCCGAGCAGTAGCGGACGCCGTCCCAGTCCCGCTCCCACTTCCTGCGCCACGTGATGGTCCGCCCGCAGACCGTGCACGGCTTCGTCGGCACCTCGCCGCGTGACGACGACCCTGCCCGCGCTGATGAAGACCGGTGGCTCACCTGCTGGTCAACGCCCCAGCACCGCGCAGCCATCCCCAACGGGCGCAGGGCCACCCAGTGCCCCCGAGAAGGGGGTCCGGGTGGCCCTGCGCCCACAGGGGGGACGGGTCAGCGCGCGGCTGAGCCCTCGACGTAGTCGTCGTCCTTGGTCTCGACCCAGCTCATGAGCTTGCGCAGCTCCGCGCCGGTCTTCTCCAGCTGGGAGCCCTGCTGCTCCTGGCGGAAGCGGGTGAACTCCGGCGCGCCGGCGTCCTGGTCGTCGATGAAGCGCTGCGCGAACTTCCCGGACGTGATGTCGCCGAGGACGTCCTTCATGCGCGCCTTCACCGAGGCGTCGATGATGCGGGGGCCGGAGACGTAGTCGCCGTACTCCGCGGTGTCGGAGATGGACCAGCGCTGCTTGGCCAGGCCGCCCTCGTACATGAGGTCGACGATGAGCTTCAGCTCGTGCAGGCACTCGAAGTACGCGACCTCGGGCTGGTAGCCGGCCTCGACGAGGGTCTCGAAGCCCGCCTGCACCAGCGCGGAGGCGCCGCCGCAGAGCACGGCCTGCTCACCGAACAGGTCGGTCTCGGTCTCCTCGGTGAACGTGGTCCTGATGCCACCGGCGCGCAGGCCGCCGATGCCCTTGGCGTACGCCAGGGCGAGGGGCCACGCGGAGCCGGACGCGTCCTGCTCGACGGCCACGATCACCGGGACGCCGCGGCCCTCGGAGTACTCGCGGCGCACCAGGTGGCCGGGGCCCTTGGGGGCGACCATGGCGACGTCGACGTCGGCCGGGGGCTTGATGTAGCCGAAGCGGATGTTGAAGCCGTGGCCGAAGAACAGCGCCTTGCCGGCGCTCAGGTGCGGCTCGACGGACTCCGCGTAGACGTGGCGGGCCTTGTGGTCCGGCACCAGCAGCATGATCACGTCGGCCCACTCGGAGGCCTCGGCCGGCGTGGTGACGGTCAGCCCCTCGGCCTCGGCCTTCGCGCGGCTCTTCGACCCGTCGGCCAGGCCCACGCGGACCGGGACGCCGGAGTCGCGCAGGGACAGCGCGTGGGCGTGGCCCTGGCTGCCGTACCCGATGACGGCGACCTTGCGGCCCTGGATGATCGACAGGTCTGCGTCGTCGTCGTAGAACATCTCAGCCACGGTGAGCGTCTCTCCTTCAGTCGGTGTTCCGGGAAGTCTGGTTCGACCCTGCCAGAGCGGGGTCAGGCGCTGCGCAGGGCCCGGTCGGTGATGGAGCGCGAGCCGCGGCTCACCGCGACCACGCCCGACTGGACGATCTCGCGGACGCCGAACGGCTCGAGCACCTTCAGCAGCGCCGCGTTCTTCTCCGGCGCGCCGATGGCCTCGATGGTCAGGGCCTCGGGCGCGACGTCGACGACGGCGGCGCGGAAGACGTTGACCACGTCGAGCACCTGCCCGCGCGAGGCGGCGTCGGCGCGGACCTTGACGAGAAGCACCTCGCGCTGGACGGACGACTCGGCGTCGAGCTCGACCACCTTGAGGACGTTGACCAGCTTGTTCAGCTGCTTGACGACCTGCTCCAGCGGTGAGGCCTCGACGTCGACGACGACGGTGATCCGCGACAGGGACGGGTGCTCGGTGGGCCCGACGGCCAGGGAGTGGATGTTGAACGCGCGGCGCGCGAACAGGGAGGCGACGCGCGCCAGGACGGCGGGCTTGTCCTCCACCAGGACCGACAGCGTGTGGCGGCTCGACGTGCTCACAGCGCGCTCCCGCCCAGGTCGTCGGTGTCCAGGCCCGTCTCCGGGTCCTGCTCGTCGCGGTCCCACACCGGGGTCAGGCCCCGGGCGTACTGGATGGCGTCGTTGCTGGCGCCGGCGGCGACCATCGGCCACACCATCGCGTCGCGGTGGACCACGAAGTCGACGACGACGGGCCGGTCGGTGACGCTCATCGCCTTGTCGATGACGGCGTCGAGGTCAGCCGGGTCCTCGCAGCGCAGCCCGACGCAGGCGTAGGCCTCGGCGAGCTTGACGAAGTCGGGGATCCGCGCCCCGACCGCCGCCCCCACACCGGTGTGCAGGTCGGTGTTGGAGTAGCGCGACCCGTACAGCAGCGTCTGCCACTGGCGGACCATGCCGAGGCTGGAGTTGTTGATGACCGCGACCTTGATCGGGATGTTGTTGATCGCGCAGGTGGCGAGCTCCTGGTTGGTCATCTGGAAGCAGCCGTCGCCGTCGATGGCCCAGACCGTCGCGTCGGGGCGGCCCACCTTGGCGCCCATGGCCGCGGGGACGGCGTAGCCCATCGTCCCCAGGCCCCCGGAGTTCAGCCAGGTGTTGGGGTGCTCGTACTTGATGAACTGCGCGGCCCACATCTGGTGCTGGCCGACCCCGGAGGTGAACACCGTCTCCGGGCCGGAGATCTCCCCGAGGCGCTGGATCACCTTCTGCGGGCTCAGCGTCCCGTCGTCCGGCTCGTCGTAGCCCAGCGGGTAGGTGCTGCGCAGGGACTCGAGCTGCTGCCACCAGGCGGTGAGGTCGGCGCGGCGGCCCGCCGCGTGCTCGGCCTCCAGGGCGGGGACGAGCTCGGCGATGACCTCGCGGGCGTCACCGACGATCGGGACGTCGGCGCGGCGGTTCTTGCCGATCTCCGCGGGGTCGATGTCGGCGTGGACGATCGCGGCGTGCGGCGCGAACGAGGACAGCACCCCGGTGACGCGGTCGTCGAAGCGCGCGCCCAGGGACACCACGAGGTCGGCCCGCTGCAGCGAGGTGACCGCGGCGACGGTGCCGTGCATCCCGGGCATGCCCAGGTGGGACGGGTGGGAGTCCGGCAGCGCGCCGCGCGCCATCAGCGTGGTGACGACGGGCGCGCCCGACAGGTCGACCAGGCGGCGCAGCTCCGCGGCGGCACCGGCGCGGATCACGCCGCCGCCGACGTAGAGGACGGGCCGCTTCGCCTCGGCGAGCATCCGCGCGGCCTCGCGGACCTGCTTGGCGTGGGGGCGGGTGGTCGGGTGGTAGCCCGGCAGGTCCAGCTCCGCCGCGGACGCCGGCCACCGGAAGGTGGTCATCGCCTGCTGGGCGTCCTTGGTGATGTCGACCAGGACCGGCCCGGGCCGGCCCGTGGACGCCAGGTGGAACGCCTCGGCGATGACGCGCGGGATGTCGTCCGGGTCGGTCACCAGGTAGTTGTGCTTGGTGATCGGCTGGGTGATGCCGACGATGTCGGCCTCCTGGAACGCGTCGGTGCCGATCGCCTTGGAGGAGACCTGGCCGGTGACGGCGACCATGGGGACGGAGTCCATGTGCGCGTCGGCGATCGCCGTCACGAGGTTCGTGGCGCCCGGGCCGGAGGTGGCCAGGCAGACCCCGACGCGGCCGGTGGCGGCGGCGTAGCCCTGCGCGGCGTGCCCGGCGCCCTGCTCGTGGCGCACGAGCACGTGCCGCAGCTTCGTGGAGTCGAGCAGCGGGTCGTACGTCGGGAGGATCGCCCCGCCGGGGAGGCCGAAGACGACCTCGACGCCGGCGCTCTCCAGCGACGCGCACGATGCTCTGCGCGCCCGTCATCCGCTCGCCCTCGTGCGGTGCTGCGGCCGGCGCGGCCTCGGTGATGCTCATCGGTCCTCCCGGTGGTGCTGTCCTGCTGCTGGTGTGCGTGCTGGTGCGGAGCAGCCCGGCACCGTCTCGCGCCGGGCATGGAAAGACCCTCCGGCCATCGAGGCTCCGGAGGGTCGCGCGCGGCGGGACGTCGTCGACGGCGTCAGCTCGCGCGCGGCGGGAGTACGACGACGGTGCCCATGCCGACGAGTAGCCCCGCCGTCGGCCCGTGTCAGCCGCCGGAACGCACCGTCTCACCTGGTGAGACGAAGCGTCCCGGCGGCCGGGAGCCGGTGCCTCAGCCGCAGACGGCGCCGCCGCTGGCGCGAGCCGACGAGCTTGGAGTACTTCGCCAGCACGCCGCGCGTGTAGCGGGGGGCAGCGGCGCCCAGCCCTCGCGCCGCTGGCCGCCAGCTCGGCCTCGTCGACCAGCAGGTCGAGCGTCTTGCGCGTGACGTCCAGGCGGATCCGGTCGCCGTCGCGCACGAACGCGATCGGCCCGGCGTCGACGGCCTCGGGGGCGACGTGGCCGACGCACAGGCCGGTGGTGCCGCCGGAGAACCGGCCGTCGGTGAGCAGCAGCACGTCCTTGCCGAGGCCCGCGCCCTTGATGGCGCCGGTGATGGCGAGCATCTCGCGCATGCCCGGGCCGCCCTTGGGGCCCTCGTAGCGGATGACGACGACGTCGCCGGCGGTGATCGTGCCGTCCTCCAGGGCGTCCATCGCGGCGCGCTCGCGCTCGAAGACCCGCGCGGTGCCCTCGAAGACGTCGGAGTCGAAGCCCGCCGACTTCACGACGGCGCCCTCCGGGCGCGAGCGAGCCCTTGCAGGATCGTGATGCCGCCGGTCGGGTGGATCGGGTTGTCCATCGCGCGCAGCACCTTGCCGTCCGGGTCGCGGCGGGGCGATCTCGGCGAGGTTCTCGGCCATGGTGCGGCCGGTGACGGTCATGCACGTCGCCGTGCAGCAGCCCGGCGTCCAGCAGCGCCTTCATGACCACGGGCACGCCGCCGATCCGGTCGACGTCGGTCATCACGTGCTGGCCGAACGGCTTGACGTCGGCCAGGTGCGGCACCCGGTCGCCGACGCGGTCGAAGTCGTCGAGGGTCAGCTCGACCTCGGCCTCGTGGGCGATGGCCAGCAGGTGCAGCACCGCGTTGGTGGACCCGCCGAACGCCATGACCACGGCGATCGCGTTCTCGAACGCCTCCTTGGTCATGATGTCGCGGGCGGTGATGCCCTGCGCGCAGCAGCTCGACCACGGCCTCGCCGGAGCGGCGCGCGAAGCCGTCGCGGCGGCGGTCGGTGGCCGGCGGGCGCGGCGGAGCCGGGCAGCGACATGCCGAGCGCCTCGGCGGCGCTGAGCCATCGTGTTGGCGGTGTACATGCCGCCGCAGGCGCCCTCGCCGGGGCAGATGGCGCGCTCGATCGCGGTCGACGTCCTCGCGGCTCATCAGTCCGCGCGCGCAGGCGCCGACGGCCTCGAAGGCGTCGATGATCGTGACCTGCTTCTCGGTGCCGTCCGACAGCTTGGCCCAGCCGGGCATGATCGAGCCGGCGTAGAGGAACACGCTGGCCAGGTCGAGGCGCGCGGCGGCCATCAGCATGCCGGGCAGCGACTTGTCGCAGCCGGCCAGCAGCACCGAGCCGTCGAGGCGCTCGGCCTGCATGACCGTCTCGACGCGAGTCGGCGATGACCTCGCGGCGACACCAGCGAGAAGTGCATGCCCTCGTGGCCCATGGAGATGCCGTCGGAGACCGAGATCGTGCCGAACTCCAGCGGGTAGCCGCCGCGCGGCGTGCACGCCCGTCCTTGACGGCCTTCGCCAGCCGGTCCAGCGACAGGTTGCACGGGGTGATCTCGTTCCACGACGACTGGCGACGCCGATCTGCGGCTTGGCGAAGTCGTCGTCGCCCATGCCCGACGGCGCGGAGCATGCCGCGCGCGGCGGTGGCCTCCAGGCCGTCGGTCACCTGCCGCGGAGCGGGGCTTCATGTCGGGTGTCGTCGTGCCCGTGCCTGCGGTGGCCGGACGCTCGGGGGCCTGCGTCATGCCCCGATCCTACGGTCCCGTAGGGAGCGGCCAGGCATCAGCCGACGACCACGTTGAGCGGCTCCTCCCCCGCGGCGAGCCGCTCCACCTGGGCGCGCAGCAGGCGCAGGGCGCGCGGGCGCATCGCCGTGGTGTTGCCGCCCACGTGCGGGGTCAGCAGCAGGTTCGGCGCGCCCCACAGCGGGTGGTCGGCGGGCAGCGGCTCGGGGTCGGTGACGTCGAGGGCGGCGTGCAGGCGCTCGGCGCGCAGCTCGGCCAGGAGCGCACCGGTGTCGACCAGGCCGCCGCGCCCCACGTTCACCAGCAGCGCGCCGTCCGGCATCGACGCCAGGAAGGCGGCGTCGACGATGCCGCGCGTCGCCTCCGTCAGCGGCAGGCCGAGGACGACGACCTCCGCGCCGGGCAGCAGCTCGGTCGAGCTCGTCGACGCCGTGCACCGCGCCCAGCTCGTCGGTGCGCGCGCTGGTGGCCACCCGCACCAGGTCGACCTCGAACGGCGCGAGCCGGCGCGGCGATGGCCCCGCCGATGCCGCCGACGCCGAGCAGCAGCACCCGGCGGTCGGCCAGGGAGCGCCGCTGGACGGGGCGCCAGTCGGCCTGCTCGACACCGCGGACGGCGTCGTCGATCCCCCGCAGGGACGCCAGCGCCAGGCCCACGGCCAGCTCGGAGGTGGACGCGTCGTGGATGCCGGCGCCGTTGGCGAGGCGGACCCCGGCGGGCAGGCGGCCGGCGAGCTCGTCGTAGCCGGCCGAGGTGGTCTGCACCAGGCGCAGCGCGGGCAGCGAGCCCAGGCCGGCCAGGGCCCCGGCCGAGCGCATGTACGGCAGGACGACGTACCCGACCCGCTCGGCGTCCTCGCCGAGGGCCTCGCGGGGGTCGGAGTCGACGTCCCAGACCCGGGCGCGCACGCCCTCGGGCAGCGGGGACAGCGCCTGCGCCCAGTCGTCGTCGGGCAGGGTCACCAGCAGCGTCTCGCTCACGGGCGTCCACCCTGGCTGGCTGGCAGGCGACGCGCCACCGGGTGAGGCTGGGACGTGGCCCTCCGACGACGACCCGCCCTCGCCGCGTCCGCGGCCGCCGTGCTCGCCCTGGTGACCGCCTGCTCCTCCGGCGCCGGCGGCTCCGGCAGCTCCGGTGCCGCGGGCCCGACGTCGACGGGGGTGCTGCCCGCGCCGTCGTCGTCCTCTCCCGCCGGCTCGGCGCCCGCCGCGCTGGTCGCCGCGCAGGCGATCACGGGGGTCCCGGGCCCGGCGCAGGACGTGGTCACCGACCTCGACGTGCCCTGGGCGGTCGCCGTCCTGCCGGACGGCACGGCGCTGGTCAGCGAGCGCGACACCGCGCGCGTGGTGCGGGTGGCAGCCGACGGGTCGTCCGCGCAGGTCGTGGCCACGGGCACCGGCGGCGCCGTGCCCGGGGTGGTCTCCCGCGGGGAGGGCGGCCTGCTGGGCCTGGCGGTCTCGCCGGACTTCGCGACCGACGGGCTCGTCTACGCCTACGCGACCACCGCCGGCGACGACCGCGTGCTGCGGATGCGGCTCACCGGGGGCGGGCCGGGCGGCAGCTCGGACGCAGGCGGCGTGCAGGGCGGCACCCTGTCGGAGCCGGAGGCGCTGCTGACGGGCATCACCTCCGCGACGGTCCACCACGGCGGGCGGCTCGCGTTCGGGCCCGACGGGATGCTCTACGCCACCACCGGCGACGCGAGCGCGCCGTCCACGGCGCAGGACCCCTCGGCGATCACCGGCAAGGTGCTGCGCCTCACCCCCGGCGGCGACCCGGCCCCCGGCAACCCCGTCGAGGGGTCACCCGTCTGGACCTACGGCCACCGCAACCCCCAGGGCGTCGGGTGGGACGCCGACGGGCGGATGTTCGCCGCGGAGTTCGGCCAGGACACCCAGGACGAGCTGAACCTGCTGGAGCCGGGGAAGGACTACGGCTGGCCGCTCGTGGAGGGCACCGTCGCGGGGCCGGCCGGGGACGACGCCGACGTCGCCGACCCGCGCTTCACCGCCCCCCTGGTGACGTGGCCCACCGCGCAGGCCTCCCCCAGCGGCCTGCTCGTCACCGGCGACGCGGTCTACGTGGCGGCGCTGCGGGGCGAGCGGCTGTGGCGGGTCCCGCTGGCCGACGGGGTGCTCGGCGAGCCGGAGGCGCTGCTGGAGGGGGAGCACGGGCGGATCCGCGACGTCGTCGCCGGGCCCGACGGGTCGCTGTGGGTGCTCACGAACAACACCGCGCGCGGCAGCGGCGCCGCCGGCGACGACCGGGTGCTGCGGCTGCCGATGACCTGACCCGCGGCGGGGCTCAGACCGCTCGGGCGTGGGGCTGCTGCAGCTCGCGGTCCTGGGCCGCGAGCAGCTCCCGCACCTCCTGCGGCGCTAGGGCCCCTGCGTGTGCCGCGCCGCGCGCCCCCGGAGTCAGGACACTCCGACGCGCTCCAGCACCAGCTCACGCACCCGGGCGGCGTCCGCGGAGCCGCGGGTCGCCTTCATGACCGCGCCCACGATCGCCCCGGCGGCCTGCACCCTGCCGCCGCGGATCTTCTCGGCCACGCCCGGGTTCGCGGCGAGCGCCTCGTCGACGGCCGCCAGCAGCGCGCCGTCGTCGGAGACCACGGCGAGGCCGCGGGCCTCGACGACGTGCTGCGGGTCGCCCTCGCCGTCGAGCACGTGCTCGAGCACCCGGCGGGCGAGCTTGTCGTTCAGCGCACCGGCGTCGACCAGCGCCTGCAGCTGGGCCACCTGCGCGGGGGTGACGGGCAGCTCCGCCAGGGAGGTGCCGCGGGTGTTGGCGGCGCGGCCCAGCTCACCGGTCCACCACTTGCGGGCGGCGGCGGGCGGGGCGCCCAGCGCGACGGTGGCCTCGACGAGGTCGAGGGCGCCGGCGTTGAGCAGGTCGCGCATGTCGAGGTCGGTCAGGCCCCAGTCGCCCTGCAGCCGGTGGCGTCGCGCCGCGGGGGGCTCGGGCAGCGCGGCGCGCAGCTGCTCCACCCACGCCGGGTCCGGCGCGACCGGCACGAGGTCGGGCTCGGGGAAGTAGCGGTAGTCCTCGGCGTCGGACTTCACGCGCCCCGACGTCGTCAGCCCCGTGTCCTCGTGCCAGTGGCGGGTCTCCTGGGTCACCGAGCCCCCGGCGAGCAGGACGGCGGCCTGACGGCCGACCTCGTAGCGGACCGCGCGCTCCACCGAGCGCAGCGAGTTCACGTTCTTGGTCTCCGTGCGGGTGCCGAGCGCGCTGGTGGGCGAGTCGCGCAGGGAGAGGTTGACGTCGCAGCGCATCGAGCCCTGCTCCATCTTGACGTCGGAGACGTCCAGGCCCGCGAGCAGGTCGCGCAGGACGGCGACGTAGGCGCGGGCGACCTCCCCCACGCGCGCCCCGGCCCCCGTGATGGGTCGGCTGACGATCTCGATGAGCGGGATGCCCGCGCGGTTGTAGTCGACCAGGGAGTGGTCGGCCCCGTGGATGCGGCCGGTGGCGCCCCCGACGTGCGAGGACTTCCCCGTGTCCTCCTCCATGTGGGCCCGCTCGATGTCGACCCGGTGCGTGAAGGGCGGGTCACCGGCCTCGTTGGCGGGCACGTCGACGTCGAGCCACCCGTCGAAGGCGATCGGCTCGTCGTACTGGCTGGTCTGGAAGTTCTTCGGCATGTCCGGGTAGAAGTAGTTCTTCCGCGCGAAGCGGCACTCGGCGGCGATGGAGCAGTTCAGGGCCAGCCCGATCCGCACCGCGGACTCCACGGCCTTCTCGTTGAGCACCGGCAGCGAGCCCGGCAGACCCAGGCTCGTGGGGTCGACCTGCGTGTTCGGAGCGGCGCCGAACTCCGTCGGGGAGCCGCTGAACATCTTCGTGGCGGTGCTCAGCTCGACGTGCACCTCGAGCCCGACGACGGGGTCGAAGCGCGCGACGGCGTCGTCGTAGTCGACCAGCTCAGCGGGCGTGCTCATGCGTTCGCTCCCTGCTGCGAGGCGGGCTTCCAGTCGGGGATCCGGTCGAGCAGGCGGCCGCCCCAGGCGGCCTCCAGGCGCGCCTCGAGGGCGGCGCCGACGCGGTAGAGCCGGGCGTCCTCGCGGGCGGGGGCGAGCAGCTGCAGCCCGACCGGCAGGCCGTCCTCCGGCGCCAGGCCGATCGGCAGGCTCATGCCGGGGATGCCCGCGAGGTTGGCCGGGATGGTCGCGACGTCGCCGCGGTACATCGCCAGCGGGTCGTCGAGCTTCTCCCCCAGCCGGAACGCCGTCGTCGGCGCCGTCGGGCTCACCAGCACGTCGACACCGGCGGCAGCCCGGTCGAACGCCGCGGCGAAGTCGCGCTGCACCAGGGTGCGGACCTTCTGCGCGCTGCCGTAGTACGCCTCGTAGTAGCCGCTGGACAGGGCGTACGTGCCCAGGAGGATGCGGCGCTTCGCCTCGGCGCCGAAGCCGGCCGCGCGGGTGGCGCCCATCACCTGCTCGGCGGTGACCTCGTCGCCGTCGGGCACGACGCGCAGGCCGTAGCGCATCCCGTCGTAGCGGGCCAGGTTGCTGCTGGCCTCGCTCGGCAGGATCAGGTAGTACGCGCCGAGGGCGTGCTCGACGTTCGGGCAGCTCACCTCGATGACCTCGGCGCCGGCGGCCTCCAGCTGCGCCAGGGCCTCGTCGAACCGCTGGAGCACACCCGCCTGGTACCCGGCGTCGAACGGGGGCCTGCCCATCTCGGTCACGACGCCGACCCGCACCCCGGACAGGTCGCCGCGGGCGCCCTCGCGGGCAGCAGCCACGACGGCGGGGACCGGGTCTGTCAGCGAGGTGGAGTCGCGCGGGTCGTGCCCGCCCATCACCTCGTGCAGCAGCGCGGTGTCGAGCACCGTGCGCGCGCAGGGCCCGCCCTGGTCGAGGCTGCTGGCCAGGGCGATGAGCCCGTAGCGCGAGACGCCGCCGTAGGTGGGCTTCACCCCGACCGTGCCGGTGACGGCGGCGGGCTGGCGGATGGAGCCGCCGGTGTCGGTGCCGGTGGCCAGGGGCGCCTCGAACGCCGCGAGCGCCGCAGCGGACCCGCCACCGGAGCCGCCGGGGATCCGGTCGGCCGCCCACGGGTTGCGGGTGGGCCCGAACGCCGAGTGCTCCGTGGACGAGCCCATGGCGAACTCGTCCATGTTGGTCTTGCCGAGCGTGACCAGGCCCGCGGCGCGCATCTCTCTCGACGACGGTCGCGTCGTACGGCGGCACCCAGCCCTCCAGCATCCGCGAGCCCGCGGTGCTGGGGATGCCGCGGGTGACCATGACGTCCTTGACCGCTACCGGGACCCCGGCCAGCGGCGGCGAGCTGCTCGCCGGCGGCGCGGGCGGCGTCGAGGCGCCGGGCGCGGGCCAGGGCCGCCGCGCCGGAGACGTGGAGGAAGGCGTGGACGCCGGACTCGACCGGCCCGTCGACGGCGGCGATGCGGTCGAGGTGGGCCTGCGCGAGCTCGACGGCGGAGACCTCGCCGCGCCCGAGGGCGTCGGCCAAATCGCGGAGGCGTCGAGGCGGACGAGCTCGTCACCGCTGGTGCTGCTGGCGCTGGTCATGCTTCCTCCCCCAGGATCCTCGGCACGCGGAAGCGGTCGTCCTCGGCCTCGGGGGCCGCGGCGAGGGCCTCCTGCGCGGTCAGCGAGGGCGTGACGACGTCGGGACGCGTGACGTTGCGCAGCGGCAGCGGGTGGCTGGTGGCGGGGACCGGCTCACCGGCTGCCAGCTCGGCGCGGGCGACGGCGTCGGTGACCGAGGCCACCGCGTCGACGATCGCCGCGAGCTGGTCGGCCAGGTGGTCGAGCTCGGCATCGGGCACGTCGATGCGGGCCAGCCGCGCGAGGTGCGCGACCTCCTCGCGAGGCAGGGCGGGCATGGGAGCCGAGTCTAGGAGGGCGGTCGGACGGCGCGCGGGCCGCGGGCGGGACCTCGGGCGGGACCGGGGGCCGGCTGCCGGGCACCGCGGACCGCCGGCACGCACCGGAGACCGGCACGCGGTGGTCAGCGTGCAGGTCTCCGGCCAGGTCAAACGGTGCTGGTCAGACGGTGCTGGTCAGACGGTGCTGGTCAGGACTGCTGGGTCTCGCCGTCGTGCTGCTGCGAGGGCTCCGAGGGCTCCGGAGAGGCGGCGTCCGTCTGCGGGGTCTGCTCCTGGGTGGTCTCCGGAGCGCTGTCCGCGGCGGTCTCCGAGGTCGTCTCGGGGCGGCCTGCGACGTGGTCTCCGGCGCGGTGGGCTCGGAGGTGGGCTGCTCGGCGGCGGTCTGCTCGGGCGCGACCTGCTCCGGCTGGTCGGCGTCGGCGACGCCCTCGGCCGGGGCCGGCGTCGGCGGCGCTGCGGCTGCCCGCGGGCGGCGGGTGCGCGGCGCGGTCGTGCGGGTTCCGGTGGTGCCCGTGGCGGCCGTCCCGCTCGTGCGGCGGGTGCGGGGCGGGCGGGGGCCGCGGGCGCACCGGCGTCGGCGTCGGCCCCGGTCTCCGTGCCCTCGGCGGCCTGGGCCGCGGCTGCGGCCGGGGTGCGCCGGGTGCGGGTGCCCGTCGCCCGCGGGGCGCGGGGGGTGGTGGTGCGCGGGGTCCGGGTGCGGCGCGCCGGCGCCGTCGGCTCCGGGGACGCCTCGGCGGGCGCCTCGGTCGGGGCCTGCGCCGCCGGCTCCGGGCTGACGGCCTCCGGGGCGGGGGCCTCCGCGGCGGTCGCGCTCTCGACCGGAGCCTCGGCGCTCTCCGCCGTCGGAGCCTCCGCCTCGGGGGCCTTCGGGGCCTTCGCCTTCGGAGCCTTGGAGCCCTTCGACGGCGCCGGGGCCGCCGCGGCGTCGGCAGCGCCCTGGCGCTGGGCGGCCTTGCGCGCGGCGTCCTCGTGG
Organism: uncultured Actinomycetota bacterium; assembly: GCA_963781365.1. Lineage (GTDB taxonomy): Bacteria > Actinomycetota > Actinomycetes > Actinomycetales > Quadrisphaeraceae > Quadrisphaera. The sequence goes on along the minus strand of CAWAFR010000012.1, from coordinate 142,502 downwards.
GCCCCCGCCGCCTCGTCGGCGGCCCGGTCGGCCTTCGCGGCCCCCTTGCCGGCGTCCTTCGCCTTCCGGGCGAGGGAGTCGAGGGAGGCCCTGGCCTTCTCCAGCCGCTTCTCCGCGGCGGCCAGCGCAGCGCGCGCCTCCTTGCGGGCCGTCTTCGCCGCGTCGACCGCCGTGGCGGCGCTGTCGCGCCGGCCCGCGGTCTCGTCGCGGACGGCGGCCGCCGCGGACTGCGCCCCGTTCGCCCGCGCCAGCTCGGCGGCGGCGCGCTGCAGCCGCTGCGCCGGGCTCACGAAGGCGGACTTCTTCTGCTTCTTGTCCTTCTCGGCCATGGCGGTCTGTCTACCTGCCCTGACCTGCGGCGTCACCTCGAGACCAGTGGCCCGGGCGCTCCAGGTGCCCCGGCAGGCGGGTCGTGGTGCTGCCGCGGGCCGCATCGAGTTGCGTCCGGGTGAGGAAGATGGCCGAGGACAGGTCGGCGCCGGCGAGGTCGGCCCCGCGCAGGTCCGCACCGAGCAGGTCGGCGAGGCGCAGGTCGGCGTCCCGCAGGTCGGCACCGAGCAGCAGGGCACCGCGCAGGTCAGCGCCCCGCAGCCGGGCTCCCCGGAGCCGCGCGCCCGACAGGTCGGCGCCGCGGTGGCGGGCCGGCCGCTGCCCGGGCACGCCGGCCCGCAGGTCGCGGCTCGCGCGCTCCAGCAGCGGACCGGCCCGGCGCCGGGCGTCACCGCCGTCGACCCCGGTGAGGACCACCCGATCGGCAACAGCCAGCTCGGCGACCCGGGCTCGCTCCCGCTCGACCTCCTGCTGCAGCGGGCCCGGCGGCAGGAGGTCCGACGCCTCGGTGAGGTGCCAGAGCACCTCGTGCAGCTGCCGCAGCACGGACAGCGCCCCGCCGAGCTCGGCGGCGCGGTAGGCGACCTCGGCGGGTGGCACCCTCCGCCCGCCGAGGACGACGGCGACCGCGCGCTGCCCCGCCCCGAAGCAGTCGAAGGCGACGCAGCCGCCGAACCCGCGCTCCCGCAACTGGGTGTGGATGCCGCACCGGGAGTCGTCGCGCAGGTTCGGGCAGGGGGTGCCCGCCGGCTTGTCGACGGCGAAGTCCGCCGAGACGGTGAGGGCGGGGAGCACGCAGCACAGAGCCGCGCACCGCGAGCAGTCGGCCCGCAGGTGGTCCCGGGGCCGGACGGTGCGGGGCTGCGGGTCAGACCTCGTCGTCCTCACCGCCGCTCGGGGCGGCTGCGCCGACGGGCTCCGGCGGTGGCCCGTCGTCCGGCTCCACCTCGACGTCCGGCTCCGGCTCGGGCTCCGGCGGTGGCCCGTCGGCCAGCAGCGCCTCGAACCCCGCCTCGTCGAGGACCGCCACGCCCAGCTGCTCGGCCTTCTCCGCCTTGGTGCCGGGGTTGTCACCGACCACCACGAACGACGTCTTCTTCGACACCGCCGAGCTCGCCTTCCCCCCGCGGGACAGGACCGCCTCCTTCGCCTCGTCGCGGCTGAACCGCGCCAGGGAGCCGGTGACGACGATCGTCAGCCCCTCCAGCGTCCGCTCGACGCCCTCGACGGGAGCGTCCTCCATCGAGACGCCGGCGTCGGCCCACTCCTGCACCACGCGCACGTGCCAGTCGACGGAGAACCACTCCTCGACCGCCTCGGCGATGGTGGGCCCGACGCCGTCGGCGGCGGCGAGCTCCTCCAGGGAGGCGGCGCGGATCCGCTCCACCGAGGCGAACCGCTGCGCCAGGGCCCGCGCCGCCGTCGGCCCGACGTGGCGGATCGACAGGCCCACGAGCACGCGCCACAGCGGCGGCCGCTTGGCCGCCTCGAGGTTGGCGAGCAGCCGCACCCCGTTGGCGTTGAGCACCCGCACCTCGCCCTCGCCCTTCTTGGGGGCTCGGGTGAACAGCGGCAGGCGCAGAAGCTGCTCGGCGGTGAGGGCGAACAGGCCGCCCTCGTCGACCAGCACCCGCTCCCCCGTCTCGGCGTCCTCCTGCGTCAGGGCGGCGGCGGCCTCGTAGCCGAGCGCCTCCACGTCGAAGGCCCCGCGCCCGGCGACGTGGAAGACCCGCTCCCGCAGCTGCGCGGGGCAGGTCCGGGCGTTGGGGCAGCGCAGGTCGGCGTCGCCCTCCCGCTCGAAGCGCAGCTCGGTGCCGCACTCGGGGCAGTGCGTCGGCATCGTGAACGCGCGCTCGGTGCCGTCGCGCAGGTCGACCACGGGTCCGACGACCTCGGGGATCACGTCACCGGCCTTGCGGACGACGACGACGTCACCGATGAGCACGCCCTTGCGCTCGACCTCCGAGCCGTTGTGCAGCGTCGCCAGCTGCACCGTCGAGCCCGAGACCTTGACCGGCTCCATGTGCGCGAACGGCGTCACGCGGCCGGTGCGCCCGACGTTCACGCGGATGTCGAGGAGCTTCGTGGTGACCTCCTCGGGCGGGTACTTCCACGCGATCGCCCAGCGCGGCGCCCGCGACGTCGCCCCCAGGCGGCGCTGCTGGGCCACCTCGTCGACCTTGACGACGACGCCGTCGATCTCGTGCTCGATCGCCGCCGCGTCGTGGCGGTGCTCGCCGTAGTGCTCGATGTACGCCCGGACCTGCTCCAGGTCGTCCACGACGCGGTAGGCGCCGGAGACCGGCAGGCCCCAGGAGCGCAGCAGCTCGTAGGTCTGCGACTGGCTGGCCGGCTCGAGCCCGCCCCGCACCCCGAGGCCGTGCACGATCATCGACAGCGGCCGCGACGCCGTCACCCGGGGGTCCTTCTGCCGCAGCGACCCGGCGGCCGCGTTGCGGGGGTTCGCGAAGGGCGCCCGCCCGGCCTCCACCAGGGAGGCGTTGAGCGCCTCGAAGGCCGCGACCGGGAAGAAGACCTCCCCGCGCACCTCGAACAGGTCGGGGAAGCCGGCTGCGCCGTCACCTCCGGCCGTGAGCTGCTGCGGCACCGCGTCGATGGTGCGGACGTTGTGCGTGACGTCCTCGCCCGTGCGCCCGTCCCCGCGGGTCGAGGCCAGGACGAGCCGCCCCCGCTCGTAGCGCAGGTTGATCGCCAGCCCGTCGATCTTCAGCTCGCACAGGTAGCGCACGGGCGCGCCCTCGCCGAGGTCGCGCTCCACGCGCCCTGCCCACAGCGCGAGCTCCTCGGGGGTGAAGGCGTTGTCGAGGCTGAGCATGCGCTCGAGGTGGTCGACAGCGGTGAACTCGGTGCTGAAGGTGCCGCCGACCACCTGCGTCGGGGAGTCGGGCACCCGCAGGTCGGGGTGGGCCTCCTCCAGCGCCTCCAGGCGACGCAGCAGCGCGTCGAACTCCCCGTCGGCGATCGTCGGGGCGTCGCGGACGTAGTAGGCGAAGCGGGCCGCGCGGACCCGCTCGGCCAGCTCGTCCCACTCCCGCCGCGCCTGCGGCGGCGCTGCCTCCAGCTCGGCTGGGGCGTCAGCGGAGGCGTCCGGCGCACTGCTCTGGCTCACCCCGACAGTCTGCCCAGGCCCACCGACAGCGCGCCGCGGGCCGCACCCGTCCGGGCGCCCCCCCGCCACCACCCGGGGCTCAGCCCTCCGCGACGACCTCGGCCAGCGCGTCGGCGGCCCGCACGAGCCGAGCCAGGACGGCGACGGCGCGATCGGGGTCCAGCGCCGCCAGGCCCGTGCTCGTGGTCAGGCAGACCCGCCCGAGCTGGGCCGGGTCGAGCCCGAGCCGGCCCCACGGGCCGCGGACGGCGTCGACGAGCGCCCCCACCGACGGCAGCCCGCCGTCCTGGTCGACCGCCGTCGCCGCCAGCGCGGGGACGTCGAGCACCCCGAGGTGGAGCTCGTGGCCGGACTCCAGGGCCGTGGCGAGCTCCTCCCAGGCGCCTCCGGTCAGCGGGCGCGAGGGCGGCGCCGAGGCGATCAGGACGTCGGCGCCGGCGGTCCTCAGCAGCGGCCAGGGCGCGTCCGGGGCCGCGCAGCGCAGCGCCGTCCGGTGCCCGGCGGCGCGCAGGGCCCCGGTGAGGTCGCGCAGCCCGTCCCGGGCGCGCTGGGCGTCGACGGCGCGCACCCGCCCCCAGCCGCTGGCGGTGGGCAGCCGCCCCGCCAGCGCCGCGGGCAGGCTCGGCTCGTCGACCTGGACGAGCAGCTCGGCGCCCGGCACGAGCCGCCGCACGTCGGCGGTGTGCCGCAGCGCACCCTCGACCAGGGAGGCGTGCAGGTCGCGGGTGGCTCCCTCGTCGACGGCGACCCGCTCTCCGCGCGACAGCCACACCATCGACGCGAGCGTCCAGGGGCCCACGACCTGCAGCTTCAGCGGGCCGGTGTAACCGTCGGCGGCCTCGGCGAGGGCGTCCAGGTCGGCGGCGCGGTGAGAGGCGGCGCGCTGGGCGTCGCGGCCGGGGTGGTCGACCAGGCGCCAGCCCACCGGCTGCAGGTCGACCGGCATGTCGACGAGCAGCGCCGCGGTGCGCCCGGTCGGGTCCGAGCCCGGACCCCGCGCGGGGAGCTCGGGGGCGAAGGGCAGCCCGGCGCCGCCCTCGCCCTGCGCTCCGGCCCCGGCGAGCTCGCCCATCACGGCGCGGGCGGCCTCCAGCGGGTGCTCCCCGGGCCAGGCCCCGGTCGCGGTGGCTCGGGGGCGGTCGCTCATGCGCCCAGCGTGGGGCCAGCTCCTCCGCCCGCGAGCGCCGGGTGGGCGCGCGCGCCCGCCGTCGCGCTGCTCAGCGTCGCGGAGCCGACCACCCGGGTGCCGTCGTACAGGGCCAGCAGCTGGCCGGGGGCGACACCGCGCGCCGGCTGCTCCAGGCGCACCCGCACCCCGTCGCCGCCGTCGCCGCCGTCGACGACCTCCACCGCGCACGCCAGCTCCCGGCCGTGGGCCCGCACCTGGGCGCCGAGCCGGTCGCCGACGGCGGGGGCCGGGCCGCACCAGACGGCGCCGTCGGCGGTCAGGACGTCGACGTCCAGGTCCTCCGCCGGGCCCACCACCACGCGGCGCTCGGCCACCGACACCGACAGCACGTAGCGCGGCTTCCCGTCGGCGGCGGGCGTCCCGAGCCGCAGCCCGCGCCGCTGGCCGACGGTGTGGCCCGCGGCGCCGTCGTGGGAGCCGAGCACGCGGCCCGCGGCGTCGACGACGTCGCCGGCCGCCGAGCCCGGCCCGGTGAGCCGCGCGCCGAGCCAGGCGCGGGTGTCGCCGTCGGGGACGAAGCAGATGTCGGTGCTGTCGGGCTTGTCGGCGAGCGCGAGCCCGCGCGCCGCCGCCTCCTCGCGGACCTCGTGCTTGCCGGTGGCGCCGCCGAGCGGGAACAGCGCCGTGCGCCAGCCGCGCCGGCGGCAGCACGCGCGAGCACGTAGGACTGGTCCTTGGCCGCGTCGTGGGAGCGGTGCAGCTCGCGGCGCGGGGCGCCGTCGGGGCCGGGGGCGTCGACGAGGCGCGCGTAGTGGCCCGTGGCGACGGCGTCGAAGCCCAGCGCGAGGGCCCGGTCGGCCAGCGCGGCGAACTTCACCCGCTGGTTGCACCGCACGCAGGGGTTGGGGGTGCGACCGGCGGCGTACTCGGCGACGAAGTCGTCCACCACGTCGCGCCCGAAGCGCTCCGAGAGGTCCCAGACGTAGAAGGGGACGCCGATGACGTCGGCGGCGCGCCGCGCGTCCCGCGCGTCCTCGGCGGTGCAGCAGCCCCGCGCGCGCCCGCCCGTCGTGCTGGGGGTGCTGCTCGCCAGCGCGAGGTGGACGCCGACGACGTCGTGCCCGGCGTCGACGGCGCGGGCGGCGGCGACGGCGGAGTCGACGCCCCCGGACATCGCGGCCAGGACCCTCACAGCACCCTCACGAGGCGCTCAGGGCCAGACCGGCCGTCCGCGCCCGCTCCACGACAGCGCCGATCACCTCGGCGACCAGGGCCACGTCGGCGGGCGTCGAGGTGCGCCCGAGGCTGAAGCGCAGCGCCCCCTGCGCCTCGTCGTCGCTCAGGCCCATGGCGCGCAGCACGTGGCTGGGCTGGGGCACCCCGGCGGTGCACGCCGAGCCGGTGGAGCACTCCACGCCGCGGGCGTCGAGCAGGTAGAGCAGGGCGTCGCCCTCGGCGCCGGGCACGGTCACGTGGAGCAGCCCGGGCAGCCGGTCGGCGGCGGAGGCGGGCCCGCGCACGACGGCTCCCGGCACGGCGTCGAGCACCGCGGCCTCCAGCTCGTCGCGGAGGCGGGACAGGACGACGGCGCGCTCGTCGAGGGTGGCCACCGCCGCCGTCGTCGCGACCGCGAGCGCCCGGGCGGCGGCGGCGTCGACGCTGCCGGAGCGGATGCCGGCCTCCTGCCCGCCGCCGTGCAGGACGGGCACCAGGACGGTGCCGCGGCGCACCAGCAGGGCGCCGACCCCGACGGGGCCGCCGAGCTTGTGCCCCGTCAGGGACAGCGCGGCCAGGCCGGAGGCCGCGAAGTCGACCGGCACCTGCCCCACGGCCTGGACGGCGTCGGAGTGCACCGGGACGCCGTGGGCCGCCGCGAGGTCGACCACCTCGCGCAGCGGCTGGACGGTGCCCACCTCGTTGTTGGCCCACATCACGCTGACCAGGGCGACGGAGACGGGGTCGCGCTCCAGGGACGCCGCGAGGGCGTCGAGGCGGAGCCGCCCCTCGCCGTCGACCGGCAGCTCCTCCACGACGGCGCCCTGGTGCTCGCCCAGCCAGTGCGCGGGGTCGAGGACGCCGTGGTGCTCGACCGCGGAGACCAGCACGCGCACGCGGCGGGGGTCGGCGGCGCGGCGGGCCCAGTACAGGCCCTTGACGGCGAGGTTGTCGGCCTCCGTGCCACCGCCGGTCAGCACGACCTCGCCGGGGCGGGCGCCGAGCGCCGCCGCGAGCTCCTCGCGGGCCTCCTCCACCACGCGGCGCGCGGAGCGCCCGGAGGTGTGCAGCGCCGAGGCGTTCCCGGTGCGGGTGGCTCGGCGAGCATCGCCTCGGCGGCCGCGGGGAGCACGGGGGCGTCGGCGGCGTGGTCGAGGTACGCCGTCCGGGTGGTCGGGGCCGGCGCGCTGCTGGAGGGAGCTGCTGGCGTCACGGGACGAGGGTACGTCCGCCCTGGTGCGCCGGGCTGTCGTCGGACGGTCGGGCGGCTGGGGCAGGGTGATCCCGTGCAGTCCTCCGCATCGCCGCCCGCGCCGTCGTCGCAGCCGGCCCAGCCCCTCGGCGTCCACCTGCGCGCGGGCGGCGCCACCGCCGCGGTCGCCGCCGGCAGCGCCGACGCCGTCTGGGTCTGCCTCCTCGACCCCGCGGAGGGGGCGGAGGGCTCCGACGGCGGCTGGCGGGAGCGGCGGGTCCCGCTGTCCCGCCGTCCCGGCGGCCTGTGGACCGGCGACCTGCCCGGCGTCACCGCGGGGCAGCGCTACGGGCTGCGCGTCGAGGGGCCGTGGGACCCGGGGGGCCGGCCACCGCCACGACCCCTCGAAGCTGCTGCTCGACCCGTACGCCCGGGCGCTGGGGGGCGAGCTGCGCTGGGGGCCGGAGGTCTTCTCCCACGCCGTCCGGGGGCCGCAGTGGCTGCCGCCGGAGGTGACGCGCGGCCGAGCGGGCTCGACAGCGCCGCTCGCGTCCCGCACGGCGTGGTCGTGGAGGCGCCGGTCGCCGACCCCGCGGCCCGCCCCCGCACGCCGTGGTCGCGGACGGTCGTCTACGAGGCGCACCTGCGCGGCCTGACGATGCGGCACCCCGGCGTGCCCGAGGAGCTGCGCGGCACCTGGGCCGGGCTGGCGCACCCCGCCGTCGTCGAGCACCTCGTCGGCCTCGGCGTGACGGCGGTGGAGCTGCTGCCGGTGCAGGCGATCGCCACCGAGGTGCCCCTGGCGCGCCGCGGGCAGCCCAACTACTGGGGCTACAGCACGCTGAGCTGGTTCGCTCCCGAGCCGCGCTACGCGACCGCCGCCGCACGGGCCGCGGGCCCGGCCGCCGTGCTCGCGGAGGTGCACGACGCCGTCGCCGCGCTGCACGCCGCGGGCCTGGAGGTGCTCCTCGACGTGGTCTACAACCACTCCTGCGAGGGCGCCGCCGGCGACGGGCCGACGCTGTCGCTGCGGGGGCTCGACGCCGCCGGGTACTACCGCCTCGACGGCGGGCGCGACGTCGACAGCACCGGGTGCGGCAACAGCCTCGACTTCGGCAGGCCGCGCTGCGTGCAGCTGGCGATGGACTCGCTGCGGCACTGGGTGACGGCGTTCGGCGTCGACGGGTTCCGCTTCGACCTCGCGCCGACGCTGGGCCGCGGGCTCGACGGCGCCTACCGGCCCGACGCGCCGCTGCTCCTGGCGATGGGCGCCGACCCGGTGCTCGCCGACACCAAGCTCGTCGCCGAGCCGTGGGACCTGGGCCGTGACGGGTGGCGCACCGGAGACTTCCCGGTGCCCTTCGCGGAGTGGAACGACAGGTTCCGCGACGGCGCGCGCGAGTTCTGGCTGGCGGTGCCCGGCCGGGCCTCCCGCGGGGAGCCCACCGGCAGCGGCCTGGGAGAGCTGGCCCTGCGCCTGACCGGCTCGGCGGACCTCTTCGGCGGCGGCCCGGGGATGCGCGGCCCGATGGCCTCGGTCAGCTTCGTCACCGCCCACGACGGCTTCACGCTCGCCGACGCCTGCGCCTTCGACCACAAGCACAACGCCGCCAACGGCGAGGACGGGCGCGACGGCACGGACGGCAACCGCTCCTGGAACCACGGCATGGAGGGCTGGCCGGGCGGCGGCGGCACGGCGGCCGGGCCGGCCGCGGACCTGGCGGACGAGGCTGCCGCGCTCGACCCCGACGAGCTCATGGTCGCCTCGCTGCGGCGCCGCTCGATGCGCAACCTGCTGGCCACGCTGGTGCTCTCGGCGGGCGTCCCCATGATCACGGCCGGTGACGAGCTGGGACGCACGCAGGGCGGCAACAACAACCCCTACTGCCTCGACGACGCGACCTCGTGGGTCGACTGGCACCTGGCGCCCTGGCAGGAGGACCTGCTGGCGAGCACCCGGCAGCTGCTGGCGCTGCGGGCGGCGCACCCGGTGCTGCGCGCCGAGCAGCCGCCCCGGTGGGCGCGCTCGCCGCTGCAGCCGGGGGCTGCGGCCCTGCTCTGGTGGGACTCCGAGGGCGGCCCCATGGACCCCGAGGACTGGCAGGACCCGCAGAACCGCACCGTGCAGGTGCACCTCGACGCGAGCCAGACCGGCGGCGACGACCTGCTGATGGTCCTGGTGGGCGACCTCGACGACGGCGAGGTCGTGCTGCCGCCCCAGCCGGGCGTGCGGGGGTTCCGGCTGCTGTGGGACAGCGCCGTGGAGCGCTACCCCGCGGGCACCGAGGGGGAGCTCGACGTCGTCGGGACGAAGATCCCGGTCAGCGCCCTGTCGGTGCGGCTGTACCGGCCCTACCCCGCCGAGGCCGACGCGGAGGCCGACGCCGATGTCGACGCCGAGGAGCCGGCCGCGGGCCAGACGACGGCGCCGTCGTCGCCGACCACCGCGCGCAGGTAGGAGTCGTCGAAGGCCGAGGCGAGGTCGGGGACGGCGTCCAGCTGTCCCGAGGCGACCAGGACCTGCCCCTCCGCCTGCAGCGCCGCGTCGTCGACGTACCCGACGGGCTGCCCGGAGGGGGTGGAGCTCGCCACGAGAGCTGACTCCGTCTGGAACACCTGCTCGTTGTGCGCCACGTCGAAGTCGCTGCCGGACAGCGCCGCGGCGTCCTGCACGCACTGCTGCAGCTGGTCCTGGCAGACCTGGTGGGCGTGCAGCAGGGCGCGCAGGAAGTCCTGGACCGCGGTGGGGTGGGCCTTCGCGAACGCGGGGTTCGCGATCACCTGCGCGAAGGAGCCGACGACGCCGTAGTCCTCCGGGTTCCACTGGGTCACGCGGTCACCGGCGGCGGCGAGGGTCAGCGGCTCGTTGGACTTGTACCCGGTCAGCGACTGCACCTGCCCGCGCACGAGCACCGTGGGGTCGTAGCCGACCTTGACCTGGGTGATGAGGCGACATCGACGCCGGCGTCGACGAGCATCGCCTGCAGCGGCGCCGGCAGGCTGCCCTTCTGGCCGAGCGTCGTGCCGTCGAGCTGCTTCAGGTCGGTGATGCTGGGCTCGGTCATGAGGGTGGCGATCGGCACGTGCCCGAAGGTGGCGACGCCGACGACGTCGGCGCCCCCGGCCACCGCCTGCATCACCTCCGCCGCGCTGCCCACCCCCGACAGCTGGGCCCTGCCCGCGGCCGTGAGCTGGGCGCCCTGCGCGGTGTCACCGGTGCCCGGCTGCAGCTGCACGTCGAGGCAGACGTCGTCGAAGAAGCCCATCTTCGCGGCGGCCACGGCCTCGAGGATGGTCGTCGAGGCCTGGTACTGGTACCCGGTGAGGTAGACGACGGTGCCGGCGTCGCGGTTCTCCTGGCAGCGCGCGGCGTCGACGACGCCGGTGCCCGAGGCCGACGCGGAGGTGCCACCGCCGGCCGGAGCGGTGCTGCTGGAGCAGGCGGCGAGCAGGAGGACGGCGGCGGCGAGGGCCGCGAGCGGCGCGCGGCGTCGGAGCGGGGTCACCCCACCATGATCGGTGCTCGCGGGCCGGTCCGGTGCCCGCAGCCCTCCCTTCCCCACCCCTCCCCCGGTGATCATGCAGTCCCGCCACCCGGGAGCTCCGTGGCCGCCCACGTCGTGAGGACCGCCGGCTGGTCCTGAGCGACGCGCCCACCGGTGCGCAGGTCAGGGGCGTCCTGCCGCTCAGGACGCCCTCGACGTGCGCAGCCGCGACGCTCGTCAGCGGCGGCCGGGGGCGAAGCGGCGCAGCACCCGGCGCTCGACGGCCACGACGGCGCCGAGCAGCAGCACGCCCATCGCGGCCAGCACGAGGATCGCCGCGTACACCGGGGCGAGCCGGTAGCTCGCCGCCGACGTCGTGATGAGCGTCCCGAGCCCCGACGACGAGCCCGCCGCCACGAACTCCGCCACCACGGCTCCGACCACCGACAGCGGCAGCACCACCCGCAGCGCCGTGAACAGGGACGGCAGCGCTGCGGGCAGCCGCAGGCGCCAGAGCACCTCGAGCCGGGAGGCGCGCAGCGACCGGAGCACCGCGAGCGCGTCCGGCGGGGCGGTGCGCAGCCCGGACAGCACCGTGACCAGCACCGGGAAGAACACGACGACGGCCGTGACGATGACCTTCGGGGTCCGCCCGAAGCCGAACGCCACCACGAGCGCGGGCGCGAGCGCGACCACCGGCGTGGTGTTGAGCACGACGGCGAGCGGCAGCACCGCCCGCGCCAGCAGGGGGACCTCGGACAGGACGACGGCGAGCAGCACCGCGAGCGCACCACCGGCGGCGACGCCGAGCAGCGCTGTCGACAGCGTCGTCCAGGCGTCGGAGAGGTAAGTGCCCGAGGAGCCGGTGAGCTCACCGACCACGTCGGCGGGCAGGGGCAGCAGGTAGGTCTGCCCGCGGTCGACGAGCGCGGACGCGACCAGCTGCCAGAGGACCGCGACCGCGAGGAGCGCCACGACGGCGGGAAGCCAGGTCGCCGGGTGCCACCACGCGCGCCCGGCCCGCCGCGTCACAGCACCTCGCCGTGCGTCTCGGCCCAGGCGGCGGCGAGCTGCCCGCGCAGCCGGTCCTCGACGGCGTGCAGCGCCGGCTCCTGGCGGCCGTCGGCGAGCAGCGCGGCGCGGGGCCGGGCGAGGCCGACGTCGACGACGTCGACCACCCGCCCCGGCGGACCGGCCATGACCACGACGACGTCGGACAGCAGCACCGCCTCGCGCACGGAGTGCGTCACGAAGAGCACGGTGGTGCGCACGTGCTCCCACAGCGCGAGCAGCTGGCGGCGCAGCGCCTCGCGGGTGATCTCGTCGACGGCGGAGAACGGCTCGTCGAGCAGCAGCACCCCGGGGCGCATCGCGACGGCGCGGGCCAGGGCCACCCGCTGCTGCATGCCGCCGGACAGCTCGTGCGGGTAGGCGTCGAGGACGGCCCCCAGGCCCACCTCGCGGAGCACGTCGGCGACGTCGGCGGGGCCGGGTGCGGCGGCGGGACGACGGCGGTCGGCGGCGCGGTTGACCCGCTGCGGCAGCGCGGCGTTGGCCCGGACCGTCAACCACGGCAGGAGCGCGGGGGTCTGCGGCACCAGCCCCACCTGCTTGTCGGCGGCGGCCTGCGCGGGGGGCCTGCCGCAGACGGTGACCGTCCCCGCGTCGGGCTCCTCGAGGCCGGCGATGGCGCGCAGCAGGGTCGACTTCCCGCATCCGCTGGGCCCGATGACGCTGGTGAAGCTGCCGGCGGCGACGTCGAGGTCGAGCCCGTCGAGGGCGTGGACCGGCCCCCTCCGGACGGCCCGTGCGCCACCGTGCGCACGACGGCCGGGGCCCGCGGCGCTCCCGTAGGTGCGCCGCAGGCCCCGGACCTCGATCCCCGCCGGCGAGGTGGAGCTGGTGGTGCCGCTCAGCGGGGGCGCCTCAGGCGTTGGTGACCAGCGCGGTCTCCGTCGCGCTGGCCTGGGCGTCGTGCTGCGGCAGCACCCGCACGGTGTAGCCGAACGGCGCCGGTGCGGCGCAGCAGCAGGTCGCCGGTGAACAGGTGCCGGCCACCCTCGTAGCTCCTCGACGCCAGGGCCAGCCGGCGGCGGTGCTCGGCGAGCTCGTCGTCCTCGTCGACCGCGCCCGTGCACGACCTGCACGACCACGTCCTCCGGCGACGAGCTCGCCGAGGGAGACGAACGCGCGACACGTGGACGCTCGTCGCCGACCTCCGGGGTGTCCCCCACGCCCTCGGACTCGACGTGGTCGACGCGCACGCCGGACCAGGCGGCGACGCACCCTGCGACTTCCACGCCGCCAGCTCGCGGGCGCCGGCGAAGGCGCCGCCGTCCAGCGCGCCGGCCGCTCGTCGGCGGCGGGCACGTAGAGCTGCTCGACGTAGTCCTGCACCATGCGCGTCGCCAGCACCTTCGGGCCGAGCGTGCGCCAGGGTGTGACGCACCATCTCCAGCCAGCGGGCGGGCAGCCCGTCCCCGTCGCGGTCGTAGAAGCGCGGCGCCACCGCCTCTCGATCAGGTCGTACAGCGCCGCCGCCTCGAGGTCGTCGCGGCGGTCGGGGTCCTCGACGCCGTCGGCGGTCGGGATCGCCCAGCCGTTCTCGCCGTCGAACCACTCGTCCCACCAGCCGTCGAGGATCGAGAGGTTGAGGCCGCCGTTGAGCGCCGACTTCATGCCCGAGGTGCCGCACGCCTCCAGCGGGCGCAGCGGGTTGTTCAGCCAGACGTCGCAGCCCGGGTACAGGGTCTGCGCCATGCGCGATGTCGTAGTTCGGCAGGAACACGATGCGGTGGCGCACCGCCGGGTCGTCGGCGAACTTCACGATCTGCTGGATGAGCCGCTTGCCGCTGTCGTCGGCGGGGTGCGACTTGCCGGCGATGACCAGCTGCACCGGCCGCGTCGGGGTGCAGCAGCAGCGCCCGCAGCCGCTCGCGGGTCGCGCAGCATGAGCGTCAGGCGCTTGTAGGTCGGCACGCGCCGGGCGAACCCGATGGTCAGCACGTCGGGGTCGAGGACGTCGTCGACCCAGCCGAGCTCCGCCGGGGTCGCGCCGCGCTCGAGCCAGGACGCCCGCACGCGGCGGCGCGCGTCGTGCGACGAGCTGCGCGCGCAGCTGGCGCGCGCACGGCCCAGAGCTCGGCCGTCCGGGCACCGGCTCGACGTCCTCCCAGCCTGCGCGCCGCGTCGTCGCCCGCCGCCGACGTGCCGCTCAGCGAGCTCGACCACGCGGCGGTCCACCCAGGTGGGGGCGTGGACGCCGTTGGTGATCGAGGTGATCGGCACCTCGGCGGCGTCGAAGCCCGGCCACAGCCCGTCGAACATGCCGCGGCTGACCTCGCCGTGCAGCTGCGAGACGCCGTTGGCGCGCTGCGCGAGCCGCAGGCCCATCACCGCCATGTTGAACACGCCGGCGTCGCCGCCGGCGTAGTCCTCGGCGCCGAGCGCGCAGGACGCGGTCGACGCGGCACCCCGGCGCCGAGGCGGCCGGCCGCCGAAGTAGCTGCGCGACCTGCGTCGCGGCCGAACCGGTCGATGCCCGGCCGGGACCGGGGTGTGCGTGGTGAAGACGGTGGCGGCGCGGACCGCCTCGAGCGCCTCGTCGAACGCCAGCCCCTCGTCGGCGACGAGCTCGCGGATGCGCTCCAGGCCGAGGAACCCGGCGTGGCCCTCGTTGGTGTGGTAGACCTCCGGCGCCGGGGCGCCGGACAGGCGCGACCACAGCGCGCAGCGCCCGCACGCCGCCGATGCCGAGCAGCATCTCCTGCTGCAGCCGGTGCTCACCGCCGCCGCCGTAGAGGCGGTCGGTGACGCTCGCGGGCGGCCTCGTCGTTGCCGGCGACGTCGGAGTCGAGCAGCAGCAGCGGCACGCGGCCCGACCTCGCCCGCCACACGTGGGCCAGCAGGGTGCGCCCGCCGGGCAGCGGCACCACGACCTGGCACGGGCGTCCCGTCGGCCTCGCGCAGCAGCGTCAGCGGCAGCCCGTCGGGGTCGGGACGGGGTAGGTCTCCGTCTGCCAGCCGTCCCGGGTAAGCGACTGCTTGAAGTAGCCGGCTCTTGTACAGCAGGCCCGACGCCGACGATCGGCACGCCGAGGTCGGAGGCCGCCTTGAGGTGGTCGCCGGCGAGGATGCCGAGGCCGCCGGAGTACTGCGGCAGCACCGAGGTGATGCCGAACTCGGGCGAGAAGTACGCGATGGCCGGCGGGCCGCCCGCCGTGGCGAGGCTCTGGTACCAGCGCGGTCTCGGTCAGGTACTGCTCGCAGGTCGGCCCCGGCGCCGCGCGACGGCTGACGAAGCCGCGGTCGGCGGCGAGCTCCGCCAGGTCGCTCCGGCGACAGCGCCCCGAGCAGCGCGACGGGGTCGTGGCGCACGGCCGCCCAGCGCTCGCGGGTCCAGGCTGGCGAACAGGTCCCGGGTCGGGGCGTGCCAGGACCACCGCAGGTTGGTGGCCAGCTCGCCGAGGGGCGCGAGCGGCGCGGGCAGGACGGTGCGGACGGTGAATCGTCGGATGGCTCTCACGGGCGCCGAACCTTACGGCCGCCGGAACGCGCACTCGTGGTCGCAGGACCTGGGGCCTCGAGGTGTCACATGCGTGCCCGCGACGCGGGACCTCGCGCGAGGGTCGCACGCTGCGGCCGCGACAGGCCAGCCGTCGACCCCGGACGCACCGCAGCGAGCGAGCGGCCGCACCGCGAGGCCGCCCCCCGTCCCGGCCGGCGACGGCCACCGGCGCGACGGCCCGGCTCCGGCAGCCGGGCTCGGCGCGCCGGATCCCCGTCGGCTCGCACACCAGGTCGGCCGCATCCCGGTGCTCGACGTCGCCCGTGGTCGACGGCGGCCGGTGGCCCGCCAAGGCCGTCGTGGGCGAGGCCGTCCCGGTGCGCGCGACCGTCTTCCGCGAGGGCCACGACGCCGTGGACGCCACCGCCGTGCTGGTCCGCCCCGACGGCGCCGGCGCGCCAGCGGTGACGATGGCGCCGCTCGCCCCCGGCACGGACCGGTGGGAGGCGCTGGGTCATGCCCGACCCGCGGGTGACTGGACCTTCCGCGTGGAGGGCTGGAGCGACCCCTACGGCACCTGGGAGCACGACGCGACCATCAAGGTCCGCGGCGGGCGTCGACGTCGAGCTCATGCTCCTGGAGGGCGCCCTGCTGCTGGAGCGGGCGGCGGCGCGCGAGGGCCTCCCGGAGCAGGCGGTCTCCGCGCTGCACGGCGGCGCGTGGGGGCTGCGCGACACCAGCCGGCCCGCCGCAGGCCCGCCTGGCCGCCGGCACCGCCCCCGAGGTGCACGACGTGCTCGCCGCCCACCCGCTGCGCGACATGGTCACCCCCGGCCCGGTGCAGCAGCTGCGGGTCGAGCGCGAGCGGGCGCTGTGCGGCGCCTGGTACGAGGTCTTCCCGCGCTCGGAGGGCGCCTGGCGCGACGAGTCACGGCGCCTGGCACGCGGCACGCTGCGCACCGCGACCGACCGCCGTCGACCGCGCGAATCGCCGCCATGGGCTTCGACGTCATCTACCTGACGCCGATCCACCCGATCGGCTCGACCAACCGCAAGGGCCGCAACAACACCCTCGACCCCGAGCCGGGAGACCCGGGCTCGCCCTACGGCATCGGCTCCGAGGCCGGCGGGCACGACGCCATCCACCCCGAGCTCGGCACCTTCGAGGACTTCGACGCCTTCGTCGCGCACGCCCACGAGCTGGGGCTGGAGGTGGCCCTCGACATCGCCCTGCAGTGCCTCCCCCGACCACCCGTGGGTCGCGCGAGCACCCGGAGTGGTTCACCACGCCGCGCGGACGGGTCGATCGCCTACGCGGAGAACCCGCCGAAGAAGTACCAGGACATCTACCCCGTCAACTTCGACGACGACCCCGAGGGCATCTACGCCGAGGTGCTCCGCATCGTGCTGCTGTGGGTCTCGCACGGGGTGACGCTGTTCCGCGTCGACAACCCCCACACCAAGTCGGTCGAGTTCTGGGAGTGGCTGATCGCCGAGGTGCGCGAGGTCGACCCCGACGTCCTCTTCCTGGCCGAGGCCTTCACCCGGCCGGCGATGATGCGCACGCTGGCGAAGGTCGGCTTCCCCAGTCGCTACACCTACTACGCCTGGCGCAACACCCGGCGAGGAGCTCACCGAGTACCTCACCGAGCTCACCACGGGGGCCGACGAGCCCGGCCCCGGTGACGCCGACCGCGGCGGCACCGCCGACTACCTGCGGCCCAGCTTCTGGCCCACCACGCACGACATCCTCACGCCCGTACATGCAGTACGGCGGCCCCGCGGCGTTCGCGCTGCGCGCCGTCATCGCCGCGACGGCGGTGCCGACCTAGGGCATCTACTCCGGGTACGAGCTGGTGGAGAACGTCGCGCGGCCGGGTGCCGAGGAGCAGATCGACAACGAGAAGTACGAGTATCAAGCACGCGCGACTGGGCCGGCGCCGCGGCGGCGGGCACGCTCCCTGGCGCCCCTGCTCGCCGAGCTCAACTTCGCGCGCCACCACCACCCGGCCCTGCAGCGGCTGCGCGGGCTGGTCTTCCACACCGCCGACGACGACAGCGTGCTCGCCTACTCCCGCCGGGTCCCGGCCGAGCAGTCCCCGACCGGCGCGGAGGACGCCGTGCTGGTGGTCGTCAACCTCGACCCGCACGCGCACCCGCGAGACCATCGTCCACCTGGACATGCCCGCGCTTCGGGCTGGCCGCCTGGGACCCGATCGCGGTGCACGACGTCATCACGGGTGAGTCGTGGACGTGGTGGGAGCACACGTACGTGAAGCTCGGCCCGGCCACCACGCCCTTCCACGTGGTCAGCGTCAGCCGCGCCGGCGAGCAGGAGGCCTGACGGCGTGCAGGGGCTGAACCTCACCTCCCCGGGGCTCCGACACGACCCCAGCTGGTACAAGCGGGCCGTCTTCTACGAGGTGCTCGTCCGGGCCTTCGCCGACTCCAACGGCTCCGGCGCGGGCGACTTCACCGGCCTCTCGGCAAGCTCGACTACCTGCAGTGGCTCGGCGTCGACTGCCTGTGGCTGCCGCCGTTCTACGCCTCGCCGCTGCGCGACGGCGGGTACGACATCTCCGACTACCAGCGCGGTGCTGCCGGAGTTCGGCACGCTGCCCGACTTCACCGAGCTGGTCAGCCAGGCGCACGCGCGCGGACTGCGCGTCATCATCGACCTGGTGATGAACCACACCAGCGACCAGCACCCGTGGTTCCAGGCGTCGCGGGCCGACCCGGACGGCCCCTACGGCGACTTCTACGTCTGGAGCGACACCGACGAGCGGTACTCCGACGCGCGGATCATCTTCGTCGACACCGAGACGTCCAACTGGACGTTCGACCCGGTGCGCCGCCAGTTCTTCTGGCACCGGTTCTTCAGCCACCAGCCCGACCTGAACTTCGAGAACCCCGACGTCATCGAGGCGATGCTCGACGCGGTGCGCTTCTGGCTCGACCTGGGCATCGACGGGTTCCGCCTCGACGCCGTCCCCTACCTCTTCGAGGAGGAGGGCACGAACTGCGAGAACCTCCCGAAGACCCACCAGTTCCTGCGCCAG
This sequence comes from uncultured Actinomycetota bacterium, assembly GCA_963781365.1. Lineage (GTDB taxonomy): Bacteria > Actinomycetota > Actinomycetes > Actinomycetales > Quadrisphaeraceae > Quadrisphaera. The sequence goes on along the minus strand of CAWAFR010000012.1, from coordinate 124,455 downwards.
CTGCGCTCGGTGGTCGACTACGAGTACCCCGGGCGCGTGCTGCTCGCCGAGGCGAACCAGTGGCCGCAGCGACGTGGTGGAGTACTTCGGCACCGAGGAGGAGCCGGAGTGCCACATGTGCTTCCACTTCCCGGTGATGCCGCGCCTGTACTACGCGATGCGCGAGCAGAGGGCGACGCCGATCCTCGACATCCTCGCCGACACCCCGGCCATCCCGTCGGCGGGCCAGTGGGGCACCTTCCTGCGCAACCACGACGAGCTGACGCTCGAGATGGTCACGACGGAGGAGCGCGCCGCCATGTACGGCTGGTACGCGCCCGACCCGCGGATGCGCGCCAACATCGGCATCCGGCGGAGGCTGTCGACGCTCCTGGACGGCTCGCGCCCCGAGGTCGAGCTGGTCATGCGCCATGCTCCTCAGTCCTGCCCGGCAGCCCGTGCCTGTACTACGGCGACGAGATCGGGATGGGCGACAACATCTGGCTGGCCGACCGCGACGCGGTGCGCACGCCGATGCAGTGGAACCCCGACCGCAACGCCGGCTTCTCGGCGGCGGACCCGGGCAAGCTGTACCTGCCGGTGGTGCAGTCCCTGACGCACCACTACCAGCACGTCAACGTCGAGGCGCAGCTCGCCTCGCCGTCCTCGCTGCTGCACTGGACGCGGGCGATGCTGTCGCTGCGGCGGGCGCACCCCGTCTTCGGGCTGGGCTCGTTCGTGCCCCTGACCACCGACAACGAGGCCGTGCTGGCGTTCCTGCGGGTGCTCGACGCGGGCACCCCGGGCATCGGTGGCGACGCCCCCGAGACGGTGCTGTGCGTCATGAACCTCTCGCAGAACCCGCAGGCCGTCGTCGTGCAGACCCCGGGGCTCGGCGACGCGCACCTGGTCGACCTGTTCGGCGGCGCCCGCTTCCCGTCCGTCCCGGAGATCGAGTCGGTGCAGCTCACGCTCGGCTCCCGCGACTTCTACTGGCTGGGGGTCAGGAAGTGACCGAGCACGACGGCACCACCCACGAGCAGCGGCTCGGCCCGCGCACCGGCACGCACCTGCACGACCTGCTGGGTCCCTGGGTGCCGCACCAGCGCTGGTACCCCGCCAAGGGGCGCGAGGCGCGCACCGAGGTGCTCGGCCGCCTCCACCTGCGGGGCGCCCAGGACGGCCAGCCGGACGACGACGGCGTCCGCGTGCTCGTCCACGTGCTGCGGGTGGAGCCCGCCGCGGGCGCCGGCCCGACGGCGCACGCCGACGTCGTGCAGGTGCCGCTGGTGCACCGCCGCACCCCCCTGGAGGGCGACCGCGCCGCTGCCGCGCTCCTCGGGGTCCTCACCGACCCCGACGGGACGGGCTGGCACGTCTACGACGGGCCCCACGACCCCGCCTACGTCGACGCGCTGCTCGGGCTGCTCGCCGGCACCGCGCAGGGCACCGGCCTCGACGCCCGGGGCGAGCCCGACGGCGCCGGGGGCGCCGCGCACGGCCACCACCCGGCGGGGGCCGTGCCGCCGCCGCCCGGGTCCCCCGCGCGGGTGCTGCGCGGGGAGCAGTCGAACACCTCGATCATCGTCGAGCCCGACGGCGCTGCTCCGGTCATCGTGAAGGTGTTCCGGACGCTGCACCCGGGCCGCAACCCCGACGTGGAGGTGCAGGGAGCGCTGACCGGCACGGGGGTCGTGGCGGTCCCGGCGCTCGCCGGGTGGGTCGAGGGCTCGTGGCCCGACGGCCGGGGAGGGCTCGTCGCCGGCGACCTCGCCGTGGCCTCGGAGTTCCTGCCGGGGGCGCAGGACGCGTGGCGGGAGGCGACGTCCGCCGTCGCGGCGGGGACCGACTTCGCCGACCGGGCGCGGGCGCTGGGAGCGGCCACCGCCGCCGTGCACGCGGCCCTGGCCGAGCACCTGCCCAGCCGCGCCGCGACCGATGAGGACGCCGCGCGGCTCGCCGCGGGCTGGCGCGACCGCCTCGAGTGGGCCCTCGGCGCCGCCGACGTGCTGGGCCCGCGGGCGGACGACCTGCGCGCCCGCGTCGCCGGGGCCCGGTCCCTGGACGCGAGCGCCCTCGGGCTGCTCCAGCGGGTGCACGGGGACTACCACCTGGGCCAGGTGCTCGACGTGCCCGGCCGCGGGTGGGTGCTGCTCGACTTCGAGGGCGAGCCGCTGCGCCCGCTCGCGGAGCGCACGCTGCCCGACCTGCCGCTGCGCGACGTCGCGGGGATGCTCCGCTCGTTCGACTACGCGGCCCGCCAGAGCACGGTCGGGCTCCCCGAGAGCCCCGACGCCGACGCCGCGCGAGGCGCCGCCGACGCCTGGGCGCACTCCGCCCGCGTCGCCTTCTGCGCGGGGTACGCCGACGTCTCGGGGTCCGACCCGCTCGCCGCCGGCGCCGTCCTCGGCGCGCTCGAGCTCGACAAGGCGCTCTACGAGGTGGTCTACGAGGTGCGCAACCGCCCGACCTGGGTGGCCGTGCCGCTGGCCGCCGTCGACCGCGTCCTCGCGGGGGACGGCGCGCGCGCAGACGGGTGACCCGGGCGGCGGGGCGGCGTGCTGCCCCGTCCCCGGGGGCATCCCCGACGAACGTCCACCGAGAGCGGCTCCCGCCGCTCGCACCGGTCAGGACCTCGAAGGGGGAACACCATGTCCCACGCCTCCACCGCCACCGGCCGCAGCGCCAACGGCCTCGTCGCGCTCGTCTTCGGCGTCGTCTACCTGCTCGTCGGGCTCGCCGGCTTCGTGCTCACCGGGTTCAGCGGCTTCGCCGACCCGGCCGCCGGGAAGACGCTGCTGCTGTTCGACGTCAACCCGCTCCACAACATCGTCCACCTGGCGATCGGCGCGGCCCTGGTGCTCGCCTCGCGCCGCCTGGGTGCCGCCCGCGCCACGAACGGCACCATCGGTGCGGTGTACCTGCTGGTGGGCGTCCTGGGGCTGTTCATCGCCTCGCCGTCGAGCCCGGTCAACATCCTCGCCCTGAACGGCGCCGACAACGTCCTGCACCTGGCCAGCGCGCTGGTGCTCCTGGGCACCGCGGTCGCCGCCGACCGCGCCACCCGGGTCCCCGCCGCGGCGTGACCGCGACGTCCAGCGCCACCGCGGGCGCGCCCGTCGGCGCCCCCGTCGACGCCCCTGTCGACGCCGCAGCCCGGGGCCTGGACCGGCCCGGGCTGGTGCGCCTGGTCGCGGCGACCGCCGCGCTGGGGGCCGCCGCGGCCGGCCTGGCCGAGGCCGGCGCGGCCCTGCGCGGCGGTGCCACCCCGCTGAGCGGCGCTGCAGCGGCCGCTGCGCTCCTCCTCGTCCTCGGCCAGCTGGTCTGGGCGGGTGTCGCCGCGGCGACGGGCGCCTCGGCGGCGGCGCGGCCCTTCGCGGGGCTCTGCGCGGCGGGGGCCGCGGGGTGGCTCGCGAGCGCGCCGTCACTGGCCGGGGGGCACAGCGGGGGCCTGACCGCCGTCGCCGCCGCGGTGCTGTCCCTGGCCGCGGGCACCGGCGCCGTGCTCGCGCGCCGCGGTGAGGACGCCTCCACGCGGGCCGGCTCCACCCGGCTGGTGCGCCCGGTCGTCCAGCTGCTCGTGCTCACCACCGCGGCGACCGCGGTCGCTGCGGCGCTGACGCCCGCGCTGGCGGCCAGCCCCGCCGGCGACGGCGCGGTGAGCCACGCCCACCACCTCGCGATGCTCGAGCAGGAGCTCGGAGCGCACGGAGGTCACTGAGAGCGCGCGCCGGCGCTCGACGGTGAGGGCCGGCGCGCCGACGCAGATCGGCGCGGGTCATGGTGCAGGTCCCGTCGCAGGTCGTGGCGCCCCGTGCCAGGGTGGCGTCATGGACACCAGCCCGGCCCCCGCGAGCGTCGACATCGAGCTCCTCCGGCAGGTCGCTCGGGGCGAGAGCCCCTTCCCCCACGACGTCCTCGGTGCCCACCAGGCCCCCGACGGCACCATCACGGTGCGGACCCTGCGGCCGCTGGCCGAGTCCGTCGTCCTGCTGGGACCCGCGGGCGAGCGCACCCCCTTCGCCCACCTCTCGGACGGCGTGTGGGCCGCCGTGATGCCCGGCGGCACCGTCACCGACTACCGCGTCGAGGTGACGATGCCGGGCGGGGAGCCCCAGGTCACCGACGACCCGTACCGCTACCTGCCCACGGTCACCCCGTTCGACCTGCACCTCATCTCCGAGGGCCGCCACGAGGAGCTGTGGACGGTCCTCGGGGCGCACGTGCGCCGATGGCCGGGGCGGATGGGCGACGTGGAGGGCACCTCCTTCTCCGTCTGGGCGCCGCACGCGCGGGCGGTCCAGGTGATCGGGGACCTGAACGGCTGGGACGGGCGCCAGAGCGCGATGCGCTCCCTCGGCGGGTCCGGCGTGTGGGAGCTCTTCCTGCCCAGCGTCGTCGCCGGGACGAGGTACAAGTTCCGCATCCTCACCCAGTCCGGGGGCTGGGTGGAGAAGGCCGACCCGATGGCCCGGGCCACCGAGGTACCGCCGCTGACGGCGTCCGTGGTCACGGAGTCGAGCTACACCTGGGAGGACGACGCGTGGCTGGCCGCGCGCGCCGGCGTGGAGGCCACCTCGTCGCCGATGAGCGTCTACGAGGTCCACCTCGGGTCCTGGCGCCAGGGGCTGACCTACCGCGAGGCGGCCGACCAGCTGGCCGAGTACGTCGGCGCGGCCGGCTTCACGCACGTCGAGCTGATGCCCGTCGCGGAGCACCCCTTCGGCGGCTCCTGGGGCTACCAGGTCACCGGCTACTACGCCCCCACGTCCCGGTTGGGCACGCCGGACGACTTCCGCTACCTCGTCGACCGGCTCCACCGCGCGGGGCTCGGCGTCATCCTCGACTGGGTGCCCGCGCACTTCCCCAAGGACGAGTTCGCGCTGGCCCGCTTCGACGGCGAGCCGCTGTACGAGTACCCGGACCCGCGCAAGGGCGAGCACCCGGACTGGGGCACGCTCGTGCTCGACTTCGGCCGTCCCGAGGTCCGCAACTTCCTCGTGGCCAACGCCGTGTACTGGCTGCAGGAGTTCCACATCGACGGCCTGCGGGTCGACGCCGTGGCCTCGATGCTCTACCTGGACTACTCCCGGCGAGTCCGGCCAGTGGATGCCCAACCGCTTCGGCGGGCGCGAGCACCTGGAGGCGATCGACTTCCTGCAGGAGGTCAACGCCACGGCGTACAAGCGGGTGCCGGGCATCGTCATGATCGCCGAGGAGTCGACGGCGTGGCCGGGCGTGACCCGCCCCACCGACGCCGGTGGCCTGGGGTTCGGCCTGAAGTGGAACATGGGCTGGATGCACGACTCGCTGCGCTACCTCGGCGAGGACCCGATGAACCGGCGCTGGCACCACGACGAGATGACCTTCTCGATGGTCTACGCGTACTCCGAGAACTTCGTGCTGCCGATCAGCCACGACGAGGTCGTGCACGGCAAGGGCTCGCTGCTGCGCAAGATGCCCGGTGACCGCTGGCAGCAGCTCGCCACGCTGCGGGCCTTCCTGGCCTTCATGTGGGCGCACCCGGGCAAGCAGCTGCTCTTCATGGGCCAGGAGTTCGGCCAGGAGGCCGAGTGGTCGGAGGCGCGCAGCCTGGACTGGTGGCTGCTCGACCAGCCGCTGCACGCCGGGCGTGCACGCCGCTCGTCGCGCGACCTGAACCGCGTCTACCGGGAGACCCCGGCGCTGTGGGAGCTCGACACCGACCCGGCGGGCTTCGCCTGGATCGAGCGCCGACGACGCCTCCCACGACACGTTCTCGTTCGTGCGGTGGGACCGCCCGGACCGCCCGCTGGTGTGCGCCGTGAACTTCGCCGGGGTGCCGCACGAGGGCTACCGGCTCGGCCTGCCGGACGGCGGCCGCTGGAACGAGGTCGTCAACACCGACGACGTGCGCTACGGCGGCTCCGGCGTCGCCAACAGCGGCGGCGTCGAGGCCTCCAGCGAGCGCCCGCACTGGGGCCAGCCCGCCTCGGCCGACCTGCGCATCCCCCCGCTGGGGGCGGTGTGGTTCGTGCCGGAGGTCTGGCCGCCCGCCGAGGGCGGCGCCGGTGGCGCCGCGGCCGTGGAGTCCGGTGACGACGTGACCGAGGCGTCGGCACGCGACACGGACGCCTCGGTGCTGGACGAGATGGTCACCGCCGCAGAGCCGCCGGAGTTCCTCAGGGGCGAGGCGCCCGAGGCTCCGAGGGCCTGAGGCAGCACGCAGCGGCCCCGGTCCCCGCCACGCGGGGGCCGGGGCTGCTGGCGGTCCTAGTAGAGGGCCGCCGCCAGGGAGCGGCGGGCGACCGCCACCCGGGGGTCGTCGGTGCCGACGACCTCGAACAGCTCCACCAGGCGCGCGCGGACGCGGTCGCGGCCGTCACCGGAGGTGACCCGCACGAGGGCGACGAGGCGGGCGAACGCGCCGTCGGCGTCTCCGGCGACCAGCTCCAGGTCGGCAGCGGTCAGGCCCGCCTCCGGGTCCGCGGGGTCGGCGTCCGCGGCGGCCCGCGCCGCTGACGGGTCCAGGCCGCGGGTGCGCCGGCGCAGGCCGATGCTCGCCAGACCGACCCGCGCCTCGGGGTCTGCAGGCGCCTCCAGGAGCGCCCGCTGGTAGGCGTCGGCGGCGGCGTCCAGGTCCCCGCGGGTGATCGCGTCGCGGGCCTCGGCGTGCAGCGGTGGCACCGGGGGCTCGGCGGGGCCCTCGTCACCGCCGGCGGCACCGGCGTCGTCGTCGACCGGGATCCGGCCGGTGACGCCGTTCGCCTCGGCGACGCGCAGCAGCTCCTCGATCCACTGCCGCACCTGGGGCTCGGGCAGGGCGCCCTGGAACAGCGGCAGCGGCTGCCCGCCGAGGACGGCGACCACCGCGGGGATCGACTGGACCTGGAAGGCGGAGGCGATCTGCGGGTTCGCGTCGACGTCGACCTTGGCCAGCAGGAACGCCCCGGCGTACTCCGCCGCGAGGCGCTCCAGCACCGGGGAGAGCTGCGTGCAGGGACCGCACCAGGTGGCCCACAGGTCGATGACCACGGGCACCTGGGCGCTCAGCTGCACCAGGGAGCTGAACTCGGCGTCGGTCACGTCCACGACGACCCGGGAGGTGCCGGGCGCGGCCGCCCCCGTCGTCCCGCCGTCGCCGTCGGGGCCCGCGTGGGAGGCGGGGGGGCTCTGGCCGGCGCTCGGCGGGGCGGCCGGCCCGGCACCGGGCCCCGCGGGGGCTCCGGCGGGGCGCTGGGGCCGGTTGGCCAGGCCGGAGAGGTCGACGGCGCCGCGCAGGTTGAGGCGAGGGCCCGGCTGGCTCGCTGGGGTGCTCATGGCTCCATCCTCCCCCGGCGCGCCGGTGGCGGGGTCAGCGCACCTGCACGGCCGTCGTCCCGCGCTGGCCCGCGACCAGGGAGACCTTCCCGCCGTCCCCGGCGGGCGGCACGTGGAGGACCACCACCTCGGCGGTGCGCACGTCGAGCCCGTCCGGGGCGCTGTCGCGGCCGGCCAGGACCGCCAGGTCGGCCGGCAGCGACTGGCTCACCCCCACGCCGCGCGGGGTGAACGTCCGCTCGCCGTCGAGGACGGCGATGACGAGGGCGCCGCCGTCGCTCGTGCGCAGGGACCACAGCGCGCCCTGCCGCGGCGTGTGCGCGGCGGTGTACTCGACGTACTCCGAGACGCCGTCCCGCTCGGAGGCCTGCTCGGCGGCCACCTGGGTGCGGAACGCGTCGTCGGCGGTGGTGGCAGCGGCCGAGGAGTCAGCGCCGTCCGCGAGCACGTCGGCGTACCCGGCCACGGCCTGCGCGGGGGTGGTGAGCAGTCCCGCGGCGGCGGGGTCGAGCGCCTCGGCGACGCCGCCTGCGTCGACGACCTGCGGGAGCTCGGCGCCGGGCAGCAGCGTCGCCGCCGCCACCACCTTGTAGGGGTCGCGCGGGCCCGCCTGGGCGAGCACCAGCACCTGCGGCACGGCGTCGGCGCTGGGACGCACGGCGGTGAGGAACCAGCGGGGCCAGGTGCCGGCCGCCGGGACCGCGGCGAGCAGCTCCTCCCCCGCCAGCGGGGTGAGCTCGGGGCTGGTGGGCACCTCCGCGCGGACGGCGAGCGCCGCACGGCGCACCTCGAGCTCGGCGCCGTCGAGGCGCGCGTCGAGGGCGTCCGGGGACGTGGCGGCCACGGACGCGAGGATCCGGTGCACCTGCCCGGCGTCGACGGCGGGTGCGGGACCGGAAGCCGCCGTCGACGAGCGCTCCGCGGACGACGAGGACGCCGTCCCCGGCACCGTGCAGCCGGACAGGACCGCGGCGGCCGCCAACGCGGCCAGGCCAGCGACGACCGCCTCCCGCCGTGCGCCGAGCGCCCGTCGGGCGCGGGTCACCGCTCGCTCCGGCGGCGGCCCCGCGGGCGGCGCAGCGCGGCGGTCTCGAGCTCGGCGTCGTCGGCGTCGGGATCGTCGAGGGCCTCGGTGTCGGGTGCCACCCCGGGCGGAGCGTCACGCAGGTCGATGACGACCGGGACGGGCGCGGCCCGGTTCCACACCCGTCGACCCCGCCGCCCCGCGCCGAGCCCTGCGACGACCACCGCACCGAGCAGGGCGCCCGCACCCAGCAGCCCCCACGCGGCCAGGGGGACGGGCCGGTCGGTCCAGGACAGCTGCAGGACACCCGGGGCCGGGCCGCTGCCGTCGGAGGCGACCAGCACCGCGGCGTCGACGTCGGCGGGGTCGACGGTGAGCTCCGCGCTGCCGGTGCCGCGGGCCTGGTCGGTCCACAGGTCGCTGCCCGCGGGGTCGGGGACCTGCGCGTCACCGGCGGCGGTGGTGGTCGCGATGCCGTCACCCCGCAGGCGCGACGCCGTGGTCGTGGCGGCGCCCCGGGCCCAGGCGGCGACGTCGTCGGCGCGTCCCACCGCCACGAGGACGGTCCCGTCGCCGCGGGCCCGCACCACGACGGGCCCGGAGCGGCTGCGCAGCAGCGCGGGAGCGGCGAGGAGCAGGGGGGCGGTGCCGGTGCTGGACGCCTGCGTGGAGGCGGTGAGCGTCCGGACGGGGCGGGCCGCCGTCGCGAGCACAGCACCCGCGGCCAGCAGCAGCACCGCGGCGACGGCCAGGACCAGGGCGCCCCGGCCGCGCCGCGTCCGGCTCCCGCCGGTCACTGCCCGCGGCCGGGCTCGCCCTCGGCGCGCTCCACGGCAGCCTCGAGCCGGTCGAGCTTGGCCTGCAGCTCTCCCGTGCGACCGGCGCGGATGTCGGCCTTCAGGACGAGCGAGACGCGGTCGCCGTGCGCTCCGACCGCCTCGCAGGCGCGACGCACCACGTCCATGCACGCGTCCCAGTCACCCTCGATGGTGGTGAACATCGCGTCGGTGCGGTGCGGGAGCCCGCTCGCGCGGACGACGCGGACCGCGTCGGCCACTGCCGCGGCCACCGATCCCGTCGGGTCACTGGTGCCGCTGGGGGCCACGGAGAACGCCACGAGCATGGACCCACGGTAGCGACGACGGACCCCTCGCGCGGGGCTTCGCCGCGTCGGCCCCGCGGCAGGCTCAGCGTGGCCGGCGGCGCGAGCGCGCCTGCCAGCACGAGCGGTGCCAGTGGCGCCGCTCGGCCGGCCCGACGCCGGGCGGGGCGTCGGCGGGCCACGCCACCACGTGCGCGGTGCCCGGGGGGATCACCTGGTCGCAGCCCGGGCAGCGGTACGCCTTGACAGCGGCGGCCCCGGGCACGGCGCGAACCAGCCACTCCCCGTCGTCGGCGCTCTCGGCGCTCGCCCAGCCGACGGGGCGCGGCGCCGGGGCGGTCAGGGGCGCCCGGCGGTGGCTGGTGGTTCGAGGACGCCGCGGCACCCGTCCATGATCGGGGCCGTCCGCCGGGCCGCCCGTCCGAGCCACGACCGAGCGCCCGTCCGAGCCGGTGGCCGAGGCCCCCCGGCGGGCTCGGCTACCCTCGCCGGTCGTGCGCCTCGTCATCGCCCGCTGCTCGGTCGACTACGAGGGTCGGCTGGTGGCCCACCTGCCGCTGGCGACGCGGCTCCTCCTCGTCAAGGCCGACGGCAGCGTGCTGGTGCACTCCGACGGCGGATCCTACAAGCCGCTGAACTGGATGAGCCCGCCGTGCGCCCTGGCCGTCGAGCCCGCCACCGGCGCCCACGCCGCCGCGGGTGCCGAGCAGGTCTGGACGGTCCGCTCGGCGAAGACCGACGACCGCCTCGTCATCGCCGTCCACGAGGTGCTGCACGACGCGGCGCACGACCTCGGGGTCGACCCGGGGCTGGTGAAGGACGGTGTGGAGGCGCAGCTGCAGAAGCTGCTGTCCGAGCAGGTCGAGCTGCTCGGCGCCGGCCACCAGCTGGTGCGCCGGGAGTACCCGACGGCCATCGGCCCGGTCGACCTGCTGGTGCGCTCCCCCGCCGGCGGCACCGTGGCGGTGGAGGTGAAGCGCCGCGCTGAGATCGACGGCGTCGAGCAGCTCACCCGCTACCTGCAGCTGCTCAACCGCGACCCGCTGCTCGCACCGGTCGAGGGGGTCCTGGCGGCGCAGGAGATCCGCCCGCAGGCGCGGGTGCTGGCCACCGACCGCGGCATCCGGTGCCTGGTGCTCGACTACGACGCGCTGCGCGGCGTCGACGACGTCGACTCGCGCCTGTTCTGAGCCCACCCGCGAGCCCGTCCGGGGCTGCGTGACCCGCCCCGCTGGTCACGGGCCCCCCGACGAGCGCACCATGGCCCCGTGGGCGAGATGGTCGACGGCGCGTCGAACGCCTGGTTCGAGTTCGCCCTGACCGGTCTGATGCTGTTCGTCCTCGTGCTGGCCCTGCGGTGGACCTTCTCGCGGGGGCACTCGCTGGTCGCCCGCCGGGCGAGCCCGGGTCGCTCCGACCAGTACGGGCTGCTCGTCGTGGTCAGCGAGCCGAGCACGTTCGTCGAGGCGGAGGTCGCGCGCCGGCGCCTCGAGGACGCGGGGCTGCGCGCCACGCTCGCACCGACCACCGACGGCCCGCGCGTGCTGGTCTTCCCCGAGGACGCGAGCACCGCCCGCGCCGTCCTCGCAGCCGCCTAGAGCGCGGGGTGCCCGTCGGCCCCCGGAGGGGCCGCCTCGAGCCAGGACGTGAAGCCGGTGGCCGCGTCGGGGCTCATCCCCAGCTCCAGGCACTCGCCGCGGTGGGAGCAGCGGAGCACGACGTCGTCGGGCTGCAGCGCCAGGCCCTCCTCGGCACCGGGAGCGCGCCGGCCGACGACGTCGATGTCGGTGCGCGCCCACGTCGACCGGGGGCCCGGCGCCAGGGACAGCACGCTCCACCACTGGACCTCGCGGCTCCCGAAGCGACCGACGCCGACGGTCCAGGCGTCGTCCCGCCGGCGCACCGCGCACTCGAAGCTGCCCGGGGCGCACGCCAGCGTCCGGCGTCGCAGGGCGACCGCCAGCAGGCAGAGCCCGAGCAGCACCACCACCGACGCCACGACCAGCGCGGCGTCGAGCAGGAGGACCCCTGGCGTCAGCTGGACGCCCGCTCGCCCACGCGGGCGCGCTCGGCGACGACGAGGACGACGTCGTGCTCGACGGACAGGAACCCGCCGTCGACGTCAGCCACCACACCGCCATCGGCGGCCTCGACCCGCACCTGGCCCTCGGCCAGGACCGCGAGGGTGGGGGCGTGACCGGTCAGGACGCCGATCTCGCCGTCGAGGGTGCGGGCGATGACCATGGTGGCCTCGCCCGACCACACCTCGCGCTCGGCGGAGACGACCTGGACCTGCAGGCTCACTCGCCGGTCTCCTTCTTGATCGCTGCCCACTTGCGCTCGACGTCGTCGATGCCGCCGACGTTGAAGAAGGCCTGCTCGGCGACGTGGTCGTACTTCCCGTCGGCGATCATGGAGAAGGCCTCGACGGTCTCCTTCAGCGGGACGGTGGAGCCCTCGACGCCGGTGAACTTCTCCGCCATGTACGTGTTCTGGGAGAGGAACTGCTGGATGCGCCGGGCCCGGTTGACGACGACCTTGTCCTCCTCGGACAGCTCGTCGACGCCGAGGATCGCGATGATGTCCTGCAGCTCCTTGTTGCGCTGGAGGATCTGCTTCACGCGGGTCGCGGTGTCGTAGTGGTCGCGGCCCAGGAAGCGCGGGTCGAGGATGCGGCTCGTCGAGGTCAGCGGGTCGACGGCCGGGTACAGGCCGCGGCTGGCGATCTCGCGGGAGAGCTCAGTGGTCGCGTCGAGGTGCGCGAACGTCGTCGCCGGCGCCGGGTCCGTGTAGTCGTCGGCCGGGACGTAGATCGCCTGCAGAGAGGTGATCGAGTGGCCGCGGGTGGAGGTGATGCGCTCCTGCAGCACGCCCATCTCGTCGGCCAGGTTCGGCTGGTAGCCCACCGCGGAGGGCATGCGGCCCAGCAGCGTGGAGACCTCCGAGCCGGCCTGCGTGAACCGGAAGATGTTGTCGATGAAGAGCAGCACGTCCTGGTTCTGCACGTCGCGGAAGTACTCCGCCATCGTCAGGGCGCTCAGCGCCACGCGCAGGCGCGTGCCCGGCGGCTCGTCCATCTGGCCGAAGACGAGCGCCGTCTTGTCGAAGACGCCGGCCTCCTCCATCTCCGCGATGAGGTCGTTGCCCTCGCGGGTGCGCTCCCCCACCCCGGCGAACACCGACACACCGCCGTGGTTCTGGGCGACGCGCTGGATCATCTCCTGGATCAGCACCGTCTTGCCCACGCCGGCGCCGCCGAACAGGCCGATCTTGCCGCCCTGGACGTACGGGGTCAGCAGGTCGATGACCTTGATGCCGGTCTCGAACATCGAGGTCTTGCTCTCGAGCTGGTCGAAGGCAGGGGCCCGGCGGTGGATCGGCCAGCGCTCGGTGATCTCGAGGGTCTCGCCCTCGGCGAGGTCGAGCGGCACGCCGTTCACGTTGAAGACGTGGCCCAGCGTGACGTCACCGACGGGCACCGAGATGGGGCTGCCGGTGTCCTTCACGGTCATGCCGCGCACGAGGCCGTCGGTGGGCTTCAGGGCGATCGCGCGCGCCTGGTTGTCACCGATGTGCAGGGCGACCTCGAGGGTCAGCTCGATCGGCTGGCCCAGGAGCTCGTAGTCGATGGTGAGGGCGTTGTAGATGTCGGGCATCCCGTCACCCGGGAACTCGACGTCGACGACGGGCCCGGTGACCCGGATGATGCGGCCGGTCGCCGGGGCGTCGGCGTGGGTGGGGCGCTCGGTGGCGATCGCGGTCATCTCGGTGCGGTCCTCTCAGGAACGATCTAGGGGCCGGTCAGCGGGCGGAGGTCATGGCGTCAGCACCGCTGACGATCTCGGAGATCTCCTGCGTGATCTCGGCCTGGCGCGCCTGGTTCGCCAGCCGCGTGAAGTTCTTGATCAGGTCGTCGGCGTTGTCGCCGGCGGCCTTCATGGCCCGCTGGCGCGCTGCGTGCTCGCTGGCGGAGGCCTGCAGGAGGAGGTTGTAGATCCGGGCGCTGATGTACCGCGGCAGCAGGGCGTCGAGCACGCTCTCGGCGTCGGGCTCGAAGTCGTACAGCGGCAGCACCTCGTCGGACGGCGGCGCCTCGACGCCCTCGACGACCTCCAGCGGGAGCAGGCGCAGGGCCTGCGGCTCCTGGGTGACCATCGAGAGGAACCGGGTGGAGACGATGTGGATCTCGTCGACGCCGCCGTCGGTCCCGCCCTTCTGGAAGGCCGCGACGAGCGCCTCGCCGACCTGGTCGGCCAGCTCGTACGTCGGGGACTCCGAGGACCCGGTCCACTCGGCCTCGATGGCCCGCCGGCGGAACCGGTAGTACGTCAGGCCCTTGCGGCCCAGCACGTACAGGACGGGCTCGACGCCCCGCTCGCGCAGCGTCGCGAAGAGGCGCTCCGCCTCGCGCAGCGCGTTCGAGCTGTAGGCGCCCGCCATGCCGCGGTCACTGGTGACCACGAGCACCGCCGCCCGCGACGCGTTCTCGCGGGCGGTGAGCAGGGGGTGCTCGGCGTCCGTGTACGTCGCCACCGCCGACACCGCGCGCGTCAGCGCCCGGGCGTACGGGGTGGAGGCCGCCACCGCCTGCCGCGCCTTGGTGATGCGCGACGTGGCGATGAGCTCCATGGCGCGGAAGATCTTCTGGATCGACTGGGTCGACTTGATGCGACCCCGGTACTCACGCAGCTGGCCGGCCATGTGCTCCTCCTCCCGTCGTCGTCTGTGTCGTCGGCACCGTCACGTCAGGACTTCTGCCGGACGATCTGCTCGTTCTGCGCGTCGTCGAGCGCGCCCTCGGAGGCGGACCCGTCGGCGTCGCCGCCGCCCTGCTCGCTGGTGCGGAAGCCGGCGTTGAAGTCGTCGACCGCCTTCGTCAGGGCTGCGACGGTGTCGTCGCCGAGCTGGCCCGTCTCGCGGATCGTGGCCAGGGCGATGTCGTGGCGGCGCAGGTGCTCCAGCAGCTCGCGCTCCCAGCGCCGGACGTCTTCCACCGGGACCTCGTCCATCTTCCCGTTGGTGCCGGCCCAGACCGAGACGACCTGCTCCTCCACCGGGAACGGGGAGTACTGGGGCTGCTTCAGCAGCTCGGTCAGCCGCTCGCCGCGCGACAGCTGGTTGCGGCTGGCGGCGTCGAGGTCGGAGGCGAACAGGGCGAACGCCTGCAGCGACCGGTACTGCGCCAGCTCCAGCTTCAGCGTGCCGGAGACCTTCTTCATCGCCTTGATCTGGGCGTCACCGCCGACGCGGGACACCGAGATGCCGACGTCGACAGCGGGGCGCTGGTTGGCGTTGAAGAGGTCGGACTGCAGGAAGATCTGCCCGTCCGTGATGGAGATGACGTTCGTCGGGATGTAGGCCGACACGTCGTTCGCCTTGGTCTCGATGATCGGCAGCCCCGTCATCGACCCGGCACCGAGCTTGTCGGACAGCTTCGCGCAGCGCTCCAGCAGGCGGGAGTGCAGGTAGAAGACGTCACCCGGGTAGGCCTCGCGGCCCGGCGGGCGGCGCAGCAGCAGCGACACGGCGCGGTAGGCCTCGGCCTGCTTGGACAGGTCGTCGAAGATGATCAGGACGTGCTTGCCGCCGTACATCCAGTGCTGGCCGATGGCCGAGCCGGTGTAGGGGGCGAGGTACTTGAAGCCCGCGGGGTCGGAGGCCGGGGAGGCCACGATCGTCGTGTACTCCATCGCACCGGCGTCCTGGAGGGCGCCGCGCACGGAGGCGATCGTCGAGCCCTTCTGGCCGATGCCGACGTAGATGCAGCGGACCTGCTTGCTCGGGTCGCCCGAGTCCCAGTTGGCCTTCTGGTTGATGATCGTGTCGAGCGCGATGGCGGTCTTGCCGGTCTGGCGGTCGCCGATGATGAGCTCGCGCTGGCCGCGGCCGATCGGGATCATCGCGTCGATGGCCTTGATGCCGGTCTGCAGCGGCTCGTGCACCGACTTGCGCTCGACGACCGAGGGTGCCTGCAGCTCCAGGGCTCGGGTGGTCTCCGCGACGATCTCGCCGAGGCCGTCGATCGGGTTGCCCAGCGGGTCGACCACGCGGCCGAGGAAGGCGTCGCCCACCGGGGCCGACAGCACCTCTCCGGTGCGGTGGACCGGCTGGCCCGCCTCGATGCCGGCGAACTCGCCGAGCACGATGGCGCCGATCTCGCGCTCCTCGAGGTTCAGCGCGAGGCCCAGGGTGCCGTCCTGGAAGCGGAGCAGCTCGTTCGCCATCGCGCCGGGGAGGCCCTCGATGCGCGCGATGCCGTCGCCGGCCTCGGTGACCGCACCGATCTCCTCGCGGGAGCTGCCGGTCGGCGCGAAGGAGGAGACGAACTCCTCCAGCGCTCCGCGGATCTCCTCAGGCCGGATCGTCAGCTCCGCCATCGTGTGTTCCTGCTCCCTGTTCGTGGGTGGTTCGTCGTTGTGTCTAGTGTCCCCGCCGCAGCGGGGTCAGCCGACCACGCGGCGGCGGGCGGCGGCGAGGCGGGCTGCGGTGGTCGCGTCGAGGACCTCGCCCCCGAGCTGCACGCGGAGCCCGCCGAGGACCTCGGGGTCGACGTCGACCTGCACCTGGACGCGCGTGCCGTACACGCGCGCCAGGGACGCCGCGAGGCGGTCCCGCTGGACCTCCGTCATCGGCACCGCGGCGGTCACGACCGCCAGCAGGCGGGAGCGGCGGGCCGCCGCCGCCTTCAGCAGGTCGTCCATGGACCCCTGCACCCGGCGCCCGCGCGGGGAGGTGACCACCTGGCGCACCAGCGCCGCGGTGGTCGGGTCGGCGCGGTGACCCAGCAGCGAGTCGACGAGCGCCCCGCGCTGGGCGGGCGTCGCCCGTCCGTCGTCCAGGGCCGAGGTCAGCTCGCGGTCGGAGTCGACGACCCGGGAGAAGCGGAAGAGCTCGTCCTCCACGGAGTCCAGGACGCCGTCGGACTCGGCGCCCGCCAGGAGCGCCTGGGTACCCAGGGCCTCCAGGGAGTCACCGAGGTCGCGCTGCTCCGACCAGCGGGAGCGCACCAGCCCGGACACCACGTCGAGCGCCGGACCCGAGACCTGCGAGGAGAGCAGGCGGTCGGCGAGCGCCGCCCGGTCGGCCCCCTCGCGCTGGCCGTCGGTCAGAGCGCGGCGCAGCCCGGAGGAGGAGTCGAGCAGGCCGGCGACGGCGTACAGCTCCTGTCCCAGGGCGGACGCCCCGCCCCGCGCCAGGAGCGGCTCGAGCCGGTCCTGCGCGGCGGCGAGGGAGTCTCGCGACGCGCCGCGCATCAACGGGGGGCCCGCCGCGCAGCGACACCGTCGCCGGCGTCGACCGGCGTCGCCGAGGCCCGCACGTCGTCCGGGGACGACTGCTCGAGCTCGGTGAGGAAGCGCTCGACGATGCGCGACTGGCGCGCGGAGTCGGTGAGCGCCTCACCGACGATGCGACCCGCGAGCTGGGTGGCGAGGCCGCCGAGCTCGGTGCGCAGCGAGGTGACCGCCGCCTGGCGCTCAGCCTCGACCTGCCGGCTCGCGGACTCGGTGATGCGCGCGGCCTCCGCGGAGGCCTGCTCGCGCATCTCCACGATGATCTTCGCGCCCTCGGAGCGCGCCTCCTCGCGGATGCGCGCCGCCTCGGCACGGGCGTCGGCCAGCTGGGCGCGGTACTCCTCCAGCGCGGCCCGGGCCTCTGCCTGGGCCTTCTCGGCCTTCTCCATGCCGCCCTCGATCGCCGCCTGGCGCTGGGCGAGCATCGTCTCGAGGCGCGGGACGGCGTACTTGTAGGCGACGAACAGGAGGATGGCGAAGCAGATCGTCCCAGCGATGAGCTCGCCCGGGTGCGGGATGACGGGGTAGGCCGTGGCCCAGAACCCACCTTCCTCGGCTGCTGCGGCCAGCACTGCGGTGCTCACTGGTCAGCTCCTCCCTGGTCCGGCCTCAGCCGAAGACGAACGCGAGCGCGATGCCGAAGATGGCGAACTGCTCGCAGAGCACGAAGCCGAGGATGGCGATCGTCTGGAGCATGCCGCGAGCCTCCGGCTGGCGGGCGACACCGCTGACGTAGGCGGCGAAGATCAGGCCGACGCCGACGCCGGGTCCGATGGCGGAAAGGCCGTAGCCGACGATACCGAGACTGCCCGTCATGGATCCGTTCCTCTCATGGTCCCGCGCGACCGTGTGCCGGCGGGGGTGGGGGTTGTGGGTCTAGTGGTCGTCCGCGTAGACCTCGGCGATGTACAGCGAGGTCAGCAGGACGAAGACATAGGCCTGCAGGAACGAGACGAGGATCTCGAACGCCGTCAGGAACAGGAAGATGGCGAAGGTCGGCACGGAGACGACCTTCAGGAACAGGTTGCCGTGCAGCAGCATGTACTCCCCGCCGAGGGCGAACAGGAGCAGCAGGATGTGCCCGGCGAACATGTTGCCGAAGAGTCGCAGCGCCAGCGTGAGGGGCCGGATCACCAGGTAGGTGAGCAGCTCCAGCAGGAAGACGAGCGGCACGGTGGCGATCGGCAGGCCCGGCGGCACGAGGTGCTTGAGGAAGCCCACCAGACCCCGGCGGCGCAGGTGGGCCCCCAGGTAGACCACGTAGACCGCGAGCGCCAGGACGGCGGTGAAGCCGATCCTGCTGAAGGTGGGGAACTGCACCACGGGCGTGATGCCCATGAGGTTGTTCACCAGAACCAGCGAGAAGATCGCGAACAGCAGCCCGATGTAGGGCCGCACGTGGGCCTCACCGATGACGTCCCGCCCGACGGTCTTGCGCACCAGGCCGTACACGCCCTCGAGCGCCCACTGGCCGCGGCCCGGAACGAGCGCCAGGCGCTTCGTCGCGAGGACCATGACCGCGCAGATGACCGCGGTGGTCAGCACCATCACGACGATGGGCCGCGTGAGGGCGAGCGCGCCGTCACCGACGAGGGGCTGCCAGAAGTCAGCGGGGCTCGGGTTCTCGAAGCCCGCAGAAGACAGCACACCGTTCATCCGTGGGCATCCTCTCGGTCAGGGGTCGGCCGGGTGGAGGCGTTCACGTGCGGGCCACGTCGTCCGCGCTGCTGAGCACCACCGTTGCGAGCGGGATCACCGTAGCGGACGCTGGGAACTGCACCGTCCGCCCGGGTGTCCCTCATGGGCGAGCGGCGCCGCCGGGCGCGGCGGCCTCGTCGAAGAGCAGGGTCCGCACGCGGGTGAACGCGACGATCAGGCCGGCGGTCCACGCCAGCGAGACCCCGCACGCCGAGACGGCGAACGCCAGGGGCGAGAGCCACGTCGCGTCGCGGAACAGGACCAGGAAGAGGCCGAGCAGCAGCACCACGGTCATGTAGCTGACCATCGCGATGCCGAGGACGATGACGGGCTCCAGGTTCCGCACCCGCGACAGCACGAGCATGCTCGCGGTGAACGTGACCACCACCAGCACCGATGCCGTGACGGCGCCGGCAGCGCCGAGACCTCCCATCAGCACGGTGAAGACGACGACGGCCGCGACGGCGACGACGACGGCGGGCACGGACCCGCCGACCAGCATGGCGCGGTAGGGGTCCTGCGGGCGCGAGGCCTGCACGAGCGGTCTCCCAGCGTGGACGACAGGGGCCCGGCGATCCTACCGGGGCTCCGACCCGCTCCCCGTGCGCGCGACCCGGGGCCCCTGGCCGGTGCGCGGCGCGGACCGGTGCGTCACCCGTTCGGGTGCAGGCGGGTCCGTCGCGAGGGCCTCGCCGGGGCCCTCGGCAGGCGGTTCCGGCCGCGTCTGCGGCCCGGCGGGCGGCGCCCCCCGCTCCCGCAGGAGCAGCGGCCCGTGGCGGCGGGCGCGGCGACGGGCGGGCCCGAGCGTGACCAGCACCGCGAGGGCCAGGGCCGCCGCCCAGGCGGGCAGCGCCACGCGCAGCGGCACGAAGGCCAGGGCGATGGCCCCGAAGGAGACCAGCGCCGTCCACAGCCACAGCACCCACACCGCCCGGCCGTGCGTGTGCCCCAGGGAGAGCAGGCGGTGGTGCAGGTGGAGCTTGTCGGCCGCGAAGGGCGACTGGCCCTTGAGGACCCGCCGCACCACGGCCAGCACGAGGTCGGTCAGCGGGAGCAGCAGCACCGCGACGGGCAGCAGGACGGGCAGGAAGACCGGCACGACCTGCGCGCCGGAGACCTTGGCCACGGTCGGGTCGAGCCGCCCGGTCACCGAGACGGCGGAGGCGGCCAGCAGCAGGCCGATGAGCATCGACCCCGAGTCGCCCATGAAGATCCGCGCGGGGTGGACGTTGTGCGGCAGGAAGCCGAGGCAGACGCCGACCAGCACGGCCACTGTCATCGACGCGAGGTTCGCGTAGTTGTCGGGGCTGGCGCTGCGCGTCAGGAGGTAGGAGTAGACGAAGAACGCGACGCCGCCGATGCCGACCACGCCCGCGGCGAGCCCGTCGAGCCCGTCGACGAAGTTGACGGCGTTCATCGCCACGACGACGGCGAGCACGGTGACCACCAGCAGCAGCCCGGAGGAGGCGACCAGCACGCCGCCGAACAGCGGCAGGCTCAGCAGCTGCACCCCCTGCCAGGCCATGAGGCCCGCGGCGAGGACCTGGCCCGCGAGCTTGGTGAGCGGGTCGAGGCCCCAGACGTCGTCGGCGACGCCGAGGAGGCTGACGATCGCGGCGGCGCCGAGCACCGCCCAGGGCCCGGGCTCAGCGAACAGGTCGTTGAGGAAGGGCATCTGGCTCGCCGCGGCGAAGGCCACCGCCACCCCCGCGAGCATCGCGAGCCCGCCCAGCCGCGGGGTGGGCACGCTGTGGACGTCGCGGTCGCGCACCGGCGTCATCGCGCTGCTGCGCTCGGCCACGCGCCGCGCGAGCGGGGTCGCCAGGTAGGTCGTCCCCGCGGCGATGAGCAGCAGGAGGAGGTAGGCCCTCACGGCGTCCCAGGGGTTGCCGCGGGCTCCGGCTCCTCGTCGTCGTCGACCGGCACCACCATGCGCAGCGCCTTCGTGGGGACGGCGCCGCGGCGCAGCACCCGCAGCCGCTCCCCCGTCGCGTCGACGATCGTGGACGGCGGGGCGTCGGTGCGCGAGGGCTCACCGGCGTCGAGGTAGGCGGACACGGCGTCGCCCAGCTGGGCCTCCGCCTCCGCGGCGGTGGTGGCCGCCGGGTGCCCGGTGAGGTTGGCGCTGCTGACCGCCAGCGGACCGGTGGCCCGCAGCAGCTCCAGCGCCAGCTCGTGGTCGGGCACGCGCACCGCCACGGTGCCGCCGGTGTCGCCCAGGTCCCACCGCAGGGACGGCTGGGCGCGGACCACCAGGGTCAGCCCGCCGGGCCAGAACGCCTCGGCCAGCGCGCGCGCCGTGGGCGGCACGCCCGTGGCCAGGCCGTCCAGGACGCGCGCGTCGGCCACCAGCACCGGCGGGGGCATCGTCCGGTCGCGGCCCTTGGCCGCGAGGAGGCGGGTGACGGCGGCGGCGTCGAAGGCGTCGGCCGCGAGGCCGTGGACGGTGTCGGTCGGCAGCACGACGAGCTCGCCGCGAGACAGCGCGTCGCGCGCGTGCCGCAGGCCCGCCTCGCGCTGCGCGGCGTCGGTGCAGTCGTAGCGGCTCGACACGTCGGTCAGTGTGTCACCGGAGAGCAGCGGTGTGGCCGAGGCGGGCGCTCGTGGCCCGCGGGCGTCCGCCGGCGTCGTCGGCGGTGGACGCTCCCACCCAGGTGGGCGGGCCCAGGAGCTCCCGCAGCGCCGCGCCCTGCACCTCGGCGTGCTCGACGACGACGAGCCCGCCCGGGCGCAGGAGGCGCGCGGCGCGGGCCACGACGGCGCGCGGCACGTCGAGGCCGTCCTCGCCGCCGCCCCACAGGGCCAGCGCCGGGTCGTGGTCGCGGACCTCCGGCTCGCGCGGCACGGCGCCGGACGGCACGTAGGGCGGGTTGGAGGCCACGACGTCGACGTCGCCGTCGAGGTCGGCCAGGAGCTCCGGCGCGGTGGCGTCGCCGAGCACGACCCGCACGCGGTCGCCGACGGCGCCGCGGTGCAGGTCGGCGTTGCGCAGCGCCCAGGCGTGCGCGGCGGGGTCGACCTCGACGGCGACCACCCGCG
The DNA here is from genome assembly GCA_963781365.1 of uncultured Actinomycetota bacterium. Classification (GTDB taxonomy): domain Bacteria; phylum Actinomycetota; class Actinomycetes; order Actinomycetales; family Quadrisphaeraceae; genus Quadrisphaera. The sequence continues at coordinate 103,022 of CAWAFR010000012.1, read as the reverse complement.
CCGAGGGCACCTCCGCCGCGACGGCCAGCGCGATGGCGCCGGAGCCGGTGCACAGGTCGACCACGAGCGGCTCCCGGCCGGTGGCGGCGACGGCGCGCGCGGCGTCGACGGCGGTGCCGGCGGTGGTCTCGGTCTCCGGGCGCGGCACGAAGACGCCCGGCCCCACCAGCAGCTCCAGCTCCCGGAAGGGCGCGCGGCCGAGGAGGTGCTGCAGCGGCACGCGGGCCTCGCGGCGGGCCACGAGGTCGGCGAGGCGGGCTGCCTCGGCGGCGGTCAGCGGCGTCCCGCGCAGCGCCGCGGCGGCCACCTCGCCGCGCCCGCGCTGCAGCACGGCGCCGGCGAGCAGCTCCGCGTCGGCGCGCGGGGAGGGGACCCCGGCGGAGGCCAGGCGCGCCGTCGCGGCCCGCAGGACGGCGGCCAGGTCACCGCCCCGGGCGGGCGGGGCCTCAGCCACCCGCGCCCTCGAGGCGGGCGGCGACGTCGGCCTCGACGCAGGACTGGACCACCGGGTCGAGGTCACCCGCCAGGACCTGGTCGAGGTTGTGCGCCTTGAAGCCGGTGCGGTGGTCGCTGATGCGGTTCTCGGGGTAGTTGTACGTGCGGATCCGCTCGGACCTGTCGACGGTGCGGACCTGGGAGCGCCGCGCCGCGGAGGCGCTGGCGACGGCCGCCTCCTGCGCCGCGGCCTTCAGCCGGGCCCGCAGGATGCGCATCGCCTGCTCGCGGTTCTGCAGCTGGCTCTTCTCGTTCTGGCAGCTCACCACCGTGCCCGTGGGCAGGTGGGTGATGCGCACCGCGGAGTCGGTGGTGTTGACGCTCTGACCGCCGGGCCCGGAGGAGCGGAAGACGTCGATCCGCAGGTCGTTCGGGCCGATCTCCACCTCGGCGTCGTCCTCGGGCTCGGGCATCACGAGCACCCCGACGGCGGAGGTGTGGATGCGGCCCTGGGACTCGGTGACGGGCACCCGCTGCACGCGGTGCACGCCGCCCTCGAACTTCAGGCGCGCCCACGGGCCGTCGACGGCGTCGTCGCCGCCCCTGCGCTTCACCGCCACCGCGACGTCCTTGTAGCCGCCCAGGTCGGACTCGGTGGCCGAGAGCACCTCGGTGCGCCACCCGGTCCGCTCGGCCCAGCGCAGGTACATGCGCAGGACGTCTCCGGCGAACAGCGCGGACTCCTCCCCGCCCTCCCCCGCCTTGACCTCGAGGATGACGTCGGCCCCGTCCTCGGGGTCGCGCGGGGCGAGCACCTCGCGCACCCGGTCGCGGGCGGCGGCGGCGGTCGACTCCAGGGCGGGCAGCTCCTCGGCGAAGTCGGGGTCCTCCGCAGCGAGCTGCTGCCCGGCGACCAGGTCGGACTCGGCGGACTCGCGGGCGGCGGCGGCCCGCGCGACGCGGCCCAGCTCGGCGTAGCGGCGTCCGAGCGAGCGCGCCCGGGCCGGGTCGGTGTGCACGGCGGGCTCGGCGAGCTGCCGCTCGACGTCGGCGTGCTCCGCCAGCAGCTCGGCCAGGCGCTCACCGCCGCTGGGGCCGGAAGGGCTGCTCACGGGGCCTCCTGCTGTCGTGGTGGTGGTCTGCGCTGCTCAGGGCTGCGCGGGGGACGACGACGCCGGCACACCCGCGGGGTGTGCCGGCGTCGTCGGGGGGACCTGGGAGGCCGAGCTCAGCTGTTGGTCGTCGCCTTGGTCCCGTAGCGCTGGTTGAAGCGCGCGATGCGGCCGCCGGTGTCGAGGATCTTCTGCTTGCCCGTGTAGAACGGGTGGCAGGCGCTGCACACGTCGGCGCGGATCTCGGTGCCCGCGGCGGCGCTGCGGGTGGTGAACGTGCTCCCGCAGGTGCAGGTCACGGTGGTCTCGTGGTAGTCCGGGTGGATGTCGCTCTTCACAGGGTGCTCCTCGGTGTCGGTGGCCGCCGGGTCGTGCAGCCCCCCGTCGTGGGAGCGCACGTGAGCCGGAGCCGGCGAGCAGTCTGCCAGCATCGCTGGCACCCGTCACAACGCCGCGGACCCCCGGGTGCTTCCCGGGGGTCCGCGGCGTCGTGCGGAGGTGGCGCCGGCGGCGTCAGTCCTTGGGGGCCGTGCGGCTGCTGCTCGTCACGGGCGTGGAGGACTGCACCTGCATGAGGAACTCGGCGTTGCTCTTGGTCTCGCGCATCTTGCCCAGGAGCAGCTCGAGGGCCTGCTGGCTGTCGAGCGCGGTGAGCACGCGCCGCAGCTTCCACATCACCGCGAGCTCGTCGCGGCCCAGGAGGATCTCCTCGCGGCGGGTGCCGGAGGGGTTCACGTCGACGGCGGGGAAGACCCGCTTGTCGGCCAGGCGCCGGTCGAGCCGCAGCTCCATGTTCCCGGTGCCCTTGAACTCCTCGAAGATGACCTCGTCGGCCTTGGAGCCCGTCTCGACGAGCGCCGAGGCGATGATGGTCAGCGAGCCGCCGTTCTCGATGTTGCGCGCGGCGCCGAAGAACTTCTTCGGGTGGTACAGCGCCGCGGCGTCGACGCCCCCGGACAGGATGCGCCCGCTCGCCGGTGCGGCGAGGTTGTAGGCGCGGCCGAGGCGGGTCAGGGAGTCGAGCAGGACGACGACGTCGTGGCCGAGCTCCACCAACCGCTTGGCGCGCTCGATGGCGAGCTCCGCGGCCGCGGTGTGGTCGGACGCGGGCCGGTCGAAGGTCGAGGCGATGACCTCGCCCTTGACGGTCCGCTGCATGTCCGTGACCTCCTCGGGGCGCTCGTCGACGAGCACGACCATGAGGTGGACCTCGGGGTTGTTGACGCTGATCGCGTTGGCGATCGCCTGCATCATCAGCGTCTTCCCCGCCTTGGGCGGCGACACGATGAGGCCGCGCTGGCCCTTCCCGATCGGGGCGACCAGGTCGACGATGCGCGTCGCCGTGATCGTCGGGTCGGTCTCCAGGCGCAGCCGCTCGTTGGGGTACAGCGGTGTCAGCTTGCTGAACTCCGGGCGGCGGCGCGCCTCGTCCAGCGTCATGCCGTTCACGGTGTCCAGGCGCACGAGGGAGTTGAACTTCTGCGCGTTGCTGCGGGTGTGCTGCTGCGGCACCTGCTCGCCGTCGCGAGGGGCGCGGACGGCGCCGGTGACGGCGTCGCCGGGGCGCAGCCCGGCCCGCTTCACCTGGGCGAGCGGCACGTACACGTCGTTCGGCCCCGGGAGGTACCCGGACGTGCGGATGAAGCCGTAGCTCTCGGAGACGTCGAGGATGCCGGCGACCGGCAGCAGCACGTCGTCGGGCGAGACCTCGAGGGGCGCCTCGACGTCGGTGCCCGGCTCGACGCGGCCGCGGCGGCCCTTGCGGTCGCGGTCCCGGTAGCGGCCGCGGCGTCCGCGGCGCCCGCTGTCGTCGTCCTCGTCGTCGCCGGTGGAGGTCGAGGCGGGGTCGGTGCGCTGCTGGGGCGCCGACTGCTGGCGGTCGAGGCGGTCGAGCCGGTCGGTGCGCTGCTGGGGCGCGGAGCCCTGCCGGTCGTCACCGCGACCGTCGAGGAGCTCCTCGGGGCGCTGGTCGGAGCGGACGTCGGTGCGAGCCTCGGTGCGGGCGTCGCCTCGGACGTCGGCCCGCTCGCGGCGTGCACGGTCGTTGCGCTCGCTGCGCTCGGCGAGGGCGCGGTCGAGGTCCAGGCGGACCTCCTCGGCGCGGTCGCGGGCGTCGCGCTGGCTCGAGGTCTGGCGGTCGCCGCGCAGGTCGCCCCGCTCCAGGCGGTACTCGCTGCGCTCGGGACGCTCGCTCCGCTCGGTGCGCTGCTCGCCCCGGTCCGTGCGCTCGGTGCGCTGGTCGGTGCGGTCGGTGCGCTGGTCGCCGCGCTCGGTGCGCTGCTCGGTGCGCTGCTCGGTGCGCGACTCGGGCAGGTCGGGCAGCAGGGACGGCTGCTCGGCGCGGTCGTCGCGCTGCTCCTGGCGGCCGCGGCGCGGCTCGCGCGCTGCGGCGGTCTGCTCGACCGGCTGCTGCACCTGCTCGCTCGCGCGGTCGGCCGGCTGCTCGGTCGTCCGGGCGCCGGAGCGCTGCCGGGAGCCCTGACGAGGCCGGTCGGCAGCGGGAGCTGGGGCGACGGCCTCGTCGGCGCTGTCCGCAGGGACGGCCGCGGCGGCCGCAGGGGCCTCGGCGGGTGCCGGCGCCTGCTCCGGCGACCGGCGCTGCCGGCGGACGGCGGTGGTGCGGGTGGAGGTGGTGCGGGCGACGGGGGCGTCGTCGGACCCGTCCGCCACGGGGGGCCGGACGGGGGACCCGCTGCCGCCCTGGGCGGTGCGGATCACGTCGAGCAGCTCGCTCTTGCGCATCCGGGCGGTGCCGGGCACGCCCAGCTCGACCGCGAGCGCCTGCAGCTGCGGGAGGCGGAGAGCGGTGAGCCCGGTGCGGCGGGCGCCCGGGTCGGTCGCCGTCTCGGCGTCAGCGTCGACTGCGGCGACTTCGGTGGTGTTGGTCACGAAGGTCCTTCCCCCTCGTCAGCGCCCCGGCGTGCGCCAGGGGCGGTACCGAGCCGCTCGTGGCGTGCTCGGTCAGGTGCTTCGCCGTGCGGGACCCCGCTGGGGCGACCCTGCGTCCGACGTCTGTCGGATGGTCAGGGAGGGGCCCGTGGTGCTCCACGGCAGGTGGGTCAGGCCCCGGGGCCAGCAGGTGGCGGCGACATCGACGCCGCGGCGCGGACCAGCAGGGCTGGCCACACAGTAGCACCAGGTCGCAGCGCGGTCGGGGCCGTGCCCGGGCGACGACCTCGACGTCATCCGAACAGCCGCCCCGGCCGTCCGGTGTTCCCATCGGCGCGCAGGGGCTCGTCTTGAGGAGGAACCGCGACGACGTCCGACGCCCCCGAGGGCCGGGGCTCGAGGGTCAGAGCTCGTCGACGTCGACGACGGCGCCGTCGCGGGCCACCCCGGGGCGGGTGACCAGCCAGCCCGGCAGCTGCCCCACCAGCGCGGCGGCGGCGTCGGCGGCGGCGCCCGAGGGGGCCAGCACCAGCACCGACGGGCCGGCGCCGGAGACCACGGCGGCGTGGCCCGCCGCGCGCATCAGCGACAGCAGCTCCCAGCTGGCGGGCATCGCCCCGGACCGCTGCTCCTGGTGGAGGCGGTCCTCGGTGGCGTCGAGCAGCAGCTGCGGGCTGCGCGTCAGGGCCTCGACCAGCAGCGCTGCGCGGCCCGCCGCGTGCGCGGCGTCCCCGTGGGGCACCCGCAGCGGGAGCATCGCCCGGGCCCGCGCCGTCGACAGCTCGGCGTCGGGCAGGCACAGCAGGGGCACCAGGTCGGCGTGCGGCTCGACCCTGACCGCGCGCCACGCCCCGTGGGCGCCCTCGCGCCAGCCGAGCGTCAGGCCGCCCAGCAGGGACGCGGCCGCGTTGTCGGGGTGACCCTCCAGGGCGCAGGCGACGTCGAGCACGACCCGCGCGTCCAGCGGGTCGGCCAGCAGCGCGGCCCCGGCGGCCACCCCGGCGACGACGGCGGCCGCCGAGGAGCCGACCCCGCGCCCGTGCGGCACGCCGTTGGCGCTGACCACCCGCAGCGCCGGCTGCTCCGCGGCGGGCAGGCCCGCGGCGTGCAGCAGCGCGCGCACCGAGCGGACGACGAGGTTGGCCTCGCCCCCCCGGATGGTGCCAGCGCCCTCTCCGGTGACCGTGACGTCAGCCCCGGGGCCGGGGACGCCGTCGGCGCCGGCCGGGGCGGGGTGGAGCGCCTCGACCGAGACGGTGTCGCGCACGCCCAGCGCGAGGCCCAGCGCGTCGAAGCCCGGGCCGAGGTTGGCGCTGGAGCCGGGGACCACCACGCGCACCCGGCGCCCGGCGACGACCCGCGCCGTCGCCGCGGCGGCCGGAGCCGCCGCACTCACCGGTGACGTCACTCCAGGCCGAGCGCGGCGGCGGCCGAGACCGCGTCGACGCCCACGCGGACCGGGAGGACCTCGGTGCCGTCGGCCTCCTTCAGGGCCCACTGCGGGTCCTTGAGACCGTGGCCGGTCACCGTGATGACGATGCTGAGGCCCGTCTCCAGCTGCCCCGCGGCGTGCCGCTTCAGCAGCCCGGCGACGCCGGCCGCCGAGGCGGGCTCCACGAAGACGCCCTCGGAGCGGGAGAGCAGGCGGTGCGCTGTGAGGATCTCGTCGTCGGTGACCGCCTCGATGACGCCGCCGGACTCGTCGCGCGCGGCGAGCGCCTGCTGCCACGAGGCCGGGTTGCCGATGCGGATCGCGGTGGCGATGGTGTCGGGCTCGTCGACGGGGTGGCCGAGCACGATCGGCGCCGCGCCGGCCGCCTGGAAGCCCCACATCCGGGGGCGCCGGGTGGCCGGGCCGTCACCGGTGGCGCCGGACCCCGAGCCCCAGTACTCGGTGTACCCGCGCCAGTAGGCCGTGATGTTGCCGGCGTTGCCGACGGGCAGGCAGTGCAGGTCCGGGGCGTCGCCCAGGAAGTCGACCACCTCGAACGCCGCCGTCTTCTGCCCCTCGATGCGCGCCGGGTTCACCGAGTTCACCAGCTCGACCGGGTGGGCGTCGGAGATCTTGCGGGCGACGGTGAGGCAGTCGTCGAAGTTGCCCTCGACCTGCAGCAGCGTCGCTCCGTGGGCGACCGCCTGGCTGAGCTTGCCCATGGCGATCCGCCCCTCGGGCACCAGCACGCCGCACTGCATCCCGGCGGCCGTCGCGTACGCGGCGGCGGCCGCGGAGGTGTTGCCGGTCGAGGCGCAGATGACCGCCTTCGCGCCGTCGGCGGCGGCGCGGGTGATCGCCACCGTCATCCCGCGGTCCTTGAAGGACCCGGTCGGGTTGCAGCCCTCGACCTTGAGGCGCACGTCGCACCCGGTCATCTCCGAGAGCGTGCGCGCCCGCACCAGCGGCGTGCCGCCCTCGCCCAGCGTCACCGCCGGGGCGCCGGCCACGACCGGCAGCCGGTCCCGGTACTCCTCGACAACGCCTCGCCACTGGCTCGCCATCAACGGTCCCCTTCCACGCGCAGCACCGAGGCCACCGAGGCCACGGCGTCCAGCTCCGACAGGTCGGCCACGCACGCGGCCAGCGCCGCGTCGGCGGCGGTGTGCGTCACCACGACCAGAGAGGCGGCTCCGTGGACAGCACCGTCGGCGCCGCCGCCGTCGCCCGCGCCGACCTCGGGCCGCTGGCGCACGGTCTCGATGGAGACCCCGTGCGCCGCGAAGACCTGCGCCACCGAGGCCAGCACCCCCGGGCGGTCGGCCACCACGAGGCGCACCTGGTAGCGGGTGCGCACCGCGTCCGTGGGCAGCACCGCCAGCTCGGCGTGCTCCAGCACCCGCGGCCCGACGCTGCCGTCGATGCGGTGGCGCACCGTGGTGACGAGGTCTCCCAGCACCGCGCTGGCGGTCGGCCGGCCCCCGGCGCCCTGGCCGTAGAACATCAGCTCGCCGGCGCCCGCGGCCTCCACGAAGACGGCGTTGTAGGCGCCCCGCACGCTGGCCAGGGGGTGCTCGCGGCTCAGGAGCACGGGGTGCACGCGCACCTGCACGCCGTCGACGGCGGCACCCCGGCGTCGAGTCCCGTGGAGCGCTCGGCGACGGCGAGCAGCTTGACCACGGCACCGGCCTCGCGGGCGGCGTCGACGTCGGCGCCGCTGACGTCGCGGATGCCCTCGCGGTGCACGTCGTCGATGGTCACGGGCGTGTGGAAGGCGAGCGTCGCGAGGATCGCGGCCTTCGCGGCCGCGTCCCAGCCGTCGACGTCGGCCGTCGGGTCGGCCTCGGCGTAGCCCAGCTCCTGCGCGCGGGCGACGGCGTCGTCGAAGGAGGTGCCGCGGGAGTCCATCTCGTCGAGCACGAAGTTGGTGGTGCCGTTGACGATGCCGAGGACGCGCTCGACCCGGTCGCCGGCCAGGGACTCGCGCAGCGGCCGGATGATCGGGATCGCCCCGGCGACGGCGGCCTCGAAGTACAGGTCGACCCCCGCGGCGTCGGCGGCGGCGTAGAGCTCGGTGCCGTGGGCGGCGAGCAGGGCCTTGTTGCCGGTGACCACGCTCGCGCCGGCCTCGAAGGCGCACAGCAGCAGCGTCCGCGCCGGCTCCAGGCCCCCGATGAGCTCGACGACGACGTCGGCGCGCTCGACCAGGCCCTCCGCGTCGGTGGTCAGCAGCGACGCCTCGACCCCCTCGCGGGGGGCCCCCGCGTCCCGGACGGCGACCCCGACCAGCTCGATCTGCGCGCCGGCGCGGGCGGACAGCTCGGTGACCGCCGCTGACCCCCGCGCGAGCGCCGCCGCCACCTGGCTGCCCACCGAGCCGCAGCCCAGCAGCGCCACCCGCACCCGTCCTGCCACGTCTGGAGCACCTCTCGCCGAGCCGTCGGTCCTGCGGCGGCGACGCGCGCCAGCCGCACCGGGGCCGCCCGCACGGGGGCCCGCCTCCCGCGGTGGACGAGTCTCCCACCCGCCCGGGGGGTGCGTGCGCCGCCTGCGGATCCGGGGGACGGCGGGCTGCGTAGCCTTCGCCGGGTGGAGCAGAGCACGCCGGTCTGGGCCGCCGTCATCGTGGGGGCCGTGCTGCTGCCCGCGGGCGGCCTGGTGCCCTACGTCGTCGCCCGCGCGGCCCGCGGGCAGCTGCGCCGCAACGCCTGGGCCGGCGTCCGCACGCCGGGCACCCTGGCCAGCGACGCCGCGTGGCGCGCCGGGCACGCCGCCTCGCTGCCCTGGGCCCTGGCGGCGGGTGCCCTCCTCGCGCTGACGGGGCTGGCCGCGGTGGTGGTCGGGGCCGCGGGGGGCGCGGCGGGGGCGTTCACCGCGCTCGTCGTCATCGGCGCGCTCGCGGGTGCCGCGGTGCTGGTGGTGGGGGCCGTGCGCGCCGACGCGGCCGGCAGGGCCGCCGGGGCGGTCAGGGCGTCAGACGGCGGGTGATCTCGGCGTTCCGGTCGTCCAGCAGCCCGACGAGCGTGCGGCGCACGAGGACGGCGTCGGCGATCCGCCCGAGCGGCCCGAGCGGGCTGGTCCACGTCATGCGGTCGGTGGAGCGGGTGCGGGGTGCGCCGTCCGGTCCCGCGGGCAGCGGGTCGAAGAGGTGCTCGTGGCGGAAGCTGGAGAAGGCGCCGGAGACCATCGCGTCGACGAAGCGCGCTCCCCCACCGGGCAGGCGCGGCTCGAGCTCCAGGATCTGCGTCGTGTGCCGCAGCGGCACGACGCCGTAGAGGCGCAGCGACCAGCGCACCCGCTCCCCCAGCCCGATCCGGCCCTCGGTGCGGCTGCCCTCGCCCGCGGGCACCGGGTGGACGCGGTGGCGGCGTCCGGCGGCCAGCTCGACCCCCAGGTCGAGGGAGACGTCGAGCACGGCGGCGACGTCGGCGGGGAGGTCGTTCGAGGCCTCGATGGTGGGCACGCGACCACTGTGCGGTCCCGGCGACCCGTGCCGCACCCCCACCCGCGGTCGCGGCCCTCCTCAGCGACCTCCTCAGCGACCTCCTCAGCGACCTCCCCGGCGACGTCAGCCCAGCTGCGCCCCCAGCAGGGCCCGGAGCGCGCCCAGGTGGGACTGCAGCGCTGCCCGTCCCTGGGCCGTGAGGGCCAGCCAGGTGCGCGGCCGGCGCCCGACGCGGCCCTTGGTCACCTCCACGTAGCCGGCCGCCTCCAGCGATGCGACGTGCTTGGACAGCACCGGGTCGGAGACCTCGACGGCGTCGCGGACCTCGCCGAACTCCGCGCGGTCGACCCCCGAGAGCGAGGAGACCACCGAGAGGCGCACCGGGGAGTGGATGACGTCGTCCAGCCCGTGGCGGGGGTGCGACCCGGTGCCGGTGCTCGCGCTCGTCACCGGCGCGCCCAGCGCAGGGCCCCCAGGGACGCCACCAGCAGCGGCAGCGCGCTGACGACGGCGCCACCCACCCAGGAGGCCGTCTCTCCGGAGCCGGAGCGGCCCAGCACCAGGACGAGGCCGTAGACGACGCCCCAGGTCCCCCACGCCAGGCCGTGCAGCCAGCCCTCGTGGCGCAGCCGGACCGGACGGGTCGCGGCCCACGCCACGCCGAGGGAGACCAGGACGACCCACACGCCCATCGCCAGCGTCGTCCCGGCGGAGCCACCGAGGCCGATGAGGGTGACGACGGCAGCGCTGCCGAGCGCGAAGACACCGAAGCAGGTGGCCAGCCGCCGGCCTCGGGCGGCCAGCCCCCGGCGTGCGGCCTCGGCGCCCGCGAGGGCGGTGCGGGCCTGGTCAGCGGTGACGTCCGCGCGCTCGCTCGTGGGACCCGTGTGGCAAGCACTTTCCACGGTGGCAGGTCTTTTTCCGCGACGACTGGCGATGGGGTCAGATCTGCGCCAGCAGGTGGTCGCGGCGCTTCTCCAGCACCTCCGTCGACGCCGACGCCGACGCCGGCCCCGGAACCGCCCGGCGCAGCGCCACGTGCACCCGCGCGTGCGTCTCCCCGCTGCGCGAGGCCACCCGCGCCACCAGCTGGTTCACCTCGCGGCGCAGGTCAGCGGCGGCGCGCCAGCCCGCGCGGCCCTCGTCGAGCTCCTGGTGGCCCTCCCCGACGCCCGCGGGCGAGCCGCCTCCGCCACCCGACCCGGCGGAGCCGCCGAGGTCGCCGAACAGGTCGTCCTGCACGCCGGCGACCGACGCCGACGCCGTCCGGCGGTGGTCCTCGTCGCGCTGGGAGAGCAGGTGCGCCGTCTGCTCCGGCGTGAGCATCCCGGCGAGCAGGCCCAGGTGCTCGGAGTCGTCCTCCGACAGCGGGGCGCCGGCCAGCACCGCCCGGCCTCCGTGCAGCACGTGGGCGAACTGCGCGTCGGCGTCCAGGGCCCGCCACTCGCGGGTCTCCCCCGCCCTGCGCTCGGGCGGCGGCAGCGGGTCGAGGTCGTCGCTGACCTGCGCGGGCGGCGGGATGACGTGGTTCCGCTCCTCCTCCATCGCCGCGGCCAGGGCCAGCAGCGGGCGCACCGCGGGCAGGAAGACGGTGGCGGCCTCGTGCGGGCCGCGGCTGCGGACGACGCGGCCCACGGCCTGCGCGAAGAACAGGGGTGTGCGGTAGCTGGTCATCCACGCGAGCACCGCGGCCCGGGGGACGTCGACGCCCTCGGAGACCATGCGGACGCAGACCGCGATCCGCTTGGTCGACGTCCCGAACCTCTCGATCTTCTTCGACGCCGACGGGTCGTCGGAGAGGATCAGCTCCGGCGCGTGGCCGGTGACCTTCTTGACGATGGCGGCGTAGGCGCGCGCATCGTCCTGGTCGCTGGCCAGCACCAGTCCCGCGGCGTCGGGCACGCCGTGGGCGCGCAGGTGCGTGATGCGCTCGTCGACGGCGGCGATGACGTGCGGCACCCACTGGCCCTTGGGGTCGAGCGCCGTCCTCCACGCGGTGGTCTCGACGCTCTTCGTGCTGGGCTCGGACAGGGACGCGGCGACCACCTCCCCGGCGCTGTTCCGCCAGCGCGCGGTGCCCGTGTAGGCGGCGAAGACCACGGGGCGCACGACGCCGTCGCGCAGGGCCTCCCGGTAGCCGTAGGTGAAGTCGGCGGAGCTGCGGAGCTCTCCCGGCTCGCCGTCGGGCACCTCGGCGTAGCGGACGAACGGGATCCGCTCCCCCGGCCTGGTGCGGAACGGCGTCCCGGTCAGGCAGAGGCGGCGGGCAGCGCGGTCGAAGGCCTCCTCGGCGGCCTCGCCCCAGCTCAGCCCGTCGCCGGCGTGGTGGACCTCGTCGAGGATCACGAGCGTCTTCGCGGCGGTGGCGCGCGCGGCGTGCAGCGCCGGCTTGCCCGCGACCTGCGCGTACGTGGTCACGTAGCCGCGGGTGCCGGCGCGCACCGGGCCCACGGCGTTGGTCAGCGTCGGGTCGAGCACGATCCCGACGGCGTCGGCGGCCTCGGCCCACTGCGTGCGCAGGTGGTCGGTCGGGGCGACGACGACGACGCGCGCCACCTCCCGCCGGGCGATGAGCCGCGCCGCCAGCGTCAGGGCGAAGGTGGTCTTGCCGGCGCCCGGCGTCGCGGTGACGAGGAAGTCGGCGGACCGCTCCTCCTCGTAGCGCGTCAGCGCCTCGACCTGCCAGGCGCGCAGCGGGCGGCCGCCGGAGGCCTCCGGCGGGCCGAGCACCGCCGAGGGCGCGTTGCCGGCGGTCTCCTGACGGGCCCCGGGCACGGGGGCGGACGCGACGCGACGAGCGCGCTGCAGCGGGGAGGAGCTCACGACCCGGCCACGGTAGCCGCCGGCGGACCCGTCGGCGGGGTCTTCAGCGGGGTCTCGCCACCGCCCGGCGCGGAGCCCGCGGGCGCCGGCCAGCCGCCGTCGGGCCGCACCCGCAGCGCCACGGCGGCGGCGACCAGGCCCACCAGGGACAGGCCGCCGAAGATGAGCGCGAAGGTGAGACCGCCGTCCGCCGTCCCCGTCGTCGCGCCCGCGGTGGGGACCGCGTGGGAAGCGGGGTCGGCGCCGAGGCGGCCCGCGAAGACCGCCCCCGCGACGGCGATGCCCACCACCGCTCCCAGCGCGTCGGACAGCTGCAGCGCTGCGGAGTTGCGCCCCTGCAGGTCGGGCGGGCTCATCGACAGCGTCAGCACGCTGGTGCTGGACAGGGTCAGCCCCATGCCCAGCCCCCCGACGGCCCACACCCCGAGCACCGCCAGGCCGGGCAGCAGGTGCAGCGACGGCAGCACCAGCAGGGCGACGGCCAGGGCGACGCACAGGCCGCCGAGGGCCATCAGCCGGGACCTGTCGATGCGCAGGTCCCGGCGTCCCTGCAGGGCCGAGCCGAGGGTCCACCCGAGGGCGGCACCGGTCAGCGCGAGCCCGGCGACGGTGACGGGCAGGCCCCGCTCCCGCACCAGCATCAGCGGCACGTAGGCCTCCGCGCCCATGAACCCCGCCGTCATCAGCCCGCGGACGGCGACCACGCTCGGCAGGCCCCGGCGTGCCCTCAGCGTCCCCGCGGGCAGCAGCGCCGGGAGCGCCGCGGCGACCGCGACCACCCCGACGAGCACGGTCACCACGGGCAGCGCCCGCAGCGGCACCAGCTCCGCCGCCCCGGCCTGCGCGAGCCCGGCGCCGGTTGCCACCCCGAGACCCCGCGCAGCGCGGGCGCGCTGCGTCAGCAGGCCCGGGCGGGGGCCTCCGAGCGCCGCGTCGGGGGCCCCGAGACGCGCCAGGCGCGGCAGCAGGACGACACCGACCACGACGGCCAGCGGCGCGACCAGCAGGAACACCGCGCGCCAGCTCCAGGCGGTGGCCAGCCAGCCCGCGAGCAGCGGCCCCACGACGGCGGGCAGCACCCACGCCGAGCTGATCCAGGCGAAGACCCGGGGACGCACCGCCTCCTCGAAGACCGCACCCACCACCGCGTAGAGGGACACCACGAGCAGGCCGCCGCCGAGCCCCGACAGGGCCCGGCCCACCAGGAGCACGGTGAAGGAGGACGCCGTGCCGCAGACCACGAGGCCGCCGGAGAAGGCCAGCAGGCCGGCGACCACCGGCGTCCGCGGGCCCCGCGCGTCGGCCCAGCCGCCCGCCAGCACCGTGCCCAGCAGGCTCGCGGTGAGGAAGAGGGAGAACGCCAGCCCGTAGCGGCGCAGACCGCCCAGCTCCTCGGCGACGACGGGCATGGCGGTGCTCACCGCCATCGCCTCGAAGGCGACCAGCGTGACCAGGGAGACGATGCCGGCGAGCGCTACCCGCAGCTCGCCGCGGATCACTCCCCCGCGCCGGAGCCCGAGCCGGACCCCGCGCCGCCGGAGCCGCCCTCGCGGGACCGCATCCCGGCGATGACCTCCTGGCACATCGGGCAGACCGGGAACTTGTTCGGGTCTCGCCCGGGCACCCAGACCTTGCCGCACAGCGCGATCACGGGCTCACCGGACAGCGCCGACTCCAGCACCTTCTCCTTGCGCACGTAGTGCGCGTAGCGCTCGTGGTCTCCCGGCTCGACGGGCTGCTCCAGCAGCTCCCGCTCGAGGAGGGCGGTGCCCGACGTCCGCGGGTCCGAGGGGGCGGGAGAGGCGCTCGGGTCGGACAGCGGCTCGCTCATGGGACCAGCGTACGACCCGCCACCGACGGTCCGTCAGTTCTGCGACGGGTCGTCGGGGAAGGAGGCGACCCACGCCAGCCGCCCGCCCTGCCGGCGCAGCACGGAGGCCCACAGCTCCTGCGGGGCGCCGGAGAACGCGTCGCCCACCTCGCCGTCGACGACGTACCAGGAGCCCTCGGCGACCTCGTCCTCGAGCTGGCCGGCGGTCCAGCCGGCGTACCCGGCGAAGATCCTCAGGCCGGCGACCCCGGGGACCACGACCTCCGGCGGCGCGTCGAGGTCGACCACCCCGACGGAGCCGACGATGCGCCGCACCCCGAGGGGCTCGGTGTCGTCACCGGGGACGGTGACCAGGCCGAGAGCGCTGTCCAGGCCGACGGGGCCGCCGCGGAAGAGCTGGCCGGGGTCGGTGGTGAACGGCTGCCAGTCGGGCAGCACCGCGTCGACGGCCGTCGACGTCGGGCGGTTGACGACCACGCCGAAGGCCCCGCCCTCGGCGGTGTGGTCGAGCAGCAGGACGACGGTGCGGCGGAACTCCCCGCCCGTCAGCGACGGGGTGGCCACCAGCAGGCGGCCGGTCATGGACCACCCGTCGGGGTCCTCGCCCGGGTCTCGCGCCACCGCCCCAGTCTGCCCGCGAGCGCGAGGCCCAGCAGCACGCCCGCGGCGTCGGCGACGGCGTCGAGCGGGTCACCGCTGCGGTGCGGCAGCACGGCAGCCTGCAGCAGCTCCGAGACCACGGCGTGCGCGAGCAGGAGCGCGGCGAGCCGGCCCCGCGGCACCCCGGCGAGCCGACCGGTCCAGGCGACGGCCGCGAAGACCGCGAGGTGCACCAGCTTGTCGACGCCCGGCAGCCCGTCCGTCGACGGCGCGCGCGGGGCGTAGAGGACGACCAGCTGGACGACGACGGCGCCGGCGAACAGCCACCGCGCGACCCGGGCGCTCACCGGGCGCCCGCAGCGGTCACCGCGCCAGCCGGGCGAGCAGCTCCGGGCCCCGCGCATCGAGCAGCGTCCCGCCGCGCCGGACCCCCTCCCGCACGGCGAGCACCCCGGTGGCCGCCCCGACCAGCAGCCCCCCGAGCGCCAGGAGCAGGGCGGGGCCCCCCGCGTCGCCGCCGCCCACCAGCACGGCGGCCACCAGCAGGGCCACCGCGGGCAGCGCGAGGAGCCCGCTGGCCAGCGAGGTGACGCCCTGCACGAGCAGCGCGACGGCGGTGGCGCCCTGCGGTGAGGAGAAGGGGCTGGCCCCGGGCTCGGGCACGGGGTAGACCACCACGGCGCTGGACACCGAGGAGACCCCCGCGCCCGAGCCGAGCAGCGCCAGCGCCGCGCCGAGCACCGCCGGCAGCAGCCACCAGCGGCCGTCGACGGCGACGCCGGCGACCGCGGTGACCACCACCAGCGGCACCGCCCACAGGAGCAGCCCCAGCGCGCGCCCGGCCCGGTCGGAGCGCCCGGGCAGGCCGCTGGCGAGGTGCAGCCACAGGGCCGTGCCGTCGTAGGCGGTGTCGTCGTGGACCGTCCAGCCCAGCACGGCGCCGAGCACGAGCGGGGTGCCGAGCGCTGCGACGCCTCCGGGCACGGGCGTGGTGGTGGTCAGGACGACGAGCACCACCGGCAGGGCCAGCACGCCGACCAGGGAGACCGCGTAGCGGGTGTCGCGCCGCCACCCCCGCAGGCATCGGGCGGCCACGGCGCCGGTGCGCCCCCGCGCCTCCAGGGCTCCCAGCGCGCGCACGACGGGACCCGCCCGGCCCGAGGAGGGCCCGCGGGCACCACCGCGCCCGCCGCTGCGGCCCGGGCCGGCCTCCAGGGCCCGCCGCAGCGCCGCCGACCACACACCCAGCAGCGCCACCAGCAGCAGCGCGGCGAGCGCGGTCTTCGCCAGGGCCGCCAGGGGACGGCCAGCGGCGGCCTCGGCGGGCGCCGTCCACACCCACCCCAGCGGCGACCAGCCGACCGCGGCGGCGGCCCGGCGCAGGCCGTCAGCGTCGGCGCCGTCGAGGCCGGAGGTGGCCAGCGAGATCACCGGTCCCACGCAGATCGCCAGCACGATCCCGAGGACGCCGACCAGCTCGCGCCCCCGGCGGCCGGCGAGCACGCGGGCCAGCGCCGTCGTGCTCGCGCGGGACGCCGCCACGCAGGTCGTCGCGGCCAGCGGCGCGCAGACCAGCGCGACCACCACCGGCAGCACCCCCCGCGACCAGGTCACCACGGCGGCCAGCGCGAGCAGCGCCGTGACCAGCCCCGGCAGGCCCACCAGCCCGGCCGCGAGCAGCCCGGCGACCAGGCGCCGCCGAGGCACCGCGAAGAGCGCGAGGCGCGCCGGGTCGAGGGTGGCGTCGGCGCCGAAGGCCAGCAGCGGCACGACGGCCCAGCCGAGCAGCAGCAGCGCCCCGCCGACCGCCGTCGCCGCCGCGGCGTCCGCCGGGGAGGCCCACCGCAGCGCGACCAGCCCGGCCACGCCGAGGGCGCCGAGGCCCAGCGCGTACAGCGCGCCGACGGCCAGGCCCACCACCTGCCAGGCGCTGCGCCGCAGCGCGGCCCGCAGCAGGTGCAGCTTGAGGGTGACGAAGACGCTCAGCGCTGGCGCAGCCACCCGAGGGCCCCCTCGCCGCTCGGGGCGCTCGGGGCGCCCACCAGCTCCACGAAGCGCTCCTCCAGGGTGCCCGCGCCCCGCACCCGCGCGAGGGGGCCGGCGTCGAGCACCCGCCCCCGGGCCACGACGGCGACGCGGTCGCAGAGGCGCTCGACGAGCTCCATGACGTGGCTGGAGAGCACCACGGTGCCCCCGCCGGCGGTGAAGGCGGCGAGGATGGCGCGGATCGCCGCGGCGGACAGCGGGTCGACGGCCTCGAAGGGCTCGTCGAGGACCAGCACCCGCGGCCCGTGGACGAGCGCGCACGCCAGGGCCACCTTCTTGGTCATGCCCGCCGAGTAGTCGGCCACCAGGGAGCCCGCGGCCTCGGTCAGGTCGAGCGCCGCGAGCAGCTCCGCCGACCGCTCGACCGCGACCGGGCGGGGAAGGCCCTGCAGCAGACCCGCGTAGCGCACCAGCTCCGCGCCGGTGAGCCTGTCGAACAGGCGCATCCCGTCGGGCAGGACACCGAGCAGCCGCTTGGCCGCCAGCGCCTCCCCGGCGCTGCCCCCCACAGGGGGTGGCCCAGCACCTGCGCGCTGCCGGCGTCGGGGCGCAGGATGCCGGTGGCCATCGACAGCGTCGTCGTCTTGCCGGCCCCGTTGGGCCCCACCAGGCCGAAGAAGGAGCCGGCCGGCACCTCCAGGTCGACGCCGTCGACGGCCAGCAGGGTGCCGAAGCGCTTCGTCAGCCCGCGCAGCGACAGCGCGGCCACGTCGTCGGCCGCGGCGCCGGCGGGGTCGGTGCTCACGCTCCCGGGTGCTCCGCGGCCCCGGCGCGCAGCGCCCGGCGGTGCCGCTTGTCCTCGTACATCGCGGCGTCGGCGGCCGTGACCGCCTCGGTGACGGTGCGCCCGGGCTCCGCCCGCGCGACGCCGATGGAGACGCGCAGCGGCAGCCCGCCGGCGGTGCGGGCGGCCTCGACGCCCGCGCGCAGCCGCACGGCCAGCGCGTCGACGTCGCCGACGCGCGGCACGAGCACCGCGAACTCGTCGCCGCCGACCCGCGCGACGACGTCGCTGCTGCCGCGCAGGCAGGCCCGCAGCGCCGAGCCGCAGGTGCGCAGCAGCTCGTCTCCCGCGGCGTGGCCGTAGGTGTCGTTGACGTGCTTCAGGTCGTCGAGGTCGAGCAGGGCGACGGTGACCGGGACGCCGGCGTCGACCAGCCCCTGGGCCGCCGCCAGCTCGGAGTCCCAGTGGTGGCGGCTGCCGACCTCGGTGAGCGCGTCGCGCCCGAGCTGGAGCCGGGTGTCGTTGAGCTGCTGCTCGATCTTCTCACGCGCCAGGACGACGGCCAGGACCGTGCTCGCGGTGTGCACCAGCTGCGTGGCGATGCGCCGGCGCAGCGGGCTGAACGGCTGGGCTCGGGGCCCGCTGCGCACCGCGAGGACGCCGCCCGCGGGGCCGCCGGGCCGCTCGGGGCCTGACAGCGGCATCACCAGGCAGGCGACGGCGCCGTCCTCCGGACGCAGCGGGGCACCGGGCGCGGGTGCCGGTGAGGGCCCCGCGGCAGCAGCGGCAGCCGCCGTCACGGCGGCGGCCAGGACCGCGTCGTCGTCGGCGGCGCTGACGACGGTGGCGCCGGCCGCGCTGCCGGGGGCGGGGGGCTGGCGGACCACGGCCGCCGGGCCGTCCTCGAGCCAGACCGCCGCGAGCTGGCTGCCCAGGGCCTCCAGCAGCACCCTGGCGACGCGCTCCGCGGCCTCCGCCGGCGGGCGGCGCAGGGCCCCGGTGAGCTCCTGCACGGCGTGCAGGGCCCGCAGCTCGTCGACGACCTGCCCGTCGACCGGGGAGGTGCCCCGCCGGTCGGCGCTCGCGTCGCGCAGCGGCTCCGCAGCGGGCCGCAGCAGCGTGAGGAGGCCCCGCGCGGTGGCGCGCAGGGTGTGGTCGGCGGCGGCCATGAGGGGCTCGCTGCGGCCGGGGGCCCCCAGGACGACGGCGGCGTCGGCACCGACCGCCACGAGCGCCGCCGTGGCGGCGCGGTAGCCGGCGACGACGGGCGTCGGCGTGACGGACAGCACGCGCACCACCGACCCGGTGCGCAGGGCGCGGGCGAGCAGGGTCTCGACGGCGTCCCCGGTGACGTCGAGCGGCGACATCCGGGGACCGGGGGCCCCCGCGCCGGCTCCCGCGGCGTGCCACCAGGCGCCCGACGGGTCTCGCTGCAGGACGAGCGCGTCGTGGGCGCCGACGGCCTGGAGCAGCCCGGCGGCGCGGCCGGACGCGGCGTCGTCGCCGTTGACCGCTCCCACCCGCACCTCCTGCACGGTCGCTCCCCCCGGCACGACCCGCCGGGTCTGCCGCTCCTGCACGCCGGGCGCGGTGCTCGCCGCCTCCGCAGGCTCCCCACCAGGGTGCTCGCTCCGGAGTATGTCGCAGCCCGCAGGCACCGCGCCGCCGCCGAGCGACCCAGTCCAAGAACGGAGAGCGACCATTCACTCACCCTAGGTGGTGATCATGGGGTGCGAGCGCGGACCGCACCGAGACGGCTGACGTCTGCGGCGGGGTCAGCTGGTCGGGACGCCGCTCGTCTGCGGCCAGCGGAACCCGCTGACCTCCTCCGGGTCCTCGCCCGTCGCGTAGGCGTGGGCGCGCGCCGCGAGCCGGGCGTCGGACATCTCCTGGCGCAGCCCCGCGTGCCGGACGCCGAGGCCGGGGACCCGGTCGATGACGTCCATGACGAGCCGGAACCGGTCGAGGTCGTTGCGGTGGACCATGTCGAACGGCGTCGTCGTGGTGCCCTCCTCGATGAACCCCCGCACGTGCAGGTTCGCGTGCCCGCCGCGCCGGTACGTGAGCCGGTGGATCAGCGTCGGGTAGCCGTGGAAGGCGAACAGCACCGGCCGGTCGGTGGTGAACAGCGCGTCGAACTCCCGGTCGGGCATGCCGTGCGGGTGCTCGGTGTCGGGCTGCAGGCGCATCAGGTCGACGACGTTGACGAAGCGCACCTTGAGCTCCGGCAGCCGCGCCCGCAGGATGGCCGTCGCCGCGAGCGCCTCCTGCGTGGGGATGTCACCGGCGCAGGCGATGACGACGTCGGGCTCGACGGCGTCGTCGGTCGACGCCCAGGCCCACCGGCCGAGGCCCCTGCTGCAGTGGGCGACGGCCTCGTCCATGGTCAGGTAGTCGAGGGCCTGCTGCTTGCCGGCGACGACGACGTTGACGTAGTGCTCGCTGCGCAGGCAGTGGTCCACCGTCGAGAGCAGCGTGTTGGCGTCCGGCGGGAGGTAGACGCGGGTGATCTCGGCCTTCTTGGTGATGACGTGGTCGATGAAGCCCGGGTCCTGGTGGGGAAGCCGTTGTGGTCCTGGCGCCACACGTGGGAGCTCAGCAGGTAGTTCAGGGAGGCGATCGGGCGGCGCCACGGCAGCGCCCGCGTGGTCTTCAGCCACTTGGCGTGCTGGTTGACCATCGAGTCGACGATGTGGATGAACGCCTCGTAGCTGGTGAACAGCCCGTGGCGCCCGGTGAGCAGGTACCCCTCGAGCCAGCCCTGGCAGAGGTGCTCGCTCAGCACCTCCATGACGCGGCCGTTGCGGCTGATGTGGCTGTCGCCCTCGCGGGGCCCGTCGGCGAGCATCCGGCCGGTGGTCTCGAAGACGGCCTGCAGCCGGTTGGAGGCGACCTCGTCGGGCCCGAAGAGGCGGAACGAGGTGTCGTTGTCGGTCATGACGTCGCGCAGCCACTCCCCGAGCACCGTCGTCGGGGAGTGCATCGCCTCGCCGGGGCGGGGGACGTCGACGCCGTAGCCGCGGAAGTCGCGCAGGCGCAGCGGCTTCTTGACGAGGCCGCCGTTCGTCTTGGGGTTCGCGCTCATGCGGCGGTCGTCGGGCGGGCGGTTGCCCAGCACGGCGGGTGTCGGCGCGCCCGTGTCGTCGAAGAGCTCCTCGGCGCGGTAGCTCGCCATCCACGAGGCCAGCTGCGCCCGGTGCTCGTCGTTGCTGCGGACCTCGCTCAGCGGCACCTGGTGGGCGCGCCAGGTGCCGGCGACGGGCTCGCCGTCGACCACCAGCGGACCGGTCCAGCCCTTGGGGGTGCGTAGGACGACGGCGGGCCAGCGCGGGCGCTCGCCCGGGTCGCCGTCGTGCGCGGCGGCGTGGGCGCGGGCGCGCTCCTGGATCGCGGTGATCCTGTCGAGCGCCAGGTCCAGCGCCAGCGCCATCCGCTGGTGGACGGGCTCGGCGGTCTCGCCGTCGTCGGGCCCGGAGACCCACAGCGGGTCCCACCCTGCGCCGCGCAGGTAGTCGGTGAGCTCGGCGTCGGTCTTGCGCGCCAGCACGGCGGGGTTGGCGATCTTGTAGCCGTTCAGCGCGAGCACGGGCAGCACCGCGCCGTCGCGGGCCGCGTCGAGGAACTCCCCCGCCTGCCAGGAGGCCGCGAGCGGGCCGGTCTCGGCCTCGCCGTCGCCGATGACGCACACGGCGACCAGGTCGGGGTCGTCGAAGACCGCGCCCGTGGCGTGCATGAGGGAGTACCCCAGCTCACCGCCCTCGTGGATCGAGCCCGGCACGTCGGCGGCGGCGTGGCTGGGGATGCCGCCGGGGAAGGAGAACTGCCGGAACAGCCTCCGCATCCCCTCCTCGGTCTGCTCGACCTCCGGGTAGGACTCCGTCCACGCCCCCTCCAGCCACGCGTTGGCGACGACGGCGGGGCCGCCGTGGCCGGGACCGGCGACGAACAGCGCGTCGGTGCCGCGCGCGCGGATCGCCCGGTTGACGTGGCTCCAGACGAAGTTCAGCCCGGGAGTGGTGCCCCAGTGGCCCAGCAGGCGGGCCTTGACGTGGTCGGGGCTGAGGGGCTCGCGCAGCAGCGGGTCGGCCTGCAGGTAGATCTGCCCGACGGAGAGGTAGTTGGCAG
The DNA here is from genome assembly GCA_963781365.1 of uncultured Actinomycetota bacterium. Taxonomy (GTDB): domain Bacteria; phylum Actinomycetota; class Actinomycetes; order Actinomycetales; family Quadrisphaeraceae; genus Quadrisphaera. The sequence continues at coordinate 81,560 of CAWAFR010000012.1, read as the reverse complement.
CGCGCCACCAGTGGTCGACGGCGGCGAGCGCGTCGGCGTCCAGGACGGTGCCGGGGTCGGTGTCACGAGGGTCGCCGCCCGGGACGACGGGGACGGCGGGACGGGTCGCGAGGTCGGTCACGCCCCTCACCTACCCGGTCACAGGCAGGCTCACCCCCTCCCCGCCGTGGCAGGGTGGCCGCATGGCCGACGGGGACGCGCGAGGCACGGGCACCGGGCAGCGGTACGGGCCGGGGACGGCGCTCGTCGTCGTCGACGTGCAGGTCGACTTCGCCGACCCGGCCGGGTCCCTGTCGGTGCGCGGCGGAGACGCGCTGGTGCCGCTGGTCAACGCCGAGGTCGCCGCTGCCGCCGAAGCCGGGTCTCCGGTGGTCTTCACGCAGGACTGGCACCCCGAGCACACCCCGCACTTCGCCGCCGACGGCGGGCTCTGGCCCGTCCACTGCGTGGCGGGGACGCCGGGCGCGGAGCTGCACCCGGCGCTGCTCGTGCCCGAGGGCGCGCCGCGGGTGCGCAAGGGCACCGGCGCGGAGGACGGCTACTCCGGCTTCTCCGAGCTCGACCTCGCCTCCGGGCAGCGCGAGACGACCGTGCTCGGCGACCTCCTGGACGCCCGCGGGGTGCGCAGGGTCGTCGTCGTCGGCCTCGCGGGCGACTACTGCGTGAAGGCGACGGCGCTGGACGGCGCCGCCCGCGGTCTCGACGTGGTCGTCCCGCTCGCGCTGACGCGCTTCGTGCTGCTGGCCGAGGGCGACGACGAGCGCGCCGTCGCCGAGCTGCGGGCTGCGGGGGTCGTCGTCGCCTGACGCGGGTGATCACGGTCGGGTCACGGTCCGGCCGGCCCGCAACGGGTGGAGGCCGCGGGGCGTCGTGCAGGCATGGTCACCTCCACGGGCCGGCGGCGCGCGGGACGCGCCGGGCTGGTCGCCCTCGCCCTCGGCGCGCTGCTCCTGACCGGCTGCTCGGGCGGCGGCGCCTCGAGCGCGAGCTCCGGGACGGGCGGCGCGGACAGCGCCGCCGGGTCCGGCAGCAGGGCGGAGGCAGCGCCCGCGGCGGCGCCCTCAGCGTCCGCGAGCACCGCCGACCTGGCCGGCGACACCGACCGCCAGCTGGTGCGGACCGCCTCCGCAGACCTCCTCGTCGACGACGCCGCTGCCGCCGCGGACCGCGTCGCGGTGTCCGTGGAGGGCGCGGGCGGCCGCGTCGAGCAGCGCTCCGTGCAGGACCCCGACGACGGCCCCGCCACCGCCCAGCTGGTGCTGCGGGTGCCGGCGGCGACGCTCAACAAGACCCTGGAGGGGCTCGGCGAGGTCGGGGAGGTCCGCGACGTCAGCGTCACCACCAGCGACGTCACCGCCCGGGCCACCGACCTCGACGCGCGGGTCGCTGCGCTGCGGACGTCCACCGAGCGCCTCACCGCGCTGCTCGCGGGGGCAGCGAGCACCGAGGAGGTGGTGGCCGCGGAGAGCGCGCTCACCCAGCGCCAGGCCGAGCTCGACTCCCTGACCGGGCAGCGCGCGCTGCTCGCCGGCGAGGTGGAGATGGCCTCGCTGAGCCTGTCGGTCTCCAGCCGGGAGGCCGCGCCCGTGGTGGAGGCGGGCGGCTTCCTCGGCGGGCTCGCGTCCGGCTGGCGGGCGCTGGTGGCCGCGGTCTCCGGGGCGCTGGTCGTCGCGGGGGTGCTGCTGCCGTGGCTGGTGGCCGCCGCGCTCGTCGTCGCCGTCGTGGTGGTGGCCGGTCGCTCCGTGCGCGGGCTGCGCGGTCGCCGCAGCGGGTCGGCCAGCGGGTCGGCCAGCGGGTCTGCCGGTGGTTCAGCCGGCGGGTGACAGGCCCAGCTGCTGGAACGTCCACACCAGGCCCGGGGCGATGCCGAGGGAGGCCATCGGGCCGAGCTGGTGGCGATGAGCGCGCAGAGGCGGCGCGGCGACGCCGAGCGCGGCTTCTCCATGACGCTCTCGCGGCTCGCGGACCCGGCAGACACCGAGCTGCTCCTCACCGTCGCCCGCGAGCGCGCCGCCGGCGAGGAGGGAGCGGGCCGGGTGGTCGGCTTCGTCCAGTGGGTGCCGGCCGCCGACGTCGACGGCTGGTCCCTGGACGCGATGCGCCGCGCCACCGACGAGGGCCTCCCCTCCGGCATCGTCGACGCCATGATCATCGCGACGGCGGAGCACGTGCGCGACCGCGGCCAGAGGGGCCTCGGGCTGAACTTCGCGGTGCTGCGCACCGTGGTCAGCGGGGAGCAGGAGGGCCGGGTTCCCGACATCGCCCGCCAGGTGCTCACCCGCCTGGGCAGCCACTCCCAGATGGAGTCGCTGTGGCGCTTCAACGCCAAGTACGACCCGGCGTGGAGGGCCCGGTACGTCGTGGTCGACGACCTCGTGCAGCTCGCCACCGACGGGCTGGCGATGGCGCGCGCCGAGGGCCTGACCGGCGAGCTGCCGCTGGTCTCCAGCCTGCCGCGCCTCGGGGAGCAGCTCAGCGGGGTGGGGACGGCGCTGCGGGACCGGCTGCCCGGCCGGAGCCGCTCCGCGGCGGCCGACGACGACGGCACCGCCGCTCCCCCGCCCAGGCCGTGAGCGCCGCCCTGGGGCTGGTCGCCGCGCTCGTCGCCGCGGTCGGCTACGGCCTGGCCTCGGTGCTGCAGGCGGTGGGCGCCCGGCGGGCGGCCGGCGCGCCGGGCGCCGGGTCCCTGGGTCTGGCGCGCCAGCCGGCGTACCTCGCGGGGGTGGCGCTGGACGGCGCCGCGTGGCTGGTCTCCCTGGTGGCGCTGCGCACCCTGCCGCTGTTCGCGGTGCAGGCGCTGCTGGCCGGCTCGCTGGCGGTGACCGCCGTGGTGGGCGCGCGCGTGCTCGGGCTGGGGCTGCGACGGGCCGACGCGGTGGCGCTGGCGGTGGCTGTCGCGGGACTCGCGGCGGTGGCCGCCGGTGCCCGGCCGGGCCGGCCCGAGCCCGCCCCCGCGGGGACCGTCGCGGGGGCCCTGGCGCTCGCCGTCCTGCTCCTGGTGCTCGCGGTGGCTCCCGAGGGGTGGCTCGGTGAGACGGCCCGGCGGTGGCTGGCCGGCGTTCCCGGGGCCGTGGCGCTGGCGACCGCGGCGGGCGTCGCGTACTCCGCGGCGGCCCTGTGCGCGCGGCTGGTGGAGCCGGCGTCGTGGCTGGGGCTGCTCGCCGAGCCGGTGACCTGGGCGGTGGTCGTCGCCGGCATCGCGGGGACGCTGCTGTACGGGCGCTCGCTGGCCGGTGACGGCGTGGTGGCGGCGACGGCGGCGCTGTGGGTGGTGGAGGTGGTGGTCGGAGGCGCCGCAGGCGTGCTGCTGCTGGGCGACGGGGTGCGCACCGGGTGGGCGGTGCCCGTCGTCGTCGGCGTCGTCCTGGCGATGGCCGCCTGCGTGCAGCTGGCGCGGCCCGCGGCGGCTGTCGACGCGGCCCCCTGACCCGACGGGGGCTCAGGCGGGCTGGCGGGAGAAGGCGGCTGCCGCCTCCACCTGCTCCGGGGTCAGGGCCGTGCCGGTGTATCGCTCGAACTGCCGCGCGGCCTGCAGCGCTGCCACCTGCGTGCCCGTCAGCACCGGCACCCCCGCCTCGCGCGCGGCGCGCAGCAGCGGCGTCACCTCCGGGACGGCGACGACGTCGAGCACGGTCGAGGCGGCCCGCACGTGCGGCAGCTCGAACGCCAGCGCGTCGGCGTCCGCCCCCGTCATCCCCAGGGGGGTCGCGTTGACGAGCACCGCCCCCTCGGCCGGGGCGCCGGGCGAGCCCGCCCACCGGTACCCGTACCGGTCCGCGAGCGCGGGACCGGCTCCGCCGTTGCGGGCGAGCACGACGACGTCCTCGAAGCCGGCGCCGCGGAAGGCGGCGACCACGGCCTTCGCCATCCCCCCGGAGCCGCGCACGACCACCGGCAGCGACGCGTCGAGCGGGGCGATGAGCTGCGCGACCGCCTCCTGGTCGGTGTTCGACGCGATGAGCCGGCCGCCGTCGTTGACGATGGTGTTGACGCTCCCGATGACCGCCGCCGACTCCTCCAGCTCGTCGACCAGCGGGATCACCGCCTCCTTGAACGGCATCGACACGGAGCAGCCGCGGATGCCGAGGGCCCGCACGCCGGCCAGCGCCCCGGCGACGTCATCGGTGGTGAACGCCTTGTAGACGAACGGCAGCCCGAGCTCGTCGTAGAGGCGGTTGTGGAACCGCGTCCCGAGGTTGGAGGGCCGCCCCGCGAGGGAGATGCAGAGCGTCATGTCCTTGTGGAGGATCGGCACCCGCCCATCCTGCCGGGGCCCGGGACTCTCCGGGCGGCGCGTCAGCGGGGCCAGGCGACGTCGGCGATGACCGGGGCGTGGGTGCTCGGGCCGCGGTCCCCCTCCGCGCTGGCGACGGGCACCAGGCCGGAGACGAGGACGGCGTCGACGCGCGCCACCCCCGGCCCGGGCCCGCGCGTCAGCTGGGGGCCGGTGCCGACGGCGGCGTGGACGTCGACCAGCCCGGCGGCGGCGAACGCCCGCAGCGGCTCGTTGAGCTCCGCGGAGTTCATGTCGCCCGCCACGACGACCGCCATCCCCTCCGCCGCGAGCCCGCGCGCCACCTCCGCGTAGCGCGCGACCTCCGCGCTGCGCACCCGGGCGGCGCCCAGCGTCCCGCCGGCGGGGTTCTCCGCGTCTCCTCCCGGGCCGCAGAGCACGCAGGGCGAGGCCAGGTGCAGGGACAGGACGGCGACCCGGCGGCCCCCGTCGTCCAGGACGACCACCTGCGAGCTCCGCGACTGCTGCGGCAGGCCGCTCACCGGCCTGACCTCGACCACGGGGAGCCGCGAGAGGACCATCGAGTCCCCGTGGCCGTCCAGCTCGCTGACCACGTGGGGGTACTGCGCGCCGAGCACCTCGCGGATCCTCGCCTCGCTGCGCGCGGAGACCTCCTGCACGGCGAGCACGTCGGGGTGCGTCGCCTCGACCAGCGCCGTCACCGCACCGACCGAGGACCCGTCGGTGCGGTTGTAGGTCACCACGCGCAGGTCACGGGCATCGGCCCCGGCCCCTCGCCCGGGCAGCGCCACCGGGCCCCACACCAGCGCCAGCACGGTCACCGGGGCGACGAGCGCGAGCAGGGCGCCGCCGCGCCAGCGCCACCCGCGGGCGGCCAGGGCTGCGAGAGCGACCACCGGGGACGGCGCGAGCCAGACGAAGCCGAGCAGCGCCAGGGTGTAGCTGGCCGTGGTGGTGTCACCGAGCTGCCAGACCGCGGCCAGCGCCGCCGTGGCGAGCAGGCCGTACCCGACGGCGAGCGGCCCCACGAGGGTCCGGACCGGGTGGGCGCGCCAGGACCGCGAGCCGCTGCGCTGCTGGACCGGCGGGTGCGCCGGGCGCCCGTCGACCACCGGCCCAGGCTCTCACGACGGGCACCCGGCCGGGCCGGGTCGGTCCCGGGCTCACTCGGTCAGGCGACCTCGCCGTCGAGGTAGAGCCAGCGCCGCGGGCCCCCGCCCGCCGGGCGCAGGAAGCGGCTGCGCTCGCGGAGCACCCCGCGGTCGGCTCCGCTGCGCCAGCGGGCCTCGAAGACCACGGTGCCCTCGTCGTCGAAGGGGCCTCCGCCGGAGGTCTCCAGGACGTCGAGGCGGAGCCACCGCTGCTCGGGGGCGAGGCGCACCTCGTCGGGCGCCGGGCGGGTGCGGGGGTGCCAGGTGCGCAGCAGGTAGGGCGCGTCGCGGCGGGCGAAGGCCGTGTACCGCGACCGCATCAGGGCCTCGGCGGTGGGCGCGTCGGCCTCACCGCGGTGGTAGCGGCCGCAGCACGCGTCGTAGGGGTCGCCGCTGCCGCACGGGCAGCGGCCGGCGGTGTCGGAGGTCGGTCCTGCGGTGCTGGCCATGGTCGACAGTGTCGAGAGCGCAGGGCCGCGCGTCGAGCGGCCGAGGATGCCGGACGGCTACGGCGCGCCGTTCGCGGAGGAGGGGCTGCAGGAGTGGGCCGCCGTCGAGCGCAGGCTCGTCGCAGCCCAGCACTACTGGCTCGCCACGGTCCACGCCCGCAACCTCGCGGCGAACCCGGCGTGCTCGCTGAACCTGGAGAGCGGCACCGGCGTCGTCGTCGTGGAGGGACCTCCCACCCGGCGCGGGCCGATGCCGACGGGCTCGGCGCTCGGCTGGCGGAGGCGTTCGGGAAGTACCCCGACGCGGGGTGCTCCCCCGGCGCCGACGCGTGGGCCGACGACGGCGGCGGCGGGCTGCGCGTCCTCCTGCCGCGGCGCGCGCTGGCGTGGTCGGCCTTCCCCACCGACGCGACCCGCTTCGACTTCCCCGCCTGACGCCCGGCGAGGACGACGAAGGGCCCGGCCTGGTGGCCGGGCCCTTCGCGCAGGGGGGTGCCGTCGTCGTGGGATGACTGCTGATCAGTCCGAGGACGACGAGGTGGAGGTGGCGGGAATCGAACCCGCGTCCGCCGTCGTGCCCCCAGGGCTTCTCCGGGTGCAGCCCGTGAGACGTTCTGCTCGGCTCCAGCGCTCACACGGGCGTTGCGCTGACGAGCCCAGTCACCTTGGTTTCCCACCAGCCCCGGCGACACTGACTGGTGGTTGAGCTCCCTAGCTGACGCCGGTACCCAGGCCGGGAGCGCTCCTGGGCCGACGGACTTTCAACTCAGCTGATCAGGCAGCGAGAGCGAAGTCGGTGCTCTTGGAATCGGCACCTATGGGTTTGCAAGGAACGTTTCCGAGATGACCTTGCATTCTCGACCCGCTTCCCCTGGTTCGACGATGCGACGTCGAAACCTGACACCCCCTGTGGAGTTGTACTGCACCGACCATCCTACGCCTGCCCCAGACTGGCGCGGTGGACGACGAGGCGCGGGTGGCTCGGGTCGAGCGCGAGCTGCGGGTGGGGCTGGGCGCCTGGTCGACGGGCAGCGCGGCGGTCGGGGCCGTGGTGGCGCTCGCGGGACGGCGCACCGAGCGCCCGGGGGCTCAGGCCTTCGGGGTGCAGACGCTGCTGTGGGCCGGGGTCGACGCCGCCGTGCTCGGCGCGGGCGCCCTGGCACGCGCGCGAGCCGCCCGCCCGGTGTCCGCGGCGAGGCTGCGTCGAGTGCTGCTGGTCAACGCGGGAGCCGACGTCGGCTACGTCGTCACCGGTCTGGTGCTGGTGGCCCGGTCCGACCGCCGCGGGCGGCACCTGCGCGAGCACGGCCTCGCCGTCGTCGTGCAGGGCCTGGCGCTGCTGGTGCTCGACGGCCGCAGCGCCGCTCGCCTGCGTCCCTGGGGCGTCAGAGGGTGAGGACGAGCTTGCCGCGCACGTGACCCTCGGCCTGGGTGGCCCAGGCGTCGGCGGCGCGCTCGAGCGGCAGCGCCTCCTGCACCTCGACGCGGACCGATCCCTCGTCGACCATCGCCGCGAGCTTCGCGAGCTCGACGCGCGTGGGGCACCACGAAGCAGTACCGGCCGCCGGCCTCGGTGATCGCCTGCGGGTCGACGTTCGAGGCCGAGCGCGAGGCGCGCTTCACCAGCTCCGCGGACTGCCGGATCGAGTCACCGCCGATGTAGTCGACGGCGGCGTCGACGCCGTCGGGGGCTAGCTCGCGCACGGCGGCCGACGAGACCGTCGCCGTAGCTGACGGGCTCCGCGCCGAGGGAGGCGACGAAGGCGTGGTTGCGCTCGCTCGCCGTCCCGATCACGCGGGCGCCGCGGGCGACGGCGATCTGCACCGCGAGGTGCCCCACCCCGCCCGCGGCGGCGTGGACGAGGACGACGTCACCGGCGGCGACGCCCACGGCGTCGAGCGACTGCCACGCCGTCAGCCCGGCCAGCGGCAGGGCGCCCGCGACCTCCCAGGACAGCCCCGGGGGCTTGCGGGTGACGTGCCGCGACGAGCCGGCGACGAGCTCGGCGTAGGTGCCGTCGCGCACGAAGTCCTTGCGGAAGTAGCCGAGCACCTCGTCACCGACGGCGACGTCGCGCACCGAGGGGCCGACGGCCTCGACGACGCCCGCGGCGTCCCAGCCCGGGACGGTGGGCAGGAACGACGGGAAGGCGCCCTGCAGGCCCCCGGCGCCGACCTTGACGTCGACCGGGTTGACGCCAGCCGCCCTGACGCGGACCAGCACGGTGTCGGGCCCGACCAGCGGGCCGGGCCTCTCACCGACCCGCAGGACCTCGGGACCGCCGTAGGACTCGTGGAAGACAGCGCGCACGGTCCACCACCCTGGGCGCAGGAGCGCCTGGGCGCGACCTCAGTCGCCCGTGCGGCTGCGGTACCGCATCGCGCGCGCCGCCTCGCGCTCGTCGGTCTGGGTGCGCAGCGCCTGGCGCTTGTCGAAGCTCTTCTTGCCCCGGGCCACGCCGATCTCGACCTTCGCCCGCCCGCCGCGGAAGTACAGCTGCAGCGGGACCAGCGTGTAGCCGGACTGCGCGGCGGCCTGGGCCAGCTTGTCGATCTCCGCGGCGTGCAGCAGCAGCTTGCGGCGCCGCCGGGGCTCGTGGTTGGTCCAGGTGCCCTCGGTGTACTCCGGGATGTGGACGGCCTCGAGCCACGCCTCGCCGCGCTCGACCTCGGCGAACCCGTCGATGAGCGAGGCGCGGCCCTGCCGCAGCGACTTCACCTCGGTGCCGCTGAGCACCAGACCGGCCTCGAAGACGTCTTCGACGGCGTAGTCGAACCGCGCCCTGCGGTTGGAGGCGACCACGGTCCTCGTGGTCGTGTCACGCGCCGGGGCGTTCGCGGGACGGTGCGTCTGGGGCGCGCGCCACTCCCCGCGTCCTCTGGCCATCCCCCCAGTCTACGGGCCCTGCCGGTGGGCCCTCGGCTCAGAGCCAGCCCGCCATCGCGTCGGTGGGGGTGCCGTCGACGCGCACCTCGAAGTGCAGGTGGCACGCCGTCCCCACGCCGGTGGAGCCGGAGTAGGCGACCAGCTGGCCCTTGGTGACGTCCTGCCCGACGGAGGCGACGAAGCGCGACAGGTGCGCGTAGGCGGTGGCGACGTCGCGCCCGCCGACCGTCCCGTGGTCGATGACGAGGATGTTGCCGTAGCCGGTGCCCGGCCCGGCCCGCACGACCTCGCCGTCGGCGGCGGCGAACACCGGGGTGCCGCAGGCGGCCCGCAGGTCCGTCCCGGCGTGCAGGCGCCGCACGTGGTAGACGGGGTGGATGCGGTAGCCGAAGCCCGAGGTCACCGCCATGGAGGCCAGCGGGTTGCCGAGCAGGCCGTGCTGCGGCGCTGCCGTGCCGCCGCTCGAGCTCGAGCCGCCCTTCGACCCGCGGGCCCTCGCCCGCGCGCGCAGCTGGGCGCCGATGTCGTCGCTCTCGGACTGGGCGGCGGCGACCTGCTGCTCGAACGCCTCCTTCTGCGCCTCGATGTCGGCGAGCGCCTGCTGCTTGGTGGCCTCCAGAGCGGCGAGCTCGTCCGTCGCCGCCTGCGCAGCGGCCTGCGCCTGCTGCGTCTGCACGAGGTGGTCCGCCGCCTGCTGGCGCAGGCCGGCGACCTGCGCGCGCACCGCCTCGAGCTTGTCCGCGCGGTGCTGCTGCTCGGCCTTCGTCTGCTGCAGGCGCGCGGTGGACGCCGCCTGCACGCGGGCCGCGGTGTCGACCAGCGCGAGCCGGTCGGAGAGGTCGCTGGGACCGTCGCCGCCGACGACGACGGCGAGCCCGGAGTCGACCGCGCCCCCGCGGTAGGCGGCCGAGACGAGGCGGGAGACCCGCTTCTGGGCCTCCGCGAGGTCGGCCTGCCCCTGCGCGAGCTCGTCGACGGCGACCTGCTCGGCCGCCTGCGCAGCGGCGAGCTCGCCCGCCAGGCGCACGTCCTCGTCCTTGGCGGTGCGCACCGCGGCCTGCGCGGAGTCCAGCGCCGCCTGCGCCGCCGGCTGGCGCGCCTGGACGTCGGCGAGCTCCGCGGCCGCAGCGGCAGCGCGCTCGCTGGTGTCGTCCAGGCCCTCCTGGGCCTCGGCGGCCGCGGCCTGCGCCGCCTTCTGCTGCGCCTTCAGCTGGGCGTCGGTGACCGCGTCGGCCGGTCCGGCGCCGGGCCCGGCGGCCCCCGCGAGCAGCGCCCCGACCAGCGCGAGCACCGGCAGGAGCGCGCGCCGGCGCTGCCGGAGGTGCTGCCTGCGGTGCTGCGGGGAGGGAGCGGCCACGGTCAGACCCGCAGGTAGCGGGACAGCGTCGTCACCGACGCGACGCCCGCGAGCAGCACCGCCACGCCCAGCAGCACGGGAGCGACGAGCCAGACCTGGTGCGTGCCGACGTACCCGAACAGCGGCAGCGCCGTCACGAGCCACCCCTGCACGCCGAAGCGCACGGCGGCGTACAGGACGCCGACGGCGAGGCCCGCGCCGACGACGGCCGCCAGCACGCCCTCGAGCAGGAACGGCAGCTGGATGAGCAGCTTGCTGGCCCCGACCAGGCGCATGATCCCGGTCTCGCGGCGGCGGCTGAACGCGGAGAGGCGGATCGTCGTCGCGATGAGCAGCGCCGCGGCCACGATCATGACGACGGCGAAGCCGCCGGCGACGGCGGTCGCGATGTTCAGCACCGTGAAGAACGGGTCGAGCACGCGCCGCTGGTCCTGCACCTCCTCCACGCCCGCGGTGCCCGCGAAGTACTGCGTGACGACCTCGTACTTCTGCGGGTCCTTGAGCTTGACGCGGTAGGACTCGTTGAGCTGGTCCTCGGTCGCGGAGTCGGCGATCGCCGTGCCCCTGAACTGCTGCTGGAAGCGCTCGTAGGCGTCGGCCTTGGACTCGAACTGCACGGACTCGACGTACGGGGCGAGGGTGGGCGAGCGCAGGTCGGCGAGCACGGTGTCGCGCTGGGCCGGGGTGACCTCGCCGCTGGTGCAGGTCGGAGCCTCGGAGTCCTGCGTGCACAGGAAGACGGAGACCTGCACGCGGTCGTACCAGTAGTCCTTCATCTGCCCGACCTGCAGCTGCAGGAGGCCACCGGCGCCCACGAAGACGAGCGAGACGAAGGTGACCAGCACCACCGAGACGGTCATCGCGAGGTTGCGGCGCAGCCCCTGGAGGATCTCCGAGGCCAGGAACTGGAACCTCATCGCCAGCCCTCCGCGGCGCTGACGGCCCGCTCGACGCGCTCGGGGGCCAGGGCGGGGTGGTCGGGCTCGTCGACGGCGCGCAGCGAGCCGGTGAGGTAGCCGCCTGCCGCCTCGTCGCGGACGACGACGCCGCCGTCCAGCTGCACCACCCGCTTGCGCATCGCGTCGACGATCGAGGTGTCGTGCGTGGCCATGAGGATCGTGGTGCTGGTGCGGTTGATGCGCTCCAGCAGCTTCATGATCCCCGCGCTGGTCTCCGGGTCGAGGTTCCCGGTCGGCTCGTCGGCGAGCAGGATCGAGGGCCGGTTCACGAACGCGCGGGCGATGGCGACGCGCTGCTGCTCGCCGCCGGACAGCTCGTGCGGGAGCCGGCGCTCCTTGCCGGCCAGGCCGACGAGGTCGAGGGTCTCGGGCACCACCTGGGCGATGTGGTGGCGGCTCTTGCCGATCACCTGCAGCGCGAACGCGACGTTGTCGAAGACGCTCTTGCCGGGGAGCAGCCGGAAGTCCTGGAAGACCACGCCCATCTGGCGCCGCAGGTGCGGCACCTTCCACGAGGAGAGCCGGGCGACGTCGCGGCCGGCCACGAGGACCGCGCCCCGGGTGGCGACGTCCTCGCGCAGCACCAGCCGCAGCAGCGTCGACTTGCCCGACCCCGACGCACCCACGAGGAAGACGAACTCGCCGCGCTCGACGTCGAGGCTGACGCGGTGCAGGGCGGGGCGTCGCGAGCGCGGGTAGGTCTTGGAGACGGACTCGAAGCGGATCACGGCTCGCCTGCCAGCTCGGGTTCGGATGGGCGTGAGCGAGCGTAAGCAGGCAGTGACGGTCAGACCGGGCACCTCGCCCGGCGTGTCGCCCGGCGTTTCACCGAGCGCCCGGAGGAGGTCAGCTCTGGGCGGCGCGCTCGCGCTGGCGGCGCCAGCGGATGCCGGTCTCCAGGAAGTCGTCGATCTCGCCGTCGAAGACGGGGACCGGGTTGCCGACCTCGTGGTCGGTGCGCAGGTCCTTCACCATCTGGTACGGGTTCAGCACGTAGGAGCGCATCTGGTTGCCCCAGCTCCCCGAGTCGTCGCCCTTGAGCGCGTCGAGCTCGGCCTGGCGCTCCTGGCGGGCCCGCACGAGCAGGCGGGCCTGCAGCACGCGCAGCGCCGCCGCCTTGTTCTGCAGCTGGCTCTTCTCGTTCTGGCAGCTGACGACGATGCCGGTGGGCAGGTGGGTCAGGCGCACCGCGGAGTCGGTGGTGTTCACCGACTGGCCGCCGGGGCCGGAGGAGCGGAAGACGTCCGTGCGGATGTCGGCCTCGGGGATCTCGATGTGGTCGGTCTCCTCGGTGACCGGCAGCACCTCGACCCCGGCGAAGGAGGTCTGGCGGCGGCCCTGGTTGTCGAACGGGCTGATCCGCACCAGGCGGTGCGTGCCCTGCTCGACGCTCAGCGTCCCGTAGGCGTAGGGCGCGTGCACCGCCATCGTCGCGCTCTTGATGCCGGCCTCCTCCGCGTAGGAGGTGTCCATGACCTCGGCCTTGTAGCCGTGGCGCTCGGCCCAGCGCAGGTACATCCGCAGGAGCATCTCGGCGAAGTCGGCGGCGTCGACGCCCCCGGCCTCCGCGCGGATCGTCACGAGGGCCTCGCGCTGGTCGTACTCCCCGGAGAGCAGGGTGCGCACCTCCAGCTCGGAGAGCGACTTGCGCACCACCGCCAGGTCCTTCTCGGCCTCCGCGCGGGCCTCGGCCGCGGCCTCGTCGTCGCCCTCGGCCGACGCCTCGTCGGCCATCTCGACCAGGGTCTCCAGGTCGTCGATGCGGGCGCCCATGCGCTCGAGGCGCTCGAGCTCGGACTGCGCGTGCGAGAGCCGGCTCGTGACCGCCTGCGCGTTGTCGAGGTCGTCCCAGAGGTCGGCCGCCGACGCCTGCACGGTGAGGGCCGCGACGGTCTCGGTGAGGGCTGCGACGTCGCTGACCTCGCGGACCGCGCGGTAGGTGCCGCGCAGGGAGGAGATCTCAGCGGTGAAGTCGAGGGCAGCCACGACCCGCAAGCCTACGGCTCGGCCCGGGACGCGCCCGACCGTCGAGCGGATGATGGGCGCATGACCGAGCAGACGGACCAGCAGCTGCCCCTCGTCGTCGTCCCGGACGCCGACGGCGCCTCGGCCCTCTCCTCCACCGGCGTCGAGGCGGTGGTCGTGGCCCCCGACGAGGAGGTCCCGGAGGCCGCGCGCGGCGCGTCGGTGCTGGTGGTCGGTCCCGCGGAGTCGGCCGCGGAGGTCGAGGCCGCGCTCGCGCAGGTCGCCCAGCTGCCGGAGCTGCAGCTCCTGGTCAGCCTCGGGCAGGGCAGCGAGCAGTGGGGCGACCTGCGCGACGGCGTCGGCATCGCCACGGCGCGCGGCGCGCACGGCGGCTCCACCGCGGAGTGGGTGCTCGCGGCGGTGCTGGCGCAGCTGCGCCGGCTGCCGGAGCTGCTCCAGGCGCAGCGCGAGCACCGCTGGGAGGGTCCTCAGGCCCGCACCCTGCTGCGCTCCCGGGTGCTCGTGCTCGGCGCCGGCGACCTCGGCGAGAACGTCCGCGCCCGCCTGCTGCCGTTCGGGGCCGACGTCGTGGTGGCGGCGAGGACGGCGCGCGGCGACGTCGTCGACATGGACGCCGCGCGCGAGCTGCTGCCGACGTCGGACGTGCTCGTCGTCGTCCTGCCCCTCACGGACGGCACCCGGCACGTCGTCGACGCCGAGCTGCTGGCAGCGCTCCCCGACGGCGCGCTGGTGGTCAACGCCGGCCGGGGGCCGCTGGTCGACACCGGTGCGCTGCTCGCGGAGCTGCAGCGCGGGCGGCTGCTGGCGGCCCTGGACGTGACCGACCCCGAGCCTCTGCCCGTCGACCACCCGCTGTGGGACGCGCCCGGCCTGCTGCTGACGCCGCACGTCGCGGGGAACACCGAGGGCTCCGGAGAGCGCGCCTGGGCGCAGGTGGCCGAGCAGGTCGCCGCCTTCGCGCGCGGGCAGCGCCCGCCGAACCTCGTGCGCTGACCGCGCTGCGGCTCAGCTCAGCAGGTCGTTGAGGAAGCCCCCGCCGCTCTGCTGCTGGTGGCCCTGGGCCGCCGCGGGACGGCCCTCGCTGGGCTGCACCAGCACGAAGCCGGGGCCGTGGAACTGGTACTGGAACGCCTCGCCGGAGCCGCCCCGCAGCAGCGAGCGGACGTTCATGCTCGAGACCAGCTGCGGGCGCAGGTGGCTGGACCACGCCACGGCGGACTGGATGTCGACACCGGTGGGCTGCTGGGAGCAGTCGAGCAGGACGGGCGGGCCGTCGCTCGTGAGCGCGACGACGCCGTGACCGCTCACCTCCACGTTCCACATCCCGCCCGACAGGCGCCCGGCGCCCTGCACGCGGCGGATGTCCCAGCTCAGCGAGGAGTCGAACGCCAGGAGGTTCTTGCCGTCGACGCTGACCCCGTCGCCCTCCAGCATGATCAGGTGCACGTGCTCGGCGGCGTTGGCGAAGAACACCTCGCCCTGGCCGCCCACGCGCATCAGGGGCGTGTCCTCGCTGGTCACCATCTTCTTGAGGAGCTTCGACAGGCTGCCGGAACCCTCGTGCTGGAACGAGACGGACCCCTGGTAGGCGACCATCGAGCCCTTGGCCGCCAGCACGTCCTGGCTCAGGCTGACCCGCAGCATCGCGGAGTTCTGCAGGACCCACCGCTCGCTGGTCTGCTTCTCGGCGGTGTTGGCGTCGAAGAGGTTGCTGCGCACGGGACGACCCTGGCACCGCGCGTCCCGGAGGTCCAGGGCTACGGGACGCGCGGTGATGGGGCCGCTCGCGGCGCCGTCAGAGAGCGGTCAGACGGCGCGCGGGGCGGTGAGCGCGCGCCGGGCGGCGCGCGCTGACAGGCGCTCGGCCTTCGCCGCCAGGCGCACCGCGCGAGCGCGGTCGCGGCGCACCGCGTGGTCCCGCGAGGCGGACGCGGCGCGCTCCAGCTCGGTGCGGTGGAGGTGGGACAGGGCGAGCAGCTGGTCGGGGTGGTAGGCGTGCACGGGGGTCTCCGGTGGTCGGGCCAGCCTCAGGCGACGGCGCTGACGGGCTCGGGCAGGGGGTGCTTGCGGGGGCGGCCGCGGGGCCGCTTGCGGGGGACGACGACGCCGGCGAGGACGAGCTCGCCGCCCCAGACGCCCCAGGGCTCGGAGCGGTCCAGGGCGTCGGACAGGCAGGCAGCGCGCAGCGGGCAGCTGGCGCACAGGGCCTTCGCGGCCTCGACGTCCTGCGGGAGCTCGGCGAACCAGAGCTCCGGGTCGTTGACCCGGCAGGGCAGCGACGACATGGCGGGGGGTTCCTCTCGGTGGGGCGGTGCTGCGGAGCGGGAGAGGGGCCGCAGCAGCACGAAGGCCGCGGACCCCCGGTTCGGGGTCCGCGGCCTGCACGCCGTGGAGAGGAGCCGACCTAGCTGGTCAGCACCTGCCGGCGGGCAGGGAGGACACCCGTGACGGGCTGGTTCGGGATGAGGGCGCCGCTGCCGCGGCCGCCACCGGCGTACGCGCCGCCGAGCACGTCACCGTGCCGGCGCCCGGCGCCCAGGACGGGCAGACCGGTGGCCTGGTCAGCGGTGAGGCGCGAGGTGGCGGCGCTGAAGGAGGTGGCAGGGGCGACGGGGGCCCAGGGCTTCCCGAACACGGGGGTCATGAACTCGTCCATCACACACACCTCCTCTGGTCGCTCGCTGCCCGTGCCGGACAGCGGTGATCGCGTTCCACGAGGCTAGGACGCCCCGTGCGAGACGCACAACAGGTTTTCCGGACCGGTTCCGCGCTTCCTCCCAGCGGGCGGTCCAGCCGCCGGTCCGGCTGGCGGTTCAGCTGGAGGGGGCAGCCTCGCCGAGCACGGCGAGGACGGCCTCGCCGTAGCGCTCCAGCTTGGCCGGCCCCACGCCCGCGATGCGCGCGAGCGCCGCCGTGCCATCCGGGGAGGACTCCGCGATGGCCACCAGGGTGGCGTCGGTGAAGACGACGTAGGCGGGCACCTTCGCCTCGCCCGCCGTCGCGGTGCGCCAGGCGCGCAGCGCGTCGAAGACGCCCTCGTCGTACGTGGGGGGGCACGCCTCGCAGCGGCCCACCTTCCGCTCAGCGGGGCTCGCGAGCACGACCCCGCAGGTGCGGCAGGTGCGCGCCAGGCCCGGCCCCTTGCGGGAGCGGCCGCCGGCAGCGGCGCCGCGGCGGCCGGGGTCGGCCTCCCCCGCCTCCCGCGGCCGCAGCCCGTCGAGGAACCGTGAGGGGACGCGGCTCGCGCGCCCGCCCGGGGTCCGGGCCCGGCCCCAGGACAGGGCCAGGTGCTCCCGCGCCCGCGTGATGCCGACGTAGAGGAGGCGCCGCTCCTCCTCGACCTTCGCCGGGTCGTCGCAGGAGAAGCTGATCGGCAGCAGGCCCTCGCAGACCCCGACCAGCCACACCGCGTCCCACTCCAGGCCCTTGGCCGCGTGGAAGGACGCCAGGGTGACCCCCTGGACGGTGGGGGCGTGCTGGGCCGCGGTCCGCTCGTCGACCTCGATCACCAGGTCCGGCACGCGGGCGCCCGGGCGGGACGCCGCGACGTCGTCGGCGAGGGCCGCCAGCGCCTGCAGCGAGGCCCACCGGTCTCGCGCGGCGCCCGCCGCGGACGGCGGCTCCGGAGTCCACCCGGCGCTGGCCAGGACGTCGCGCACCGCCTCGCCCAGCGGGCGCGACCCGTCGTCGCCGCGGGCGGCGCCGCGCAGCAGCAGCACCGCCTGGCGCACCTCGGCGCGGGAGAAGAACTTCTCCCCGCCGCGGAGCTGGTAGCCCACGCCGACCTCGGACATCGCCTGCTCCAGCGGCTCGGACTGCCCGTTGGTGCGGAACAGCACCGCGATCTCGGCGGCGGGCGTGCCGGCGTCGATGCGCCGACGGACGGCAGCTGCCACCGCGGCGGCCTCCGCCACGTCGTCGTCGTACCCGGAGAAGCTCGGTTCCGGGCCGGACGGGCGCTGCGCGACGAGCTCGACGCGGGCCCGCACGGCCTCGGCCGGCGCCCGGTCGAGGAGGCGGTTGGCCAGGCCCACCACCTGCGGCGTCGAGCGGTAGTCGCGCACCAGGCGGACGACGGCGGCACCCGGGTGGCGCCGGGGGAACTCCAGCAGGTGCGCGGGGGTGGCCCCGGCGAAGGAGTAGATGGTCTGGCTGGCGTCGCCGACCACGCAGACGTCGTCGCGGCTGCCGAGCCAGAGGTCGAGCAGGCGCTGCTGCAGCGGCGAGACGTCCTGGTACTCGTCGACGGTGAAGTGGCGGTACTGGCGGCGCACGCTCTCGGCCACGTCACCGCGCTCGGCGAGGATGCCGCAGGTCAGCAGCAGCACGTCCTCGAAGTCCATCGCCCCGCGGTCGGTCTTGACGTCCTCGTAGGACTGCATCAGCCGCGCCACGGCCCCGGCGTCGAGCCCCGCGGGGGTCGCGCGGCCCGAGGCCTGCACCGCCGCCGGGTAGGCGTCCGGGGTCAGGAGCGCCACCTTGGCCCACTCGACCTCCGCGGACAGGTCACGCACCGCCGTCCTGTCGACGGACAGCCGCAGCCGGCTCGCCGCCTCGCCCACCAGGCGCGCCTTGTGGTCGACCAGCACCGGCAGCGGGCCGCCGACCGCCGTCGGCCAGAAGTACTGCAGCTGGCGCAGGGCCGCGGAGTGGAAGGTCCGCGCCTGGACCGCGGGCACGCCCAGGTCGCGCAGCCGGGAGCGCATCTCCCCCGCCGCGCGGGAGGTGAAGGTCAGCGCCAGGACGCTCCGCGGGTCGTACACCCCGGAGTGGACGCCGTGGGCGATGCGGTGGGTGATGGCCCGCGTCTTGCCCGTGCCCGCACCGGCGAGCACGCAGACGGGGCCCCGCAGCGCCGAGGCCACCGCGCGCTGCTCGGGGTCGAGCGAGGCGAGGACGGCGTCGGCGAGGGTGGCGTGGGTCGCAGGATCGGAGGAGGAGGGTCCGGGAGCGCTGGAGGGTGACATGACCCGGCCATGATGGCTGACCGTGCCGACAACGCCGTCCCACCGTCCACAGGCGAGCGCTCCGGGCGCTGCCCGCGCCGTCGAGCTGACCGCCGCCGACCTCGTCGAGCGCGCCCGCGGGCTGCTCGGGCGCTCGGACGGCCGGCGGGTGCTGCTGGGCGTGGTCGGGGCGCCGGGCGCGGGGAAGTCGACCCTGGCGGCGGCCCTGGTCGACGCCCTCGGCGGCCCGCCGTCGGTGACGGGAGAGCCGACGGGAGCGGCGCTGGTGGGCATGGACGGCTTCCACCTGGCCCAGGCGACCCTGGACCGGTGGGGCCGCGCGGCCCGCAAGGGCGCCCCCGACACCTTCGACGCCTCCGGGTACGTGGCGCTGCTGCGCCGCCTGCGCGCCGAGGAGGAGCTCGTGCACGCGCCGGCGTTCCGCCGCGACCTGGAGGAGCCCGTCGGCAGCGCCGTCCCCGTGCGCGCTCAGGTGCCGCTGGTGGTGACGGAGGGGAACTACCTGCTGTCGGACGGGCCGTGGGCGCCGGTGCGGGAGCTGCTCGACGAGGTGTGGTTCCTCGCCCCCGACGACGACCTGCGCCTCTCCCGGCTGGTGGCGCGCCACGAGGCCTTCGGCAAGCCGCCGCAGGAGGCGCTGGAGTGGTCGCTCGGCCCGGACCAGGCGAACGCCGACGTCGTCGCCGCGAGCGCGCACCGCGCCGACCTGGTGGTGCGGCTGGTGGGCTGAGCGGCCGGTCAGCCGACGCCGTGGGCCGCGGCGACGGCGTCGACCTCGGCGAGGTGCCGCTCCTTCTGCGCATCGCAGGCCCAGCTGGCCTCGAAGCCGTTGCGGGCGAGCTGCACGACGTCGGCGGGTGAGAGGTCGGCCGCCCGCGCGAGCGCCAGCAGGTTCTCCTTGAGGTAGCCGCCGAAGTAGGCCGGGTCGTCGCCGTTGACGCAGACCTTCGCGCCGGCGCGCAGCAGCGCGAGGATCTCCGGGGCCTTCATCTGCTCGGTGACGAACCCGTTGGACAGCGGGCAGGCGGTGAACCCCAGCCCCCGCTCGACGGCGAGCGCCAGCAGCTCCGGCGCGTCGACGATGTTGGTGCCGTGGTCGACCCGGTCGACGCCGACGTCCTCGAGCACCTGCCGCAGGTGCTCCAGCGTGCCGGGCTGGTCGATGTCGCAGTGCATCGTCAGGCGGTAGCCCGCTTCGCGGGCGCGGGCGAAGACGGCGGCGAACTGCGACGGCGGGTGGTCGCGCTCGTCGGAGTCGAGGCCGACGCCGATGATCCGGTCGGCGTACGGCAGGGAGGCGGTGAGGGTCTCCTCGGCGCTGGCGACCGGGTGGTCGCGCAGGAAGCACAGGATCAGCTCGGCCTCGACGCCCAGCTCCGCCGGTGCCCGGTCCACGGCGGCCAGGAGCCCCTCGACGACCACCGCGAACGGCACCCCGCGGCTGGTGTGGGCCTGCGGGTCGAAGAAGACCTCCGCCCGCCGGACGTTCTGCGCCGCCGCGCGCCGCAGGTAGGCCCACGCCAGGTCGGTGAAGTCCTCGCGGGCGCGGAGCACGTCCATCGCCGGGTAGTACACGGCGAGGAAGGAGGCCAGGTCGTCGAAGACGTGGGTGGCCCGCACCTCCGCGGCGGTGCGCTGCGGCAGCTCGATCCCGTTGCGCGCGGCGAGCTCCAGCAGCAGCTCGGGCTCCAGGGTGCCCTCCAGGTGCACGTGCAGCTCGCAGGCGGGCAGGTCGGCGACGAGCGCCGCGAGGTCGGTGGCCACCGGCGCACCCCACCACACGGCGGCGGGCTCGTGGGATGACGACGGCGAGGTCGGGTGTTGAGCACCCCGGAAGCACCGCCGACCCGAGGAGAGACATGCCGACCCCCACGCTGCCCGACCAGGGGACGATCACGATGTACACGACCACCTGGTGCGGCTACTGCAAGATCCTCAAGAAGGGCCTGCAGCGCGAGGGCATCACCTGGAACGAGGTGAACATCGAGGAGGTCCCCGGTGCCGCCGACTACGTGATGAGCGTCAACGGCGGCAACCAGACCGTCCCGACGGTCGTGTTCCCCGACGGCTCCTCGGCCACCAACCCCTCCCTGGCCGACGTCAAGGCCCGCCTCTCCTGAGCGAGCCCTCCTGAGGGTCGAGCCGCTCGACGCCGCCGGGGTCGCGTCGCGCGCCCTGGCGGCGCTCGCGGCGAGCGGAGGACGGCGACTCGGCGTCGACGCCGCGGTCCCGGGTGACGCGGCGGTGTTCGCGGACGCCGTCGTCGTCGCCGTGGAGGCCTCCGGGCGCACCGCCCTGCTGGTGAGCGCCGAGGACTACCTGAGGCCCCGGTCCCTGCGCCTGGAGCACGGCCCGCACGACCCCGACGCCGGGTACGAGGGCTGGTACGACGCGTACGCGCTGCTCCGCGAGGTGCTCGACCCCCTCGGCCCCGGCGGGAGCGGCGCGTGGCTGCCCGCCCTCTGGGACGCCGAGCGGGACCGCGCCACCCGCCAGCCGCGCCGCGAGGCGCCGCCGGACGCCGTGCTCGTGCTGACGGGGCCGTTCCTGCTGCGGTGGGAGCTCTCGGGGGCGTTCGACGCCGTCGTCCACCTGCAGACCTCCGCCGCGGCGCAGCGACGGCGGCTCCCGCCGGACGACGGCACCCGCGTGGTGGGGGCATGGGAGCGGTACCTGGCCGAGACCGACCCCGCACGCCGCGCCGACGTCGTGGTGCGCTGCGAGGACCCGCGCCACCCCGCCGTCGTCATCGACGCTGCTGGGTGAGGCCCGGCGTCACCGCAGGTCAGCGCGCCCCTCCGGCTTGCCAGTAGGACACGCGTTCGATGGAGTCGTGTCGTGACCGAGGCCGCAGGCAGCCCTCGCCGCACCCGACAGCCCCGGGTGCGGCGGGTCCCGGGTGCCCGCGAGCAGCTGCCGGCGCGCGGGCCCCACCGACGGCGCCACGAGGCCACGTCGACGGCCCGCTGGCCGACCGGCGGGGGCTCGGTGCGCACTGCTTCGACGCGCTCGTCACCGCGGTGCTGCTGGGGCGGCCGGCGGCTCCGGGGTCCGCGAGGCCCGCACCGGGGCTCGAGGTGCACGCGAGCATCTCCACCGCGGTCGGCGCCAGCGACGACCCGGGATGGCTGGAGGGGTACGGGTGGCTCCCGGGCTGGCTGGTGCGCCAGGGCCTGACGTGGGCCGGGTGCCGGCTGCGGCGGGTGCTGACCGACCCGTTCACCGGCGACCTCGTCACCGTCGACGGGCACACCCACCGCGCGTCCTGGCTGACCGACCCCGCCCCCGGTCCTCCCGGTCCACCGCGCGGTCCGAGACGCGGTCCGACCGGACCCCCGAGCGCCCCGGCCCGGGACCCGCACCGGAAGCCGACGCCGGTCCGCCTCCCCCCGCACCGCCGCAGACCTTCCGGGGCCAGCCGCTGCAGGACCTGCCGCCACCCCGCACCGTCGAGGACGCCTTCGGGCCGGCCACCGTCGTCGACGGCCCCGCCGACACCTCCCCGCGGGGGTCAGGCCCAGGCCTCGTCCTCCCCCAGCTCCTCGCCGTACCAGTCCTCGATGAGCCGCCGGGAGATCGACACCGGCGGCGGGAGCTTGACGTCACCGGACTCCAGCGCCGCAGCCAGCTCCGCCCGGCTGAACCAGCGCGCGTCGGTGATCTCGACGTCGTCGGTGATGACCTCGGTGCTCACCGCGGTGCCGCGGAAGCCGAGCATGAGCGAGGCGGGGAAGGGCCACGGCTGGCTGCCGAGGTAGGCGACGTCCCCCACGACGACGCCGACCTCCTCCAGCACCTCCCGCCGCACCGCGTTCTCCAGCGACTCCCCCGGCTCGACGAAGCCCGCCAGGGTCGAGTAGCGCTTGGCGGGCCAGAGGTCGTTGTGGCCCAGGAGGAGGCGGTCGTCGGCGTCGACGACGGACATGATCACCGCGGGGTCGGTGCGGGGGAAGTGCTCGCTGGAGTCGGCGGGGCAGCGACGCACCCACCCGGCGGCGACCACCTCGGTGGCGGTGCCGCAGCGCGGGCAGCGGGGGTGGACGGCGTGCCAGCGCATCAGCGCCACCGCCTCGGTGAGCAGGCCCGCCTCGGTGTCGTCGAGCACCGACCCCAGGGACCGCAGCTCCTGCCACTCGTCGCCGGCGCCGGGGTCCAGGGACGGGTCGGCGACCTCGGCGGCGACGTACCAGGTGCCGTCCGGGCCGGTGCCGAGCAGCGCCCTCACCCCCGACACCGAGGCGGCGGGCACGTGCGAGGGCGGGACGAGGGCCAGCCGGGGAGCCGCGCCGTCGCCGGAGGAGGTCACGGGGGTGCGGCCGTCGTGGGTGCGGACCACGAGGACGGCGTCGTCGGCCCAGAGCCGGTCGAGCAAGCCGTCGTCGGTGCGGCGGACCCCCTGCCGGTCGACGGTGGCGCGCGACAGGGACAGGTTCAGCAGGGGCACGCCCGACACCGTAGGCAGGCCGGGCGCCGACCGCGCACTAGCGTTGCGGCGTGCGCCGGGACCCCTACCTGCTCGCGGCCCTGACCAGCGCCGCGCTGCCGGGCGCCGAGCCGGTGCGGGTGCGCCTCCTGGAGGACCAGGGGGCCGACGACGCGCTCGACGTCGCCGTCGTCGACGACGCCTCCGGAGCCCGCTGGACCATCACCGTGCCCCGCACGCCCGCCGCCGGCGCCGACCTGGAGCGGGAGGCCGCGGCCCTGGGGCTCCTCGCCGGCCGGGGCGCGGACGTGCGGGTGGCGGTCAGCACCGACGTCGCCCGCCGCTCCGGGCCGATGCCCTTCGCCGTCCCCGCCGTCGTCGGGTCCGCGGCGCTGCCCGAGGGCGGGCGGGCGCTGGTGACCACCTGGCTGGCCGGGGACGCCGTCGACGTCACAGACCTCGCCCCCGGCGCCCTGGCCACCTCCCTGGCCGGTGCCCTGGCAGCGGTGCACGCCCTCCCGGGCACGCTGGTCGACGACGCCGGGCTGCCCGTCTGGACCGCCCAGGAGCTGCGCGGGCGCCGGCTCGCCGAGCTCGACCGCGCGGCGGGGACGGGACGGGTGCCCTCCCGGCTGCTGTCGCGCTGGGAGCAGGACCTGGAGCGGCTCGGCTGGTGGCGGTTCGCCCCCGTGGTGGTGCACGGCGACCTCGACGGCACCCGCGTCCTCACCGACGGCCGGGAGGTCACCGGCGTGACGGGCTGGGGCTCCCTCAGCGTCGGTGACCCCGCCGACGACCTCGGCTGGCTCGCGGCCGCCGCGCCCACCGAGGGCCTCGACGCGGTGCTGGCCGCCTACGCCGCCGCGCGCCACGAGCCGCCGGACCCGGCCCTGGCGGCGCGCGCCCGCCTGGTCGGGGAGCTGGCGCTGGCCCGCTACCTGCTCCACGGGGTGGCCGTCGACGACGCGGAGGTGGTCGAGGACGCCACCGCGATGCTGGAGGACCTCGACGTCTCCCTGGACGACGTCCCGTGAGGGTCGTCGCGCTGAACCTGGCCTCCGGGCGCGGGCCGGACGGCTCGGTGCTGTCCGCCGACGCCCTCGGGTCCGCGCTGCGGGGCCTGCTGGACGGCGCTGACGGCGTCGCGCCCGACGTCGTCGCCCTGGGCGAGGTGGACGACGGCCAGCCGCGCTCAGGGGGCGTCGACCAGGCTGCCGTGGCCGCGGAGGCCCTGGGAGCCGGTGACTGGCGGGCGGCGCCGACGCTGGCCGGCACCCCGGGACGCCGTCGCGAGTGGACGTCCCTCGCCGGCTCCCTGCACGGACCGGCGGACGCGTCGACGGGAACCTCACCGGGGCCGCGCTACGGGGTCGCGCTGCTGGTGCGCGCCGAGGTGGTGTCCTGGCACGCGCTCGACCTCGGCACCGGGCACGGGCGGCTGCCTCTGCCCGTGACCGACCCGGTCAGCGGCCGCCCGGGGCTGCTGCTCTTCCCCGACGAGCCGCGGGCGGCGGTGGCTGCGGTCCTCGCCGACGGCACCGTGGTGGCGGGCACCCACCTCTCGTTCTCCCCGCCGACGGCCCTGCGGCAGCTGCGCCGGACCGCCGCGTGGCTGCGGGGCCTGGCGCCCCGCGGAGGTGGCTCGGAGGCGGGCGCGGGCGGGCGGGTGCTGCTCGCCGGCGACCTCAACCTCCCGGCGCCGCTCGTGCGCCTCGCCGCCGGTGCTCCCTCGCTGGTGCGGGCACCGACCTTCCCCGCGCCGGCGCCGCGGCTGCAGCTGGACCACGTGGTCTCCCTCGGGGCGCCCGTGACCGCCACCGGTGAGGCCCGCCGCCTCGGCGTGGGAGACCACCGCGCGCTCGTCGTCGACGTCCGGGCCGCCCGGCGCTGAGCCGCCCGGGCCTTGATGCAGGCGTGCAGATCGCCGCGACCGTCCTGTCCGTGCTGCTCGCCGTCCTGCTGGCCGGCTCGGCGGTCGCCGAGCTGAGGGGCGTCCCGGCGGTGGTCACCTCGATCACCGGCGTCGGCTGGCCGCGCGAGCAGATCTGGGTGCTCGCCGTGATCGAGCTGGTCGGGGCCGTGGGCCTGCTGGTGGGCCTGGCGGTGCCGGGCATCGGCGTGGCAGCCGCCGTCGGTGCCGTCCTGTACTTCGTGGGCGCCGTGGCGTCCCACCTGCGGCTGCGCCAGTCGCCCGCGGGGGCGCTCGTGCCGCTGGTGGTCGCCGTCGTGACGCTGGTGGTGCTGGTCCTGGCCCTCTGAGGCCGAGGCCGACGAGTGGCCTCGTCGATCATGGGCTCGCCGATGATGACCATGGACTTCGGGAAGCGCCTCCTGCGGCGATGCACCCACGAGTCCATGATCACGGCGCGGGGGCGCCCGTCCAGAGCTCAGCCGGCGGCGCCGCGCACCAGGGCCTCCAGGCCCTCGGCGTCGAGGAGGTCGACGGGACGGCTCGTGGTGCCGGTGGAGGCGTAGAAGAACGCCGCCCTGACCCGCTCCAGCGGCACGCCCTGCCACCGCGACCACGCCAGCCGGTACACCGCCAGCTGCACGTCGACGGGCCCGCGCCGCAGCACCGGTCGGCGGGCGTCCGGTCTTCCAGTCCACGACGTCCCAGCCGCCGCCCTCGTCGGCCGGGCGCTCGAAGACCGCGTCGACGCGGCCGCGCACCACCAGGCCCGCGACCGGGGTCTCCACCGTCACCTCGACGGCCACCGGGTCTCGCTGCGCCCACTCCGAGGCGAGGAAGGAGGCCTGCAGGACGGCGAGGGCCTCCTCGCCGTCGTCGAGGGCCGAGGCCGTCCTCGGGGGCGTCGCCGTCGTCGCCGTCAGCGGCGGCCTCGTCGCCGCGTCGCCGGGCAGCTCGACGAGGTCGAGCAGCGCCGCCGCGCGGAAGCGCTGCTCCAGCCAGGCGTGGAAGGCCGCGCCCCGGCGGGTGGCGACGCGCGGCTGCACCGGCACCGGCCGGCGCAGCCGCAGCGCCAGGGCGTCGGGGTCCGCGGCCAGCTGCACCAGCCGCGACGCCGAGAGGTGGGCGGGCAGCAGCGACCTCGGGGGCACCGCGGGCGTCACCACGGGCGCGCTCGGCGAGCAGCAGCGTCGACCTCTGTCGGCCCAGCCGCGGCTCGCCGTCTCGGCGGGAGCGGCGGTCGCCTCGGTGCGCGCAGCGCCTCGGCCAGCGGCCGCCACCGACCTGCGCGGCCGCCGCCGTCCAGCGCCGGGCGGCGCGGCCGAGCGGGGTCCGCGGGCCAGGTCGCGCCGTCGGGTTCGCGCAGCGCGGGGTTGTCGGGCTCCTCCGGTGCCGCCGGCGAGCTCGGGGACCGGTCTGGAGGTGGTCGACCGACCTCGGCGCAGGAACCGCGACGGCTCCCGCGGCTTCTGCGCTCCGTCGCCCCACCAGGCGCCGGAGAGCAGGAGCAGCGCCCGCGCCCGGGTGAACGCGACGTAGGCGAGCCGGCGCTCCTCGGCGCGCGTGGGCCGCACGCACCGCTCGACGAAGGCGACGCGCTCCGCCTCGAGCTCCTTCTGGGTCCAGGCGCCGCTCCAAGCCCAGGTGCGGCAGGCTCGGCGGTCGCCGCGCAGCGGGTACGGCAGCACCCCGAGCCCGGCCAGCCACCCCTGGCCGGTGCGCCGGCGCGGTCGGGAACGCCGCGCTCGACGAGGCCCGGCACGGCGACGACGTCCCACTCCAGGCCCTTGGCGGCGTGGACGGTGAGCAGCTGGACGGCGTCGGCTGGACTCGGTGCCCTCCTCACCGCCGTCGCCGAGGCCGGGGGTCTCCTCGTCGCCGTCGCTGGAGGACTGGTCGAGCCCGCGCTCGCGCTCCTCGGCCGCCGCGAGCCAGGACAGGAAGCCGCCCAGCGAGGCCCGCGAGGTGTCGGCGGCTCCCGTCGGAGAAGGAGGCGGCGACGTCGGCGAGGGCGTCGAGGCTGCGCCCGCGAGGCCGCCGGTGAGGTGCCGGGGCGGGCCGCGACCTCGACGTCGAGCAGCAGCGCCCGCTCGACGTCGACGACGAGGTCGGGCAGCGGCAGGTCGAGCCCGCGCAGCCGGCGCAGCAGCAGCCCCGCCTCCCGCAGCCGCGCTGCGGCCCGCGTCCGACAGCCCGCGCCCGTCGGGGGTCGGTCCAGCCGGCGGCGGGGGGTCGTCGAGGGCGTCCACCAGGCTCGCCTGCTCGACCGTCCTCCGGCCGGACGCCGGCGTCCTCGTCCGGCTCGTCGGGCGCCCGGCGCCGGCGCGACGCCAGCGCGGCGGACCACGCCCCAGCCCCGAGGTCGCGCGCGCCCAGCCGCCAGCGCGCACCGGTGAGCAGCCGCAGCGAGCGCGTCGCCGCGGGCGGGGTCGTGCACGGCGCGCAGGGCGGCGACGACGTCGACGACCTCCGGCCGAGAGCAGCCCCCCCAGGCCGACGACCTCGACGGGCAGCCCGGGCGCGCAGCGCGCCTCCAGCAGCGCGAACTGCGAGCGGGCCTGCGGCACAGCACGGCCGCGGTGCGCCGCTGGTCGGGGCGCAGCTCCGCGTCGGCGTGCCAGAGGCCGGCGACGCGGTCGGCCACCAGCGCCGCCTCCTGCCCGGCGGTCTGCGGCCCAGGCGACCTCCACCCGCCCGGCTCCGGCGCCGGGCCGCGGGCCCGAGCGCCGGCAGCGGCAGCCGCGAGGCGGCGCGAAGCGGCTGCGGCGACGACGGTCGCGGCGGCGAGGACGGCGTCGTCGTTGCGCCAGCTCGTCGCCAGCGCCAGCTGCGCGGCGGCGCCGCCGTCGGTGCGGCGGAACCGGGTCGGGGAAGCCTCACAGGTTGCCGGCGCTGGCACCGCGCCAGCCGTAGATGGACTGGTGCGGGTCGCCCACGGCGGTCACCGGGTGCCCGTCGCCGAACAGCGCGCGCAGCAGCGCGAGCTGGGCGTTGGAGGTGTCCTGGTACTCGTCGAGCAGCACGACGCCGCCGCGGGCCCGCTCCCGCCGCGGCGACGGCCGGCACCTCGCGCGGCGATCCGGGCCGCGAGCGCACCTGGTCGCCGAAGTCGAGGGCGCCGAGCGTCGCGCTTGCGGCGCGCGTACCGGCGCAGCAGCGGCAACGACCCGCGCGACGCTGGCGAGAGCGCGCCGGCGAGCTCGCCCGGCACGGTGCCCGGCGGCGGTGCCGTCGTCCTCGGGCAGGGCGGAGACCCGGCGCGACCGCCGACGGCCAGGGCGGCGTCGACTCGTCGGGGTCGACGAGGTGCTCGGCGCACTCCCCCGCCAGCGCGAGCACCGCGGCCGTGACCGTCGCCGGGGCGCTGCCGAGGTCGCCGACCCCGGGCCCGTCCCGCGCGCTCAGCGCTCCACGACGTCGGCGGCCAGCTGCCAGGCCGCCGCGTCGGACGAGCAGCCGTGGACGGGGCTCGACGCCGATGCGCAGCCCGTGGTCGGTCACCAGCCAGGCGGCGTAGGCGTGGTACGTCGAGACGGCCGGCTCGCCGTCGGCGGCGGTGCCGCTGTCGCCGGCGCGGGCAGCAGGCCCGCCCGCGCCAGCCCCCGCAGCCGGCGCCGGACGCGCTCGGCGAGCTCCCCGGCGGCCTTGCGGGTGAAGGTCAGCCCGAGCACGTCGCTCGGGCGCGACGAGCCCGTTGGCGACCAGCCACACCACGCGCGACGCCATCGTCTCGGTCTTGCCCGACCCGGCCCCGGCGACGACGAGCAGCGGCTCGAGCGGCGCCTCGATGACGGCGACCTGCTCGGGCGTCGGGGGGGGCCGGCCGAGCGCGGAGGCGATCTCGGCGGCGCTGAGCGGCGCCGGGCGGACCCGCTCCGGCTGCAGCCGTCGTCGTCACCGGACGCACCGCCGCCCTCGGGCCGCAGCGGGCAGCTGGTGCGCACCGGGCAGCGCGTGCAGAGGTCGTTCGCGACGGCGTCGAAGCGCTCGGCGGCCATCCCCTCGGCGGTGCGCGCAGCAGGTCGTGCGCCCAGGCCGGGTCGGCGTCGTCGGCGAGGGGTGGCTGCTGCTGCACCCCCGCCTTCGTGCGGGTGCCCCCGAGCTGCACGAGCGCGGCGCCGCCGCTGCGCTCGCCGTCGCCGAGGGCCGCCGGAGTCGACCACCACCTGGTACACGCCGAGCTGGGGCGTGCTCGGCGAGGTCACCGGTCTTGGGCTGGCGCGTGCCGGTCTTGAGGTCGACGACGTGCAGCGCGCCCGTCGGCGTCGCGCTCCAGCCGGTCGAGGCGACCCCGGACCAGCGCCCGGCCGACGGCGGCGTCGACCTCCACCTCGACCCCGGCCAGGGACCGCCCGGCGGCGCGCGCGTCGCGGACGTAGTCGGCCAGGTGGCGGACCATCCGCTCCGCTCGGCGCCGCTCGCGGCTGCCCCGCCCAGGTCTGCGGGAGGCCGAGCGCGGGCCAGAGCTGGTCGAGGCGCTCGGCCATCTGGGCGTCCGCGCCCTCGGGCAGCTCCGGGGCGATGCGGTGCACGAGGTTGCCGACGCCCTGGCTGCACCGAGTCGACCGGCCGCCCGCCGCTGCCCTCCAGCAGCCACCGCAGCCCGCAGCGGCTGAACGCCTCCACGCGCCGACGGGCTGACCGGCACCGGCTGGTCGGGCTGCGCGCAGCGGGCGCGTCGTCGGAGACCGGCGGCAGCCCGTACCAGTCGTCGGGGTCGGCGCCGGGCACCCCGGCGGCGGCCAGGCGGGCCAGCGCCGCGGTGGCGCCGGCGCGGCGGCCGGCGTCGACGACGGCGCCCGTGGCGTCGCGCGCCCCGTCCGCGGTGAGGAGCACCTGAGCGCAGCTCGGCCACCAGCGCCGGCAGCGCCATGGCCCGCGGCACCGGGGTGAGGGGCCGCTCCACCGGCGGACGGGGTGCGGGTCCGGCGGGCAGACCAGGTCGACGAAGGCCGAGGGCCGCTCGTCCTCGCCGCGCACCGCCGTCACCACCAGCCGCCGCCGGGCCCGGGAGACGGCGACGTGCAGCAGCCGCTGCTCGTCGTCCAGCACCTGGCGGCGCGCGGCGGCAGCAGCGGCGGCCGGGGCGAGCGCGTCGTCGGCGCTCGTCCGCCCCGCCAGCACGTCGACGAGCTCCGGCGCCCCGAGCAGCGAGCCGCGCAGCCGCACGTCGGGCCAGGCGCCCTCCTGCAGGCCGGTGACGACCACCACGTCCCACTCCCGCCCGGCAGCCGCCGCGGGGGTCAGCAGCTCGACAGCCCCGGTGCCCACCGCGCGGGCGGCGAGGCTGTCTGCGGGCACGTCCTGCGCCTCCAGGTGCTCCAGGAAGCGCTGCGGCGGCGAGCCGGGCTCCCGCTCCTCGTAGCGCGAGGCGGCGTCGAAGAGGGCGACGACGGCGTCGAGGTCGCGGTCGGCCAGCGCCCGCACCGCCTCCGACCCGGGCGCGGAGGACGACGACGGCGGGGCCAGCGCGCGGCGGCGCCAGCGCTCCGCCAGGCCCGTGGCCGACCACAGCGCCCACAGCACCTCCTCGGCGCTGCCACCGGCCCGCGCGGCGGCGCGGCCGGCGGCCAGCACGGACGCGACGGCCAGCGCGGGCCGGGCGGCGCGCGCCGGCAGGTCGGGCCAGCGCTCGGGGTGCAGCACGACGTCGACCAGCAGCTCGTCGCTCGAGCGCACGACCGCCTCGCCGCCGGGCGGTGGGTCGGCCCGCTCGGCAGACCGCTCGGCGGCCAGGAGGACCTGGCGCAGCCGGCGCAGCGCGAGCGGGTCGGCGCCGCCCAGGGGCGGGACGAGCAGGGCCAGCACGTCGTCGACGCCCGGCGGCGGGGCGTCGGCAGCGGCGAGGACCAGCCGCATCGCCACCAGCAGGGGCACCACGGCGGGCTCGGTGCGCACCGGGACCTCCGCGGGCGGCACGACCACCGGCACGCCCACCGCCGACAGGGCCCGGCGCAGGCCCCCGGTGCCGCTGGTGGTGCGCACGAGCACGGCGACCTGCGACCAGGGGGTGCCCCGGCGCACGTGCTCCTCGCGCAGCAGCGCCGCCACCAGCGCCCACTGCTGCGCCGTCGTCGCCACCAGGTGGGCCTGGACCGCGCCGTCCTGCGCCTCGGGCGGCGGCTCGGCGCCGCGGTGGGCGACGGCGCCGACGCTGCCCGTGCGGGCAGCCACCCGCGCAGACGCCTCCGCGACCGCGCGCGCGGAGCGCCAGCGCGTCGGCAGGACGACCACGGGCGCCGCACCCCCCGGCCCGCGGAAGCGGTCGGCGGCAGCGGCGAGCAGCGCCGGGTCACCGCCGCGGAACCCCGTCGTCGTGGCGTCGGGGTCTCCGGCGAGCAGCAGGTCGACGCCGCCGCCGGCCACCAGGTCGAGCAGCTCGGCCGTGGCCGCCGTGGACTCGTGGTGGTCGTCGACCACGACCAGGGAGAGCCGGGCGCGCTCGGCGGCCAGCAGCGCCGGATCGGCCCGCAGCGCCGCGGCGGCGTCGTGGACGATCGCCGCCGGGTCGTGCGCGCCGGGCGTCGCCAGGGCTGTGACCTGCAGGTACTCGGCCAGGACCTGCGCCCCGGCGACCCACTCGGGCCGCCGCCACCGCCGCCCGAGCCCCGCGAGGTCAGTCGGACCCAGGCCCCGCTCCAGGGCGCGCATCAGCAGGTCGCGCAGCTCGGCGCGGAACTCCGGCACGGCCCGCACGGCGGGCGTGATGCCCGCCGGCCAGTCCGGCACGGCGCCGTCGCCCGCCTCGTGGCCGCGGAGCAGCTCGGCGAGCACCTGGTCCTGCTCCGGGCCGGAGAGCAGCCGCGGGACCGCGCCCCCGGAGACCGCGGCGGCCCGCTGCAGCAGCGACCACGCGTAGGAGTGCGGGGTGCGGGCGAGCGCCTCGGTGGTGGTGCGGCCCAGGCGCTCGGAGGCCCGGTCACGCAGCGAGGCGGCCGCGCGCCGCGAGGGGGCCAGGACCAGCAGGGAGCTCGGGTCAGCCCCGTCACGCTCCACCCGCGTCACGAGCGCCTCGACCAGCGCCGTCGTCCGGCCGGTGCCCGGTGCCCCCAGGACCACCAACGGGCCGGCGCCGCGCGGGTGGTCGGCCACGCGGCGCTGCGCGGCGTCGAGCTGGGGCCGCCCGGCGGCGCCCGGCGCGGCACCGCGCACGAAGCGCGGGACGGCGACGGCGGTCATGCCGCTGACGGTGCCAGAGACCTCTGACAGTCCGGTCGACCCGCCTCAGCCCTCGTCGGGACCGTCGTCCTCCGGGCCGTCCCAGCGGCACCGCTCGAGGTCGAGGCGGCTGGTGCCCAGCACCAGCGGGTGCCCCTCCTCCGCCCAGTGCAGCACCGCGCGGGGCGTCAGGCCCTCCGGCAGCGACCCGTCGGCGCGCACCACGCGCCACCAGGGCAGCTCGTGGCCGTGCTGGCTCATCACCATCCCGACGGCGCGCGCGGCGCCCCAGCCCGACAGCTCCGCGACGTCGCCGTAGGTCAGCGCCATCCCCTCCGGGATCGCGAGCACCAGCGGCCCGACGTCGTCGATGTAGGCCCGACCCGGTGGGCGCTGGCGCCGGGGGCTCAGCGCCGCCCCAGCTGGGCGAGCTGCAGCACCGCCCACGGCGAGATCACCCACGGGGTGCGCTCGGCCAGGGCGACGGCGTCGTCCCAGTCGACCCAGCGCCACTCCTCGACCTCGGTGGGGTCGGGCACCGGGTCGGCCGACGCGACGGCGGTGAAGACGGGGCAGACCTCGTTCTCCACCACGCCCGAGGCGTCGACGGCGCGGTAGGCGAAGTCGGGCAGCACCTCGGTGAGCTCACCGACCTCCAGGCCGATCTCCTGGCGGGCGCGGCGGCGCACCGCGTCCTCGAAGGGCTCACCGGGCGCGGGGTGGCCGCAGACGGAGTTCGTCCACACCCCCGGCCACGTGCTCTTGGACACCGCGCGGCGGGTCATGAGCAGCTGGCCCGCGGCGTTCGTGA
This sequence comes from uncultured Actinomycetota bacterium, assembly GCA_963781365.1. Lineage (GTDB taxonomy): Bacteria > Actinomycetota > Actinomycetes > Actinomycetales > Quadrisphaeraceae > Quadrisphaera. The sequence continues at coordinate 49,248 of CAWAFR010000012.1, read as the reverse complement.
TGTAGCAGGAGAAGGCGAGGTGCAGCGGGGTGTCGGCGGTGTGGACGCCGGCCTTCGCGGCGGTGCCCACGGGTCGGCGGGCCTCGTCGAGCAGCACCACGAGCTCGGGCGCGGCAGGCGTCTCGGGGTCCACCAGGGTCGTCACCGCAGCAGGGTAGGCGAGCGCCGGACGGGTCAGCCGACGACGAGCGACGGGTCGACCTCCGCGGCCCACGCCAGCAGCCCGCCGCGCAGGTGCGCGGCGTCGTCGCGGCCGGCGGCGCGCAGCGCGCGGACCACCCGCGCGGAGCGGGCGCCGGAGCGGCAGTGGACGACGAGCCGCCCCGGCGGGAGGTCGGGCAGGACCCCGGCGAGCGCGTCGGCGAGGGGGACGGCGACGGCGCCGGGCAGGGTCCCCGCGGAGCGCTCCGCGTCGCTGCGGACGTCGAGCAGGACGACGTCGACGCCGACGCCGTCGCCGTCCCCGAGCAGCGCTGCGAGCTCGCGCGGCGCGAGCTCGGCGTCTGCGGGCAGCGGCTCCTCCCGCACGGGCTGCGGCACGGGGGCCGCACCGGCGGGCGAGGCGACGGCGCGCAGGCGCACCACGCGCCACGACATCGCCAGCGCGTCGAGCACCAGCAGCCGCCCGAGCAGCGGCTCCCCTGCTCCCACCAGCAGCTTCACCGCCTCGACGGCCATCACCGACCCGACGACGCCGCACAGCGCTCCGAGCACCCCGGCCTCGGCGCAGGACGCGACGGAGCCGGGCGGGGGCGGCGTCGGGAAGACGTCGCGGTAGCCGGGGGCTCCGGAGGGGTGCCCGGGCCAGAACACGCCGACCTGCGCGTCGTGCTGCAGCAGGGAGCCGAAGACCTCGGGGACGCCGAGGCGCTCGCAGGCGTCAGCGACGGCGTAGCGGGTGGCGAAGTTGTCGGCGCCGTCGACGACGAGGCTCGCACCGCGCAGGAGCCGCTCGGCGTTGTCGGCGGTGAGGCGCTCCGCGACCGGGACCACGCGCGTCCACGGGGCCTGCCGGGCGAGGGCGTCGACCGCGGAGTAGGTCTTGGGGCGCCCGACGGCATCGGCGCCGTGCAGCACCTGGCGCTGGAGGTTGGACGACTCCACGACGTCGTCGTCGACGACGACGAGCTCCCCGACGCCGGCGGCGGCCAGGTAGGCCAGGACCGGCGAGCCGAGGCCCCCGGCGCCCACGACGGCGACGCGCGCGGCCCGCAGGCGGCGCTGCCCCAGCTCACCGACCGAGGGGAGCATGAGGTGGCGCGACCACCGCTGGCGCTCCTCAGCGGTCAGCGGTGGGCCGGGCTCGACGAGCGGCTCCACCGGACCAGCGTCGCACGGCCCCGGGGCGGGGAGGCCTCAGCGCAGGTCGGGGCCCAGGCGCCGGTTGCACGCCGACAGGACGGCGCGGACGACGGCGGGCTGCGGGCCCCCGTCGAGCGCGGCGCCGACCAGCTGCTCGCTGCCCCGGGCGGTCGCGATGCCGATCATGACGGTGACGGCGGCGCGGCCGTCGAGCTCGCTGGCGCGCACCGCCTCGACCTCGCCGCGCAGCCGGCCCGCGGCCGCGGACTCCAGGGCGCGCAGGGTGGCGCTGGCCAGGGCCCGGGGGCCGCCGCCGGGGGTGTTCGCCGCCTCTGCGACCCCGGTGTGGACGCTGCCGCCGCGGGTCAGGACGACGGTCGCGGTGGTGCCCAGGCCCTCGGTGACGACCTGGACCCGCTCGATGACGAGCCGCTCGCCGCCCTCTCCGCGCGGTGCGGGCGAGGCGTCACCGAGCCACTGCGGCGCCGGGGTGGCGGCCACGGAGGAGGCGCTGAGCGGGGGGACGGAGATGCGGCCGGTGCGGGGCCGCTCGGTGCGCTCGGGGCCCGCTGCGGGGGCGGGCAGGCGCGGCCCGGGGCGGGCGGCGGCGGTGGGGGTGGCCGCGGCGACGGGGGCCGTGAGGGCGACCGGGCCGGGTCCCGGTGCGTCGTCGGGGACCGGAGCGCTGTCGGGGACCGGAGCGCTGTCGGGGACCGGAGCCTCGGCGGGGGTCGCGGCGTCGGGAGCGGCGACCGGGCCGACCTCGGCGTCGCGCTGCAGCGCCGCCTCGACGGCGGCGGCGACCTGCGCCTCGTCGGCGCCGGGCACCAGCTCCAGGCGCACCAGGGCCGAGCCGTCGGCGTCGGGCTCGATGCGCACCGCGGTGACGCCGGGCACCCCGAGGGCCACCCGCACGACGCCGTCGACCCGGGAGCTCGCAGCGGCGTCCGCTGCGGCGTCACGGGCCGGGCGGTCGGTGGTCTGGCCGATCGTCACGTCGCCTCCAGGCGTACCGGAGCGCCCCGTGGTGAGCGCTCTACGGAGTGTCACAGACCTGCCCCGTGCGGCGAGGGCGAACGCGAGCACTCGTCCTGCGGCCCCCGGAGGGGACTCGGTGCAGGATGGGGCCGCGTCCCAGCACCACCGGGACAGCACCCAGAGACCACCACCGCAGCAGGAGGACGACCCGTGGAGATCCGGATCGGCGTGCAGAACAGCCCCCGCGAGGTGGTGCTGGAGTCGACGGACAGCGTCGCCGACGTCAGCGCCGCCGTCAGCGCAGCCCTCAAGGGCGGCGACACCCTCTCCCTGAAGGACGAGCGCGGCCGCACCGTGCTGGTGCCCGGCGCGGCGATCGCCTTCGTGGAGATCGGCGCGGAGGAGAAGGGCCGCGTCGGCTTCGGCGCCCGCTGACCGTGACGCCGGCACGGGCGGCGGCGCGGCGCGGGGACGCCCCGTGAGCCGCATCGCCGTCGCCGGCGGCACCGGGACCGTCGGCCGCCTCCTCGTGGCCGCTCTGCGCGACGGCGGGCACGAGGCCGTGGTGCTGAGCCGCTCCACCGGGACCGACCTGCTCGCCGGCCCCTCACCCGCGCTCGTGGCGGCGCTGGGCGGCTGCGACGCCGTCGTCGACGTCACGGGCCCCACCTCGCAGCTCGCCGCGCAGACCGCGCGGGGCAGCCGCGCCTTCTCCTCCGGGGTCACGACCAGCCTCCTGGACGCCGGGCGCACCGCGGGGGTCGGCCACCACGTGGCCCTCTCCGTGGTCGGCGCGGTGCGCGTCGACGCCGGCTGCTGCGCGGGGAAGGCCCTGCAGGAGCGGCTGCTCACCCGTCGCCGCGGCGGGTGGTCGCTGCTGCGCACCACCCAGTTCCACGAGTTCGCTGCGGTGATGGCCGGCACCGCCGCCCTGGGCCCGGTCTGCGCCGTGCCGCAGGTGCTCAGCCAGCCCGTCGCCGCGGCGGAGGTGGCGGCCGAGCTCCTGCGGATCGCCACCGGAGCGCCGCAGGGCACCGCGCCCGACCTCGCCGGGCCCCGCGTCGAGCGGGTGCCCGACCTGGCGCGGCGCTGGCTGGCGGCCACGGGCCGGCCCCGCCGCGTCGTCGCCGTACCCCTGCCGGGCCGGTTCGGGACGGCGCTGCGCCGCGGCGGCGCGCTGCCCGGCGCCGGCGCGCGCCTCGGCGCGACGACCTTCGACGCCTGGCTGGACGGGCAGGCGCCCGTCAGGCCGTGACGGTCAGGCCGTGAGGCCGAGCCGCAGCATGCGGCGCACGTGGTTCTCGGTGATGCGGTTGAACATCTTCCCGACGGCCACCAGGTCGGTGCCGGCGCCGCCGCCGCTGACCAGCAGCGCGGCGAGGGAGTCGCGGTCGGCGGCCACCCGCTGGGCCTGGCTGAGGGCCTCCCCCACCAGCCGCCGCCCCCACAGCGCGAGGCGACCGGCGACGCGCGGGTCCCGCTCGGTGGCCGCGCGCACGGCCCCGACGACGAACTCCGCACCGGTCGTCTCGTCGAGCAGGCGGACGACGAGGTCACGGGTGGTCGAGGGCGCGAACGCCGCGATCTCCCGGTAGAAGTCCGTGGCGATGCCCTCCCCGACGTAGGCCTTGACCAGACCCTCGAGCCAGTCGTTGGGCGTCGTGCGCTCGTGGTAGGCGTCCAGGGCGGCGACGAACGGGCGCATCGCCGCCTGCGGGTCGGCGCCGAGCGCGACCAGCCGCTGGGACAGCAGCTCGTAGTGGTGGAACTCCTCGACGGCGAGGGCCCCCAGCTCAGCGGTCTGCACCAGCGTCGGCGCCGACCCGGCGTCCTGCGCGAGGCGCAGGAAGCCGGTCAGCTCGCCGTAGGCCAGCGCCCCCAGCAGGTCGACCTCCGCCTCGCGCACCGCACCGTCGACGTCGCTGGCTGCGTCGTCGGGCGGGCCCCCGGCTGCGGCGGTGGGGTGGCCTGGCGTCATGGCGAGAACCCTAGGCCGGTGACCGCCGTAGGATGGGCGGTGACAACCTCGGTCGACCGGTCGCTGCCACGATCGGCAGCCGAACCGACGCGGAGCACCACCGTCAGAGCGCGCCGTCCCGTCAGGACCGGCGCCCGACGCGACGAGCCGCACCCGAGACGTGAGGCCACCCGTGCCCGACACCACCACCGAGACCAGCACCACCACCGAGACCGGCGGCACCGCTGTCAGCGCTGTCGACGTCCTCGACCAGCCCGACACCACCGCCACCGAGACCGCTGCGGCGCCCGCCCCTGGCTCGGCGGACCTGCCCCCGGACGCGATCCTCGACGGCGGCGACGAGACGCCCGCACCGGAGGTCCTCGCCCAGAAGTCCTTCGCCGACTACGGCGTCGAGGCGCCCATCGTCGCGGCCCTCGACCGCGCGGGGATCACCCACCCGTTCCCGATCCAGGCGATGACGCTGCCGGTCGCGCTGGGCGGCCACGACATCATCGGCCAGGCCAAGACCGGCACCGGCAAGACGCTGGGGTTCGGCATTCCCGTCATCCAGCGCGCCAAGGGCCCGGGCGAGCCCGGCTTCGACGCCCTCGACACCCCGGGCGAGCCCCAGGCCCTCATCGTCGTCCCGACCCGCGAGCTGGCCGTCCAGGTGGCGCGCGACCTGGAGCGCGCGGCGACGGACCGCGCGGTCCGCGTGCTCGTGATCTACGGCGGCCGCGCGTTCGAGCCGCAGGTCGAGGCGCTGGTCCGCGGCGTCGAGGTCGTCGTCGGGACGCCGGGCCGCCTGCTCGACCTGGCGCAGCAGGGGCACCTGAAGCTGCGGTCGGCGCGCGCCGTCGTCCTCGACGAGGCCGACGAGATGCTCGACCTGGGCTTCCTGCCCGACGTCGAGAAGCTGCTCGCGATGACCCCGGCCGGCCGCCAGACGCTGCTGTTCTCGGCCACGATGCCCGGCCCCGTGGTCGCGATGGCGCGGCGCTACATGACGCAGCCGACGCACATCCGCGCCGCCGACCCCGACGACGACGGCGCTACGGTCAAGGCCACCACGCAGTTCGTCTTCCGCGCCCACGCGATGGACAAGGTCGAGGTGCTCGCACGCATCCTGCAGGCCGACGGGCGCGGCCTGACCATCGTCTTCGCGCGCACCAAGCGGACCGCGGCGAAGGTCGCCGACGACCTCATCGAGCGCGGCTTCGCCGCCGCGCCGCTGCACGGCGACCTCGGCCAGGGCGCCCGGGAGCAGGCGCTGCGCGCGTTCCGCAACGGCAAGGTCGACGTCCTGGTCGCCACCGACGTGGCGGCCCGCGGCATCGACGTCAGCAACGTCACGCACGTCGTGAACTACCAGTGCCCCGAGGACGAGAAGACCTACCTGCACCGCATCGGCCGCACCGGCCGCGCCGGCGCGACGGGCACCGCGGTGACCTTCGTCGACTGGGACGACCTGCACCGCTGGGCGATGATCGACAGGACGCTCGACCTGGGCATCCCCGAGCCCGTCGAGACCTACTCCACCTCCCCTCACCTGTTCTCGGAGCTGAGCATCCCCGCCGGCACCAAGGGCCGCCTGCCCCGTGCGGCGCGCACCCGCGCCGGGCTCGAGGCGGAGGAGCTCGAGGACCTGGGCGAGACCGGACGCCGCGGCGGCCCGGGCGGGCGCGACGGCGACCGCGGCGGTCGCGGTGACCGCGGCGGCCGTGACGACGCGCGCGGTGGTCGCGACGGCGGACGCGGTGGGCGCGAGCCCCGCGCCGACCGGCCCGAGCGGACGGACCGCCCGGCGCGGACCGAGCGTCCCGCGCGGGCCGAGGGCACGAACGGCGCGGAGCCCGGCGACGCCGAGGGCCAGCGCCGTCGTCGTGGCGGACGCGGCACCGGCGGCGGCGAGGCTGCGCCCGGCTCGAGGGTGCTGGCGAGCGGGTCGCTGGCCGGCGGCTCCCTGCCGGGCAGCGCGCTCGACGGCAGCACCGCTCCGAGCAGCGTGACCCCGGCCGCCGAGCCGGCGCCGACGGGCGCCGCGCCCACGAGCCTGGACCAGATCTCCCTGCCGGACCGCTCCTCCGGCAGCACGGGTCCCGAGGGCGAGCAGACCGGTGACGCCGCTCCTCGTCGTCGCCGGCGCCGGGGCGGCCGCGGCCGCGGCCGCGGTGCCGCCACCGATGGCGGGGAGAGCGCCGACGCGCCGTCCGAGCCGGCTGACGCCACGGGCTCCGAGGGCTGACCGCTCCCCCGGGCCCGGCGTGATCCGTTCGCGCCGGGCCCGGGGGCAGCGCACTCTGAGGAGCATGGCTCCGCTGCAGGTCGACCGATGAGCGCCCTCACCCCCACCGACGGCCCCTCCCCCACCGCGACGTCCCCGCGGCCGCTGCTCTTGCGCCTCCTCGACGCGCCGGTGCACTGGACCGCGCTCGACGCGGTGGTCGCCCCCGTGCGCGACGCGGTGCACGCGATCGAGCCTCGCTGGCTCGCCGACCTGCTGCACGGCACCTGGCTGGGCCACCCGGTGCACCCGGTCCTCGCCCAGGTGACTGTCGGGTCGTGGACCAGCGGGGCCGTCCTCGACGCCCTCGCCCTGGCCGGCCTCGTGCCCGACGACCTCGAGGAGGGCGCCGAGGCAGCGGCTGCCGCGCTGGTGGCGGGCGGCATCGCCACCGCCCTGCCCACCTTCGCCACGGGCTGGACCGACTGGGCCGACCTCCACGAGGACCAGCAGCGGCTGGGCCTGGTGCACGCCGCGAGCAACTACACCGCCACGGTCATGTTCGCCGCGTCGCTGCTGCAGCGCTGGCGCGGGCACCGCGCCAGCGGCCGCTGGTGGTCGGTCGCCGCACTCTCCACGGCCACGCTGGGCGCCGCCCTCGGCGGCCACCTCGCGTACCGCTGGGCCGCCGGCGCCTCCCACGCCGAGCACGTGCCGCACGTGGCGCCCCAGGGCTGGTACCGGGTCGCCGCCTGGGACGACCTGGTGGTCGACCGGCCGGCGCAGGGCCGGGTCGGCGACGTCCCCGTCGTCGTCATCCGCACCGCCGAGGGCGTGTCCGTGCTCGCTGACAGCTGCAGCCACCTGGCTGCCTCCCTGGCCGGCGGGGAGGTCGTGCACGAGCGCGGCGAGGCGTGCATCGTCTGCCCCTGGCACCAGAGCTCCTTCCGCCTCTCCGACGGGTCGGTGTCCCACGGCCCCGCCGTCGCGCCGCAGCCGGTGCTGGCGGCGCGCGTCGACGCCGATGGCGCCGTCCTCGCCCGCGTGGTCGAGCTGCCCGGTGTTCCCGCCTCCCCGCCGCTGGCGTCTCGGGTCGGCTGAGGCCTTGACGGACCACGGCCTCTTCGGCCCCGAGAGCATGACCTGGCAGCTTCACGCCGACCCGCTGGTCGGCCCGGCCGGGCTGCGGGCGCTGCTGGAGCAGGCGCTGCACCCCCTGGCCATGCACGTGGTGGCCACGCACTCCCGCTTCAAGCAGGAGACCTGGGCTCGGCTGCACCGCACCGGCGAGTACGTCGACACCACGACGTTCGGCTCGACGGAGGAGGCTCACCGCGCCGCGGCGAGGGTGCGCGCGGTGCACGCCCGCATCCGCGGCACCGACCCCGCGACGGGGCTGGAGTACGGCGCCGACGACGAGGACCTGCTGCTCTGGATCCACTGCGCCCTCGTCGACAGCATCCTCGACGTCGTCTCGCGAGGTCGCCTCCCCGGCGGCGCCGTCACCGCTGATGACGCTGACCGCTACGTCGCCGAGCAGGTGGTCGCCGCGGAGCTGGTGGGGGTGCGCCGCGAGGTGGTGCCCGCCAGCCGGGCCGACCTGGCGGCGTACTTCGTCGAGGTGATGCCGCAGCTGCGGGTCACCCGCGAGGCGCGGGAGGCGGCGAGCTACGTCATCGCCCCGCCGATGGCGGCCAGGGTGGCGCTGACCACGCCCGCGGTGCCGGTCTGGCTCGGGGTCTCCGGCCTCGCGGTCGCCTCGCTGCCGGCCTGGGCCCGGCGCATGTACTCCCTCCCGGAGCTGCCCGGCACCGACCCCGCTGCCGAGGCCGCGGCCACCGCCGCGCTGCGGGGGCTGCGGCTGGCGCTCGTCCACAGCCAAGGACGCGTGCCCGGCATCGAGCTGTCCGCGCCCCGCCAGCGGGCGCTGGCCCTGATGGCGGAGCGCGCATCCGCCTGAGCACCGGCGTCCCTCGCCTCAGCTGACGCGCTCCTCCGGCTCCAGGCCCCGCCAGGTGTCGATGTCGGGAGCCGCCAGCTGCCCGGTCGGGCACGACGGGCGGAAGCTGCACCACGAGCACAGCCGGGACGGCGTCGGGGGGAACGCCTCGTCGCGGTCGGCGCCAGCGGCCAGGGCCGCCTCAGCGCGGACGGCGTCGGCAGCGATCGACTCCGCGCGGCGCACCACCCGCTCCAGGGAGGCGTCGGAGTGCTCCCCGACGGCGACGGTCCCCGACGGCACGTGGTGCAGCTCGACCCGCCGGCAGCTCGTGCGCAGGGTGCGCGACGCGGCGACCGCGTACAGGCCGAGCGCCAGGGAGGCCCGCGCGTCGGCGTCGTCGGGCACGGAGCGGCCCAGCTTGTAGTCGACGACGACCACCTCCCCGCCCGGCGCGCCGTCGGCGCGCGGACGGCGGTCGAGGCGGTCGACCCGCCGGAGAACGCCAGCCGCTGCGTGGGCGTCCCGACGGTGCGCTCCACCCCCACGGGCTCGGCGGCCGGGTCGAGCCGGCCGGCGTAGGCGGTCACTGCCCGCTGGGCGCGCTCGCGGGCCCCCGCTGACTGCTCCGCGTCCCGGAAGCCGGAGGTCTGCCAGGCGGGCCAGGCCTCGATGACCAGCTCGCCGGCCCGGGCCGGCGTGCGCCGCGGCAGCGGCTGGTCCCACCAGCGGGCCAGCGCGGTGTGGACGGCGGCGCCCACGCTGGTGTGGGCGAACGCTGGCCCGCGCGGCGGCTGGGGGCGGTCGAGGTAGCTGAAGCGGTACCGACGGGGGCAGTCCTCGAAGGCCGCGAGCTTGGTCGGGGTGCAGCTGAAGAGCCGCTGGGGCATCCCCGGCAGGACCCCCTGCCCGGCGCCCTCGGCCCCGGGCATCAGGCGGCCCCGAGGGCGCCGACGGGCTCGATGCCCCGGCCCTGCTCGAGCACCTGCTGCAGCGCCTCCGGAGACGTCGAGTTCTCGGCGATCCGGTTCTGCTTGCCGTGCCCGTGGTAGTCGCTGGAGCCGGTCACGACCAGGTCGTGGGCCTTCGCGAACCCCCGCAGCCAGGCGCGGTCGGCAGCGGTGTGGTCGCGGTGGTCGACCTCGACGCCGGCCATCCCCGCCTCGACCATCGCCTCCAGCACGTCCTCCCCCACGAGCTTCCCCGGGCCGCAGCGAGGGCGTGCGCGATCACCGGGACGCCGCCGGCGGCGCGCACGCGCTGCACCGCGTCGACGGGGTGGGGCGCCCCGTGGTGGACGACGTACGGCGACCCGTCGGCGAGCAGCGAGGCGAACGCCTCGTCGCGCGAGGCCACGACCCCGGCGGCGATCAGCGCGTCGGCCACGTGGGGACGGCCGACCGTCGCGCCCTCTGCCGCCTGCGCCAGGACGTCCTCCCAGGTGACGGGGAAGTCCACCGACAGCAGCTCGGCCATGGTGCGGGCGCGGCTGAGGCGAACGTCCCGGGAGCTGGCCAGGGTCTCGGACAGCACCGGCTCCCGCGGGTCGTGGAGGTAGCTCAGCAGGTGGACCGTGACACCGTGGACGCGGCAGGAGACCTCCGCGCCGGGGACGAGCAGGACGCCGCTGCGCTCCGCCTGACGACCGGCGCGGGCCCAACCCGCCGTCGTGTCGTGGTCGGTGATGGCAAGCACCCGCACACCCGCGGTCGCCGCGGCAGCGACGAGCCCGGACGGGTCGTCGGTGCCGTCCGAGGCCGTCGAATGGGTGTGCAGGTCGATGAGCACCAGAGGAGCCTAGGTCGCGCAGCGGGCTCAGGCGCTCGCTGAGGGTCCCTCGCTCGACTGGCCGCTGTCCTGGTCGCCGGGCGGCGGCTCCGAGGACTGCTGCCAGCTGGCCTCCGGCGACGGCGTCCCGGTGCCCTGCTGATCGCCCGGCTCGCTCCGGTCGTCACCGCCCTCACGGCGCCCCTGCTCCCGGCGCTGCCCCTGGCCGGGGTGCTGCTGGTCGTCGGGGACGTCCGTGGGGCTCGCCGTGGCGGTGGCGGTGGGCTCGGGGGCCGATGTCGGCTCCGGCGCCGCGGGCTGCTCCGACGGGGCGGGCTGCTCTGCGGGGGCGGGCGCCTGTGCTGCGGACGGGGTGGCCGTCGGCGTCGTGACGGGCTCGCTGGGTGCGGGCTCGCGGACGGCGACCAGGGCCGCCGGGGGCTCGGTCGACGGCTCGGCGGTGGGCTCCGCTGTCGGCTCGGCGGTGGGCTCGGTGACCGCGAGGAGCGGAGTCGGGCAGTCCGCCGGCGCGCTGGCCGTCAGGTCCGCCGTGGCGGTCGGCTGGGAGGTGGCCGTGGGCTCCGCGGTGGCGGTCGGCTCCGCAGTCGCGGTGGGCTCCGCGGTGGCGGTCGGCTCGGCCGTCGCGGTGGGCTCCGCGGTGGCGGTGGGCTCCGCCGTCGCCGTGGGGTCGGCCGAGGACTCGGTCGGCTCGGGCGTCGGGGTGGTGCACACGGGCTCCGGCGCCGCGGTCGAGGTCGGCGCGGGCGCCGCGGTCGAGGTCGGCGCGGGCGTCGCGGCAGGAGCGGGGGTCTCGGAGGGCGCCGGAGCCGCCGGCTGGGGGGCGGGCGCCCGGGGGACGACCGTGACGGCCGGCGCCGGCTCGGCGGCGGCGGTCAGCCCCGGCAGCGCGGGCAGCGTCGAGAGCCCCATCCGGTAGGCACCGGCGTAGGCGAGGACCGTCGCCGCGTACGTCGTCGAGCGGTTGTACCGCCACAGGGCGGCGACCTGCCCGCCGCGGGTCGACAGGTCGGCGCCGCTGGCGCAGAGGTAGTGGGCCGCGCCGAGCGCGGCGTCGTCGACGTCGTCGGGGTCGGCGACCCCGTCGCCGTCGGCGTCAGCGCCCCAGGCGCGCCAGGTGCCCGGCAGGAACTGCATCGGGCCGACGGCGCGCTCGGAGCCCGCGTCGCCGTCGAGAGCACCACCGTCGCCGTCGGCGATGACCGCGGTGCCGGCGAGACCGCCGTCGAGGCGAGGGCCCCGGATGTCGGTGACGGTGCGACCGGCGGCGTCGACGCGGCCGCCGTTCGCGTGGCCGGACTCCACCTTGCCGATGCCCGCGAGCAGCTCCCACGGGATGCGGCAGCTCGAGTCGGTGACGGCCACCCGCTCGGCCGCTGCCCGGTAGGCCTGCAGGACCCGCTCGGGGACGCCGGCGGAGCTGCCCGAGACCGCCACGGGGCCGCGGGCCTCGCCGCCGCCGAAGGCACCGGCGCCAGCACCGGCTCCGGAGCTGTCGCCGTCGGCGGGGGCACCAGCGACGAGGCCGCTCGGCACGGGTGCGGCAGCCGTGAGCGGCACGACGAGCGGCGGGGCCGGTGAGCGCGCGAGCAGGGGCTCACCGGTGGAGCGCGCCTCGGGCTGGGACGCCGGTGCCACCAGGTCGACCCGCCGCTGCGTGGACCCCCCGGGGCCGCCCGCCGCCGTCGCGGCGACCAGCGCCGCGGCACCCAGCAGGGCGACCGAGCGCCCTGCTGACGACGGACCCGGACGACCACGTCCGCGCCGTGCTGACCCCATGCGACCCCCCTCGCACCGACCGACCGCAGGATCGCGGTCGACGGAGGCCACCAGCATGCGTGCGGACGAACCGGGGCACAACCGGCGTGCAGGTGGCCTGGAGGTGGACGGCGGACGCAGCGCCGCTCCGTCACCGGCCGTCACGGTGGGAGGATCGGAGCATGAGCGAGGCCCTGAGCACGGCCGAGACCGTCGACAGCACCCTGCCCGCCCCTGAAGGCGGCCCCGGGGGCGAGGGCGAGCAGTCGGCGGACCGCGGGTCGAACCGCAGCCAGCGCCCGACCTCGCAGGCGTTCCGCGACTTCATCGCCTCGGGGTGGGGGCCGCGGCCGGCTCCCCCGGAGCGCCTCGCCGCCGCGCCCTGGGCCGCGGCGCGCCGCGAGCGCACCGGGGCGCTCTTCCCCGGTGACCGGCTGGTGCTGCCCGCGGGCCCGTTGAAGGTCCGCAGCAACGACACCGACTACCGGTTCCGCCCGCACTCGGCGTTCGCCCACCTCACGGGTCTGGGGGCCGACCGCGAGCCGGACGCGGTGCTGGTGCTCGAGCCGCTCCCCGGCGGCGGCCACGAGTCGCACCTGTACTTCCGCCCCCGCGCCGAGCGCACCACCGACGAGTTCTGGGCCGACGCCCGCTACGGGGAGTTCTGGGTGGGCGTGCGGCCGTCGCTGGAGGACGTCGAGGCGGAGCTCGGCATCGCCTGCCGCCACGTCGACGGGCTCGCCGCTGCGCTGGCCGCCGACCTGCCGGAGCCGCAGGGACGCGTCCGCGTGGTCCCCGGCGCCGACCCGGACGTCGAGGCGCTGCTCGCGGGGCTGCCCTCCCGGGAGGCCGGGGCGGTCGCCCCGGGTGACGCCGAGCTCGCCGAGGCCCTCTCGGAGCTGCGCCTGGTCAAGGACGCGTGGGAGGTGGAGCAGGTGCGCGATGCCGTGGCGGCGACCACCGCCGGCTTTGCGGACGTCGCCCGCTCCCTGGGCGCTGCGGTGCGCCACGAGCGGGGCGAGCGCGTGGTCGAGTCGGCCTTCGAGGGCGCGGCGCGCCGCGAGGGCAACGGGGTCGGCTACGAGACCATCGCCGCTGCGGGCCCGCACGCGTGCACGCTCCACTGGATCCGCAACGACGGTGCCGTGCGGCCCGGGCAGCTGGTCCTGGTGGACGCCGGGGTCGAGGCGGTCTCGCTGTACACGGCCGACGTGACGCGCACCCTGCCCGTCGACGGCGTCTTCACCGAGCCGCAGCGCAGGGTGTACCAGGCGGTGCTGGACGCCGCCGACGCGGCGTTCGCCGTCGCCCGGCCCGGCTCGCGGTTCCGCGACGTCCACGCGGCGGCGATGGAGGTCGTCGCGGGAAGGCTGGAGGAGTGGGGCCTGCTGCCGGTCAGCGCCGCCGAGGCGCTGGACCCGGCCACGGGCGGGCAGCACCGGCGCTGGATGGTTCACGGCACGTCGCACCACCTGGGCCTCGACGTCCACGACTGCGCCCAGGCGCGGCGGGAGATGTACCTGGACGCCGAGCTGGTGCCGGGCATGCTCTTCACGATCGAGCCGGGTCTGTACTTCAAGGCCGACGACCTGCTGGTCCCCGAGGAGCTGCGCGGCATCGGGGTGCGCATCGAGGACGACGTGCTCGTCACGGACGACGGGTGCGTCAACCTGTCGGCCGCGCTCCCCCGCCGCCCCGACGACGTCGAGGCGTGGATGGCCTCGCTCGCCTGACCGCCGCGGAGGCCGCGGTGGTCAGGCGGCGCGCTCAGCCGAGCGTGCCGGGGTCTCGCCGCAGCGGGCGCACGCCCTCCAGGCCGGACAGCACCTGGCGGGCCCGGCCGGCCTCGGCGTCGGCGCAGATCACCGAGTAGCGCGAGGCCAGGATGGCGTTGACGGAGCTGAAGTCACGGCGCCCGCGCGTCGCCGCGAAGCTGACGACGCCGAAGAGCATGCCGAACCCCGCACCGATGAGCACCGCCGCGAAGAACAGGCTGCTGGAGCCGCCGGGGAACAGCACGAACAGCAGCCCGACGAAGCCCCCGAACCACAGCCCGGACAGGGCACCCGCGAGCGCGACCCGGGCGTAGGAGAGCCGCCCGGTGACGCGCTCGACGCTGCGCAGGTCGGTGCCGACGATGCTGACGAACTGCACCGGGAACCCCTCGTCGGAGAGGTGGTCGACGGCCTTCTGCGCCTCCAGGTAGGTGGCGTAGGACGCCACCTCGGTGCCGCTGGGCAGCGCGGGGATGCCGGCGCGGACCCCCGCGAGGGGGTTGGCTGCCGGCCATCAGCGCACCGGCCGGGGGGCGGTCATCAGATGGACTCGTCGGTGCCGGCCTCGGCGAGGGCGGCGGCCTCGCGCTCGGACCCCGCGCCGGAGGTCGACAGCTCTCCGCCCGCGTTCTCCAGGTGCGCGCGCACGAACCAGTGGTACTGCTCGAGCTGGCCGGACTGGCCGATGAGCAGGTCCTCGGTGATCGGGTCGAGGTCGCCGACGGCCTCGATGGCCTCGCGGTGGCTGGAGATGACGCCCGAGTAGACGAGGTCGAGCGCGCCGAGGTGCTCGATGGCCCCCGCGCGGCCGATGGAGTACTCGTTCCAGGAGCGCTGCTCCACCAGCTTGCCGGGCGTGCCGATCGGCGAGCCGCCCAGCGTCGCGATGCGCTCGGCGATCTGGTCGGCGAACTCGCGGACGGTGTCGACCTGCGGGTCGAGCATCTCGTGCACCGCGATGAAGTGGGGTCCCACCACGTTCCAGTGGACGTGCTTGAGGGTCAGGTGCAGGTCGTTGAGGGCGTGGAGCCGGTCCTGCAGGGAGACGGCGACCTTCTCGCTGTCGCCCTCGCCCATGCCCGGAACGCCGTAGTGGTTGGAAGCCATGCCTGCACGCTAGATCGCCTCGGCCGCCCGCGCAGGTCGGCGCTCAGCGCACCACGACCGTGCCGCCGATCGGCATCAGGTCCCGCTGCCAGACCATGTCCATCGCGGCCAGGCTGACGCGGGCGCACCCGTGGGAGGCCGGGTAGGCGGGGACGCTGCCGTAGCCGTGCACGGCGATCCCGTCAGGGTGGAAGTAGCGCGGCGCGTACAGGCGCCCCAGGTCGCCCTCGCGCCAGCCGGCGACGGCGCGCGAGACCCGGAACGTGCCTTCGGGGGTGTCGGCGAGGTAGGTGCGCCCCTGGTGGCGGTAGTGCGCGAAGGTGCCGGTGGAGGTGTGCAGGACGGTGCCGACGACCCCGTCGTGGACGAACAGCACCAGCCCGCGCTCCCGGTCGACCTCGACGGCGTGCCCGGTGGTGGTGGACGCGGTCGGCCGGACCCCGGTCCCCAGCACCGCCCGGGTGGCGCCGCCGACGACGCCGTCGCGCCGCAGCCCCGCCGCGCCCTGCAGGGCGTAGACGGCCTGCGTGGTGAGGTCGCCGAAGGTGCCGTCCGGTGTGCCCAGCCAGTACCCGAGGTCCGACAGCCGCTGCTGCAGCGCTAGGACCTCCGCCCCCCGGGCGCCGGCGCGCAGGGACGTCGGTGCGGCAGCGACCGCGGGAGCGGCGACGGCGGGCACGGCCGTCGCGGGCACCGCCACCGCGGGTTCGGCGAGCACGGGCGGTGAGGACGCGGGCGGTGAGGACGCGGGCGGTGAGGACGACGGCTGGCGCCCCGGCGCCCGCAGCACCCGCCGCACCCGCCGCGCCCGACTGCGGTCCGCAGCCGGTCACGGCCAGGGCCGAGACCAGCGCGACCGCCGCCCACGTCGCCGTCCTGCTGCTGGTGCTCCCGACGAGCGTGCGCACGTCGTCCTCCCCGATCCCGGCCACCCGGCGGGTGGCGCTCACCCCTCAGACGCGGTGGCGGCCCGGCGCGTTGCACCCGGGGTGCCGCCGGGGCCGCTGCGGGTCCCCCGGCCGGGCGACGGGCGCACCGGCGGGCGCCCCCACCGCGACTAGGCTCGGCCCACGTGAGCGGCGCACCGGCCCGGGTCTTCGTCGCGCGCCTCGCGGGCCTGCCGGTGTTCGACCCGGTGGGCGACCGCGTGGGGCGCGTGCGCGACGCCGTCGTCGTCCCCCGGGCCACCCGCAGGCCCCGCGCCGTGGGCCTGGTGGTGGAGGTGCCCGGCAAGAAGCGCATCTTCGTGCCGATGACGCGGGTGACCAGCATGGACACCGGCCAGATCATCACCACGGGCGTCCTGAACGTGCGGCGCTTCGAGCAGCGCGAGGCCGAGGTCCTCGTCCTCACCGACCTCCTCGACCGCACGGTGCGGCTGTCGGTAGCGGCCTCCCGCTCCGTCCGGGGCGACGCCGAGGGGCACGTCGACGCCGTCGTGGAGGACGTGGCGCTGGAGCAGACCCGCAGCCGGGACTGGGAGGTCGCGCGGCTGTTCGTCCGCGAGGCGCCGTCCGGGGGGAAGAAGAGGCTGGGGCGGCGCCGGGGCAGCACGGCCCTCGTCGACGTCCACGACGCGGTGGGCCTGTTCGGCACGCAGCAGGAGCAGGGCGCCACCCTGCTGGCCGCGTCGCTGGAGGAGATGAAGCCCGCCGACATCGCGGACCTGCTGCACGACATGCCCCTGAAGCGGCGCGTGGAGCTGGCCGCGGAGCTCGACGACGAGCGGCTCGCCGACGTGGTCCAGGAGCTGCCCGACGACGACCAGGTGCAGATCCTGTCCGCGCTCGGCCGCGAGCGCGCCGCCGACGTGCTGGAGGCGATGGAGCCCGACGACGCGGCCGACCTGCTCAACGAGCTCTCCGAGGAGGCCGCCGAGCAGCTGCTGCGGCTCATGGAGCCCGAGGACGCGCGCGACGTGCGACGGCTGCTGGCCTACGAGGGCGACACCGCCGGCGGCCTGATGACCACCGAGCCGGTGGTGATGGCGCCGGAGGCGACGGTGGCGCAGGCGCTGGCCACGGTGCGGCGCACCGAGGTGCCGTACACGCTGGCCGCCGCGGTCTACGTCGTCCGCCCGCCGACGGAGACGCCGACGGGGCGGCTGCTCGGCGTCGTCCACCTGCAGCGGCTGCTGCGCGAGCCGCCCCACGAGGCGATCGGCGGGCTGCTCGACACGCATCGAGCCGCTGTCGGCCGACACGCCGCTGGCCGTGGTGACGAGGCGCCTGGCGACCTACGACCTGGTCTCCGCTGCCGGTGGCCGACCCGCAGGGCCGGCTGCTGGGTGCGGTGACCGTCGACGACGTCCTCGACCACCTCCTGCCCGGACGACTGGCGGGAGACGGACGAGGCGGAGACCGTCGAGGCGCTGGAGACGACGACGGGCTCCCTGCGGGCCGTCGCCCCGGGCGAGCGCCCCGGGAGCGGCCGTGGCTGAGGAGCGCGACGGGCGGCGGCGCGACGGCGCCCTCGACGTCCCCCGCGAGGGCCGACAGCCCCTGGTGCGCGCGCCGCGGCTCGACCGCGAGCGCTTCGGGAGGCTCTCGGAGGCCTTCGCGCGCTTCATGGGGACGCCGCAGTTCCTGGCGTACATGTCCGTGGTGGTCGTGGCGTGGCTCGGGTGGAACACCCTGGCGCCGGTCCCGCTCCAGTTCGACCCGAAGGCCCTGAACTACACGCTGCTGACGCTGATCCTGTCGCTGCAGGCCTCCTACGCGGCGCCGCTGATCCTGCTGGCGCAGAACCGCCAGGACGACCGCGACCGCGTCGGCCTGGAGCAGGACCGCCAGCGCGCGGAGCGCAACCTCGCCGACACCGAGTACCTGGCCCGCGAGGTCGCCGCGCTGCGCCTGCTCGTCGGCGAGGTCGCCACCCGCGACTTCGTCCGCTCGGAGCTGCGCTCGATGCTCGACGAGCTGGAGCTGCTCGCCGCCGACGCCCGGCGCTCCGACGACGACGACGGCTCCCTCGACCGGCCCCTGGAGCGGCCGCGGGAGCGCACCCGCGAGAAGAAGGAGAAGCGGGGGCGGCAGCGCGACGAGCCGCAGGCGCAGGTGCACCCGACCGGCTCAACCACGACCCGCGAGGTGCCGATGGACCTGGGGTGACACCGGGACGCCCCACCTCCACCCTCTCGTCGCTGCAGTCGATGCAGCGCAGGCGCCTGGGTGACGTCCTCGTCGACGCGGGGGTCCTGACCCAGGCGCAGCTGGCCGACGTGCTCGCCGGCCAGCAGCGCTCCACCGGGCGGCGGCGCCGCCTCGGGGAGCTGCTGGTCGCCAGCGGCGCCACCGACGAGCGCACCATCGCACGGGCGCTGGCCGACCAGCTGGGCCTGACCCTGGTCGACCTGGGCCGGATGACGCCGGACGCGGAGGTCGTGCGCTGCCTGCCCCAGTCGGTGGCCGAGCGCACCCTGGTGCTGGTGCTGGAGCGCACGCGCACCGGCCTCGTCGTCGCCGCCGCCGACCCCACCAACGTCCTGGCCCTGGACGACGTGCAGCTGCTACACCCGCTCCAGCGACCTGCTCGTCGTCGTCGCCACCGACAGCCAGGTGCGCGACCAGCTGGCGCGCGCCTGGTCGCTGGCGCAGGACCGCAGCTCCCAGGCCGCGGCCGTGGAGGACGCCGGCGGCGACGCTCGACCTGGGCCTGGCCGCCTCCGTGCAGGAGTCCGACGCGGGCAGCGTCGACGACGACGCCCCCATCGTGCGGCTGGTCAACCGGATCCTGTCCGACGCGGTCCGGCTGCGCTGCCTCCGACATCCACCTGGAGTCCCAGCGCGACGAGCTGCGGGTGCGCTTCCGCGTCGACGGCCTGCTGCGCGACGTCATGAGCGCGCCCAAGCGCGTCGCGCCCCCGTCATCAGCCGCATCAAGATCATGTCCGGCCTCGACATCTCCGAGCGCCGGGTGCCCCAGGACGGCCGCAGCCGCGTCACCGTCGACGGCTCCGCCATCGACTGCCGCGTCTCGACGCTGCCCGCGCTGCACGGCGAGAAGGTCGTCATCCGCCTGCTGACCCGCGGCGACGACGTCCCGACGCTGCGACTCGCTGGGCTTCGAGCCCGAGCAGCTGGAGATCTTCGGCGGGCGCTCGCCGTGCCGCAGGGCCTGGTGCTCATCACCGGCCCCACCGGCTCCGGCAAGACGAACACCCTCTACTCCGCGCTGGCCGAGGTCGCTGACGCCGGAGAAGAACATCATCACCCTCGAGGACCCGGTCGAGGTCCAGCTGCCCGGCATCACCCAGGTGCAGGTCAACGTCAAGACCGGCATGACCTTCCAGGCCGGGCTGCGCTCGGTGCTGCGCCAGGACCCCGAC
This sequence comes from uncultured Actinomycetota bacterium, assembly GCA_963781365.1. GTDB lineage: Bacteria > Actinomycetota > Actinomycetes > Actinomycetales > Quadrisphaeraceae > Quadrisphaera. Next base: position 30,093 of record CAWAFR010000012.1, on the reverse strand, counting down.
ATCGTGCTCGTCGGTGAGGTCCGCGACTCCGAGACCGCCGAGCTGGCCCTGAAGGCCTCCCTGACCGGGCACCTGGTGCTGACCACGCTGCACACGAACTCCGCGGTCGCCGCCCTGACGCGCCTGGTCGACATGGGCGTGCAGCCGTTCCTGGTCGCCTCCTCGCTGACCGCCGCGATCGCGCAGCGCCTGGTGCGCAAGCCCTGCGCCTCCTGCGCCGCCGCCTACATCCGCCGACGACCGTCGCTGACGGCCCTGGGCTGCGCCTCGAGGACCTGGCCGGCGCCACCCCGCGGCGCGGCACCGGCTGCCCGGAGTGCGGCGGCACCGGCTACCGCGGCCGCACCGCCGTCTACGAGGTCCTCGACGTCGACGCCGAGCTGCGCCAGGTGCTCATCGCCGACCCGCGCGAGAGTCGCCGTCGGCGAGGCGGCCGCGCGCAACGGGCATGGAGTCGCTGCGCGACGCCGCCGTGCGCAAGGCCATGCGCCGGGCCAGACCACGTTCGAGGAGGCGATGCGCGTCACGGCCTCCGACGAGGCGCCCGCGACGGCGCTGTGCCGCTCCTGCGAGCGCCCGCTGGAGGAGGGGATGATCGCCTGCCCGTGGTGCGGCACCTCCCAGCAGCCCGCCGGGTGCACCTCCTGCCACCGCCCGCTGCGCGGGGAGTGGACCTGCTGCCCGTGGTGCGCGACACCGGTCGTCCCGCAGGCCGCGGCGCCGGAGCCCGCGCGGACCGGGCCGGTCCCGCCGCTGCACGAGCAGGCTCCCCCGCCGACCTGGGGCTAGCCTCGCTGCTCTGGACGACGACCTGCTCGACCTCGACGACCTCGACGGGCCCGCCCCCGGGGCTGCCGGCGCGTCCGACGGGTCCGACGAGCCCCTCGGCCCGGGCGCCGGCACCCGCACCCGCCGCCGGGGCGCGCGCACCGCGGTCGTCGTCGTGCTCGCCGCCGTCGCGGTGCTCGGCGCCGCGGTCGCCGTCGCGCCCGTCCTGCGCACCCCCGACGAGCGGGTCGAGGGCCGTGTGACCGACGCGCTCGAGGCCGCCGGCGTCGAGCTGGCCGACCCGGTCGACCTGGAGTCCAGCGGCGGCGAGGCCCCGGTGTGGACCGGCAGGGTGCGCGTGGTGCAGGCGGACGGCTCCGTGGCGGGCGTGCGCGTCTCGGTGCGTCCCGACGGCCCGTCGGCCGACGCGATCCCCGCCCGGTGGCTCTTCCCCGGGGTCGACTGCGACTCCCCCTACCCGCTGTCGTGGCTGGGCGACTCCGACTCCAGCTACCGCACCACCCGCGCGCAGCTCGCCGAGTGCCTCTCCCAGGACCGCCGCGGGGACGTGCTCGTCACCATCGCGTGGCGGCGCGCCGAGTTCGACCCCGGGGCCCCCGACGGCGGGACCGGCGCCGAGGCAGCCGGCGCCGCTGACGGGGCGGATGGCTCGACGGACGGGGCGGACGGCTCGACGGACGGGTCCGGGGAGTCGGCCCTCGGGCGCCAGACCTGGCACATCGACCCCCGCGGCGGCGTCGTGTGGCTGCACAACGGCAGCGGAGGCACCAGGGGGGCCGCCGGCGGGCTGACCGGGGCGCAGCAGCGCGAGGTGGCGACGGCGGAGGGTCTGCTCGAGGCCCCCTGACGGCGACGGCGGTCCCGGCGGGGCACCTACCCTGCGGGGGTGAGCTTCCTGCGCCGCCCGACCGGGCCCGACGAGGGCGCCGTGCGCGCCGCGCTGGGCGGTGTGCTCGACCCGGAGATCCGCCGCCCCATCACCGAGCTCGGCATGGTCGGCTCGCTGGAGGTGTCCGCCACCGGCGCCGTCCTCGTCCAGGTGCTGCTGACCACCTCGGGCTGCCCGATGCGCGACACCCTCGAGCGCGACGTCACCCGGGCCGTCTCCGCCGTCGACGGGGTGCGCGCGGTGCGCGTCGACCTCGGCGTCATGGACGCCGAGCAGCGGGCGCGGCTGACCAGCACCCTGCGCGGGCCCGGAGCCGAGCGCGACGTGCCGTTCGCCCGCCCCGGCTCGCTGACCCGCGTGTACTGCGTGGCCTCCGGCAAGGGTGGGGTCGGCAAGTCGACGCTGACGGTGAACCTCGCCGTCGCCATGGCCCGCGACGGGCTGCGCGTGGGCCTGGTCGACGCCGACGTCCACGGCTTCTCCGTGCCGGGGATGCTCGGGACGACGTCGCGGCCGGTGAAGCTCGACGACGTCGTCATCCCGCCCGTCGCGCACGGCGTCAAGGTGATCTCGATGGGCATGGTGGTGCCCGACGGCCAGCCGGTGATGCACCGCGGACCGCTGCTGCACCGGGCGCTCCAGCAGTTCCTCACCGAGGTGCACTTCGGCGACCTCGACGTGCTGCTGCTCGACATGCCGCCCGGCACGGGAGACATCCCCATCAGCGCCGCGCAGCTGCTGCCGGGCTCGGAGCTGCTGGTGGTCACCACGCCCCAGCCGGCCGCAGCCGACGTCGCCCACCGCTCCGGCGGGCTCGCGGCCCGCACCGGTCAGGGCGTGGTCGGCGTGGTGGAGAACATGAGCTGGCTGCCGATGCCCGACGGGTCGCGCCTGGAGCTCTTCGGCTCCGGGGGCGGTGAGGCGGTCGCGGCGCGGCTGTCGCGGGAGTCGGGGTCCCCGGTGCCGCTGCTGGCCCAGGTGCCGATGGACGTCGCCGTCCGCGAGGGCGGTGACGCGGGGACGCCGGTGGTGCTCAGCGCTCCCGACTCCCCCGCGGCGGTCGCGATGTCGGAGCTGGCGCGGCGCCTCGGGCGGCGCTCGCGGGGCCTGGCCGGTCGCCCGCTGGGCGTCGTCCCCGTCTGAGGCGCCTGACCCGGACGGGTCAGGTGGCCTCGAGGTCGACCGGGGCCCCGCCCGCGGTGCGGGCCGCCGGCACCGACGGAGCCTCGGGTGCCGGCTCCCCGTCCGTCCCGAAGGGCGTGGGAGTGGCTCGGGCCGCCAGGAAGTCCTCCGGCTCGGACGGCGCGGGCTTGGCGGCCGCCGCCTTCGCCGCCGCGGCGTCCTCGGAGGTGGGTCCGGCGCCGGCGGTCGCAGCACCAGCAGTCGCAGCTCCGGCAGCCCCGGCAGCCGCTGCGGCCATCGGCGAGGCGGCGCTGCCCGGCCTGGCGGCGGCCTCCTTCTTCTGGAGGTCGACGCCGGTGTCCTCCGCTGCGGACTCGGCGGGCTTCGCGGTGTCGGCCGCCTTCGGGCCGCCGTCGTTGACGGGCTTCGGCTCGTCCTCGAGGTTCTCCGACAGCGCGTCGCGGATGATCTTGCGCGGGTCGTACTGGCGGGGGTCGAGCTTCGTCCAGTCGACGTCGTCGAACTCCGGCCCCAGCTCGCCGCGCACCTGCTCCCGCAGGCCCATCGCCATCCTGCGCCCCTCGCGCACGAGGCGGCCCAGGTGCTGGGCGTACTTCGGCAGCCGCTCGGGGCCCACCACGATGAGCGCCACGAGCAGCAGCACCGCGAACTCACCCGGGTTGATCCCGAACATCGCGCTCTCCGCTCCTCCACGAGGCGGCGCGCCAGCGCGCCTCCTCCACCATCCTGCCCCGCTCCGCGGGCGGCCGGGGCCACCCGGGTGGTCGTTCGGAGCCCGAGGGCCCTCGGCTGGGCCTCAGCCCACCAGCGGGACCACCCGACCTGGCCCGCGCAGCACCCGCTGCGGCGACCTCCCGACCGGGGTGGCGGCCGGGCGCGGCGCGCGGTGCTCCAGGCGCCGGCGCAGCTGGGCGCGGGCCCGGGACAGCCGCGAGCGGACCGTGCCCATCTTCAGGCCCAGGACCTCCGAGACCTCCTCGTAGGTGAGGCCCTCCACGTCGGCGAGCACCACGACGGCCCGGAACGCCGGCGACAGCTGGTCGAGCGCGGCCTGGACGTCGATGTCGAAGCGGCCGGCCTCGAAGGCGCGCTCGGGACCCGCGCCGCGGTCGGGCAGGCGCGCAGCGATCTCCTCGGTGAGGGCGTCGAAGCGCAGCCGGCGGCGACGCCGGGCCTGGTCGAGGAAGAGGTTGGTGGTGATGCGGTGCAGCCAGCCCTCGAACGTGCCCGGCTGGTAGGAGTCGAGGGAGCGGAAGACGCGGACGAAGACCTCCTGCGTGAGGTCGTCGGCGTCGTCGCGGTTCCCGGTGAGCCGGAACGCGAGGCGGTGCACCCGCCCCGAGTGCTCCCGCACCAGCGCGTCCCAGGACGGCGGCGTCCAGCCGTCCTCGCGCGCGCGGGCCGGGGTGGTGCCCCCGTCCCGCCCCCCGTCGCTCGCTGCCATGCGCACCACTGTCCCGCCGGATCCTGACAACGGCCTGGGGAAGAGCCGAACGGGGGTGTGAGAGCGGTCACCCCGCCGCGCCCGGAGCGCGGCGCGGGGTCCGCGCCGCGCTCAGCGACGGCGGCGGACGGCCAGCAGCAGGCCCTCGCTGCTGGGGACGAGCGCGGGCAGCAGGTCGGGCGAGCGCCGCAGGGCCCGGGACAGCTCGCGGACGGCGGTGGTCACCGGGTCACGCTGGGCGGGGTCACCGGCGCGGTCCGCCGAGAGCGCACCGTGCAGCGCGAGCACCCCCCCGGGGCGCAGCAGCCGCACGGCCCGCTCGAGGTAGGCGTCGGCCCCCAGCGGGTCGGCGTCGAGGAGCACCAGGTCGTACGCGCCCTCGGTGAGGCGGGGCAGGACGTCGACGGCGCGGCCGGTGATGCCGCGGATCCGCCCGCTGCGCACGCCGAGCTCGGCGAACGCCGTCCGGGCCGCGCGCAGGTGCTCCGGCTCGGCGTCGATCGTCGTGAGCACCCCGTCGTCCGGCATCCCCCCCAGCATCCACAGCCCGGAGACCCCGGCTCCGGTGCCGACCTCGACGACGGCGCGCGCGTCAGCGGCAGCGCACAGCGCCTGCAGCAGCGCCCCGGCGCCGTTGCCGACACCGGCGATGCCCAGCTCGCGGGCCCGGGTGCGGGCCCGCTCCACGGCCTCGGACTCCGGCACGAAGTGCTCGGCGTACTGCCAGCTCGTCGCCTTCGGGCCGCCCGCGGCGCTGCCGGGCGGCCGGCGGGCAGCGCTCGCGGCACCCGTCACCGGCCCCCCGGCCGCACCGCCGACCGCACCGCCGGCGGGGAAGGCCCCGGTGGGCCTCACGGCAGGTCCTGCAGCAGGCGCAGCAGCACGCGGGCGCCCCAGCCGGTGGCGCCCGCGGGCACCTCGTGCGCCTCGCGCTCGGAGCGGCCGACGCCCGCGATGTCGAGGTGCGCCCAGCGGCGCCCGCCGGTGAACTCGCGCAGGAACAGCGCGGCGGTCACCGAGCCGGCGCCCGGGGCGGGCGCGGACGGGACGTGCCGCAGGTCGGCGACCTCGGAGTCCAGGCTCGCCCGGTACTCCTCCACCAGCGGCATCCGCCAGACCCGCTCCCCGGTGCTCTCGCCGGCGGCGGACAGGAGCGCGGCGAGCTCCTCGTCGGCGGTGAACAGCGCCGCGTGCTGGCGTCCCAGGCCGAGGCGTGGCCGCGCCGGTGAGGGTGGCGACGTCGACCAGCAGCGCGGGGTCGAGCTCCGCGTGCGCCAGGGCGAGGGCGTCGGCCAGCACGATCCGCCCCTCGGCGTCGGGGTTGTCGACCTCCACCGTGGTCCCGTCGAGGATCCGCACCACGTCGCCGGGGCGGTAGGACGCCGCGCCCAGGGAGTTCTCCGCCAGGGGCAGCAGGGCCGTGACGGGGCGCTGCAGGCCCGCCTCCGCAGCGGCGACGACGGTGGCCAGGACGACGGCGGCGCCCGCCATGTCGGTCTTCATGCCGACCATCGACGGCCCGGGCTTGAGCGCCAGGCCCCCGGTGTCGAAGGTGATCCCCTTGCCGACGAGCACCACGCGGCCGCCGGCGCTGCCGCCGGGCGTCCAGTCGACCCGCACCAGGCACGGCGGGTGCTGCGAGGCGGCGCCGACCGCCAGCAGCCCGCCGGCGCGGCGCTGGGCCAGGTCCTCCTCGTCGAGCACCGACACCGTCAGGGTGCCCGCGGTGGTGGTGGCGGCGGCGGCCAGCTCCCGGGCCTGCCCTGCCACCCAGGCCGGGCTCTTCACCGAGGACGGGGTGGCCGCCAGGTCGCGCACCCGCCAGGTGGCGCGCGCGGCGACGGCTGCGGCCTCCAGTGCCGCGGGGGCCGCGGCCGGGTCGGCTCCCCAGCAGGTCGACAGCGGCGACGGCGGGCCGCGGGCCCTGCTCCACCCCGGTGCGCGGGGGTGACCAGGCCCCCAGCAGCAGGCCCTCGGCGAAGGCCGTCAGGGCCGTCGCGTCGAGCCCGTCGGCGGCGGTGGTCGCCACGAGCTCCTCGCCCCGCGCGGCCCGGGCCAGCGCGGCTCCCGCGCGGCGCAGGTCACGCGGGGAGCCCGTGCCGGTGCCGAGCAGCACCAGGCGCAGCGCCGACCCGGCGTGCCCGGCGGGGCCGGTGGCGCCGTGCAGGGGCAGGGTGCTGCCGGCGCCGGCGCGCCACCTCGCGGAGGCGCAGACCGCCGCGACGTCGAGGCCGAGGACCTCCTGCGCCCGCGCGAGGGCAGGGCCCAGCAGCAGAGCGGGCTCGGCGTCGTCGTCGCCGGCGGTGCCGCCACCGGCGGCGGCGGGCGAGGCGGCGACGGCGAGGAGCAGCACTGACGCGCCCGCGGCGACGGGCGCGTCAGCGGGGCCGCGACCCGCGACGAGAGCGGGCCGGGCCCGCAGGACCGGGAGCTCCCGGCCGGGCCGGGGCCCGACCTGCAGGCCCCCCGACGGGGGTGCGGGCCGGACGAGCGCGGGCGGCGCCGTGGGGGAGGGCGCGCCGGGCACGCTCAGCCCGCGGCGGTCTTGAGGGCGTCGCCGAGGGCGTTCGCCTCGTCGGGTGACATCTCCACGACGAGGCGGCCACCGCCCTCCAGGGGCATGCGCATGACGATGCCGCGCCCCTCCTTGGTGACCTCCAGGGGACCGTCGCCCGTCCTCGGCTTCATGGCAGCCATGCGGCACGCCCCTTCCACGTGCTGGGCACGCGCTCGGTGGAGCGGGCGCTGGTGGCACGCCCGCGGACTGGGCACCATCATCCCATCGGCGACCGACGGGCGGTAACCGAGGCGTCCCCCGAGCGGACGCCGCCGCAGGTGGCCCCCCTGATCACCGGTGTCCCGGGGCGGGTGCCGCGGCGGGTGCGGAGGTCACGGCGGCCAGTCGGCGGGCGGGCTGAAGCGCCACAGCCAGGCCACCCAGACCACCTGCAGCGCCAGGCCGCCCACCGCCCACGCGGCCACCGCGGCCCGCGACCGCGCCTGCAGCGCGATCATGAGCGCGACCGGCGCCGCGAGCAGCAAGTAGCGGAACGTGGACGTCCACGGGTCGAGCACGGCGAGCAGGTACGCCTGGTAGGCCAGCACCCACGCGGGCAGCTCCGGCCCGAGCGAGCGGGCGGTGGGCCCGGTGCACCACCACACGAGCGCCGCGAGTCCCACCACGAGCAGGACCGGGCCGGCGACGTCGCCCAGCAACCGCTGGGAGGCGGTGAACCACGGCGTGAGCCACACCACGTGGCCGCTGCGCCAGGCCGCCTGGACCTGCGTGTAGGCGTCGGGGACGCCGGTGGCCACGCCGACAGCGACCGGCCAGGCGACGCCGGAGGCCCCGCTCAGGGCCAGCAGCCCGAGCAGCGCCCCGCGGGTCCGCCACGGCAGCGCCCGCCCCTCGGCGCGCGAGCCCCGCCAGCGGGACACGGCGTGCACGGCGACGACCAGGGCGAACGGCAGCGCGACGACGCGCGTCGCGCCCAGCAGCACCACCGCGGCGGCGCACCAGCCGTAGCGCCGGCTGACCAGCGCCAGGAGCGCCAGGGCGAGCACGAGCAGCGCCAGGGACTCCGTGTAGGCGTACTGCAGCACCGGTGCCGCCGGGGCGCACAGCAGGAGCAGGACGCCGGCGAGCGCCACCCGGTCCGCGCCCGCGCCGGCCTCCGGCCCACCACCCGCCCGCGCCCGCAGGACCCGCGCGAACAGGGTCCGCAGCACGACGGCGGCGCCCGCGCCCGCGACCAGCGCCGTCGTCGGAGCGACGGCCTCCCACGAGCCGCCGGTGACCGCCATCAGCAGGGCCACCAGCGCCGGGTAGGCGGGGAAGAACGCCCACTCGCTCTGGGAGGCGACGCCGTCGGCGGAGCGCGGCAGCGGCAGCGGGTAGCCGTCCTCGGCGATGCTGCGGTACCAGGAGGCGTCCCAGACGTCGCCGGCCATCACCCCGTACCCCGGCGAGGCCGGCGTCCAGATCGACGCCTCCTGGAACCGCGCCACGGACACGGTGACGACGGCGGTGAAGAGCCGCGTCGCCGCGTAGACCAGCAGGGCCTGGGCCCATCCCGGGAGCGCCCAGAAGCGCGCCCCGAGCCGCGCCGCCGCGCCGGCGGCGGCCCCGGCCGCGCGGTCGCGGACCGCGAGCAGGGAGCTCACCGCTGCTGGGGGGCCCCGGCCTCGGCCTCCGCCGCCACCTTCTTCAGCACCGCCCCGAACGACAGCCGCCCGCCCAGGGCGAGGGGCAGGGTGACCGCGCGCGAGAGGCGGCGGTCGAGGATCGCGACGTCCTCGGTCCAGCGCAGGCGGCACCGCCCGGCCGGCAGGGGCACCACCTGCACCTCGGCGTGGCCCAGCACCACCCGCCCGCGGTGCTCGATGGACGCGGTGCCGGCGCGCGTGGCCGTCGGGGGCTCCCAGCGCGTGACCTCCATCAGGTCGTCGAAGGCGGCCCGCCCGACGCCGCTGCGCCCGACGAACCGGGTGCCGACGCCCCCGGTGTCCTCGAGCACGTCCATGCGGGTCAGCGGCACCCAGTCGCCGTGGCGCCGCCAGTCGGTGACCAGGTCCCAGACGGCGGCGGCGGGCGCCGCGACCTCGCGGTGTGCGGTGAAGCGGGCCACGTCAGTGCTCCTCGTGCTGGGCTGGTGCCTCGGCACCGGGCGGCGGCGCCGCGGTGGGCGAGGCGGTGGTCGGGACCGCCGCGGCGGCGGTGAGGGCGGCCAGGCGGCGGTCGCGCTCGTCGAGCGCGTCGGCGAGGCGGGCCAGCGCGGCGTCGACCTCGTCCATCCGGTACCCGCGCGGCACGACGGCGAACCGCAGGGCCTCGACGTCAGCGGCCTCCAGCGGCCGCGGCGGCAGCGGGCGGTGGGGGCTGCCGCCGGCGGGTCCGGGCATCCCCGCGGGCACGACGCCCGCGGCCACGGCCACGACCACTCCCACGACGACCACCGCGAGCAGCAGCAGGACGAGGCTCACCCCGCGATGCTGCCAGACGCCCGGCGCTCAGGCGCCGCTCTCCAGCCCCTCCTGGACGCGCACGTCGTGCGCCGGCGGCGCGGTGCGCCGGGCGAGGTCGGCCTCCACGACGTCCAGGGCCTCCTGCGGGCTGCGGGTCCACACCACGTCGTCAGCCGCCTGCGGGAGCACGAAGCCGCCCCCCACCAGGTCGTCGACGGCGCGGCGGAGCCCGTCGAGGACGCCCGTGGGGTCGCACACCACGACCGGCTTGGCGTGCAGCGCCAGCGTGCGGGCGCTCCAGACCTCCAGCAGCTCCTCCAGGGTGCCGAGGCCGCCGGGCAGGACGACGAACGCGTCGGCGGCGTCGTCCATCAGGCCCTTGCGCTCCCGCATGCCGTCGGTGACGACCAGCTCGTCGGCGTAGCGGTCACCGACCTCCTTCTCCAGGAGCGCGCGGGGGATGACGCCGTAGGTGCGGCCGCCGCCCTCGCGGACTGCCCGGGCCACGGCGCCCATCATCGAGACCGACCCGCCCCCGGAGACCAGCGAGTGGCCGCGGGCGGCGATGAGGGACCCGACCGTGGCCGCCAGCTCGACGTGGACGGGGTCGATGCGCTCGGAGGCGGAGCAGAACACGGCGATCGCGGGCACTCCCCCACCCAACCACCTGGCCGCCCGCCCGGGCGGCGACCCGGGGACGCGCACGCCCGGTGTGGTCGCGGCGTCCCGGCCGCGGTGCCCCGGCCCGGGACCGCGCGACCCCGGTGGGACCGCAGGTCCCCACCTGACCGGCACCCCGTCGGTGATCAGCTGGCGGCGGCGACCTCGCCCGTCGTCGGGGCGCCGGGCACCCGCGGGCGGCGCGGCGAGGCGTGCACCGCGGCATCGGTCAGGGCGCGGACGAGGTCGGCGGCGTCGTCGGGGTCCAGGCGCAGGGTGGTGGTGCACACGTCGCCGTCCCACAGCGAGAGCACCACCAGGGCGGCGTCGGGGTGGGAGGTGACGCGCAGGGCCCGCGCGGCGCGGTCGCGGTCGCGCACGACGGCGCTGCGGGCGGGGGCCGGGACGACGCGCATGAGGGAGTGTGCCGCCGGCACCGGGCGACCCGCCAGCCCCCGGACGGGCGAGCGCGCGCACGGCGTGTCGGCGCAGGTCAGCCCGGCGACTGGCAGGCGGCCTCCACCGCCTGCGCGGCCTTGCGCGCCGCGATGAGCACCGGGTCCCACACCGGCGCGAACGGCGGCGCGTAGGCGAGGTCCAGCCCCAGCACCTCCTCGACGGTCATCGCGTGCCAGACGCAGATCGCCAGCGCGTCGACGCGCTTGCCCGCCCCCGCGCGGCCCACCACCTGCCCGCCGAGGAGGCGCCCTGACCGCTGGTCGGCGACGAGCTTGACGCGCACGGCTCCGCCCCGGGCAGGTACCCCGCCGTCGTCGTGGAGTCGACGGCCGCGGTCACCACCCGGAACCCCGCCTCCTCGGCCTGCTCGCTGCTCAGCCCGGTGCGACCGATCTCGACGCGGCAGACCTTGGTGATCGCCGTCCCGACCACGCCGGGGAAGGTGGCGTACCCGCCGCCGAGGTTGATCCCGGCCACGCGGCCCTGCTTGTTGGCGTGCGTGCCGAGCGGGATGTGCGCCGGCTGCCCGGAGACGCGGTGGTGCACCTCGGTGCAGTCGCCCGCCGCCCAGACCCCCTCCGCGCGGGTGCGCTGGCGGACGTCGACGGCGACCGCCCCGCTCGGGCCCAGCGGCACCCCGGCGTCGCGGGCGAGGGCGGTGGAGGGGTCGACGCCCAGGCCGAGGACGACGAGGTCGCACTCCAGGTCGAGCCCGCCGGAGGTGTGCACGGCCTCCACCCGGCCGTCGGCGCCCAGGGAGAGCCCGCAGACCTCCTGCCCCGTGAGCAGCTCGATGCCCTCGCCGCGGACGGCGTCGGCGATGAGGGCGCCCATGTCGTCGTCGACGGTGCCCAGCGGCGTCTCGCCGCGCTGCACCACCGTGACGCGCAGTCCGCGCCGCACGCACGCCTCGGCGACCTCCAGCCCGATGTACCCGCCGCCGACGACGACGACGCGCTCCACGCCGCGGCGCCCGCCGTCAGCGGGGGTGCCCTCCAGGTCGGCGATGAGGGCCGACCCGTCGTCGAGGGTCTGCACCCCGTGGACGCCCGCAGCGGGCCCGGCGTCGAAGCCGGGCAGCGGGGGGCAGCGCGGGACGGCGCCGGTGGCCAGGACCAGCTCGTCGAAGCCCTCGACGCCCGTGCGCGCCCCGGCGCCGACCTCGCGCCAGCTGACGGTGCGCGCGTCGAGGTCGACGCCGACCACCTCGGTGCCCATCCGCAGGTCGACCCCGCGGCGGCGGTGCTCCTGCGGCGTGCGGGCGACGAGCGCGTCGCGGTCCGCTACCTCCCCGCCGACCCAGTACGGGATCCCGCAGGCCGAGTACGAGGTCGCGCTGCCGCGCTCGAAGGCGACCACCTCGAGGCTCCGGCTGCGGGCGCCGGCCTGCTGGAGCGCCTGCGAGGCCGCGGCCATCCCGGCGGCGTCCCCCCCGACGACGACGAGGCGGGTGCTGCCGGCTGCCACAGCCGGGACGCTACCGACGCGACGGGGACGGCGCCCCCCGCAGTGACAGCCGTGGCGGGCAGCGCGGGGCGGACGGCGGGACCGGCAGCGGCCCGCGCGCCGGAGCGCTCCCGTCGCAGCACCAGGACGGCGACGACGACGGCCGCGGCGGCCGGCACCAGCCCGCACACCGCCATCCCGACCCGGGGTCCCCACGTCTGCGTGACCCACCCGATGAGCGGGGCGCCGAACGGCGTCCCGCCGACGAAGGCGAGCAGGTACAGGCCCATGACGCGGCCGCGGACCGCCGGGTCGACCCAGAGCTGCACGGAGGAGTTCGCCATCGCCTGGAAGGCGAGGTTCACGAGCCCGAGGACCACGAGCACCGCGAGGAACATCGGGACGCTCGGCACCAGCGCCGCTGCCGCCTGGAGCAGCCCGAACGCGGCGCAGGAGGCCACGATCAGCCGCAGCCGGGTGGTGGCGCGGGTGCCGGCGAGCAGCGCGCCCGCCGTCGACCCGAGCGCCAGCGCGGTGTTGAACGCGCCGTACAGCTGCGGGCCCGTCAGCGACCCGGTGGTGAACACCTCGGTGGTCATGGCGGTGAGCACCACGGGGAAGTTCAGGCCGAAGGTCCCCACGACGCCGACCAGCACGATGGTCACCGCGACGTGCGGGCGCTCGCGGACGTGGCGCAGGGCCTCCCTGACGCTGCCGGCGCCGCCACGGCCACCGGCGGCGCGCTCGGGCCGGGGGGCTCCCGCGGGGCGCGCTCCGATCAGGTCGGCCGGGCGCATGACGAGCAGCGCGACGAGCGGTGCGGTGAAGCAGGCGGCCGTCGTCGCGAACGCCCACCCGGTCCCGACGGTGCTGATGAGGGTGGCGGCGATCGCCGGGCCGAGGAGCCGCGAGGTCTGGAAGACCGCGGAGTTCAGCGAGACCGCGCCGCGCAGGTGCTCGGAGGGCACGAGCTCGCCGGCGAAGGCCTGGCGGGCCGGGCCGTCGACGGCGGTCACGCAGCCGGTGACCAGGGCGATCGCCCAGACCAGCTCGGCGCGCGCGGCCCCGGTGAGGACGAGCACCGCCATCGACGCGGTGAGCAGCAGGAACAGGCTCTGGGTGACCATCAGCAGGGTCCGCTTGGGGAAGCGGTCGGCGAGCTGCCCGGCGTGCAGGCCGAGCAGCAGCACGGGCGCGAACTGGCAGGCCATCGTGATGCCGACGGCGGCGGGGCTGCCGGTGAGCTCGAGCACGAGCCAGTCGGTGGCGATGTTCTGCATCCACACGCCGGTGCTGGCGACGGCGTGGCCGGCGAGGTAGGTGCGGTAGGGGCGGCGGGCGAGGGGCGCGAGCGCGCTGGCCAAGGATCGGCCTTCCGGTGGTGCGAGCGGGTGGACGGCAGGTCTGCTGCCGGTGACCAGCCTCTCCCGGCGGGGGCCCCGTCCGCCTCGATCACCGGTGCTGATCACCCCTCTGACTGGCATCATGGATCGTGATGAGCCCCGTCCATGACGCCCCCGCACGGGCGGGCCCCGGAGTACGAGACGGCGCAGCTGCGCTCCTTCCTGGCCGTCGCCCAGACGCGGAGCTTCACGCGGGCTGCGGGCCGCCTGGGCATCGGCCAGCCCGCGGTCAGCCAGCACGTGCGCAAGCTGGAGGCGGCCACCGGACGGCTCCTGGTGCTGCGCGACACGCGCTCGGTCTCGCTCACCCCCGACGGCGAGGCGATGATCGGGTTCGCCCAGGCGATCGTCGCCGCGCAGGAGCGGGCCGCCGGCTACTTCCACGGCGAGCGGCCCCACGGACGGCTGCGGATGGGCATGTCGGACGACCTTGCGCTCACCCGGCTGCCGGCGATCCTGCGGGAGTTCCGCCGCGAGAACCCGCTGGTCGACCTCGACCTCACGGTCGACCAGTCCGGCACCCTGCACCGGCGCCTCGCCGCCGACCGGCTCGACGTCTACGTCGGGCGGCGCCCCGCCCTCGCCGACCAGGCGATGGGGGGCCGGCACGCCACCGGCGCGGCGGTGCCGGAGCAGCTGGTCAGCCGCGAGCGCATGGTCTGGGTCGGCACGCCCACCACGCGGCTGGAGCCCGGCGTCCCGGTGCCGCTGGTCTGCTACCCGGCCCCGAGCTTCGCGCGCACGGCGATGGAGGAGGCGCTGCAGCGCTCCGGCACCGCCTACCGCACCGCTGCCCTGTGCCGCGGCACCAACGGTCTGATCGCCGCGGTCGCGGCCGGCATCGGGGTCTCGGCGGTGCCGCGGAGCCTGGTGCCGCTGCAGCTCTCAGCCCTGCGGAGCGACGGGCGGGGCGACGGGCGGGGCGAGCGCGGGGGCACCGTCCGCCTGCCCGAGCTCGGCACGATCGACCTCGTGCTGCTCACCAACCCGCGCACCGCCGACCGGCCCGCCTCCCGGGCGCTGGTCGACGCCGTCCTGTCCAGCGGGCCGCCGACCGCTGTCGGCTGACGTGGCGCTCCCTGCCGGCTCGGCGGCCCACTCCTCGTCGAGGATGCGGCCGAGCAGCACAACGCAGCGGCCCAGCCACCCCAGCAGCAGCACTGCGCCTGCGATCACCGCGACGAAGGTCAGCATCACCGACAGGAGGAGGAGGAGCACCGGGCGGCGCTCCCCCACCGGTGTCTCGACCTCACGGAGCACGCGCAGGGCCGAGCGGGGCACGCGGCTGCCGATGGCGACGGCGACCGCCAGGCTCCCGACGGCGAAGCCCGTCGAGCCCTGCGCCAGCAGCTCGCGCACCAGCGGCACGCCGAGGGTGCTGGCCAGGGCCGGGCTGAGCACCGCCTCGAGGGAGTCGACGAGGAAGGACCCGCGTCGGCGGCGCCTACGGGACCAGCCACGCCAGGAGCGCCTCGCGGCACTCCCGGACCTCGCCGGCGGGGCACCACTCGCCGGCGGTGTGGGCCTGCAGCGGGTCACCGGGGCCGAAGTTCACGGCGGGCACCCCCAGCGCGGAGAAGCGCGCGACGTCGGTCCAGCCCAGCTTGGCCACCGGCTGCCGGCCGCTGCGCGCGGCGACCCGGGCCACGAACTCCGCGAGCGCCGGCTCCTCCAGGCCCGGGCGGGCCCCGGGGGCGGCGTCGACGACGACGACGTCGGCCTCGACCCCCGCCAGCACCTCCCGCACGTGGGCCTCGGCGTCGGCCGGGCTGGAGGCCGGCGAGAAGCGGTGGTTGAGCGTCACGACGCACGCGTCGGGGACGACGTTCGCCGCGGTCCCCCCGCTGACGAGGACGGCGTTGAGGCCCTCGCGGTAGTCCAGCCCGTCGACGGTCACCGTGCGGGCCTCGTAGGCGGCGAGGCGCGCGAGCACGGGCGCGGCGCGGTGGATCGCGTTGTCACCCACCCAGGAGCGCGCGGAGTGGGCGGCCCTGCCGCGCAGGCGGACCTCCGCGCGCAGGGTGCCCTGGCAGCCGCCCTCGATGGCGGCGCTGGTGGGCTCGCAGAGGACGGCGACGTCGCCGGCGACCCACGCGGGGTGCTCCCGGACCAGGCGGCCGAGGCCGTTCAGGGCCGAGTCGACCTCCTCGTGGTCGTAGAAGACCCACGTCACGTCCCGCGGCAGGCGCGCCGGGTCGGCAGCGGTGGCTGCGACCGCTGCCGCCGCGACGGACAGCTGGACGGCGACGCCGCCCTTCATGTCCGTGGACCCGCGCGCGACCAGCCGCTCCTGCCCCTCGACGACCTCGCGGCGCGACGGCACGTCACCGCCGGCCAGCGGCACGGTGTCGAGGTGCCCGGCGACGACGACGCGCTCGGGCCGGCCCAGGCGGGTGCGGGCGACGACGGCGTCGCCGTCGCGCAGGACCTCCAGCACCGCGCCGGCGGGGTCGAGCCCCCGCACGGATCGCCCGCAGGGTGAGCAGGCCGCCGCTGACCTCGACATTGGCCTTGCGGGCCATCAGGCAGGCCAGCTCCTTGTTGCCCTCGCCGAAGGTGGAGTGGTCCTCCGGGGTCCACTTGCCGGTGTCCAGGGCGTTGCCGTCGAACTCGTCGGACCAGACCAGCTGCCAGGCCGGGCCGGTCGTCGTGGCGGACACCAGCACCGCGGTGACGCCGCCGGCCAGCAGGATCGCGAGCACCGCCAGCACCAGCCACCGGCGACCGGCCGCCGCGGGCCCGGCGCCCGGGTGCGGGCACCTCTGGCGGGCTGTCGGGCCGTGTCGCTGTCAGATCGTCCATCCCCTGTTCTCAAAGCCGAAGGCCCGGCCCGTGATGCGGGCCGGGACCTTTCAAGCTTATGTCACCGGGTGGGATCTCAGTGAGCTGCGGCTCGCTCAGCCCTTCTGGTACACCCGGACGTAGTCGATCACGTAGTCGCTGTCACCGAGCGGGGCACCGCTGACCGGCTTGCCGTAGTAGTCGGGCATGCTGCCCCCGACCTGCAGGTTCAGCCGGATGTTCATCGGCTCGCAGAAGGTCGGGTCGAGCCAGGTCAGCTGCGACTGGGTCTTGGTGAACACCAGCCGGTCGTCGACGTACCAGTTGACCACGCCCGGCTCGCGGTCCACCGCGTAGGTGTGCCAGTTGGTGTTGGTGCCGCTGGGCAGGATGTCCTCGTGGCCGGCCTTGCCCATGCCGCCGTCGGTGGACTGGTGGATGGTCTGCACGGTCTTGGTGGGCAGGCCGCCGACGGCCTCCATGATGTCGAGCTCGCCCTTGTTGGTGTTGTCGCGCAGCCAGAACGCCGGCCACATGCCCTGGGCGGCGGGCAGCTTGGCGCGCATCTCGATGCGGCCGTACTGCCAGGACTCCCGGCCGATGGTGTCGAGGTAGCCGGAGGTGTACTGCCGGGTGGTGCTGCCGACGGTGTAGTTCTCCTTGATCGCCCGCAGGGTCAGTGCGCCGTTGCCGACGAAGACGTTGTACGGCCGCGAGGTGACGATCGACTCCTCGTTGTTGGCCCAGGAGTTGTTGCGGACGTTCCACTTGGTCGCGGTCGATGGTGTTGAAGTCGTCGGAGAAGACCAGCTTGTAGCCGGTCGGCGCCGGCGCGGAGCTGGTCGGTGGCCGGCGGCGGGCGCCGGCGTCGAGGTGCGTCGGTGCCGGCGCGGGGCCGAGCTGGTCGGGGTGCGGGCTCTCGGGGCCGCGTGACCGGCGCGGGTGACCGGCGCCGAGGTGGCCGGCGTCGAGGTGCCGGAGCCGGTGCCGGGGCCGAGCTGGTCGGCGCGGGCTGATCGGCGGCGCGGCTGGGCTGCTTGACCGGCGCCGGCATGGCTCGGCATCGACAGCAGCACCAGGCTCGGCTCGCTGACCAGCAGGCTCTTGCCGCGCGGCAGCGCCCAGGCCAGCACGTTGAAGTCGATGGTGCGCTGTTGGTGGCGGCGGTGTAGGTGGCGCTGACGTGCACCCAGCCGGTGGTGCGCAGCCAGGCAGCTGGCGACCTGCTGCCGCGGAACAGCTGGCGCTGGTACTCCCTCATGCGGCTGCCGAGGTGACGCCCGGCGCGTCGGTGCTGATCCAGGCGCTGGCCTGGTAGGTAGCGCCCGCGACGGTCGGTGCACGGTGTTCACCCGGTCGTTGAGCGCCAGGGTGAGTGGGGCGGCGGTCTTGTTGCGCAGCCGGATCGCCCGGTGCCCGTCGTGGCCGGCCACCACCGCCAGCGCGCCGCCGAGGCCGCGTAACCAGCCGCCGGTACCGGTGCTGAAGCTCGGGGTCGGCCACCAGGTTGACCGTCGAGGCGGACGCGGCAGTGCTCACCGAGGACAGGTCCACGCGATCACCGCGCCGGCGCCCAGCAGGGCGACCAGTGCCGCGCCGACCCAGGGCTTCTCTGATCGTGCTCTGGCGAACGCTGTGACGGCCATCCGTGGTCATAATTACTCCTAGTAGTCAGGTGCTGGCCTCTATCGACAGCACCTCTAAGGAGTTGAGCAATTACACGGAGTAATTTTTATGGCCGAACACCGACTTGCCGAACGACCTGGGCGGCATGCTGAAATGCCCGAATTCGCTGGCCTGTAGAAAGGCCTGAGACGGCTGCAGTTTCGGCGTATACCAGCAAGGCCTGGCCGAGCGTGGCGCTATTTCGACAACATACACGGGTAATTACTTACAGTGATGTAAGTTGCTCCCTGAGAGTCACGCCGAGACCCTCGCTCGGCAATGCCTACAGTGGGTCGCGACCTCGGGCCGGAGGGTGGCGACGGCAGGAACCTGGCATACGCGGAGCCCCTCCTGGCGGTGCCAGGAGGGGCTTCGGGGTCGTCCGGGACGCCGGTCAGGCGTCCGGCGGTTACTACTGGCCGTCACGGACCGCCAGGTCGTCGAAGCTGACCGACTTGGCGCCGACGTTGGCTGCACCGCGGACCACCGACAGGAACAGCTGGCCCGGCGCGGTGACGCTGGTGTCGGTGACGGTCGCCTTCCAGGTGGTCGGCTCGGCGGTGCCGTCGGCCCAGATCTTGAACTGGATCGTCGAGCCGCTGACCCGCAGCCGCAGCCACTGCTTGGCCGTGGTCACCGCCTGGCGCGCCGGCCACCGGCCACGTGGTGGTGACGCTGTTGACGTTCTTCTGCACCGTCACCGTGCCGGAGTTGGACTGCAACTGCAGGCCGTAGCCGTTCTTCGGCCGGTAGGCGTTCTGCCAGCCGCCCGAGCCGCGCAGGTAGACGCTGAGGTAGCTCAGCGCGGTGTTCGACGACCAGCTGTACGAGGTGAGCAGCTCGCTGTCGGTCGCGGGCCGCCAGGCCGGTCAGCTGGGCCCGGCTGTAGGCGCCGGAGACGTCGTCCACCGCGAGCCGGCCGGCGCCGCCCTGGATGTCGACCGTGCCGCTGCTGACGCCGGTCGCCCAGGACGCCGACCACGGCTCGCCGTCGGCGCCGGTGAAGCTGTCGCTGAACAGCGGCGGCAGGTCCGTCGGGGTGGTCACCGACACGCGCCGGGCTGTCAGGGCCGACATTGCCGGCCGCGTCCACTGCCCGCACCGTGTAGCTGTAGGTGCCGCCCGGGGTCAGCCCGGTGTCGGTGTAGCTCAGCGCGCCGGGGCGCCGACCTGCACGCCGTCGCGCAGCACCTGGTAGCCGGTGACGCCGCGGTCGTCGGTGGCCGCCGGCCAGCTCAGGCGTCGCCGCCGTCGTGGTCACCCCGGTGCTGGCTCGGCGTGCCCGGGCGCGGCCGGCGCGGTGGTGTCGGCCGGCACCGTCACGGTGATCGGAGCCGACAGGTCCCGGTGTTGCCGGCCGCGTCGCGGGCCCGGGCCTGCAGCGTGTGGCTGCCGACCGCGGTGGCGTTCCAGCTGAAGCTGTACGGCGCGGTGGTGGCGGTGCCGACCACGGTGCCGTCCACCAGCAGGTCGACCGAGGCGACCGCCTGGTCGTCGCTGGCCGTGGCGGTCACCGTCACCGGGCCGTAGGCCGTGGTGCCGTCGGCCGGGCCGGTGATCGCCGCGGTCGGGGCGGTGGTGTCCGGGCGGCAGCACGGCTGACCTTGTTCGAGGTGGCCGACCGGTTGCCGCCGGCGTCGACCGCCCGCACCCAGTAGTTGGCCGGGCACGACGCCGGTGGTGTCGATGTAGGACAGGCCGGTGGTGGAGATGATCACCCGGTCGTCGCGCATCAGCTCGTAGCGCACCGCGCCCGGAGTTGTCGGTCGCGGCGTCCCAGCTGAGCTTGACGCCACCGGTCGGCGGCGCTGGCTGCGCAGGTTGCCCGGCACGGTCGGGGCGACCGAGTCGCGCGGGCAGAACTTGCCGAAGCCGCCGAGCCACTGGTAGCCGGTGCCCTGGTAGGAGCCCTGCTTGAAGTCGCCGCCGAACCACAGGCAGCCGTTGGAGTCCGGGGTCAGCTCCCAGCCGCCGATGCCCGAGCGGGTGTCCAGCGCGCTCGGCCAGAAGTCGGGCAGGTACGCGCCGGTCGCCTCGTCCCAGGCCCCGATGTACTTGATGTTGTTGACGTCGGAGGCGTTCGGGATCGGGTTGGAGTAGTTGTAGGTGCCCGAGTAGGCGTAGTTGCCGCAGTGGCAGCTGGCGTAGACCACGCCGTTGTAGATGCCGATGGTCTGGATGTCGCCGCCGGCCTTGGTGATGTTGCGAGCTCAGCCGGGCGAAGTTGCTGCGGTCGTACTGGCTCAGGATGTGCTGCGAGCCGCCCAGGAAGACGTAGTTGCCGTCCTCCTTGACCGCCTGCTGGTAGTCGTGGGTGCCCGAGCCCAGGCTGGACTGCCAGGCCGACGGGACTGGTGGCCGCGCCGGCGGCGGTGCTGATCACGCCGAAGCGCGGCGAGGCGGCCCCGTTGACGTTGTCGAAGTAGCCGCTGAAGTAGACCCGGTCGCCCTGGGCGCTGGCGTCGAGCTCGACCACCGAGCCGTCGAAGTTCGGCTTCCAGGCGCCGTCCGGCTGGCCGTCGGAGACCCGCAGCCGGGCCGCCCGGCCGACCGTGACCGGGCCCTTGACCGGGGTGCCGCCGGTGACCCGGTTGAACCGGCCGCCGATGTAGAGCCAGCCGTCCTGCAGGTCGATGGCCTTGACCTGGGCCGGGGTGTTGAGCTGGGTGGTGACGAAGTCGACCGAGGCGTTCCAGCCGGGCACCGTGGCACCGGTGATCGGGTCCAGCTCGGCGATGCCGTTGTCGGCGACCCCGTTGACCATGGTGAACTCGCCGCCGACCACCAGCTTGCCGTCCGGGGTGGCCTGCAGGTCCCAGACCATCGCGTTCAGGTTCGGGCCGGAAGCTGGACAGCCACTCGCCGGTGTTGACGTCGAAGCCGGCCAGCCAGGCCTGGGCGATCTTGTCGGCCGGGGCCGGGTTGGCGCCCTTCTGCACGTTCTGGAAGCCGCCGCCGACGTACATGATGTTGCCGATCTGGGCGAAGGTCTCGACCTCCATGTTCAGCTCGCTGGCCGCGCCGGCGATGCCGGTGACGCCCCACGGGGTGTTCGGCGAGGTGGTCGAGGAGGCCAGCGGCCGCACCGTGCTGGCCGGCAGGCCCGCGGCCGGGATCGGCGGAGAAGCCGGCGGTGGTCAGCTTCGGCCGCAGGAACACCTGGGTGAACGGCAGCGCCGACTTCTCGGTGGTGTACTGCCACAGGTAGCTGGTGGCGTTGTTCTGGCCGACGATCTTGTTGCCGTAGCGCCAAGCCCATCTTGTAGTTGTGGTTGGCCTGCTCGTTGGTGGTCATCCGCAGGAAGTTCTGGTCGCCGGAGCGGGCCCAGGACTGGGTGTTGCCGCCGGCGTAGTTGGTGCCGTCGACGCTGATGCTGGAGAACAGCACGCCGCCGCCGATCGACCAGGTCCAGTTCGGACCGGTTGGAGGCCTTGATCCGCATCTCCTGGTAGGTGGTGCCGGCGGTGTTGGTGGCCCGGCGCACCCGGATGCCGTCGGCGAGGGCGTCCACCCGGCCGCCGCCGAGCAGGCCCTGCACGGTGGCCGCCGGCAGGGTGGCCGGGGCGAAGGCACCGGTGCCGGTCGGGGTGGTGCGCAGCGCCGCCACGCTGCCCTGGCCGCCGTAGCCCCAGGTCCAGCCCTCCCGGCCGCGGCCGACCAGCACCCAGCCGCCGCCGTCGGTGGTCTGGTCGCAGTAGAACTGCTGCGGCGCCACCAGCTGCGCGGTCTGCAGCCAGTAGATGCCGTCCGGGCTGGCCGGGTTCTGCTGCTTGATCGCCCAGCAGGACGGCGCGGCCAGCGCCGGCTGCGAGCCGTCCAGCACCTGGCCGGGCGGGGTGGCGGCGACGGCGGCCGGCGCGGTCCCAGGCCGCCCCGGCCAGCAGCCCGCCGGCCAGCGCCGCCACTGCCAGCAGGGCGCGACCGCTGCCGCAGCCGTGCGCCGATGGCCGTCGGGCCCTGAACGTTGCCACTGCTGAGCATCGTTTCTTCCTCTACCTGACACGTGCCTGACAAGAGTGGGGACGGAGCGTTTTGATGCGATCACACGCGCGTAAAATCGGTGCTAAAGATAACCCAAGAGTAGCTCAGTACCACGAGCGCGTGTAAAGCGGGAATGAAATCATTTTAGCCTTATGAGATAAGGCCAAACTCTGATTACATACCGTTACTGACACTGCGCACCGCTCCGGCAGTCAGCTCCGTCCGTGACCGGTCATGGCGTCGGCCGGATCGCCAGGTCGTCGAAGGTGACCGCCTTGGCACCGACGTTGGCGCCGCTGCGCACCAGCGACAGGAACAGCTGCCCGGCCGCCGTCACGTCGGTGTCGGTGACGGTCGCCTTCCACGCCACCGGCTCGGTGGTGCCGTCGGTCCAGATCTTGAACTGGATCGTCGAACCGCTCACCCGCAGCCGCAGCCACTGCTTGGCGGTACTGACCGCCTGGCCGCCGGCCACCGACTGCACGGTGCTGGTGACCCCGTTGACGTTCTTCTGGATCACCACGGTGCCCGAGTTGGACTGCAGCTGCAGGCCGTAGCCGTTGCGGGGCCGGTAGGCGTTCTGCCAGCCGCCCGAACCGCGCAGGTAGACGTTGAGGTAGCTCAGCGCGGTGTTCGACGACCAGCTGAACGAGGTCAGCAGCTCGCTGTCGGCCCGGGCCGCCAGCCCGGTCAGCTGGGCCCGGCCGTAGGAGTTGGCCACGTCGTCGATGGCGATCCGGCCGGCGCCGGACTGGGTGCTCACCGTGCCGTTGCCGGCGCCGGTCGTCCAGGCCGGCGACCAGGCGCGCCGTCGGCCGCCGTCCAGCTGTCGGAGAACAGCACCAGGTCGGCCGGCTGGGTGGTCACCGAGACCGCCGGGCTGTCACCGCTGACGTTGCCCGCCGCGTCGTAGGCCCGCACCGTGTAGCTGTACGTGGTGCCCGCGGTCAGGCCGGTGTCGGTGAAGCTCAGCGCGCTGGTCTGGCCGACCTGCACGCCGTCGCGCAGCACCCGGTAGCCGGCCACCGCCGCGGTCGTCGGTGGCCGCCGGCCAGCTCACGGTCGCCGCACGTGGTGGTCACGTCGCTGCTGAGCTCGGCTGGCCCGGCGCGGACGGTGCGGTGGTGTCCGGCGGCACCGTCACCGTGACCACGCTCGAGAGCCCGACGTTGCCGGCCGCGTCGTGCGCCCGCGCCTGCAGGGTGTGGCTGCCGACCGCGGTGGCGTACCAGTCGAAGCTGTACGGCGCGCTGGAGTCGGTACCGATCGAGGAGCCGTCCACCAGCAGGTCCACCGCGGTCACCGCGGTGTCATCGGACGCGGTCGCGGTGACCGTCACCGGGCCGTACACCGAGGCGCCGTCGGCCGGGGCGGTGATCGCCGCGGTCGGGGCGGTGGTGTCCGGTGCGACCGCGGTGACGTGCACGTCCGCCGAGGTGCCGGTGTTGCCAGCCGCGTCGTGGGCCACCGTGCGCAGGGTGTGCGGCCCGGCTGAGGCGGTCCAGTTGAAGCTGTACGGCGCGGTGGTGGAGCTCGCCACCGTGCTGCCGTCGACCTGCAGGTCCACCGAGGTGACCGCCACGTTGTCCGTAGGCGGTGGCGCTGACCGGCACCGAGCCGGTGCTCACCGTCGCGCCGTCGGACGGCGAGGTGATCGCGGTGGTCGGCGGCACGATGTCCGGTCCGGACCGTCCGGACGCGGTGTAGTGCGCGTCGATCCGGGCCGGCGGTCAGCGGGCCGTCGTAGACCGCCACCTCGTCGATGGTGCCGGCCAGGTACCTGCTAGTGGGCTGGTTCGGCCAGGCGTTGAGGTTGTCCCCGCCGACCCGCCAGTAGCCGCTGTAGGCCTGGTTGCCGCTCACGGAGTTGCTGCCGATCAGGTGGTCGTCGACGTACATCGCCATGCCGGACGGCCCCTGCATCGCCACCACGTAGTGCCACTGGCCGTCGTTGTAGGCGGTCGGCGTGGTGATCATGTCGAAGCCGCCGTTGTAGACGCCGAAGATCAGCCGGCCGTCGTTGGTCATGTAGACGTGCTTGTCGTAGTTGCTGCTCGCGCCGGTCTGGGCGTTGCCGAAGCCGATCAGCTTGCCGCCGCTGGTGGTCGTGGTGTTGAACCACAGCTCCAGGCGCGTACCGGCTCGGGCCGCCGATCTGGCTGGTCGAGGTGACGTTGCCGGTGCTGCCGTTGAAGCTCACCGCGTGCCCGATGGCGCCGAGCGCGCCCGGCGGCGCCCTGGGTGACGCCGCCGACGTAGTTGCCGGTGGTGCTGTTGTCGGTGCTGTCGGCGGCGGTGGCCGCACCGCCGGTCTCGTCCAGCCGCCAGTAGTTGGCGGGGGCGTCGTTGTAGACGGCCTTGCCGTAGTCGTCGGACGGCACGGTGGACGGCGGCGGGGTGCGCCCGGAGGCCGCGTAGTGGCTCTGCACGGCGGCCAGGCTGAGCGGGTGGTCATACACCGCGGTCTCGTCGATGCTGCCGTTGAAGAAGACGCTGGCCGGCTGGTCGGGCCAGCCGCCCAGGTTGTCGCCGCCGACCCGCCAGTAGCCGTTGTAGGCCTGGTTGTTGGTCTGCCCGTCGTGGGCCACCTTGGCCCCGTCGACGAACAGGTTCAGGCCGTTGCTGCCCTGGCTGGCGACCACGTGGTGCCACTGGCCGTCGTTGTAGGCGGTGGCCGAGGTGACGGTGTCGGCGAAGCCCACCCAGACGCCGAACTTCAGGCGCCCGTCGGAGGTCATGTAGACCTGCTTGTCGTAGGAGCCGCTGAGCGCCGGGTTGCCGCTGAAGTCGTAGCCGCCCTGCCGGTCACCGAAGCCGATCAGCTTGCCGCCGGTGGTGCTGGTGGTCTTGAACCAGGTCTCCACCGAGTAGCTGCGTCGGCGAGGGCAGTTGCTGGGAGGTGGCCAGGAAGCCGGTCGCGCCGTCGGTGGTGATGGCGGTGTTGCCGCTCACCGCGCCGGCCTGGCCGTAGCTCACGGTGCCCTGCGAGAGCCCGGCGTCGTGGCTGGTGCCGGAGTCGGCCAGCACCGGACCG
Source organism: uncultured Actinomycetota bacterium (assembly GCA_963781365.1). Taxonomy (GTDB): domain Bacteria; phylum Actinomycetota; class Actinomycetes; order Actinomycetales; family Quadrisphaeraceae; genus Quadrisphaera. Next base: position 5,433 of record CAWAFR010000012.1, on the reverse strand, counting down.
GCGTTCTCACCGTAGCGCCAGTAGATGCTCGGGTTGTCGTTGTCCACGGCCGCCTCGTAGGCGCCGCTCGCGGTGGTCACCACGGTCACCGACCGGCTGGCCGCCGACCGGGGGCTGACGTTGCTGCCGTTGGTCTCGACGGCGTCGGCGGTGTAGGTGTGGCTGCTGCCCAGCGGCAGGCCGGAGTCGATGAAGCTGACCACCGGGTCCCGCCAGAACAGCGCGTGCACCGGCGTGGTCGAGATCGGCGTGCTGCCGCCGTCCCGGTAGATCCGGACGGTCACGTCGGTGTCGTCGATGTCCAGCGGGGCCTGCACGTAGACCGCCACCTGGCCGCCGGGCAGCGCCACCGCGCTCGGGGTGGCCGGCCGGGCCGGCGCGGTCAGGTCGCCGGTGGCCGGCGAGAACCGGGCGAAGCCCTGCTGGGGCTGGCCGTTGACGGTGGTGAACTCGCCGCCGACGAACAGCTGGCTGCCGTCGGTGGCCATCACCCGCGGGCCGAGGCCGGCGCCGTTCGGGCCGCCGTTGGTGTTGGCGTACCAGCTGGCCAGCAGGCCGCCGCTGGTGGTGCGCGAGAGCAGGTGCCGCGACAGCCCTTGGCCCCAGCCGACCTCGGGGAAGGCGTCCGGGTCGACCGCCATGTCGGCGGTGCAGTCGTGGCTGTGCGAGCCGGTGTAGAGGATGTCGCCGATCGGCTGCACCGCCTGGGTGGCGCCCAGGCACATGCTCTGCCAGCGCAGCGAGCCGTCGGGGGTGTTCACCGCGAAGGTGCCGTCGAAGCAGCCGCCGCCGGTGCCCTCGACGCCGAAGTAGGCACCGGTCGCGTCGGTCTTGACGGACTTGGCCTCGACGATGCAGGCGTCGGTCTTGGGCGGGATGACCGACGCGGCCGGGAACGGCAGCGCCGCGCCGCTGGCCGGGTCGATCATGGCCACCGCGTGGTAGGCGGGGTCGCCGTTGACGCTGAGGAACGCGCCGACCAGGAAGAGCCGGTCGCCCTGCCGGGGTCAGCGCGATCTGGTAGACGACGTTGTCCGGGCGTGGTGGTGAAGGTGGCCAGCGCCGCGCCGGTGCTGGCGTTCAGCGCCGCGACCCGCCGCTCGGTGCGGCCGCCGATGGTGGAGAAGGAACCGCCCACGTAGACGGTGGAGCCGAACGGCGCGATGCCGGCCACCCGGCCGTTGGAGTTCGGGTTCCACGAGGTCAGGGCGCCGGAGGCGGCGGTGAACGAGGCGATCCGGTTGCGGGTGGTGCCGTCGATGGTGGTGAAGTCGCCGCCCACGTAGACGGTCGCGCCGTCGGCGCTGGCCGTCAGCACCGACACGGCACCGTTCAGGGTGTGGTTGAACGAGGTGATCAGCGCGCCGGTGCTGGCGTTGAACGCGGCCAGGTTGGTGCGGGCCACCTCGCCGGTGCCGGCTGCCGCGCCGGGCGGGCGGACCGAGGTGAACGAGCCACCGACGTAGACGATGCCGTTGGCCGCGGCGATCGCGTTGACCGCGCCGTTGGTCTGCCAGCTCGAGGCGGCGTTGCCCGGCACGGTGCCCTGCAGGGCGCCGGCCGGTGTCGCGACCGTGAGGCCGAAGGCTGCCAGGATGGCAGCGGTGATGGTCGCCAGCAGGCGTCGAACAGTCATTGATTTCCCCCGTTGGTACACCGTGCCGGCTCTGCTTCTCAGAGCGCGCGATGCGATCACGCTTGATACTGCGAAAAGTGCGGTGGAACCCATGTGCGCAGGTCTGGAGTTTCGCCGGAATACGGCTCCGGGTAATTACCAGTGGGCCTAGTTTAACCTTATTAACAAAGGGTAAACAACTCTTACCCTGGGTGTTCGACTCAGTACGCTCCGGAGCCGCGCGCCACGGCGCGGACGGTCTTCCACAGGATTAACAGGTCCTCACTCAGCGACCAGTTCTCCACGTAGCGCAGGTCCAGTTGCACCGACTCGTCCCAGCTCAGGTCGCTGCGCCCGCTGATCTGCCACAGGCCGGTCAGGCCCGGCTTGACCAGCAGCCGGCGGTGCACGTGGTCCTCGTAGCGGGCCACCTCCAGCGGCAGCGGCGGCCGCGGCCCGACCAGCGACATGGTGCCGCGCACCACGTTGATCAGCTGGGGCAGCTCGTCCAGGGAGTACTTGCGCAGGAACTTGCCGACCCGGGTCACCCGCGGGTCCTCGCGCATCTTGAACAGCACCCCGTCACCGTGGTCGCTCTGCTCGCGCAGGCTGGCCAGCCGCTCCTCGGCGTCGGCGTACATCGACCGGAACTTCAGCATCACGAAGGTGCTGCCGGCCCGGCCCACCCGGACCTGGCGGAACAACGCCGGGCCCGGAACTGGTCAGCCGCACCGCCAGCGTCAGCGCCAGGAACAGCGGCGAGAGCAGCATCAGCGCCAGTGCTGCCAGGCTGCGGTCGAAGGCACCCTTGAGCACCCGGCGGAACCCGGTGAACTTCGGCTCGTCGACGTGCAGCAGCGGCAGTCCCGCCACCGGCAGGATGTGCAGCCGGGGCCCGGCCACCTCGGTCAGCCCGGGCGAGACCACCAGTTCGGTCGAGCTGCCCTCCAGCTGCCAGGACACCCAGCGCAGCTTCTCCGGGCCCAACGCGCCGGAGGAGACCACCGCCACCGTGTCCGCGCCGGACAGCCGCACCGCGCTCACGATCGAGTCCACGTCACCCAGCAGCGGGACGTCGGCCTCGGCCAGGGTGTCGATGGTCAGCATGTCGGCGACCAGTTCCGACGGCACGCAGGCCCCGGCCACCCGAAGGCCGGCGTACTGGTCGCGGCGCAGCACCGCGCTGAACTTGGTGATCGCCTCCGAGTCACCGACCAGCAGCACCGACTTCAGCGCCCGGCCGCGGGCCCGCTGGGCGTGCAGCCATTTGCGGGCGGCGTAGCGGGCCACCAGGTTCAGCACCAGGGCCAGCGGCAGCGCCACCAGCACGAAGCCGCGGGCCAGGTCGGCGTGGGTCACGAACGAGGTGAAGCTGATCAGCGCGGTCAGGTACAGGAAGGCGCGGAAGATCCGCTGGAACTCCGCGGCACCCACCCCGACCAGCCGGGGGTGGTAGCCGTGGTTGAGGCCGATCAGCGCGACCCAGGCCAGCGGCAGCGCCGCGGCCACCGCCACGGTCGGCGCCGGCGCGCCGGACGTGCCGAACCGCAGCAGGTAGGCGATCCCGACCGCCAGCCAGGCGGTGACCAGGTCGGCGACCAGCAGGCCGCCCTGGTACTGGCGCAGCCAGCGCGAGCGGCGGCGGATGGCGCCGGTGTCGTCGGGAGCCGGTTCCAGCGTGCTGGCGTCGGTCCAGTCCGGCAGGGCCGGCGAGAGGCTCTCCGACAGGGCGGCGTTCACCGGGTCGGGGTCCGGCTCGACCGCGGGCGGCGAACCGGTTGCCGGGCTGCCCGCGACCGCGAGGCCACGTGACCCCGGCACATCGCCATTGTCTCCAGTTACGACCTCTAGGCCCGACCCGAACATCTTTCCCCCGTTAACCACAGGCGGCGCACCGCCTGTCCCCGCTGCGCACGACCGGAGCTGTTTTATCCGGCTTTTCCTGATGTGTTACTTCGGTAACGCACGGGGGGACGATCAGTTACTGCCGTCGTCCCCCCGATCGACGTCCGTAACATTGACGTTTATAGCCGGTGAAGTACATGTTTGGGAAGCGCTAAATTCCTTTCTGGGCCAGGAAACTTTAACCCAGCATGCACTTTTGCGCTCTTCGTAACTAGGTGTCTGCGCACCGTGACGAAAATACCTCCTGGCGTGCCCGAACACGGGACGTGACCACTCCGTCGCCAGACCTTCCGATCGTGGTGCGGGAGGATGGGGCGGTGACTGCTCATCCGCCCGGCCGGCCAGCCCGGCACCGGCGACGACGACACCCCGCTGCGCCGGGACGTGCGCCGGGTCGGTCAGCTGCTGGGCGACTCGCTGGTGCGCCAGCACGGCACCGGCCTGCTCGACCTCGTCGAGCAGGTTCGGGCCCTGACCAAGCAGAGCAAGGAGGCGGCCCGGGTCGCCGACCGCAACGCCGCCCGCGACGAGGTCCGGACGCTGCTGGCCGGGCTGCCGGTCGACACCGCCTCGGCGCTGGTGCGCGCCTTCTCCGCGTACTTCCACCTGGCCAACGTCGCCGAGCAGGTGCACCGGGTACGCAGCCTGCGCGACCGGCCGGCCGAGCAGGGCTGGCTGGCGAGCTCGGTGGCCGCGGTCGCGGCCAAGTCCGGCGCCGACGGATTGAGCCGGGCTGTCGAGAGCCTGGCGGTGCGCCCGGTGTTCACCGCGCACCCCACCGAGGCCAGCCGCCGGTCCATCCTGAGCAAGCTGCGCCGGCTGGCCGACGTGCTGGCCGACCCGACCGAGCCCGGCACCGCCGCCCGGCGAGCGCCAGGACCGCAACCTGGCCGAGATCATCGACCTGATCTGGCAGACCGACGAGCTGCGCCGGCACCAGCCCACCCCGGTCGACGAGGCCCGCAACGCGGTGTACTACCTGCAGGAGCTCATCGACGTCACGGTGCCCGACCTCACCACCGACCTCGCCGCCGAGCTCGCCCGGCACGGCGCGACGCTGTCCGCCGACGCCCGGCCGCTGACCTTCGGCTCCTGGATCGGCGGCGACCGGGACGGCAACCCCAACGTCACCGCCGCGGTCACCAACGAGGTGCTGCGGCTGCAGCACCAGGTCGCCACCCGGGCGGTGCTGGCCGATCTCGACGCGCTGATCGCCGAGCTGTCCTCCTCCAGCGCGATCGTCGGGGTCTCGCCGGAGCTGCTGGCCTCCATCGAGGCGGACCTGGCCAACCTGCCGGAGCTGGACCCGCGGGTCCGGGTCGTCAACGAGACCGAGCCGTACCGGCTGAAGCTGTCCTGCATCCGCCACAAGGTGCTCAACACCCGGCGCCGGATCGAGGCCGGCGGCCGGCACCAGCCCGGCCGGGACTACCTGGGACGGCAGGAGCTGCTGGCCGAGCTGGCCCTGATCGCGGCCTCGCTGCGGGACAACTGCGGCGCGCTGATCGCCGACGGGCTGCTGGCCCGGGTGCGGCGCACCGTCTCGATGTTCGGGCTGCACCTGGCCACCCTGGACATCCGCGAGCACGCCGACGCGCACCACCACGCCGTCGGCCAGCTGATCGACCGGTTGAGCGAGGAGCACTGGCTCTACGCCGACCTGCCGCGCGACTACCGGCGCCGGCTGCTGTCGAAGGAGCTGGCCTCGCGCCGGCCGCTGGCCCCGACCCCGCCGCCGCTGGATGCGGCCGGGGCCGGGACCTTCGCGGTGTTCACCGAGATCCGGCAGGCCCTGGACACCTACGGGGTGGAGGTGATCGAGAGCTACATCGTCTCGATGACCCGGGGCGCGGACGACGTGCTGGCCGCGGTGGTGCTGGCCCGCGAGGCCGGCCTGGTGGACCTGCACGGCA
>CAWAFR010000011.1:0-40155 GCA_963781365.1 uncultured Actinomycetota bacterium | reverse complement strand
GCCAGCAGATGTTCAAGATCGCCCTGGAGCTGAGCCGGCACGACAAGGCCTGGGACGACACGGCGACGAAGTTCCTCGAGCACTTCCTGTCCATCGCGGAGGCGATGAACTCCTTCGGCACCCGCGGCGCGAAGCTCTGGGACGACGACGACGGCTTCTTCTACGACGTCCTCGTCGACCCCTCCGGGAAGGCGGAGCCGATGCGGGTCCGATCGATGGTGGGCCTGCTGCCCATCCTCGGGGCCACCGAGGTCCCCTCGTGGATCTCCACCGAGGCGCCCGACGTCACCACGCGCCTGCGGTGGCTGCAGCGGCGCCGGCCGGAGGTCATGCGCCCTCTGCGGTCCCGCTCCGGGCCGGAGGGCCGCAAGATGCTGCTCTCCCTCGTCGGCCCGGAGCGGCTGCGGCGGATCCTGCAGCGGATGTTCGACACCGAGGAGTTCTGGTCGCCGTACGGCATCCGGTCCCTGTCGAAGTCGACCGGCCAGGTGTACGCGAACGTCGGGGGCCGTGACGTGTCGCTGGAGTACGAGCCCGGCGAGAGCCGCACCGGGCTGTTCGGCGGCAACTCCAACTGGCGCGGACCGATCTGGTTCCCGGTGAACGTGCTGCTCGCCGACAAGCTGCGGACGATGGGCCGCCACTACGGCGACAGCTTCACCATCGAGGTGCCCACCGGCTCCGGCAACGTGGTGACCCTGGACCAGGCGGCCGACCTCGTCGACGGCGGGCTCGCGGCGCTGTTCCGGCCCGTCCCGGCGAAGGGCGGACGCCGTCCCGCCGACGGCGACCGCATCGAGGCCAGCGACGACCCGCTGTGGAGCGAGCAGGTCACCTTCAGCGAGTTCTTCGACGGCGACACCGGCGAGGGCCTCGGCGCGAGCCACCAGACCGGGTGGACGGCGCTGGTGGCGCACCTGCTGAACCCGCGGCTGCCCGCCGACCGACGCCGGATGGGGTAGGGGGCGGCCGGCCGTCCGGACGGGGCGGCGGCGCTGTCGGGGGCGCTCCTTACGCTGGACGGGTGACGAACCCGGCCTCCTACCGCCCCCGGCCGGGGGAGGTGCCCGACAGCCCCGGCCGTGTACCGCTTCCGCGACCCGAGCGGCCGCGTCATCTACGTCGGCAAGGCGAAGAGCCTGCGCCAGCGGCTGGCGAACTACTTCCAGCCGCCTGCCGGCGCTCCACCAGCGCACGGCCCGGATGGTCACCACCGCCTCCAGCGTGGAGTGGACGGTGGTCTCCACCGAGGTCGAGGCGCTGCAGCTGGAGTACTCCTGGATCAAGGAGTTCGACCCGCGCTTCAACGTCAAGTACCGCGACGACAAGTCCTACCCCTACCTCGCGGTGACGATGGGCGAGGAGTTCCCCCGCGTGCAGGTGCTGCGGGGCGCCAAGCGGAAGGGCACCCGCTACTTCGGGCCGTACGCGCACGCCTGGGCGATCCGGGAGACCGTCGACCTGCTGCTGCGCGTCTTCCCGGTGCGCACCTGCTCCACCGGCGTCTTCAAGCGCGCCGGCCAGGTGGGCCGCCCCTGTCTGCTGGGGTACATCGACAAGTGCTCCGCGCCCTGCGTCGGCAAGATCTCCCCGGAGGACCACCGGGCGCTCGCGCAGGAGTTCGCCGACTTCATGGCCGGCCCACCAGCAAGCACGTCAGGCGGGTCGAGGCGCAGATGCGCGAGGCCGCGGCGGAGATGGACTTCGAGCGGGCCGCGCGGCTCCGGGACGACGCCGGGGCCCTGCGCCGCGCGCTGGAGAAGAGCGCCGTGGTGCTGCCCGACGCCACCGACGCCGACGTCTTCGCCCTCGCCGAGGACGAGCTCGAGGCCGCCGTCCAGGTCTTCCACGTGCGCGGGGGACGGGTGCGCGGCCAGCGCGGCTGGGTGGTGGAGAAGGTCGAGGACCTCACCACCGCCGACCTCGTGCAGCACCTGCTGCAGCAGGTCTACGGCAGCGCCGGCGAGGAGGCCGGTGAGGCGGTGCCCCGCGAGGTGCTCGTGCCGGTCGAGCCGACCGACGCGGAGCAGACCGCGGCGTGGCTCTCCGCGCTGCGCGGCAGCCTCGTCGACGTGCGCGTCCCGCAGCGCGGCGACAAGCGCGCGCTGCTGGAGACCGTCGAGCGCAACGCCACCGGCGCGCTGAACCTGCACAAGACGCGCCGGGGCGGTGACCTCACCGCCCGCTCCCTGGCGCTGCAGGAGCTGCAGGAGGCCCTCGGCCTCGACGACGCACCGCTGCGCATCGAGTGCTACGACGTCTCCCACCTGCAGGGCAGCGAGGTGGTCGCCTCGATGGTCGTCTTCGAGGACGGGCTGCCCCGCAAGAGCGAGTACCGGCGCTTCGCCGTTCGCGGCGACGGGCCCGACGGCAGGACGGACGACCTCGCGTCCATGGACGAGGTCCTCACCCGCCGCTTCCGCCGCCACCTCGCCGAGGGCGCCCGCGACGGCGAGGGCGTCGGCGGCGAGGTCGCCCCCGGACGGCCGGGAGTCCAGCCGGGCATCGACCCCGACACCGGCCGGGCGCGCCGCTTCGCCTACGCGCCGAACCTCGTCGTCGTCGACGGCGGGCAGCCGCAGGTCGAGGCCGCGTCCCGGGCCCTCGCCGCCCTGGGGGTCACCGACGTCGCCCTCTGCGGCCTCGCCAAGCGGCTGGAGGAGGTGTGGCTGCCGGGGGAGGACCACCCGGTGGTGCTGCCGCGCTCCAGCGAGGGCCTGTACCTGCTGCAGCGGCTGCGTGACGAGGCCCACCGCTTCGCCATCAGCTACCACCGCTCCAAGCGCAGCCGGTCGATGACCACCAGCGCCCTCGACGCGGTGCCCGGCCTCGGCCCGGCCCGGCGGCAGGCGCTGATGGCGCGGTTCGGCTCCCTGAAGGCGCTGCGCGCGGCGACGGCGGCCGAGGTGGCCGAGGTCCCCGGCGTCGGCCCGGCGACCGCAGCCGCCGTCGTGGCCGCCCTCGCGGGCGACGCGCCGGAGCCCGCCGTCGACACCGCCACCGGCGAGCTGGTCGACTGACACGATGGGACCCGTGAGCGAGCCCCAGCAGGCCCAGCAGCAGACCCAGGAGCAGGCCCAGGACCAGCACCCCGACGAGGCGAGCACCCCGGAGGGGCAGGAGCCCTCCGAGCTGCTCGTCGTCACCGGCCTGTCCGGGGCGGGGCGCTCCACGACGGCGCACGTCCTGGAGGACCTCGGCTGGTACGTCGTCGACAACCTGCCGCCGCAGATGCTCGGCCCGCTGGCGCAGCTCGCCGCGCAGGCCGGCGGTGCGGTGCCGAAGGTCGCCGTGGTGCTCGACGTGCGGGGGCGCGGCTTCTCCGCCGACCTCGCGGCGGCGCTGGCCGCCGTCCGGGTGCGGCGCAGCGTCGTGTTCCTGGAGGCGAGCGACGCCGTGCTGGTGCGCCGCTTCGAGTCGGTGCGGCGCCCGCACCCGCTGCAGGAGGAGGGGCGCATCCTCGACGGCATCGAGACGGAGCGCGAGCTCCTGCGGGACCTGCGCGCCGCCGCCGACGTCGTCATCGACACCTCCGACCTCAACGTCCACCAGCTCGCCGCGTCCGTGACCCGCGCCTTCGGCGAGGACGCCGTCACCCGGCTGCGCCTGACGCTGCTCTCCTTCGGCTTCAAGTACGGGCTGCCGACCGACGCCGACCACGTCGTCGACGTGCGCTTCCTGCCCAACCCCCACTGGGTGCCGGAGCTGCGGCCCCTCACCGGCCGCGACGCCCCCGTCAGCGACTACGTCCTGGGGCAGGACGGCGCCGAGGAGTTCCTGGACCGCTACGCCGCGGCCCTGCAGCCGGTGATCGCGGGCTACCAGCGCGAGCACCGCCGCTACGCCACCGTCGCCATCGGCTGCACCGGCGGCAAGCACCGCTCGGTGGCGATGACGCTGGCCCTGGCCGCCCGCCTCGAGCGCGCGGCCGCTGACGCCGGGGACGTCGACGCCGCCCCGGTGCTGCGCGTGGCGCACCGGGACCTGGGCCGCGAGTGACCCGGGACGCGGGCGAGGTGATGAGGGGCCCCGTCGGCCCCGCGGTGGTGGCCTGCGGCGGCGGGCACGGCCTCGCCGCGTCCCTGCAGGCCCTGCGGCACCTGTCCGAGCGGATCACCGCCGTCGTCACGGTGGCCGACGACGGCGGCTCCAGCGGCCGGCTGCGCAGCGAGCTGGGCGTCATGCCCCCCGGTGACCTGCGGATGGCGCTCGCTGCCCTCTGCGACGACACCGAGTGGGGCCGCACCTGGCGCGACGTGCTGCAGCACCGCTTCACCAGCGACGGCCCCCTGGACGGCCACGCCGTCGGCAACCTGCTCATCGCGGCGCTGTGGCAGCGGCGCGGTGACGCCGTCGAGGGCCTGGACCTGGTCGGGCGGCTGCTGGGGGCGCGGGGGAGGGTGCTGCCGATGTCGTCGGGGGCGCTGCAGATCGAGGCCGACGTGCGCGTGCGCACCCGCTCGGGCAGCTCGCTGCAGGTGGTGCGCGGCCAGGCCGCCGTGGCCACCACCCGGGGCCGGGTGGAGGAGGTGCGGCTCCTGCCCGTCGACCCGCCGGCCCGCCCGGAGGTCGTGGAGGCCGTGCTGGCCGCCGACTGGGTGGTCCTGGGGCCCGGGTCCTGGTTCACCAGCGTGATGCCGCACCTGCTGGTGCCCGACCTCGCGGCGGCCCTGCGGGAGACCGGAGCCCGGCGCTGCCTGGTGCTCAACCTGGTCAGCGAGAAGGGCGAGACGTCGGGCCTCAGCCCCGCCGACCACGTGCGGGCGCTCACCGCGCACGCCCGGGGCCTGCGCTTCGACGTCGTCCTGGCCGACCCCAGCGCCGTCGAGGACGTCGAGGAGCTCGCCGACGCCGCGGCCGCCGCCGGGGCGCGCCTGGTCCTGCGCCAGGTGCGCCGGGGGCGGACCGCGGAGCACGACCCGCTGCGGCTGGCGGCGGCCCTGCGCGACGTGCTCGAGGGCGCCTGGGGCGACGTCGGGTAGTCCCTCCCGAATAGTCACAACAGTGGAATTCGGCGAGTCGCCTCCCCGGGCGTGTCGCGGTGGCACCATGAAGCACATGGCTCTGACGGCACAGGTGAAGGACGAGCTCAGCCGTCTTCCGGTCCAGCGCTCCTGCTGCCGCAAGGCTGAGGTCTCGGCGCTGCTCCGCTTCTCGGGGGGCTGCACATCATCGGCGGGCGCGTCGTGGTGGAGGCCGAGCTCGACACGGGCGCGGCCGCGCGCCGGCTCCGCCGCGACCTCGCCGACGTGTACCGCGCGGCCAGCGAGGTGCTCGTGGTCGCCGGGGGCGGCCTGCGGCGCGGGTCGCGCTACGTCGTCCGGGTCGTCCACAACGCCGAGTCGCTCGCGCACCAGACGGGTCTGCTCGACCAGCGCGGCCGCCCCGTGCGGGGCCTGCCGCCGCAGGTGGTGGCCGGTGCCGTCTGCGACGCCGAGGCCGCCTGGCGCGGCGCCTTCCTGGCGCACGGCTCGCTCACCGAGCCCGGCCGCTCCTCCTCCCTGGAGATCACCTGCCCCGGCCCGGAGGCGGCCCTGGCGCTGGTCGGCGCGGCCCGGCGGCTGGAGATCCAGGCCAAGGCCCGCGACGTCCGCGGCACCGACCGCGTGGTGATCCGCGACGGCGAGGCCATCGGAGACCTGCTCACCCGCCTCGGCGCCCACGGCGCGAAGCTGGTGTGGGAGGAGCGCCGGATGCGCCGCGAGGTGCGGGCCACCGCCAACCGCCTCGCCAACTTCGACGACGCCAACCTGCGCCGCTCGGCCCGCGCGGCCGTCGCCGCGGGCTCCCGGGTGGAGCGGGCGCTGGAGATCCTCGGCGACGAGGTCCCCGAGCACCTGAGGGTGGCCGGCGCCCTGCGCCTGGCCCACAAGCAGGCCTCCCTGGAGGAGCTGGGCGCGCTCGCGGAGCCGCCGATGAGCAAGGACGCGGTCGCCGGGCGCATCCGCCGGCTCCTGGCGATGGCCGACCGCACGGCCCTGGAGACCGGTGTCCCCGGGACCGAGGCCAACCTCACCCCGGACATGCTCGACGCCTGACCAGCCGCAGGACGGCGGGCCGGCCGCGGTCCCCCCGGCGAGGTCACCCCGTCAGGTGCCCTAGGGTTCTCGCGACCCCTAGCAGGCACCCCGCGGCGCGCACGAGCGGCGCCGCTGACCAGGAGGCGCTTCGTGACCATCCGCGTGGGCATCAACGGCTTCGGCCGCATCGGCCGCAACTTCTTCCGCGCCGTGCAGGCGTCCGGCGCCGACGTCGAGATCGTCGGCGTCAACGACCTGACCGACAACGCCACGCTGGCGCACCTGCTGGCGTACGACTCCGTGCTGGGCCGCCTCGAGGGCGTGACCACCAGCGGCGACGAGATCGCCGTGGCCGGCAAGAGCTTCAAGGCCCTGGCCGAGCGCAACCCGGCCGACCTGCCCTGGGGCGACCTGGGCGCCGACGTCGTCGTGGAGTCGACCGGCATCTTCACCGACGCCACCAGGGCGCGCGCGCACATCGACGGCGGCGCCAGGAAGGTCATCATCTCCGCCCCGGCGAAGAACGAGGACATCACGATCGTCATGGGCGTGAACGACGGCGACTACGACGCCGCGGCGCACTCGATCATCTCCAACGCGTCCTGCACCACCAACTGCCTCGCCCCGATGGCCAAGGCCATCGACGACGAGTTCGGCATCCTGCGCGGTCTCATGACCACGATCCACGCGTACACGCAGGACCAGAACCTCCAGGACGGCCCGCACTCCGACCTGCGCCGCGCCCGCGCCGCCGCCATCAACATCGTCCCCACCTCCACCGGTGCGGCGAAGGCGATCGGCCTGGTGCTCCCGCAGCTCAAGGGCAAGCTCGACGGCTACGCCCTGCGCGTCCCGGTCCCGACCGGCTCGGCCACCGACCTCACCGTCACGCTGGGCCGCGAGACCTCGGTCGACGAGGTCAACGCCGTGGTGAAGGCCGCCGCCGAGGGCCCCATGAAGGGCTACCTCAAGTACACGAGCGACCCGATCGTGTCCTCCGACATCGTCACCGACCCGGCGTCGTGCATCTTCGACTCGGGCCTGACGAAGGTCATCGGCGACCAGGTCAAGGTCGTCGGCTGGTACGACAACGAGTGGGGCTACTCCAACCGCCTCGTCGACCTCGTCACGCTCGTCGGGGCCTGAGGCACCGCTCCGTGCAGACGATCGACGACCTGGTGGCCGCGCAGGGTGACCTGCGCGGCCGCCGGGTGCTCGTGCGCTCCGACCTGAACGTGCCGCTCGCCGAGCGCGACGGTCAGCGGGTCATCACCGACGACGGGCGCGTGCGCGCCTCCCTGCCCACCTGGCAGCGGCTGCTCGACGCCGGCGCCCGGGTCGTCGTCGTCGCCCACCTCGGCCGCCCGAAGGGCGCCCCCGAGGCGAAGTACTCCCTCGCGCCCGTCGTGGAGCGGGCGCGCGAGCTGCTGCCGTCCGTGACCGTGCGCTCCGCCGGCGTCACCGTCGGTGGTGCGGCCCAGGAGGCCGCCGACGCCCTGGCCGACGGCGAGCTGCTGGTCGTCGAGAACCTGCGCTTCAACGCCGGCGAGACGAGCAAGGACGACGCCGAGCGCGCCGCCTTCGCCGCCGACCTCGCGGCGCTCGTCGGGGGACCCGAGCAGGGCCTGTTCGTCTCCGACGGCTTCGGCGTCGTGCACCGCAAGCAGGCCAGCGTCTACGACGTCGCCCAGCTGCTCCCGCACGCGGCCGGCGGCCTCGTCGAGGCCGAGACGGCGGTGCTGCAGCGCCTCACCACCGACCCGGCGCGCCCCTACGCCGTCGTCCTCGGCGGCGCGAAGGTCTCCGACAAGCTCGCCGTCATCGCCAACCTGCTCGGCACCGCCGACAAGCTGCTGGTCGGCGGGGGCATGGTCTTCACCTTCCTGAAGGCCCAGGGCCACGAGGTCGGCACGTCCCTGCTGGAGGCCGACCAGGTCGAGGCCGTCAAGGGCTACCTCGCCACGGCCGCCGAGCGCGGCGTGGAGGTCGTGCTGCCCGTCGACGTCGTCGCGGCCGCCGCGTTCTCCGCCGACGCCGACCACGAGGTCGTCGCCGCCGACGCGATCCCCGCCGACCGGATGGGCCTCGACATCGGGCCCGAGTCGTCGCGGCTGTTCGCGCAGGCGCTGTCCGACGCCCGCACCGTCTTCTGGAACGGCCCGATGGGCGCGTTCGAGATGGCCCCCTACGCCGCCGGCACGAAGGCGCTGGGCCAGGCCCTGGCCGACGTCACGCGGGCCGGCGGGCTCACCGTCGTCGGCGGTGGAGACTCCGCCGCCGCCGTGCGCGGCCTCGGCTTCGCCGACGACGACTTCGGCCACATCTCCACGGGCGGCGGCGCCAGCCTGGAGTACCTGGAGGGCAAGACCCTCCCCGGACTGGAGGTCCTCTCCTGATGAGCCCCACCCGCACCCCGCTGATGGCGGGCAACTGGAAGATGAACGTCGACCACGTGCAGGCCACGGCCCTCGTGCAGCGCCTCGCGTGGACCCTGCGCGACGCGAAGCACGACCGGTCGGCGGTCGAGGCCGTCGTCATCCCGCCATTCACCGACCTGCGCACCGTCGCGACCCTCGTGGAGGGCGACGGGCTCGAGATCGGCATCGGCGCGCAGGACGTCTCCGCCCACGAGCCGGGCGCCCGCACCGGTGAGGTCGCGGCCAGCATGCTCGCGCGCCTCGGCGTCACCTACGTCGTCGTCGGCCACAGCGAGCGCCGCCAGTTCCACGGCGAGGACGACGCCCTCGTGGCCGCGAAGGCGGCGAAGGTCCTCGAGCACGGCATGACGCCGATCGTGTGCCTCGGCGAGCAGCTGGCGGTCCGCGAGGCCGGTGAGCACGTCGCCGACTGCGTCGGCCAGCTCGACGGCTCCCTCGCCGGCATCGCCGCGGAGGACCTTCCGAAGGTCGTCGTGGCCTACGAGCCCGTCTGGGCGATCGGCACCGGCAAGGTCGCCACCCCCGAGGACGCGCAGGAGGTGTGCGCCGCGCTGCGCGCCCGCCTCGCGGAGCAGCACGGGGCCGAGGTCGCCGACGCCGTCCGCGTGCTCTACGGCGGCTCGGTCAAGGCCTCCAACGTCGCCGCGATCATGGCCGGCGCCGACGTCGACGGCGCCCTCGTGGGCGGCGCGAGCCTGGACGCCGGGGAGTTCGCCGGCATCGTGACGGGCGGCGCCGCCGCGTGAGCGCCCGCGACGGCGGCTCCAGCACGGCGCGCGTGCTCTATCCTGGTCGGCTGTGACCGCGCTGCGCATCGTGCTCCTGGTGCTCCTGGCGCTGACGAGCCTGTTCCTGACGCTGCTGATCCTGCTCCACAAGGGCAAGGGCGGCGGTCTCTCGGACATGTTCGGCGGCGGGATGTCCGCCAGTGCCGGCGGCTCCGGGGTCGCAGAGCGCAACCTCAACCGCATCACCGTGGCGAACGCCGTGCTGTGGGCGGTGGTCGTCGTGGCCCTCGGCCTCGTCGAGCGCTTCGACCCCAGCGGCTCCTGAAGCCGTCGGCAACCGGCTCGACGAAAGGAACACTCCGTGGCAGGTGGCAACGCGATCCGGGGCAGCCGAGTCGGCGCCGGGCCGATGGGCGAGGCCGAGCGCGGAGACACGGCGCCCCGGCGCCGCGTCTCCTACTGGTGCGCCAACAAGCACGAGACGCAGCCGAGCTTCGCGTTCGACTCCGGCTCCGAGGTCCCCGAGACCTGGGACTGCCCCCGCTGCGGCCTGCCCGCGGGGCAGGACCAGGCCAAACCCCCGGAGCCCCCGAAGACCGAGCCGTACAAGACGCACCTGGCGTACGTCAAGGAGCGCCGCACCGAGACCGACGGTGAGGCCATCCTCGCCGCGGCACTGGCCAAGCACCGCGCCAAGCGCGGCGTCTGACGCGTCCTCGGCGCAGGTCGGGAGCAGCGCCTCCGCTGTTCCCGACCCGCACCACCCGGACCTACCGGGTGCGCTGCGCCAGGTAGTGCTCGATCAGCTCCCGCGTCGAGGGGTCCTGGGCGGCCAGCACCACGGCGTCGCCCGTGAGGGCGGGGGTGATCTCCTGGGCGAGCTTCTTGCCCAGCTCCACCCCCCACTGGTCGAAGCTGTCGATGCCCCACACGGTGCCCTCGACGAACGTGATGTGCTCGTACAGCGCGATGAGCTGACCGAGCACCGACGGGGTCAGCGACGGCGCGAGGACCGACGTCGTGGGGCGGTTCCCGCTGAACACCCGGGCTGGCACCACGTCCTCCGCGGTGCCCTCGGCGCGGACCTCGTCCGCGGTCTTGCCGAACGCCAGCGCCTTGGTCTGGGCGAAGAAGTTCGCCATGAACAGGGCGTGGACGTCGACGTCGCCGTCCTGCAACGGGTGGGCCGGGTGCGCGAACGCGATGAAGTCGGCGGGGATGACCCGCGTGCCCTGGTGGATCAGCTGGTAGAAGGCGTGCTGGCCGTTGGTGCCGGGCTCGCCCCAGAACACCTCACCGGTCTCGGTGGTCACGGGCGAGCCGTCCCAGCGCACCGACTTGCCGTTGGACTCCATCGTCAGCTGCTGCAGGTACGCGGGGAAGCGGTGCAGGTACTGGCTGTACGGCAGCACCGCGTGCGTGTGGGCGCCGACGAAGTTGACGTACCAGACGTTCAGCAGGCCCATCAGCACCGGCACGTTCGTGGCGAGCGGCTCGGTGCGCACGTGCTCGTCGACGGCGTGGAACCCGGCGAGGAAGTCTCCGAACGCCTCCGGGCCGATCGCCACCGCGAGGGACGTGCCGATCGCGGAGTCCACGGAGTACCGGCCGCCGACCCAGTCCCAGAACCCGAACGCGTTCTCCGGGTCGATGCCGAAGTCGGCGACCTTGTCGAGAGCTGTGGACACGGCCACGAAGTGCTTCGCGACGGCTGCGCGGCGGGCGTCGTCGTCATCCTCCAGCGCGCCGGCGGCCGCCAGGTGCTCCCAGAGCCACGCCCGGGCCAGGCGCGCGTTGGTCAGCGTCTCCAGCGTCCCGAAGGTCTTGGACGCGACGATGAACAGCGTTGAGGCCGGGTCGAGCCCGGCGACCGTCTCGGCCAGGTCGGTCGGGTCGATGTTCGAGATGAACCGGAGGTCGATGTCGGGGTGCTTGAAGGCCTTCAGCGCCTCGTAGGCCATCACCGGCCCGAGGTCGGACCCGCCGATGCCGATGTTGACGACGGTGCGGATCCGCTCACCCGTGACGCCCGTCCAGGCACCCGAGCGCACGTGGTCAGCGAACGCGGCCACCTTCGACAGGACGGCGTGCACGTCGGCGTCGACGTCCTGGCCGTCGACCACCAGCGGCGTGGACACCTGCGACGGCCGGCGCAGCGCCGTGTGCAGGACGGCGCGGTCCTCGGTGACGTTGATGTGCTCCCCGGCGAACATCGCTTCGAGCCGCTCGGGCAGGCGGACCTCCTCGGCCAGGTCGACCAGCAGGGACAGCGTGGTGTCCGTCGCGAGGTTCTTCGAGAGGTCCACGTGCAGGTCCGCGGCGTCGAAGGTCATCCGGCGGGCCCGCTCCGGGTCGTCCGCGAACCACCCGCGCAGGTCAGGGACCTGCTCGGCGTGGTGGGCCTCGAGGCGGGCCCAGGCGGTGGTGGTGGTCGGGTCCACAGGAGGCGTGCTCACGGGGGAACGCTAGGGCAGGCGGGTGGCCCCGTCACACGCAGGCTCCGCCGGCGGCGTCACAGCCGGCCGGCGGCGTCCCGGTCGAGCAGCCAGAGGGTGCGCGCGGCGCCGGTGACCAGGCTCGCGGGCAGGCGCCCGGGCCCGGCGAGGGCCTCGGCGACGGCGTCGGCCTTGTCCGACCCGCCGACCACGAGCCAGACCTCCTCCGCGGACCGGATCACCGGCAGCGTCAGCGACAGGCGGGTCGGCGGCGGCTTGGGGGAGTCGCGGACGGCGATCACCTGGCGGCCGGCCTCCTGGCCCTCGGCCAGGGACGGGTGGTCGGGGAACAGGCTGGCCACGTGGCCGTCGGGGCCCACCCCGAGCATCAGGACGTCGATCACCGGCAGCGGCCCGGCGACGCCCTCGGCGCGGGCGGCGGCGGCCAGCTCCGCGGCGTAGCGGTCGGCCGCGGCGTCGGGGTCCAGGGGCCCACCGCCGTCCGTCCCGTCGTCGCTGGCGGGCATCACGTGCACGGCGCCCTCCGGCATCCCCAGCGCGGCGAGCGCCTCCAGGAGCGCGGAGCGGGCCTGGACCGCGTTGCGGTCGCCGTCGTCGGCGCTGACGAACCGCTCGTCGCCCCACCACAGCTGGACCCTGGTCCAGTCGACGGCGCGGTTGGCCGGCGAGGCGGCCACCTCCGCCAGCACCTGGGTGCCGACCGAGCCGCCGGTGAGGACGGCGGAGGCGGCGCCGCGACGGACCTGCGCGTCGATGAGGCGGGTGACGAGGCGGGCGGCCGTCGCGGCGGCCAGCGACGCCTTGTCGGGGTGGATGACGACCTCTGCCGGCGACGGGCTCATGACGCGTCCTCTCCGCGAGCGGGCTTCTCCGGCAGCGGGTGCGCCGCGGCGATGCGCGCCGCCTCGAGCTGGGCCGCGGCGTCGAGCTCGGCCCCGTGGCGGAGCTGCTCCTCGGGGTCGCCCACCTGGCCGCTGGCGCGGGCCTCGGCGAGGCCCACGTGCGAGGTGGGCTCGGCGTCCAGCGCTGCGAGGCCGGTGGTGAGGACCTCGCCGTAGACGTCGTCGGGGTCCAGGCGCCGCAGCTCCTCCGCGAGGCAGTCGCGGTTGGAGCGCCGGGCCAGGGCGAGCCGGCGGTCCGGCTGGCCGGGCTGCGTCAGCGTCGCCACCCGACCGTCGGTGCGGACGAGCTCCACGGCGCCGTCGGGGCGCTCCAGGCGCACCCCGGTGATGCCGGTCCCCGCGGGGCCGCTGACCCGCACCACCGGGCAGTGCAGCGCCTGCGCCAGCCACGCGGCGAGCAGCTCGGTGCTGGGGCTGTCGGCGGCCCCGGTGACGGTCGCCCCGGTGACGGGGGCGTCGGGAGCGGCGGCGGCGCTGTCGAGGGCGGCGGCGAGGTAGCCCCGCCACAGCGTCAGGCGGGACCAGGCGAAGTCGGTGTCGCCCGGGACGTGGCCGGCCGCCAGCCGGTGCAGCGTGGCCACCGGGTCCTCGCAGCCCGCGGCGTCGGTGATGCGCCGCTGGGCCATCGCCCCGATCTCGTCGGCCGCCGGGTCGTCGGGGGCCTCGCCGGGCCACCAGGCGACGACGGGCGCGTCGGGCAGCAGCAGCGGGATGACCATCGCCGCGCCGTGGGCCGTCAGCGGGCCGTAGCTGCGCAGCACGATCACCTCGCTGGCGCCGGCGTCGCCGCCCACCCGGATCTGCCCGTCGAGGCGGGAGGTGCCGCGGTCGTCGGCCTTCGCCAGGACGACGATCCGGCACGGGTGCTCCCGGCTGGCGTCGTTCGCCGCGGCGATGGCGGTCTCGGCGTGCTCGTCCTGCGTGGGCACCACGAGCGTCAGAACCCGCCCCAGGGCGATCGCCCCGCCGGTGTCGCGCAGCTCGACGAGCTTCTTCGCGATGGCCGCGGTGGAGGTGCGCGGCATGTCGACGATCATCGGCTGACCACCCTCCTCGACGCCGCCGTCACGGCCGCCTCCAGGTGCGGCCCGTGCGGGCCAGCATCTCGTCGGCGCTCTCCGGGCCCCACGATGCCCGAGGGGTAGGCTCGGCGGCTGGCCCTGGCACGCCCAGTACTCGATCGATCGGGTCGAGGATCTCGCCAGCACAGCTCGACCTCCTCGTGCCGCGGGAACAGCGGCGGGTCGCCGAGCAGGACGTCGAGGATCAGCCGCTCGTAGGCCTCCGGGGAGGACTCGGTGAAGGCGTGCCCGTAGCCGAAGTCCATCGTGACGTCGCGGACCTCCATCTGCGTGCCCGGCACCTTGGAGCCGAACCGCAGGGTGACGCCCTCGTCGGGCTGCACCCGGATCACCAGGGCGTTCTGCCCGAGCTCCTCGGTCGGCGGTCGACGTCGAACGGCAGGTGCGGCGCGCTGCTTGAACACGACCGCGATCTCGGTGACCCGCCGGCCCAGCCGCTTGCCGGTGCGCAGGTAGAACGGCACCCCGGCCCAGCGGCGGGTGTCGACCTCCAGGTTCACCGCGGCGTAGGTCTCGGTCGTGGAGTCCGGCGGGATGCCGTCCTCCTCCAGGTAGCCCTTGACCGGCTCGCCGCCCTGCCAGCCCGGCGCGTACTGCCCGCGGGCGGTGTGCGGCGTCGAGGTCGGCCGGCAGCCGCACCGCGGAGAGCACCTTCTCCTTCTCCGCGCGCAGGTCGCGTGGCGGCGAAGGAGACCGGCTCCTCCATCGCGGTGAGCGCCAGCAGCTGCAGCAGGTGGTTCTGGATGACGTCGCGCGCCGCGCCGATGCCGTCGTAGTAGCCGGCGCGGCCGCCGATGCCGATGTCCTCGGCCATGGTGATCTGCACGTGGTCGACGTAGTTGGAGTTCCAGATCGGCTCGAACATCTGGTTGGCGAAGCGCAGCGCCAGGAGGTTCTGGACCGTCTCCTTGCCCAGGTAGTGGTCGATGCGGAACACCGAGTCCGGCGGGAAGACGCTCGTCGACGACGGCGTTGAGCTCCGCGCGCGCTGGCCAGGTCGTGCCCGAACGGCTTCTCGATGACGACCCGGCGCCAGGACCCCTCGGCGCGGGTCCGTCAGCCCGCGAGCCTCGAGCTGCTGGCAGACCAGCGGGAAGGCGCTCGGCGGGATGGACAGGTAGAAGGCGTGGTTGCCGCCGGTGCCGCGCTCGGCGTCGAGGTCGTGCACCGTCTCGGCCAGCTGGTCGAACGCCGCGTCGTCGCCGAACTCGCCCGGCACGAACCGGAAGCCCTCGGCGAGGCTGCGCCCAGACCTCCTCGCGGAACGGGGTGCGGGCGTGCTCGCGGACGGCGTCGTGCACGACCTGCGCCGAAGTCCTGCGTCCGCCCAGTCGCGCCGGGCGAACCCGACCAGGGCGAACCCCGGCGGCAGCAGCCCGCGGTTGGCCAGGTCGTAGATGGCGGGCATGAGCTTCTTGCGCGCCAGGTCGCCGGTGACGCCGAACATCACCATGCCGCAGGGCCCGGCGATCCGGGGCAGCCGCTTGTCGCGGGGGTCGCGCAGCGGGTTGTGCCCCGGCGCCGCGTCGGCCCGGGGCGGAGCAGGTCATCGGCGGGTCACCGGGACGGGAGCGCGAGGCAGCTGCGGCAGGCCCGTCACTCGTCACCGCTGGCGAGGGCGGTCGGCGCGGTCGAGCTCGTCGCGCACGGTGTCGCCCAGCTCGACCAGGACTTCTCGAACTTGTCGACGCCCTCGGTCTCCAGCTCGGTGACGACCTGCTCGTAGGAGATGCCCGAGCCGCTCGAGGTGCGTCGAAGACCTCGGCGGACTCCTCGTAGGTGCCGCGGACCGTGTCGCCGGTGACCTCGCCGTGGTCGGCGAAGGCCTCCAGCGTGGCGCCCGGCATCGTGTTGACGACGCCGTCGGCGACCAGCCCGGCGACGTAGAGGGTGTCGGGCTAGGTCGGGTCCTTGACCCCGGTGGAGGCCCACAGCGGCCGCTGCGCGTGCGCGCCGGCGTCGGCCAGGACCGTCCAGCGGGGGCTCGCGAAGACCTCCTCGTAGGCCTGGAAGGCGAGGCGGGCGTTGGCGAGGCCGGCCTTCAGCGCAGCCCTTCGCCTCGTCGGTGCCGATCGGCGTCCAGCTGCTTGTCGACGTTGGTGTCCACCCGGGAGACGAAGAAGCTCGCCACGGACTGGATGCCCGACAGGTCGACGCCCTTCTCACGGGCCTGCTCCAGGCCCGTAGGAAGGCGTTCATCACGGCGCGGTACCGGTCGAGGCTGAAGATCAGCGTGACGTTGACGCTGATGCCCTCGGAGATCGCGGCGCGTGATCGCCGGGAGGCCCTCGACCGTCGCGGGGATCTTGATGTACAGGTTGGGGCGGTCGACGGCGGCCCAGAGCTGGCGCGCCGAGCCTCGGTCGTCGCGCGTGTCGCGCGCCAGACGCGGGTCGACCTCGAGGGAGACCCGGCCGTCGACTGCCCGTCGTGCGCGTCGTAGACGGGGCGCAGCACGTCGCACGCCTCGCGCACGTCGTGGGTGGTCATCTCGAAGACGGCCTCGTCGACGTCGGCGCCGTCGGCGGCCAGCTGCGGCACCTGGTCGGTGTAGCGGTCGCCCTTGGACAGCGCGGCCGCGAAGATCGTCGGGTTGCTGGTCACGCCGA
Source organism: uncultured Actinomycetota bacterium (assembly GCA_963781365.1). Taxonomy (GTDB): domain Bacteria; phylum Actinomycetota; class Actinomycetes; order Actinomycetales; family Quadrisphaeraceae; genus Quadrisphaera. Next base: position 23,920 of record CAWAFR010000011.1, on the reverse strand, counting down.
CGACGCTGCGGTCGTGCACGAGGCCGGCCAGGGAGCCGGACTGCACGAGCTCGCGCGAGAGGTCGTCGAGCCAGACCGCGACACCGGCCTTCGAGAGCTCCTCGAGCGGGCGGTTGTTCTGCTGCGTGGGGTTGGTGCTCTGCGACGTCATGGGGTCCTCCGGGGGGCGCGGGGTCCGCGCGGTGGGGTGGACGGGTGCGGGACGAGCGAGGACGGGGTGCACCGGCGGCCCCGGCCCGCGGGTGCGGGCCGGGGCCGCGGCGGGTCAGCGGTCGCCGGTGCCGCCGGTGGGCGAGCTCGAGCCCGCGGTGGACCCGGGGCTGTCGCCGTTGGCGGCGGCCTCGAGGGACTCGCGGGCGTGCGCCACGACGTTCTCAGCGGTGAAGCCGAACTCCTTCATGAGGCGAGCGCCGTCGGCGGAGGCGCCGAAGTGCTCGATGGAGACGGAGCGACCGGCGTCGCCGACGACGTCGCGCCAGCCGGCGGCGACGCCGGCCTCGACGGAGACCCGGGCGCGCACGTGCGGGGGCAGCACGGAGGCGCGGTAGGCGTCGTCCTGCTCGGCGAACCACTCTCGGCACGGCATGGAGACCACCCGCGTGCCGACGCCGTCGGCCTGCAGCAGGTCGCGGGCGGCGACGGCCACCTCGACCTCGGAGCCGGTGGCGACGATGACGACCTGCAGGTCGCCGTCGGCCTCGGCGAGCACGTAGCCGCCCTTCAGCGTGCCGGCTGCCGACCCGAACGCGGAGGTCGTGGCCTCGCCGTCGCTGCGCTCGTAGACCGGCAGGTTCTGGCGGGACAGGACGAGCCCGGTGGGGCTCTTCGTGTGCTCAAGAGCCCCGCGCCAGGCCCACGCGGTCTCGTTGGCGTCAGCCGGGCGGACCACTGCGAGGCCCGGGATGAGGCGCAGCGCGGCGACCTGCTCGATCGGCTGGTGCGTCGGGCCGTCCTCGCCCAGGCCGATGGAGTCGTGCGTCCAGACGAAGACCGACGGGATCTGCATCAGAGCGGCCAGGCGCACCGAGGGGCGCATGTAGTCGCTGAAGGTGAGGAAGGTGCCGCCGTAGGCGCGGGTGCCGCCGTGCAGGACGATCCCGTTGATCGCAGCCCCCATGGCGTGCTCGCGGATGCCGAAGTGCAGCGTGCGGCCGTAGGGACCGCCCTGCCACATCGGGGTCTGGCGCGACGGGGGGAGGAAGGAGGGCTCGCCCTCCATCGTCGTGTTGTTCGACTCCGCCAGGTCGGCGGAGCCGCCCCACAGCTCCGGCAGCACCGGGGCGAGGCCGCTGAGGACCTCCCCGGAGGCCTTGCGGGTGGAGACGGCCTTGCCGGCCGGGAACACCTTCAGCGCGTCGGTCCAGCCGTCGGGCAGCGTGCGGGTCTTCAGGCGGTCGAGCAGCGCGGCGCCCTCGGGGTTGCCCGAGCGCCAGGCGGCGAAGTCGGCGTCCCAGGTCCTCCGGACCTCGCGGGCCCGCGAGGCGAGACCGCGGGTGCGCTCCAGCACCTCGTCGTCGACGGCGAAGGTCTTGTCGGGGTCGAACCCGAGGACCTCCTTGAGGCCGCGGACCGCGTCGTCGCCCAGCGCGGAGCCGTGGGACTTGCCGGTGTTCTGCAGCTTCGGCGTTGGCCAGGCGATGATCGTGCGAAGCGCGATGAAGCTGGGGCGGGTGGTCTCCGCCCGCGCCGCCTGCAGCGCGGCCCAGAGGGCCTGCACGTCCTCGTGGTACCCGTCGCCGTCGGCGTGCGAGCCGCCGTGGGTCCAGTCGACCGTCTGCACGTGCCAGCCGTAGGCCTCGTAGCGCTTCGCCACGTCCTCGGTGAACGCGATGTCCGTCTGGTCCTCGATCGAGATGCTGTTCTGGTCGTAGATGAGCGTCAGGCCGCCGAGCTCCTGGGTGCCGGCGAGCGAGCTGGCCTCGCCGGAGACGCCCTCCTCCAGGTCTCCGTCGGAGGCGATGGCGTAGACGTGGTGGTCGAAGACGCTGGTCCCGGGGGCGGCGTCGGGGTCGAGCAGCCCGCGCTCGCGGCGGGCGGCCATCGCCATGCCGACGGCGTTGCCGACGCCCTGGCCGAGCGGCCCGGTCGTGACCTCGACGCCCTTGGTGTGCTGGTACTCCGGGTGGCCGGGGGTCTTGGAGCCCCAGGTGCGCAGCTGCTGCAGGTCCTCCAGCTCGAGGCCGAAGCCGCCCAGGTAGAGCTGGACGTACTGGGTGAGCGCCGAGTGGCCCGCCGACAGCACGAAGCGGTCGCGCCCGTCCCACGTGGTGTCCGTCGGGTCGTGGCGCAGGAGCTTCTGGTACAGCAGGTAGGCGAGCGGCGCCAGGCTGATCGCGGTGCCGGGGTGGCCGTTGCCGGTCTTCTGCACGGCGTCGGCCGCGAGGGCGCGGACCGTGTCGACCGCCCGGGCGTCGACGTCGTCCCACTGCAGGGCGGTGGAGGTGGTGTTCTGCGTCACGGTCACGTGGTGCGTCCTTCCCTCCGCGCGGGCCGGAGGAGCCGCGGCGCGGGCCGGTTGTCGGCGTGTCGGTGGTTCGCTGAGGGGCCTTCGAGCAGACCCCTGGGAGTGGCTGTGAGCCTACTCACCGGGCAGGCGGCCGCCATCGCGCCGGTCGCCCGTCCGGGGTCGCCACGGGCCGTACAGTGACCTCGACCGTCCCCCCGAGACCTCGGGGGCCCCTGCTCCAGCGAGGACCGCGTCCGCCGTGACCGCCGTCGAGGACACCCGAGGGACCCGCTCCGGCTGGACCCGCCGCCAGCGGGTGGCGGGCTTCGTGGGGCTGACGAAGCCGCGCATCATCGAGCTGCTGCTCATGACCACGGTGCCCACGATGATGCTGGCCCAGCGCGGGCTGCCGCCGCTGGCGCTGCTGGCGACGACGCTGGTCGGCGGCACCCTCGCGGCGGGCAGCGCCAACGCCCTGAACTGCTACCTCGACCGCGACATCGACCAGCGGATGCACCGCACCGGCAAGCGGCCCCTGGTCACCGGCGTGGTCACCCCCCGCGAGGCCCTGCTGTTCGGCCTGGCGCTCGGCGTCGCGGCGGTGGCCTGGCTGGCGCTGCTGGTCAACGGCCTGTCGGCGCTTCTCGCCGGCCTGGCGATCGCCTTCTACGTCCTCGTCTACACGCTCGGCCTGAAGCGGCGCACCAGCCAGAACATCGTCTGGGGCGGCGCCGCCGGCTGCATGCCCGTGCTCATCGGCTGGTCCGCGGTCACCGGCAGCCTCTCCTGGACGCCCTGGGTGCTCTTCGCGGTGATCTTCCTGTGGACGCCGCCGCACTACTGGCCGCTGTCCATCAAGTACCGCGCCGACTACGCCGAGGTCGGGGTACCGATGCTCCCGGTCGTCGCGTCCCCGCTGACCGTCGGGCGCCAGGTGGTGGCCTACGCGTGGGCCATGGTCGCCGCGTCGCTGCTGCTGGTCCCCGTGGCGCCCACGGGCCCGGTCTACGCCGTCGCCGCGGTCCTGCTGGGCGGCTGGTTCCTCGTGGAGGCGCACGGCCTGCTGCGCCGCGCGAAGCGGGTCGCCTCCGCCGACGAGGTGGGCGCGATGCGCCTGTTCCACACCTCGATCAGCTACCTGACGCTGCTGTTCCTGGCGCTCGCCGTCGACGCCGTCCTGCCGCTGGCCCCGCTGTCCTTCTGACGCCGGTCGCCGCCGGGGCGAGGGGGGCACCGGCACGACCGGCCGGGGACGGCCGGGGACGGCCGGGGACGCTGCGTTCCACCGGGGTCCCGGAGTCCCGGCGGGGGAGCCCCGCTCCGGGAGCCCGCGACCCCGGTGGGCACCTGCGTCCCCAGCCCCCGCGCCTCCTGACGGTCCGGGCGCGTCGGGGGCCCCGGCCGCACCGGGTCAGGCGCGCTCGCGCAGCGCGGTCCAGAACGCCGTGACGGCCACCACGAGCAGGCAGGCGCCCAGCATGTGCAGCCCCACCAGCAGCGACGGCAGCCCCGTCGCGTACTGGGCGTAGCCGATGAGGCCCTGGACGACGACGACGCCGGCCACCCACCACGCCCGGCGCCGCGCGAGCCGGGGGGCACCCACGAGCGACAGCCCCACCAGCAGCCCGACCAGCAGCCCGACCAGCAGCAGGACCAGGTCGGCGTGCAGCCAGCTCACGGTGCGCGGGTCGAGGGCGTAGCGGGCCGGCTGCAGGGCGTCGCCGGAGTGCGGGCCGGCGCCGGTGACGACGGTGCCGACGGCGAGCACCGCCGCGGTGGTCGCTGCCAGCGCGAGGGCGAGGCCGCGCAGCGCCGGCGGCACCAGGGGCCGGGGCGCGCCGTCGCCCTCGCGGGCCCGCACCACCAGCAGCGTCGAGGCGGCCACCAGCACCATCGAGACGAGGAAGTGCACCGAGACGGTGTACGGCGACAGGTGCGTGAGCACGGTCACGCCGCCGATGACGGCCTGCGCGAGCACCCCGAGGAGCACCACCAGGGCGACCGGGCGCAGCCCGCGGCGGGGCCCGCCGTCCGGGGCGCGCAGGCGCCAGACCGCCACCAGCGAGGCCACCGCCAGCACCAGCACCACCGAGGTCAGGGTCCGGTTGCCGAACTCGATGTACTTGTGGAAGCCCTCGGCCTGGTGCACCGTCGGGACGTAGGAGCCGGGGGCGCACTGCGGCCAGGTGGGGCAGCCCAGACCGGAGCCGGTGAGCCGCACCAGGCCGCCGGTGACGACGATGCCGACCTCGGCCACGAGGTTGGCCACCAGCACCGCCGACGTCACCCTGCCGAGCCCGCGCGGGGCCGGGTCCGGGGGCGTGGTGGCGGCGTCGTGCAGGGCGGTGCTGGTCACCTCCCGAGGGTAGGCGGCCGCGCCGGTGGGGCGGCACAGCGCGAGGTGGGGTGCGTCACGCGCACGGCCCGTCCCCCGCCCGGTCGCGCCGGGCCCTCAGCTCCAGCGGAAGGTGCGCACCACGAGGAGCCCGGCGCCCACCGCCCACGCCAGCAGCACCGCCAGCGGCCCGAGCGCGACCACGCCGTCGAGCGTCGCGGCGCGGACGGCGTCGCCGAGGGCCGCCGAAGGCAGCCACGCCAGCGCGGCCGCCAGGGGACCAGTGGTCTCGCGGGGCACCAGCAGCCCGGCGCCCGCCAGGAGCACCCAGGCGAGGTTGGCCACCGCCAGGACGGCCTCGGCGCGCACGGAGCCCGCGAGCAGCAGGGCCAGCGCCGCGAAGGCAGCGGTCCCCGCGAGCAGCGCCAGGAGCAGCGCCGGCAGCGCCGCGGGACCGGCGGCGAGCGGGTGCCAGCCGAGCAGCAGCGCGAGCGACCCCAGCACCACCACCTGCAGCGCCTCCACCGCCAGGACGGCGAGCAGGCGGCCCAGCAGCAGCCCCGACCGCCCCAGCGGCGTCGTCGCCAGCAGGCGCAGCACGCCGTAGCGGCGGTCGAACCCCAGGCCGATGGCCTGACCGGTGAACGCCGTGGAGAGCACTGCCAGCCCCAGCACGCCGGGGGTGACGACGTCGATGCGGTCCAGGCCCGCCAGGGACGCGGGGACCGCGACGGAGCCGAGCGGGGAGCGCGCCAGCGCCAGCAGCGCCAGCGCGGGCAGCACCAGGCTCACGAGCACCTGCTCACCGTTGCGGAGCAGCACCGCCAGGTCGAAGCGCGCCTCCGCCAGCACCCGCTGCAGCGCCGGCGCGGCGCCCCCACCGGGGGCCAGCTGCAGCACCGCGCCGTCCGCGGGCGCCGCCGCCTGCGCGCTCACGCCGCGGCCCCCCACCGGGACGGCCCGCCGGTCAGCTCCAGCACGACCTCCTCCAGCGAGCGGCGGCCCACGGCGAGCCCCTCCGGCAGCACCCCGTGCGAGGCGCACCAGGAGGCCAGCGTGGCCACCACCTGCGGGTCGACGGCCCCGGGCGCCAGCGCGACCACCTCGTAGCGCCCGGGGGTGGGCTCCGCGGCGGCCACGGTGGTCGGCAGCGCGGTGCGCAGGCCCTCCAGGGGCAGGTGGGCTGACGCGCCGAAGCGCACCACCTCCGGGCCCGCGGCCGTGAGCTGCGCCACGGTGCCGGTGGCGACCGCGCGGCCCTCGCGGACGACGACGACGGCGTCCGCGAGCCGCTCCGCCTCCGCCATCGAGTGGGTGGTGAGCAGCACCGCGGTGCCGGCCTCGCGCAGCCGCTCCAGCAGCTCCCACACCACGGCGCGGCCCTGGGGGTCGAGCCCGGTGCTGGGCTCGTCCAGGAAGGCCAGCTCGGGGCGCCCCACCACCGCGCACGCCAGCGCCAGGCGCTGGCGCTGGCCGCCGGAGAGCCGGCGGACCGCGGTGCGGGCGAACTCGTCGACGCCGAGCAGCCCCGCGAGCCCCGCGACGTCCATCGGCGCCGCGTGCTGGGCCGCCACCAGGCGCAGCACCGCCATCGCGGGCGCGCCGTTGGGCAGCCCGCCGTCCTGCAGGAGCACCCCGGTGCGCGGCGCCAGCGCGCGCCCGTCGCGGGCGGGGTCGAGCCCCAGCACCGACAGCGACCCGCCGTCGGGGCGCCGCAGGCCCGTGCAGCACTCCACGGCCGTCGTCTTGCCGGCCCCGTTCGGCCCCAGCACCGCCGTCACCGCGCCGCGGGCGGCCACCAGGTCGAGCCCGTCGAGGGCGGTGCGCCGGCCGTACCGCTTGACCAGGCCCTCCACCACCAGGGCGGCGTCGCCGTGCGCCGCACCGGGCCTCCTGCTCACCCGCGGAGTGTAGGTCGGCCGCCGGAGCGGAGCAGGGACTGGATTAGGGCACCATGGTGTTGTGCAAAGCGTGGTGGGAGATGCGACGAGGGAGCGGGTGGCGCGCTCCGTGCTGGCCGAGGGGCCGGTGACGGCAGCCCGGCTGGCCGCCGACCTCGGCGTCACGCCCGCCGCCGTGCGCCGCCACCTCGACGCCCTCGCCGCCGACGGCCTGGTGCGCCAGGCCCCCCTCGCCGTCCGCGGCCGCGGGCCGGGCCGCCCGGCGCGCGGCTGGGTCGCCACCGAGGCCGGGCACGCGGCGGCCCCCGGCGCCTACGACGACCTGGCCTCCGCGGCCCTGGCGGCGCTGGAGCGCGAGGGCGGCCACGAGGCGCTGGAGCGGTTCGCCCGCGACCGCGCCGACGAGCTGGAGGCGAGGCACCGCGACGTCGTCGAGGCAGCGGGCCACAGCCCCGCCGCGAGGGCCGAGGCGCTCGCGGGCGCCCTGGCGCGTGACGGCTACGCTGCTCGGGCGCGGGTCCTGGGCGGTGCGCCGGGCGTGCAGGCCGGGGTGCAGCTCTGCCAGGGCCACTGCCCGGTGCAGGCGGTCGCCGCGCGCCACCCGGAGCTGTGCGACGCCGAGACCGACGCCTTCTCCCGGCTGCTCGGGGTCCCGGTGCGGCGGTTGGCGACGCTCGCCGCGGGGCACCACGCGTGCACCACCCACGTGAGCCAGGTCACCACGGCACCACCCCCACGGACCACCCCACGGACCACCCCCGGGCGGACCCCCGCCCGGGCAGCACGGACCAGCCCCACCCAGACCACCCAGGGACGGAGCGCATGAGCACCGAGACCACACCGACGACCGAGGTGGCCCTCACCGACGTCGAGGCACGCAACCCCGAGCTGGCCGGCCTGGGCACCTACCAGTACGGCTGGTCGGACTCCGACTCCGCCGGCACCAACGCCCGTCGCGGCCTGTCGGAGGACGTCGTCCGCGACATCTCCAGCCGCAAGGACGAGCCGGAGTGGATGCTCCGCACCCGCCTGAAGGCCCTGAAGATGTTCGGCCGCAAGCCGATGCCCGACTGGGGCAGCGACCTCTCCGAGATCGACTTCGACTCCATCAAGTACTACGTGAAGTCCACGGAGAAGCAGGCCACCAGCTGGGACGACCTCCCGGCCGACATCAAGAGCACGTACGACCGGCTCGGCATCCCCGAGGCGGAGAAGCAGCGCCTGGTCTCCGGCGTCGCCGCGCAGTACGAGTCCGAGGTCGTCTACCACCAGATCAACGAGGAGCTCGAGCGCCAGGGCGTCATCTTCCTGGACACGGACTCGGGGATGCGCGAGCACCCGGAGCTGTTCCGGGAGTACTTCGGCTCCGTGATCCCCCCGGGCGACAACAAGTTCGCGGCGCTGAACACCGCGGTGTGGTCGGGCGGGTCCTTCATCTACGTGCCGCCGGGCGTGCACGTGGAGATCCCGCTGCAGGCCTACTTCCGGATCAACACCGAGAACATGGGCCAGTTCGAGCGCACGCTGATCATCGCCGACGAGGGCTCCTACGTGCACTACGTCGAGGGCTGCACCGCGCCGATCTACAAGTCCGACTCGCTGCACTCCGCCGTGGTCGAGATCGTCGTGAAGAAGGGCGCCCGCGTCCGGTACACGACCATCCAGAACTGGTCGAACAACGTCTACAACCTCGTCACCAAGCGGGCGACCGCCGCCGAGGGCGCCACCATGGAGTGGGTCGACGGCAACATCGGCTCCAAGGTGACGATGAAGTACCCGGCGATCTTCCTCATGGGGGAGCACGCCAAGGGCGAGACGCTGAGCATCGCCTTCGCGGGCGAGGGCCAGCACCAGGACGCCGGCGCCAAGATGGTGCACGCGGCGCCGCACACGTCCTCCTCGATCATCTCCAAGTCGGTGGCGCGCGGCGGTGGCCGCTCCAGCTACCGCGGGCTGGTGCAGGTGCTCGAGGGCGCCGCGCACTCGGCCTCCACGGTGCGCTGCGACGCCCTGCTGGTCGACTCGATCAGCCGGTCGGACACCTACCCCTACGTCGACGTCCGCGAGGACGACGTCTCGATGGGCCACGAGGCCACCGTGTCCAAGGTCTCCGAGGAGCAGCTCTTCTACCTCATGAGCCGCGGCATGGCCGAGGACGAGGCGATGGCGATGATCGTGCGCGGCTTCATCGAGCCCATCGCCCGCGAGCTGCCGATGGAGTACGCCCTCGAGCTCAACCGGCTCATCGAGCTGCAGATGGAAGGAGCTGTCGGCTGAGCATGGCGGACACCACCACCCCCACGACCCTGTCCCCGGACGACGAGCTGGGCCTGGGCGACCTCGACGCCGGGCGCGACGACCTCGCGCTCGACCTGCCGGGCGGGGCGCCGGCGGCGCTCGTCCTGGACCAGGACGGCTCGGGCGAGCTCGGCGGCGGCGTGCCCGACGGCGCCTCCCCGGTCGCCACCGGCCCCGCCCAGCACGGGCTGAACGCCCACAGCCACGGCGCCGGGGTCCCCGCGACCAACCGCGCCGAGCGCCGGACCTCCTTCGACGCCGCTGACTTCACGGTGCCGACGGGGCGCGAGGAGGACTGGCGCTTCACGCCGCTCGACCGCGCCCGCGCGCTGTTCGAGCCCTCGGACGACCCCGCGGGGGGCCTGCGCGTGACCGTCAGCGACGCGGCGGGCGTGCAGCACCGTCGCACCAGCGGTGACGGGGCCGGGAAGGGCTGGGTGCCCGGTGACCGCGCCGCCGCCGTCGGGTGGCAGGACGCGCGGACCGCGGGCGCCGTCGACGTCGTCTCCATCGACGCGGAGGCCGACCTGGCCGAGCCCGTCGTCGTCGCCGTCACGCCCAGCGGCGCGCCCTCGGGCCGCTCGGCCGGGCACCTGGTGGTCCGGGCGGGCGCGTACAGCCGCGCCACGGTCGTGGTCGACCACACCGGCAGCGGCGCCGTCGCCAGCGGCGTCGAGGTGGTGGCGGGCGAGGGCGCGCACCTGGTGCTCGTGAGCCTCCACCAGTGGGACGCCGACGCGGTGCACCTGGCCCAGCACGACGTGCTGGTCGGGCGCGACGCGACGGTCAAGCACGTCGTGGTGACCCTCGGCGGCTCGCTGGTGCGGGTCGGCTCGACGGTGCGCTACGACGGCCCGGGCGGCGACGCGACCCTGCTCGGCGTCTACTTCTCCGACGCCGGCCAGCACCTGGAGCACCGCTCCTTCATCGACCACGAGGCGCCGAGCTGCCGCTCCAACGTCACGTACAAGGGCGCGCTGCAGGGCCGGACCGCCCGCGCGGTCTGGGTGGGTGACGTGCTGATCCGCGCCACGGCGCTGGGCACCGACACCTACGAGCTCAACCGCAACCTCGTGCTCACCGAGGGCGCCCGCGCCGACTCGGTCCCGAACCTGGAGATCGAGACCGGCGAGATCGTCGGTGCCGGCCACGCCAGCGCCACGGGCCGCTTCGACGACGAGCAGCTGTTCTACCTGCAGAGCCGCGGCATCCCGCAGGACCAGGCCCGCCGCATGGTGGTCCGCGCGTTCTTCGCCGACGTGGTGCAGCACATCGGCGTCCCCTCGGTCACCGAGAAGATCATGGCCGCGATCGAGGCCGAGCTCGAGCTGGCCGGGGCCTGAGCGCCGCATGATCGTCAGATGAGCAGCCAGCGGGTGTGCTCGCTGCAGGACGTGCCCGCGCTGGGCGCCCTGCGCGTGGAGGTCTCCGGACCCACCGGGGCGGTCTCGGTGGCCGTCGTCCGCGACGCGGACGGCGGCCTGCACGCCATCTCCGACACCTGCAGCCACCAGGCGGTGTCCCTCTCCGAGGGCGACGTCGAGGGCTGCGAGATCGAGTGCTGGCTGCACGGGTCGACCTTCGACCTGCGCACCGGCCGCCCCCGGTCGCTGCCCGCCGTGCACCCCGTCCCCGTGTACGCCCTCACCGTGGACGGCGACGACGTCCTCGTCGACGCCACCACCGACATCGGCCCCGCCGCCGACCGAGCCGCTGAACCAGCAGAGAAGGACTGAGCATGGCCACCCTGGAGATCCGAGACCTGCACGTCAGCGTGCAGACCCCCGCCGACGGCGAGAAGCCGATCCTCAAGGGCGTCGACCTCGTCGTCGGCGCCGGTGAGACCCACGCGATCATGGGCCCGAACGGGTCCGGCAAGTCGACGCTGGCGTACTCCATCGCCGGGCACCCCCGCTACAAGGTCACCAGCGGCAGCGTGACCCTCGACGGCGAGGACGTCCTCGCGATGAGCGTCGACGAGCGCGCCCGCGCCGGCCTCTTCCTGGCGATGCAGTACCCGGTGGAGGTGCCCGGCGTCACCGTCGCGAACTTCCTGCGCACCGCCAAGACGGCCGTCAGCGGCCAGGCGCCCGCCCTGCGGCACTGGACCAAGGACGTCCGGACCGCGATGGAGGCGCTGAAGATGGACCCGGCGTTCGCCGAGCGCAACGTCAACGAGGGCTTCTCCGGCGGTGAGAAGAAGCGTCACGAGATCCTGCAGATGGAGCTCCTCGCGCCGAAGATCGCCGTCCTGGACGAGACCGACTCCGGCCTCGACGTCGACGCGCTCCGGGTGGTCTCCGAGGGCGTGAACCGCGTCGCCGCCACCGGTGCCACGGGCCTGCTGCTCATCACCCACTACACGCGGATCCTGCGCTACGTGAAGCCGGACTTCGTGCACGTCTTCGTCGCCGGCCGCGTCGCCGAGGAGGGCGGCCCGGAGCTGGCCGACGACCTCGAGGAGAACGGCTACGACCGCTTCGTGTCCGCCGGCTCCGCCGTGGGCTCCTGATGAGCGACGTCAGCGTCGCCGACGTCGAGGAGGCCCTCAAGGACGTCGTCGACCCCGAGCTCGGCATCAACGTCGTCGACCTGGGCCTCATCTACGGGCTCACGGTGGAGGAGCCGCGCACGGCGGTCATCGACATGACGCTGACCTCCGCCGCGTGCCCGCTCACCGAGGAGATCGAGGACCAGGTGCGCGAGGTGCTCACCGGCGTCGTCGACGACCACCGCATCAACTGGGTGTGGATGCCGCCGTGGGACATGCAGAAGATCACCCCGGACGGCCGCGACCAGCTGCGGGCGCTCGGCTTCAACGTCTGACGCGGTGACCAGCCGGCTCGCCGAGGTGGAGCCGGAGCGCCTCGCCGGCTGGGTGGAGCGCTTCACCGCCTCCCACGGCGACCCGGTGGTCTCGGCGGCGGGGGACCGGGTCCTCCTGACCGCCGGCGACGGCGCGGTGGCCGACCTCGAGGTCCCCTGGCCGCCGCTGCCGCCAGGGGGCGGCGTCGGCGCCCTGGCGGCGCACGCCGCCCGGCCGCGCACGGCGCTGCTCGTGCTCGTGCGCCGCGGCGGCTGGGCCGTGGGGCTCGCCCGCGGGGGCGCGGTGCTCGACTCCTCCGGCGGCACGCGCTACGTCCAGTCGCGCACCGCGGCGGGCGGGTGGAGCCAGCAGCGCTACGCCCGCCGCCGCGCGAACCAGGCCGACGGGCTCGTCGTCGCCGCCTCCTCCGGCCTGGCGGCGCTGCTGGGCCGGGCCGCTGCGAGCGTCGAGGTGGTCGTGCCCGGCGGTGACCGCCAGCTCGTCGACGACGTCCTCGTGGGAGCGCCGCCGGACGTCCGGGCGCTGCCGCGCGGTCCGCTGCTCGACGTCGTCGACCCGCGCCGCCGGGTGCTCGACGACGTCGCCCGCCGCGCGCGCTGCGTGCGGGTCCGGGTCGACCAGCAGGACTGAGCTGTCGACGCGTCGTCCTCCCGCTCCGGCTCAGGTCGGCGTGGCACCCTGCTGCGGTGAGGAACCCACGCCGCAGGGCGACCACCCTGGCGGTCGGAGCACTCCTGCTGGCCGGCGCGCTCGGCGGGTGCTCCGCGGTCGGCGACGTCGCCTCCGCCGCCGGTGACGGCGCCAGCTCCGCGGCCGTCAGCGCCGCGCAGAGGGCTGCGCTGACGCAGGTCTGCGGCCTGGTGGCCGACGGGAGGGTCAGCGACTCAGACCTCACGACCCTGCGAAGGGTCGTCGCCACCGCGAAGGCCGCCGGGGTGCAGGGCGACGTCGTCGACACCGCCGACCGCGTGCTCGGCCAGGAGGGCGGCCTCGACGACGGCCAGGTGGAGCAGCTGCAGACGGCCTGCGCGGACGCCGGCCAGACCTCCTGACGGGGGTCAGCGCAGGCGCGCTGCGAGCTTCCAGGCGCCCGGGAGGGCGAGGCCGGCGACGACGGCCTTGACCAGGCCCCCGAGCAGGAACGGGGTGAAGCCCAGCGCGACCGCCTCCGCCGCGGAGTACCCGCCGACGGCCGCGAGCCACGGCACGCCGACCGCGAAGACCACGAGCTGCCCGGCGACGAAGAGGGGCACTGCGGAGAGCCAGCGGCGGTCCGCTCCGCGGCGGGCGGCGAGGCCGATGAAGAACGCGGCGGGGACGCACCCGACGATGTAGCCGCCCGTGGCGCCGACGACGACGTGCAGGCCGCTGGAGGCGTCGGCGTAGAACGGCAGGCCCACGGCGCCCAGGACGAGGTACAGCGCCATCGAGCTGAGCCCGCGCACCGGGCCCAGCGAGGCGGCCACCAGCACGAGCGCCAGCGTCAGGCCCGTGATCGGCACCGGGGTGAAGCCCAGCGGCACCACCACCTGCGCGAGCGCTGCGGTGAGCAGCGCGCCGCCGAGAACGAGGAGCACGTCGCGCACGCGCGTGGAGGACGCGACCGCGGGCACGAGGTCGGCGAGCACGAGGCGCCGCGACGAGGGGGACGCGGGGTTCGGGAGCACAGCAGCAGAGGCCACGGGGACACCCTGGCAGACGTCCGGCCCGGTGCGGGAGCCCGGAGGGTGGTCCCGGGAGCACCTACACTGGGCAGGACATGATCACAGCGACTGACGTCGAGCTCCGCGCCGGCGCCCGCCTCCTGGTCTCGGGGGCGTCGTTCCGCGTCGGCCGCGGCGACCGCGTGGGACTGGTGGGGCGCAACGGAGCCGGCAAGACGACCCTGACCCGCGTCCTCTCGGGCGAGGCCCAGCCCGCCGGCGGCTCCGTGACCTCCGACGGGCCGGTGGGCTACCTCCCGCAGGACCCGCGCACCGGTGACCTCGAGCAGTCGGCCATCGCGCGCGTCCTCGCCGCGCGGGGGCTCGACGCCGTCGTCGCGAAGATGCGCACCGCCGAGGCGGAGATGGCGGGGGACGACCCGGCGGTCCGCGACCGCGCCATGGACCGCTACTCCCGCCTCGAGGCGCGCTTCACCGCCGCCGGCGGCTACGGCGCGGAGGCCGAGGCCCACCGCATCGCGGCGAACCTCAACCTGCCCGACCGGGTGCTCGCCCAGCCCCTGGGCACCCTGTCCGGCGGCCAGCGCCGCCGCGTGGAGCTCGCGCGGATCCTCTTCTCCGACGCCGAGGTGCTCCTGCTCGACGAGCCCACCAACCACCTCGACGCCGACTCCATCGTCTGGCTGCGCGACCACCTGCGGACCTACACCGGCGGCCTGGTGGTCATCAGCCACGACGTCGGCCTGCTCGAGGCGGTGGTGACCAAGGTGTTCCACCTCGACGCCAACCGCTCCCAGCTCGACCTGTACAACGTCGGCTGGAAGCTGTACCTCGACCAGCGGCGCATCGACGAGGAGCGCCGCAAGCGCGAGCGCTCCAACGCCGAGAAGAAGGCCGGCACCCTGATGGCCCAGGCCGACAAGATGCGCGCCAAGGCCACGAAGGCCGTCGCGGCGCAGAACATGGCCAAGCGCGCCGAGAAGCTCGTCGCGGGCCTGGAGGACGTGCGCCAGTCCGACCGCGTCGCCAAGCTCCGCTTCCCCTCCCCGGCGGCCTGCGGGCGGACCCCGCTGACCGCGGAGCACCTGAGCAAGTCGTACGGCTCGCTGGAGATCTTCACCGGGGTCGACCTGGCGATCGACAAGGGCAGCAAGGTCGTCGTGCTGGGGCTCAACGGCGCGGGGAAGACCACGCTCCTGCGCCTGCTGGGCGGGGTGGAGGTGCCCGACACCGGGGCCGTCGTCCCCGGACACGGCCTGCGCCTGGGCTACTACGCCCAGGAGCACGAGACGATCGATGTCGCGCGCTCGGTGCTGGAGAACATGCGCTCCGCCTCGCCCGACCTCGACGACACCGGCGTGCGCAGCGTGCTCGGCTCGTTCCTGTTCATCGGCGACGACGTGCACAAGCCCGCCGGGGTCCTCTCCGGCGGGGAGAAGACGCGCCTGGCCCTCGCGATGCTCGTGGTGAGCGCGGCGAACGTCCTGCTGCTCGACGAGCCCACGAACAACCTCGACCCGGCCAGCCGCGCGGAGGTGCTCGACGCGCTGCGGCGCTACGAGGGCGCTGTCGTCCTCGTGACGCACGACGAGGGCGCGGTGCTGGCCCTGGAGCCCCAGCGCGTCGTCCTGCTCCCGGACGGCCAGGAGGACCTCTGGAGCCCGGAGTACGCCGAGCTGGTGTCCCTGGCCTGAGCCTCCCGCGGGGGCCCGTGAGCAGCCCGTCGGGCAGCCCCGTGAGCGGCCCGGCGGGGCGGTCGGCCCCCCTCCCGTCGCGGGATCGCCCTGCGGGGCGCAAGATCGGTTGCAGTGGACCCCGGAGCGGCGCCGTCGCACGATGGGGCGCACCATGGTCGTCCCGGAGACGGGCGCGGCCAGCAGGGGACTGGTCGAGGACGACGCAGGAGGCAGCACCGTGAGCGACAACGCAGTGATCAAGAAGGGCGCCCGCATCACCGGGGGCGAGCGCACGACGCTGGCGGACGACCTGAAGGCGAAGTACGCCTCGGGCGCCAGCATCCGGGCGCTGGCGGCCGAGACGGGACGCTCGTACGGCTTCGTGCACCGCATCCTGTCCGAGAGCGACGTGTCGCTGCGCAGCCGCGGCGGCGCGACGCGCGGCGCGCTCAAGGCCGGCTGAGACCGCAGGAGACGTCCGTGACCCCGCAGCGGAGCCGCTGGAGCAGCACGGCGGCCCGCTGCCGGGGACGCGCGAGGACCTCCCGGCCCCGCGGGGGCGCCGGGAGGTGACGGTCCGGTGAGCTCGACCAGCGGCTGGACGGCGATGCGGTCCTTCAGCCGCGACGGCGGTGTCACCGAGCACCGCCTGGCACCGGGCACCCTGCGGCGCGTCGCCGCGCTGGCCGGGCCGCACCGGCGGGAGCTGGCGCTCTTCACCGCCCTCGTGGTGGTCGACGGCGTGCTCGTCGCCGTCCCGCCCCTGCTGCTGCGCCAGCTCATCGACGGCGGGGTGCGCGTCGGAGACCGGCGCGTGGTGGTGGTCCTGGCGCTGCTGGTCGCCGTCATCGCCCTCGGTGAGGCGGCCATCTCCCTGGTGCAGCGCTGGCTCTCCGCCCGCATCGGGGAGAGCCTGATCTACGAGCTGCGCAGCAGCGTCTTCGAGCACGTGCAGCAGCAGTCGATCGGCTTCTTCACCCGCAGCCAGACCGGAGCCCTGGTCTCGCGGCTGAACAGCGACGTCGTCGGGGCCCAGCAGGCGTTCACCGCCACGGCCTCGGGGATCCTGTCCAACGCGGTCACCCTGCTCGCCGTCCTGACCGCGATGTTCGTCCTGAGCTGGCAGGTGACGCTGCTGGCCCTCGTCCTCGTGCCCGGCTTCCTGCTGCCCGCCCGCCGCGTCGGGCGCCGCCTCGCGGGGCTGCGGCGCGAGGGGATGCGCCGCAACGCCGACCTGGGCAACCGGATGACCGAGCGGTTCGGCGTCGCCGGGGCGCTGCTGGTGAAGACCTACGGCGACCCCCGCACGGAGTCCGAGCAGTTCCGCGACCGTGCCGCCGCCGTCCGCGAGAACGGGGTCCGCACGGCGCTGTCGAGCCGCGCCTTCTTCGCCGGGCTCACCGCCCTGGCAGCCCTGGCGACCGCCATGGTCTACGGCGTCGGCGGCTGGCTCGCGATCAGCGGTGCGGTCACCACCGGCTCGCTGGTGGCCCTCGCCGCGCTCCTGGGACGCCTCTACGGGCCCATCACCGGGCTGTCCAACGTGCAGGTCGACGTGATGACGGCGCTGGTGTCCTTCGAGCGGGTCTTCGAGGTCCTCGACCTGGCGCCGGCGGTGCGCGACGCGGAGCACCCGACGGCCCTGCCGGACGGTCCCCTCTCCGTCGAGCTGCGCGACGTGACCTTCACCTACCCCGCCGGGGGCTCGCTGGCCTCCCTGGAGGACCCCGACGGCGCCGGGTCCGACCGCCCGGCCGCAGCGGGGAGGACCCGCCGGTGCTGCGCGGGGTCTCCCTGAGGGTCGAGGCCGGGCAGGTGCTGGCGCTCGTGGGACCCAGCGGCGCCGGGAAGACGACCATCGCCTCCCTGGTGGCCCGCCTCTACGACGCCGACGCCGACGGTGCCGGCGGGGCGCGGGGCGGCTCCGTGCGGGTGGGCGGCGTCGACGTGCGGGACGCCGCGCAGGCCGACCTGCGGCGCCGGGTGGGGGTGGTCAGCCAGGACGCCCACCTCTTCCACGACACGGTGCGCGTCAACCTCGCCTACGGCCGCCCGGAGGCCACCGAGGCCGAGCTGTGGGACGCCCTCGCCGCGGCGCGGGCCGACGGGGTGGTCCGCGGCCTCCCGCAGGGCCTCGACACGGTCGTCGGAGACCGCGGCCACCGCCTCTCCGGCGGGGAGAAGCAGCGCGTCGCCCTGGCGCGGCTGCTCCTGCGCGCGCCCAGCGTCGTCGTCCTCGACGAGGCCACCGCGCACCTGGACAGCGAGTCCGAGGTGGCCGTGCAGCAGGCGCTCGACGCGGCGCTGGTCGGGCGCACGAGCATCGTCATCGCCCACCGCCTCTCCACGGTGCGCAGCGCCGACGTCATCTGCGTCGTCGACGGCGGACGCGTCGTCGAGCGCGGCCGCCACGCCGAGCTCCTGGCGCGCGGCGGCCTGTACGCCGACCTGCACCGCACCCAGTTCTCCGACGGCCCCTTGGCGGCCTGACCCGCCTGCGCGCTAGCCGCGGCGGTCGAGCTGGCGGCGCGAGGCCTCCCGCGCCTGCACGAGCATCAGCTCGACGGCGGCGTCCTCGACCTCCTCGTCGCTCGGTCGGCGGTTCGGGTCGTGCAGGACGAGCTCGGCGCGGGGGGCCCGGCGGCCCGCGGCGACGTCGGCGTCGTAGGCGGCTCGGCGCAGGTGGACGACCAGGAACACCCAGGCGCCGACGGCGAACAGCAGCCACTGCACCGTGTACCCCAGGTGCGGTCCCTCGTCCAGGCTCGGGTCCAGCGCCGCCGCCGGCGCCTGGGCGGGCGCCGGGTCCTCGCTCACCAGCTGGCCGTAGGCCCCGGTGACCAGGGACGGTGCAGCGGACGCGCCGTCGGCCCCGGAGGCCGCGACCCCGGCGGCCACCGACCCGGCCAGGTCGATCGCCTGGACCTGGCCCGGGGGGCGCTGCGCCCGTCGACCGGCTCCGCGGGGCGCAGGTGCACCACCGCGGTGACGGTGCCGCCGGGGGGCGCGGGCACCGCCGACGGGTCGTCGACGGATCCCGCGGTGTCGGGGGGCACCCAGCCGCGGTCGACGACGAGGACGCGCCCGTCGGCCAGGCGCAGCGGCACGAGGACCTGGTAGCCGAAGCCGTCGTCGCCGTGCGTGCGGTGGCGGACCACCAGGGTGGCCCGGGGCAGGTAGGTGCCGGTGACGGTGACGGGCGTCCACGTGAGGCTCGCGGGCAGGGCTCCCGACCCCGGTGGCAGCACCGCGTCGAGGGCCACCGGCCGGCGGTCGTAGTTCTCCTGCACCAGGTGGATCGCCGCCACCTTCCCGGTGCGCCGGTCCCACTGCCAGTGCGCCAGCGCCAGGCACGCGAGGGTGAACAGCGCTGCGAGCGCGATCGCCCTCAGCCATCGCCGCTGGAGCAGCAGCCGGTGCACCTCACCACGGTACGGCGCCGGGCGGCCCGCCCGAGCCGCGGCTCGAGCCGACCGCCCGGGTCAGCGGCTGGTGCTCAGGTGGTGCTCAGGCACTGCGCTGCGCCACGAGGGGCAGCGGCGCCACCGCCTCCACCTCGCGCAGGAAGCCCCGGACCTGCAGGTGCGCGCACAGGTGCTCCCGGTGCTCGTCACAGGCCAGCCACGTCTTGCGCCGCTCGACCGTGTGCAGGCGGGGGTTGTTCCACCGCAGGGCGTGCTCCGCGCGGTGGCGGCACCCCCGTGCGCTGCAGACCAGATCAGGTTCGGGCTCGTGCAGCTCAGCGGCCATGGCCCCATGGTCGCACCCGCCCGGCCTCCCGGGGAACCCCAGACGGCGCGGGGGTTGCCGTGAGTCGACCGGGAACCGTCCGAGAGCCGACCGGAGCCGACGGGCACGGCCACGGGGCCGACCCGGGACCGCCAGGAGGGGGCGCCGGGCGGTGGGGGCCGCCCGGCGCCGCGCGACCCGACGGGGGGACGTGTCGCGCGCGGCCCAGACTGCCCCCGACCGGGCGAGCGCACGGGCCGCGGTCGCCCAGGGGGGTCACCGACGGGTCTGCGGTGCCCCCGACCGGCCCAGCGGGGTCACGCTGCGTGGCCGCGCCGCGGGGTCCCGTCCCCGGAACCGGCGCCGGACGCGTCAGCCCGGTCGACCCGGTCGGCCCGGTCAGCGCTGTCGGCCCTCTCGGCGCCGCCGCCGCCGTGCTCCACCGTCTCGCCGCGCACCACCTGGACCGGCATGACGGCCTGGGGGACCGCCGGCGGGGCCTCCGCGTCGTCGACGGGGGACTCGACGGGGCGCCTGGTGCGGCCGGTTCCCCAGGCGACGGGCAGGCGCTCGCGGCCGGCGTTGGCGATCAGCACGGCCACGTAGGGCAGCAGCAGCGCGCCCCCGCCCGCGACCCACCGCCACGGCGAGGGCAGGACGAAGATGAGGATGAAGCAGGCCGTGCGGATGGCCATCGCGAGGGCGTACCGCGCCATCCGCGAGTTGATGTCCTGCTGGTGCGAGCGGCCGACGGAGGTGATCGAGGGGGTGCTCGACCCGTCTCGGCGGGCCGGGGTGCGTGCCACGCCTCCACGGTACGTCCGTTCGGGCCCGGGTCCGGTGCTGAACGGGTGCCGGTACCGTGCAGGCGTCCTGCAGTCGACCTGCGGTGACGACGACGCAGGCGCAGGGCGCCGATCGGGAGGTGTGCGGTGGCGCAGGGGCGCAGCGTGCTGGTGACCGGGGCTGACCGGGGCATCGGGAGGGCGATCGCCGCGGCGTTCGTCGCTGCCGGGGACAGCGTGGTCGGCACCTACCGCACCGGCAGCCCGGACGACGTGCCCCAGGGAGCCCTGGCGGTGCAGTGCGACGTGACGGACACCACGTCCGTCGACGCCGCCTTCGCGCGCGCCGAGGCCGAGCACGGGCCGGTCGAGGTGCTGGTGGCCAACGCCGGCACCACGCGGGACCAGCTGGTGCTGCGCGCCACCGACGACGACTTCGACGTCGTCGTCGGCACCAACCTCGGCGGGGCCCACCGCTGCGTGCGCCGCGCCGCCAAGGGGATGGTGCGGCTCAAGCGGGGCCGCGTCGTGCTCATCGGCAGCGTGGTCGGCATGTACGGATCGCCCGGCCAGACGAGCTACGCGGCGAGCAAGGCGGCGCTGGTCGGCCTCGCGCGCTCGCTGACCCGGGAGCTGGGCGGCCGCGGCATCACCGCCAACGTCGTGGCACCCGGGTACATCAGCACCGCCATGACGGAGGCGCTGCCGGACGCGCAGCAGGCCTCCTACCGCGCGGCCATCCCGGCGGGCCGCTTCGGCGCCGCCGAGGAGGTCGCCGGCGTCGTGGTCTTCCTGGCCTCGGACGCGGCCGGGTACATCAGCGGGGCGGTCGTCCCGGTCGACGGAGGATTGGGGATGGGGCACTGATGGCTGGTCTCTTGGAGGGCAAGCGCCTGCTGGTCACGGGGGTCCTGACGGACACCTCGATGGCCTTCCACGTGGCGAGGCTCGCGCAGGAGCAGGGCGCCACCGTCGTCCTCAGCTCCTTCGGCCGCCAGATGCGCATCACCGAGGTGATCTCCCGCCGGCTCCCGCAGCCCGCGCCGGTGGTGCAGCTCGACGTGTCCAGCAGCGAGGACCTCGCCGCCCTGGCCGGGCGGGTCACCGAGCACCTCGGCCCCGACGCGCAGCTCGACGGCGTCGTCCACTCCATCGGCTTCGCCCCGCAGTCGCACGATGGGCGACGGCGTTCCTCACCGCCGAGTGGCCCGACGTGGCCACGGCGCTGCAGGTCTCCGCGTTCAGCCTCCAGGCGCTCGTCGTGGCCGCCCGCCCGCTGCTCGCACCGGGCGCGGGCGTCGTCGGCCTCACCTTCGACGCCTCCCTGGCCTGGCCCGTGTACGGCTGGATGGGCGTGGCCAAGGCCGGCCTTCGAGTCCGTCAGCCGCTACCTGGCCCGCGAGCTCGGCAAGGACGGCGTGCGCTGCAACCTCGTCGCCGCGGGCCCCGTGCGCACCACCGCCGCCAAGGCCATCCCCGGCTTCGAGGCCTTCGAGAGCGTCTGGAGCGAGCGCGCGCCGCTCGCGTGGGACGTGAAGGACCCGGTGCCCCCGGCGCAGGCCTGCGTGGCGCTGCTGTCCGACTGGTTCCCCAAGACCACCGGGGAGATCGTCCACGTCGACGGCGGCGTGCACGCCGTCGGCGCCTGACCGGTCGCTGACGGTGGCCGCTGCGCGCGTCCTCGTGCTCGTGCTCGTGCGGCACGGGAAGGCGCGCAGCAGCGCCGCCGACGGCCTCGACGGCTCCCGCGAGCTGGCCCCCCGGGGCGTCGAGCAGGCAGCCGCCACGGCCGCCTGGCTCGCCGACCGGGGCCTGGGCTCCCCGGCGCTCGTGCTGGTCTCCCACGCGGCCCGCGCCGCGCAGACCTGGGAGGCCATGGCCCCCGGGCTGCACCCCGGCACCGTGCGCGAGGAGCCCGGCCTGTACGAGACCTCGCCCCAGGCCCTGGTGCACCTCGTCGCCGGGCTGCCCGAGGAGGTCACCTCCCTGCTCGTCGTCGGGCACGAGCCGGTCCTGTCCGGCGCCGCCGCGGCGCTCGCGGGGCAGGGCTCCGACCCGGCCGCCGTGGCCGGGGCGCGCGCGGGCCTGCCCACGGGCGCCGCAGCGGTGCTGGAGCTCGACGGGCCCTGGGACACCCTGGCGGCAGGCTCGGCGCGCCTGGTCGCCCTCTCCTCGCACTGACCGGCCGCTGACCGGCCGCTGACCGGCCACTGACCGGCCACTGACCGGCCGCTGTGCGGGCTCAGCCGTCGCGCAGGTGGGCCCAGACCACCTTGCCGGTCGGCAGCTGCTCCACGTGCCAGCGCTCCGCCAGGGCGGCGACGACGACCATCCCACGTCCGCCGCCGTCGTAGGCCTCCACCAGCGCCGGGCTGACCGGTGAGGCGTCGCGGACCCCGACCGAGGCGGAGGCGCCGTCGGCCTCCAGCAGCAGCTCGAGCTCGCTGCCGCCGGCGTGGCGCACGGCGTTCGTCACCAGCTCGGAGACGACCAGGACGGCGCTCTCCACCAGTGCCGGGCCCGTGCCGGCGGCGAGCAGGTGCTCGGTGGCCACCCGTCGCGCGGCGCGCACCGACGTGGGTGCGGCGGGGAGCACCGCGGTGCGGCGCGAGCGCGCCACCCGGTCAGCTCCGCTGCGGCGCGGGGGCCGGGAGCGGCGTCGCCGCGGCGGGGACGCGCTCCGCGGCCGGCGGGGCCTGCGGGGGCGTGCCGTCGCCGAAGGGCCGGCCGCCGAGCTGCTCGCGGCGGTGGGGGTGCAGCCACCCGGACGGGTCCGGCCCCGCCGGGACGATGCCGGTCGGGTTCATGTCGCGGTGCACCAGGTAGTAGTGCGCCTTGATCTGGGCGAAGTCGGTGGTGTCGCCGAACCCCGGCGTCTGGAACAGGTCGCGGGCGTACGCCCACAGCACCGGCATCTCGGTGAGCTTGCTGCGGTTGCACTTGAAGTGGCCGTGGTAGACGGCGTCGAAGCGGGCGAGCGTGGTGAACAGGCGGACGTCGGCCTCGGTGATGGTGTCGCCCACCAGGTAGCGCTGGTCTGCCAGCCGCTCGCTCAAGCCAGTCCAGGCCGGTGAACAGGCGGTCGTACGCGCGCCTCGTACGCGCTCCTGCGACGCCGGCGAAGCCGGCAGCGGTAGACGCCGTTGTTGACGTCGGTGAAGACGCGCTCGCATGACCTCGTCGATCTCGTCGCGGCGGCGCCTCGGGGTACAGGTCGGGCGCGCCCGTCGCGGTGGTGCGCGCGTCCACTCGCGTCGAGAAGTCGAGCGTCATCTGCGGGTAGTCGTTGGTGACGACCTGGCCGCTGGGGACGTCGACCATCGCCGGCACGGTGATGCCCCGCGGGTAGTCCGGGAAGCGCGCGAAGAAGGCCTCCTGCAGCCGCTCGATCGCCAGCACCGGGTCGACGCCCGCCGGGGTCGAGGTCGAAGGTCCAGCTGCGCTCGTCGTGGGTCGGGCCCGCACACACCCATGGAGATCGCGTCCTCGAGGCCGAGCAGGCGGCGCACGATGATCGCGCGGTTGGCCCAGGGGCACGCGCGGGCCGACGACGAGGCGGTAGCGGCCGGCCTCGACGGGCCACTCGCCCCGGGCCGGGCCCTCCACCGCGTCGGCGCCGGCCAGCACGCGGTCGGTGATGTACCGGGTGTCGCGGGTGAACTCCTGCCCCGGCTGGGAGTAGACGCCGGGGGCGCTGTGCTCGGGGTGTCCCCGCTCGTCGAGGGCCGGGCCCTGGGTGCTCACGCACCGACCCTAGGTCCGCGCCCACCGCCACGCCCGGCAGGTGGCGCGAGGGCTGGCCGAGGCCGCCCCTCCGGGTGCACGATGACGTCCCAGCCCCGATGCGCGGAGGTGTCCCGGTGTTCCCTCCTGCCACGTTCCCACCTGCCGCGCCCGAAGCGGTGCCCGTCCTCTCAGCGGGCCGACACCGCAGCCCCCGTCGCGGCGCCTGCTTCATGGAGATGGCCTCCTACCTGGCGGGGGAGCGCTGGAGCGACCACCCCGCGTGCACGCACCCGCTGCTGGCCACCGCGGCGCGGTTCGTCAACGACCTCACCTCCGACGACGCGCGGTCCGGCCTGGCCCTGCTCGTGCCGTCCGTGGTGGGCCTGACCAGCGACGATCCGCACCTGCCCGCGCGCCTGGCGCGCGCCGCCGCGGGCCACGCGCTGCCGGTGGCCTCCGAGGCGCGGCAGAGGGTGCTGGCCGTGGGGGTGCTCACCTGCGACCGGGTGCTCGCCGCGCTGGACGGGCGAGAC
>CAWAFR010000010.1:0-231076 GCA_963781365.1 uncultured Actinomycetota bacterium | reverse complement strand
GGACGGGGTGGGGTCGCGGGTGTCGGAGGGCAGGAGCAGGGTGGAGGGATGCCCGCACTGACTGACACGTTCACCCTGTCCAACGGCGTCACCATCCCGAAGATCGGGTTCGGCACCTGGCAGATCCCCGACGGCGCCGAGGCGTACGACTCCACGCGCACCGCGCTGGAGGCCGGCTACCGCCACATCGACACCGCGAAGGCGTACGGCAACGAGGCCAGCGTCGGCCGCGCCGTCCGCGACTCCGGCGTCGACCGCGACGACGTCTTCATCACCACCAAGCTGCCCGCCGAGACGAAGACCGCGGCCGGGGCGCGCGAGGCGTTCGCCGCCTCCAGCCGGGACCTCGACCTCGGCGTCGTCGACCTGTACCTGATCCACGCCCCGTGGCCGTGGACCGACATGGGCTCGGACCACCGCGACGGCAACGTCGAGGTCTGGAAGGTCTTCGAGGAGCTGCTCGAGGCCGGCAAGACCCGATCCATCGGCGTCAGCAACTTCTCCGTCGACGACCTGGAGCACCTCGTCGCGCACACCGACGTCGTCCCCCACGCCAACCAGATCCGCTGGTTCGTCGGCAACACCCAGGCCGAGACCACCGCCTGGTGCGCGGCGCACGACGTCCTGGTGGAGGGCTACTCCCCGCTGGCCACCGGAGGGCTGCTGGACGACGAGGTGCTCGCCGACGTCGCGAAGCGCACCGGCCTCACCCCCGCGCAGGTGGCCATCCGGTACCTGCTGGAGAAGGGCGTGCTGCCGCTGCCCAAGTCGACGACGCCGTCGCGCATCCGGGAGAACGCCGCCGTCGACGTCGAGCTGTCTGCCGACGACGTCGCCGCCCTCGACGCCGTCACCGCGGAGCGCTGACCCAGCACTGACTCAGCAATGACTCAGCGCTGTCCAACCCTCGGCGGGTGCGGGCCCTGGTGCCCGCACCCGCCAGGGGGCACCCTGTGGACAGCCGCAGCGGACGGGCGCTGACCTCGGCCACGATGGGGGTGCGCATCGCCTCGCTGGAGACCTCGATGAACGGGAGGTTCGGAGACGTGGCCGGGCAGTTCGACCGGATCGACGCGCGCTTCGAGCGCCTCGAAGACCGCTTGGGCGACGTCCACGACGACCTGCTGGTGGTGCGCGCCTCGCTCGCGGGCCTGGACAGCCGCGTGGCGAACATCGAGCAGCGCCTGGCCTGAGCGGGGTCGACGGGCGCCGGGGCCCCGGATAGCGTCGTCGCACGTGACCTCGAACGCTGCGCTCGCAGCCCAGGCGAAGACCCTGCTCGACCTCCACCGCGCCCCGGAGATCCTCGTGCTCGCCAACGCGTGGGACGTCGTCTCCGCGAAGGCCGTCGCAGCGCTGGAGGGCACCCGCGCCATCGCCACCCCGAGCCACGGCATCGCCGCGACCTTCGGGTACGACGACGGGGAGCAGATCCCCCTCGACCTGCACCTCGACATGGTCGCCAGGATCGCCAGCGCCGTCCACGTGCCGGTGACGATGGACATGGAGGCCGGCTACGGCGACGCGGGGGAGACCACCCGCCGCGCCATCGCCGCGGGCGCCGTCGGCGGCAACCTCGAGGACCAGCTGAAGCCCCTCGACGAGGCGGTCGCCGCCGTCGAGGCGAGCCTGCGCGCGGCCCGCGACGCCGGTGTCGAGGGCTTCGTGCTCAACGCCCGCACCGACGCCTTCGTCCGCGCCCCCGAGGGGCAGAGCGCCGACGACACCCTGGCGGAGGCCCTCAAGCGCTCCAAGGCCTACCTGGAGGCCGGGGCGCCCGTCGTCTTTATCCCGCGGCTGGCGCAGCGCGAGCACGTCGAGGCCGTCGTCGGCGAGCTGGGGCGCGGCGTCGTGACGCTCATCGCGATCCCGGGGGTCAGCCTGCCGGTCCGCGAGCTGGAGGCGCTCGGCGTCGCCCGCGTCTCGACCGGCCCGTTCACGCAGCGGGTCGCGCTGACCGCCCTGCAGGACGCCGCCGCCGAGCTGCTCGCCGGAGGCGTCCTCCCCGCAGGCACCCGCGCCCTCAACTGACCCGCCGGCGCTCCCCGGCCCGCCGCTCCGCCCGCGGCGCAGCCGCCGGGGGGCCGACGGGCTGCGCGACCACGACTCCGCCGCGGCGCTTGGCCTCGTACATCGCGGCGTCGGCCGCCTCTCGCAGGGCGTCCGCCGACGCCGCGTGCAGCGGGACGACGGCGACGCCGGCGCTGGCACCGACGCGCGCCTCGACCGCTCCCAGCCGGACCGGCCGCCCCAAGGCCTCCACCGCCGCCTGAGCCCGGGTGCGGGCGGTCTCGAGGGAGGCGCCCGGCAGCACGAGGGCGAACTCGTCGCCGCCGAGCCGCACGGCCACCTCCCCGTCGGCGGGAGCCTCCCGGAGGCGGTGGGCGAGCTCCACCAGCAGCTCGTCGCCCGCGCCGTGCCCGTGGGTGTCGTTGACGGCCTTGAAGCGGTCGAGGTCGATGACCACGAGCGCTGTGGACCGGGCCCGCGCGGCGACGTCGTCGACGACGCCGAGCGCGCTCTCCAGCGCGCGCCGGTTGCCCAGGCCGGTCAGGGCGTCCGTCATCGCCTGCGCGCGCAGGCTGTTCAGCGCGTCGAGCTGCTGGAACACGACGACGGTCTTGACGGTGGTCAGCACCACCGCGGCCAGCGCAGCCCAGGCCGCGGCCACCGGCAGCGGCGAGACCAGGTGCCACGCCAGCAGGGCGATGCTCTCGCAGGTCAGCGCCACCGGGGCGATGACGATCTCGACGGCGCTCTCCTCCGCCTGCCGCGCCTCGTGCTCGTCGGTCCGCAGGGCCGCCGCGGCGACCAGGAGCGCGGCGCCCGCGCGCAGGACCCCGACCACCGGCTCACCCCACCCTGACCCCCCGGCGGCGGCGACGCCCGTGACCTCCGCACCCAGGGCCAGGGCGCTGGCGGCGGTGACCAGCACCATGCGCCGGTCCGCGGGCCGCACGAGGAGCGTGCTGGTGGCGCAGAAGGTCAGGCACAGCCAGAGCAGGCCCAGCGGGGCGAGCTGCGCCGTGGCCAGCGCCTCGGAGGCGCCCGTGGCCCGGGACAGCGGTCCCACCGCGAACGCCCACACCAGGCCCAGGCCCGCGGGCACGCCGTTGGCGAGGTCGAGCCAGGACCGCACCGCCGACGTGACCAGGCGGCGGCGCAGCAGGCGCATCTGCAGGACGGCGAGGGCGGTGGCGGTCACCGCCGCCGCGACCCCCGCGGCCACCGCTCCCGGACCACCGGCCGACAGCGGCGGGAGCAGCCCGAGCGCTGCCAGCGCGCCGAGCGCGGCCACCGCGGGGGTGAGGCCGGTCCTCTCGCCGTCGCGGCGGTCACGGCCGTCGAGGTCCCTGCGCGGCGTCCGGCCCCTGCGGCCCGGGGCGACGACGACGGCGGTCAGCGCGAGCAGCGCGACGACCAGCAGCAGCGCGCTGCTCATGCCACCCCCGGTGCCCTCGGCGTCCCCTCGCGGTCGTCGGGCGCGACCGGGGGTCTCGGCCACCATGATCAGGTGTGACCCGGGGCGCCGGCGCGCGGGGAGCGGCTGGCGGCACCTCGGCGGTGCCGGGCAGGATCGACCCATGGCAGACAACTCCCAGCAGGACGCGGCGCGCGCGGACATCGGCGTCACCGGCCTCGCGGTCATGGGCCGCAACCTCGCCCGCAACTTCGCCCGCCACGGGCACGTCACGGCGCTGCACAACCGGACGCAGAGCCGCGTCGACGAGCTGGTCGAGCAGTTCGGTGACGAGGGCGACTTCGTGGCCTCCACCGACCTGGAGTCGTTCGTCGCGTCGCTGAAGCAGCCGCGCCGAGTGATGATCATGGTGAAGGCCGGGAAGCCGACCGACGCCGTCATCGACGAGCTCGTCCCCCTGCTGCAGGAGGGCGACATCGTCATCGACGGCGGCAACGCCCACTTCGACGACACCCGCCGCCGTGAGAAGGCGCTGCGGGAGAAGGGCCTGCACTTCGTCGGCACCGGGGTCTCCGGCGGGGAGGAGGGCGCCCTGAACGGGCCGAGCATCATGCCCGGCGGCTCCAAGGAGTCCTACGAGGCGCTCGGCCCGATCCTGGAGTCGATCGCCGTCGACGTCGACGGCACGCCCTGCTGCACCTACGTCGGCCCCGACGGGGCCGGGCACTTCGTGAAGATGGTGCACAACGGCATCGAGTACGCCGACATGCAGCTCATCGCCGAGGCGTACGACCTGCTGCGCCAGGGCCTGGACCTCTCGCCCGCCGAGCTCGCCGACGTGTTCCGGCAGTGGAACGAGGGCGACCTGGAGTCGTTCCTCATCGAGATCACCGCCACCGTGCTCGCCAAGACCGACGCCGAGACGGGGAAGGCCCTCGTCGACGTGATCGTCGACGCCGCCGAGCAGAAGGGCACCGGCCGCTGGACGGTGCAGACGGCGCTGGAGCTGGGCATCCCCACCACCGGCATCGCCGAGGCGGTCTTCGCGCGGTCCCTGTCGGGGTCCGTCGACCAGCGGAAGGCCGTGCAGGCCGCGGGGTCGCTGGCCGGTCCGAGCGGGCAGCTGGACGCCGCGGAGGCCGAGGGCTTCGTCGACGCCGTCCGCGACGCGCTGTACGCCTCCAAGGTGGTGGCCTACGCCCAGGGCTTCGACATGATCAACGCCGGGTCGGAGCAGTACGGCTGGGACGTCGACAAGGGCATGATGGCGACGATCTGGCGCGGCGGCTGCATCATCCGCGCGCAGTTCCTCAACCGCATCAAGGACGCCTACGACAAGGACGCGCACCTGGCGTCCCTGCTGCTGGACGACTACTTCGCCCAGGCCGTCTCCGACGCGCAGGACTCCTGGCGCCGCGTGGTGGCCACCGCGGTGCGCCTCGGCGTCCCGGTGCCGGGCTTCTCCAGCGCCCTGGCCTACTACGACGGCCTGCGCCGGCAGCGCCTCGCGGCGGCCCTGGTGCAGGGGCAGCGCGACCTGTTCGGGGCGCACACCTACGGGCGCGTCGACAAGGCGGGCACCTACCACACGCTGTGGAGCGGTGACGGGTCCGAGGAGCGCCAGGACACCCAGGGCCAGGGCAGCCACAACCCGCACTGACCTTCGTCGGCGGGCGCCGGAGGGCGCCCGCTGCGCGCCCACAGGCGGGCGCCGCGAGTGGCTGTCCACAGCCTCCGCGGCGCCCGTCCGCCGCTGTCGGGGGCTCACCGCAGCCTCGACCCGAGCGAGCCGAGCGGCTCGCACGTGGAGGTGGCGTGGTGGGATCCGTGTGGCGAGGCCCGTGGGGCCCGGGGTGCCCGTGCGGTCGGGCGGGATGCACCGAGGGCCCGCGGCGGGTGGAGCTCGACGACGACGCGGGCGGCCCGTGGGACGAGCCGTGGGAGGACGACGACGGCGATGCCGGTGACGACGACGGCGGTGCCGGCGGCGGCTGCCGCGGTGGTACCGACTCCGACGAGCCGACCCTGAGCGCGCAGGCAGCGCTGGCGGCAGCCGCTGACGCCCTCGCGCAGGGTTCCCCCGAGGGGGCGGAGCGGCTGGTCGCCACCGCTCCCGAGGCCGACGTCGACGCGCTCGTCCGCGCCCGCGTCCTGGCGGCGCTGGACCGGCTCTGGGGGCTGGGGTGGGAGCCGGCAGACGTCCTGCGGTGGGCGCGTCGCCGTTCCGGCCCGGACCTGACGTCCCTGGTGGCACTGGCCCTCGGCGCGAGCCTGGCGGCGCGCCCGGCCGTCGACGTCCCACAGCGGTGGAGCCAGCAGGCGGCGGCGGGTGGCGTCCGCGCCCGGGAGGGCAGCACCGGGTTCCTGCGCGAGGCCAGCGCTGACCAGCGGTCCCCGGGCTGGAGCCGGTACGGCTGGACGCCGCTGTGGGCCCAGGTGGCCGCCGACGCCCTCGCACTGGCCCTCGGCCTCGAGCGGCAGGTCGCGATGCCCTCCGTGGAGGCGGCAGCGGGGGCGGGCGGAGCGCCCCGTCCCGCAGCGCCCGCCGCCGGCGTCGACCCCCGCCTGCTCGAGAAGGTGCGGCTGCTGCTCGCCAAGGCGGAGTCGACCAGCTTCCCCGCCGAGGCCGAGACCTTCACCGCGGCGGCGCAGAGCCTCATCAGCCGTCACAGCCTGGAGGCGGCGCTCGCGGCGGGAGACCCGGGCACGGGGGGCGGAGGTGCGCCGGACGGGGTGCGCATCGGTGTCGACACCCCGTACGAGGGGCAGAAGGCGGCGCTGCTGGCCGCGGTCGCCCGCGCCAACCGGTGCAGCGCGGTGTGGATGCGGCAGCTCGGATGCTCCACCGTGGTCGGCTTCGCCGCCGACCTGGCGGCGGTGGAGGTGCTCTTCGCCTCGCTGCTGACGCAGGCGGTGCGGGGCATGACGGCGGCGGGTGCCGACGCGCGGCCGGGATCGCACACCCGGCGTCCGGAGTTCCGCAGGGCGTACCTGGAGTCCTTCGCGCGGCGCATCGGGCAGCGGCTCGAGGAGGCGGCCTCCGCGAGCGCGCGGAGCGCCGCCGAGGACGGCGGGGACGACGGCGGGCGGCTGCTCCCGGTGCTGGCCGCGCGCGCCGAGGCCGTCGACGACGCCGTGTCGCGGGCCTTCCCCGACCTGGTGAGCCGGCGCGGCCCGCGCAGCCTCGACGGCGCCGGGTGGGCCTCGGGGTGGGCGGCGGCCGAGCTCGCCTCCCTCGACGCGGGGCAGGCGGTGACGGGCGTGCGGGCGCTGCCCTCCGCCGGCTGACGGGTCGGCTCGTCAGAGGTCGGCCCAGGGCCGGCTCGGGGTCGACCGGCCGCCTGCAGAGGAGCCGGATCTAGAGATGACGGCCACCAAGACCCCGCTCGACGGTCGCGTACCTCATCGTGCGCGACCAGGCGCACGAGAACGCCTACGCCAAGGCGCTCGAGACGCTGGGGGTCGACTGGAAGAAGACGCTGCCGATCCCGAAGACCAACGCGGAGCGCTTCCCCGAGGTGAAGGCGACGGTCGACAAGGGCCTGCAGAGCGTCAACTGCTCCTTCGACCTCACGGGGCTGAGCGAGGCCAGCAAGATCCTGCGCGGTCCCTCGCCGTCCCACGACGGGACCGACCTGTCGGTGCCGCGCCAGGCACCTGAGGGCGGGGAGCCGATCACCGTCGCCCCGCCGCGCCACGAGGAGTACGCGCCCGGGGTCGACGCCGAGCTGCTCGAGCTCATCGCCGCGACCGCGGAGCTGGAGGTCGCCGACATCGAGGGCAGCTTCGGTCCGCTCGACCTCGACCTGACCGCTGACGAGAAGAGCACCGCGCGCAGCTGATCCTCGCTGCGCGGGTCCTCCCCGCTGTGATCATGCAGTCCCGCCACCCGAGACCGGGTGGCGGGACTGCGCGCGTCCGCCGTCCGAGGCCCTGGCGCGGGGCCCGCGGCAGGACTTCGATGGGGCCGTGAGGCACGTTCGCAGCAGGTTCGTGACGTCGTCGGCCGCCTTCGCCCTGGCGACGCTCGTGGTGGTGACCCTGCACGAGCTGGCGCACGGCGTCGCGGGTGTCGCGCTCGGCGGCGAGCCGGTGGTCTACGGCTTCAGCGTCGACCAGAGCACGGCCGGGGCTGCGACGCGGATCCTGACCGCGATGGCCGGACCGGCGTTCAGCCTGGTCAGCGGGCTGGCGCTGCTCGCGGTCCGCCCTCGCGGCAGCGGGTTCTGGTCGCTGGCACGGCTGTGGACGGGGCTGCTCAGCGTCCAGGAGTTCGCCGGGTACCTGATCACCGGACCCTTCGCCGGGGTCGGCGACGTCGGGTCGGCCCTGGCGGCCGGTCGGGCCCCCGCGTGGCTGGGCTGGCTGGGCTTCGTCGTCGGCTGGGCGCTCACCTACCTGCTGGGACGGACCGCGACCCGTTGCCTGTCCGCGCTGACCTCGCCCGACGGCGACCCGTACCCGGTCCAGCTGCGCCAGCTGGGGCTGTTCGCGTGGTTCGCGGGGGCGGCGCTCGCCGTCGTCCTCAGCCTCGGGCTCCTGGGGGCCGGTGGCGCGGAGCCGCTGGTGGTGCTCTTCGAGGCGTTCGGCGTGGTCAGCTCGGGGATCTTCCTCGTCTTCGTGAGGCTCTTCATGGCGTCCGCTGCTGCGGAGCCGCGCACCGGCTCAGCACCTGCCCTGCCCGTGGTGGGAGTGGTGGTGCTGCTGGCGCTCGCCGTCCTCCGCCAGGTCGTGCTGGGGGCCGGTCTGCAGCTGTGACCGGGGAATGGCGCAGCGGCGGCTCGAGTTGAGTCGAGTAGGCTCAACTGAAGTCGTTGATCACGGAGGTCCCGTTGGAGCTGAAGCTCACCACCAAGAGCCAGGAGGCGCTGGCGGCGGCCGCCTCCAGCGCCGTCGAGGGCGGGCACGCGCAGGTGCTGCCAGCTCACCTCGCGCTGGCCCTGCTCGAGCAGGACGGCGTCGCCGCCGCCCTGCTGGCCGCCACCGGCGCGAAGCCGGCCGCGGTGCGCGACCAGCTCCGCGCGCAGCTCGCCGCCCTGCCCTCGGCGTCAGGCAGCAGCGTCGCCACGCCGCAGCTCGCCCGCCCCACCCTCGCGGCGCTCACCGCCGCCCGCACCGCCAGCGAGGCCCACGGAGACGACTTCGTCTCGGCCGACCACCTGCTCGTCGGCCTGGCCGGCACCGAGGGCCCGGAGTCCGTGGCGCCCCTGCTGGCCCGGGTCGGAGCCACGCGGGACGCGCTGCTGACCGCCCTGCCCGAGGTGCGCGGCGGCGCGCAGGTCACCAGCCAGGACCCGGAGGGCACCTTCAAGTCCCTGGAGAAGTACGGCGTCGACCTCACCGCCCGCGCCCGCGAGGGCAGGATCGACCCGGTGATCGGCCGCGACGCCGAGATCCGCCGCGTCGTCCAGGTGCTCGCGCGCCGCACCAAGAACAACCCCGTGCTCATCGGTGAGCCCGGCGTCGGGAAGACCGCCGTCGTCGAGGGGCTCGCCCAGCGCATCGTCGACGGCGACGTCCCCGAGTCCCTGCGCGGCCGCCGGCTCATCAGCCTCGACCTCGGCGCGATGCTCGCCGGCGCCAAGTACCGCGGCGAGTTCGAGGAGCGCCTCAAGAGCGTCCTCGACGAGATCAAGGGCTCCGACGGCGAGGTCATCACCTTCATCGACGAGCTGCACACCGTCGTCGGCGCGGGCGCCGGCGGGGGCGACGGCGGCCTCGACGCCGGCAACATGCTCAAGCCGATGCTCGCCCGCGGCGAGCTGCGCCTGGTCGGCGCCACCACGCTGACGGAGTACCGCGAGCGGATCGAGAAGGACGCGGCGCTGGAGCGGCGCTTCCAGCAGGTCTTCGTCGGGGAGCCGTCGGTCCCCGACACCGTCGCGATCCTGCGCGGGCTGAACGAGCGCTACGAGGCGCACCACGGCGTGGAGATCACCGACGCCGCCCTTGTGGCCGCGGCGACGCTGTCCGACCGCTACATCACCGGCCGCCAGCTGCCCGACAAGGCCATCGACCTCGTCGACGAGGCGGCCTCCCGGCTGCGCATGGAGATCGACTCCTCCCCGGAGGAGGTCGACGCGCTGCGCCGCAGCGTCAACCGCCTGCGCATGGAGGAGCTGGCGCTGGCCGCGGAGTCCGACCCGGCCTCGGCCGACCGCCTCGAGCGGCTGCGCGCCGACCTCGCAGACCGCGACGAGCAGCTGGCGACCCTCACCCTCCGCTGGGACCGCCAGAAGGCCGGGCTCAACCGCGTGGGCGAGCTGAAGCAGCGGCTCGACGACGCGCGCTCCCGCTTCGAGCGCGCCTACCGCGACGCCGACCTCGACGCCTCCTCGCGCATCCGGTTCGGAGAGATCCCCGAGCTGGAGAAGGAGCTGGCCGAGGCCCAGGCCGCCGAGGAGAGCGGCCAGGCCGACGCCGACCTGCTCGTCGGCGAGCGCGTCGGGCCCGACGACATCGCCGCCGTCGTCGCCGCCTGGACCGGCATCCCCGTCGGGCGCCTCCTGGAGGGGGAGACGGACAAGCTGCTGCGCATGGAGGAGGTGCTCGGCGAGCGCCTCGTCGGCCAGGCCGAAGCGGTGCGCGCCGTCTCCGACGCCGTCCGCCGCGCCCGCGCCGGGGTCTCCGACCCCGACCGCCCCACCGGCTCCTTCCTCTTCCTCGGCCCCACCGGTGTCGGCAAGACCGAGCTGGCGAAGTCCCTGGCCGACTTCCTCTTCGACGACGAGCGGGCGATGGTCCGCATCGACATGTCGGAGTACGGGGAGAAGCACTCCGTCGCGCGGCTCGTCGGTGCACCCCCCGGGTACGTCGGGTACGAGTCCGGGGGCCAGCTCACCGAGGCCGTCCGACGGCGCCCGTACAGCGTCGTGCTGCTCGACGAGGTCGAGAAGGCGCACCCGGAGGTCTTCGACGTCCTGCTGCAGGTGCTCGACGACGGCCGCCTCACCGACGGCCAGGGCCGCACCGTCGACTTCCGCAGCACGATCCTCGTGCTGACGTCCAACCTCGGCAGCCAGTTCCTCGTCGACGGGTCGCTGAGCCGCGAGCAGCAGCGCGAGGGAGTCATGGCCTCCGTGCGGGCGGCGTTCAAGCCGGAGTTCCTCAACCGCCTCGACGAGGTCGTCCTCTTCGACGCCCTCTCGACGACCGACCTCGCGCGCATCGTCGACCTGCACGTCGACGCCCTCGCGCGGCGCCTCGCCGACCGCAGGCTGGACCTCCGGGTCACTCCCGCGGCGCGGGAGTGGCTGGCGCTGGAGGGGTGGGACCCCGCGTACGGGGCCAGGCCGCTGCGCCGCCTCGTGCAGCGCGAGATCGGTGACTCCCTGGCCCGGGCGCTGCTGTCCGGCAGCGTCAAGGACGGTGACGCGGTGCTCGTCGACCGGGGTCAGGGCTCCGTGGGGGAGTCCGGCGCCGAGGGGCGACGTGCCCTGGTGGTGCGCCGCCTCGCCCCGGGCGAGGAGGCCGACGGGACCGGCGCCGACGCCGCCCCCACGGAGCGGGACGACGTGAAGGCGCTGCCCTCGGCCTGACCCCCGGCCCAGGACGATCGAGGAGGCCCGGCTCACTCACGAGCCCGGCCTCCTCGATCGTCGAAGGGTCTCGGGCGGCGTCAGGGAGAGGTGGTGCCGCTGCCCAGGGCCAGGGCGAAGATCCCGATGAAGCTGATGACCGAGAGCGCCGTGAAGGCGATGCCGATCCACATCCCGGCGGTCGCCAGGCCGCGGCCGTTGTTGCCGGTGCGGTCGACGTTCCTGCGGCCGATGATCCCGAACACGATGCCGAGGATCGGGAAGACGAAGGCGAAGATGATCGCCAGGATCGCCATGGTCTCGGTCGGCCGCTGCGCCTGCGGTGCAGCGCCGTAGCCGTAGCCGTAGTCGGCGGGGGGCTGGGACACGAGCGACCTCCTGCTGGTGGGAACGGGTTCGACCCGAGAGCCTGCCGCACGTCGCGCCCGGAGGGCGAGCACCACGCGGGGCCCACCCGTCCGGCGCAGGCTGCTCAGGCGGACGGCGGGTGTCCCGCGCCCCGGGCGGGCCTCAGCGGGCGCGGGGCCTGACGGGCCCGTCGAGGAGGTCGGCGACGGCGGCGGCCACCGCGTCGGGCCGCTCCACGATCACCATGTGCCCCGTCCCCTCCACCACCTGCAGCGACGCGCCCGGCAGGGCCTCCACCAGGGCGCGGGCGTGGGCGGGCGGCGTCAGCCGGTCGTGGTCGCCGACGAGCACCCGCACCGGCACGCCCGAGGCCGCCAGGTGCGGCAGCGCGGCGCTCTCGTCGTGCGCCATCAGGGCGGCGAACCACTCCCCGGTGGTGCGCCCGGAGACGCGGCCCATGGCGCGCATCGTGTCGGCCACGAGCCGCGGGTCGACGCCGGGCCCGTAGTTGGCGCGCTGCGCCAGCAACCGCGGCGCCCGCGGCACCAGCAGCTCCTGCGGCAGCCGCGCGAGCGCGGACATGAGGGGTGCCAGCGAGCGCCCGGCCCCGGCGAGACCGCCGGCCGAGGTGCTCACCAGCAGCAGGCCCCGGGTGCGCTCGTCCAGCAGGCCCGGGGCGCGGGCGCTGGCCGACAGCAGCGCCATGCCGCCCATGGAGTGCCCGACCAGCACCAGCGGGCCCTCGGGGGCGCACGAGTCGACCACCGCCGCGAGGTCGTCTCCGAGCCTGCCGATGGACGCGACCGACCCGGCCCGCGGGCCGACGGGCGACAGCGGGCCCCGGGCCGCGGAGGACCCGTGGCCCCGCTGGTCGTAGCGGACCACGCGCACGTCGGGCCGCAGGGCCACCAGCGCCGCCGCGGTGCGCTCCCAGACGACGGCGGTCAGCGTCCAGCCGTGCACCAGGACGACCGTGGGCGGCGCCGGCGTGCGGCGCCGCATCCGGTCGTGCCAGCTGGGCGCGGGCGGCCGCGAGGGCTCGTGGACCCAGACCGCGAGCGCGGCGCCGTCGTCGGCGAGCACCCACCCGTCGGGCTCGTGGGCGGCTGCCGGCTGGTCCGCGAGCCCGCCAGGCCCGGCGGTGATCGCGGCGGGGCCGGGGGCCGCAGCCTCCAGGGCGCGCCGGCGGTGGTGGCCACCGCGCTCACCGCCCAGGCGGCGCGACGAGCCGGCCAGGCCGGCGTCGCGCCGCAGGCGGCGGACCGCACCGCGGCCGGCGCCGGGTGACCGCTCCGAGGGCGACGACACCGGCAGCTGCCTCAGCGCAGGTCGACGACGACCGGAGCGTGGTCGGAGGCGCCCTTGCCCTTGCGCTCCTCGCGGTCGATCGACGCCTCCTCGACGCGACGCGCCAGGGCGGGGGAGCAGAGCGCGAAGTCGATCCGCATCCCCTCCTTGCGGGGGAAGCGGAGCTGCTTGTAGTCCCAGTAGGTGTAGACGCCGGGCCCGGGGGTGTGGGGGCGCACGACGTCGGCGAAGCCGGCGTCGACCACGGCCTGGAACGCCGCGCGCTCCGGCGGTGAGACGTGCGTGGAGCCCTCGAAGGCGCTGACGTCCCACACGTCGTCGTCCGTCGGCGCGACGTTCCAGTCTCCGCACAGGGCCACCTGCGCCTCGGGGTCTGCCGCCAGCCACCCGGCGCCCGCGGTGCGCAGGGCGGCGAGCCACTCCAGCTTGTAGTCGAGGTGCGGGTCTCCCAGGGCCCTGCCGTTGGGGACGTACAGGCTCCACACCCGCACGCCGCCGCAGGTGGCGCCCACGGCGCGGGCCTCGACGACGGGGGCGACGTCAGGGCCGGACGACCAGGAGGGCTGCCCGGGGAACCCGACCTCGACGTCCTCCAGGCCCACGCGCGAGACGACGGCGACGCCGTTCCACTGGCTCAGCCCGACGTGGGCCACCTGGTAGCCGACGTCCTCGAAGGCCGCGTGCGGGAACTGCGCGTCCTTGCACTTCGTCTCCTGCAGCGCCAGCACGTCGACGTCGCTGCGCTGCAGCCAGGCCACGGCGCGGTCGACGCGGGCGCGCACGGAGTTGACGTTCCAGGTCGCGATCCGCACGCCGTCGACGCTACTGGACGCCCCCGACACCGGCTCGGCGCCGGCCGGCGGTGCGCTCGACGTCGTCCTGGCCCGCGGCGGCCAGCAGCTGCGCGGCCTCCTCCAGGGCGCGCGCCCGCTCGTCCTCCACCAGCGCGGCGAGGTGCGCCTCCTCCCCGTGCAGCACCGGCGGGCGGGACAGCGCGCGACGGGTGAAGAGGAGGAACACCGCGAGGGAGAGCAGCAGCGCGCCGGACATGATCAGACCCATCGAGGTGGCGGGGGCGAAGGGCAGCGACCCGCCCAGGGGTGCTGCGGCGGCGGCGATGCCGTGCTGCGAGGCGCCCAGCAGCGCCGCGGTGGCCCCGGCGGCGGTGGCGTGCCGCTCCAGCGCCAGCACCGGGTTGTTCGGCATCACCAGGCCGACGCTGAACATGGTCAGCCACAGGGGCACCAGCAGCCCGGCGAGGCCGCCGAAACCGGTGGTCGCCGTCGTCAGGAGCGCCAGGCCGCTGACGGCGCCGCACACCAGGCCGGTGCCGAGCAGGCGCTGCGAGGAGGTCCGGTGCACCAGCGAGCCGTTGACCTGCGTCCCGACCACGAGCATGGCGCCGCCGCTGGCGAACGCGACGCCGAAGGCCGCCGAGCTGAGGCCGTACTGCTGCTGGAAGGCGAACGACGACTGCGCGACGTACCCGAAGATCGCTGCCATCGCGCACCCGGCGACCAGCACGAGGCCGATCACCGCCGGGTCGCGCAGCACGCCGCCGTAGCTGCGCAGCGCAGGGCGCAGCGCGAACCGGCGCCTGCGGTGCGGGGGCACCGTCTCGGGCAGCAGCCGCGCCACGGCGACGGCCAGCAGGGCGGAGAGGACGGCGAGCGCGACGAACAGGCCGCGCCAGTCGAAGAGGCCGAGCAGCAGCCCGCCGACAGTCGGGGCGAACAGCGGGGAGACACCGACGATGACCATGAGCCGCGCCTGCAGCCGGGCCGCGCCGCGGCCGTCGAAGCGGTCCCGGACCACGGCCATCGCGATCACCGTGGCGGCCGAGGTGCCCAGGCCCTGCAGCACGCGCAGCGCCGACAGCGCCTCGATGCTCGGGGCCAGCGCGCACAGCAGCGAGGCGACCACGTGCACCGCGAGCCCGGCGAGCAGCGGGCGACGACGCCCCACGGCGTCGGACAGCGGCCCGACGACGAGCATGCCCAGCGCGACGCCGACCATCGTCCCGGTCAGCGTGAGCTGTACCGCGGACGGCGAGGCGCCGAGCTCGGACTCCAGCGCGGGGAACGCGGGCAGGTACAGGTCGATGGTGAAGGCGCCCAGGGCTGCCAGGGAGCCCAGCAGGACCACCCAGCCGGCTCGCTGGCGCAGGGGGAGGGCGGTGAAGTCGCGAACGGGTGCGGCGGTGCTGGAGGTCACGGAGCGTCGACGTCCTCAGGGGCGGGGGTGGCGGCAGCGCCGAGGGAGGGGGGCGAGCGGTGGCTCGAGGCAAGTTTCTCACGTTGTAAGGGATTCGTCACGGTCGTTCTGGGATCCGGTGCGTCCGCGGTCGTGACCTGCTCCGAGGTCCGGTACGGTCCGTTGTGGACCGCAGCGGTCCAGACCCGCTGATGACGTGAGGAGCGCGGTGCGCCGACCGACGCGCGAGCAGATCGACGTCGGCATCGTCGACGCCGCCGCGGCGCTCTTCGCCGAGCACGGCTACGAGCGCACCTCGCTGCGGGAGATCGCCCAGGCCGTCGGCTACTCCAAGACCGGGCTCCTGCACCGCTTCGCCTCCAAGGAGGCCCTGCTCGAGGCGGTCGCCGACCGGTGCCTGGAGGCGGTCCAGGGCGTGCTCGACCGCGTCGGCGCGCTGCCCGAGGGCCCGGAGCGCGACGCCGCCGCCGTCGCGGCGCTGGTCGAGCTCGCCGTCAGCGCTCCCGGGCGCCTCAGCCTGGCCCTGGCCCACGAGGGGGCGCTGCACGGCTCGCCCGCGGGTGACCGGCTGGAGGCCGTGCCGGGGCTGCTCGCCGCGTGCTTCGCCCTCGAGGTCACCCCGCAGCTCGGCGACGCGCACCTGGAGCGCGCGGCCCGCGTCACCGCGGCCCTGGCCGCCATCGCCACCGTGCCGGAGACCTTCCGCGACCGCCCCGCGGCCGTCGTGGCGCCCCTGCTCACCCGCATCGCCCTGCACGTGCTCGACGCCCGGCCCGCCCCCCCGCTCGACGCCCGCCGCGAGCACCAGACCCGCACCGCCTGACCCTCACCCGAGGAGACCCCCGTGGCCACCTTCCTGCAGCGGCTCGGCCGCGCCTGCTACTCCCACCGCTGGGTGGTGCTGACCGTCTGGCTCGTCGTCCTGGCCGCCGTCGGCGGGAGCGCCGCGGCGTTCAGCAAGCCGTTCTCCTCCTCCGTCACCATCCCCGGGCTGGAGTCCACCGAGGCCCTGGGCACCGTCCAGGAGCGCTTCGGCACCGGCGGTGGCGACGACGCCAGCGCCCGGGTGGTGGTGGAGCTGCCCGAGGGGCAGAGCATCACCGACCCCGCGAACGCCCAGCGCCTGACGGCCCTGGTCACCCAGCTCGGGCAGCTGCCGCAGGTCACGGCCGTCTCGGACCCGCTCAGCCAGACGAACCCGACCGTCTCGCAGGACCTGCGGGCCGCCTTCGTCGACGTCAGCTACTCCGTGCCCACCGGTGACATCACCGACACCGCCCGCCAGGACCTGCTCGACACCGTCGAAGGCGCCGCGACCGACGGGTGGGACGCCGCCGTCGGCGGCCAGGCCGTGGTCGACCCGGCGGCGCTCGGCGGCATCGGGGAGGTCCTGGGAGTCGTCGTCGCGGTCCTGGTGCTCGCCCTGACCTTCGGGACCCTCGTGGCGGCGGGGCTGAACCTCGTGACCGCCCTCATCGGCGTGGGCATCGGCGCCGCGGGCATCGTGGCCGCCACCGCCCTGACCGACCTGCAGTCGACCACGACCATCCTCGCGATCATGCTGGGCCTGGCCGTCGGCATCGACTACGGCCTCTTCATCCTGTCCCGCCTGCGCCAGGAGCTCGTGCTCGGGCGGCCGGTGCCGGAGGCGATCGGTCTGGCCGTCGGCACCGCCGGGAGCGCCGTCGTCACCGCGGGCCTCACGGTCGTCATCGCGCTGGTGGGCCTGGCCGTGGTCGGCATCCCGTTCCTGACCCAGATGGGCATCGCCGCCGGTGCGACCGTGGCGGTCGCCGTCCTGGTCGCCCTCACCCTGCTCCCCGCCCTCGCCGGCGTCCTGGGGCTGCGGGTCCTGAGCCGCCGCCAGAGGAGGCACCTCGCGCTGGGCGAGGCCCACGCCCCCGGTGCCGCGCACCCGGAGCACGCGCACGCGGCGCAGCGGGCGGGGTTCCTGCCCGGCTGGGCCCGGGTCGTCACCCGCCACCGCGTGGTGAGCCTGCTGGCCGTCGTCGTCGTGCTCGGCGCGGTGACCGTCCCCGCGGCCTCGCTGCGCACCACCCTCGGCGACGACAGCACCGCCGACGAGGGCTCCCAGCAGCGCCGCGCGTACGACCTGGTGGCCGAGCACTTCGGCCCCGGCGTGTCCGGCCCGCTGCTGGTGCTCGTCGACGGCGGCTCGAACCCGACGGCCCAGGGCGCCGCGGTGCTCGCGGCCGCGCAGGCGCTGCCCGACGTGCTGACCGCCGTCGGCCCGGCACCCTCCCGGGACGGGACCGCGGCGCTGGTCACGGTCATCCCCCGCAGCGGCCCCTCGACGGTGGCCACGACGGACCTGGTCACCGACCTGCGGGCCGCCGTGGCGGGCACCGGCGACGGCGCCGTCAGCGTCACGGGCTCGACGGCGGTCAGCGTCGACATCTCCTCCAAGCTCAACCAGGCGCTGCCGGTCTACCTGCTGGTGGTGGTGGGGCTGGCCCTGGTGCTCCTGCTGCTGGTCTTCCGCTCGGTGCTGGTGCCGGTCACCGCGGTGCTCGGCTTCCTGCTGACGGTGGGCGCCGCGCTCGGGTCCACGGTCGCGATCTTCGAGTGGGGCTGGCTGCAGCAGCTGGTGAACTCCACCACCGAGGCGCCGATCATCTCCTTCGCGCCGATCCTCGTGGTCGGCATCCTCTTCGGCCTGGCGATGGACTACCAGATCTTCATCGTCAGCCGCATCCACGAGGCCCACCAGCACGGGGAGGAGCCGGTGCGGGCCGTGGTGTCCGGCTTCCAGGCCGCGGCCCCCGTCGTCATCGCCGCCGCGACGATCATGTTCTCGGTGTTCTTCGGCTTCGTGCCCGAGGGCAACGGCACCATCAAGCCGATCGCGTTCTCGCTGGCCATCGGCGTCCTGTTCGACGCCGTGCTGGTCCGGATGGTGCTGATCCCGGCGGTGCTGGCCCTCCTCGGCCCCGCGGCGTGGTGGATGCCGCGCTGGCTGCGGTGGCTGCCCGAGCTCGACATCGAGGGCGGCGCGATCGAGCGGGCTCTCCCGGGTGAGCGCGAGCGGGTGGCCGCTCACTAGCCTCGGGGCCCGTGACCTCCTCCAGCTCGACCAGCCCCACCAGCCCGCGTGACCGCCTGCTCGAGCTGGTCGGTGACCTCGCCGTCGTGCGGGGTCGCGTCACCCTCTCCTCGGGGGCGGAGGCCGACTACTACGTCGACCTGCGCCGCGTGACGCTGCACCACGAGGCGGCCCCCCTGGTCGGGGAGGTGCTGCTCGACCTGCTGGAGGCCGGGCTCCCCGGCGGGCTCGGGGACGTCGACGCCGTCGGCGGCCTCACCATGGGCGCCGACCCCGTGGCGTGCGCGCTCCTGCACGCCTCCGCCGGCTCCGGCGGTCGGGCGCTCGACGCGTTCGTCGTGCGCAAGGAGGCGAAGGCGCACGGGCTGCAGCGCCGCGTCGAGGGCCCCGACGTCGCCGGCCGTCGCGTGGTCGCGGTGGAGGACACCTCCACCACCGGCGGGTCCGTGCTCACCGCCGTCCAGGCGCTGCGCGAGGCGGGGGCCGACGTCGTCGCGGTCGCCGTGATCCTCGACCGCGCCACCGGCGCGCGCGAGGCCGTCGAGGCCGAGGGCCTGACCTACCTGGCCGCCTACTCCGTGTCCGAGCTCGGCCTCTGAGGCTCGGCGCCACCGGGAGCGGCACCGCCGGGAGCGGCGCGCCGGGCGGCGCGGCGCGTGCGGACCGCCCCGACCACGGGGACGACGACCGACAGCGCCACCGCGGTGATCGCGACCGCGTGCGCCGCCGACCGCAGCCACGGCACGGTGGCCGCGTAGTA
Source organism: uncultured Actinomycetota bacterium (assembly GCA_963781365.1). Classification (GTDB taxonomy): domain Bacteria; phylum Actinomycetota; class Actinomycetes; order Actinomycetales; family Quadrisphaeraceae; genus Quadrisphaera. The sequence continues at coordinate 212,423 of CAWAFR010000010.1, read as the reverse complement.
GCCGAGCACGATCAGCCCGGCGCCCCACACCAGCGCACCGGCCACGGTCGCGAGCAGGAACTGGGAGTACTTCATCCGCGAGACCCCCGCCAGCACCGGCACGAACGTGCGCGCCCACGGGATGAACCGCGCGATGACGAGCGCCAGCGACCCGTGGCGCTCGTAGAAGGCCTCAGCCCGCAGCAGGTGCTGGAGCACCTTGGGGGGCCGTCGCTCCAGCCACGGGCGCCCGTAGCGCGCACCGGTCCAGTAGCCGACGGCGTTGCCCGCCACGGCGGCCAGCGCGGAGCCCCCGGCGAGCAGCCACAGGCTGATCCCGGGGGTCGCCTGGGCCACGATGCCCGCGGTGAAGAGCACCGTGTCGCCGGGCAGCCAGAACGCCACCAGGACACCGGACTCGGTGAAGATCAGGGCCCAGACGAGGAGGTACAGGGCCCCTGCTGACAGCTCGGCGAGGTCGGGCACGGGGTGCTGTCGGCCTCAGACGAGGTCGACGACGTCGGCGATCGAGTCGAGGATCCGGTGGGGGCGGAACGGGTAGCGCGCCACGTCCGCGCGCGACGTCGAGCCGGTGAGCACGAGGATCGTCTCCAGGCCGGCCTCGATGCCGGCGACGACGTCGGTGTCCATCCGGTCGCCGATCATCACGGTGCGTCTCCGAGTGGGCGTCGATCCGTGTTGAGCGCCGAGCGGAACATCATCGGGTTCGGCTTGCCGACGTAGTAGGGCTCCCGCGCCGGTGGCCTTCGTGATCATCGCCGCGACGGCGCCGGTGGCGGGCAGCTTGCCCTCCGGCGAGGGCCCGGAGGCGTCCGGGTTCGTGGCGATGAAGCGGGCGCCGCCCTCGATCAGCCGGATCGCCCGCGTGATCGCCTCGAAGGAGTACGTGCGGGTCTCGCCCGAGCACCACGTAGTCGGGGTCGGTCTCGGTGAGCGTGTACCCCGCCTCGTGCAGCGCCGTCGTCAGGCCCGCCTCACCGATGACGTACGCCGACCCGCCCGGGTTCTGGTCGGCGAGGAACTGCGCGGTCGCCAGCGCCGAGGTCCAGATCGCCTCCTCCGGCACGTCGATCCCGCGAGCCGTGCAGGCGGGCCCGCAGGTCGCGCGGGGTGTAGATCGAGTTGTTGGTGAGCACGAGGAAGGGGCGGCCGAGCTCCTGGAGCCGGGCGAGGAACGCCGCGGCGCCGGGGATGGCGTGCCCCTCGTGCACCAGCACGCCGTCCATGTCGGTCAGCCACGCCGTCGGTGCCGCCCGCTCCCTCGCCGATGCGCTCACCCGGCCACCCTAGGCGCTGCCCCCGCCCCCACCGCTGGACGAGGCGGACGGGGAGGGCGGGGACGGCGGTCCGCAGCGGTCAGGCGGCGCTCAGGAGGTGGTGGTGGCGCTCGGCGCGCCCGAGGGGGCGCCGTCGGGCGGGGTGCCCATCCCGGACGGAGGGGTCCCGCCCTCCCCGCCGGGACCGCCCTGGCCGCCCGCGGGAGCCTCCCCGCTCCCGGAGCCGCTCGCCATCCCCTGGACCGCCGCGGTGGTGGTGTCCACCCCGACGGTCAGGGCGACGGCGTAGCCGTTGGCGACGTCCCCGCTGAACGTCGGCGTCTGGCTGGCGCCGCCGTCGTCGCCGAAGACGTTGTCGGTGGACAGGCTGACCTGCGCCAGGTTGGTCACCGACTGCCTCGTAGCCGGTGGTGGCGTAGACGGCGTCGCACGCCTGCTGGGGCATCGCGACCTGCGAGGTGGCGATGCAGTTCGCGACGTCGGTGATGCTGGCGGCGTCGGGGTAGACCTCGAAGTGGACGTGCGGCCAGCGCCCGGAGTAGCAGGCCGGGTAGATGCTGGTGAAGGTCACAGTTCCCGTCCGCGTCGGCGACCTGGACCCCGCGCAGGTAGTTCTCGTCCGTCGATGCCCTGGGAGTAGAGGGAGTACTCGCCGTCGCGGTCGCAGTGCCACACGTAGACCGCGACCCCCTCGAACGGGACGTTCCCGCTCGGCGAGGTCGACGACGCTCAGGGTCAGGGTCATCGGGACGCCCTCGGCGGTGGTCGTGCTGGAGCCGAAGCTGGACCGGATGTCGCTGCGCACGACCCCGCTCTCGCTCCAGCACGTCGGGGCCGTTGGAGCCGTCGCCCGGGTAGGGGCCGGCGGTCTCGTCGGGGATCTCGGTGAGGGTGCCGACGACGCGGTGGTCGAGGAGCTCGGTGGCGGCCGCGGTCGGTGCCGTCGCCGCAGGCGGCCAGGGTCAGCCCGGCGGCCCCGAGCGCCCAGCAGCAGGCGCGCGGCGGCGGTCGCCGAATCGTCGTGACGTCGAAGGCCGAGGCCCTGGTCGTCGACGTCCTCGGCGGGGCGGGGCAGGGGGCGGCCCTCGTAGTGCGGGGGGTGCGGCTCACGGTGACCTCCGGTGCGGTGGGGCGAGCCCCGTGCATCCGCGGGCCTCCTGGGGAGAGTCAAGGGCGGGTCGCCGACACCCGGCTGGACGATCCCCGGGCCTTGCCTGGGAGCGTGGAGCCTCCTGTCATCGCGGCGTCATGAACGCGGCGCTGCCGGGGCGCGGCCGCCGCGGGGGAGGCCGGGCAGTGCCGCCCGGCGGAGCGGGGACTGTGGACGCAGCGAGCGCCGTCCACAGGCGGGTGGTCCGGCACCGGGCGCTGCCCACCCGGCGCGCGCAGCACCACAGCCGGCGGGGCCGCGGGTGCAGGGTGGCCCCGTGACGGCTGAGCGCGACGGGGAGGACGGCGCGGGAGACGGCGCGGGCGGGGCTGCCGGCGGTCCCGCGAGGACGGTCGGTGTCGGCCCCTGGCCGGGGGAGCCGCCCCGGGACCCCCGGCTCGACCCCGCGCTGCTCGCCGACGGCGACCGGCGCAACGTCGTCGACCGCTACCGGTACTGGAGCGAGGCGGCGATCCGGGACGACCTCGCGCAGCGCCGGCTCCGCGAGCGGCCGGGCACGGAGCTGCACGTGGCGGTGGAGGGCTTCCAGCACGACTTCAACGCGGGCTCGGTGGCCCGGACGGCGAACGCCGCGGGCGCCGACGGCTTCCACGTCGTCGCCGACCGCCGCTGGAACCGCCGCGGCGCGATGGCCACCGACCGCTACCTGCCGGTGCACCACCACGCGGACGGCGCCGCGCTCGTCACCTGGGCCCGGGCTCGGGGACTGGCGGTGGTGGGGCTGGACAACGCCCCCGGCGCGATGCCCCTGGAGACGACGGACCTGCCCGCCCGCTGCGCGCTCGTGGTGGGGTCGGAGGGTCCCGGGCTGTCAGCGGAGGTGCTGGCCGCCAGCGACGTCGTCGTCGCCATCGGCCAGTTCGGCTCGACGCGCTCGCTCAACGCGGGCGCCGCCGCCGCCGTCGCCGTCCACGCCTGGCTGCGCCGGCACGCGTTCGGCCAGGTGCCGCCGCCCGGCTGACCCGCAGCCCGCTTCGACTTGCTGCCCCCAGGCATCGGTGTGAGCGTTCTCACCGCCGTCGTGACCGCAGAGGTCGCGGCGGGCCCGCAGGTGACGAGGACTCAGGGGGAGACCGTGACGAAGCGGCCCACGAAGCTGGCCGACCTGGCCTTCGACATCCGGTCGGTGATCGGTGGCGCTGTTCGCCGTCTACGGCGCTCGTGTGCCTGGTCTGGGGGCTGGTCTCCTTCCCGCCGGAGGCCGCCGAGCAAGACCGGCGGCATCAACCTCAACCTCTGGGCCGGCCTCGGCATGCTCGTGGTGGCCGCGGCCTTCATCGCCTGGGTGGTGGCGCAGCCCGCACCGCGCCGGACGACCCGGCGGTCCAGGAGGCCCTCGACGACGACGCGCCCGCCGACGGGGCCGGCCGGTGAGCGCCGCTGCTCGCCGCGGGCACCACGGGCGCCCAGCGGATCGACGCCACCCCGTCGACTACGTGCTGGTCGGCCTCTACTTCCTCGTCGTGCTCGGCATCGGGCTGATCGCCCGCCGCAGCGTCTCCTCCAGCCTGGACTTCCTGCTCTCCGGGCGCTCGCCTGCCGGCGTGGGTCACCGGCCTGGCGTTCGTCTCGGCGAACCTCGGCGCCATCGAGCTGCTCGGCCAGGCCGCCAACGGCGCGCAGTTCGGCGAGCAGGCGTTCCACTACTACTGGATCGGCGCCATCCCGGCGATGGTCTTCCTGGCCCTGGTGATGATGCCCTTCTACTACGGCTCGAAGGTCCGCAGCGTGCCCGGAGTTCCTCGGCCGCCGCTTCGACGCCAAGACCCAGCGCCTGCAGGGCCTGCTGTTCGCGCTCGCCTCCGTGCTGCTGGCCGGCGTGAACCTCTACGCGATGGCGATCGTGGTCAACGCCCTGCTCGGGCTGCCCGACCTGGCTGGCGATCGTCGCTGGCCGGCGTCATCGTGCTCGCCTACACCTTCCTCGGCGGCCTGTCGGCGGCGATCTACAACGAGGTGCTGCAGTTCTTCGTCATCGTCGCCACGATGGTCCCGCTGACCCTCGTCGGCCTGCACCGCGTCGGCGGCTGGGACGGCCTGGTCGAGCAGCTGACCGACCAGGGCAGCGGCATCGATGCTGCAGGCCTTCCCCGCCAGCGACCTCACGGGGATCATCAACAGCGTCGGCTCGACGCTCGGGGTCGTCCTGGGGCTCGGGTTCGTCACGTCGCTTCGGCTACTGGACGACGAACTTCACCGAGGTGCAGCGCGCGTTCTCCGCCCGCAGCGCCGCCGCCGCGCAGCGCACCCCGCTCATCGCGGCGATCCCCAAGGTGCTCATCGCGCTGGTCATCATCATCCCCGGCATGATCGCCGCGGTCCTGGTGCCCGGCATCGACCGCGCTGAAGACCGGGGGCGACGCCGGCGACGTCACCTACAACGACGCCGTCCCGCTGCTGCTGCGACGAGCTGCTGCCGAACGGCTTCCTCGGGGTGGCGCTGGCCGGCCTGCTCGCCGCGTTCATGGCCGGCATGGCCGCCAACGTCAGCTCGTTCAACACCGTCTTCACCTACGACCTGTGGCAGGACTGGCTGCGCCCGGGCCGGGACGACGCGCACTACCTCAAGGTCGGCCGCGCGGTGACCGTCGTCGGCACCGCGCTGGCCATCGGCACGGCGTTCATCGCCGCCGGCTTCACGCAACATCATGGACTACATCCAGACGCTGTTCTCCTTCTTCAACGTCCCGCTGTTCGCGGTGTTCATCCTCGGCCTGTTCTGGAAGCGGATGACCGGGCTCGGGCGGGTTCTGGGGCGCTGGTCAGCGGCACCCTCAGCGCGGTGTTCGTCTTCGTGCTCAACCAGACCGGGGTGATCGCCCTGTCCGGGCCAGGGCTCCAGCTTCCTCGGCGGCGGCGTCGCCACCGTCGTCGCCGTGCTCGTCGGCTGGCTGGTCTCCCGAAGGGCGGCACGCCGAAGCCGGAGGAGGACCTGAAGGGCCTGGTCTGGTCCCTGACCCCCGCCTCGGTGCGGGCCGTGCCGCGCGAGGCCGGCTGGTACGCTCCCCGGTGGTCCTGTCCGTGCTGGTGCTGAGCCTGGCCGCGGCGGGTACGTGCTGTTCGCGATCGTCTGACCCGGTGGGAGGATCGCGCCGGATCGAAGCCACGCACGAGGAGGACCCCATGCCCATCGCCACTCCCGAGGTCTACGCGGAGATGCTGGACCGCGCCAAGTCCGGCTCCTTCGCCTACCCGGCGATCAACGTCTCCAGCTCGTCAGACCCTCAACTGCGGCCATCCGCGGCTTCGCCGAGGCCGGCAGCGACGGCATCATCCAGGTCTCGACCGGCGGCGCCGAGTACGCCTCCGGCTCCACCGTCAAGGACAAGGTGGCTCGGCGCGCAGGCGCTGGCCGAGTACGCCCACCACGTCGCGAAGTCCTACGCGTCAACATCGCGCTGCACACCGACCACTGCCCGAAGAACAAGCTCGACGGCTTCGTCCGCCCGCTGCTGGAGATCTCGCAGCGCCGCGTGAAGGAGGGCCGCGACCCGCTGTTCCAGTCCCACATGTGCGACGGCTCCGCGGTGCCGCTGGACGAGAACCTCTCGATCGCCGGCGAGCTGCTCGACCGGCTGCGCGGCGGCGAAGATCATCCTGGAGATCGAGGTCGGCGTGGTCGGTGGCGAGGAGGACGGCGTCGCCGACGAGATCAACGACCAGCTGTACACGACCCCCGAGGACGCCATCGCCACCGTCGAGGCGCTCGGCTCGGGCGAGAAGGGGCGCTACCTCACTGCCCTGACCTTCGGCAACGTGCACGGCGTCTACAAGCCGGGCAACGTCAAGCTGCGCCCGGAGATCCTCAAGTCGGCGCAGGAGGCCGTGCGCGAGCAGTTCGGCAGCGGCGACAAGCCGTTCGACCTCGTGTTCCACGGCGGCTCCGGCTCCACCGCCGAGGAGATCGGCGAGGCCGTCGACTTCGGCGTCGTGAAGATGAACATCGACACCGACACGCAGTACGCCTTCACGCGTCCCGTGGCCGACCACATGCTCAAGCAACTACGACGGCGTGCTGAAGATCGACGGCGAGGTCGGCAACAAGAAGCAGTACGACCCCCGCGCCTGGGGCAAGGCCGCCGAGGCCGGCATCGCCGCCCGCGTCGTGGAGGCCTGCGAGAACCTGCGCTCGGCGGGCACCGCAGCCGGCGCCTGACAGCTCCCGCACGCAGCAGCGGCCGGCGCCCCCTCGGGGGCACCGGCCGCTGCTGCGTGCGTCGCCGGGCCCCCGGCGACGCGGACCCCGTGCAGAGGTCGAGCGGCGCTAGGCGACGAGGTCCGGGCCGCCGCGCGGGCTGCCGTCGCCGTCGTCGCTGCCGTCGGGGAGCGTGTGGTCGATGCCCGGGTCGTCCTCCACCACGCGCAGCACCTGGCTGATGCTCGTGACCTGGATCAGGAAGCGCACCAGGTCCGGCGGGCGGATGAGCACGAAGCTGCCCGGGCTGCGCGAGGCGAGGCGCGCCAGGAAGGCCACTCCCGTGGAGTCCATGAACGTGACGCTGCGGACGTCGACCTCGACCGGGCGCCCTGCCGACTCCGCGTCGGCCGACGCCTCGAGCAGGTCCTGCCCCAGCCTCCGCGTCGACCTCACCGGTGAGGACGACCCTGGTCTTGCGGCCGCCGAGGATGACGTGGACCGACCCCGGCTCACCGCCGTCCGCACCCTGGCCTGGACCAGTCACCCGCACCGCCCTCCTGAGTGGACGCCGCTCCCCCTGCGGCACCTCCCCGGCGCCCGCTTGCTGGAGCGTCGTAGCGACACGGACGATACGTGGTGATGAGGCGGCCCCGGCAGAGGGAGGGTCGGCGCGTCACCCCGGAGCACCAGCGCCCCGCCAGGGGCCGGGCCCCGTGGTGGGCGGGCAGCGGTGGTGGGCGTCGACCTCGAAGTCGCTGAGCGCCCCGCAGACGTCCAGGACGAAGAGCACCTGCTCGTCGGCCCCTCGCAGCTCCACCCGGCCTCCCCGGCCCAGCACCGCCGCCGCGACCGAGACCAGGAACGCGGCCCCCGCGGAGTCCACGAAGCCGACGCCGCACAGGTCGACGACGGCGTCCGCGGCGTCCGAGCCGGCCACCCTCGCGGTCAGCTCGGCGAAGCGCGCCCGCTCGGCGAGGTCGAGGTCACCGGCCGCCGTGAGGGTGAGCACCTCGCCGCAGAGCGACAGATCGATCACAGTGAGCGACCGTAGCCCTCTGGTGGGCCGTCCCGTGGCGGGTTCTGGGTGGTTGTGGGTGATCGGCTCCCCGACGTGCCGGCGCCGCGGCCGGCGGGCCGGCTCGCCCGGCGCGCGCAGCGGGACGGCGGCAGGATGGCGGGCATGTCCCACCCCACGTCCCTGCCGACGCCGGGAGCGCCCGGCGCCCACGGCGGTGCGGTCCCCGGACCGCCGCCCACGCTCCTGCCCGCCGACGGTCCCGAGCCCCTCGCGGCGGCGCTGCTGCGCGACGACGCCGACCCCTCCGACGTCGCGGCGGCGCACCCGTCGGCGAGCCTGGCCTGGTCGGTGCTGGCGTCGCGCGCGCTGGCCGCGGGAGACCCCGTCGCCGCGTACGCCTACGCCCGGACGGGTTACCACCGCGGGCTCGACGCCCTGCGGCGCGCGGGGTGGCGCGGCGCCGGCCCCGTCCCCTGGTTCCACGAGCCCAACCGCGGCTTCCTGCGGTCGCTGGCGGCGCTGGGGCGCGCGGCGGCCGTGATCGGGGAGGACGACGAGGCCCAGCGATGCGCTGACTTCCTCGCCGTGTGCGACCCCGACGCCGTCGCCCGGCTCGCGGGAGACCTCCCGGAGGGCGCGGCCCCGACGGCGGGAGGCGCGTGACGAGCGCCGTCGTCGTCGGCGCCGGGGTCTCCGGCACCGCCTGCGCCCAGGTGCTGCGGGCCGCCGGCGTCTCGGTGCAGGTGGTCGACCGGGGCAAGCGGCCCGGAGGACGGCTCGGCACCCGCCTGGTCGACCTCGCCGGGGGCGGGCGCCACGTCGTCGACACCGGCGCCGCCTACTTCACGGTCTCCGACTCCGCCGACAGCAGCGCGTTCGCCGCTGTCGTCTCCGGCTGGAGCACCGCCGGACTGGCCCGCCCGTGGACGGACACCTTCGCCCTGCTCGGCCCGGACGGGCCCCGCGGCACCACGACGGGGCCGCAGCGCTGGGCGGCGCCGGGGGGCATGCGCTCCCTGGTCATCGACGACCTGGTCTCGGGCCTGGAGGTCGAGCAGGGCCGCGCCGTGCGCAGCGTGGGCGTCGTCGACGACCACCTGGCCGTGGAGGGCGAGCGCGTCGACGCCGTCGTCCTGGCGATGCCCGACCCCCAGGCGGGCCGGCTGCTCGACGTCGCCGCGTCCCCGCAGCTGGCCGCCGCGCGGCGCGTGCTGTCCCGCCCGTGGGACGCGGTGATCACGGTGTACGCCGTCTGGGACGAGGCGTGGTGGCCCGAGCTCACCGCGGGGTTCGTAGCGGACGACGACCTGCTGTCGCTGGTCGCCGACGACGGTTCCCGGCGGGGCGACGGCGCTCCGGTGCTGGTCGTCCACACCACCGCCGACGCGGCCCGGACGGCGCTCGGCGACCCCGACTCCCTCGTCGCCCCGGTGCTGGAGCGGCTCTCGACGGTGCTGGGAGTGCCGGGCGGGACACCGCCGCCGCGCTCCGCGGCAGCGCACCGGTGGTCGTTCGCGTCGCCGTCGCAGGTCCACGAGGAGCCGCACCTCCTCACGGCCGTGGCCGGGGGCCTCCTCGGCGTCTGCGGCGACGCGTGGTCGGCCACCGAGAGCGGCCGCCCGCGGGTCGAGCAGGCCTGGCGGTCCGGGCGGGACCTCGGCCGCGAGCTCGCGGAGCGCATCGCCTGAGGGCCTGAGCTCCCGGGGCCGCAGGGCTCCCGGCGGACGGGCTCAGGCCGGGGCGGGCACCAGCACCCGCCAGGCGTCCCCGACCGCCCGCCAGCGGAACCGGGTCCGCTCCGGCGCGAGGTCGCCGTCGGCGTTCACCGCGAACGGCCGGCCGTCGACCGCCTCCACCAGCACGTCCGACCCCCGGAACGAGGCGGTGTCGTGCCGGTGGACGTGGTGGCCGCGCACCATCGAGGCGGCGAACCCCGCGCGGGCCACGGGTCCGGTCGCCGTGGAGACCGTCACGTCGACGAGCCCGTCGTGCGGCGTCGCGCCGGGTGACAGCCGGGTGCCGCCGCCGACCGTGCTGCCCAGGTTCAGCGCCACCACGAGCACGCCGGACGACCCGTCGTGGACCTCCTCGCCGTCGACGACGACGCGCAGGTGCCGCGGCCGGGCCGCGACGCCGGCCGCCAGCGCACCCACCGGGTAGGCGAGCCGCCGCAGCAGCGGCTTCACCGCGAGCGCCCGCTGGGACGCGGACACCCCGATCCCGGCGTGGACGGCGTTGACCACCACGTCGTCCACGTCGTCGGCGCGGCCGCCGCCGCCGTCCTCCGCGCCGTCGGCCAGGGTCAGCACGAGCTCCACGCTGCGCTCGCTGGAGCCGAGCGCGGTCCGCGCCGCCAGGGCCGCCGCCCCCACCTGCAGGCCGAGGCTGCGGGCCAGGTCGTTGCCGGTGCCCAGCGGCACCACCCCGACGGGGCCGACCTCGCGCAGCCGGTCCAGCCCGCCGAGGGAGTGCAGGGCCCCGACCACGGCGTGGATCGACCCGTCCCCGCCCATCACGACCAGGCGGCGCCCGTCGAGCTCCTCGAGGGCGCCGCGGAGGTCGGCCGCGCCGCGGGTCCGCGCGACCTCCAGGCCGCTGCCCCCGGCGCCGGTCCGCAGCACGGCGAGCGCGTCGCGGGCCTGGGGGCTGCCGGCGGACCCGACCGAGGCGTTGACCACCGCGAGCACCGGGGGCGGGGTGGTCACGGGGTCATCACCCGACCACCGTCGCAGACGCGGCTGGGTCTTCGCCGCCCGAGACCGATAGCCTCCGCGAGTACAGGTACCCGAGACCCGCAGGAGGGTCCGCATGCCCGCGATCGTGCTCGTCGGAGCCCAGTGGGGTGACGAGGGCAAGGGCAAGGCCACTGACGTCCTCGGCTCCCGCATCGACGTCGTCGTCAAGTTCAACGGCGGCAACAACGCCGGCCACACCGTCGTCGTCGGCGACGAGAAGTACGCCCTGCACCTGCTGCCCTCCGGCATCCTCACGCCGGGGGTGACCCCGGTGATCGGGAACGGCGTGGTGGTCGACCCCTCGGCGCTGTTCGACCGAGCTCGACGGCGCTGACCGCCCGCGGGGTCGACTGCTCGCGGCTGCTCGTGTCCGCCAGCGCGCACCTCATCGCGCCGTACCACCGCACGGTCGACCGGGTGACCGAGCGCTTCCTCGGGGTGCGCCGGATCGGGACGACCGGCCGCGGCATCGGCCCCGCCTACGCCGACAAGGTCAACCGCATCGGCCTGCGCGTGCAGGACCTCTTCGACGAGAAGATCCTCGCGCAGAAGGTCGAGGGGGCGCTGGAGACCCGCAACCAGCTGCTGGTGAAGGTCTTCAACCGCCGCGCGATCACGGTCGACGAGATCGTCGACGAGCTGCTGTCCTACGCCGACCGGATCCGCCCGATGGTGGTCGACACCGGCCTGGAGCTCACCCGGCGCCTCGACGCGGGGGAGACGGTGCTCTTCGAGGGCGGCCAGGCGACGATGCTCGACATCGACCACGGCACCTACCCCTTCGTGACCTCCTCCAACGCCACCTCCGGCGGGGCGTGCACCGGCTCGGGGGTGCCGCCGAACCGGATCGACCGGATCGTCGGCGTCGCGAAGGCGTACGTCACGCGCGTCGGCGAGGGTCCGTTCCCCACCGAGCTCACGGACGACGTCGGCGAGGGCCTGCGCCGCGCCGGCGGGGAGTTCGGGACGACGACGGGCCGCCCCCGTCGCACCGGCTGGTACGACGCGCTGATCGCCCGCTACGCCACCCGGGTGAACGGCCTCACCGACCTGGTCCTCACCAAGCTCGACGTCCTCACCGGCTACGAGCGGATCCCGGTCTGCACCGCCTACGAGGTCGACGGCGTGCGGCACACCGAGATCCCCCTCACCCAGACCGACTTCCACCACGCGGTGCCGGTGTACGACCGACTTCCCGGGGTGGACCGAGGACATCTCCGGGGCGCGGCAGTTCTCCGACCTGCCGAAGACGGCGCAGGACTACGTGCTCGCGCTGGAGGAGCTCTCCGGCGTGCGGATCAGCGCCGTCGGCGTCGGGCCCGCGCGCGACCAGATCGTCGTCCGCACCGACCTGCTCGGCTGAGCGGGGCCGTCACGTGAAGGTCCTCGTCATCGGCTCCGGCGCGCGCGAGCACGCCCTCGCCCGCTCCCTCGCCTCCGACCCCGCCGTCACCGCCCTGTGGGTCGCTCCCGGCGGCCCCGGGCCGGCCGCCGAGCCCGGCGTGCTGGGCTGCTTGCCGGTCGACGCGACGGACGGCGACGCGGTGGCCGCCCTCGCGCTCGACCTGGGGGCCGACCTCGTCGTCGTCGGGCCCGAGGCGCCGCTGGTGGCGGGCGTGGCCGACGCGGTGCGCGCGGCCGGGGTCGCCTGCTTCGGGCCGTCGGCCGACGCCGCGGTCCTGGAGGGGAGCAAGGCCTTCGCCAAGCAGGTGATGGCCGCCGCCGGGGTGCCCACCGCCATGGCCCGCGTCTGCACGACGGTGGAGGAGGTCGCTGACGCGCTCGACGCCTTCGGCGCCCCCCACGTGGTCAAGGACGACGGCCTGGCCGCCGGCAAGGGCGTGGTGGTCACCTCCTCCCGGGCCGAGGCGCTCGACCACGCCCGCGGCTGCCTGTCCCGCCCGGGCGCCCAGGTGGTGGTCGAGGACTTCCTCGACGGCCCCGAGGTGTCCCTCTTCGTGCTCTCCGACGGCACCTCCGTGGTGCCGCTGGAGCCCGCGCAGGACTCCAAGCGGGTCTCGACGGCGACGACGGGCCCCAACACCGGGGGCATGGGCGCCTACTCGCCGCTGCCGTGGGCGCCGCCCGGGCTCGCGGAGGAGGTGGTGGCGCGCGTCGCGCAGCCGGTCGTCGACGAGATGCGCCGCCGCGGCACCCCCTTCGCCGGCGTCCTGTACTGCGGGCTCGCGCTCACCTCCCGCGGCCTGCGGGTGGTGGAGTTCAACGCCCGCTTCGGAGACCCGGAGACCCAGGTGGTGCTCGCGCGGCTGCGCACGCCGCTCGGGGGGCTGCTCCACGCCGCGGCCACCGGACGGCTCCGGAGCCACCTCGACGACGTCGGGCCGCTGCGCTGGGCGCGGGGCGCCGCGGTGTGCGTGGTCCTCGCAGCCCCCGGGTACCCCGAGGCCACGCGCACCGGGGGCGGGCTGAGCGTCGCCGACGACCCCGCCGCTGACGACCCCGCTGCCGTCCCCGCCTCCTGGGTCCTGCACGCCGGCACCGCCCTCGACGACGGCGGCCGGCTCGTCTCCGCCGGCGGCCGCGTCCTGTCCGTGGTCGGCACCGGCTCCGACCTCACCGCGGCCCGTGCCGCCGCCTACGCGCGCCTGCGCGGCGTCGTCCTCGAGGGCGGGCACGCCCGGACCGACATCGCGCTCGCCGCCGCGGAGGGGACGCACGCCGTCCCCTGAACGGACCCCGGCGGGTCCTGGTGGGTTCGCCCGGGAGGACGGTCCGGGGTGAGGATGCCCCGTGGCCACCGGCGCGGGTGAGGTCGACGAGGTCGAGGACCTCTCCGACGCCTCCGCCGCGCCCGCTCCCGCGTCGCGGTCGTCGGCTCGCGCCCGGCAGCGGTCCCGGTCTGCGCCGGGGGCCGGGCGCGCGTCCCGTCGGCGGCGGGGTGCCGCCGTCGTCGCGGTGGTGGCGCTGCTGGTGACCGCGGGCGTGCGGCACCAGCACCGCGCCCGCGCCGACGCCGAGGCCCGTGCTGCGCTCGCCGCCGCGGCGGACGCGCGGTCCGCCGCCGCCGCCGCCGCCGCGGCGACGCGCGCGTGGCGGTGGCCGCTGCCGCGGAGCTCGGGACGGGCGCCGCTGCCGACTCCGGCCGCACCGCCACCGTCACCGCCGCCGCAGAGGCCGTCGCCGTCGCGCTGGCCACCTCGACCGCCGGCGCCGTCCCCGCGTGGGGCCCCGTCGACCTCGGGGCGGGGGCGGGCGCCGCCGACCTTGACGGGCCGGTCGACCTGCAGGCCGTGGGCTCCTTCGCCCCGACCGCCGACGGCGTGCAGCGCGTCGGGTACCGCCTCGTGACCGGGCTGGGCGGCTCCGCCGGCCTCACCCCGTGCCAGGTGCCGACGGTGCGCATCGCCGCCTGGCAGTACGCCCAGGGCGGTGACGGCGCCCTGGCCTGCCGGGTCATGGCGGCGGGAGTCCGCGGCACGGCGCACCGGGAGGGCACCGGCGGCGACGGTGCCCAGCGCGTGCAGGTGACCGAGGTGGTGCTGGTCAGCGGTGGCCGCGCCGCGTCGGTCGCGGCGTGGAGCACCGGGGGGACGGTGCCCTCGCTGGAGGTGCCGGCGCTCGGGGCCGCCGCCGCGGCGCTGCTGGCAGCGGCCCCGGGCAGCGACGGGGACGATCGGCTGTGAGGCGCCCGCAGCTGGACGGTGGGAGCGCTGGTGGCACCCGAGGCACGGAGGACCACGACGACCTGGACCTGGACCTGGACCTCGACGACGCCGTCCCCGCCCGTTCCCGCACCCGACCCCTGACCCGCCCCGGGGGTCGACGGCGCGGGGTGCTCGCCCTGGCCGCGGGCGCGGTGGCGCTGACCGCGCTGCTGGTGACGTCGGTCGTCCGCCACGAGGAGCGCGCCGCCGCGCTGGCGAGCTCCGCCGCCGCCTCGGCGGCGGCCCAGGACCCGGCGCTGGTCGCGTGGCGGGACCAGCAGCAGCGCTCGCAGGCGCACGCGGCCAGCGAGGTGGCCGCGCTGTCGCTGCTCCCGGAGGACCTGGCGTACGAGCAGCACTCCGCCCAGGCGGCGCTCGCGGGCGCTGCACCGCGGCTGGTCGACCTCGACTGGTCGCTCGCGCGCACCAGCACCCGCCGCGACGGCGCTGCGCACACCGGGGACGGGCACCAGGCGCTCGTCGACGCCGTGCGCTTCGCGCGCACCTCGTCGACGCTCGGGGGCTCGGAGGCCCTCGGGCCGTCGGACGGCAGGCCGAAGGCCCAGGCGGTGCGCGTGCCCCCGGCGGACGGCTCCTTCCTCTTCGTCCCCGCCACCGGTGACGGTCCCGCCACGGGTGTCGGGTGGCGCATCACCACCCCCTTGACGCCGCAGGACCTGGGTGACGCCTGCGCCGTCGCCGGCGCTGTCGCACTGCCGGAGGCGGTCGGGGGGGCCGAGCCCCCCGTCTGCCGGCTCCAGGCGTTCACCAGCGCCTCGGGGGAGCGGCAGGTGCTCGCCGTGCGCACCTGGGAGACGCTGGTGGACGCCCCCCAGGGCGCCTGGCCCGGGCGGGTGCTCGTGGGGCAGCAGGCCGTGCTCGTCACGGACGGGCGCTGGGCGTGGTCGGTGGCCGCCACAGCGGTCGGGACGCCGGGGACGCCCGCGTCGGTCCCGCCCATGAGCCTGGACGAGGTGGTGCTGGCGGTGCGGTGGCTGGCCGACGTCGCCCGGGGGCTGCCCACCCCGGCGCCGCTGGACGGCACGCCCCTGCCAGGGTTCTCCGAGTGAGCAGCGAGAACGCGCCCGACGACGCCCAGCGACCAGCGGACCTGCCCGGGTGGCTGCCGGTCCACGCCGGGAAGGTGCGGCAGCTGTACGCCCCCGCCGGCGGCGGGACGCCCGGCGCCGACCGCCTGCTCGTCGTCGCCAGCGACCGCATCAGCGCCTTCGACCACGTGCTGTCCACGCCAGTCCCGGGCAAGGGAGCACTGCTGACGGCGCTGAGCCTGTGGTGGTTCGAGCAGCTCGAGGGCTGGGGCCTGGTCCGCCACCACGTGATCGGAGCCGGGGCCGCCGACGGCGTCCCCGAGGCCGTCGCGGGCCGGGCGATGGTCGTGCAGCGCCTCGACATGCTGCCGGTGGAGTGCATCGCCCGCGGCTACCTCACCGGCTCCGGCCTGGCCGACTACCGCGCCGACGGGGCGGTCTCGGGCATCGAGCTGCCCCCCGGCCTGGACGACGGGGACCGCCTCCGCGCTCCGCTGTTCACCCCCACCACCAAGGCCGCCGTCGGGCACCACGACGAGCCCGTCAACGAGGCCGGCGTGGCGGCGCTCGTCGGCGGGGAGCGCGGCGCGCAGCTGCGGGACGTCACGCTGGCCCTGTACGCGCGCGCCGCGGAGCTCGCGGCCGGGCGAGGGGTGCTGCTGGCCGACACCAAGGTCGAGCTCGGCCTGGACCCGGCCGCCGACCCGGCCGACCCGGCCGCCCTCGTGCTCGGCGACGAGCTGCTGACCCCGGACTCCTCACGCTTCTGGCCCGCCGACGGCTGGGCCCCCGGGGGCCCGCAGCCGAGCTTCGACAAGCAGTTCGTGCGCGACTGGCTGACCTCGGAGGCCTCGGGGTGGCACCGGGGCTCGCAGGAGCCGCCGCCCCCGCTGCCCGACGACGTCGTGGAGCGCACCCGCGGCCGCTACGTCGAGGCGTACGAGCGGCTCACCGGGCGCCGCTGGGCCTGATCGGGCAGCGTGGGAGGCATGGCGCTGCCGTCTCACACCACTGACTCCTCGGTCACCCACCCCTCCTCCGAGGGCACCACGCCCGCCGCGGGTGTCACGGAGGTCGACGTCGTCGTCATCGGCGGCGGACCCGTCGGGGAGAACGCCGCCGCGCGCGCCGTCCGCGGCGGCCTGTCCGCCGCCCTCGTGGAGTCCGAGCTGGTCGGCGGCGAGTGCTCCTACTGGGCCTGCATGCCGTCCAAGGCGCTGATCCGGCCGACGCAGGCCCTGGCCGCGGCGCGCCGCCTGCCGGGCGCGAAGGAGGCGGTGACGGGCGACGTCGACGCCGCCGCGGTGCTGGCCCGCCGAGACTCCTTCACCTCCGGGTGGGACGACGCCGGCCAGGTGCAGTGGGCCACCGGCGCCGACATCACCGTGGTGCGCGGCCACGGCCGCGTCGCGGGGGAGAGGCGCGTCGAGGTCACCGCCGCCGACGGCTCGACCACGACGCTGTCCGCCCGCCGCGCCGTCGTCGTCGCCACCGGATCCGTGCCCGTCGTGCCGCCCGTCGACGGGCTGCGCGGCGAGGGCGCGGTGAGCAGCTGGGGCAGCCGCGAGGCGACCAGCGCGAAGGAGGTGCCCGCCAGCCTCGTGGTGCTGGGCGCCGGCGTGGTCGGCTGCGAGCTGGCGCAGGCGTTCGCCCGCCTCGGCTCCCGGGTGACGCTCGTCGCCTCCTCCACGCTGCTCGGCAAGCTGGAGGACCGCGCGGGCGAGCTGGTGGCCGACGCGCTCGTCGAGGACGGCGTCGACGTCCGGAAGGGCACCCGGGCGACCCGCGCGACCCGCGAGGGCACCGACGGGCCCGTGACGCTGGTCCTGGAGGACGGCTCCTCCATCACGGCCGACGAGCTGCTCGTGGCCACCGGGCGCCGCCCCGCCACCGCCGACGTCGGGCTCGACAGCGTCGGCCTGCCCACCGACGCCGCGCTCGCCGTCGACACGACGGGTGCGGCGACGGGCCTCGACCAGGGGAGCGGTCCCTGGCTCTACGGCGCCGGCGACGTCACCGGTGACGCCCCCCTGACCCACATGGGCAAGTACGTCGCCCGGGCGGTGGGCGACGTGATCGCCGCCCGCGCGAAGGGCGACGCGGTCCGGGACGGTGCGTGGGGCGCCCACGCCACGACGGCGCAGCAGCGCGCGGTGACGCAGGTGGTCTTCACCGACCCCGAGGTCACCGCCGTCGGCCTCACCGCCGCGCAGGCCGACGACGCCGGGCTGCGCACGCGCGTGGTCGACCTCGACATCGCCGTCGCCGGCTCGGCGCTGCACGCCGACGGGTACACCGGCTGGGCGCGGATGGTCGTCGACGAGGACCGACGGGTGCTGGTCGGCGTGACGTTCGTCGGGCCGGACACCGCTGAGCTGCTGCACTCCGCGACGGTCGCCGTCGTCGGCGAGGTCCCGCTGGAGCGCCTCTGGCACGCGGTGCCGAGCTACCCCACGATCAGCGAGGTCTGGCTGCGGCTGCTGGAGACCTACGGCCTCTGATCCCCACCCCCCGGCCGTGATCACGGGCGGTGGGCCGCAGGTCGTCGGCCCACCGCCCATGATCACGCTCGGACGACCGGCTCGGGGTGCGGAGCGGTTGCCGCAGGACCACAGTTCCGTCCCATGACGGCGTCGTCAGCCTCCGCAGCGCGGGGCCGCACCTTCCGCTCGGACCTCCCGGCGCGCCTCGACCGGCTCCCCTGGTCGCCCTGGCACGTGCGGATCCTCATCGGCCTCGGCACGGTGTGGATCCTCGACGGGCTCGAGGTGACCCTCGTCGGGGCGCTGTCGGGCCGCCTCACCGAGGACGGCAGCGGGATCTCGCTGACCGCCGGCGACATCGGTGTCGCTGCCGCGGTCTACGTGGCCGGCGCGTGCCTGGGGGCGCTGTTCTTCGGCGTGCTCACCGAGCGGTACGGCCGCAGGAAGCTGTTCATGGTCACCCTCGGCGTGTACCTGGTGGCCACCGCCCTGACCGCCACGGCGACGACGGCGTGGATGTTCTTCCTCTGGCGCTTCCTGGCCGGTGCGGGCATCGGCGGGGAGTACTCCGCGATCAACTCCGCCATCGACGAGCTGATGCCGGCCCGGCTGCGCGGGCGGATCGACCTGCTGGTCAACGGCTCGTACTGGATCGGCGGCGCCGGTGGTGCGGCGCTGACGCTGGTGCTGCTCGACGAGGGGCTCCTGCCCGCCTCGGTCGGGTGGCGCCTCGCCTTCGGCGCCGGTGCGGTGCTCGGCCTCGTGGTGCTGCTCGTGCGGCGCCACGTCCCCGAGAGCCCCCGCTGGCTGAGCCTGCACGGCGGGCACGAGGAGGCCGAGCGCATCGTCCGCGGTGTGGAGGAGGCGGTCGAGCGGGAGGAGGGCCGCCTGCCCGCTCCCGACGAGGGCCGGACGCTGGAGATCACCGAGCGGCCCCCGGTGCGGATCGCGGAGGTCGTGCACGCCGTCTTCGGCGCGTACCGGAAGCGCTCCGCGCTGGGACTCAGCCTGTTCATCGGCCAGGCGTTCCTCTACAACGCCGTCTACTTCACGCAGGGCCTGGTGCTGGGCACGTTCTTCGACGTCCCGAGCGCCCGGACCGGCCTGTTCATCATCCCGCTGGCGCTCGGCAGCTTCCTCGGGCCGCTGCTGCTCGGGCGGTTCTTCGACACCGTGGGCCGCCGGAAGATGATCACTCTGTCGTACGTCGGGTCGGGCGTGCTGCTGGTGGGGACGGCGCTGCTGCTCCAGTCCGGTGCGCTCGGCGCCTGGACGCTGACGCTGTGCTGGTCGGCGGTGTTCTTCCTCGCGTCGGCCGGTGCCTCGTCGGCCTACCTCACGGTGAGCGAGATCTTCCCGATGGAGACCCGGGCGATGGCGATCGCCTTCTACTACGCCGTCGGCACGGCCGTGGGCGGGATCATCGGGCCGGTGCTCTTCGGGCGTCTGGTCGAGACCGAGCAGGTGGGACCGGTCGCGTTCGGGTACTACCTCGGGGCGGGGCTGATGATCGCCGCGGGTGTGGTGGAGGCGGTGATCGGCGTCGACGCCGAGAACAAGGCCCTCGAGGACGTCGCCGACCCGCTGGCGGCGTCCAGCTCCTCCACCCCCTGACCGTGATCACGGGCTTCCCGTGCAGCCGACGCACGGGAAGCCCATGATCACGGGGGGAGGGTCAGAACTCGTGGACGCCGCGGCCCCCGTCGTCGCGGACGTCGACGTCCGGGCAGAGCCGCCCGATGTTCCCCAGGTACCCGCGGCGGCCGGTCGCCGAGAGCAGCGCGTCGTGCACCGGGACCGCGGCGGTGGCCGGCGCCACCGCGCGCAGGAAGTCGACGGTCATCGCCGACGTCGCCCACGGCGCGTTCAGCGGCAGCGCGAGCACGTCCACCCCCGCGGGGGTGGTGTCGTAGGCGTCTCCGGGGACGAAGAGCACGGGCTCGCCGGGTGCTGACAGGACCAGCCCGGTGTTGCCGACGCGCGGGACCTCGGGGTGGATGACGGCGTGCCGGCCGCCGACGGCGCGCACGGTCAGCGCCCCGAGGTCGAGGGCGTCGCCCGGGTGCAGCGCCGCGAGGTCGCCCCAGCCGCCCGCGCCGTCGCCCCCGATCCCGGCGTCGGCCAGCGACGCGGCCGTCTCCGGCTCGGCCCGCAGCAGCGCGCCGTCGTTGGCCTCCAGCAGCGCGGGGAGCTTCTCCACGTCGACGTGGTCGGGGTGCGCGTGCGTGACGAGCACCGCGTCGAGGTCGGTGAGCTCCTCCCAGCCGGCGGAGAAGGTGCCGGGGTCGACGAGCACGCGGGTGCCCGCGGCCTCCACCAGCAGGCAGGCGTGTCCCAGGTGCGTGATCCTCACGCACCTCATCCTGCTCCGGCCGGCGCCGGGCGCACCCCCTAGGCTCATCCCCCGTGGGACGCGTGCTGGTCCAGGTGATGCCGAAGCCGGAGATCCTCGACCCCCAGGGCAAGGCGGTGGCAGCGGCGCTGCCCCGCCTCGGCCTCGTGGGGTTCGCGGACGTGCGGCAGGGCAAGCGCTTCGAGCTCGTCGTCGACGGGCCGGTGACGCCGGAGGTCCTCGCCCAGGCGCGTCGGGCCGCGGAGACCCTCCTGGCGAACCTCGTCATCGAGGACGTCGTCGACGTGCGGGACGCCGACGCGTGAGGATCGGCGTCGTCACCTTCCCGGGCACCCTGGACGACCGCGACGCCGCGCGCGCGGTCACCCGCGCCGGGGGCGAGGCGGTCTCCCTGTGGCACGCCGACGCAGACCTGCACGGGGTCGACGCCGTCGTCCTGCCGGGCGGCTTCTCCTACGGCGACTACCTGCGCGCCGGCGCCATCGCCCGGTTCGCGCCGGTGATGGGCGAGGTCGTCGCCGCAGCCCGCGGCGGGATGCCCGTGCTGGGCATCTGCAACGGCTTCCAGGTCCTCTGCGAGGCCGGTCTCCTCCCCGGCGCGCTGGTCCGCAACGACGTGCGCACCTTCGTCTGCCGCGACCAGCGGCTGCGGGTGGAGGACGCGTCCACGGCGTGGACGTCGGCGTACACCGCGGGCGAGGAGATCGTCGTCCCCCTCAAGAACGGCGAGGGCGGCTTCAGCGCCGACGCGCGCACCCTCGACGCCCTCGAGGCCGAGGGCCGCGTCGTGGTCCGCTACCTGGGCGGCAACCCCAACGGCTCCGCCCGCGACATCGCCGGGGTGCGCGACGAGAGCGGGCGCGTCGTCGGCCTCATGCCGCACCCCGAGCACGCGACCGAGCCCGGCTACGGCCCCACCGAGCACGGCGGCGGCGCCAGCGGTGACGGCACCGACGGGCTGGGCTTCTTCACCTCCGTCCTCACGGCGCTGACCACCGCCTGAGCCGGGCTGCCACGGTGAGCGCCCCGAGCGCGTCCTAGGCGCGTGGACGACCCGACGGACCTCTCCGCCCGCCGCACCGGCGACGGCTGGGCGGACGGTGACGACGACGTGGTGCGCAGCGTGCGCGCCGCGCTCGGCGAGCCCCCCGCCCCCCTGCCGGGCCAGCGGGCGCCCCGGGAGGTGCTGGCCCGCCTCGAGCAGCGCGCCGCCCGCCACCAGCGCCGGCGGCGGGCGGTGGCCCTCACGAGGGCCGCGGCGGCGGCCGCTGTCGTCGTCGGGCTCGGTGGCGTGCTGGTGCCGATGCTCCCTCCGCTGGGCGGGTCGAGCGCGTCGTCGGCGGGCGGGTCGGCTGCCGGTGCCGGCTCGTCGGCGGAGGGCGGTGACTCCGGCAGCGCGCTGAGCGCCCCGGCCGCTGCGCCCAGCGCCTCGGCTCCTGACCAGGAGGGGCTGTCGAGCACCTCCGACTCCCGCGCCGGTGGGGTGCCGGCGGTGAGCGAGTCGTCGCTGCTCCAGGCCGACGACGTCCGGTCCTTCCTGGGCGGCACCCCCGCTGACGGCACGGCGGGCGACGTCACCGCCTCCGGGCTGGCGCTGGGTGCCTGCGTCGACGGGAGTGCCGGGTCCGTCGACGTCGCCGCCGTCTGGCGGGTCGACTGGCAGGCCGCGGAGGTCGCTCAGGGAGCCCTCGTGCCGGCCGGCGTCGTCGAGCGGGTCGCCTCCACGGCCGACCCCGCCACCGCGGCGGCCGCGGTCGAGGCGCTGCGGGACGACGCCGCCGCGTGCACCGGTTCCGGCCTGGAGGGCAGGGGGCCGACCGCCGAGCTCGCCGACCCGGGCCTGGCGCCGGCCGGGGGCAGCGCCGTCGTCCTCGCCGCCGACGGGGGCAACGGCGAGCAGCTGCTGCAGGTGCTCGTCGCCACCCCCGAGGGCCTGCTCGTCCAGCTGCAGGCCACCTCCCCGGCGGGTGGTGCGGCCGCCGCGCTGGAGACCCTCGTGCCCGTGGCGCAGGCGGCGGTGCAGCGGGCCACGGGGGCGGCCTCGGCGGCCCCGTGAGCACGACGTCCCTGTTCTCCCGCCCCCGCGCCGACGCCGCGCCGGGGTTCTCCGAGCTGGTCGCCGCACGCAGCGGGCCGATGATGTCGATGGCCCGGGGCCTGGTCCGCTCGGAGGCCGACGCCGAGGACCTCGTCCAGGACGTCCTCGCGAAGGCGCTGGTGAAGTGGGACCGGGTCAGCGCCGCTGCCGACCCGGTCGCCTACGTCAACCGGATGCTCGTGAACCAGGCGATGTCGTCCTGGCGGCGCGCCTCGACCCGGCGGGAGCGGGTGTCGTCGCCGGAGGAGCTGCCGGAGGACGCCGCGTCCGACGGCGCGGCGCAGCGCGGTGAGCGGGACGCCCTGCTCACCGCGCTGCGCGGCCTGCCGCCGCGCCACCGGGCGGTGCTGGTGCTGCGCTACTACGAGCAGGTGCCGGACGCGGAGATCGCCGACCTGCTGGGCATGGCGCCCGCCACGGTGCGCAGCAGCGCCGCCCGGGGTCTGGCGGCGCTGCGCCGCGACGGCGTGCTCACCGGCACCGGCTGAGCCCGCTGCGACCGACGCGGCCCGCACCCCGGGGTGAGGTGCGGGCCGCGTCGTCGTGCACGGGACGTCCGCTGACACCACGGCCGCTGGGTCAGCGGCGGCTGCCCTCCCGGGCCGGGCTCAGGTGCTCGGAGGACTGCTCCGGCATCCCGCCGGCGGGGAGCCCGCTGGCGGGGCCGCCCTCCGCCGTGAGGTCGATGGTGGTGTCGGCGAGCGGCTCGTCGTGAGCGGGCTCCGGCTCCATCGGCCGCCACGGCAGGTGGTTGAAGAGCAGGTTCAGCACGAACGCCGTGAGCACCGCGCCGGTGATGGCGCTGCCCAGGATGATCTGCACCCAGGACGGGAAGCTCCCGTAGATTCCGGCCTTGACCACCGGCAGCATGCCGACGCCGATCGCCAGCGCGACGATCATGGAGTTGCCGCGGGCCGACCAGTCGACGCGGGCCAGGGTGCGGATGCCCACGGCGGCGACCGTCGCGAACATCACCAGACCCGCCCCGCCGATCACCGGCGCGGGCAGCGAGGCGAACACCTCCCCGATCTTGGGGACCAGCCCGAGCACGAAGAGGATGCCGCCGGCGGCGGTGACCACGAACCGGCTGCGCACCCCCGTCATGGAGATCAGGCCGACGTTCTGGGCGAAGGCGGTGTCGAGGAAGGCGTTGAAGGTGCCGGCGAAGATGCCGGAGAGACCGTCGGTGGCGAGGCCCCGGGCCAGCGCTTTCGGGGTGACCGGACGCCCGACGAGCTCACCGACGGCCAGCATGTCCGCCGTCGACTCCGTGAAGATCACGAGCATGACGATGCACATCGCGATCACCGCGGCGGGCGGGAACTGGGGCGCCCCGAACAGGAACGGGCTCGCCAGGCCGACCCACGGGGCCTGGCCGACGGCGGAGAAGTCCACCAGCCCCATGGGAGCGGCGATGACGACGCCGACGACGAGGCCGACGAGCACCGCGAGCTGCCCCAGGAAGCCCCTCACGAAGCGCGTCATGAGGACGATCGCGACGACGACGGCCGCGGCCAGCGCCAGGTGCGAGGGCATCGCGTAGTCGTCGGCGGTGGGGTCGTTGCCGGCGATGAGACCGCCGGCCACGCTGATCAGCGACAGCCCGATCACCGTGATCGTCACACCGGTCACCACCGGCGGGAAGAACCGCACGATGCGCGCGAACGGCACCGCGACCACGAGCCCGAAGACCCCGGCGGCGATGAACGAGCCGTAGACGGCCTGCAGGCCGTACTGCCCGGCGATGAGGATCATCGGCGTCACGGCGGCGAACGTGGCCCCGGCGACGACGGGCAGCCGGACGCCGAGCACCTTCCCCACGCCGACGCTCTGGATGATCGTGATCAGGCCGGCGACCAGCAGGTCGGCGTTGATGAGCAGGCCGATGGTCGAGGCGTCCAGGCCCACGGCCCCGCCGAAGACCAGCGGCACCGTGACGCAGCCGGTGTACATGATGAGGACGTGCTGGAGCCCGAGGGTGAGGAGCCTGCCGGGGGGTGGCACCCGGTCGACGGGGTGGGTGTGAGCCATGCCCCGACGGTTCTCCCGCTGCCGGCGCGGTGCGTGACCGGCTCGTCACGGCCGTGTGACGGAACGGGCGTCGCTCGGGGTGTCGCGCGGGATCACTAGGCTCGTGGCCCGTGAGCGTCCTCGACACGGTGGACCACGCCGCCGCAACGCCCGACCACGAGCTCCCCTACGGGGAGCTGGGCCTCAAGGACGACGAGTACGGCCGCATCCGCGCCGCCCTCGACCGCCGTCCCACGGCGTGCGAGCTGGCGATGTACTCGGTGATGTGGAGCGAGCACTGCTCCTACAAGTCCTCCCGCACGCACCTGCGGCAGTTCGGCACCAAGACCACCGAGGAGATGCAGCGCTCGCTGCTCGTCGGCATCGGCGAGAACGCCGGCGTCGTCGACATCGGCGGCGGCTGGGCGGTGACCTTCAAGGTCGAGAGCCACAACCACCCGAGCTTCGTGGAGCCCCACCAGGGCGCGGCCACCGGCGTCGGCGGCATCGTGCGCGACATCCTCGCCATGGGCGCCCGTCCCGTCGCCGTCATGGACTCGCTGCGCTTCGGGGCGCTCGACCACCCCGACACCGCCCGCGTCGTCCCCGGCGTGGTGGCCGGCGTCGGCGGCTACGGCAACTGCCTGGGCCTGCCCAACATCGGCGGCGAGGTCGTCTTCGACCCGGTGTACCAGGGCAACCCCCTGGTGAACGCCCTCTGCGTGGGCACCATGCGCCACGAGGACATCCACCTGGCCAGCGCCACGGGTGAGGGCAACCTCGTGGTCCTCTTCGGCTCCCGCACCGGCGGCGACGGCATCGGTGGCGTCTCGGTGCTCGCCTCGGAGACCTTCGACGGCGCCGGTGACGGGTCCGGCGGCCCCTCCAAGCGGCCCGCCGTCCAGGTGGGCGACCCGTTCGCCGAGAAGCTGCTCATCGAGTGCTGCCTGGAGCTGTTCGGCGCCGGCGTCGTCGCCGGCATCCAGGACCTCGGTGGCGCGGGGCTGTCCTGCGCCACCAGCGAGCTCGCCTCCGCCGGCGACGGCGGGATGGCGATCCGCCTCGACGAGGTCCCCCTGCGCGACACCTCCCTGCGCCCCGAGGAGGTGCTGATGAGCGAGTCGCAGGAGCGGATGATGGCCGTCGTCCGGCCGGCCGACCTCGACGCGTTCCTCGCCATCACCGGCCGCTGGGAGGTCGAGGCCGCCGTCATCGGCGAGGTCACCGACACCGGCCGCCTGCAGATCACCTGGCACGGCGAGACCGTCGTCGACGTCCCGCCCCGCACCGTCGCCCACGACGGCCCCCTCTACGTGCGCCCCTGGGCCCGCCCCGCCGACATGGACCTGCTCGCCGCCGACCCCGCGGAGGCCCTCGCCCCGGCCCACCACCGGCGACGCGCTGCGCGAGCAGGTGCTGCGCCTGGTGGCGTCCCCGAACCTGTGCAGCCGCGCCTGGGTCACCGACCAGTACGACCGGTACGTGCTCGGCAACACCGCGCTCGCGATGCCGGACGACGCGGGCGTGGTCCGCGTCGACGAGGAGACCGGTCTCGGGGTCGCCCTGTCCCTCGACGCCAACGGCCGCTACGCCCACCTCGACCCCCGCGTCGGCGCGCAGCTGGCGCTCGCGGAGTCCTACCGCAACGTCGCCACCGCCGGTGCGGTGCCGCTGGCCGTCACCGACTGCCTGAACTTCGGCTCCCCGGAGGACCCGGGGGTGATGTGGCAGTTCTCCGAGGCCGTCACCGGTCTCGCCGACGCCTGCGTGGAGCTCGGGGTGCCGGTCACCGGCGGCAACGTCAGCTTCTACAACCAGACCGGGCACGAGCCGATCCACCCGACGCCCGTGGTCGGCGTCCTCGGGGTGCTCGACGACGTCGCCCGGCGCACCCCGTCCGGCTGGGCGGAGCCCGGCCTGCAGCTGTACCTGCTGGGGACGACCCGCGTGGAGCTCTCCGGTTCCGAGTGGGCCTGGGTGGTGCACG
This sequence comes from uncultured Actinomycetota bacterium, assembly GCA_963781365.1. Taxonomy (GTDB): domain Bacteria; phylum Actinomycetota; class Actinomycetes; order Actinomycetales; family Quadrisphaeraceae; genus Quadrisphaera. Next base: position 186,439 of record CAWAFR010000010.1, on the reverse strand, counting down.
ACCACCTCGGCGGCCGTCCCCCGGCGGTCGACCTGCCCGCGGAGAAGACCCTCGGCGCGGTGCTGGTCAACGCCTCCCGTGACGGGCTGCTCGACGGCGCGCACGACCTGTCCGAGGGAGGCCTGGGCCAGGCGCTCGTCGAGGGCTGCCTGCGCCGGGGCGTCGGTGCGCGCGTGTGGCTGGGTGAGCTGTGCGAGCGCGACGGCGTCGACGCCGCCACCGCCCTGTTCAGCGAGTCCTCCGCGCGCGTGGTCTGCGCCGTCCCCCGCAGCGAGGAGGTGCGCTTCACCGACATGTGCACCGCCCGCGGCGTGCCGCACCTGCGGATCGGCGTCACTGACGGGGAGTCGCTCGACGTCGCCGCCGACGACGCCCCGCTGTTCACCGTGCCCCTGGCCGAGCTGCGCGCCGCGCACACCGGCACCCTGCCGGCGGTCTTCGCCTCCTGACCCCGCCGGCCGGGTGTCCCCCGGACGTCGGTCGGGCTCGGGCGCTCGGTGGCGGCACCCTCTCCGCGCGCACCCGGGTAGTGCCCGGTCTGCGGGAGGCTGCCTGTGGACGAACGGCCCGCCATCCACAGGGACCGTCAGGCGGACCGGGCACTGCCCGGGTGGGCGCGACGAAGAGCCCGCCCGAGCGAGCTCCGTCCACAGGTCGCTGGCGCGCGAGCAGCCGACACCACCCCGGACGGGCAGGCTCAGGGCGTGCTGCCTGAGCCGGGGTACCCCGCCGGTCCCTTCGCCCGCCTGACGGGCCTGTCCGCCGAGGCGCTGCGGACCTACGACCGCCGAGCGCTGTTCGGCCCCCAGGGGCGGGACCCGCGCACGGGCAGGCGCCAGTACGGGGCGGACCAGCTGGCCAGCGGACGGCTGCTCGCGGCGCTCGTCGGGACGGGGATGCCCGTCCGGGCAGCGGCCGCCGTCGTGGCGAGCGGTGACCGGGCAGCGGTGGTCGAGCACCTGGCGGCGGTCCGCGGGCTGGTGGGACAGGCCGAGGAGCACCTGCCCCTGCGCGGCGCACCGGCGCGCGCGTGGGTCGAGGGGACGGCCCTCTGGCGCCTCGAGCTCACTGCCGCACCCGCCGCCGAGGAGCTGCCGGCTGCGGCGGCCGCTGCGAGGAGGGTGCTGGCCGACCACGTCGGGTGCCCGGTCGACGACCTGCCGGGGTGGGAGTCGGACGCCGTCATCCCAGCTGGACCCGCCGTCCTGCTCGACGTCGACGACGACGGCTGGCCTCGGGGGCCCGAGGCGCTGCTGCTGCCTCGGGCCGCGGGAGCGTCACCACCCAGAGGCGCTCGTGAGCACTCGCGGGAGGGCTGGTGGCTGGTCGGGGCCGAGCTGGGGCTCGAGGGGGCCCTCGACCCCACCGGCGAGGGGGCGCTCGTGGGCCCGGGCGGTGTGCTGGCGGAGGTGCTCCGCTCGGCTTTCCGACGAGGGCTCGGGAGCCCTCAGGCGCCGCGCTTGCTGCTCACCGACGACCTCGGATCGGCAGCGCCGGTCGTCAGCCTGCTCTGAGGCGGTCCCGTCGGCGCGTGGGAGGATGGGGGCGTGCCCGCCCGACGTCGTACCGACCCGCTGGCGGGGCGCGAGGCGATGGCCCGCTGGCGCTCCGACCCGGCCGCCGCCGACCGCGCCACGACCGCCACGGCGGTGCGCTCCGCGCTGGAGGACCTCGCCGAGCGGGCTCCCGGGCACAGCGTGGAGGTGCGGGTCGCGCCGTTCGGCGTCGTGCAGTGCGTCGACGGGCTGCGGCACACCCGCGGCACCCCGCCGAACGTCGTGGAGACCGACGCCGCCACCTGGCTGGCCCTGGCCGCCGGTGACCTGCTCTGGGCTGACGCCGTGGCAGCGGGCCGGGTGCGCGCCAGCGGCTCGCGCGCCGACCTGTCCGCGCTGCTGCCCCTGCTCCCGGTCGACGCGTGAGCGAGCAGCCCGCCGGGGCCACCGAGCCGGCCGAGCCGACCCAGCGTCAGGAGCCGCGAGGACCCCAGGAGCCTGCGGCGCCGACCCGGCCGCCGGAGCCGCGTCGGCTGCGGGTCCGGCGCAGCCCCCGCTACAGCGTGTTCATCGTCGGGGGGGCGCTGGTGGGCGCGGTGGTCGCCGCCGTCCTCACCTACAGCGAGCCCGCCAGCCAGTACGGGTACGCGGCCACGCTCGGCTACCTCGTCGTCGCCCTGGGCGTGCTGGGGGCCCTGCTGGGGGCCACGGCCGCCGTCGTCGCGGGGTCGGTGCTGGACCGCAGGTCGCGCTCGCGCGGGTAGGTCTCCCGCTGTGGGACCATGGACGCGTGGCCCGCCCCGACGGACGACTGACCCACGACCTCCTCCCCGGCGAGAAGGGCCCGCAGGACGCGTGCGGTGTCTTCGGCGTCTGGGCACCCGGCGAGGACGTCGCCAGGCTCACCTACTTCGGCCTCTACGCGCTGCAGCACCGCGGCCAGGAGAGCGCCGGCATCGCCGCCAGCAGCGGGCGGCAGATCCTCGTCTACAAGGACATGGGCCTCGTCTCCCAGGTCTTCGACGAGGCCTCGCTGGAGGCGCTCAAGGGGTCGGTGGCCATCGGCCACACGCGCTACTCCACCACCGGCGCCAGCCGCTGGGAGAACGCGCAGCCGACGCTCGGGGCCACGGCCGCGGGCACCGTCGCCCTGGCCCACAACGGCAACCTCACCAACACCGCCCAGCTGCGCCGCCTGGTGCGCGAGCGCGCCGCCGAGCGCGGTGAGCCGGAGGCCGGCGAGGTCGCCCGCGGCAACACCACCGACACCGCGCTGGTGACGGCCCTGCTGGCCGGTGACCCCGACCGCACGCTCGAGGCGACGGCGCTGGAGGTGCTGCCGCTGCTGCGGGGCGCGTTCTCGCTGGTCTTCATGGACGAGACCACGCTGTACGCGGCCCGCGACCCCCACGGCGTCCGCCCGCTGGTGCTCGGCCGCCTCGAGCGGGGCTGGGTGGTGGCCAGCGAGACCGCGGCCCTCGACATCGTCGGCGCCTCCTTCGTGCGCGAGGTCGAGCCCGGCGAGCTGGTGGCCGATCGACAGCGACGGGCCTGCGCTTCTCCCGCTTCGCGCCCGCCGACCCCCCGCGGCTGCGTCTTCGAGTACGTCTACCTCGCCCGGCCCGACACGACCATCGCCGGCCGCGGCGTCCACGAGGCGCGCGTGGAGATGGGTCGTCGCCTCGCCGCGGAGCACCCGGTGGAGGCCGACCTGGTCATCCCCACGCCGGAGTCCGGCACCCCGGCGGCGATCGGCTACGCCGCAGGCCTCCGGCATCCCCTACGGCCAGGGCCTGGTGAAGAACGCCTACGTCGGGCGCACCTTCATCCAGCCGAACCAGACCATCCGCCAGCTGGGCATCCGGCTGAAGCTCAACCCGCTGCGCGACGTCATCGCCGGCAAGCGCCTCGTCGTCGTCGACGACTCCATCGTGCGCGGCAACACCCAGCGCGCCCTGGTGCGGATGCTCCGCGAGGCCGGGGCCGCCGAGGTGCACGTGCGGATCTCCTCCCCACCGGTGCAGTGGCCGTGCTTCTACGGCATCGACTTCGCCACCCGCGCCGAGCTGGTCGCCTCCGGCCTGGGCGTGGAGGAGGTGCGGCACAGCATCGGCGCCGACTCGCCTGGGCACATCTCCCTGGAGGGCATGGTCGCGTCGACGAACCAGCCGGCGGAGCGGCTCTGCACCGCCTGCTTCACCGGCCCCTACCCTGCGGGCGTGCCCGACGAGGGACGTCCCGCCACCCGGTCGGCGAGCGAGGTCGGGCCGCTGCACGGCCAGGAGGAGCTGCCGCTGGGCGGTCGCCATCGACCGCGGAGACCTGGGTCCCGTCACCCCCGCCGGCGCCGCCCCGCATGACCTCCGCCTACGCCGCTGCCGGCGTCGACGTCGAGGCGGGCGACCGCGCCGTCGTCCTCATGAAGGCCGCCGTCGCCAGACCCACGGCGCCGAGGTCGCTCGGCGGCGCCGGCGGCTTCGCCGGCCTCTTCGACGCCAGCGCGCTGCTGGCCTACCGCCGTCCGCTGCTCGCCACCAGCACCGACGGGGTGGGCACCAAGGTCGCCGTCGCGCAGGCCCTCGGCGTGCACGGCACCGTCGGGCAGGACCTCGTGGCGATGGTCGTCGACGACCTGGTGGTCTGCGGCGCCCGTCCCCTGTTCATGACCGACTACATCGCGTGCGGCCGGATCGTGCCCGAGCGCATCGCCGAGGTGGTCGGCGGCATCGCCGGCGCCTGCGAGGAGGTCGGCGCGGCGCTGCTCGGCGGGGAGACCGCTGAGCACCCGGGTCTGCTGGGCCCCGACGAGTACGACGTCGCCGGTGCCGCCACCGGTGTCGTGGAGGCCGACGCGCTGCTGGGTCCGGAGCGCGTCCGCGACGGCGACGTCGTGGTCGCCATGGCCGCCTCCGGCCTGCACTCCAACGGCTACTCGCTGGTCCGCCGCATCGTCGCGGGCGCCGGCTGGGGCCTGGAGCGCGACGTGCCGGAGCTGGGCCGCACCCTCGGCGAGGAGCTGCTGGAGCCCACCCGGCTCTACACGCGGCCCTGCCTGGGCCTGGTCGACGCACCTCGGCGCGGACCTGCACGCCTTCTCCCACGTCACCGGCGGAGGTCTGGCCTCCAACCTGGCCCGCGTGCTGCCCGCGCACCTCGACGCCGTCGTCGACCGCTCGACGTGGTCACCGCTGCCGGTGTTCCAGCTGCTCGCCGGCCTCGGAGGCGTCGTGCGCGCCGACGCCGAGGCGACCTGGAACCAGGGCGTCGGCATGGTCGCGCGTGGTGGCGCCGGACCGCGCCGACGAGGTGGTCGCGGCGCTCGCCGCCGCCGGCCTGCCGGCGTGGGCGGCCGGGTCGGTCCACCCGCGCCGGGAGGACACCCGCAACGACGGAACCGCCGCCGTCCGCGGCTCGAAGGGCGTGGACGGCGGCGGTGCTCGCCTGGTCGGAGACCACCCGGCGTGACCCCCCTCGGGGGAGCGGCGGCGGGTGCCCTGCGCGCTGGGTCAGCGCGCGGGGGGGCTCCAGTCGTCGTACGGGTCGTACCCCCCGTCATCGTCCTTCTCGGACGACGGCTCGGGATCGGCGTAACGGGTAGCCCCGTCCGGTCCTCCGAGCTCTCGCTGCAGAGCGTTCAGGTCGGTGTCCGGGCTGAAGTACTTCAGCTCCCGGGCGACCTTCGTCTGCTTGGCCTTCTGACGGCCGCGCCCCATGGCGTCGACCCCCTCATGCGTCATGCCAGGGGCAGGCCCGTGGGCGGCCCCGGAGCTACCGGCTCTCGATGGCATCACGATACAGGTTCGTTCCCACCGCCCCGGCACCTGACGGGACGGCCGCCCCCGCAGTGCCGGTCCGGGGGCCCCGAACCCCCCGTTCGGCGGTGGTCCGGGTGGTCCTCCCGGCGGTCGGTGATGGTTCCAACGGGCTATGGCGGTACGGGTCGGACATGTCGGACGATCGACCCAGGGCGCCCGCGGTGCACCGCCTCAGCGGTGCCGGGCCTCCAAGGAGACGCCATGACGACGATCCACACCCCCGCTGAGGGCCTCGCCGCCGACACCGCCGTCGGGCTCCTCGACGCCTCCGCCCCGGCCGCCGGACCCGCGCCCGCAGCACCGCTCCAGGCCCTGCTGACGCCGTCGGAGGTCGCGGGGATGTTCCGCGTCGACCCCAAGACGGTGACGCGGTGGGCCAAGGCCGGCAAGCTCACCTCGATCCGCACCCTCGGCGGCCACCGCCGCTACCGGTCGGCGGAGGTGCTGGCCCTGCTGCAGTCCGCGGCCCCCAGCGACGTCGCGGCGGCGCTGCCCGCACCCCGCGCCTCCGAGGACGACGCCTCCGCCTGACGGCCCGGGCTGCGGTCGGCGACGGGGTCCGCGCTCCGGGCGGCCCCGGGTGAGGATGGCGGGGTGACCGCCCTCCTCCCCGGCCCCGCCTGGCGGGGCTTCGCCAGCGACAACTACGCGGGCGTGCACCCCGAGGCCCTCGCCGCGGTCGCCGCCGCCAACGCCGGCCACGCGGTCTCCTACGGCGGCGACCCCTACACGGCGCGCCTGCAGGAGGTGGTCCGCGAGCACTTCGGGCCGCGCGCCGAGGTGCTCCCGGTCCTCAACGGCACCGGCGCCAACGTCGTCGCGCTCACCAGCGTGCTGCCCCGCTGGGGCGCGGTCGTCACGGCCGCCACGGCGCACGTCAACACCGACGAGGCCGGCGCCCCCGAGAGGGTGGCCGGCCTGAAGCTCCTGACGGTGCCCAGCCCCGACGGCAAGCTGACGCCGGAGCTGGTCGACCGCGAGGCGTGGGGCTGGGGGAACGAGCACCGCGCCCAGCCGCTCGCCGTGAGCCTCACCCAGAGCACCGAGCTGGGCACCCTCTACGCGCCCGCGGAGCTGCGGGCCCTCGCCGACCACGCCCACCAGCGCGGGATGGCGGTGCACCTGGACGGCGCGCGGCTGTGGAACGCCGCCGCCGCGCTCGGTGTCACGCTGCGGGAGCTGACCACCGACGTCGGCGTCGACGTCGTCAGCCTCGGAGGCACCAAGAACGGGCTGCTGGGCGTGGAGGCCGTCGTCGTGCTCGACCCCGAGCGCGCCACGGGCCTCCCCCACCTGCGCAAGCTCACGATGCAGCTGGCCAGCAAGATGCGCTTCGCCTCCGCGCAGCTGCTCGCCCTCTTCGACGACGGGCTCGGGCATGCGCAGCGCCGCGCACGCCAACGCGATGGCGGCGCGCCTGCGCGCGTCGCTGGAGGCGCTGGCCGCCGACGGGGCGCTCCCGGGGCTCGCCTTCACCCAGCCCACGCAGGTCAACGGGGTGTTCGCGACCCTGCCGCGCGCCGCCGCGGACCGGGTCCGCGAGCGGGTGCGCTTCTACGACTGGGACCGCGCCCGCGGCGAGGTGCGCTGGATGACGGCGTGGGACACCACCGAGGACGACGTCGACGCGTTCGTCGCCGTCGTCCGGGAGGAGCTCACCCGCCGCTGACGGCCTCCCCGGCGACCTCCGCGGCCGCCGGAGTCGCCGACGTCGCCGCGGCGGGCTCGCGCCGCGGCGCGGGGACGCCGCCCGAGGCCCCGATCCGGCGCCGCAGCTCCGGGAGCAGGTGGGCGTAGGTCGACGGCGTCAGCGGCACCGCCCACTGGCGGAGCCTGACGGCCGCAGGCAGCGGCATCCGCAGGTCCTCGAGCAGCAGGTCGAGCGCGCCGAAGGAGCCGCTCGGCAGCTGCGGCTCGCCGTGGGCGGAGGCCCGGCGGTGGGTGAGGTGGTAGCGGTCCGCCGTGCGGCGGACCTCCTCGGCCGGGCGCGGGCGCAGGGCGCCGGCGAGGTGCGCGGCCAGCCACACCGCGCCGACCTCCGCCGTCAGCGGGCTCCGGTAGGTGTTCCCCCAGCCCGCGAACGCCAGCCGCGGCACGTCGAGCGGCAGGATCCGCCGGTCCAGGGCGAGGACGCCGTCGGCGTCGAGCAGCGCGTCCAGCACCGCGGGGCCGAAGAGGGAGACGTCCTGGTCGAAGCCCGTGGCGGGCACCACGACGTCGGCGGGCAGCCACGCGCCGTCGGAGAGCCGGACCCCGGGGGCGCCGTCGACGACCTCCAGGGCGGCCACCGACCGGTCGCGCCGCACCTGCACCAGCCCCTGCTCGACGGCCTCGAAGAACCCGTCGGTGACGAGGCTGTCCGAGTGGGGCAGGGAGAGCGCGGGCAGCAGCCCGACCTCGCGCAGGCGGGTGCTGCGAGCGATCCTGCGGGCCAGCACCCACGTGACCGGGCGCCGGACGGCGACGGTCGCGAGCGCGACGGCGCGGTCGCGGGGGGTGGTGCGCGCCGGGTCGAGGAGGTGCTCGCCGGCCCGGGTCAGCAGCAGGTGCCGGAAGGTCAGCCCCCGGGTGATCCGCTTGGGGACCTTCCACCGGACTGCCCGCGCGACGACCGTGGTCGACGACGCGGTGCCCGAGGCCGCAGCGGCGACGTCGCACGCGGTCTTGCCCCAGCCGACGACGACGACGCGGCGGTCGACCAGCGCGGCGCCGTCGCCGAGGGTCGTGGGCTCCACCACGCGGCCGCCGGCGGCCTCGAACACCTCGCGCCCGGGCCACTCCGGCACGTGGGGCGCGGAGAACACGCCGTTGGCGACGACCAGCCAGTCGACCTCGTGCGAGGCGGCGCCGGCCGTGCCGTCGACCGGGACGACCTCGAGGCGCCAGCCGACGCCCGGCACCGGCTCGGCCGAGACGACCCGCGTGCCGAGGTGGATCCGGCCGAGCAGGCCCTTGCGGCGCGCGTACTCCTGCAGGTAGCCGCGGACGTGCTCCCCGGTGGGGTGGTCGGGGAAGTGCGCGGGCATGGGGGTGTCGGAGAAGGCGTAGGAGGTCCGGTCGTCCTGCGTGGACACGCCCGGGTAGGCGCGGGTGGCGCTCCAGACCCCTCCGACGTCGGGCGCCTTCTCGAAGACGGTGACGTCGTGCCCGCAGCTGGACAGGACGGCGGCGGTGGACAGCCCCGACGGGCCCGCGCCGATGATCGCGATCTTCACCCCGCCACCATCGGCACCCCGCACCACCGGCACCAGGGCCGTCACCCGAAGAGAGCCGGCACCCGCGCGACGGGGCGTCCCCGCGGCGGGTCCCCGGCGGACCGCCTCAAGCCGGGCGCCCGGTGCGCCGATGGGATGGCGCGCAGACGGCCCGACCGTCGGTGCTCCGCCATGCTCCACCGCCGACCGGACGGGCCTCCACCACGATGGACCTGCAGACCACCGCGCTCCGCACGCTCCCCGACGTGCTCGCGCTCGCCGAGGAGTGGCAGTCGCTCCACGACAGCTCGGGCGACGCCAACCCGTTCACGGGCCCGGACTGGGCGGTCACCTGGCTGGAGCACTTCACGCGCGACAGCGCCCACACGCCGTTCGTGGTCGCGGCGCGCGACGGCGACCGCCTGGTGGGCGTGGCGCCGCTCTACCGGCGCTCGGTGCTGCGCGGGCAGCTGCGCATGGTCCAGCCGATCGGCACCGGGTTCCCGTGGGTCGGGCCCTACGAGGTTCCCTCCCTGCTGGCGGCGCCCGGGCACGGCCGCGACGTCGCCCGCGCCGCCGTGCGCGAGCTCTGCGAGGCCAGCGCCGACTGGGACTGGTCGCACCTGCTGCTGGGCACCGCGGCGCCCTGGCTGGAGCCGGAGTGGCTGCCCGACTGGTCCTACACCGTCGTCCAGCGGCGCACCCGCGCCAACGTGGTGCTCGACCTGTCCGGCGGTCGTGACGTCTTCGCCGGTCGGCGCAACCTCAAGGAGTCGTTCCGCCGCGCCCGCAACCGCCTCACCCGCGAGTTCGGCGCCGACGGGTGGTCGGTCCGCCGGGTCACGGACCCCTGCGAGCTCCCCGCCGCCTTCGACCGGCTCGCCGCCCTGCACGGCTCGCGGGCCTCGATCCGCGACGGGCGACCGGTGCACGCCGACGTCCTCGCCGACCCGGCGGTCCTGGCGTACCTGCGCACCGTCATCGCTCGGATGGCCGTGCGGAAGTCGGCCAGCGCCTACGAGCTCCTCATCGGGGAGGACGTCGTCGCCGCGCAGCTGGTGCTGCACACGGAGACGGCCAGCTACAGCTCCGTCTCCGGCATCGCCGAGCGCGCGTGGCCCTACTCCGCGGTCACGTACCTGCAGTCCGTCGCCGTCCAGGACGCCCAGGACGCCGGCCACTGCCACATGAACCTCTCCACGGGCCCCAACCAGGCCAAGCTGCGCTGGAGCGAGGACGTCCGGACCGCCACCGAGTTCGCCCTCGTGGGTCCCCGCCGTCGCTCCCAGCTGCTCCACCTGGGGGTGGAGGTGCACAACGCCCTCGCGTCCTTCCGGGAGGCCCGGCGGGCCCACCGCTCCTGATGCGCTCGGCCCCGGGAGCCGTCGCTCCCGGGACCGCCGTCCGTCAGCCCTCCGGGTCGGGGTCGGTCCGACGTCGACGACGTGGACGTCGACCACCGGCGCCGCCACCGGTGTGAGGGCCACCAGCTCGGCCCGGACGGCGGCGCGCACCGCCTCGCCGGTCACCACCACCGAGACCCCGTGCTCCACGACCACGGCCGTGTGGACGGTCAGCCGGGGGAGGCGCTCGGCGTCGCCCGCAGCTCCGTCCCCGCCCTCCTCGAGGACCGGGCGCACCGCTGCCGTCCTGACCTCCGGGACGCCGCCCGCCGCGTGCTCGGCCAGCGCGGCGACCACGGCGCTGGAGATGCGCGTGGTGCCCCTCGCGCCGGTGACCTCCACCTCCCAGCCCTGCCCCGCCGTGCGGCGCACGGCGCCCAGGACCGCGGGCAGCAGCGACGGCGGTGGCTCCTCCGAACGCCGGCCCGCCCGCAGGTGCGGCGCCCACAGGCCCTCGACCCGCTCCAGCTCGGCGCGGCAGAAGGGGCACCCGGCCTGGTGGGCATCGAGGTCGTCCCCCCGTCCGGAGAAGACCTGCTCCAGCAGGTCGTCGCGGCTGCGGCCACAGGCGAGCCGGTCATCGGCCCCGCCGTCGGGGGTCCCCTCGGGTGCGGTCATGCCCACTCCTCCATGGCGGTGGCGACGGTGCGGCGGGCCCGGGCGACGCGGCCGCGCAGGGTGGGCTCGGAAACCTCGAGGATGCTGGCTGCTTCCTCGTAGGTGCAGTCCATGAACGCGGTCAGCACGAGCGCTGCGCGCTGGTCGACCGGGAGCACGCGCAGCACGCGGTGCAGCGCCTCGTCGCGGGCCCGCTCCTCCACGAGGCGCTCGGTGCGGACCGACGAGGCGGGGTCGACAGCGTCGGACAGCGGCGCGGTGGGCCGCGACAGCGACCACCGGTGCTCGTGGCGCGCCGCGTTGACGACGATGCGGTGCAGCCACGTGGAGAACGCCGCCCGCCCGTCGAAGGACCCGAGGGCCTTCCACGCCCTCAGGAACGCCTCCTGGGTGATGTCGTCGGCGCGGGTCCGGTCGCCGCAGAGCCGCGCCGCCAGGGTGTACGCCCGGCGCTGGTGGCGCCGCACCAGCTCCTCGAACGCGGCCAGGTAGCCGTCCCTCGCCCAGGCGACCAGCTGCGCGTCCTCGGCGGAGGACAGCCCCCCGCGGCGGACGCGCGCCGCGGGGGCCGGTGCCGGGGTCGGGGACGCAGCCGTGCCCGCGTCCGTGGCTGTGGGAGGGGTCGCCGGTGCCGTCGGTCGGGCGGCGTCGTGAGTCGTCCCGGCGACGACCTCTGCTGCAGTCAGGTGGATCGACGTCCTCGGTGGGGGGAGCGGGGCGCGCAATCACCCGACGCGGTCCGTGCTCGTCCGTGCTCGCCGAGTGATCTAGACCGCGCCGGGGTGCGTGGAACTGTCGGACGCGACGCAGTGCGCCGAAGCAGACGGTACCTGTCTGCTGGTGTGATGCAGACCACAGCGTGAGGGCGTGAGGAACGCCGCTGCCGCGGGTCTGACCAGTGGTGCCGGTGACCGCCGGCCGACACGGACCGCGGCGCGGCAGCGCACCGACGGACCAGAACACCCGCGACCACGAGGAGCTCTCCCATGTCCACCACGCCCTCCACCGCCAGCCCCAAGGCCACCGGCCCCTCCGGCAGCGCCCTCGTCGACCAGGCGAAGTCCGGCGCGCTGGCCACCGCCCAGGGCGCCACGACGATCGCCGACACCGTCGTCTCCAAGATCGCCGGCTCGCGGCCAGGACGTCTCCGGCGTCCACGCCCTCGGCGGCGGCGCCGCCCGCGCCGTCGGCGCGCTGCGCGAGCGCATCCCCGGCAGCCGCCACGAACCACTCCCAGGGCGTCTCCGTGGAGGTCGGCGAGACCCAGGCCGCCGTCGACATCGACCTCATCGCCGAGTACGGCGTCGCCATCGCCGACCTCGCCGCCGGCGTGCGCCGCAACGTCATCTCCTCCGTCGAGCGCATGACCGGCCTGCAGGTCACCGAGGTCAACATCTCGGTCAACGACATCCACCTGCCCGTCCGAGGACGATGGCAGCTCCTCCTCCGACGAGCAGACCGTCGCGCGCCAGACCCGGGTCCAGTGAGCACGCCCCCGGCCGGCGCCACCCGGCTGACGACCTCGGCCGGCGCACCGGCCGGGGACGCCTCCCCGGAGCAGCTCGCCCTCCGCGTCCACGACGCGGTCCTCGCCATGCCCCAGGTGGCCGGCCTCGACGGCGGCCCCTTCGGCACCGTGGCCACGTACCTCCCCGGACGCCGGGTCGAGGGCGTCGCCGTGCGCGACGACGGCTCCACCGAGGTCTGGGTGGTGGCCCGCGCGGCCGCCGGGACGGCGACCGACCTGCGGGACGTCGCCAGCGACGTGAACGGCGTCGTGCGGGCCCTGGTGCAGGGCCCGGTCCGCGTCACCATCGCCGACGTCGCCCTGTAGCCGCCTCCCGGGGCCGCGCCGCCCACCGCGAGCCCGCGGTCCCGCACCACCTCCCCACCCCCTGTTCTGCCCCACCCGACCTCCAGGGAGACACGCATGTCCTCTTCGTCCACGCCGGTGATCGCCGGGATCCTCTTCGGGTTGCTGCTGGCCATCGCCGCGGCGATCGGCGGCTGGTCCGCGTTCGCCTTGGCCCTCCTCCTCGGTGCCGTCGGCGCCCTGGTCGGCGCTCAGGTCAGCGGCCGCATCGACATCGTCGAGATGGTGTCCAGCCGTGGCCGCGGCTGACCTGGCCGAGCCGGCGCACCGCGGGACGCTGACCCTCGCAGACAAGGCGGTGGAGAAGCTGGCCCGCGCCGCGGTGCTCACGGCCTCCGGGGTGGCTCCCGCAGCCCTGACCGCCGGCGTGGTCTCCGGTGCCCTCGGGCGCACCCTGCCGCGCGTCGACGTCGCCCGGGCCGGCAGCCAGGTCGACGTCGAGGTCGAGGTCGCCTCCCTGTGGCCGCAGTCGGCGGCCCGCGTCGCCGACGGCGTCCGCGAGGCCGTCACCACCCAGCTCGCGCACCTGGCGGAGCTCACCGCGGCCACCGTCAGCGTCGCCGTCGTGAGGGTCGTGCGCCCGGCGCACGACGCAGAGAGGAGGCGCGTGCTGTGAGCACCGACACCGCACCGCGGAGCACCTCGGCGGGCCGGCCGCTCAGGCCCGCCAAGCAGCGCACCGGCGCCGGCCCGATCGGCTGGGTCGGCCCCCTGATGGCCCTGCTGCTGACCCTGGTCGGGCTCGTGCTGCTGCGCGACGCGATCTTCGCCCCGGCCGGCGGCAGCACCAGCGGCTGGCCCGCGGGTCAGCCGTCGTGGCTGGGCAGCGCCACCTCGGCCCTGGACGGCACGGCCGCCGCGGGCTGGATGGTCGTCGTCGGCGTCGTCCTGGCGCTGGTCGGCCTGTACCTCCTGGTCGTCGCCCTGCGCCGCCGCCCCCGGCGCGCGATCCCGCTGGCGGGCGACAGCGGCGCCTACCTCCTCGTGGCCGACGTCGCGCGCCGCGCCGGTGCCGCCGCCAGCGACGTGGACGGCGTGCTCAGCGCCTCCGCGAGCGCCACCCGTCACCGCGTCACCATCACCGCCGAGACCACGGGCGGCTCGACCGGGCAGCGCATCAGCGACGAGGTCCGCGCCGCGGTCTCGGAGTCCCTGAAGGCGCTCGCCTCTCCTCCCCAGGTCCGGGTGAAGACCTCCACCAGCTCTGACGACAAGGACCTGACATGAGCCGCCGCGTCCTCGGGTGGGACCGCACCGCCGCCTTCCTGCTGGCCCTGGTGCTCCTGGCGGCCGGTGCCGTCGTGGCGCTGTTCGGCGCCGGCCAGCTGACCCGGGTCTGGGCCTCCGCTCCCGACGCGGTGTCCACCACCCGCCTCACCGACGCCTACGGCGCCGGATGGTGGACCGGCGCCTCGATCGCCACGGGCGTCGTCCTGACGCTGCTCGGCCTGTGGTGGCTGCTGGCGCACCTGCCCCGCAACCACGTCGGGGCGCTCCGCCTCCCCGGGTCCGGCTCCCGGGGCCGGTACAGCCTCGACGGCGGCTCCGCCGTCTCGGTGGCCGCCGACGTGCTGTCGGACCTGCGCGGGGTGCGCAGCGCCTCGGGCCGCCTCAAGCAGACCCGCGGCCAGGTGGTGGCCGAGATGAGCGTCACCGCCGGCCCGACCACCGACCTGGCGGAGCTGTCCGGCAGCATCGACGCCGTGAGCGCCGACCTGGCCCAGGTGCTCAGCCGGGACGACGTGCGCGCCCGCGTCCGCGTCAAGATCGCCCGGCACGACGAGCGGACCTCCCGCGTCAGCTGACGAGCCCCCTCCACCGGGCCGCGCCCACCGGCGCCGGCCCCGTCCACCCGACGCCCTGACCCCGGAGGTCACGATGCCCTTCCTCATCCTGCGCCGCTGGCTCCTCGCCGCCGTCGTGCTCCCGCTCGCAGCCGGCGGCGCCCGCCGCGTGGCCCGCAGCATCGAGGCCCGCCGCGGCGGGCCCGACGGTCTGACCCGCGGCCTCACCCGCGCCGCTGACGCGGCGCACCGCAGCAAGCGCGACCAGCAGGCATCGGGCTCCGACGGCCGGGCACCCCGCAAGCGCCGCTGAATGTCCCGCCACCGCTGACCGACCTGCCGCACTCCCACCCCGACCCGGAGGACCCATGAGCCCCGCCGACCGCCGCCGCAGCGGCAACCCCGCCCGCAGCGGCGCCCCTGCACCGAGCCGGGCCGAGCGCGCGAGGTTGGTGGTCGGTCCCGAGGAACCCGCGCCCGCCACCACCCTCCAGCGTTCGGCCGCCGAGGCGACGGGCACCTTCGTGCTGGTCCTGGGCGGCTGCGGCGCCGCGGTCCTGGCTGCCTCGACCACCACGACGGACGGAACCGCCGTCGGCATCGGCTACCTCGGGGTGGCGCTCGCGTTCGGGCTGACCGTGTTCGTGATGGCGTACGCCCTGGGGGCGGTCTCCGGGGGTCACTTCAACCCCGCCGTCAGCCTCGGGATGGCCGTGGCGGGCCGCCTGACGTGGCGCGACCTGCCGCGCTACGTCGTCGCACAGCTGGTCGGCGCCGTCGTGGGCGCCACCGTGCTGTACGGCGTCGCCTCCGGGCGGCCGGGTTTCGACGCCGTCACCTCCGGCTTCGCCACGAACGGGTACGGCGACCGCTCACCCGGCGGGTACTCCCTGCTGGCGTGCCTGCTGGTGGAGGTGGTGCTGACCGCCGTCTTCGTGACGGTCATCCTCGGTGCCACGAGCGCCCGGGCCCCCAAGGGCTTCGCCCCAGCGGCGATCGGCCTGTCCCTGACCCTGATCCACCTGGTGTCGATCCCGGTGACCAACACCTCGGTCAACCCGGCCCGCTCCATCGCCCCGGCGCTGTTCGCCGGCAGCGGGGCGCTCGAGCAGCTGTGGCTGTTCATGCTCGCACCCCTGGTCGGAGCTGCTCTGGCCGGCGTCGCCTACACCGCGGTCTACCGCGAGCGCGTGGTCCAGCGCGCCTGAGGACGAGGCGCCCGAGCAGATGGCGGATCGGGGGCCCCAGCCGGCGGCTGCGGTCTCCGCTCCGCTGTCGTCACCCCCTCGGGAGGGGGCGTGCGTGGGCGAGGCCCACCCCAGGCCGCTGGGGCGGTGTCGGACGCGGAGCAGGCGGCCTTCGGCGACCAGCCGCCGCAGCTCGCCAGCCGCTACCGCTCGACGTGAGCCCGTACGGGCACGTCCGGTTCGTCCAGGTTTGGCCGTCCGTCGGTCGACGCTTCACCTCCTCGCTCCCCACAGGGAGGCGTCCGTTCACAGCAGACGGTCAGGTTCACCTGGTCGGGGGTGGACCGCCTCCGCACCTGAGGGGAGCCGCAGTGCTGACGTCGAGCAAGAAGAGCCGGGTCGTGTTCGCGCCGCTGGCGGTGGCGGGGGTCGTGATGACCCTGTGCGTCACCGGTGCCGCGCCGGCGCTGGCCGAGGGGCACCGCGACGGCGGGAAGCAGCCCAAGAGCGTCATCTTCATCATGGGTGACGGCATGGGCCCGGCCCACCGCGAGGCCGGCCGGCTGCACCTGCAGGGCCTGGACGGCTCCCTGGCGATGGACTCCCTGCCGGTGACCGGCTACTCCGAGACCAGCCCGGACGACCCGAAGGCGGTCGTGACCGACTCCGCCGCCGGTGCTTCCGCCTGGTCCACGGGGGTGTCCACCTACAACGGCGCCATCGCCGTCGCCCCCGACGGCACTCCGCTCCCCTTCCTGGGCCAGCAGGCGAAGGAGGCCGGCAAGGCCACCGGCCTGGTCACCACCTCCCAGGTCACCGACGCCTCACCCGCGGCCTTCTTCTCCTCCGTGCCCGACCGCGACGAGCAGAGCGAGATCGCCAAGCAGTACCTCGAGGTGTCGAAGCCCGACGTCATCCTCGGCGGCGGCGAGGACCGCTGGCTGCCCGAGGGCCAGTCCGGCGCCTTCCCCGACACCCCCGCTGCCGACCCGACGGAGAAGAGCGCCGGCACCGAGGGTGACCTGGTCGCCGAGGCGCAGGGCCTCGGCTACGACTACGTCACCAGCGCCGCCGACCTGGAGGCCAGCGACAGCGACAAGCTGCTCGGGCTCTTCTCCAACGAGGAGATGTTCCAGCAGAAGGCCGAGGGGAAGGGTGACGTGTACGACCCGGTCGTCCCGCTGCCCGACATGACGTCGAAGGCCCTCGACGTCCTCTCGAAGGACGACGACGGGTTCTTCCTCTTCGTGGAGGAGGAGGCGATCGACGAGTTCAGCCACGCCAACAACGGCGCGCAGATGCTCAAGGGCATGGACCAGCTCGACAAGACGGTCGCCGTCGCCCAGGCCTACGTCAAGGAGCACCCCGACACGCTGCTCGTCGTCACCGCCGACCACGAGTGCGGCGGCCTGACCATCGAGAACCCCGACGCCGCGGGCTCCGCTGCCGACGAGTCCGGAGCCGGTGGCACCTACAACGGCACCGCTGGTGACACGACGTCCGGTGAGGACGGCCCGTTCAGCGTCCCCGGCAGGAGAAGACCTTCGTCCTGGACTGGACGACCGGCGGCCACACCGGGGTCCCGGTGCCGGTGCTCGCGGAGGGCCCGCTCAGCGAGCGCCTCGGGGGGACCTACCGCAACACCGCCATCCACAGCGTCCTGGCCGACGCCCTCCTCGGCTGAGGCGACGGCTGGGAGGGCTGGCCACCTCCTCGCCGCAGCGCCGGCCAGCGCCCACGGGGTGCTGGCCGGCGCTGCCGTCGTCCTCAGACCGGGAGCGGGACGACGACGACCTTCCCGAGGACCTCGCCGGCGTCTGCCCGCCGGTGGACCGACGGCAGCTCCTCCCGGGGAACTCGGCGACGTCGACGCGCAGGACGCCGGCGTCGACGAGTGCGACCAGGTGGGCGAGGGTGTCCGCGGCGGGTGGAGGTAGACGGTGACGGGGCGCACGCCGCGCAGCTCGTCGCCCGGGGTGGTCACCAACGAGGTGGTGGACACGACGACGCCGCCGTCGCGGACCAGGGTGACGAGGTCGGTGAAGGCCTCCGGAGTGGCCGGGGCCAGGTTGAGCAGGACGTCGACGGCCTCGGTGACCGCCTCCGCCGGAGACGTGGTGGTGTGGTCGACGACCTCGTGCGCACCGGACGCCTCGACGCCGGCACGGCTGCGCGGGCTCGCGGTGGCGATGACGTGGGCTCCCGCCCGAGCGGCGAGTGGCACGGCGTACCCGCCCACGGGGCCGCCGGCGCCGTTGACGAGCACCCGCTGACCGGCCCGGAGGCCGCCGGCCCCAACGCCGGCGGCATGACGGTGGCGGCGCTCGTCTCCGCGCGGCTGGCGGGGCGGTTCGCGACGCGGACGGTGATGCTCGTGGGGCAGGTGCTGGCGCTGGCTGCCGGTGCGGGGATGCTCGTCGGGGCGCTGTGGCTGGGGACGCCGCTGGGGCTGGCCCTGGGTTGCTTCTTCGCGCTGATGGTGGCGATCGGGCTGGTGATCGGCAACGCCGGTGCTCTGGCGAACGCCGCGGTGCCGCAGCACCCGGGCACGGGGTCGGCGGTGCTGGGGATGCTGCAGTGGGGGACCGCGGGCGTCGCGGCGCCGCTGGCGGGCCTGGGTGGCGAGCACAGCGCGGTACCGGTGGCGGTGCTGATGACGGTCGGCGCTCTCGTGTCCCAGGCCGCCCTGCTGGTGGTGGTCCGTGATGGCGGGCGGCCCGCTGCGAGCCCTGTGGCGGACCGGTGACCGATCACCCTGCGGGGGTCCCGTCCTCCGGCACGGAGAAGGCCCCGACCCGCGTCTCCGCTGGTCAGGGCCTTGTGGTGTGGTGGCCAGGAGCGGGGTCGAACCGCTGACCTTCCGCTTTCAGGCGCTCATCAGGGGTCTGAAGAGGTCCGTCCGAATGCACGGCATTCTACGTTTCCGCAGGTCAAGGCCTTGGGGGACACTCGGGGCTGTCCGCCGCTGTCTGGACGAATCCGAGGCTGTTGTGACGGTTCTGTGATCGGTGCAGCAGCCTCGAGGCGCTCCGGGCCACCCTGGACAACGATCCTTGTCGCAAGTTAACTTGGAGGTGTGGTCGTGGAGCCGATCATCGCTGAGAGCGCCCGCAAGCACGGTGTCAGCGACGAGGACATGCTGCACGCCTACGCCCATCCGCTGCGCGTCTTCGACCTCGACGACGGCTTCACGATGATCATCGGCGCCAACCGTGCTGCGATCGTCTACGAGGTCGGAGTGGTCTCCGGCGTGCTGGCGCCTGTGATCGTCCACGCCATGAGGGCCCGACCGAAGTTCCTGAGGTGATGACCGTGCCGCGCAGTGTCCCCGAGATCCTCGCCCACGCCGACGAGCTCGCCCGTCGGTTCGAGGATTACGAGCCCCGTCCCGACGACGAGCGCGACCCTGAGGCGCACATCGCGCTGCGTGACGCGGTCATCGCCCGGTCACAGGCCGAGCAGGGCGTCCTCGAGGCGGTGGCCGGTGCCCGCGGCCATGGCTACTCCTGGTCGGCGATCGGCTCGCTGCTCGGCACGACCGGCGAGGCGGCCCGGCAGCGCTACGGCACGCCCCACACCGTCTGATCCGGGTCCAGGTCAGACGCGTCACGAGACCTCGGTCCGCTGAAGGCTCGCGATGAAGGCGTCCACGGCGACCCGCGGGACGCGCCGAGACCCACCGATCTTCAACGAGGCGAGCTGGCCGCTGCGGATGAGCTCGTAGGCGGTGGAGCGGCCGACGCACAGCAGGGCCGCGGCCTCCTCCACCCGCAGCAGCTTCGCCTCCGCCCGCTGCGCAGGCACCGCCGTCGCGTCCACGGGTGTGTCAGCCGGCGGCGTGGTCAGGGGCCGGCGGAGCGTGCGGTGGTTGGTGGTCATGGTGCTCTCCTTCATCGGCGGGGTGGACGTGGCTGTGTGGGGGGGCGATGCGCGGCGGCGTCGCGGTCGTCCACCCGGGCTGGAGCGTTGGGGTGGCAACGGTGTAGGCCGAGCGCGCCCGACGTGCGCTGCGCCGCGATCCCTCGGGCTTTCTGACGCGTGGCGACGGGGTGCGTGACCGCATCCGCGACCGTCGCGGGGTCTGTGACGGTTCTGTGATCGATGACCCCTTCAGGGGGTCTGGTGTCCTGACATGGAGAAGGCCCTGATCCGCGTTTCCGCTGGTCAGGGCCTGGATGACTGGTGGCCAGGAGCGGGGTCGAACCGCTGACCTTCCGATTTTCAGTCGGACGCTCTACCAACTGAGCTACCTGGCCTTGCACGACGTGCTGGCGACCCCGACGGGACTTGAACCCGCGACCTCCGCCGTGACAGGGCGGCGCGCTAACCAACTGCGCTACGGGGCCATCAGGGCGGTGAGGCCCTGGTGACTCTGCTTCGTACTGCGTACCCCCAACGGGATTCGAACCCGTGCTGCCGCCGTGAAAGGGCGGTGTCCTAGGCCACTAGACGATGAGGGCTTCCACCCCTACGGCGAGCTGCCTAGGTCGTCGCGCGGACGTTGACCGTCGAGGACGGTGATGAGCATAGCGGGTCGCGGAACGGGGTAGAGGACAGGGCGTACGCGGCGCCGAGGTGGCGCCAGCGGCACCACCCGGAAGGACCACCCTGTGAAGACCCGCGCCATCGGCGACCGCACGTCTCGGAGATCGGCCTCGGCGGCATGCCGATGTCCATCGAGGGCCGGCCCGACCGCCAGCGCTCCCTCGCCACCGTCCACGCCGCGCTCGACGCGGGCGTGACGCTCATCGACACCGCCGACGCCTACCACGCGCGACGCCGACGACGTCGGCCACAACGAGGAGCTCATCGCCGAGGCGCTGCGCACCTGGGGCGGCGACGCTGACGGCGTCCTCGTCGCCACCAAGGGCGGTCACCTGCGGCCCGGTGACGGCTCCTGGACCCGGACGGCCGCCCCGAGCACCTCGCGGAGGCGGCTCGCGCGTCGGCGCAGCGCCTCGGCGTCGAGGCGATCGGCCTGTACCAGTTCCACCGCCCCGACCCGGCCGTGCCCTACGCCGAGTCGGTCGGTGCGCTGGCCGAGCTGCTCGACGACGGCGTGATCGCAGATGGCGGGCATCTCCAACGCCGACCCGGCGCAGATCCGCGAGGCCAACGAGGTGCTCGGCGGCCGGCTCGTCAGCGTGCAGAACCAGTTCTCGCCGAAGTTCCGCTCCTCCCAGGCGGAGCTCGACCTGTGCAACGAGCTGGGCATCGCCTTCCTGCCGTGGAGCCCGCTGGGCGGCATCTCCAGCGCCAGCGAGCTGGGTGGGAAGCACGCGGCGTTCGCCGAGGTCGCCGAGGCGAGGGGAACGACGCCGCAGCAGGTCTGCCTGGCGTGGGAGCTGTCGCTGGGCGACGTCGTCATCCCGATCCCCGGCTCGAGCCGCCCGGAGACGGCCCGCGCCTCCGCGGAGGCGGCTGACCTCGTCCTGACCCCGGAAGAGGTCATCACGCTGACGAACGCCTGATCCCGACCGGCCGTGATCATGGGCTTCTGACGCACCTGCACGGGAAGCCCATGATCACGGTCAGGGGCAGGGGGTGCGTCAGGAGCGCGTCGAAGTGCGCCCGCAGCGCTGCCGGCATGTCGACGGCGCCGCCCGAGGCGCGGTCGAGCAGCCACTGCACCTGCAGCCCGTCCATGACGGCGACGGCGACGGCGGCCTGGGTCGCGGGGTCGGTCCCCGGCCGAAGGTCGCCGTCGTCGCCGGCCTCCCGGAGCGCCCGCTCGAGGTCGGCGCGCGTGTCGCGGTAGCGCTCCACGAAGTACGCGTGGGCGGGGTGGTCCGGTGCGGTCGCCTCGGCGGACAGGACGCAGTAGAGCTCCACGACCCCCGGGTCTGCCGCGTTCTCCGCCACCACCTGCACCAGCGCCCGCAGGGACCCCGTGCCCCGGGAGGTGCGGACGCCGAGCCGCTGGCCGGTCACCTCGTCGCGACGGCGCAGCACCGCCTCCAGCAGCGCCTCCTTGCTGGGGAAGTGGTGCAGGAGCCCGGGGTGGGAGATGCCGCAGCGGGCCGCGATCTCCCGCAGCGACGCCGAGCGGTAGCCGACCTCCCCGAACAGCGCGCGCGCCGTGTCGAGGATCTCCTCCCGCCGCAGCCGCCCCTTCGCGTAACCGCGAAGCGGCTGGTCCAGTTCCGTCACGGGGCCGGTCGCCGGGCTGCTCACGGACGCGATCCTCCCAGCCCAGCGGGAGGGAACAGATACTTACCACCGGGTCGGTTTCTCGCTACGCTCCCGCCATGACCTCCACCACCGCTGCTGGAACGGGCTCCACGACCGACGGCTCCGTCGTCGACGTCGAGGACGTGCTCGCCCAGCTGACCCTGGAGGAGAAGGCGGCCCTGCTCGACGGCTCCGACTTCTGGCACACCGAGCCCGTCGAGCGCCTCGGCGTCCCGGCGCTGATGGTCACCGACGGCCCGCACGGCCTGCGCAAGCAGCCCGAGGGCGGCGACCACCTCGGCCTGACCGGCAGCGTCCCCGCCACCTGCTTCCCGCCCGCCGCCGGGCTCGCGTCCACGTGGGACGTGGACCTGCTGCGAGCGCGTCGGCGACGCGCTGGGCCGCGAGACCCGCGCCGAGAGGCGTCGCGTCCTGCTCGGCCCCGGCGTCAACATGAAGCGGTCCCCGCTGTGCGGGCGCAACTTCGAGTACTTCTCCGAGGACCCGGTGCTCGCCGGAGACCTCGCCGCGGCGATGGTCGCGGCGTGCAGAGCCAGGGCGTCGGCACGTCGCTGAAGCACTTCGCCGCCAACAACCAGGAGACGCAGCGGATGACGCGTCTCCGCCGACGTCGACGAGCGCACGCTGCGCGAGATCTACCTCACCGCCTTCGAGCGCGTCGTCCGCGACGCACGCCCGTGGACGGTCATGTGCTCCTACAACCGGATCAACGGCGTCGTACGCCTGCCGAGGACCCGTGGCTGCTCACGCAGCGTCCTGCGCGAGGAGTGGGGTTTCGACGGGCTCGTCGTCTCCGACTGGGGCGCGGTCGACGACCGCGCCGCCGGCGTCGCCGCGGGCCTCGACCTGGAGATGCCGTCCTCCTCCGGCGCGGGAGCCGCGAAGCGTCCTCGCCGCCGTGCGCGCGGGCCGGCTCTCCGACGACGACGTCGACCGCGCCGCCCTGCGCGTCCTGGAACTCGTCGACGCGCTCGCAGCCCGGCCTGGCCGACCCGGGGTCGTTCGACGTCGCGGCCCACCACGCCCTCGCCCGCGAGGCCGCGCTGCGCAGCGCCGTCCTGCTGAAGAACGACCCCGTGGCCTCCTCCGGGGCGACCCGCTCCTGCCGCTGGCCGCCACCGGCGGGGTCGTCGCCGTCGTCGGCGAGTTCGCCCGCACCCCGCGCTACCAGGGCGCCGGCAGCTCCCAGGTGATCCCGACGCAGCTCGACGACGCCCTGACCGCGCTGCGGGCGCAGTTCGCAGGGCTCCGCGAGGTCACCTTCGCCGCCGGGTTCGTCACCACGTCCGAGGACGCCGACGACGCGCTGGTCGCCGAGGCCGTCGAGGCCGCGCGCGGCGCCGAGGTCGTCGTGCTCTTCCTCGGCCTGCCCGCCGGCTACGAGTCCGAGGGCTACGACCGCACCCACCTCGACCTGCCCGCGCAGCAGCTCGCGCTGCTGGACGCGGTGCTGGAGGTGACCGACCGCGTGGTCGTCGTGCTGTCCAACGGGTCGGCGGTGCGGCTGCACCCGTGGCCGGACCGCGTCCCCGCGCTGCTGGAGGGCTGGCTGCTCGGCCAGGCCGGCGGCACCGCGGTGGCCGACCTGCTGCTCGGCGTCGTCAGCCCCTCCGGGCGGCTCGCGGAGACCCTGCCCCTGGCCGTCGAGGACACCCCCGCGTTCGGGAGCTTCCCCGGCGAGGCGGGCGTCGTCCGCTACGGCGAGGGCCTGTTCATCGGGTACCGCTGGTACGACTCCCGGCACCTGCCCGTCTCCTTCCCGTTCGGGCACGGGCTGACGTACACGACGTTCTCCTACGCCGACCTCGCCGTCGAGGGCACCGGCTCCGGCGCCGGTGCCGGGCTCGAGGTGGCGCTGACCGTCACCAACACCGGGGCGGTCCCGGCGGCGGAGGTCGTGCAGGTGTACGTCAGCGACCTGGAGGCGACCGTGGCGCGGCCCGACGCCGAGCTCAAGGCCTTCGCCCGGGTCCAGCTGGCCCCGGGGGAGTCCCAGCGGGTGCGGTTCGTGCTCGGCGCCCGCGACCTGTCCTACTGGAGCGCGCTCCAGGGCCGCTGGGTGGTCGAGGGCGGGGAGTTCGAGGTGCGCGCCGCGGCGTCGTCGCGCGACGTGCGGCTGCGCACGACGGTGACCGTCGAGGGCGAGGACCTGACCCCGCCGGTGGCGCTGGAGTCGGAGATCTCCGCGTGGGTCGACCACCCCGTCGCCGGCCCGGCGCTGCGCTCGGTGCTGGCGCGCGACGGCGGCGGCTTCGCGGGCATGGTCGACGACCCGGAGCACGGGGCGATGTTCCGCGCGATCCCCCTGGTGCGGATGGCGCGCTTCCCCGGCTTCCCGGCGTCGGAGTCCGAGCTGCAGTCCCTGGCCGAGGACGCGAACCGCTGACCCCCACCCCCGGCCGTGATCATGGGCAGTGCGTCGGCCCACCTCCCATGATCACGGCGGGTGGGGGTGAAAGACCCCGGGCGGTGACGGACATGGGTGAGGGTGAGACCCGTGCCCGACGACGCCGACGCAGGCGACGCCGCCCGGCGCGCGCGGTTCGACGCGCTCGCGGGCGAGGTGCTCCAGCCGCTGCGCCGCTACCTCGCCCGGCGCACCGACCCGACCACGGCTGACGACGCCCTCTCCGACGCCCTGCTGGTGCTGTGGCGCCGGCTCGACGACGTCCCGGCATCCCCGGGGGAGGCGCTGCCCTGGGCGTACGGCGTGGCCCGCGGGTGCCTCGCGAACGCCGCCCGCGGCGCACGGCGGCAGCGCCGGCTGGCGGAGCGGGTCGCGCGCGACGACCCGCCGCGGCTCGTCATCGCCGCCGGTGAGCAGGAGGTCGACCCAGAACCCGTGCGCGCCGCGCTGGCGGCGCTGCGCCCGCCGTCCGCGGAGGTGCTGCGGCTCTGGGCGTGGGAGCAGCTGGCGCCCGCGGAGATCGCCGTCGTCCTCGGGGTCACGCCGAACGCGGTGAGCATCCGGTTGCACCGGGCGAAGAAGGAGCTCGTCGCCGAGCTCGCACGGGACGCGCGAAAGGACGGCGCTGGCGCCGGACATCCAGGGGCAGAGGGAGGGGGACGACGTGACCGATGACGAGCTGCGCGCGCTGCTGCACGGCGCCGACCCCGCGGCCTCCCTCCCGCCCGCCGACCCGCGCCGGGTCGCCGACCTCCTGGAGGACGCCGTGAGCACCACCCGCCCGACCCCCGCCGCCCCCGCCGCCCCCGCTGCGGAGCGGTCGCTCCGGCGGCGCCCGCACCCGTTCGTCGTCGCCCTCGCGGCAGCGGCGGCCGCCGTGGTGGTGGCCGCCGTCGCGGTGCCGGTGGTGCGGTCCCTCAGCGGCCCGTCGCTGCCGGACGTGACCACGACGCTGACCGCCGCCGGCGCCGCGAACGGCGCTCTCATGGACTGCCCGACCGTCGCGCAGGTCCTGCCCCTGACCGACACCGCCTTCCAGGGGCGGGCGGTGCAGGTCGAGGGCGACCGCGTGGTCCTCGCCGTGGACCGCGTCTACCGGGGTGAGCCGGGGGAGGGCGTCGCGCTCGTCGCCGACCTGCAGGACACCGGGTCGACCGTCGGTGGGTTCCCCTTCGAGGTCGGGCAGGAGTACCTGGTCTCGGCGAGCCAAGGGAGCGTCGCCGTCTGCGGCGGCTCGGGCCCGGTGACGCCGGAGCTGCAGGCGGAGTACGAGCGCGCCTTCGGGTGACCGGTGTGACGGCGGACGTGCAGAGGTCCGCCGGAGGCGCCCCACCGCGGGGCCTCCCCGGGCCTTCCGGGGTGACTTCGGCACGCCGGTCGGGCCGGGTCCGGGACGCAGGGGGCGTGCGAGGGTGTCGCGGTGGCTGTGGAGATGAGCGAGGCGGAGTTCGAGGAGGCCGTCGCCGACGGGCTCGACGCCCTCCCGCCGGAGCTGACGCGGCACATGGACAACGTCGTCGTGCTCGTCGAGGACGAGGCGCCCGACGACGTCGAGGGCGACGGGGAGCTGCTCGGGCTCTACGAGGGCGTTCCGCTGACCGAGCGCGACTCCGGCTGGGCCGCCGGCGCCCTCCCCGACCGGATCACCGTGTTCCGCGGCCCCACGCTGCGCGCCTGCGAGACCCGCGAGGAGGTCGTGGCGGAGGTCGCCGTCACGGTGGCGCACGAGGTGGGCCACCACTTCGGCATCAGCGACGAGAGGCTCCACGAGCTCGGCTGGGCCTGACCGACCCGGGGTCCACCGCCCCTCCGGCGGGAGCGCCCGCACGCAGGTGGCTGGGCCGGCACCGGCATGCTGGACCGGTGCTGGTCACCAACCACGT
Organism: uncultured Actinomycetota bacterium; assembly: GCA_963781365.1. Lineage (GTDB taxonomy): Bacteria > Actinomycetota > Actinomycetes > Actinomycetales > Quadrisphaeraceae > Quadrisphaera. The sequence continues at coordinate 160,587 of CAWAFR010000010.1, read as the reverse complement.
CCTGGCCGGAGCCGTGATCGGTGCCGGTCCCCTGGCCCGGCGCCCGCTGCTCGCGCTCGTCACCGGGGTCGCCTCGCACTTCGTGCTCGACCGCACGCCCCACTGGGGTGACCAGCGCCGTCGCGTCTTCCTGGTGACCGCTGTCTGCGACGGCCTGTCGGGTCTGACTGCGATCGCGCTGGTCGCCCGCGCTGCGGCCCGCGGCGGCCCGGGCGGGCGGGCGGTCCTCGTCTCGGTGCTGGCGGGGATGGCGGGTGGCGCGCTGCCCGACCTCGACAAGCCGAGCATCGAGTTCTTCGGGCGCTCGCCGTTCCCGGCCGCCGTCGACGAGTTCCACGGACGGATCCAGTGCGAGTCGACGCGGCGCATGCCGCAGGAGTTCGTGGTCGCCGCGGGGCTCAGCGCGCTGGTCGCGCTGCTGCTCCGGCGCGCGGCCGCACGCTGACCGGAGTCAGCAGCAGGTCAGTGCTCGCGGCCGGACTCGACGGCGGGTGAGCCCGCGCGCGCGGCGCTGCCGGGCTGCGTGGTCTCCAGCAGCCGCTGCAGGTCCCGCAGGGAGCGGCTCACCTGGGCGCGCACCGAGCCGCCGCCCAGGTGCGGCACCGCGGCGACGGCCTTCTGCCCAGCGCCGCCGACCCCGCCGTGCGTCGGCGAGACGCGCACCGTGATCTCGGTGTGGTTGAAGCCGGGGAGCCCGTGCACCTCGGCCTCGAAGTGGCCGGAGCCCTCGACGTCCCACTCCACGCGGTCCATCACCGGACCCTCCAGGCCCCCGGTCAGGCCGGGCAGCCCGCCGTGGTCGTGCAGGTGGGTCGCGACCTCCCCGGCGGGCCGGGCGACGCCCACCGTCTCCACCACCGTCCACTGCGGCCCCGGCTCGCCGACGCGGCCGATCGGCGTGGTCGGCCGCTCCGCGCTGAGGGACCGGCCCCCGCCGCCCTCGCTGCGGGCCCTCACGACCAGCCAGGCGAAGACGCCCGCCAGGCCGGCCAGCAGGACGACGGGCAGGGCTGCGGCTGACGAGCGGCGCGGAGTGTCCACGGCCACAGATCATGGCGGCACCCGCGCCCCTCGGCCACCGCACGCGCTGGCGACCACCCGCCCGGCGGCCGGCCAGCCACCACCCGGCGGCCGGCCGGTGATCCAGGTGCCGGACCGGCTCCGCGGTGGCAGGTTCGTCCCATGAGCCAGCAGAGCGCAGCGCAGCGCGACGACGAGATCGACCCGGACGGCGACCCGGCGATGCTCCCCTCCCCGCCGGACACCTCCGGCACGCCCCCGACGGACGTCAGCGACACCCTGACGGTCCAGGAGGACCCGGAGGACCACGACGACCCCGACGGCGACCCGGAGAACCTGACCTCCAAGCGCCACCAGGTCTGACGCGCGGGCGGCCGGGCGGCTCGGCAGCCCTCCCGCCCGGCAGGATGGGTCCGTGGCCGAGCTCGACTACGCCCTCCTGGCGGACTACGCCCGCGTCGACGCCGACGGCACCCTGACGCTGGTGGGGGGGCACCGGACGACGATCGCGGTGCCCGGCCTGCCCGCGCAGCAGGTGCTGGCCGTGGCCGGCCGGCTCTGGATGGGGCGGAGGGAGCCGGCGGCGCAGCTGGCGCTGTCGGCCCGCACGCCGGAGGGCGACGTCGGCACCATCTCCGCGTGGCCCGTGCGCCCCGGCCTGGAGCAGGGTGACGCCCCGGGCCGGGTGTCGGCGGCGTTCGCCATCGCCGTCGTCGCGCCGCTGACCTCCACCGGCCCGCACGACCTCGTCCTGTCGGTGAACGACGAGGCGGTGGCGCAGCTGCCGTTCGCCGTCGTCGTGGAGGTCTGAGGGCCCCAGCTCGGCAGGGCGCCGGGAGCAGCGCCCGCGGCAGCGCCGGGCGCGGGCGGTCGCTGGTGGCCGGGGCCCCGCGCACCCACAACCGCGGGGCGGTCCGGGCGCTTCTGCGGAACGCCGGACGCGGCGGCCACCGCCGGGCTAGCGTCCTCGACGTGGGACGACCCGCCCTGGTGACCGGGGCCGCTGGCCAGGTGAGTGCGCACGTCGAGACCCTCGACCCGACCTCCGTGCGGTGGGTGCGCGCAGCGGACGCGGGCGGGATGGGGCGCAGCCGCTGGGTGGCGCGCTGCCGCTACCGCTGCGCCGACGGCGAGTCGCGCCAGGTGCGCGGCACCGGGCCGACCCGTGCTGCCGCCGAGGCCGCCCTGGCCGACAACCTGGCCCGCCGGGCACGCGCCGAGGCGGCAGCCGCCGCCGCCGCCGACGACCGCGTCACCACCGTCGCTGACGCCGCGGCCACGTGGCTCGACGTGCTCGCCGCGACCGGTGCCCGTCCCGGCACCCGCGACCTGTACCGCCGCTCGGTGGTGGCGCACCTGCTGCCGCGCCTGGGGATGCTCAAGGTCCGCCACCTCTCCGCGCAGGTCGCCGAGCGGTGGCTCGCCGAGGTCACCGACCGCTCGGGCCCGGCGGCCGCCCGCACCGCCCGCAACTGCCTGCGCGGCGTCGTCGACGTCGGCCTGGCCAAGGGCACGCTGGAGGCCGACCCGCTCCACGGGGTCGTGACGCGCGCCGCCGAGACGACGGCCGCCCGCGTGCTGACCGAGGCCGAGGAGGCCCACCTGCTCGTGGTGGCCGACGCTGACGCCGACGCCGTGCGCCAGGGCGTCGCCGACCTCGTCGCCGTGCTCCTGGGCACCGGCACCCGCCTCGGGGAGGCCCTCGCCCTGCGCTGGGCCGACCTCGACCTCGCTGGCCCCGACGGCGCCTCCGTCCTCGTCGCTGCGCGCCTGGAGCGCGCCAGCGGCCGCTCGACCGCCGTCCGGCCCGTCGACGGCAGGCGCACCGTGCCCGTCGACGACGCCCTCGCGCAGCGCCTGCGGGCGCGCCGGCAGCGGGGCTCGGCCGACGTCGGGGAGAAGGCGCTGGTCTTCCCCACCGCGCGCGGCACCGCAGCCGACCCGGCGGCCACCACCCGCCGCCTCCGCCGCCTCTTCGACGCCGCGGGTCTGCCCGACGCCACCTCCCACGCGCTGCGGGCCACCCGCGCCCAGCGCCTCCTCGACGCCGGGGCCGGGACGACGGCGGTGGCCGAGCTGCTCGGGACGTCGAGGCTGCGCACGGGCGAGGTGCGGACCACCGGCGCCCTGCCCGTCGTCGCCGCCGCCGAGCCCGTCTCCCACCAGCCCGTCGCGGCGCCCGCCGGCCTCATCCCCCGCCAGCGCGAGGTCGAGGCCCGGCTCACCACCCGCTGACGTCCCCCGGCCCGCGGCTGCCGCGGCTGGAGCTCGCCGGTCACCCGACCGTCGCCGGCCCGACACCGCGCGGGCCCCCGTCGGTGGTGGGGGCCGGGCACGCTGACCGGGTGAGGGTCGCCGTGGTCACCGACTCGTTCCTGCCCGCCGTCAACGGGGTGGTGCGCTCCGTGCTCCGGGTGCTGGAGCACCTGGAGGCGCAGGGGCACACGGCCCTCGTCGTCTGCGCGAGCCCCGGAGCGCCGTCCCGGGTCCACGGGGCCCTGGTGGTCGAGGTGCCCTCCGTCGGGCTGCCCGGGTACACCGAGGTGCGTGTGCCGCTGCCCTCCGCGACGCGGCTGCGCGCCGTCCTGGCGGCGTTCGCCCCCGACGTGGTGCACCTCGCGTCCCCGTTCGGCCTCGGCGGCACCGCGGCACGCGCTGCGAACGGCCTCGGCGTGCCCGTGGTGGCCGTCTACCAGACCGACATCGCCGGCTTCGCGAGCCGCTACCCGCTGACCGCGCGCACCGCCGGTGCGCAGGAGGCCGCCTGGTGGCGCGTCGAGGCGATCCACCGCCGCGCGGAGATGACCCTGGCCCCCACCGCGACGACGGCGGCGCAGCTCGCCGCCCGCGGCATCCCCCGCACCCGCGTCTGGGCCCGCGGCGTCGACGACCTCTTCGACCCGGCGCGCCGCGACCCCGCGCTGCGGGCCGCGCTGGCCCCCCGGGGAGAGGTGCTCGTCGGCTACGTCGGCCGCCTGGCGCCGGAGAAGCGCCTGGATGACCTCACGGTGCTGGACGGCGTCCCGGGGACGCGCCTCGTCGTCGTCGGTGACGGCCCCTCCCGGGCTCGCCTGCGGACCCTGCTGCCGGGCGCCGCGTTCCTCGGCCAGCTCTCGGGGGAGGCGCTGGCCGCCGCCGTCGCCAGCCTGGACGTCTTCGTGCACACCGGGGAGCACGAGACGTTCTGCCAGGCGGCGCAGGAGGCCCTCGCCAGCGGGGTGCCCGTCGTGGCCCCCGCCGCCGGGGGGCTGATCGACCTCGTGGACCCCAGCCGCACCGGGTGGCTCTACGCCCCGGGTGATCGCCGGGAGCTGCGGGAGAGGGTCGTCGACCTCGCCGGTGACGCGGCCAAGCGCCGCGCGTTCGGGGAGGCCGCCCGCGAGCGCACCCGCGGGCGCACCTGGAGCGCCCTGTGCGGGCAGCTGCTGGGCCACTACCGCGACGCGGTCGCCGTCCCCGCCTGAGGTCCGTCCGCCGCTCTGGCGGGACCACCCGGGACCACCGGACCACCCCGGGGCGCCGGGCTCCTCCAGGCGCCGTCAGAGGTCCAGCACGTGGTGGGCGCCCATGACCACCAGCATCTGCCGCGCGGTGCCGTGCAGGCCCTCCAGGCGCAGCCGGTGCGGCCTGACCTGCCGCGACAGCCCGATGAGGAAGCCCAGGCCGGCGGAGTCGACGAAGCCGACGGCGTGCAGGTCGACGACCCGCACGCCGGCCAGGTCGGCGGCCGGGGGGCGGTGGCGGGCGACGGCGTAGACGTCGATGTCTCCGGAGAGCACCAGCCGGCTCGGGTCGGCCGGGTCGATGCCCATCCCGGCCGGGTGCGACGTCTCGTCCTCGGGCACGCAGCCATGCTGGCCCCCAGGGGGTCGCGGCGCACGGGCGGACCCCGATCGGCGCGTCGTCCCGGGTCCGGGCGCCCGGTGCTGCCATCCTCGACGGGCGCTCGGAAGGCGGTGGCAGCTGGTGCCCAGGAGGTTCTCCCGCGCCCTGTCGGGCGCTGCCGTCGGCGTCCTCGCCGTCGGTGCGCTCGCGGCGACCGCCGTCCCGGCGCAGGCGCTGACGACGCACCGCTGGGCCGGTGCCGACCGCTACGGCACGGCGGCGACCGTCTCGAAGGAGTCGTTCCCGGACGGCGCCGACGACGTCGTCGTCGTCAACGGCAACCGCTTCCCCGACGCGCTGGCCGCGGCGCCGCTCGCGGCGGCGAAGGACGCACCGCTGCTCACCGTCGAGGCCGGGTCCGTGCCAGCGGTGACCCTGGCGGAGCTGCGCCGCCTGGCTCCGCAGCGCATCTGGGTGGTGGGCGGCGCGAGCGTGGTCAGCGACGACGTGGTGCGCCAGCTGCAGCAGCTCGCCCCCGGGGGGGTGACCGCGATCCGCGGCGACGACCGGTACGACACCGCGCACGACGTCGTGCAGGTCGCCTTCGCCCAGAGCCGCGGCGACGCGTACGTCGCCTCCGGGGAGGGCTTCCCCGACGCCCTGGCGGCGGGCGCCGCGGCGGCTGCCCTGGGCGGCCCGCTCGTGCTCACCCCCCGGGCGGGGCTGTCGCAGGCCTCGCGGGACGCTCTCGTGCTCGCCGACCCGGCCGTCGTCACCGTCGTGGGGGGACCGGGGGTGGTCGACCCGGCGGTGGTGACGCAGCTGCAGGCCCTCCTGCCGAAGGCGCAGGTGCGCCGCCTGTGGGGCGAGGACCGCTACGCCACGGCGGCGCAGGTGGCGCTGGACACGTGGGAGTCGGCGCCGTCGCCGCTGCTGGCCAGCGGGGAGGGCTTCCCCGACGCCCTCGCCGGCGCCGCGCTCGGCGCGCCGCTGCTGCTGAGCCGCGGCGCCTGCCTGCCCCGCGCCAGCGCCGACGCCGAGGCGGCGCTCGGCGTGCAGGACGTCACCGGCCTGGGGGGGACGGCGGTGCTCAGCGACGCCGCGCTCGGCGGCGCCGTCTGCACCTGACGCGGTCAGCACGACCGTCTGCGCCACGAAGGCGTCGTCGACGTGCTCGGTGCGGCCGCCGCTGAGCAGGACGAGCAGCCGTCGCCGGCGCGCTCGGTGCCGGCACCGCTGCCCGGGCCGGAGCCGTCTCCAGCGCGATCGTGCTCATGACACCTCCGTTTCCCGCCACGGCCTCCGTGGTGGGCCTCCGGGTGTCTGGGCGGCCGGCGGGGCACGGCGCAGGGGTCTGCCCAGGACCCGCGGGGGCTGTGCCTGCGACCCGGCCGGTCAGGCGGTGGGGAGCCTCGCCGCCCGGGAGCGTTGGACGCGGCTGATCCCGAGCCCGAGGGCGACGGCGAAGACCACCGCCACCGCCGTCCCCAGCAGGGGGTGCCCGGTCGCCCGGCCACCCACCGTGCCGAGCGCGACGTAGATGGCTGCCCAGGCGGCGCAGGCGACCAGGTCCGCCACCACGAAGCGCCCGACGGGGTACCGGGAGACGCCCAGGGCGATGATCACGGGGGCACGACCACCGGGGACGAGGCGCCCGGTGAGCACCGCTTGCGGCGCGTGCGTCGCGATGCTCGTGCGGGCCCGGAGCACCGCGGGGGCGAGCTTCCGCCGCGCCAGCCAGGCCTTCTGAGCGGGCCCGAGCAGGCGGGTGGCGAGGCCCGCCCCCAGCAGCATCGCGCTGTCTCCGGCGACGGAGGCCACGAGCACGACCACGAAGACGACGACGACGTCGACCAGCGACCCCGAGACGAACGCGGCCGCGGCGCTGACGGCCTCGCCGGTGGGGACGAACGGCACCGCGGAGCCGACCAGGACGAGGAGCCCGAGCAGCGCTGTCCTGGTCAGTCCCACGTCGATCTCCAGCCGTCGTCCCGGTGCGCCGGCCGCAGCACCGTCGGGCGACCGCCCAGCGCAACGCTGCGGGCCCGGCCCTGCTTCCCGGCTCCCCCCGGGCCCTGCGCCGAACGGGGTCGGCGGGAGGAGACTGTGGCGGAGCAGACCGGAGGAGGGGGTGGCGCGGTGGGACCGTCCGAGCACGGGGGCCGGCGCCGGCGCGGGGGGCTGGAGGACGAGGTCGTGGCCGTCGTCGCCGCGTCGTCGGAGCCCCTGACCGTGGCCGAGGTGCGGGACCGGCTGGACGCAGACCTGGCCTACACGACCGTCATGACGACGCTGGCGCGCCTCTCCGACAAGGCGGTGCTGCAGCGGACGCCCCGGGGTCGCGCGTTCGCCTACCGCCTCGCCGACCCGGCGGCGGCCGCCGCGCAGCAGATGCACGCCGTGCTGGAGGGCACCGCCCGCAGCGGCGGAGACCGGTCGGCGGTGCTGGCCCGCTTCGTCGGCGACCTCGACCCCTCCGACGTCCCCGTGCTCGAGGCGCTGCTGCGCGAGCTGGACGGGGGCTGAGGTGCACTACGCGGTCTACGCGCCGCTGCTGGTCAGCCTCGGGCTCGCCGCAGCGGCCCGGCCGGTGTCGCGCCGCCTGCCCCCGGCGCTCGCCGCCGCGCTGCTGGCCGTGTGCGCCCTGGTCGCTGCCGTCGCGTCCTCGGCCGTCCTGGTGCTGCTCGCGGCGCTGCTGGCCGCGCGCCTGCCGGCAGTCGCCGCGGCCGGGGGGTGGTCGGCGGAGCGCCTGGCGCACACCACCCCCGTCCCGCCCTCGGTCTCGGTGGCGGCGACGGCCCTGCTCGTCGTCGTGCTGGTGCGCGGGGTGGTGGCCCTGCAGCGCCACCTGCGCTCCGCCCGCGCAGCCCGCGCCCTGTGCCGGAGCACGCCCGCGGCCGCCGGCGGCGGGCTCGTCGTCCTCGGCTCCGGGTTCGACGCCTTCGCGCTCGCCGGCGACGGGGGCCGCGTGGTCGTCTCGAGGGCCGTCCTGCAGGGGCTCGACGCCGCCGAGCGCCGGGCCCTGCTGGCGCACGAGCGCGCGCACCTGGAGGGCCGCCACCACCTGCTCCGGACCGCCGCGGCCGTCGGGTCCGCGCTCGACCCGGTGCTGTCGGGGGTGCCGGCGGCGGTCCGGTTCGCCACCGAGCGGTCCGCCGACGAGCACGCGGTGCACGAGGTGCACGACCGGGCGGTGGTCGCCAGGGCCCTGGCGCGCACCAGCCTCCTCGCGCGCCGCTCCCGGGCAGCGCTCGCGGTCGCGGCGATGGGGGCCGCGGGGCCGGACGTCGTCGAGCGCGTGGGCGCCCTCGCACGTCCCCCGGTGCCGTCCCGTCCCGGGCTCGTCACCGCGGTCTCCTGCGCCGCTGCGCTGCTCCTGGTGGGCGCGGTCGCGACGAGCGCGCACGCGGTCGGAGACGCCGGTGAGCTGCTGCAGCGGGCGGGGACCACGAGCTGGTCCGCCGGGCACCACGGGGGCCACGCGCCCGGCAGCGGGGTGGGGGACCGGCAGCACCGGCGCTGACACGACTCGTCCGGCGGGACGGCACCCCCCGACCTACTATCTCCTCAGTAGTCGATGAGGGGAGAGCCATGAGAGCTGGGCCGACCGAGGGGGTGCGCCGCGACACCGCGGCAACCCTGCAGTGGCTGCGGGTGTTCGCGGTGCTGTCCGTGCTGTCGCTGCTGTTGCAGTACGTCACCGCGGGGCAGCTGTTCGGCAGCGGGGGAGGACCGGAGGGTCTGCACGCCGCCGGGGCCGTGGTGCTCCACGTGGTGACCGGTCTGGCCGCCCTCGCTGCGGTGCTGCACCAGCGGAGCACCCGCGGGCCCGTCTGGGTGCCGGTGCTCGCGGCTGTCGTCTTCGCGCTGACGTTCGTGCAGGCGGCCACCGGTGGCCGCGACACCCTCGCGGTGCACGTCCCCGGGGCGATGGTCGTCACCGTCGGCGTGGTGTGGCTGGCCGCCTGGAGCCTCACCGGGTCACGCCGGGCCTGAGCCCCGGGTCCCGGGCGCGGCACCACGACCGCGGGGTCCCGTCCCCGGTCGACGAGTCGGTGGCCACGCGCAGGTCGCGTCCAGCAAGCCCTCAGGTACTACGGCGAGAGTCGTAGGCACCAGGATCTCGAGGGACGAGGAGGCTCGCGTGTCCACGACCGTGACCGGACCGCTGCGGCGCGACACCCGCGCACCGGAGCGCCGGGCAGCGCCGGCAGCGCCCGTCCGCAGCAGGGCCCGCGGCGGCCACGAGTGGGGCGGAGACGCCGCGGGTGCTGTCGCGGTGGCGACGCTCGTGGTCGTCGTCGCCCTCTGGCTGCACGACGGCGGCCTCCAGGAGCTGCTGGACACCGGTTCGTACGGCGTCGCTGACTCCCTGACCTCCGCCGGGCGCCTGCTGGGCCTGGTGGCCTCCGACCTGCTCCTCCTGCAGTGCCTGCTCATGGCGCGCATCCCCTGGGCCGAGCGCGCGCTGGGGCCAGGACCGCCTGGCCCGCTGGCACCGCTGGCTCGGGTTCTCCTCGTTCTGGGGGATGGTCGCGCACGTCGTGGTCATCACCCTCGGCTACGCCTGCGCGGCGGGACGCGCTGCTGGGCGAGTCCTGGGACCTGCTCACCACCTACCCAGGCATGCTCCTGGCCGCTGCGGGGGCGGTCTGCCTGGTGATGGTGGTGGTCACCTCCGTGCGCGCCGCCCGCCGCCGCCTGCGGTACGAGTCCTGGCACCTGATGCACCTGTACGCCTACCTCGGCGTGGCGCTGGCGCTGCCGCACCAGCTGTGGACCGGCAGCGACTTCGTCGGCAACGCGTGGGCGAGCGCCTACTGGTGGTCGCTGTGGGGGGCTGCCGCGGTGGCGCTGGTCGTCTTCCGGGTCGGCGTGCCGCTCCGGCACAGCTGGCAGCACAGGCTGCGGGTGGAGGCCGTGGTCGCAGGAGGCGCCCGGGGTGGTGTCGGTCACGCTGCGGGGGCACCGCCTGGACCGGCTCCGGTGGCAGGCGGGGCAGTTCGTGGTCTGCGGTTCCGCGACGGGCCCGGCTGGACCCGCGCCAACCCCTACTCCACCTCCGCGGCGCCGCACCCGGACTGGATGCGCGTCACCGTCCGCGACGTGGGCGACGGCAGCGGGCGCGCGGCGCGGTTGCGTCCCGGGACGCGGGTGCTGCTGGAGGGGCCCTACGGCCGCCTGACGCTCGGCGCCCGCACCGACCCCGCGCGTCCGGTCGTGCTCATGGGGGCCGGAGTGGGGACCGCCCCCCTGCGGGCGCTGTTCGAGGCGGTGCCCGAGGGTGTGCCGGCGGTGCTGGTGCAGCGCTCCCGCACCGAGGGCGACGTCCTCTACGCCGACGAGCTCGCGCAGCTCGTCACCGCCGGTGGTGACGACCCGACGACCGGCGAGCCCGCACGCCGGGCGGTGGCGCTGGTGGGCCCCCGAGCCGAGCGAGCCACGGCCGGCACCGCAGACACCGGCCGCTCGGCCGGCTCGTGGCTGCCGCAGGCGTGGGGGCACCTCGACGACGCCGCGGCCCTGCAGCACCTCGCCCCCCGCGTCGCCGACGCCGACGTCTACGTCTGCGGCCCCGCCGACTGGACGGCCGCGTGCGTGCGCGCCGCACTGGCCGCGGGAACACCCCGCGGCCGCATCCACATCGAGTCCTTCGCGTGGTGAGGGCACGGCTGGCCGCCACGACGACCACCACGACGAGCACCACGCCGAGCACCGCGATGACGACGACGAAGGGGTTCCGCTGATGCGCAGGATCACGGTGTGGGCGCTGACCACCCTCAGCGCGCTGGTGCTGCTGCTGTCCTACCGCACGAGCACCATGGGCGTCGGCGGTGAGGCGGTCGCCGCCTCCGCACCGAGCAGCGCCGCGTCCTCGTCCTCGGCCAGCGAGCCGGCGGCGTCCGCTTCGGCGTCGGCCAGCGCGGCGGCGCAGACCTTCACCGGTGACGCTGTCGACACGCGCTGGGGCGCGGTCCAGGTGGCTGTCACCGTCGAGGGCGGGAAGGTCACCGACGTGCAGGCCGTCGAGTACCCGACGGAGAACCACCGCGACGAGGAGATCAACTCCTACGCCCTGCCGCAGCTGCGGCAGGAGGTGCTCGAGGCGCAGAGTCCGCGACGATCGACGCCGTCAGCGGTGCGACGGTGACCAGCGACGGGTACATCAGCTCGCTGCAGTCCGCGCTCGACGCCGCGCACCTGGGCTCGTGAGCCGCGTGAGCGCTGAGCTGTCTGCCGAGCCGTCTGCCGAGCCGGGTCCCCTCCCGCGTCGCGCGTGGGTCGAGCAGGTGATGGGCCTGCCGGTCAGCGTCCACGTCCGCGGCGCCGGCGCCCACGGCCCGGAGGCGGCCGCCGCGGTCGGGGAGGTCTACGCCGACCTCCGGCGGCTCGACGCGCGCTTCAGCACCTACCGCGCCGACAGCGAGGTCAGCGCGGTGCGCGCGCGGCACCCTGGCAGCACCGTCCCCGCTGTGGCCGAGGTGCAGCGAGCTCTGCGCGCATGGCCCGCGCGCGCCACCGGCGGCGCGTTCGACGCCGACCTCCCCGGCGGCTTCGACCCCTCCGGCCTCGTGAAGGGCTGGGCCGTCGAGCGCGCCGCCCGACCGCTGCGGACCCTGGAGCCGGTGTGGGCGGCGGCTCGACTGGCTCGTCGACGCCGGCGGCGACGTCCTCCTGCACGCCGGGGGCGGCCGCACCTGGACCGTCGGCATCGAGGACCCGCACGACCCGACCGCGGTCCTGCGAGCGGTGGGGCTGCGCAGCGGCGCCGTCGCGACCTCCGGGCGGTCCCGGCGCGGCGACCACCTCATCGACCCCGCCACCGGCGCACCGGCGCGCGGACTCCTCCCGGCGACGGTGGTCGGTCCGTCGCTGCTGTGGGCCGACGTCTTCGCGACCGCCGCCGTCGTCAAGGGGACCTCCGCGCAGACCTGGCTGGACTGGCTGAGCGGGTACCGGGGGCTCGAGCTCGTCCCGTCCTGAGACTGGGCGGACCGGAGCTGCCGAGCAGCCGGGCAGGCGTCGGCTCGTGCTGGCACGTCAGCAGTCGCAGGTCTGGCGTGGTGAGGGGATGTCCGGGGTCGCTGCCCCGGGGTGCTCGTGCCCGGGGTGCTCCTGCCCGGGTTGGTCGGGTGGGTCGGGTGCCTCCTCGGCCCACCCGCCCGGTGGGTCCAGCAGCAGCAGCTGCACCGTCCTGGCGGTGGCGTCCACCAGCGACCGGCGCGGGCTGGTCAGCCACCGTCGCAGCGGGTCCACCCCCCGCGGCGGGCGCACCTGCGGGACCCCGCGGCGCATCCGCACCTGCCAGGCGCCCAGGGTCACCAGCTGGTGGTGGCGGAAGCACAGCAGCACCCCGGAGTCCACATCGGTGGGTCCCCCCTGGGCCCAGGGGTGCACGTGGTGGGCTTCCAGCCACCCCGGTGGAGCGGTGCACCCCGGGATCACGCAGCCGCCGTCGCGGGCGAGCATCGCCCGGCGCTGGGAGGCGGTGAACAGCCTGACGGCGCGTCCCAGGGACAGCACCGCGCCGTCCGGCCCGTCACAGGACATCCGCACCGCCTGGATCACCCCGGAGCAGGCCAGGTGCAGCAGGCTCGCCCGGGTCAGCGTGCGTGCGGTGCTCTCACAGGTGGCCTGCCCGGCGCCGGCGTGACCGGCGAGCTGGGCGTCGGTGGCGGTCACGATGATGCGGGGCACTTCCCCACCGCGGGTGGCGGTGGTGGACAGGCCCTGGCGGGCCAGGACTCCCAGGGCGTCGGCGCGGCGCTGGGGGGCGCTGCGCTGATCGCGCACCGGCACTGTGGGCGGTGACGCCTGCCCGGCACCGGGGGCACCGGGCGTCTCGTCTCGTCGTCGGGCTCGTCGTCGGGCTCGTCGTCGGGCTCGTCGTCGGGCTCGTCGTCGGGCTGTCGTCGGGCTGGTCGTCGTGCTGGTCGTCGTGCTGGTCGTCCTGGTGGTCGCTGAGGGGTGCGTGGACGGTGGCTTCGGGCTTGGACAGGTGGTCCAGGGCGACCTTCAGGGCGGCGGCGGTGACGGGGTCCAGGCGTGCGCGCACGTCCATCCAGCCGTCGGCGTGCACGGTGGTGTTCAGGTAGCGGCGCTCTGCGCCGTCGGGGTCGTAGCTGCCGTCGGCGCGGTCGGGGTCCAGGGTGTGGGCCAGGGTCTGGCAGATGGTGCGGGCCCGGGCGTGGCTCAGGCCGGGCAGCAGCTCGGCCAGGGCGGCGTCGGCGGCGGGGCCGCGGGTGCGGCGGATGCGGGCGGGCAGGCTGGCCAGGGTGCGCGCCGCCAGGGCGGTGATGTCGGTGGAGACCTGCCCGGCGGCGTGGCGCAGGCCCAGGGCGCCCAGGGTGATGGTGGAGCTGCCCGCACCTGGACCCCCGACAGGACCCGCGACAGGACCCGCCCCGACAGGACCCGCGACAGGACCGGCAGACGCGCCAGCGACCTCGTCGTCGTCGGGTTCGTCGTCGTCGAGGGTCGGCTCCTCGACGGGTGGCGGGGGTGTCAGGGGCGGTGCGGTCAGGACGGCGGCGAGCTTGGCTTCGGTGGCGGCGCGCGTGGGGTCGGCGCCGGTGTGCGTCAGGAGCAGGTCGACCACGGTGGTGGCGCCCAGGGTGCGCAGGTCTTCGGGGGTGAAGGTGGAGGTCAGGCGGAGCAGGACGGCGTCGGCGACGTGGCGGGCGGCGGCGACCTGGCGCAGGGCGTCCAGGCGCTGGTCGGGGGTGAGGGTCGGCGGTGTGGTGGGAGGCGCTCTGGGCGGCGTCCAGGGCGGTGCGGCTCAGGGTGAGGGCCTCGGCCAGGGGCCCGGTCAGGGGCAGCGGCGGCAGGTCGGGGAGGAGTGCGTCGCGGGGGTCGCCCTCGGTGGGGTCGGCGCCGAGGGCGCCGGGGGCCAGGGGCTCCCAGCGCTGCTCGGTGGTGGTCATGGTGATGACGCTAGGGGTGGCCACCGACAGTCGAACGGGTGTGCAGACCCGATGCACAGGGGCATGATCCGCGCAAATCGAGGTTCACCCGAACGGAGCAGTGGCCCGTGGCTGGTGGTGGGTCGAACTTCCTCGGTCGTCGCGGGGGTGGAGGGGTGGTCAGGTCGCTGTCAGGCCCGTCAGGACCTGGAGGAGGACTCCGGCGAGGTCGTCGGGACCCGTTGAGCGCAGCGGCTCGAGGCCGGGGGAGGCGCGCAGCACGGCGATGCCGAGCGCCGCTGCCAGGACCACCTGGGCCCGGAGCAGGGCTCCGTCCGGGTCGCCGTCGGGGTCCAGCAGCACGGAGACCTGCTCGGAGGAGCCGTGCAGCACCGACCGGCGCAGCGCGTCGACGTCCGCGTCGCCGGAGGAGCGCAGCAGCATGAGCATGACGTCGCCGCGGGGCCCGTCGTGGTCGGACGTCAGCCCGGCGGCCTGTCCGGCGATCCGCGCTGCCAGCCCGGCGAGGTCGAGCTCGCCGGGGGTGGAGCGCAGCTCTGTCACCGCGGCCTCGAGGCACGCCGCGAAGAGTCCCTGCTTGGCGCGGCGACCTCCCCTCGCCCTCCTCGAGGAGTCCCCGTGCCCCCCTCGTCCAGCACCGCCACGACGCCCCCTGGCGTCCACCCGGCACCCCACCGCTCCGGCAGCAGCGCCGTGGTCCTCCACCTCTCCCTCGGTGGTCCGTCCTTCGCGGTGCTGCAGTCGCTGGTGGCGCCGGCGCTGGGGACGATCGGGCGCGACCTCGGGGTCTCCACCAGCGCCGCCAGCTGGGTGCTGACGGCCTACCTGCTCTCCGCGGCGGTGCTCACCCCGGTGCTCGGGCGCCTGGGTGACATGGTCGGCAAGCGCAAGGTGCTGATCGTCGTCCTCGCGCTGCTGCTGGCCGGCACCGTGATCGCGGCGCTGGCCCCGAACCTCACCGTCCTCATCGTCGGCAGGGCGCTGCAGGGCGCCGCCGGCGCGGTGATGCCCCTCTCGATCGGCATCGTCCGCGACGAGCTGCCCCCCGAGCGCGTCAGCGTCACCATCGGCCTGCTCTCGGCGATCTTCGGCATCGGCGCGGGCGTCGGCATCGTCGCCGCCGGGCCGATCGTGCAGCACCTGTCCTGGCACTGGCTGTTCTGGCTGCCCGCCGTCCTGGTGGTGGTCGCGCTGGCCGGAGCGGTCTTCGGGATGGAGGAGACGCCGGTGCGCCGACCCGGCCGCCTCGACCTGGTGGGCACCGCGGTGCTCGGCGTCTCCCTCGTGTCCGTCCTGCTCGCCGTCTGGGTGGGCGAGGACTGGGGCTGGGGCAGCGCGAAGACGGTCGGGCTGCTGGCGCTCGGCGTCGTCGCGATGGGGTGTTCGTCCTGGTCGAGCTGCGGGTCGCCGAGCCGCTCGTCGACGTCCGGCTCTTCCGGGTCCGCGGCGTGTGGACGGCGCACGTCGTCGCCCTCGCGTTCGGCTTCGCGATGTTCGGCACCTTCGTGCTGGTCCCGACCCTGCTCCAGCTGCCCAGCCAGCTCGGCTACGGCTTCGGGAAGGACGTCACGCAGGCCGGGCTGTTCCTGCTGCCGACCGTGGTCATGATGGTCGTCGCGGGGCCGGTGGCTGGAATGCTCGTTCGGCGGGTGGGCCCGAAGGTCCCGATGCTCCTGGGTGCAGTGAGCGTGACGGCGGCGTTCGTCGTCCCCGCGCTCTCCCACGCGCAGATCTGGCAGGTCGTGCTGTCCGGCGTCCTGACGGGCATCGGGATCGGCCTGGCCCTGGCGGCGTGCTCCAACGCGATCATCGAGAGCGTCCCGGTGACGCAGACCGGTGAGGCGATCAGCGCCAAAACCGTCGTGCGCACCATCGGCAGCAGCATCGGCACCGCCGTCATCGCGGCGGTCATCACCTCGAACAGCTCCGGGCAGGGACTCCCGCTCGACACCGCGTTCACCACCGGCTTCTGGGCGTGCGCCGGGGTCGGCCTCCTCGCCGTCGTCGCCGCTGCCCTGGCCCCCTCCGTCCGCCAGCGCCACCAGCGCGCCGCGGCGGCGGGGGTCACCGACCTCGTGGAGGGCTGACGCAGGTGATCTCATGGCGGGCGGCCCACCGGGCCGCCCGCCACGGGCGCGTCGGGTCTCGACCAGCTGCGCACCCGGCCGGGCGCCCACCCGCGGTCCCGACCACGCACCCAGGAGAGGACGTCCACCGTGTCGCTCCTCGACCCTGCGCACCTCCTGGCGACCTTCGGCCCCCTGGGCCTGTTCGTCGTGCTGTTCGCCGAGACCGGCCTCCTCGTCGGCTTCTTCCTGCCCGGTGACTCGCTGCTCTTCAGCGCGGGGATCCTGGCGGCGACGCCGAGCGCGGCCGCGGCCCACCTGCCGCTGCGGGTCTCGATCCCCGTCGCCGCGGCCGGAGCGCTGCTCGGCGCGCAGACGGGCTACCTCATCGGGCGTCACGCGGGCCCGCCGCTGCTGACCCGGGGCGGCCGCTCGGTGCACGAGGGCGTCGACCGGGCCAGGCGGGCGCTCGACCGGTACGGGCTCGCGCGCGCCGTCGTCCTCGCGCGCTTCATCCCCGTCGTGCGCACCCTGATCAACCCCCTCGCGGGGGCGCTGGACGTGCCCGCGAAGGTCTTCACGCTGTGGCAGGTGGTCGGCGGGCTGGTCTGGACGGTCGGTGTGGTGCTGGCCGGGTACTGGCTCGGCCAGCGGATCCCCGGCATCGACAGGTACCTGCTGCCGATCATCGGCGGCGCTGTGGTGGTCTCCCTGGTGCCGGTCGGGCTGCAGCTGCTGAGGCACCGCAGGGGCTGACGACGGGCGTCGTCGACGGGGCCGGGCCGCGCCTCAGTGCGTGGGGTGCAGGTCCGAGTGCGGGGCGTCCAGCTGGTGCAGGAGCTCGTGCGCGGCGTCGTCGACGAGGTAGTAGCGCGCCAGCCGGCCCTCCCGGACGCGTCGCACCAGGCCGGTCTCGCGCAGCGCCGTCAGCGCCTGCGTGGTGGTGTTCGGGCTGAGGCCCGTGGCCGCCGCGAGCGCCTTCACGGTCACGCCGGGGGCGGCGTGGATCGCCACCAGGAGGTCGAGCCGCGTGGGGTCGGCGAGGGCCGCGAAGCGGCTCAGGGCGTGCGGCAGCCGCGGACGGGCCGCCGACAGCGCGTCCCGCGCGGTCGCCTCCAGCGGAGCAGCTCCCTCGTCCACGGTCCCCTCCCGGTGCCCTCGCGCCCGACGGCGCCCGTGACGTCGGATGTGTCCGCCGGGACACCCGTCGCGGTGGTGCGGTCCTAGCATCCACCCGGACGACACCCGCGAGCTGAGGACACGTCATGAGCAGCGCCGCCGCATGAGCACCGCCTCCACGTCGACCCGACCCGCCCGCACCTCGCTGCTGACGACCGAGGGCAGGGCAGCGCTCCCGTTCCGCCGCCGCGTCGGCGCGGCCTTCGCCGTCATCATCGGCCTGCACGTCATCGGCCTGGGCCTGCTGACCCTCGGCGTCGGGGCCGGCGCCGCCGGCGCGGTCACCGTCGGCGTCGCGGCCCTGGCCTACCTGCGCGGGCTCGTCCACTCCTTCGACTTCGACCACATCTCCATGATCGACAACTCGACCCGCAAGTTCGTCACCGAGGGCCGCGACCCGGCCTCCGTCGGTCTGGCCTTCTCGCTGGGCCACTCCACCGTCGTCGTCGCCACGGGCGTCCTGGTCATCGCCGGCGCCGGGTTCATCCGCACCGCCCTCGACGAGTCCTCCGGCGCTGCCCGCGTGCTCGGCATCATCGGTGTCGCGGTCTCCGGGCTCTACCTGGTGCTCGTCGCCATCGCCAACCTGGCGACCTTCGTCCAGGCCTGGAAGCTGCGGCGGGCGCTCAAGGCCGACCCGCACCTCGACGTCCCGGCCCACGCCCTGACCCCCCGGGGCCCGGCCGCGCGGATCATGACCGCCCCGCTGCGGCGCATCCGCCACCCCCGTCACATCTACGTGATCGGGCTCCTGTTCTCGCTGGGCTTCGACACCTCCAGCCAGATCGGGGTCCTCGTCCTCACCGCCGGTGCCGCACTGGCCGGGGCCCCGCTGATCTCCCTGCTGTGCCTGCCCGTGCTCTTCACCGCCGCGATGACGCTGGGAGACACCGTCAACGGGCTGATGATGCTGAGGATGTACTCCGCCGCGCAGGAGGACCCCGCCCGCAAGGTCACCTACAACCTCCTCATCACCGGGGTGGGCATCGCCTCCGGCCTGCTGGTGGGCACCCTCGCCGCCGCGGCCCTGCTCACCGAGGGGGCGGGGGTCAGCAGCGCGGTGCTGCGGGCAGTCGCCGACCTGGACGCGGAGTACGCCGGCTACGTCCTGGCGGCGTTCTTCGCCGTCGTGTTCGCCGTCTCGGCGGTGATGTGGCGGCGGCTCGCGCGCCCCGCGCCGCATCCGGACCCGGCCCCGCGTGCGTGACTTGAACTCCGTCGGGTGATCGCGCTCGAATGAGCGCGACCCGTCAGGGCGACGACGCCGGCGGACGACCCCACGGAGGTTTCAGGTGCGTGCAGCGTTCTTGCCCGGTGGCAGCCAGGTCGACCTGCGGGAGGTGCCCGACCCCACCCCGGGCCCCGGCCAGGTGCTGGTCGCGATGCGCGCCTCCACCATCTGCGGCTCGGACCTGCGCGCGATCTACCGCGAGCACCTGGGGGAGGGCCCGGAGGCCTACCAGGGCGTCGTCGGCGGACACGAGCCCGCGGGGCGCGTCGTCGCCGTCGGTGAGGGCGTGGAGCGCATCAGCCCAGGTCAGCGGGTGGTCGTCTACCACATCAGCGGTTGCGGGCAGTGCGAGGAGTGCCGCCGCGGCTACCAGATCTCCTGCACCTCCCCGCGGCGCGCGGCCTACGGCTGGCAGCGCGACGGCGGCCACGCCGACCTCCTGCTCGCCGAGGAGCGCGACCTGCTCGTGCTGCCCGAGGAGCTCACGTTCCTGGACGGCGCAGTCGTGGCCTGCGGCTTCGGCACCGCCTACGAGGCGCTGTGCCGCGTCGACGTCTCCGGGCGCGACCGCGTGCTCGTGACCGGCCTCGGTCCGGTGGGCTCGGCCGTCGGGCTGCTGGCCAAGGCGATGGGCGCCCCGCTCGTCGTCGGCACCGACCCCAGCCCCGCCCGCCGCGCGCTGGCGCTGGAGCTGGGCGCCGTCGACGAGGCCGTCACGGGCACCGACGAGGAGCTCGACGCGCTGCTGGACGGTCCCGGTGGTGGCGCCGAGGTCGCCGTCGACTGCTCCGGCAACGGGCGCGGGCAGCTGACGGCGCTGCGGCACACACGTCGCTGGGGCCGCGCAGCGCTGGTGGGTGAGGGCGGGCAGCTCACGGTCGACGTCTCGGAGGTGCTCATCCACCGCCAGCTCACGGTCCACGGCTCCTGGGTGACCTCCACCCCGCGGATGACCGAGCTGCTGGCGAACCTCGTGCGGTGGGACCTGCACCCCCAGGTGCTGGTCACCGACACCTTCAGCATCGACGACGGCGTGCGCGCCTACGAGGTCGCCGACGCCGCGGCGGGCGGCAAGGTCGGCATCACCTGGCCCGACGAGCCCTGAGACCAGCGCCGACGGCGGGCGTCACGGCGCGCCCGCGGGCGCCCTCCGGTCGGTCCCTGACGCCCCGGTGCAGCACCTGCAGCAGCAGGCGCCTCAGCTGGTCGGGGTCGTCGACGGCGGGGAAGACGTCGTCCTCCAGCGAGCGGGCGCGGGCGAAGGCGCCCGCGCCCGCAGCGGTGTGGACGACCGCTGAGCGCCGCCGGTCGACGTCGTGCGTCGAGCGGGTCACGAAGCCGTCGCGCTCGAGGCGCTCCAGCGTGCGCGACATGGTCTGCGCCGAGACGCGGGCCGCGGTCGCCAGCTCCTCCTGCGACGCCGGGCCGGGCTGCAGCAGGTGCAGCACCACCAGCCCGGCGTGGGAGATGCAGATCTCGGCGAGGGCCAGCTGCCAGGCGTGCCCGACGGCGCGGGCCGCGGCGGACAGCAGCCGGCCGGTGGGCCAGTCGGCGGTCGCGTCCCCCGCCTTCCTCGTGGTCGGCCTGCTGTGGACGCGCTCCCTGGGCGGCCGCCGTCAGGCCGCCGGCTCCGGCGAGGCTGACGTCCCCGCAGCGCCCGCCGGGGTCTGACCCGCGGTCCCCCGCAACCGGCGGGCCAGCTCCTCGACGCGGGTGGCGATGTCGTCACGGACCAGCCGCATCCGCTCCATCCCCTCGATACCCCGGGTGGAGGGCTCGACGGTCTCCCACACCTCCACCGGCGTCCCGTCCACCGGCTCCACTGCGCCTCGGCGCCGAGGACGACCACGACGTCCGCTGCCTCGCACGTCGTCGTCGGTGAGCTGGTGGGTGCACTGGTCGGCGATGTCGACGCCGACCTCGGCGAGGCTGGCCACCGACTGGGCGTTCAGCGACTGCCCGGCTCGGGTGCCGGCGGAGGACGCGTGGACGGACAGGCCCTGCTGCGCGGCGGCACGACGCATCAGGCCAGCTGCCATCTGGGACTTGCCGCCGTTGCGGACGCACACGAACAGCACTCGGGGACCGCTGCCGTCAGCGGTGGCCGCGCCGTCAGCGGGGGAGGTGGGCGACGGGCTCATGAGGCGCTCCTGGAGGTCGCGGTCTCCGGGAGGGAGGGCGCGGTGGGGTCGTGGGGGAAGAAGCGCCGCCCGGCCCACAGGGCCGCGTAGACCAGCGCCACCAGCACCGGGACCTCGATCAGGGGGCCGACGACGCCGGCCAGGGCCTGGCCCGGAGGTGACCCCGAAGGTGCCGATGGCGACCGCGATGGCGAGCTCGAAGTTGTTGCCCGCCGCGGTGAAGCTCAGCGTCGTGGTGCGGGCGTAGTCCAGCCCGATCGCCCTTCCGAGGGCGAAGGACCCGCCGAACATGACGACGAAGTAGGCCAGCAGCGGCAGCGCGATCCGGGCGACGTCGCCGGGAGCGGAGGTGATGGCGTCTCCCTGCAGGGCGAAGAGCAGCACGATGGTGAAGAGCAGCCCGTACAGCGCCCACGGACCCGAGGCCGGGCAGGAAGCGCTGCTCGTACCAGTCCCGGCCGCGGGCGCGCTCCCCGAGCGTGCGCGTGAGGTAGCCCGCGGCCAGGGGGATGCCGAGGAAGACCAGCACCGAGACGACGATCGCGGCGACGCTGACGTCTGCGCTGGCGGTCTCCAGGCCCAGCCAGGCGGGCAGCACCTGCAGGTAGAACCAGCCGAGGGCGGCGAAGGCGAGGATCTGGAAGACCGAGTTGATGGCCACCAGCACGGCGGCGGCCTCGCGGTCACCGCAGGCCAGGTCGTTCCAGATCAGGACCATGGCGATGCAGCGGGCGAGGCCGACGATGACCAGGCCGGTGCGGAACTCGGGGGAGTCGGGCAGCAGCAGCCAGGCGAGGGCGAACATCAGCGCCGGGCCGAGGACCCAGTTCAGGACCAGGGAGGCGATGAGCATCCGGCGGCCGGCGCTGCCGCGGGTGACGCGGCCCAGCTGGGTGTAGCGGACCTTGGCCAGGACCGGGTACATCATCACCAGCAGGCCCAGGGCGATCGGCAGGCTCACCGAGCCGACCTCGACGGCTGACAGCGCCACGTCCAGGCCGGGGATGAGGCGTCCCAGGGCCAGGCCGAGGGCCATCGCGGCGATGATCCAGACCGGCAGGAACCGGTCCAGGGTCGACAGGCGCGCCAGCACGGGCGCCTCAGGTCGCCGGGGCCGGGGCCGGGGCCGGGGCCGGGGCCGGGCCGCTGGGGCCGGTCATCGCTGCCCCGGCGCTCCTCGCCACCGCGTCATCGATGTTCATCGATGGGAACCGTGCCACGGACGTGGATGAGCGTCAACATCGACAGCGATGAATGTCCGGTGTCACTCTGGGGCGATGGCCACCGCGCCGCAGCTCACCCGGCCCGCGGGCTCCGCGCCCGGTGCCGCGACCGGTGCTGCCCCTCCCGCGGCCTCGGAGGTGGCCTGTTGCGCACCGCTGTCCCGGGAGCCGCTCAGCGCCGAGGACGCCGTGCGCCTGGCCCGCACCCTGAAAGCGGTCGCCGACCCCGCCCGGCTGCGGCTGCTGAGCCTGGTCGCCGCCCACGAGGGCGGTGAGGCCTGCGTCTGCGACCTGACCGAACCGCTCGCCCTGTCCCAGCCGACGGTGAGCCACCACCTGAAGGTGCTCGTGGAGGCCGGGCTGCTGACCCGCGACAAGCGCGGGGTGTGGGCCTACTACGCCCTGGTTCCGGGCGCACTGGACTCCCTGGCCGGGGTCCTCACCACCGGCTGAGCACCGAGGAGCTGCTGCGGGTGCCCACGCGGCCCCGGGGTCGGGCAGGTGTGGCGGGGTCGCAGCCTCGATGCTCGTCAGCCTCGTCTTGAGGCGTCGGGTCATCGAGGTGCCGGTCCTGGCCGACGTCGACTGCGAAGCCCTCGTCCAGCTGGTGGCACCCGCCGTCCGGGACGCCCGCTGCGCGGGGGTGAAGCACGCAGACGGATCCCTCACCGACGACGATGCTCGGCTCGCTGATCGGGCGATGACTCTGACGCCCCAGCGCTGTCCACAGGGAACGAGTCACGCATGAGCGACGAGGCACTCAGGGAGGTCGGCGATGGCGAAGTACTTGGTCTCCTTCGATGACGGGTCGATGGACCACATCGGCGATGAGGAGTGGCCGGCGGTCGCGGAGGCCTCGCACGCGGTGGTGCGTGAGGCCAAGGCTGCCGGGGTGTGGGTCTTCGGCGGTGGTCTTCGGCGTCAACGGCCCACCGTGGTCACCGCCGACGGCACGACCGTCGACGGTGCTGAGCCGGGGACCAAGGCGATGGTCGGGGGTTTCTCAGTGCTCGAGGTGCCCTCGCACGAGGATGCGCTGCGGTGGGCGGCGCGCATCGCGGCCGGGTGCCGCTGTGCTCAGGAGGTCCGCGTGATCATGGGCGATGACGAGTCCTGACCCGTGTGCAGGTGACAGTCCATCGAGGGCTACCAGCGCCAGCACCCGGTACTCGGCGACGTCGTCGTCCAAGCCGTGCAGTCCGTGCGCTTGTCCCTCCACGCACCCCGACGCGGTCAGTCCCGGCTTCGCGCCGCCGAGGAAGAGTCAGTCGTGGACGGCACTGCGCCCTCTGCGCCGAGCAGTCGCTCGGCCTCCTCGGTAGCGGCCCAGCTCGCCAGCAGCCGCAACCCGTTCGCGCCAGGCCGTGTCTGATGGATCAGCGGGTGAGGTCACGCAGCCACAAGCTGATGGCCGCCACGGTGAGGGTGCCGTTGTAGACGTACAGCCGCTCCTCGCTGCGCAGCGCCACCCCGCGGTGCCGCTTCAGCCTGGCGATCGCCCGCTCCACGACGTTGCGGTCGCGGTAGCCGACCTCGTCAAAGACCGGCGGGCGCCCACCACGGCTGCCCTTCTTCACCCTGGCTGCGGCCTGGTCGTCCTTGACCGGGATCACCGCCTCCACCCCGCGGCGGCGCAGGTGGGCCCGGATCCTGGCGGAGGAGTAGGCCTCGTCGCCCAGGACGACGTCGGAGCGGGTGCAGGGCCGTCCCGGTCCGCGCCGGGTGATCCGCAGCCGGGCCAAGACGGGTTCGAACCCGCGGGGGTCGGCGCGCTGGCCGGGGCTGATGGCTTGGGCCATGACCCGCATCCGCCGGCCCGCGGCCAGGTGGATCTTGGTGTGAGTCCCCCCGGGAGCGGCCCAGCCCCTCACGGGCTCGGGAGCCTTCGCGCACCACCTTCAGCCGGCGCCGCTGGGCGAGTTGGTCGTAGTCGCCCTCGCTGTGGTCACCCTGCCGACTGCTCAGCCCCCGGGACCCCGTCATCATCACTGCCGTGACCAGCGACGTCACCGCACCGCTGCCCCTGCGGGGCGGTCGTGGTGGTCAGGGCCTCGGGGCGGGTAGCGGGGGAAGTCGCACCATCGGCTGGAGATCGTCTACCTGTCGGCGGTGAGCCCGAGGAGCCCGAGGAACCTCGGGCGGGGCCGGCGGGTACCGCCGCGGCCAGGTCCTCCAGCAGCTGGGCGGGCACGTCCTGGGGAGGTTCGTGGCGGCCGCCGGCGGCATCGGCGTGTGCACGAACCGCGGTGGAGTCCACAGCGACCTGCCACGCCCCGGCTGCGTCCAGGGCGGCGGGGTCGGCTTCGGTGCGTCGGTGGTCCAGCACCGCTGCCCAGGTGCCGTCGGTGCTCCAGCGGCGGTGGCGGGAGCAGTCGGTCTGCCAGGGCCCGAAGCGTCCGGGCAGGTCACGCCAGGGGCAGCCGGTCCGCACTCGCCAGCGCACGGCCTCCACGATCAGGCGGTGGTCGGCCCAGCGTCCTCCGCGGCGTGGGGTGCGGTCGGGTAGGAGGGGTTCCAGCAGGACCCATTCGGGTCCTCGAGGTCGTGCCGCTCAGCCAGCGCTGACAGGTCAGCCACGGGCTTCGCGGCCAGCTCTGCAAGGTCATCGCTGACCGCACCGACGTCCTGAGAGCGCCGGGCCGGGGTGGCCATGTCGATGCCCTGGTGGGGACGCTCAGCGTTGTAGAACGCCACCCACTCATCCAGCGCACCCTGCGCCATCCGCAGCGCCGCGAACGCCGGCGCCGCGAACAGGAACTCCGCCCGCAGGCTGCGGTGGAAGCGCTCCACCTTCCCCGTCGTGGTCGGTGACCGCGGCGCGGTCAGCAGGTGCTCCACCCCGTTCTCCCGGCAGATCCGATCGAACAGGACCTCCACCGGCGGGTGGTTGAACCGGCCGGTGAAGACCCGCCCGTCGTCGGTGAGGATCTGCTCAGGCACCCCGTAGGTGCGCAGCGCAGCGGCCAGCCCTTCACAGACCGGGCGGGTGCGTTCGCGCAGCATCAGCTTGGCGCTGATGCAGTACCGGGAGTGGTCATCGATGCCGGTCAGGGCCTTGGCGCTGGTCCCGTCCGCGAGGGCGAACCCGCCGACCAGGTCCATCTGCCACAGCTCCATCGGACGCGCTCGTTCCCAGCGCTTCCAGACCTGGCTGCGCCGGCGTCGGGCTCCTGGCTCGATCAACGCTGCGCGCTTCAGGGCCCGGTAGACCCCGGACTCACTCGGCAGGTCAGCAGCTGGCACCAGCGCGCGGGTGCGCAGCTCTACACGATGCGGCGCGCGCCCCAGGAGCGGTGGTCGGTGCGCAGCTGGATCACCACCGCTTCCACGTGGGCGGGAATCTGGACCGGGCTGGAGCGGGGCCGACTGGTGCGGTCGGCCAGGCCGTCCAGGCCGTTGTGTTCATAGCGGGCCAGCCAGGTGTGCAGGCTCTGGCGAGAGACGCCGACTGCGGCGGCGACGTCGGTGATGGTGCGGCCGTCGAACAGGACGGCGTGAACGGCGTTGTAGCGCTGCTCGGCCACGGTGAGCTCCCTCATCCAGGGAGCGTCAAGCAGGACCCGAAGCAGCCGTCAAGCATGTCCCGAACTGACACACCACGTCGGTGGGCCCCGTGGGGCTCGAACCCACAACCCGCGGATTAAAAGTCCGCTGCTCTGCCAGTTGAGCTAGAGGCCCTGGCGCGCTGATCGTCCCACGGTCTCCGCGGGGCCACGGCTCAGCGCGCGGGCGCCTCGGCCACGGCCCTCAGCTGGGCGAGGCCCTTCTCGAAGTCCTTCCCCACGATCGTGTCCATGGTCAGCACCGGGCCCAGCACCCGCAGCAGCAGGGGGCGGGGGCCCGTCATGCGCCACGTCACGCGGGTGGTGGCGCCGTCGGCGCCCTGGGGCTCGAGCACGAAGGTCGAGGTGCTCGTCGACGGGAAGGGCTTCTCGAAGGCGATGGCGATGCTCACCGCCGCGGGCGTCGACTCCAGCACCTCCATCCGCCCCCTGCCGGCCCTCCGGTTCCCCGACCAGGCGTAGGCGGCGCCGGGCCCGGACTCCGGTCCGGTGTAGGTCCGCGACAGGGCGGGGTCGAGGCCCTCCCAGGGCGACCACGCGCGCCAGCGGTGCAGGTCCTCGAGCTCGGCGCGGACGCGCTCGGCGGGGGCGCCGACGTCCGTCCGCCGCTCCACGGTGTACGTCTTGGCGGTGGGCACGCCGCACGGTAGCGCCGCCGGGAGACGATGAGCCCCGGTTCGACGACGTCGGAGGTGCAGTCGTGATCACAGCAGCCGTGCTGCTCGGCATCGTGGCCGTCGTCCTTGCCGTCGCGTGGGCGTGCGAGCGGGTCGGCTTCTCGACGCCCCTCGCGCTGGTCGTCGTGGGGGCGGTTCTGGGTGCCGTGCCGGGGGTGCCGGAGCTGCGGCTGGAGCCCGACCTGGTGCTCACCGGGCTGCTGCCCCCGCTGCTGTACGCGGCAGCGGTGCAGCTGTCGCTGGTCGACCTGCGCCGCGACGTCGCCGGGGTGCTGGTGCTGTCCGTGGGTGCGGTGGTGGTCACGACGGCCGCGGTCGGCTTAGCGGCGGTCGCGGTGGTCCCCGGGCTCGGCCTGGCGGCGGCCTTCGCCCTCGGGGCGGTGGTCGCGCCCCCGGACGCCGTCGCCGCCACCGCCGTCTCCCGGCGGATCGGCATGCCGCGCCGTCTCACCCGCCTGCTGGAGGGCGAGAGCCTCGTCAACGACGCCACCGCCCTGGCGCTGCTGGCTGCTGCCAGCGGCGCGCTGACGGCATCGGTCAGCCCGGGCGGCATCGCCCTCGACTTCGTCGTCCTGGTGGTGGTGGGGGTCGCCGTCGGCATCGCGCTGGGCCTGCTGCTGTCCGCCGTCCGGGCCCGCCTCGACGACGCCGTCATGGTCACCGTCATCTCCCTCGCCGCACCCTTCGCCGCCTACCTGGCGGCGGAGGAGCTCCACGGCTCCGGGGTGCTGGCCGTGGTCACCACCGGGCTGCTGCTGGCGCGAAGCTCTGCGCGGCTGCGGAGCGCGACGTCGCGCGTGGTGGAGACGACCACGTGGAAGACCATCGCCTTCCTGCTCGAGAACGGCGTCTTCCTGCTCATCGGGCTGCAGCTGCCGGCCCTGCTCGAGGCGGTCGGCGAGGAGGGGCGGACGGCGTCGTCGGTCACCGTGTTCTGCCTGGTCGTGCTGGCTGTCACGGTCGCGGCGCGCATCGTGCTGCTGCTGGTGGCCGCCGCCGTCTCGCGCGCCGTGGCGCGGTTGACCGGCGCGCCGTCCTGGGGGACGCGCGAGTCGCTGGTGGTGGGCTGGGCGGGCATGCGCGGTGTGGTCACGCTCGCGGCGGCGTTCGCCGTCCCCGCCGCGGCCCCCGAGCTGCCGCTGCTGCAGCTCGCCGCCTTCACGGTGGTCGCGGGCACGCTGCTGGTGCAGGGCCTGACGCTGCCTCCCCTGGTGCGCCGCCTCGGCCTGCGCGGACCCGACCCCGCGGAGGACGCCCTCGCCGAGGCCGTGCTCCTGGAGGGCGCGGCCCGCGCGGGGCTGAACCGCCTGGACGAGCTGGTCGCCGAGCACGACCCGGCGACGGTGCCCACCGGGGGCGGCCACGACGGGAGCACCTCACCGGTGGTCGAGCAGCTCCGCCGCCGCGCCCGGGTGCGCGTCGACGCGGCGTGGGAGCGGCTGGGGCCGTCCGACGAGGAGCGCTCCACGCCGTCGGCGGAGTACCGGCGGCTGCGCATGATCATGCTGGCCGCGGAGCGGGAGGCGATCCTCGACGCGCGGCACACCGGCGGCTACGACGACCTGGTGCTGCGCGCGGCCCTCGGCCAGCTCGACATGGAGGAGTCCCTCGTCGACCGCGCCGCCCGCCGCACCGCCGACACCGGGCGGCCCGCCGCCGGGGCTGACCCGCTGGTGGGCGCCGCCGCCGGGACCGAGCGCTGCGACCACCTCGAGCGGGCACCGCGCACGGCCGACTTCGAGGACACCGGCTCGTGCAGCGCCTGCGTGCGGGAGGGGACGTCGTGGGTGCACCTGCGCGGCTGCCTGACCTGCGGCACGGTCTCCTGCTGCGACTCCTCGCCCCGCCGCCACGCGGAGGCGCACTGGCACGAGACGGACCACCCTGTGATGCGCAGCGTCGAGGTCGGCGAGGCCTGGCGCTGGTGCTACCCGGACCAGATGGCGGACTGAGCCTCCGAGGCGCCGTCCCCGGCACCGGCGCCTACCGTGCCGGGCATGGCGACCCCGTGGACCACCGACCAGATCCCCGACCAGAGCGGACGCACGGTGGTGGTCACGGGGGCCACCAGCGGCCTCGGCCTGGAGACCGCGCGGGCGCTCGCAGCCCGCGGGGCGCGCGTGGTGCTCGCCGTCCGAGACGCCGCGAAGGGCCAGCGCGCCGCCAGCTCGCTCGGCGCCACCGCTGAGGTGCGGCGCCTCGACCTGGCGGACCTGGCCAGCGTCGCTGCCTTCGCGGAGTCCTGGGCGGGCCAGGGCGAGGCCGAGCGGCGCATCGACGTCCTCGTCGCCAACGCCGGGATCATGATGGTGCCGCAGGCCCGCACCGCCGACGGCTTCGAGAGCCAGGTCGGCACCAACCACCTCGGGCACTTCGCGCTGGTCTGCCAGCTGCTGCCGGACGTCGCGGACCGCGTCGTCGTCCTGTCGTCCCTGGTGCACAAGACCGGCCGGATCGACCTCGACGACCTCAGCTGGGAGCGTCGCAGGTACTCCGCGACCGGTGCCTACGCGCAGAGCAAGCTGGCGAACCTGCTGTTCGTCCTCGAGCTGCAGCGGCGCCTGCACGCCGCTGGCTCGTCCGTGCGGGCGCTCGCGGCGCACCCGGGGTGGGCGGCGACGAACCTGCAGGGACGCACCGGCAACGCCGTCACCGACCGGCTGTCCGGCGTCGGCAACCGGGTCTTCGCCCAGACCGCGGCCGCCGGGGCCCAGCCGACGCTGCTGGCCGCCACCGCCGACCTGCCGGGGGGCAGCT
The DNA here is from genome assembly GCA_963781365.1 of uncultured Actinomycetota bacterium. Taxonomy (GTDB): domain Bacteria; phylum Actinomycetota; class Actinomycetes; order Actinomycetales; family Quadrisphaeraceae; genus Quadrisphaera. The sequence continues at coordinate 131,981 of CAWAFR010000010.1, read as the reverse complement.
TCACCGGCCCCTCGGGGCCGGGGGAGGTCAGGGGTGCCCCCCGCCTGGTGGGGCGGACGGCGCTGGCGAGCGACCTCGGCCTGGCCGCCGACCTGTGGGCGCTCAGCGCACGGCTGACCGGCACCGACGCGCTCAGCGCGGTGGCGGTCCCGTCGAGGACCTGACCACCAGCTGGGTCGGCACCAGCGTCGTCGTGCTGGTGTGCCGGCCGGGCTGGTCGATCTCCTCCAGGAGGATCTTCACGAGCGCGGCGAGCACGAAGGCGCCCATCGAGTGGCCCACGAGCACCGCGCGGCGGCCAGATGGCTCGGCGACCCGTGCGTCGAGCAGCGCCGTGACCTCGGCGGCGACGTCGTCGGCGTGGCGCGCCAGCCCCCACGGACCCGGCAGGCGCCGGCTGGCGCCGCGCCCGCGCAGCTCGGGCGCCACCACCTCGGCGACAGCCCTGCCGCGCAGCAGCCGCGGCGCGACCGCTGCCCACGCCGCCGCGTTGGCGGTGATGCCGTGGACGGCGACGACGAGGCCGCCCGCGCTCGAGCCGCCCGCTGCGGACCAGCGGAGGCCACCCAGGGCTCGGCCGGTCCAGGGAGCCGGGGTGCGCGCGTCGGTGGGCACGGTGCGCAGTCTGGCCCTCCGCGCCCCGACGCGACAGGGTGGTCCGCCGCCCGTGACCACGGACGGGGGAGGGGTAGGTTCCGCGCCGTGGCCGACGACGCCGTCCCCGCCCCCGCCCGCCCGCCGGTCCCCGAGGTGCTGTGGCAGCCCGCCCGGGACGCCGCGCTGGGCAGCCGCCTCTCCGCCTTCGCCCGCTGGGCCCACGAGCACGCGGGAGCGCCCGCCGAGGGCGTCGGGGTCGGGCCGGAGGCCTACGACGCGCTGTGGCGCTGGTCGACCGGCACCTGCGACGGGGTCGCGGCGTTCTGGCGCGCGCTGTGGGAGTGGGACGGCGTCGTCGCCGCGGTCCCACCGGCCGACGGGCCCGACGGAATCCTCGCCGACGCTGCGACGAGCGGGGTCGCGGGGGCGCGCTGGTTCCCGGGCGTCCGGCTCAACCACGTCGACCAGGTGCTGCGCCACGTCGACGCGCAGCCCGACGCCGAGGCGATCGTGGGCGTCGACGAGGAGGGCGTCCGCCGAGCCGTCACGTGGGCCCAGCTGCGCGAGCAGGTCGGGGCGCTCGCGGGGGTGCTGCGCGCCCACGGCGTCGGGGTGGGGGACCGCGTCGCGGCGCACCTGCCGAGCGTCCCGGAGTCCGTGGTGGCGCTGCTCGCCACCGCCTCCCTCGGCGCGGTCTGGGTGGCGGCGGGGCAGGACACGGCCGGGCCGGCCGCCGCAGCGCGGCTCGGGCGCACCGACCCGGTGGCGCTCGTCGTCGCCGACGGCTACCGGTACGGCGGCCGGGTGCACGAGCGGGGGACGCTGCTGCCGACGTGGTCGCCGCGTGCCCCTCGCTGCGCCTGCTCGTGCGGGTGCCGGTGCCGGGCGTCCCCCGCAGCCGCTGCCGGCGCTGCCCGCGGGGGCGGTGGCGCTGGAGTGGGACGACGCCGTGGCGCCGTCGTCGTCGCCTGAACCGGTCGAGCCGGTGCCGGTGGCCTTCGACCACCCGCTCTGGGTGCTGTCGAGCTCCGGCACCACCGGTGCGCCCAAGGGCATCGTGCACGGCCACGGCGGCGTCGTGCTGGAGCACGTGAAGTCGCTGGCGCTGCACACCGACCTGGGCCCCGGTGACCGGTTCGCCTGGTGGACCAGCCCCAGCTGGATGATGTGGGACTACCTCGCCGGGGCGCTGCTCGTCGGCGCGACGGTGGTGCTGCGCGACGGGTCACCCACCCACCCGGAGCCCGGGGCGCTGTGGCGGCTGGCCGCCGACGAGCGGCTCACCGCGCTCGGTACCAGCCCCGGCTACCTCCAGGCGTGCGAGGCCGCCGGCGTGGAGCTGGACGGGCTCGACCTGACCGCGCTGCGGTACGTGGGCTCCACCGGGTCGCCGCTGTCGGCGGCGACCGCCCGGTGGGCTGCAGACGCGCTCGGGCGGCGCGTGCCGGTGGTCTCCCTGTCGGGGGGCACCGACGTCGTCACCGCGGTCGTGGCCGGTGCACCGACGGTGCCGGTGTGGGCGGGGGAGCTGTCGGTGCGCTGCCTGGGGGCTCCGGTGGCGGCGTGGTCCGGCACCAGTGCCGCGGACGGTCACGCGCTCGTCGACGAGGTGGGCGAGCTGGTCCTCACGGTGCCGATGCCGTCGATGCCGGTGGCGTTCTGGGACGACGCCGACGGCTCGCGCCTGAGCGCCGCGTACTTCGAGGACCTGCCGGGGCTGTGGCGCCACGGCGACTGGGTGACGGTGACCTCGCGGGGCAGCGTCGTCGTCCACGGGCGCTCGGACGCCACGCTCAACCGCCAGGGGGTGCGGATGGGCACCGGCGACCTCTACGCCGTGCTCGACCGCGTGCCCGAGGTCGCCGACTCGCTGGTGGTGGGCCTGGAGCTGCCCGACGGCCGGCGCGGGGGCTACTGGATGCCCCTGTTCGTGGTGCTCGCCGACGGCGCCGAGCTCGACGACGCGCTGCGGGACCGGCTGCGCGACCTGCTGCGCCGGGAGCTCTCGCCGCGGCACGTGCCCGACGAGGTGGTCGCAGTGGGCGCGGTGCCGCGCACGCCGACCGGCAAGCGCAAGGAGGTGCCGGTCAAGCGGGTGCTGGCCGGGGCGGACCCGGCAGGGGACCCGGATCTGGAGCCGTTCGTCGCGCTGCGCCCGGTGTGAGGTGGCGGGGCGTCTGCCACCATGGAAACCATGGGCCACCTCGCTGACGAGAAGCGCTACGACTCGATGACCTACCGCCGGACCGGCCGCAGCGGCCTCGACCTGCCGCTGGTCAGCCTCGGGTTCTGGCAGAACTTCGGCTCTGACCGGTCGCTGGAGGTCCAGCGCGCCATCGTCACCCGCGCCTTCGACCTCGGCGTGACGCACATGGACCTCGCGAACAACTACGGGCCGCCCTACGGCGAGGCCGAGGTGAACTTCGGCCGGATCATGGCGTCCGACCTCGCCCCGTACCGCGACGAGCTGGTCATCTCCACCAAGGCCGGCTGGGACATGTGGCCCGGCCCCTACGGCGACCACGGCTCCCGCAAGTACCTGCGCGCGAGCCTCGACGCGTCGCTGGAGCGGATGGGCCTCGACTACGTCGACATCTACTACCACCACCGGCCCGACCCGGAGACGCCGCTCGAGGAGACGATGACGGCGCTCGCCGACGCCGTCCGCGCCGGGAAGGCGCTCTACGTCGGCATCTCCAGCTACGGCCCGGAGCGCACCGCGGAGGCCGCGCGGATCCTGCGCGAGCTGGGGACGCCGCTGCTCATCCACCAGCCCTCGTACTCGATGCTGAACCGCTGGGTGGAGCCGGAGCTGCTCGACGTGCTGGAGCGCGAGGGCGTCGGCTGCATCCCCTTCACCACGCTCGCCCAGGGGCTGCTGACCGACAAGTACCTCAACGGGGTGCCGGAGGGCTCGCGGGCGTCGCGGCCGGGGTCGCTGGACCGCTCGATGCTGTCCGAGGAGAACCTCGGGCGGATCCGCGGGCTCAACGCCATCGCCGCCGACCGCGGGCAGACGCTGGCGCAGATGGCGCTGTCGTGGGTGCTGCGCGACCCGCGCATCACCTCCGCGCTCATCGGCGCGAGCTCCGTGCGTCAGGTTGAGGACAACGTGGCCGCTGCGGCGCGCACGGAGTTCACCGCCGACGAGCTCGCGGCGATCGACGAGCACGCCGTCGACTCCGGCGTCGACCTCTGGGCCGACGCCCGCGCCTCCGGGGACTGACCCCCTCCCCAGCGACGATCGAGGAAGTTCGGCTCAGCGGGTGAGTCGAACTCCCTTGATCGTCGCGGAGTGAGGGGTCAGTCCGTTCCGGACTCCATGGCGGCGCGGTCCAGGGGGCGGTCGTCGGGGGACGGGACGCCGCTGGAGGCGATCTCCTCGGCACCGCCGGTCTCCAGCACGCCCTCGAGACCGCCGACCAGGCCGACGCCGGGCGCGTCCGGGCCCACCAGGCCGAGGGCTGCGTACTGCTCCAGCTTGGCGCGGGAGTCGGCGATGTCGAGGTTGCGCATCGTCAGCTGGCCGATCCTGTCGACCGGGCCGAACGCGGCGTCCTGCGTGCGCTCCATCGACAGCTTGTCGGGGTGGTAGCTGAGGTGCGCGCCGGTCGTGTCGAGCAGGGAGTAGTCCTCCCCGCGGCGCAGGCGCAGGGTGACCGTGCCGGTCACCGCCGTCCCGACCCACCGCTGCAGCGACTCGCGGATCATCAGCGCCTGCGGGTCGAGCCAGCGGCCCTCGTAGAGCAGCCGGCCCAGCTTGCGGCCCTCGGAGTGGTACGCCGCGACGGTGTCCTCGTTGTGGACGGCGTTCACGAGCCGCTCGTACGCCGCGAACAGCAGCGCCATGCCGGGCGCCTCGTAGATGCCGCGGCTCTTGGCCTCGATGATGCGGTTCTCGATCTGGTCGGACATTCCCAGCCCGTGGCGCCCGCCGACGGCGTTGGCCTCCACCACCAGGTCGACCGGGGAGGCGAAGGTCCGACCGTTGATCGAGACCGGGCGGCCCTGCTCGAAGCCGACGACGACGTCCTCGGTGGCGATCTCCACCGCGGGGTCCCAGAAGCGCACGCCCATGATCGGCTGGACGATCTCGATGCCGGTGTCGAGCTGCTCCAGCGACTTCGCCTCGTGGGTGGCGCCCCAGATGTTGGCGTCGGTGGAGTACGCCTTCTCCGTGGAGTCGCGGTAAGGCAGGTCGTGGGCCACCAGCCACTCCGACATCTCCTTGCGCCCACCGAGCTCGGCGACGAACTGCGCGTCGAGCCACGGCTTGTAGATGCGCAGCGCGGGGTTGGCCATGAGGCCGTAGCGGTAGAACCGCTCGATGTCGTTGCCCTTGTAGGTGGAGCCGTCGCCCCAGATCTGGACGTCGTCGTCGAGCATCGCCCGCACCAGCTTGGTGCCGGTGACGGCGCGGCCCAGCGGGGTGGTGTTGAAGTAGTTGCGCCCGCCCGAGCGGATGTGGAAGGCGCCGCAGGTCAGCGCCGCGAGGCCCTCCTCCACGAGGGCGTCGCGGCAGTCGATGAGCCGGGCGAGCTCCGCGCCGTAGGCCCCGGCGCGGCCGGGGACGGCGTCGATGTCGGGCTCGTCGTACTGCCCGATGTTCGCGGTGTACGTGCACGGCACGGCGCCCTTGTCGCGCATCCAGGCGACCGCCACGGAGGTGTCGAGACCCCCGGAGAAGGCGATGCCGACGCGCTCGCCGACGGGCAGGGAGGTCAGGACCTTGGACACGGGCCCTGATCCTGCCAGCGCCTCACCCCAGCTGGCGCACGACCTCCTCCAGGTAGAGCCGGCGCACGGCGGCGTGCCGCCCCAGCTCGTCGCCGCGGGTCAGCAGCAGCCCCCGCCGGCTGAGGTGCTCGGCCTCGTCGAGCACCTCCAGGAAGGTCCGCGCGTGCTCGCCGGCGCGCTGGTCGAGCACCAGCTCGAGGGTGACCCGCGCCTGGCCCGCGCGCAGCGCCTGCTGCACCTGCGACCGGACCTGCACCCGGGCGGGCTCGAAGGCGTGCACCGCGGCGTCGAGGCGGCGGGCCAGGAGCACCTCCTCGGGCGACTCCGCCTCGCCGCGGTCGGCGACCGCCGGGTCGTGCATGACGATCTGCATCTCGCGCACCAGGTCGTCCAGGTGCTCCTTCGCCGCCAGCAGCTCGTGCACCGGCAGGTCGGGGACGACGACGGTCGGGGCGGTGTCGAGGTCCGCCCACATCGCCAGCAGCTCGTCGGCGCTGGGCTCGTCCGGCTCCGGCCCCGGGGTCTCGGGGCCCCCCACCTCGAACCACACGGCTTTCCCGGTCGGCGTCCGCTCGGTGCCCCACCGGGAGGCGAGCGCCCCGACGAGCACCATCCCGCGCCCGCTCATCGCGGTGCCGACGGCGGCACCGACCACGGGGGGCGCGGAGCTGCCGTCGACGACGTCCACGCGCACCCCGCCGGCGCCGGCGCTGCGGACCACGACCTCGAACGGCGTCCGCGCGTGGAGCACGGCGTTGCCGGCCAGCTCGGTGACGACCAGGCCGGCGTCGTCGGCGAAGCGCTCACAGGCCCGGGCCAGCAGCTCCGCCTCGACGAAGCGGCGGGCCAGGCGGACGGAGGCGGTGGTGGGCGGGTACCGGGTCTCGGCGCGCCACTCCCCGGGACCGTCCGCCGGGGAGCACTGGGCGCCGTGCCGGGCATCGACCGCCACGCCACCTCCTCCTCGCGGGCCACCGCCGTCGGGCGCCGTCGGGCGCTGGGCCCCTCGTGCAGCAGGAAGCACAGTAGGTGACTCCTGCATCGTTGGACATCCTCATCGGAGCAACGCCGGGAGGACGCCGGGGCACCGCAGAGACGCCGCCCGCGCGCCGTCCCGGTGGCACCCGGGGGCGTGGCACCCTCGAGAAGTGCCCGACCCGCGTCCCGACCTGCAGCCGGACCAGCGGCCCGACCGGGTGGGACCGCCGCCGCCGGGCCTGGTCGACCGCCTGCCGACCGGCGACGCCGTCGCGCCCGACGCCGTCTTCGAGGCCTTCGAGGGGTGGGCCACCGACCGGGGGCTGACCTTCTACCCCGCGCAGGAGGAGGCGCTGATCGAGCTGGTCAGCGGCTCCCACGTCATCCTGGCGACGCCGACGGGCTCGGGGAAGTCGCTCGTGGCGCTCGGCGCGCACGCCGCGGCCATGGCCACCGGCCGCCGGTCGGTCTACACCGCCCCCATCAAGGCGCTCGTGAGCGAGAAGTTCTTCGCCCTGGTGGAGGTGCTGGGCGCCCAGAACGTGGGGATGGTGACCGGTGACGGCGCCGTCAACGCCCAGGCCCCCGTCGTCTGCTGCACCGCGGAGGTGCTCGCCAACCGCGCGCTGCGCGAGGGCGCGGACCTCGACGTCGGGCTCGTGGTCATGGACGAGTTCCACTACTACGCCGACCGCGACCGCGGCTGGGCGTGGCAGGTGCCGCTGCTGGAGCTCTCCCGCGCGCAGTTCCTGCTCATGTCGGCCACCCTCGGCGACACGTCGCGCTTCGAGGAGGACCTGCGGCGGCGCACCGGCCGGGAGACCACGCTGGTCGCCGGGGTGGAGCGCCCCGTGCCGCTGCACCACCGCTGGGCGCTGACGCCGGTCCACGAGACCCTCGAGGAGCTCCTGGAGTCCAAGGAGGCGCCGGTCTACGTCGTCCACCCCACGCAGGCGGCGGCGCTGGAGCGCGCGCAGGCGCTGCTGAGCGTCCAGGTGGCCGACAAGGGCGCGAAGGAGCGCATCGCCGAGGCCCTCGGCGGGTTCCGCTTCACCGCCGGCTTCGGGCAGGTGCTGTCCAAGCTGGTGCGCCAGGGCATCGGGGTGCACCACGCCGGGATGCTGCCCAAGTACCGGCGCCTGGTGGAGACGCTCGCCCAGGAGGGGCTGCTGCCGGTCATCTGCGGCACCGACACCCTGGGCGTGGGCATCAACGTGCCGATCCGCACCGTGCTGGTGACCTCGCTGACCAAGTACGACGGGCGGCGGACCAGGGCTGCTCAGCGCGCGGGAGTTCCACCAGATCGCCGGGCGCGCGGGCCGGGCGGGCTTCGACGTCTCCGGGCACCTGCGTGGTGCAGGCGCCGGAGCACCTGATCGAGAACGCCCGCCTCATGGCAAAGGCCGGCGACGACGTCAAGAAGCAGCGGCGGGTGGTGAAGAAGAAGCCGCCGGAGGGCGAGGTCAGCTGGCAGGAGGCCACCTTCGACCGGCTCGTCGCCGCGGCGCCGGAGCCGCTGACCAGCCAGATGAAGGTGACGCACGCGATGGTGCTCAACACCATCGCCCGCCCCGGCAACGCCGCCGCCCACCTCCGCGGGCTGCTGCTGGAGAACCACTCCGACCGGGCCGCGCAGGTGCGCCTGGTGCGCCGCGCCGTCGCCATCGCCCGCGAGCTGCTCGCGGCCGGCGTCATCGAGCGGCTCGACGAGCCCGACGAGGCGGGGCGCCGCTTCCGGCTCACCGTCGACCTGCAGGCCGACTTCGCGCTCAACCAGCCGCTCTCGACGTTCGCGGTGGCGGCGCTCGACGTGCTCGACCCGGAGTCGCCCACGCCGGCGCTCGACGTCGTCAGCGTCGTGGAGGCGACCCTCGACGACCCGCGGCCGATCCTCCTGGCGCAGCAGTTCGCCGCGCGCGGCGAGGCGGTGGCCGCGATGAAGGCGGAGGGCATCGAGTACGAGGAGCGGATGGAGCTGCTCGAGGAGGTCACCTGGCCGAAGCCGCTGCAGGAGCGCCTCGAGGCGGCGTTCACGCAGTACCGCGTCGCGGCGCCCTGGCTGCCGGAGGACGCGCTCTCCCCGAAGTCCGTGGTCCGGGAGATGCTCGAGCAGGCGATGACCTTCGGTGACCTCGTGCGCCGCTACTCCCTGGTGCGCTCCGAGGGCGCGGTGCTCCGGTACCTCTCCGACGCCTACCGCGCCCTGCGCCAGACGGTCCCGGAGGACCGGCGCGGCGAGGGCTTCGACGACGTCCTGGAGTGGCTGGGCGAGGTGGTCCGCCAGACCGACTCCAGCCTGCTCGACGAGTGGGAGGCGCTGACCCACCCCGAGACCATCGCCGGCGGGGGCCCGCCGCCGCCTCCGGTGCTGCGGGGCATCACCGCGAACACCCGCGCCTTCGCGGTGCAGGTGCGCAACGCGATGTGGCAGCGGGTCGACCTGCTGGCCCGCCGCCGCGCCTGGGACCTCGCGCAGCTCGACCCGGAGGTCGACCTCGACGGCTGGCAGGAGGCCGTGGCGGCGTACTACGAGGAGCACGACGACGTCGGCACGTCGGCCGCGGCGCGCGCTCCCGGGCAGCTGCAGGTCGTGGTCGACCGGGCCGAGCGGCTGTGGCGCGTGCGCCAGGTGGTCGACGACCCGGCGGGCGACCACGACTGGGGCTTCTCCGCCACCGTCGACCTGGAGGCCTCCGACCTGGAGGGGACGGCCGTCATCACCGGACACGGCCTGCAGCGCCTGTGACCCCCGCCCCCGGTGGCGGGACTGCATGATCACGACGAGGGGTGCGGCGTCCAGCCGGTGGGAGTGCTGAGAACGTTCTCAGCACCGAGCAGGGCATGATGGCGCCCATGAGCGCTGCGACGGAGCAGAGGGCCCCCGGGGTACCGGACCGGCTGCCGGAGACGATGCGGGCCAGCGTGCTGCTGGCCGAGAACACGGTCGAGGTGCAGGAGCGCCCCGTCCCCGAGGTCCCGCCGGGGGAGGTGCTGGTCAGGGTCGGCTCCGTCGGGGTCTGCGGCTCCGACGTCCACTACTTCCGGCACCTGCGCGCCGGGGAGTTCGTCGTCGACGGAGCCCCTGGTGCTCGGGCACGAGATGGGCGGCACCGTCGTCGCCGTCGGCGCGGGCGTCGACGCGAGCCGCGTCGGCGAGCGGGTCGCCGTCGACCCGCAGCGCCCCTGCCACCACTGCTCCCAGTGCCTGGCCGGGCGCTACAACCTGTGCCCGCACATGCGCTTCTACGCGACGCCCGCCGGTCGACGGCGCCTTCGCCGAGTACGTCACCGCGCCCGCGGAGTTCGCGCTTCCCCGTCGCCCGACTCGATGTCCGACGACGCCGCGGCGCTCCTGGAGCCGCCGTCAGCGTGGGCATCGCCGCGATGCGCAAGGCCCGCGTGGTGCCCGGCCAGCGCGTCCTCGTCGCCGGCGCCGGCCCGATCGGCATCATCGCCGCGCAGGTCGCGCAGGCCTTCGGCGCCGCGAGGTCGATCGTCACCGACCTCGTGCGGCCCCCGCCGCGAGCGCGCGCTGCAGTTCGGGGCCACCGAGTCCGCGGTCGACCCGCGCGGACCGACGTCGAGTCCGACCTCGGCCGGTCGACGCGTTCATCGACGCCTCCGGTGCGCCCCGGCCGATCACGACGGGATCCGCGCGGTCCGCGGCGGCGGCACCGCCGTGCTGGTCGGGCTGGGCAACCCCGAGATGACGCCTGCCGGTGAGCTACATCCAGGACAACGAGGTACTGCTCACCGGCATCTTCCGCTACACCGACACCTGGCCGCTGGCCACGCACCTGGTCTCCTCCGGACAGGTCGACGTCGACTCCCTCGTCACCGGCCGCTACGGCCTGACGACGCCGCCGAGGCGCTCGACTCCGACACCGACCCGGAGAGCCTGAAGTCCGTCGTGGAGCCCTGGCGGTGACCGAGGCCGGAGGTGCCACCGCCGACGCGGCCGTCCCCGCGGCGCGCGCCGCCGGCACCGACGCGTTCCGCCTCGACGGGCGCACCGCCGTGGTCACCGGCGGCAACCAGGGCCTGGGGCGCGCCTTCGCCCTGGCCCTGGCGGCCGCGGGCGCGAGGGTCGCGATCGTCGCCCGCGACGGCGCCCGGTCGCAGGCCTTCGTCGAGGAGGCCGCTGCCGACGGCGTCGAGCTGCTGCGAGTCGACGCCGACCTCACGGTCGACGCCGACGTCGAGCGCGCCACCGCGGAGTGCCTGGAGGCGCTGGGCGGGCGCATCGACGTGCTGGTCAACAACGCCGGCACCTGCTTCCACCGGTCCAGCTGGGAGGTGCCCGACGACGAGTGGTCGGCAGTCTTCGACCTGAACGTGCGTGCGCTGTTCATGACCAGCCGCGCGGTGGGCCGCCACATGCGCGAGGCGGGCGGCGGCTCGATCGTCAACATCGGCTCGATCTCGGCGATCATCGTCAACCGCCCGCAGGAGCAGGCCGCGTACAACGCGTCCAAGGCCGCGGTGCACCAGCTGACGAAGTCCCTCGCGGTGGAGTGGGCGCCGTTCGGCATCCGCGTCAACGCCCTGGCACCCGGGTACGTGCGCACCGCGATGGCGCCCGTCGACGAGCCGCGCTTCCGCCGCCAGTCGATCGACGACGCCCCCCAGCAGCGCGCCGCCTCGCCCGAGGAGATCGCGCCCAGCGTGGTCTTCCTGGCCAGCGACGCCGCGAGCTTCATCACCGGGTCGGTCCTCGTCGCCGACGGCGGGTACACGGCCGTCTGATGGGTCTCTGATGCGCGTCGTCGTCATCGGGGCCACCGGGCACGTCGGCACCTTCCTCGTGCCCCGCCTCGTCGCGGCCGGACACGAGGTCGTGGCCGTCCCGCGGCTCCCGCGAGCCGTACCAGCCGCACGAGGCTGGGCCCGCGTGCAGCGGGTGCGCGTCGACCGGGAGGCCGAGGACGCCGCTGGGACCTTCGGGCGCGGGTGCCGCGCTCGCGCCCGGACGCCGTCGTCGACATGGTCTGCTTCACGCCCGAGTCGGCGCGCGCGCTGGTGGAGGCGCTGCGCGGCACAGCGGTCACCTGGTCCACTGCGGGAGCATCTGGCGGTACGGGCGCGCCGCATCGCGGCCGCTGCGCGAAGACGATCCGCGCACGCCCTTCGGCGACTACGGCGTGCAGAAGGCCGCGATCGCGGAACTGCTGCGGCGGAGACGGCCGCCGGTGGCCTCCCACCACCGTGCTGCAGCCCGGCCACATCAGCGGCCCGGGCTGGCCGGCGATCGGGCCGCTGGGCAATCTCGACCCGCCGTCTGGTACGCGCTCGCGACTCGGCGGAGCTCGCTGTGCCAGGCCTCGGCGCCGAGCCGATGCACCACGTGCACGCCGATGACGTCGCCCAGGCGTTCCAGCTGGCGGTCGAGCGGCGCGACGCGGCGGTGGGGGAGTCGTTCTTCGCCGTCTCCGACCGCGGCTGGTCGGTGCGGGGGCTGGCGCAGCAGGTGGCGGGCTGGTCCGGCCGCGAGCCGGTGCTCCGCCCGGTCGGCTGGGAGGAGTTCCGGGAGGCGCACGCCGCCCGGGACGCCGCGGAGCACGCGCAGGCGTCGTGGGAGCACCTGGTCCGCAGCCACAGCGCCTCGACCGAGAAGGGCCGGGCGCTGCTCGGGTCGCACCCCGCTGGACCAGCCCGCAGGTGCTGCGGGAGGCGCTGGTCTGGCTGAGTTCCCACGGCGGGGTCGACCTCGGTGGCAGGGTGCTCCGTGCGCGTGAGGCTTCCCAAGGACGCCGGGGCCCCGCTGCTGGCCCGCGCCTTCGTGCGGAACGAGGTGTGCGAGCGGCACTCCAAGGACGCTCGCGACCGCGTCGAGCTGCTGGCCTCGGAGCTGGTGACCAACGCCATCGTCCACGCGGGCTCGCTGGTCACGATGGACCTCGACTGCGAGGCCGAGGGCGGCATCCTCGTGGAGGTGGCCGACGGCAGCTCGACGCGCCCGGTGCTGCGCGAGGCGGGCCTGATGGAGGAGAGCGGGCGCGGCCTGGAGCTGGTCGACAAGCTCTCGAGCGAGTGGGGGGTGCGCGAGGGCGGCCTGCGCGAGGCCGTCCCGGCGGCCGCGGGCGCGGCCAGCGGCGACCGCGGCTCCGCACCCGCGGCGCCCGCCCTGCCCGGGCCCCTGGCCGCGGCGCTGGGCGGGATGCTCCCGCGGCAGTCGACCGGCAAGGTGGTCTGGTTCAGGGTCGAGGGCTCGAGCCGTCCAGGCCCTCCAGAAGCGCCGCGGCGCGCGTAGAGGGCTGCACCGGGGGCCTCCGCGCGCAGCAGGTCGTCGCAGAAGCCGCCGGAGCGCACGAGGACGACCCCGGTCCCCGCCGCGTGCGCGGACCGCGCGTCCCACGGGGAGTCGCCCACCGCGATGGGGTGCCGGGCGCCGACGCGCTCCGCGGCCACGCCGTACAGGTCGCCCGCGGGCTTGGACGCCTCGACGTCGTCGGCGGTGGTGACGGCGTCGATGACGTCGTCGGCGCCCAGCACGCCGCGGTACCTCTCGAGCAGGTCGCCGGGGCTGGAGCTGGCGAGGACCACCTTCAGGCCGCGCTCGTGGCAGGCCCGCAGCAGGTCAGCGGCCGCCCGGCATCGCCGGCACGTCGTCGACGAGCGCGTCGAACTCCCGCTTCCACGCGGCGCGCACCGCGTCCCCGTGCCGGCGCTCGACCTCGTCGCCGGCGACGGCGGCCACCAGCTGGTCCCCGCCCATGCCCACCGCGCGGTGCAGCGACGGCCCGGGGACGACCACGCCGACGCCGTGGAGGGCGCGCGCCCAGGCGACCACGTGCTGGTAGTTGGAGTCGACGAGGGTGCCGTCGACGTCGAACAGCACGGCGTCTGGTGCACCGGTTCGGCCGGGAGGGTTGCTCACCGCCCGAGGCTGTCACCGTCCGTGTAGCGTCGCGCGTCGTGCGGATCCTGGTGACGGGCGGAGCGGGCTACATCGGCAGCCACACGGTGGTCGAGCTGCTGGCGGGGGGCCACGACGTCGTCGTCCTCGACGACCTGTCCAACGCCAGCCCTGAGGCGCTGCGCCGCGTCGAGGAGATCGCCGGGCGCGGTGTGGAGCTGCTGACCGTCGACGTGACGGACGAGGCGGCGGTGCTCGCGGCCCTGCAGCGGACGCGCCCGGAGGCCGTCGTCCACTTCGCGGCGCTCAAGGCCGTGGGGGAGTCCGTCGCTCAGCCCGAGCGCTACTACCGCACCAACGTCGGCGGCACCCTGAACCTCGTGAAGGCGATGGACGCCGTCGGCTGCCGCACGATCGTCTTCTCCTCCTCCGCCACCGTCTACGGCGCGGCGACGCAGATGCCGCTGACCGAGGACTCCCCTCTGAGCGCCACCAACCCCTACGGCTGGACCAAGTTCGTGGTCGAGCAGGTGCTGCGCGACGTCGCGACGAGCGACGAGCGGTGGTCGGTGGCGCTGCTGCGCTACTTCAACCCCGTCGGCGCGCACCCCTCGGGCCGGATCGGGGAGGACCCGCGCGGCGTCCCCAACAACCTGGTGCCGTTCATCGCGCAGGTCGCCGTCGGGCGCCGCGAGCAGCTGACGATCTTCGGGGACGACTTCGACACCCCCGACGGCACCGGGGTGCGCGACTACATCCACGTCGTCGACCTCGCCGAGGGGCACGTGGCCGCGCTGGCCGCTCTGACCGGCAGCCCCGCCGACGGCGCCGCCGCGGGTGCGGGCCACGGCGCCCGCGCCTGGAACCTGGGTACCGGGACGGGTTCGTCCGTGCGCCAGGTGGTCGCGGCCTTCGAGCGCGCCAGCGGCCGCCCGGTGCCGGTGCGGGTCGCGCCGCGGCGCCCGGGCGACGTCGCCGCGTCCTACGCCGACCCGGCGCGCGCCCGCGACGAGCTGGGCTGGACCGCGACCCGGGGGCTCGACGAGATGTGCGCCGACACCTGGCGCTGGCAGAGCAGCAACCCGCAGGGGTACGCGGGGTCGTAGGCATTCCCAGACCGACGGTGCCTGATCCACTACTGAGGGTCACCGGTAGCGAGGGCTCGCGGAGGGCTCCGGCGTGTCTGAGGGGAAACCCGCCCTTCCGGTCACGCGCGGTGACACCGTAGGAGCATGCCTCCGCCGCCGTGGTCACCGAGCGCGTCGGACGCGCGCCGCGGCCCCGGCGCTGTCGCGCACGCGGGTCACGAGGGCCGCGGGCACGGCAGGGGCCCGCGGGGCGCCGCGACCATGGCCGCCGCGGTCTGGGAGCTCGACCTGCGCACCGCCGAGCTGACCTGGTCCGACGGCATGCACCGCCTCGCGGGCAGCGACCCCTCGACCACGCGCCCGTCCCTGCAGTGGTGGACCTCCCTCGTCGTCCCCGCCGAGCGGGCGCGCGTGCGCGCCTGGCTCCTCGTGGTCCGCGAGAGCCGGCGCGGCGGCGAGGAGCAGTTCGACCTCGTGGGCCTCGACGGCGTCGTGCGGCGCGTCCACGCCTGGACGGAGGTCGAGGTCGACGCCGCCGGTGAGCCCCTGCGCATGTTCGGCTCCGCCGTCGACGTCACCGGCGCCTCCCCGCTCGGGCACCGCGACCCCCTCACCGACCTCGTCACCCGCGCCGCCGTCCTCTCCCACCTCGAGGCCGAGGCCCGCGAGGCGGGCCGGCAGCGCGTGGCGGGCGGCACCGTGCTCGCGCTCGTCGACGTCGACAGGTTCTCCGTGCTCGACGACGCCCTCGGCCGCGAGACCGGAGACGCCCTGCTGCGCGCCGTCGCCGCGCGGCTGCGGACCGCGGCGCCCGAGGGCGCCACGGTCGCCCGGCTGGACGGCGACGTGTTCGCCGTCGTCGTCGGTCGCTCCGCGCAGCAGCTCGCGTCGGCGCCGGACGCCGCGGGCCTCGCCGAGCGGCTCCTGGCCGCGCTGCGGCGCCCCACCGCGCTGAGCGGCCTCCAGGAGCCGGTGGCCACCACCGCCTCGATCGGCCTGGTGACCACCGACGGCGGTGAGGCCGACGCCGACGACGTCGTCCGCCGCGCCGGGCTGGCGCTGCGCCGCGCGAAGCGCCAGGGCCGCGACCGCGCCGTGCACTACTCCGCCGGGCTCGGCGAGGCCGCGATGCAGCGCGTGCGCACCGAGGCGATGCTGCGCTCCGCCCTCGACGCCGAGCACCTCGCGGTGCTGTACCAGCCCGTCGTGGACCTGGGAACGGGCGAGGTGGTCGGGGTCGAGGCCCTCGCCCGGGTGGTGGACCCCGAGCTGGGCCCCGCTCTCCCCGGCCGTCTTCGTGGACGTCGCCGAGGAGACCGGGCTCGTGGTGCGCCTGGACGAGTGGGTGCTGGGCCGCGCGAGCTCGATGGCCCAGCGCTGGTGCCCCCCGGCGTACGGAGCGCCCGCCGGGAGCCGGTCGATCCACCTGCCCGACACCGCGCCGTCGGGCGCGCCGGTGCCACCGACCCAGCCGACCGTGGCCGTGAACATGTCCTCGCGCACGCTCTCCCGCCGCGATCTGCCGGGCCTGGTGCGGCGGGCGCTGCAGCTGTCCGGCAGCGACCCCTCCCGCCTGCTCGTGGAGATCACCGAGCACTCCCTGCTCGACCAGGGCGACAGCGCGCCGGCGACCCTGGACGGCGCTGACGGACCTCGGCGTGGCCGTGGGCATCGACGACTTCGGCACCGGCTGGTCGGCCGCTGAGCTACCTGTCGGCCCTGGACCTGGCGTTCATGAAGGTCGACCGCGCGCTTCGTCTCGCGCCTCGGGCACGACGCCTCGCGCGTCCGCGGTGGTGCAGGCCGTGATCGACCTCGCGCACGCGCACCGCCTCACGGTGCATCGCCGAGGGCATCGAGACCGAGGAGCAGGCGCGGATGCTCGTCGCGATGGGCTGCGACCACGGCCAGGGCTACTGGTTCGGCCGCCCCACCCCCGAGCCCGAGCTGAACGCTGCCGTCGCGTCCTGGTACGGCCGGGCCCGCGCCTGCGGCTTCGGGTCCTGGGGCGCCGGCGAGCGCACGGCCCCGCCCGTCCCGTCGGCCCGGACCAGCGCACGAACCGGCAGCCCGGCTACCAGCCCCGTCACCACCCCCGCGCCCAGCCCCACCGGGGGCGCTGCCCGCGCGGGCCTCGTCAGCCGCGTCGAGGCCGCTCGCCGTCCTGGTCAGGGCCGGAGCCACCCCAGGAGGCGCTCCAGCGGCCAGGTGGTCACCACCCGCTCCGCGGGAGCACCCGCCGCGGCGGCCCGCGCCGCACCGATCGCCCGCCAGTCGAGCTGCCCCGGGGCGTGCGCGTCGGTGTCGATGCTCAGCAGGCACCCGGCCTCCAGCGCCTGGCGCAGCAGGCGCATCGGGCGGGTCGAGACGCTCGGGCCGCGCGCTGACCTCCACCGCCACCCCCCGCTCGGCGCAGCGCGCGAACACCGCCGCCGCGTCGAACGGCGCCTCGGCCCGCTTCGCCGGCCGGTGCTCGTCGGCCCCCCGGCCACCAGCCGCCCGGTGCAGTGACCCAGCACGTGCACCCGGGGGCTGTCCAGCGCCCCCAGCATCCGCGCGGTCATCTCCTCGGAGGTGCTGCGGCCGCCGAGCCGGCTGTGGACGGACGCGACGACGACGTCGACCCGGTCCAGCAGCTCCTGCGGGCAGTCCAGGCCCCCGGTCTCGGTGATGTCGACCTCGATGCCCGACAGCAGCCGGAACGGCGCCAGCCCCGCCGCCAGCGCCGCCACCAGGTCGAGCTGGCGCTCCAGCCGCCGCGGCGACAGCCCGCTGGCCACCCGCAGCCCCCCGGAGTGGTCGGTCAGGCCAGGTACTCGTGGCCCAGCTCCACGCGGTAGCGCCATCTCCTGCGGGGGTGACCCGCCGTCGCTCCAGTCGCTGTGGGTGTGCAGGTCGCCCCGCAGCGCGGCCACGAGCGCCGCCGCCCCCGCGTCGAGCTCGACCAGGTCCCCCGCAGCCTCCCGGCGCCCCTCGAGCGCGGCGAGGTACTCCGGCACGCGCGCCGCCGGCAGCCTGCGCGCCACCTCCGCCGTCCGCGGGCCCACCCCCCGCAGCTCGGTCAGCGTCCCCGCCGCCAGGCGCTCCGCCAGCTCCGCCTCGGGCAGCTCCGCCAGCGCCGAGGCCGCGGTGCGGAACGCCTTCACGCGCGGCGTCGCCGCCTGCTCGCGCTCCAGCAGGAACGCGGTGCGGCGCAGCGCGTCGAGTGGGTGCACGCCGTCCATCCCACCAGGTCCGCGCGCGCCGGCCACCCCGACGCCCAACCCCGACGGCCAGCACGGAGCGCGTCCCCGCTGGTTCGGCGCGCGGCGCGTCGTCCCCCGACGGGTGACGCCCGCGGCTCCGGGGACGTACGATCGGCGTGCCCCCCGAGAGAGGGACGGCCCGTGAGGGCGACGAGCCCACGGCTCGGGGGCCCGGGACCCGTCGTCCGGGCGGCAGGACCCCCCCTCCTACCGCCTGGACGACGGCTGGCCGCCCGGTTCCCGTCCTGGCTGTCAGCACCGCCCGCTACCGTGCAGGGATGGAGCGCAGCAGGCGCCTCGACGACGACGCGCTGGCGGAGGAGATCGAGCTCTACGGTGACCTCGTCGTCGCGGCGTCGGAGTCGGACGAGGTGCTGCCCTGGGCCGAGATCGACAGGCTCCTCGGGGTGGCGTCGCCGGAGCAGGAGGGCCCCGAGACCGGCGTGTCCTAGCCTGTCCCTCCCCGGCGCGGCCGGTCGCCCGTCGCCGAGGAGGTTCCCCCCGCATGCGCCTGATTCCCCGAGACGGTGCTGTCCTCGAGGACCTCGGCGTGCTGGCCTCCCACCTCGTCGCGGGGGCCGAGCTGCTGGCTCGCCTGCTGGGTGCCGACGCCGTGGAGCGCGCCGACCTGGCCGACCGGGCCTCGGACCTCGAGCGGCGCGCCGACGCCGACGCGCGCGCCGTCGTGCGACGCGTCGCCTCCAGCTTCGTCACCCCCTACGACCCGAGCGACCTGGTCGCCCTCGCCACCGCCCTGGACGACTGCGTCGACGCGCTCGAGGACGCCGCGGCCGTCTTCGTCACCACCGGGGTGGACGAGCTGCCCCCGGCCGCGGTGGAGCAGGTCGCGCTGGTGCAGCGCCAGGCCGAGGTGACCGCCGAGGCGATGGGGCGGCTGCGGTCCGTGCGGGACCTCGCCGACTACTGGACGGAGGTCAGGCGCCTGGAGCACGAGGCGGGCCGGGCGCACCGCACCGTGATCGCCGGGATCTTCGCCGGCGCCGCCCGGGGGGAGCGCGGCACCGTGGAGCTGCTCGCCGTGAAGGAGGTCACCGACCACCTCGAGGCCGCAGCCGACGCCTTCGAGCGCGTGGCGCGCAGGGTGGAGCTCATCGCCGCCAAGGAGTCCTGAGGCGGGTGGACCAGGTCCTCGTCGTCCTCGTCGTCGTGGTGGCCCTCGCCTTCGGCGTGCTCAACGGGCTGCACGACGCCAGCGACGTGATCGCGACGCCGATCGTGACCGGGGCGGTCTCCGCGGGCAGCGCTCTGCTCGTGGCGGCGGCCCTCAACCTCCTCGGCGGGCTGCTGGGCAGCCGTGTCGCGCAGACGATCGGCTTCGGGGTGGTCGACCCCCCGGTCGGCGGCGCGGGGCTGCAGCTGGTGCTCGCCGCGCTCGTCGGCGCGATCGCTTGGAACCTGCTCACCTGGCGGCTCGGGGTGCCGTCCAGCTCGACCCACGCGCTGGTGGGAGGCCTCGCCGGGGCCGGGCTGGCCCTGGGCGACGCCGTCCGCTGGTCGGTGCTGCTCTCCCGCGTCGTGCTCCCGCTCGTCCTGTCACCGCTGGTCGGCTTCCTCGTGGCGGCGGCCCTCACCGTGGGGATCAGCTGGGCCCTGCGGCACGCGGCGCCCGGGCGGGCCCACCGCCGGTTCCGCTACGCGCAGGTGCTCTCCAGCGCCGCGGTGGCCGTCGGCCACGGCTTGCAGGACGCCCAGCGGACGGCGGGGGTGGTGCTGCTCGCGCTGGTCACGGCGGGGGCGCTGCCCCGCGGCAGCGCCCTGCCCCTGTGGGTCGCCGCCCTCGCGGCGCTCGCCCTGGCCGCGGGCACCGCGGCCGGTGGCTGGCGCATCGTGCGCACCCTGGGCTGCCGCATCACCGGGATCGACCCGCCGTCGGGCTTCGCCGCGGAGGCCACCACCGCCGGCCTGCTGACCCTGTCGGCGGCCGGGCTCGGCGTCCCGGTCTCCACCACCCACACCATCACCGCAGCGGTGACCGGCGCGGGGTCCGTGCGCGGCCGGTCCGGGGTCCGCAGGCGGGTCCTGCGCCGGGTTGTCGGCTTGTGGGTCCTGACGGCGCCCGCCTCGGCGCTGGTCGCCGCCGCGGTGGCCCTGCTCATGCCGGCGGCGCCGGGCTGACCCGCCGCAGCGGGTCGACCCGGCGCCGCTCGCCGGGGGCCGTCCGTCAGCCGAAGCGGCCGGAGACGTAGTCCTCCGTGGCCTTCTGGCCGGGGTTGGAGAAGATCGACGTGGTGTCGGACATCTCGATGAGCTTGCCGGGCTTGCCGGTGCCGGCGATGTTGAAGAACGCCGTCATGTCGGACACGCGCGAGGCCTGCTGCATGTTGTGGGTCACGATGACGATCGTGTAGTCGCTCTTCAGCTGCTGGATCAGGTCCTCGATGGCGAGCGTCGAGATCGGGTCGAGGGCCGAGCACGGCTCGTCCATGAGGAGCACGTCGGGCCGCACCGCGATGGCGCGGGCGATGCACAGGCGCTGCTGCTGGCCACCGGAGAGCCCGGCGCCGGGCCGGTTCAGGCGGTCCTTGACCTCGTTCCAGAGGTTGGCCCCCTGCAGGGAGCTCTCCACCAGGTCGTCGGCCTCCGAGCGCTTCATGCGCTTGTTGTTGAGGCGCGCACCGGCGAGCACGTTCTCGGCGATCGACATCGTCGGGAACGGGTTGGGGCGCTGGAAGACCATGCCGACGGTGCGGCGCACGTCGACCGGGTCGACCTCGGAGGCGTACAGGTCCTGCCCGTCCATGACGACCTTGCCCTCGACGCGCGCGCCGGGGATGACCTCGTGCATGCGGTTCAGCGACCGCAGGAACGTGGACTTGCCGCAGCCGGAGGGGCCGATGAACGCGGTGACCGAGCGCGGCTCGATCGCCATCGACACGCCCTCCACGGCGAGGAAGTCCCCGTAGTAGATGTTCAGGTCAGAGACGTCGATGCGCTTGCTCATGGCCGCCTTCCGTGCGGTCGGTGTGCGGTCGGGGACGAACCGGTGGAGCGGGCTGGCAGAGCGGGCGAGGAGCTCACCGGGCCTTGGGTGAGAAGGCCCGGGACACGACGCGCGCGGCGAGGTTGAAGACCATGACCAGGATGACGAGGACGAGGGCCGCCGTCCAGGCCCGGTCGATGGACGGACCCGGCGGGATGGTGGGCGTGGCGTAGGAGAACCACGCGAACGTCGGCAGCGTCGACATGCGCCCGTCGAACGGGTTGTGGTTGATCGCGGTGGTGACGCCGACGGTGACCAGCAGGGGGGCCGTCTCGCCGATGACGCGGGCGATGGCCAGCGTCACGCCGGTCGCGATGCCCGCCACCGAGGTGCGCAGCACGACCTTGACGATCGTGCGCCACTTCGGGACCCCGAGGGCGTAGGAGGCCTCGCGCAGCTCGTGGGGCACCAGGCGCAGGATCTCCTCGGTGGATCGGACGACCACCGGGATCATCAGCACGCACAGCGCCACCGAACCCATGATCCCGAGCCGCACGCCCGGCCCCAGCAGCAGGGTGAAGAGCGCCACCGCGAACAACCCGGCGACGATCGAGGGGATGCCGGTCATCACGTCGACGAGGAAGGTGACGGCCCGGGCGAGGTGGCCGCGGCCGTACTCGACGAGGTAGACCGCCGTCAGGATGCCGATGGGCACCGAGATCACCGTCGTGATGGCCGTGACGATCAGGGTGCCGGTGATGGCGTGGACGGCCCCGCCGCCCTCGCCGACGATGCCCCGCATGGAGTAGGTGAAGAACTCCACGTCGAAGCGCGCGGCGCCGCGGGCGATGACCGTCCAGGTCACCGACACCAGGGGTACCAGCGCCACGAGGAAGGAGCCCATCACCAGGCTGGTGACGAAGCGGTCGGTGGCCCGACGGCTCCCCTCCACCGCGAAGGACGCCGCGGTGAGGAGCACCAGGAACACGACAGCGGTGAGCACGACCCACCCGGCAGCGTTGAAGCCCGCCAGGGCGAGGACGGCTAGGGAGAAGGCGCCCGCCACGACCAGCGCGCCCCAGGGGGCCCACGTCGGGAGGTGCCGGGTGGTGCGGAGGCCGACGGCCGAGGCCGGGCGCTGGGGGGAGGTCATCTGCGTCATCGGGGTCAGCCCTTCGAGGTGCGGGCCACGACGGTGCGGGCCAGCGAGTTCACGAGGAAGGTGATGACGAACAGCACCAGGCCCGTGGCGACGAGGACGTTGACGTCCAGCCCGCTGGACTCCGGGAACTGGAGCGCGATGTTGGCGGCGATCGTGCCCGGGTTCTGGGTGCTGATGAGGTTGAGCGTGATGCCGCCGCCGATGGAGAGCACGGCCGCGACGGCCATGGTCTCGCCGAGGGCGCGTCCAAGACCGAGCATCGAGGCGGCGACGACGCCGGACCTGCCGTAGGGGATCACCGCGTACCTGACCATCTCCCAGCGCGTGGCCCCGAGCGCGAGGGCCGCCTCCTGCTGGAGCGTGGGGGTCTGGCGGAAGACCTCGCGGGACAGCGCGGTGACCACCGGGAGGATCATCACCGCGAGCACGAGGCCGGCGGTGAGCATGGTGCGGCCGGAGGAGACGGGGCCGGCGAACAGCGGCACCCAGGACAGGTGCTCCCCGAGCCAGGCGTACGTGGAGACCAGGGCCGGCGCGAAGACGAACACCCCCCAGAGGCCGTAGACGATGCTCGGGATGGCGGCCAGCAGGTCGATCACGTACGCCAGCGGTGCCGCCAGCCGGCGCGGCGCGTAGTGGGTGATGAACAGGGCGATGCCCACGCCCAGCGGGGCTCCCACCACCAGGGCGATGGTCGAGGAGACCAGCGTGCCGTAGACGAGGACGCCCGTGCTCAGCCAGAGGCTCTCGCCACCGAGCTCCGCCGCCGACGCCGTCAGGGCGGGCGCCGCCTGGTAGATGAGGAAGGCGGCGACGCCGGCCAGGATGGCCAGGATGAGGAGGGAGGCTCCGGTGGCGGTGCCGCGGAAGACGCGGTCGCCCGGGCGCTGGCGCACCCGCTGGCGCGGGGCCGGCGGGCGCGGTGGGGTGGCTGTGGCGGTCACGGGTGCCCTCCTGGGCGGTGCGTCTGTCGTGAGCTGCAAGCACGGCGGTGCGCCGCAGGCCGGAGCCTGCCGTGCACGGAGGCGCCGGCGCCAGCCCCGACCGCTGGTCGGGGCTGACGCCGGCGCCGGTGGCTCAGGAGGCCTTGATCGACTCCAGCGAGCTGGTGATCTGCGTGCGCAGGGTGTCCGAGAGGGGCGCCGAGCCCGCGGCTTCGGCGGCGGCCTGCTGGCCCTCCTCGCTGGTCACGTACGTCAGGTAGCCCTTGACGTTGGTGGCGTCAGCTGCGTCGGCGTAGCTGGTGCACGCGATCAGGTAGCTGACCAGGATCACCGGGTAGGCGTCCTCGCTGGTCGGCGTGCGGTTGATGTCCAGCGCCAGGTCACCCGTGGGGCGCCCGGTGGCCGGAGTCGCCTCGTCGAGCGCAGCGGCAGCGGCCTCGGCCGTGGGGCCGACGTAGGAGCTGCCGACGGCGACCATCACGTGGCCGAGGTCCTTCGCCTGGCTCTCGTCGGCGTAGCCGACGGAACCCGGAGTGGCGGTGATGGCGGCGACGACGCCGGAGGTGCCCTGGGCGGCCTCACCGCTGGCCACCGGCCACGTCTGCGCCGCCGGGTAGGACCAGTCGCTGCCCGCGGCCTTGCTCAGGTAGTCGGTGAAGTTCTGCGTGGTGCCCGAGTCGTCGGCGCGGTGCACGGTGTTGATCGCCGTGGACGGCAGCGTCTTGCCGGAGTTCAGCGCGGTGATCGCCGGGTCGTCCCAGGTCGTGATCTTGCCGTCGAAGATCTGCGCGATCACGGCGGGGGTGAGCTGCAGGTCGTCGACGCCGTCGAGGTTGTAGGCGATCGCGATCGGCGAGACGTAGTCCGGGATGTCGATGGCGTTGCCGCCGCTGCAGCGGGACTGCGCCTGGGTGAGCTCGTCGGCCTTGAGGTAGGCGTCGGAGCCGGCGAACTGCACCGCGGCGGAGATGAACTGGGTGCGACCGGCGCCGGACCCCTGCGGGTCGTAGTTGACCTGGAGGTCGGGGCTGGAGGAGGTGATGCCGGCGATCCACGCCTGCTGGGCGGCCTGCTGCGCGGAGGAGCCGGCACCGTTCAGGGTGCCGGTGAGCGCTGCGGCGCTGCTGGAGGCGTCGCTCGAGCCGGACGACGTGGATGTGCCGTTGGACCCGGACGGCTCGTTCGCGGCGCAGGAGGACAGGCCGAGGGAGAGCACGATGGCCGCGGGGATGGCGGCGCGACCGAGGGTGCTGCGCTTCACGTGGGTGACCTCTCGAAGGCGTTCGGGCGTCGTCCTCGCTGGTGGGCGGTCCGGACTGACGCGTTCTGGCGTTCCGGAACGTACGGTCGCGAGGTGAAGTCGCGGCCCGCGTCGGGTGAACGGCGGGCCAACACGCTGGCCAGCGCCACGATCACGATCTGGTCACGCCGGCTGCGTCACCCGCCGGCAGCCCGATGACCACGCTGCGTGAGCGCTGTCATCGGAGCGTGGTGCCCGGGTTGCCCTCCCCGGTCTCGTAGAGTTCGCGCGCCGCGCCGAGGACCAGCGGGTCGGGGGTGCCCACGATCGCGCGGTCCCTGCCGTCGTAGTCGTAGCGCGACAGCACGTGGCGCATCGCCTCCAGCCGCGCCCGCTTCTTGTCGTTGCTCTTCACCACCGTCCACGGCGCGTCCGCGGTGTCGGTGTGGAAGAACATCGCCTCCTTCGCCCGGGTGTACGCCTCCCAGCGCTCCAGCGACGCGAGGTCCATCGGCGAGAGCTTCCACTGGCGCACCGGGTCGATCTGACGGATCGCGAACCGGGTGCGCTGCTCGGCCTGGGAGACCGAGAACCAGAACTTGACCAGCGTGATCCCCGAGCGCACGAGCATCCGCTCCAGGTCGGGCGCCTGGCGCAGGAACTCGGTGTACTCCGCGGGCGTCGCGAAGTCCATCACCCGCTCCACGCCGGCGCGGTTGTACCAGGACCTGTCGAACAGCGCGATCTCCCCGGCGCTCGGCAGGTGGGCGACGTAGCGCTGGAAGTACCACTGGGTGCGCTCCCGCTCGGAGGGCTTCTCCAGGGCCACCACGTGGACGGCGCGGGGGTTGAGGTGCTCGGTGAAGCGCTTGATGGTGCCGCCCTTGCCGGCGGCGTCCCGGCCCTCGAAGAGCACGACGAGGCGCTCGCCGCGCTCGACCATCCACCTCTGCAGCTTGAGCAGCTCGATCTGCAGGAGGCGCTTGGTGGACTCGTACTCCCGGCGGGTCATCCGCTCCGGATAGGGGTAGCCCTCGCGCCAGGTGTCGACCTCGCTGCCGTCCTGGCGCAGCAGGACGGGCTCACCCTCGGGATCGACCACGACGGACAGTCCGTCGAGGTGGC
Source organism: uncultured Actinomycetota bacterium (assembly GCA_963781365.1). Classification (GTDB taxonomy): domain Bacteria; phylum Actinomycetota; class Actinomycetes; order Actinomycetales; family Quadrisphaeraceae; genus Quadrisphaera. The sequence goes on along the minus strand of CAWAFR010000010.1, from coordinate 107,068 downwards.
TCCCCAGCGGTCCCTCCGGGTGGTCCTCGAGGTCGCCGTCGTCGGCGGTGGTGCCGGTGTCAGTCACGGGCCGTCTTCTACCACCGGTGCCAGAGCGGGCTCCAGACGCAGAACGCCCCGACCACGGGCCGGCGCCCGATGTTCACCGAGCCGACGCCGCCCGGTCGCGGCTCGTGCCCCGTGCGGAGGTCGGCGGGCCGCAGGTTTCACCGGGCGGTCGCGCTGCGGCCGCAGAAACCCCCCACCTCGAAGAGGTCCCATGCGCCCGACCGCTCGGCTGGCAGCCCTGCTCGCCGCTGGCGCACTCATCGTCCCTCTCGCCGCCTGCGCCCCGCCGACGGCCGACGCCGGCTCCACCGCGACCGCCTCGGACGGCACCGCGTGGGGGACCACCACCTCCGCCGAGGACGGCGGCGGCTCGGACGCCCTCGTCGCCGCGGCGAAGGCGGAGGGCCAGCTCAACGTCATCGCGCTGCCGCCGGACTGGGCCAACTACGGCGCGATCATCGAGGCGTTCGAGAAGGAGTACGGGATCACGGTCAACAGCGACCAGCCCGATGCCGCGAGCCAGGACGAGATCGACGCCGCCAAGCGCCTCGCCGGCCAGGACGGCGCCCCCGACGTCTTCGACCTCGGCCAGTCGGTCACCCTCGCCAGCACCGACCAGTTCGCCCCCTACCAGGTGGCCACGTGGGACGACGTCCCCGCGGCCAACAAGGAGGAGACCGGGCTCTGGGTGAACGACTACGGCGGCTACATGTCCATCGGGTACGACTCCGCCAAGGTGCCCGCGCCCACCACCGTGGCCGACCTGCTGAAGCCCGAGTACAAGGGCTCCGTCGCGCTGAACGGCGACCCGACCCAGGCCGGGGCCGCCTTCAGCGGTGTCGTCATGGCGTCCCTGGGCAGCGGCGGCTCCGCCGACGACCTGGCCCCCGGCGTCGACTTCTTCAAGCAGCTGAAGACGGCCGGCAACTTCCTCCCGGTCGACCCGACCGCGGCCACCATCACCTCCGGGCAGACCCCGGTCGTCATCGACTGGGACTACCTGAACGCCGCCGTCACCAAGGACCTGCCGACCTGGAAGGTCGTCGTGCCGACGGGTGCTGTGACCTCGCAGTACTACAACCAGGCCATCAACAAGGACGCCCCGCACCCCGCCGCCGCGCGGCTGTGGGAGGAGTTCCTCTACTCCGACGCCGGCCAGAACCTGTGGCTGGCCGGAGGCGCCCGGCCGATCCGCGCCGACGCCATGGTCAAGGGCGGCACCATCGACGAGACCGAGTTCGCCAAGCTGCCGGCCGTGTCCGGCACCCCCGTGGCCCTGACGGCAGACCAGACCGCCGCCGGCGCGAAGGCGCTGGCCAGCACCTGGGCGGCCGCGGTCTCGTGACCTCCCCGGCAGCGGGCCGGCGGCCCACGGACACCGCGACGTCGAGCAGGGCGCCCGGCAGGGTCGCCTCCGAGCTCACGGCGACCGCCGGCCTGCTGCCCTTCGGGGCGCTGGTGGTGCTCTTCCTGGTCATCCCCCTCGGCGTGGTCTTCTCCGGCGCGCTGCTCGACGAGGCGGGCCGGCCCACGCTGGGGGGGCTGGTCGCGCTCGGTGACCCCGTGGTGCGCTCCGCCTTCGCCCGCAGCTTCCAGCTGTCGGCGCTCACCGCCGTCATCGGCGCCGTGCTCGGTGCCGCGGTGGCCTCCGTCGTCGCCGGGTCGCCGCAGACCTCCGTGCTCCGCCGCGTCGTGGTGGCCGCCTGCGGCGTCCTCTCGCAGTTCGCCGGCGTCCCGCTCGCGTTCGCCCTGCTCGCCACGATCGGGCTCTCGGGCGTGGTCACCGGCCTGCTGCGCGACGCGGGCGTCGACATCTACGCCTCCGGCGTCTGGCTCTTCGACACCCCGGGGCTGGTGCTGGCCTACACCTGCTTCCAGGTGCCCCTCATGGTCATCGTCTTCCTGCCCGCGCTGGACGGCGTGCGCCCCGCCTGGCGCGAGGCCAGCCTCACCCTGGGCGGCTCCCGCTGGCAGCACTGGCGGCTGGTGTCCGTGCCCGTGCTGGCCCCGGCCTTCACCGGCGCCGCGCTGCTGCTGTTCGCCAACGCCCTCTCGGCGTACGCGACGGCGGCGGCGCTGGTCAGCCAGGGCTCCTCGATCGTCCCGCTGCAGATCCGCAGGGCGCTCTCCAGCGACGTCCTCGTCGGCCAGCAGGACCTGGCCAGCACGCTGGCCGTGGGGATGGTGCTCGTCGTCGCCGTCGTGATGGTCGCCCAGGCCCTGGTGCAGCGCCGCACGGCGCGGTGGGTCCGGTGAGCCCGACGGTCAGCCCGGTGGTGAGGCGGGCCCTCGTCCGCTGGTCCGTCCTCGGGGTCGCGGCCCTCGCGGCGGTGGTGCCCCTGCTCGCGATGCTCGACTTCAGCACCCGCACCCCGACCGGGGGGCGCACCGGGCAGGCCTGGTCGTCCCTGGTCACCGACCCGCAGCTGTCGGCCTCGATCGTCGTGTCGCTGGAGCTGGCCCTGCTCACGGCGCTCGTCGTGGTGGCGCTGCTGCTGCCGACCATGCTGCTCGTGGTGCTGCGCCTGCCCTGGGCCCGGCAGCCCCTGGAGCTGGTCTGCCTGCTGCCGCTGGCTGTGCCGGCGGTCGTCGTCGTCGTCGGCGTCGCCCCCGTCTACGCCTGGGTCAATCTACCTGCTCGGCGGCTCCCCCCTGACGCTGGTCTTCGTCTACGCGGTGCTGGCGCTGCCCTACGCGCACCGGGCGCTGGCCGCCGGGCTCGGCGGCCTGGACCTGCGCACCCTGGTGGAGGCCTCGCGCAGCCTCGGCGCGCGCTGGCCCGACGTCGTCCTGCGCGTCGTGCTGCCCAACCTCACCGGCGCCGTGGCCAGCACGGTGGTGCTGGTGGTCGCGGTGGTCCTCGGGGAGTTCACCGTGGCCTCGCTGCTGGGCTACGACACCCTGCCCGTGGTCATCAACCTCGTCGGCAAGCGCGACGCCGGGCTGTCCGTCGCCGCGTCGCTGGCCTCGCTGCTGCTGGCGTTCGTCCTGCTGCTCGGCCTGTCCCTCCTGCCCGCGGGCCGGCGTCGCCGTGACCGCGGCGGCGCCGCACCCGCGCTCGCGCCCACCGCCGCACCCGTCACCGCCGGAACCGGAGCCCCCTCGTGACCGCTGACCCCGCCCTGCGTCCCGCAGCCTCCGCGCTCGCGGCTCCCGCCGCCGCTGCCGAGGGCGTCGAGGTGCGCCTGGAGGGCCTGCGGCGCAGCTTCGGCGACGTCGCTGCCCTCGACGGCCTCGACCTGGAGATCCACCCCGGTGAGCTGGTGGCGCTGCTCGGGCCCTCCGGGTGCGGCAAGACCACCGCGCTGCGGGTGCTCGCCGGGCTGGAGCGCGCCGACGGCGGCCGGGTCGTCGTCGGGGGGCGCGACCTGGCGCGGGTGCCCGCTCACCGCCGCGGGATGGGCGTGGTCTTCCAGGCCTACAGCCTGCTGCCGCACCTGGACGCCGTCGACAACGTCGCCTTCGGGCTGCGGCTGCGGGGCGTGGGTGCCGCGGAGCGCCGCCGGCGGGCGATGGAGGCGCTGGACCTGGTGGGCCTGTCGGCGCAGGCGCACCGCTTCGCCCCGCAGATGTCCGGCGGGCAGCAGCAGCGCGTCGCGCTGGCGCGGGCGCTCGCCGTGGAGCCCACCGTGCTGCTGCTCGACGAGCCGTTCTCCGCGCTCGACGCCAAGGTGCGCGAGCAGCTGCGCGAGGAGGTCCGTCGCATCCAGGTGCAGGTCGGCACCACCACCCTCCTGGTCACGCACGACCAGGAGGAGGCTCTGTCCGTGGCGGACCGCGTCGGGGTGGTGCGGGCGGGCCGGCTGGAGCAGGTCGCTCCTCCGCGGGAGCTCTACCGGCGCCCGGCCACGCCTTTCGTCGCGGAGTTCGTCGGGCAGGTCAACCGCGTGCCCTGCACCGTGACCGGCCGGACCGCCGAGGTCCTCGGGCGCCGGCTCCCCCTGCTGCCGGGCTCGACCGCGGCCTCCGGGGCCGCCACGGCGCTGCTGCGCCCCGAGGACGTCGAGGTGCTGCCGGTGGTCACCGGGGCCCCGGCGACCGCGGGCGGAGCAGGCGGCGGTGCGGACGGGGCGGCCGGTGCCGCCGGCACCGTCGTCCAGCTCGTCTTCCTCGGCGCCGCCAGCCGCGCGTCGGTGCAGCTGGACCGGGGCGGCGAGCCGGTCGTGGTGCACCTGGGCGCCCGCGAGGCCGAGGCGGCGGGGCTCGGGTCGCGCGTGCTGGTGCGCGCTGCCGACGTCCCGGTGCTCGTGCGCTGAGGCCGCTCGGGGTCGATGCGTCAAGGGCGGGTCAGGCGCAGGTCAGGTGCTGTCCCCGAGCCGGTGAACGGCGCGCGCACTCTCCCCGTGAGGACCGTCCGCCCTGGCGCCGCGGCCGGCGACGCCCCACGCTGGTGTGCCGTGACCACCGCCACCACCATCCTGGTGCTGGTCGTCGTGGTGGCCCTGTCGTTCGACTTCACGAACGGCTCCCACGACGCCGCCAACGCCACGGCGACCTCGCCTGGCTGATCACGATCCCCGCCGCCGCCCTGGTCGGCGGCCTGCTGTGAGAGCTGGCCCAGGTGCTCGGTGACGGGCTGCTCGGCGCGGTCGCGGTCGTCGTGGTGCTGGCTGCGGCCTCAGCGGCCCTGTACGCCCGCACGCCCCGCCGGTCCACGCCGACGACGTCAACGAGGACTGGGACGAGGGCGCCGGTCAGCGCCAGCGCGGCCGCGTCGCCGCCTGAGCGCCTCGCACTCCCGCTCCCTCGCCCTGACCGCTCGAGCTCACGAACGACTGGAGGAGAGCGTGTCGCACGTCTGGCAGCTGAAAGCCGCCGCGCTGGGGCAGATCGCCCTGGTCGGCCTGCTGCGGCGCACGCTCACCGACGTCGAGGTCCACCAGATCGCCAGCGCCCTGGTGGGCATGGCGCAGCAGGGCGAGGTCATCACCACCGCCGACGTCGAGCGCCTGGTCACCGGTGCGACCCTGGGCGACCCGGCCCCCTCCGACGTGGCCCGGGTCTCCGCCCGCCTGGCCGCGGGCGGCTGGCCCCTCGCCGACGCCCGCTGAGCCCCCGCGACCCGAGGGCCCAGCGACCCGGAGCCGGAGCCGTCAGGAGGCCGGCACCGGGTAGCGTTCCACGGCCACGACCGTGCCGGTGCCCCGCGCGACGTGGGCGACCAGCACCTCACCCGGCCCCAGGAACGGGTCGTCGTGGGGCAGGGCGCCGACGACCCCCTCGGCCGCGCTGCCCGCGAGGACGCCCAGCACCGTGGGCAGCACCGGCCGGTGCGTGCAGAGCAGCACCGGCCGGTCCTTCGCCAGCAGCTTCGTGACGAGCTTCGCCACCTTGGCGGGGTCTCGGCGGTGCCCGTCCTCCGACAGCCGTCCCCGGGTCTTCAGCGTGGCGCCGCTGGCCTGCAGGTAGGGCTCGACGGTGGTGGTGCAGCGCCGCCAGGGGCTGGAGACCACCCGGCCGGGCTGCCAGGCGGTGAGCAGCTCCGGCAGGCGCTGCGCCTGCCGGCGGCCCGGTGCCGCCAGGGGGCGCTCGTCGTCGCTGCGGCCCCACGCCGTCTTGGGGTGGGCGTGGCCGTGGCGCACCACGACGAGGGCCCAGGTGTCCAGGGCGCCGGCGGCGTCGGCGTCCAGCAGCGCGCGCAGCTGGACGCGGTCGTTGCGCCGGGTCAGGCGGGCGTCGGCCTCGGCGGGCGTGACCCAGGCGGTGCGGTCGACCTCGTCGGGCCGCGGCGGCGCGGGGAGCACCCCCGCCGGCACCTGCGCCGACCAGTACGACACCTCCTTGGTGGCGTCGGCGCCCAGCGCGTAGCGGGCCGTCGGCAGCGGCGGCCCGAGGCGGACGAGCAGACCCGTCTCCTCCTCCACCTCCCGCACGGCAGCGGCCGGGGTCGGCTCCGCGCCCTCGAGCTTGCCCTTGGGGAAGGACCAGTCGCGGTAGCGCGGCCGGTGCACCAGCAGCACGCGCAGCCCCCCGTCCGGGGCGCGGTGCCAGCACAGCGCCCCGGCCGCGCGGACCAGGGGAACCGACGCCAGCGCCGTCGTCGGCGGTGCGGCCAGGGAGGACGGCGGCGGCCGCTCCTCGTGGCGGGACTCCTCGGGGCGGGGGACGGCTGAGGGTGCGGCGGGGACCACGACGGGCCCTCAGCGCCGACGGGCGCGGCGGGTGGAGCGCGCGCCGATGAGGAACTCCTGCAGGTCGAGCAGGGGTGCGCCGTCGGCGTCGACGGCGGAGCGGGTCCAGGTGCCGTCGGCGGTGAGGTGCCAGCTGGCGGTGCCCGCGTCCGAGGAGAGGTCGACCAGGTCGACCAGCCCCCGCTGGTGCTCCGGGTCCCGCAGGCTCACCAGCGCCTCCACCCGGCGGTCGAGGTTGCGGTGCATCATGTCGGCGCTGCCGATGAAGACCTCCGGGTCACCGCCGGCCTCGAACGCGAAGACGCGGCTGTGCTCCAGGAACCTCCCGAGCACCGAGCGGACCCGGATGGTCTCCGACAGCCCCGGCACGCCCGGGCGCACCGCGCAGATGCCCCGGACGACGACGTCGACCGGCACCCCCGCCTGCGAGGCGCGGTACAGCGCGTCGATGACCGCCTCGTCGACCATCGAGTTGACCTTGATCCGGATGTGAGCTGGGCGCCCCGCCCGGTGGTGCTCCGCTTCCCGCTCGATGCGCTGCACCAGACCGCGGCGCAGGGAGCGCGGCGCCACCAGCAGGCGTGAGTACCGGGTGCGCGGCGCGTACCCGGAGAGCTGGTTGAACAGCTTCGTGAGGTCCTCGCCGACCTCGTCGTCGCAGGTCAGCAGCCCGAGGTCCTCGTAGATGCGCGCCGTCTTGGGGTTGTAGTTGCCGGTGCCGACGTGGCAGTAGCGGCGCAGCCGGTCACCCTCCTGGCGGACCACGAGGCAGAGCTTGGAGTGCGTCTTCAGCCCGACGATGCCGTAGACGACGTGCACGCCGGCCTGCTCGAGCTTGCGGGCCCAGCTGATGTTGGCCTGCTCGTCGAAGCGCGCCTTGATCTCCACCAGGGCCAGCACCTGCTTGCCGGCGTCGGCGGCGTCGATCAGCGCGTCCACGATGGGGGAGTCTCCCGAGGTGCGGTACAGCGTCTGCTTGATCGCCAGCACCTTCGGGTCGGCCGCCGCCTGCTCCAGGAACGCCTGCACGCTGGTGGAGAAGGAGTCGTACGGGTGGTGCAGCAGCACGTCGCGGGCGCGCACCGCGGCGAAGATGCTGCGCTGCTGGCTGCTCTCGCGGCCGTCGGTGAGGTGGCGGTGCGTCTTTGACACGTGGGTCGGGAAGCTGAGCTCGTGCCGCTCCAGGTCGGCGACGGCGTTCAGCCCCCGCAGGTCGAGCGGCCCCGGCAGGACGTAGGTCTCGGACTCGTCGATGCCGAGCTCGCGGACCAGCAGCTCGCGGACCTCGTCGTCGACGTCGTCGGCGACCTCCAGGCGGACCGGGGGGCCGAAGCGGCGGCGCAGCAGCTCCTTCTCCAGGGCCGCGAGGAGGTTCTCGGCGTCGTCCTCCTCGACCTCCAGGTCCTCGTTGCGGGTGACGCGGAAGGAGTGGTGGGCCACGACGTCCATCCCCGGGAAGAGCTGGTCGAGGTGCTCGGCGATGACGTCCTCGAGCGGCACGAACCGCGCGGCCCGCGCCGACGGCCCTCCGCCGGCAGCTCTGCCGGACTCCACGCGCACCAGGCGCGGCAGGAGCGGCGGCACCTTGACGCGGGCGAAGTGCTCCTTCTCCGTGGTCGGGTTGCGCACCACCACGGCGAGGTTGAGGGAGAGCCCGGAGATGTAGGGGAAGGGGTGGGCCGGGTCGACCGCGAGCGGGGTCAGCACCGGGAAGACCGAGTCGCGGAAGAACGCGTGCAGGCGGTCCTGCTCCTCGGCGCGCCAGGTCCTCCCAGCCCGACCAGGCAGATGCCCTCGCTCGGCCAGCGCCGGCCTGACCTGCTCGCCGAAGACCCGCGCGTGGCGCTCCATCAGCGCGTGCGCCCGCTCGCCGATGGCGGCGAGCACCTCGCGCGGCTCCAGGCCGCTGGCCGCGGTGACCGCGAGCCCGGTGGCGATGCGCCGCTTGAGGCCGGCGACGCGGACCATGAAGAACTCGTCGAGGTTGCTCGCGAAGATCGCCAGGAACCGCGCCCGCTCCAGCAGCGGGACCGCCGGGTCCTCCGCCAGCTCCAGCACGCGCTGGTTGAACGCCAGCCAGCTCAGCTCGCGGTCGAGGAACCTGTCCTCCGGGAGGGCCGCCGGCTCCGTGTCGTCGTCGGTGTCGTCGTCCTCGTCACCGGGCTCGTCGCCGTCGTCGACGTCGGCGAGGTGCTCCGCGAAGGCCTCCGCGAGGTCATCGGGGACCGCCTCGGCAGCAGCGGCCGCCGGCACCGCCGGGTCGGGGGAGGCGCGGCAGCAGGTGCGACGTCGCCGTCCTGGTGCTGTCCGGTCGTCGTGCTGGCCATCGCAGCATCCTCTCAGCCCTTCGCGGCACCGGTCGCGGGGCGCGCGTACTGGACGTCGACCTCGTCGACCGCGAAGCCGAGCCGCTCGTACAGCCGCAGCGCCGCGGCGTTGTCGCCCTCGACGTACAGCTCGGCGCGCTCTGCACCGCTCAGGTCGAGGTGGTGCAGCCCGCCGAGCACCACGGTGCCGCCCGAGCCCGCGGCCCTGCGCGCCCGGGTCGACGCCCGACCACGTACACCTCGCCCGGCGGTCCTGCCCGCGACCTCCTGCACCTTGCGTCCAGTGCGAAGCCAGCAGCTTCCCGGTCCGTCGCGTCGACCGGCCAGCAGCAGGCCCTCGGGGTCGAACCAGGGCTCCGCCAGGCGCACGGTCGAGGTCGGACGCCGTCCAGCCGGCCCTGCTCGGGGTGATCGGCGAAGGCGGCGGCGTTCAGCGCCAGCCACGCCTCCTCGTCGTGCCCGACCTCGAACGGGCGCAGGTCGACGCCGTCGGGCAGGGCGACCGGGCCAGCGGGGCGTCGGGCGCCAGGGGACGGCTGCGGTGCTGCAGCTCCCGCGCCACCCGGTAGCCCGCGCCGCCGCGGCCAGGGCAGCGGCGCCCGGCGAGGCTCCCGTGCGCCCACACGCGCAGCTCCGGCGCCCCGGCCGCCGCGGCCGCGTCCTCGCAGGGCGCCGGCCGCCGCGGCGCCGGCCCCGCGGCGCCGGTGCGCCGGGTGCGACCAGCAGCTCCCCACCGCCGTCCGCGGGTCGAGCTGGGCGTAGCCGACCAGCGACCGTCCGGACCGTCGTCGGAGCAGCAGGTGCCGGGCCCCGGCGGCCTCGGTCGCGCAGGGCCAGCACCGCCGCCTCGGACAGCGGGTCGACCACCGTCAGCCCTCGGCGGCGTCAGCGACGAGCCGCTCGACGTCGTCGGCCCGCTCGCGCCGACAGGACCCGCAGCGGGGTCACCGCCCGCACCGTGCTCTCCGCTCACCGCGCCAGGCTAGGCGGCGGGAGCTCCCGGCTCAGAGGTCGGCGTCGGCGACGGGCCTCGTCGTCCTCCTCGACGACCGACCCCGCGCGCAGGTCGAGCTCGCGGCGCTCGCGGACGTGGCCGGGACGAAGCGGTACCCCACGTTGCGGACCGTGCCGATCAGCTGCTCGTGCTCGGGGCCGAGCTTGGCGCGCAGCCGCCGGACGTGGACGTCGACGGTGCGGGTGCCGCCGAAGTAGTCGTACCCCCAGACCTCCTGCAGCAGCTGGGCCCGGGTGAAGACGCGGCCCGGGGTGCTGGGCGAGGTACTTGAGGAGCTCGAACTCCTTGTACGTGAGGTCGAGCGTGCGGCTGCGGACCTTGGCGGTGTAGGTCGACTCGTCGATGACGACGTCGCCGGCGCGGATCTCCTCCGGCGCGTCGTCGGCCGGCCTCGGCCATCGCGGCGCGGCCCGCCGCCAGGCGCAGGCGGGCCTCGACCTCGGCCGGGCCCGCGGTGTCGAGCAGCACGTCGTCCGCGCCCCAGTCGGCCGCGACGGCGGCGAGGCCGCCCTCGGTGAGCACCAGGAACAGGGGGCAGCTGACGCCCGTGGTGCGCAGCAGGCGCGCCAGGGAGCGCGCCGCCGACCAGCTCGCGCCGGGCGTCGACGAGCACCGCGTCGGCCGGTGGGGCGTCGACCAGGGCCGCGGGCTCGGCCGGGAGCACCCGGACCGCGTGGGTGAGCAGGCCGAGGGCGGGGAGCACCTCCGCCGAAGGCGCCAGGGCGTTGGTGAGCAGTAGGAGCTGGGCCACGGCGTCCTCCGGGGGCCGGGCCGCGTCGAAGCAGCGCGAGCGCCGCGCCGGCGCGACGTCGCTACGACGAGGTGAACGATAGGTGACGTTCGCGGTGTGGCGCGACGTCTGCGGCCCGGTCGTCACCAGAACGTCACCGGCGGCGGACGACCGGCGCAGGCGGGTCGGGTGGGCGGCGGGTGGGACGATCCCCCGGTGACCGCAGCGCCGAGGGCCAGCTCGCCCGCGACCCGGGGCTCCCGGCGGGCGGCGGCGGCCGCCGCGGGCCTGGGCGCGCTGCTGGCGCTCGCGGGCGCCGCGGGCGCCGTCCCCGCCGCCCTCGCCGCGGTCCTGCTGGTCTTGGTGCTGGCCGCGGGGTGGCCCCGCCTGCTGCTCCTGCCGAGCCCGCGCGGCAGTGCGGCCGTGGTCGCCCTGACCGGTGTCGCGGCCGCGCTCGCGGCGCTGGTCGTGGGATCCGCTGACGCCGGGCGCGAGCCGCTGCGGGCCCTGCCGGCGGTTCTCGCCGTGGCGGTCCTCGGCGCCTTCACCCACCAGATGCTGCGGCGCGACCTGCGCCCCCGCGTCGTCGACGGCCTGTCCGGGTCGGTCACCGGGCTGCTCCTCGCCGGCCTCGCCAGCGGCTGGGTCGCCGCGTCCTGGGAGGGTGCCGCCGTGGTCGTCGCGGGGGGCGCAGCCTCGGCGGTCGCCGCCCCGGTGGCCGCGCTGCCGGTGGCCCGTCCCGTGGCCGCGGCGGCGTCCGCGGTCCTGGGCGGCGCCGCAGCGGCCGTCGCGGCCCTGGCCGCGGGGGCGCCCGTGGGCGCGGGCGGCCTGCTGGGCCTGGCCGTGGGCGCCGTCGTCGCCCTGGTCGCCCTCGTGCTCGCACCCCTGGCGCCCGCCTCGCGGGCGCTGCCCGCGCTGGGCCGCGCCGCGGCGCCGGTGGCGGCGGCCGGAGCGGTGGTGGGGCTGCTCGGGCCGGTGCTGCTCGGCTGACGCCGCTGCACCGGGGCTGCTGGGCTGACGCTGCTGGGCCGAGGCTGAGGGTCTCCTGAAGCGCCGCCGCTCCCCGGCGTGTCGCCGCGGCCCGCGGCGCGTCCTCTGCGACCGTCGTGGGGTGGACGTCCTGCCGCTGATCCTGCTGGCGCTGGCGGTCTTCGTCGTGGCCCGCCTGGTCCAGATGGCCCTCGACCCCCGGACCCGCCAGAACGCCGCCGCGCCCGTCACCGCACCCGCGACCGGCCCGCGGGGGCCGCGGGGCGGGTAGCGTCCGGCGCGTGGTGAGCCCGCCCCTCGACAACGCCGCCGCAGTGCCGCCAGTGCCGGTACCCGGGCCTCGACTGACACGGAGGGCCGCCCCACCCCCGCGCCGCGGAGGTGCTGACGCCCGGCGCGCTCGCCCTGGTCGCCCGTCTGCACCGCGCCCACGGCGAGCGGCGGACGGAGCTGCTGGCAGCGCGCGAGGAGCGACGGCGCGAGGCGTCCGCCGCTGGCTCGCTGTCCCTCGACCCCGCGGGCGCGGCCGTGCGCGACGGCGCGTGGCGCCTGCCCCCGGCGCCCGCCGACCTCGCCGACCGGCGCGTCGAGATCACCGGCCCCGCCGAGCCCCGGATGGCGTACAACGCGCTCACCTCCGGGGCGCGGGTGTGGATGGCCGACCTGGAGGACGCCTCCACCCCGCACTGGGCCAACGTCATCGGGTCCCAGGCCGTGCTGCGCGACGTCGTCCGCCGCACGCTGTCGGGGACGGCCCGCGGCGGCGCGTGGGCGCTGCCGCAGGAGGGCCGCCTGGCGACGCTCGTGGTCCGCCCCCGCGGGTGGCACATGGACGAGCCCCACGTCACGGTCGACGGGCAGGTCGTGGCGGGCGCGCTGGTCGACGTGGCGCTGTTCCTGGCCGGGAACGCCGCGGAGCTGCTGGCCCGCGGCTCCGGGCCCTACCTGTACCTGCCGAAGCTGCAGTCGGCGGCGGAGGCGGCGCTGTGGCACGACGTGCTCGCCGACGCGGAGGCCGAGCTTGGCCTGGACGAGGGCACCGTGCGCGTCACCGTGCTCATCGAGACGATCACCGCGGCGTTCCAGATGGAGGAGGTCCTGCACGCCCTCGCCCCGTACGCCACGGGGCTGAACGCGGGGCGCTGGGACTACCTGTTCAGCATCATCAAGACCTTCCGCGACGCCGGGCCGCGCTTCGTGCTGCCCGACCGCTCGGCGCTGACGATGACCACGCCGTTCATGCGCGCCTACGCCCTGGCGCTGGTCCGCACCTGCCACCGCCGCGGCGCGCACGCCATCGGGGGGATGGCGGCCGCCGTCCCCAGCCGCAAGGACGCGGTGGCCGCGGAGCGGGCGCTGGCGGCGGTGGCCGCCGACAAGCAGCGCGAGGCCGGCGACGGCTTCGACGGCTCCTGGGTGGCGCACCCCGACCTCGTCGCCACCTGCGAGGCGGCCTTCGACGCCGTCCTGGGGGAGGCGCCGAACCAGCTCGACGCCCACGCCGGGGAGCGCCCGGAGGTCAGCGCCGAGGGGCTGCTCGACCTGGCCGCCACCGGCGGGGCCGTGACGTCGGCGGGCCTGGAGACCAACGTCTCGGTGGGGCTGCGATACCTGGCGGCGTGGCTCGACGGGCACGGCGCCGTCGCCATCGACGGCCTCATGGAGGACGCCGCCACCGCGGAGATCAGCAGGTCCCAGGTGTGGCAGTGGGTGCGGGCCGGCGCGCGCACCGAGGACGGCGAGCCGGTGACGCCGGAGCGCGTGCGGGCCCTGCTCGCGCGGACCGCCGACGACCTCGTCGCCCGGGCCGGTGACGGCGGGGACGGCGACGACGGGGCGGTGGCGCGGGTGCGCGAGGCGGCCGCCCTGTTCGAGGAGGTGGCGCTGGCGGAGGAGTTCCCGGCGTTCCTCACGACGGTGGTCGACCTGGGGCCGGGAAGCAGCGGGGCGCCCGCGGCGCTGGACCGGGTGTGAGCACCCCCGCAGCGCCCGTCCGCCGCAGCCCCCTGCTCGCCGCCCCGGCGCGGTCGAGGGCGAGGGCGCCGACGCCGGCGTCGCCTGGCACTACGGCGACCCGGTGCGCGAGCAGCGGCTGCTGCGCGCAGGGGTCGGCCGTCGTCGACCTGTCGCACCGGGCCGTCGTGCGCGTCTCCGGACCCGACCGGCTGCGCTGGCTGCACTCCCTCACCAGCCAGCGGCTGGCCGACCTGGCGCCCCGCACGTCGGTGGAGTCGCTGCTCCTCAGCCCCCAGGGCCACGTCGAGCACGCCGCTGCACGTCGTCGACGACGGCGAGGCCACCTGGCTCATCGCTCGAGCCGGCAGGCCGCGGCGGCCGGCCGCCTGGCTCGACTCGCATGCGGTTCATGCTGCGGGTCGAGGTCGCCGACGCGACCGAGGACGTGGGCCGTCGTCGGCGAGCCGGTCGACCGCGAGTGCGCTGCCCGGCGAGCCCCTCGCCTGGGTCGACCCCTGGCCCCGCACCGGCCCCGGCGTCGGCCCGGTACGGCCCGCGCCGACGCCGAGCACCCCGGCGCCGAGCGCGCCTGGCGCGAGGTGCTGGTGCCGCGCGAGGCGCCTGGACGGCGCCGCGTGGCCGACCGGCCGCTGGCCGGCACCTGGGCCAGCGAGGCGCTGCGCGTCGCCGCCTGGCGGCCCCGCCTGGGCGCCGAGACCGACGACCGCACCATCCCGCACGAGGTCGACTGGCTGCGGACCGCGGTGCACCTGTAGAAGGGCTGCTACCGCGGGCAGGAGACGGTCGCGAAGGTGCACAACCTCGGCCGCCCGCCGCGTCGGCTGGTCGCGCTGCACCTCGACGGCTCCGGCGCCGCGCTGCCCGCCGGCGCGGCGCCGACGTCGTCGACGCCGCCACCGGCAGGGTGGTGGGACGCGTCACCAGCGCCGCGCGCCACCACGAGCTCGGCCCGGTGGCGCTCGCCGTCCTGAAGCGCAGCACCCCGGTCGACGCGCGGCTGTTCGCGGGGGGCGTCGCCGCGGCCCAGGAGGTCGTCGTCGACCCGGACACGGCCCCGGCGCACGCGCGTCCCGCGCTGGCAGCACCGCGCCGTCCCCTCGGCTGAGGGCACGGCGCGGTGCTGCCCGCGGGCGGGCCGGCCGGCCGGCTCCGGTCAGCGGGCCTCGGCGAGCAGGCGGGGGTCCGTCGCGGTGCCGAGCGAGCGGCGGGCGGGCCGCTCGTCGGCGCCGGCCGCGCGCCCGGGCTCGGTCGAGCGGTCGGCCCCGGCGATGACGGCGCCCACGACGAGGCTCACGAGGACCGACCCGGCGACCCAGGCCACGAGAACCACCAGCACGTCCACACGACCTCCTCGACCAGCGGCATCGTCCTCGCTCACGGTAGGTGTGCGATGACACTGAGTGCGGGATGCGGACCCCCGACGCGCCGGGTGGTCCCGGTAGGCTCCTGGGGTGAGCGTCGCCGCCCTCGAGGTCTTCTACGCGAGCCTCCTCGTGCTCAGCACGATCGTCATCGTCTCGTTCTCGCTGTACGTCGTGCTCCGCCTGTTCAAGGGACAGCGGTAGTGCCCCTGGAGATCGACGCGTCCCTCCCCGCCTCCCTCGTCCCGCTGGGCTGGCTCGTCGGGCGCTGGGCCGGGGCCGGGGTGATCGCCTCCGCGGAGTCGGGGGAGGCCCAGGTCGGGCAGGAGGTCGAGGTCGTCGTCGACCCGCGCGGCTTCCTCGCCTGGACCTCGCAGGTGTGGCGCCTCGACGCCGACGGGCAGCAGACCGAGCCGCTCGACACCGAGACCGGCTACTGGCGCACCGCGGCGGAGCAGTCCGGGCCGGGCACGCCCGGGGTCGACGTCGAGCTGCTCCTCGCCCACCCCACCGGGGTGGTGGAGGTGCTCGTCGGCCGCGTGCTGGGCACGCGCGTCGAGCTCGTCACCGACGCCGTGGTGCGCACGGCCGGTGCGAGCGACTACACCGCGGGCAAGCGCACCTACGGGCAGGTCGAGGGAGACCTGCTGTGGGTCCTGGACGTCGCGACCGCCGCCGAGCCGCTGCACCCGCGCCTCTCGGCGCGGCTGCGCAGGCTCCCCGACTCCGCGGCGTAGCCGCCGGGGCCGGACGCCGCCCGCCTCAGGAGGCCAGCCGCGTCCCCCCGGCGGCACCGGCGGCGTCCGCCTCCGCCGTGGCGCCCGGCACCAGCCGCACGGGCGTCGTGAGCAGGCGGGACCAGCCGGCGCCGGTCCACACGTGGGTCGCCAGCGCCGTCCACGTGCCGCTGCTCACGCGCACGCACTCGCTGTCGGGGAGGGTGGGGTCGAGGAAGAGGTCACCCGGAACCTGCTCCGGGCCGCGCTGCCAGGGCATCATCGGAGCAGGATGCGCGCGGTCGGCGCTGAGGCCCCGGCGCCACGCGGCAGCCGCGGCACCCCCGTGCGGGTCCCGGCGTGGCGGGCCGCGGCGCGCCGGGCCGCGGCCGGGACCCCCGGGCCGGGCCGGGCCGCGGCTACCCTCGGTGCATGACGCTGGACTACCGACCGGGTGGGCGGCGACGGCTCGACCACGTCCTGGACCCCGCCTTCGCGGAGGACCTCACCTCGCTCGAGGAGGCCGACCTCCGCTCGCGGCGCGACGACGCGCAGCAGGAGGAGGCCGACCTCTCCTACGTGCGGCGACTCCTGCAGGGCCGCCTCGACCTGCTCGAGGCGGAGCGCGCCCACCGCACGGGGGAGCGCCCGGCCCCCGGCCGCGGAGCCGCCCACAGCGACGCCGAGCTGGCGGAGGCGCTGTCCCGCGTCCTGACCGACGACTCCCGGAGCACCCGCGGCATCGGGCGCTTCCTGTCGGTGGAGCCGAGCCGCATCGGTGAGCACCGCCGCGAGGCGGAGCTGGCCGTCGCCGACGTCCGCACCAGCGCACCGGGGGAGCTCACCGACGAGGGGCTCGTCGACGTCATCACCAAGCTGCGCGGCATCGAGGGGCGCCTGTCCACGACGCGCCGTCGTGTGCAGCAGGTCGAGGGACGCCTCACCGAGGAGCTCAGCCGCCGGCTGCGCGTCGGCTGACGCCCACCGCTGACGCCCGGCCCTGAGGCCCGGCGCGCCGCGGTCCTCCGGACGGGGGGACGGCGGCGCCACCGTTCAAGACCCCGTCGGGGGACGTCGACCACCTGAGGTGTGAGCCCCCTCGACCCCTCCGCGACGGCCGTGCTGGCCGCCGCCTGGAGCGTGGTCGGCACCGCGGTCATCGCCGCCGCCGTGGCGCGGCGGCGGCCGGTGAACCCCGGCATCTGGCACGGCCTGGTCGTCTACCTCGCGCTCTCGACCGCGGGCGGCGCGCTGGTCGCCCTCACCGGGGTCGACCCGCGCGTCGTCGACCTCGGCGTGGTGGCCTCGCCCCTGCTCGCGCTCGGAGCGCTGGTGGCGCTCGCGCTGCGGACGCCCGCCGCGAGCCCGGGCACCCCCCACCGCCGCACGCGCCGCCGCAACGTCCTGCAGGCCGCCGCCGTGCTGTCGGGCAGCGCCGTCCCCGTGGCCTACGTCGCCGTGGTCAGCGCCCGCTCGGCCTCGGGGGTCTGGGACGGCTCCGTGGCCGCCGCGAGCGCCGGTCTGGGCTCGGCGCTGCTGGCCATGATCGCCTGGCTCGTCCTCTCGCGCCCCGGCGCGCCTGTCTCGTCGCACCTCGTGCTCCTGGGGACGGTCGCGAGCGTGGTGCAGCACAGCCCCCTGCTCGACGTGGCGGGGGCGGTCCCCGTGCTCAGCGGGGTGGCGACCGGTCTGTGGACGGCGGCGGCGCTGCACCCCTCGATGACCCGGTCGGGGCAGGTGCGCCCGTCGCGGACGGGTTCCCCGGTGGTGGCGGTGGTGGTCTTCGTGGCCCAGCCGCTGGTGGTGGGCCTCGTCGACGCGCTGCGACCGACGCCGCTGCTGCCGGGGGCGGCGCCGGTGCTGCTCAGCGTCGCCGCGACGGTCCTGGCGCTCGCCCGGGTGCTGGTGCTGCTGGCGGCGTCCGAGCGGCGCGGGCGGCGCGACCCGCTGACGGGCCTGCTGAACCGGCGGGGCGTCGACCACCACCTGGCGCGGGTGCACGGCCCCGCGTGGGCCGTCGTCCTCGACCTCGACGGGTTCAAGGAGGTCAACGACCGCTGGGGGCACTCCGCGGGTGACGAGGTGCTGGCCGCCGTCGGGGCCGCCGTGCTCCGCGCGGTGGAGGTGCTGCCCGCGGGCTGCGCGGCCGCGGGGCGCACCGGTGGCGACGAGTTCGTGGTCGTGGTCACCGGGGAGCTCCGCGGCGGAGGCCGAGGCCCGAGCCCGCGCCCTGGCCGAGGAGCTGGTGGCGGCGCCCCACGAGCTGCCGTCCGGCGGCCCCTGCGACGACGCCTCCTCCGGCCGCACCTCCGTCGGCGGGACGGCGCCCAGGGCCCGCGTCACCGCCAGCGCCGGCACGGCGGCCGTGGGCCCCGCCGACGCCGACGGCGGGCCCCTCGGCGACGCCGACGCGGCCTCCTACGCCGCGAAGCGCGGGGGTGGTGGGCGGTGCGTCGCCTACGAGCCCGGGCTGCGGAGCGCCGCCCGGGAGCGCGCCGACCTCCGCCGGGGCGTCCGGGACCTGCTCAGCACCCCGGCCGGCGAACCGTCCCCGGCGGGCCGGCTGGTGGTGCGGTACCAGCCGGTGGTGGCCGTGCACGACGAGGAGCCCCTCGGCGTCGAGGCGCTCGTGCGCTGGGCCCACCCGGACCTCGGGGAGCTGGCGCCCGACGCCTTCCTGCCGCTCGTGGAGGCGGCCGGGCTGGGCGCGGAGCTCGACCGGAGGGTGCTGGAGGAGGCGCTGCTGCAGGTGGCGGCCTGGGACGCGCTGGGCATCACCGTCCACCGGGTGGGGGTGAACCTCGGCGCCGGGAGCGCGGCGTCGCCGACGCTGGCGCAGGACGTCCTCGACGCCTGCGCCAGGACGGGGGTGGGGCCGGACCGCCTGCTGCTGGAGGTGACCGAGCACGAGGAGCTGCGCGCCGACGGCCCCGCGGGCCCGGCCCTGGCCCGGCTCGCCGCCGCCGGCGCCTCCGTGGCGCTGGACGACTTCGGGGCGGGGTACGCCGGTGTCGGCCCGCTGCTGCACCTCCCCGTGGCGCTGCTGAAGCTCGACCGGTCGCTGCTGCCCCTGCGCCGGGAGCGGCTGCCGGGGGCGGCGGACCCCGTCGAGGTCCTGACGGGGGTCCTGGCCCTGGCCGCGGCCGTGGGGCTCGAGGTCACCGCCGAGGGGGTCGAGACGCCGGACCAGCTGGCCCTGCTCCGCTCGCTCGGGGTGCGGCACGCGCAGGGGTGGCTGTTCGCCCGGGCGCTGGACCCGGCGGGCGTCGTCGCCCACTGGCGGGCGGGCGCGCGGACGCCTGTGGCCTCAGCGGGCTGAGCCGCCGGGACCGGCGGTGGCGAGCGCCGCGCCGGCGGGCACCGCGGCGCCCAGCGCCATCCCCTGGGCGGCGCCGAACCCGAGCGCGCGCGCGAGCTCCACCTGCTCGGCCGTGCCCACGCCCTCGGCGAGGGCGAGGACCTGCAGGTCCCGCGCGATGTCGACGACGCCGCGGAGCAGCAGCGCGCACGCCGGCTCGGCGACCCGCACCACCAGCGACCGGTCGACCTTCAAGGAGTCGACGGGGAAGCTGACCAGGTAGTCCAGCGACGCGTAGCCGGTGCCGAAGTCGTCGACGGCGACGCGCACGCCCCGCTCGCGCAGCCCCGCGAGCCGCGCCGCGATGCGGCGCCGGTCGGTGAGCCACGACCCCTCGGTGATCTCCAGCACCAGCGCCGCGCCCGGCAGGCCGGCCCGGGCCAGCGCGTCGAGGACGACGTCGACCAGGTCCTCCCGCAGCAGGGAGCTCGCCGAGGCGTTGACCGAGACCGTGCGGTGGTGCGCTCCGGCGGCGCGCCAGCGGGCGCAGTCGGCCAGCGCCACCCGCAGGACCGCCTCGTCGACGTCGCGCACCACGCCGAGCCGCTCGGCCAGCGGCACCAGGCGGTCGGCGCCGAGGGTGCCCCGCTCCGGGTGCTCCCACCGCGCCAGGGCCTCGTAACCGGCCAGCTCGTCGAGGTCACGGGTCGCGCCGAGCCTGACGATCGGCTGGTAGTGGGGCACCACCTCGCCGCCGGCCAGGGCCGACGGCAGGCGCGCCGCCAGGACCCGCTCGTCGTGCCGGGCAGCGATCAGGTGCGGCGTCGCGCGGACCACCGGCAGCCGGCGGCGCACGGCCTCGCCGAGCGCGAGCTCGGCGTCCCCGAGCTGCGCGGTGGCCGTCAGGGCCACCGCGGCGGCGTCGTCGGGGTCGGCGGTGGGGAGCCCGGGCAGGAGCACCTCGCCGGCGCGGGCCCGCAGCCGCACCTCACCGCCCGGCACCGCCACCGGGGCGGCGAGCGCCTCCAGCAGCCGGTGCGCCCCCGCCGAGGGACCGGGCTCGGGCGCCGTGCCGCCACCGCACCCGTCACCGCCGCCGTCGTCGGCGCAGGTGCCGAGGACCCGGTCGGGCGCTCGGTCGAGGACCCGGTCGGAAGCTCGCTCGGGCGACCCGTGCAGCACCTGGTCGGACGCCGGGGGGGCCACGCCGTCGACGTCGCGGCCGGCGGCGGAGAGCACCGCGAAGGCGTCACCACCGACCCGGTACACCCGGGCGCCGTCCGGGGCGGCGGCGGTGAGCCGCGCCGCGGCCCCGGCCAGCGCGCGGTCGCCCGCCGCGTGCCCGCGGGTGGCGTTGACGTCTCCGAAGGCCTCCAGGTCGACCACGCAGAGCAGCGCCGGGTCGCTGGTGGGGTCTGACAGCCTCGCCGCGAGCGCCTGCACGAGGCTGCGCCGGGACCCGAGCCCGGTCAGGGCGTCGACGTCGCCGCTGCGGCGGGCGCTGCGCGCGGCGAGCACCTGCCGCAGCACCAGCAGGACCACGGTGGCCGCCGAGGCGACGACGACGGGGACCGGCTGGACGCTGTCCGTCCACCGGACGAGCCCGGGGAGCACCACGAGGGTCACCAGGGCGCCCAGCACGGCCAGCGTGCCGGGGAAGCGGCGGTCCGTCGGTGCCACCGGGCGTCCCAGCGCCCGCATCGACGGCGCCCACGCGGCGGCGACCAGCGCGAGCCACGCCGGCACCAGGGCGGCGTCGGCCGCCGAGCCCGGCACGTACCCCGGGCCCACGGCCAGCGCGATGGTCAGCAGGTTCCACGCGACCAGGCCGCCGGCGGTGGCGAGCAGCAGCCGCACCGCGCTGCTGCGGGCGCGCCCGGTGGCCACCGCCCACGCGGCCGCCGCAGCGAAGACCACGGCCCCGGCGGCCTGCGCCGCCAGCCAGGTCTCGGCGGTGGCGCCGGCGCTGCGGGGCTCGGTGTGGAGCACCGCCACCAGCGTGAGCGACGCGGACGCGGCGGCGATGGCCAGCAGGGCCACGTCGACGGCGTCGACCGCGGCGTCGTGCTCGGACTGGCGCCCCACCAGCACCACCACGCGGCCGAGCACCACGAAGGCGGCGGTGCAGCTCACCGCCACCTGCACCGGGCCCGCCTCGACCACCACGAACCACCAGGCGACGGAGTAGAGCGCTGCCGCCGCCAGCAGCGACAGCCACACCACGGCCCGCGCGGGGCGGTGGCGCGCCACCCCGGCGAGCGCCGCGAGGAGCCCCACCAGCTGGAGGGCACCCACCAGCCCCACCCGCACCGCGGCCGGGGAGAGCAGGACCGCGGCCACCAGGACCGCTCCCACGGACAGGGCCGCGGCAGCGGCTGCGGAGGGCGACGGGGCCGTCCTGGAGGCCGTCGGCGGGGTCGTCGGGGGGCTGCCGGCGGGGTGGTCGAGGGGCCCGCGGCCGCCGGCGGGAGCGGCGGAGCGCCTCCCGCCCCAGCGGCCTGCTCACCCGTCACCCCTGAACTCTCCCGCACCTCAGCCCCCTCCGGCGCCGACGAGCCGTCCATCGGCCGTCCCTCGACCACCTCTCGGCCGCTCGTCGACCACCCAGCCGGTGCTCGCGCGGTCCCCGGGGTGCGGGAGAGTGCGGGGGTGACGTCGAACGCCCCCGGCCCCGACCCCGCGGCCCCGGCGGCGGGCCCCGTCCTCGACCTCTCGCTCGCGCTGCGCGCCCGCCCTCTGGCCGCCGTCGTCCGCGGCCCGCTGGTGGAGTCCGTGCACCTGGGCCACCTCGTGGTCACCGACCCCGACGGCGACGTCGTGGCCGCGGTGGGCGACCCGCACGTGCGGATCTGGCCGCGGTCGTCGCTGAAGCCCCTGCAGGCGGTCGCCTGCCTGCAGGCGGGGCTCGAGCTCGGCACCGGTGACCACCCCGACGACGACGAGCGGGCGCTCCTGGCCCTGGCGGCCGCCAGCCACTCGGGCGAGGAGCGCCACCTCGACGGCGCGCTCCGCCTGCTGGCCCGCGCCGGGCTCGGGGCGTCCGCGCTGCGCAACACCCCCGACGTGCCCTACGGCGTCGAGGCGGCTGCCGCGTGGCGCGCCGCGGGGTACGGCCCCTCCTCGCTGGCGCAGAACTGCTCGGGCAAGCACGCGGCGATGCTGGCGACCTGCGTGGCGGCGGGCTGGGACACCGGCTCCTACCTCGACGTCGGGCACCCGCTGCAGCGGCAGGTGCGGGCGACTGTCGCGGACCTGGGCGTGAGCGCCCACAACCTGACGACCGTCGACGGGTGCGGCGCGCCCCTGCACTCACTGCCCCTGTCGGGCCTGGCGCGCGCGTTCGGCACCATCGCCGCGGCCCCCGTCCGCGCGCCCGGCAGCGCCGAGGCCGCGGTCGCCCGGGCCATGAGCGCGCACCCCGAGATGGTCGGCGGCACGGGCCGCGACGTCACGCGGCTGATGGCCGGGGTGCCGGGGCTGGTCGCCAAGGACGGTGCCGAGGGCGTCTACGGCGCCGGCCTGCCCGACGGGCGCGGCATCGCCCTGAAGGTGGCCGACGGCGCCTCCCGGCCGCGCGCGGTGGTGCTCGTCGCCGTCCTGCGCGCCCTCGGCGTCGACGCGCCGGTGCTCGCCGAGCTGGCGCGCGAGCCGGTGCTCGGGCACGGCAGGCCGGTGGGCGCCGTCGTCCCCGCGCTGCCCGACCCGCTGCCCGCGCCGGGAGCGGCGGCGGGAGCCCACCGCTCCCTGCCCGACGGCCTGCTGTGACCCGCCGGTGAGGGCGGTCGTCCAGCGGGCCGCCTCGGGGCGGGTCGTCGTCGGCGGCGAGGTGGTGGCGGAGCTCGACGGGCCGGGGCTGGTGGTGCTCGTGGGCGTCGCCGTCGGAGACGGGCCCGACGACGCCCAGCTGGTGGCGCGCAAGGTCGCCGACCTGCGGGTGCTGCGCGACGACACCTCAGCGGTGGAGGCCGGAGCGGGCGTCCTCGTCGTCAGCCAGTTCACGCTGCTGGCCGACATCAGCAGGGGCCGTCGCCCCTCGTGGTCCGGGGCGGCGCGCGGGCCGGAGGCCGAGCCGCTCGTCGACGCGGTCGTCGCGGGGCTGCGCCGGCGCGGCCTGCGGGTGGGCACCGGGGTCTTCGGGGCCGACATGGCCGTCGAGCTCGTCAACGACGGCCCGGTCACGATCCTGCTCGACACGCGCTGAGGAGCGCAGACCGCTCCGGCGACCGCGCCGCCGCCTACGATCACCGGATGGGGACCATCGCAGCGGGCCAGGGCATCGTCTTCTGGGTCCTGAGCGTGGCCGCGTTCGGCCTGGAGCTGTGGGCCCTCGTCGAGGCCGTGCGCTTCCGGGCGAGCGCCTACGTGGCCGCCGGCAAGCAGACCAAGCCGCTGTGGGTGGCCATCACGGCGGTCGCCACCGCCATCGGGTTCCTGGCCCTCCCGGTGGCCGGCATCCTCAACGCGCTCGGCTTCCTGGCGATCCTCGCCGTGGCCGCTGCCGCCGTGTTCCTCGCGGGCGTGCGCCCGGCGCTGCGCTCCGTGCAGGGCCCCGGGGGCCGCACCTCGCAGGGCCCCTACGGCGGCTGGTGACCCAGAGGCCCACCGCGGGTCACAGGCCGACGGCGGCCGCCGCGACGGCGACCTCCCCCAGGCGCCAGCGCTGCGGCGGCCCCAGCACCGGCCAGCCCTGAGCGCGCACCCGGGCGCACGTCGCGGCGAACCGCTGGCGGACGCCGAAGACCGCCAGGGGCGCCTCCCGGGCCCACGCCTCGTCCAGGGCCGCGAGCCACCCGTGCACGCCCTCGCCGGGCACGTTGCGCTCGATGAGCGCCTTGGGCAGCCGCTCGGCGACGACGCCGGGCCGCTCCAGCCCCGCCAGGCGCAGCGACAGGACCAGGGAGCGCGGGCGGCCGTCGTCGCCGACCGCCAGCCACGCCGCCCGGCGTCCCACCTCGTCGCAGGTGACGTCCAGGAGCAGCCCGCCCGGCGCCAGGCGGGAGGCCACCAGCGCCCACGCCGCCTCCACCTCGGCCACCGGGTACTGGCGGAGGACGTTCGCGGCCCGCACCACCACCGGGCGCCGCCCCCGCAGGACGCCGGGGCCGCCGAGCTCGAAGCCCCCCAGGGCGAACGCGACGCCGCCCGCTCCTCCGGCCGCCCCGTCGACGCCGAGCCGGACGGCGTCGCGGCGCGCCGTCTCGACGCGCTCCGGGTCGATCTCCAGCCCGACCACCTCGACGTCGCCGCGGACGGCCCGCAGCCGCGCCGCCATCTCGATCGTGGTCACCCCGGAGGCCCCGTAGCCGAGGTCGACCACCAGCGGGTCGGACGCGCCCCGCAGCACCGCCGCCCCCGGACCGGTCAGCCAGCGGTCGACGCGCCGCAGCCGGTTGGTGCCCGTGGTGCCGCGGGTCGGGCGGCCCACCGGCCGCGGGCGGGGTGCGGGCACGCGGCGGCATGCTGCCAGGTCCGGCCGCGGGCGGGCTGACGGGCGGGTGGGGTGCGCCCGGCCGGGCTCCCCGGTCGGGCTCTCCGGTGCGGCGCGGCGGCCCCGTCCTGGGTAGCGTCGCGCCGTGCACCGCCGACGCCTCCGCCCGAGCCCGGAACAGCGCCACCTGCGCTCCCCGCTGGGCCCCGAGCAGCCGCGGCGGGTCGCGATGGTCAGCATGCACACCTCCCCGCTCGACCAGCCCGGCACCGGTGACGCCGGCGGCATGAACGTCTACGTCGTCGAGCTGGCCTCGGAGCTGGCGCGGCGCGGGACGGCGGTGGAGGTCTTCACCCGGGCCCGCTCCTCGGACGCGCCGCCGGTGGTCGAGCTGGCGCCCGGGGTGCTGGTCCGCCACGTGGCCGCCGGGCCCTACGAGGGACTCGCCAAGGAGGACCTGCCGGCCCAGATGTGCGCCTTCGCCGCGGGCGTCCTGCGCACCGAGGCGCGCGCACGACGCCGGCTGGTACGACCTGGTGCACTCCCACTACTGGCTCTCCGGGCAGGTGGGCGACCTCGCCGCCGACCGCTGGGGCGTGCCGCTGGTGCACACGGCCCACACCATCGCCCGGGTCAAGAACGCCCACCTCGCCGCCGGTGACGCGCCCGGAGCCCGCGGTCCGCGTCATCGGCGAGGACCAGGTGGTCGCCGCCGCCGACCGCCTCGTCGCGAGCACCGCGGAGGAGGCCGCGGAGCTCGTCGGGCTCTACGGCGCCGACCCCGCGCGGGTCGACGTCGTGCCGCCCGGCGTCGACCTGGCGCGCTTCTCGCCCGGCCCCGGGCCCGACGGCGGACGCGCCGCCGCCCGCGCGGAGCTGGGCCTGCGCGCCGACGCGGTCGTCCTGCTCTTCGCCGGCCGCGTCCAGCCCCTCAAGGCCCCCGACGTGCTGCTGCGCGCCGCCGCCGAGATGCTGCGCCGCGAGGGCCCCGACCTGCGCCACCGGCTCGTCGTGCCGGTGGTCGGCGGGCGCTCCGGCAGCGGTGGCTCGGCCCAAGACCTGGCGGCGCTGGCGCGCGTCCTGGGCCTGGCGGGGGTGCCCGGCGTCCCCGACGTCGTCCGCTTCGAGCCCCCCGCCTCCCGCGACGCCATGCCGCAGTGGTTCCGCGCGGCCGACCTGGTGGCCGTGCCCAGTCACAACGAGTCCTTCGGCCTGGTGGCCCTGGAGGCCCAGGCGTGCGGCACGCCCGTGGTGGCCGCCCGGGTGGGGGGCCTGGTCACCGCCGTCGCCGACGGCGCCTCCGGAGCGCTCGTCGACGGGCACGACCCCGCGGAGTGGGCGCGGGTGCTCGGGGCGCTGGTCGCCGACCCGGCGCGCCGGGCAGCGCTCGGTGCCGGTGCCCGCGCGCACGCGGAGCGGTTCGGGTGGGGCGCCAGCGCCGACGGCGTGCTGCGCAGCTACGCCGCCGCCAGGGCTGGACGCCGCGCCCTGCGCCGCGGCGCCTGACCGTCCCGCCCGGCTCCGGCTCGCGTCGCTGGCGCCGACCGGCGTTGGCTAGGGTCGCGAGCATGAGCACCCTGCTGCTGCTGCGCCACGGCGAGAGCGAGTGGAACGCCCTGAACCTCTTCACCGGCTGGGTCGACGTGCCCCTCTCGGAGAAGGGCCGCGCCGAGGCCTCGCGCGGCGGGACGCTGCTGGAGGAGTCGGGCCTGCTGCCCGACGTCGTCCACACCTCGCTGCTGCGCCGCGCCATCACCACCGCGCACCTGTCCCTCGACGCCGCCGACCGCCACTGGATCCCGGTGCGCGCGCAGCTGGCGCCTCAACGAGCGCCACTACGGCGCCCTGCAGGGCAAGGACAAGAAGCAGACCCTCGCGGAGTTCGGCGAGGAGCAGTTCATGACGTGGCGCCGCTCCTACGACGTCCCGCCGCCGCCGATCGAGGTGGGCAGCGAGTTCAGCCAGGACGCCGACCCGCGCTACGCCGACCTCGGGGCAGACGCGCCGCTGACGGAGTGCCTCGCCGACGTCGTCGACCGGATGCTCCCGTACTGGCACGAGTCCGTGGTGCCCGACCTGCGGGCCGGGCGCGACCGTGCTGCTCGCCGCCCACGGCAACTCGCTGCGCGCGCTGGTCAAGCACCTCGACGGCATCTCCGACGAGGCCATCGCCGGGCTCAACATCCCCACCGGCATCCCGCTGCACTACGACCTCGACGACGACCTGCGCCCCACGGTCCCCGGCGGCCGCTACCTCGACCCGGAGGCCGCCGCGACGGCCGCCGCCGCCGTCGCCAACCAGGGCCGCTGACCCGCGCGCCGTCGACCCAGGACGCACGAGGAGCCCCCGGCCGACCGGCCGGGGGCTCCTCGTGCTTCTGGCGCGTCTCGGGTGGCGTCAGGTGGTGGTGGCGGGGTCGGGTGCCGTGTCGTACTCGCCGGTGACGAGGTAGGTGATGCGCTTGGCCAGGGAGACCGCGTGGTCGCCGTATCGCTCGTAGAAGCGGCTGGCGAGGGTGACGTCGGCGGTGGTCCCCGCCGAGGCGGTCCACGTGTCCGACGCCATCAGGGCGAACACCTGGCGGTGCAGGTCGTCGAGGGCGTCGTCGTCCTTCGCCAGCTCGGCAGCCAGCGCGAGGTCGCGGGTGGCGATGACGCGCCCCGCCTTGGAGGCGATGCGCTGCGCGGTGGCGCCCATCTCCGCGAAGATCAGCTCCACGTCGCCCGGGAGCGCCTTGTGGGGGTAGCGCAGCCGCGCCAGCAGGGCGACGTGACGGGCCAGGTCGCCCATGCGCTCCAGGGAGGAGCTCATGCGCAGCGAGGCCACCACGACGCGCAGGTCGGTGGCCACGGGGGCCTGGCGGGCCAGGATGTCGACGGCGCGCTCGTCGAGCTCGCGCTGCGCCTCGTCGATCTGCACGTCGGCCGCGATCACGCTCTCGGCGAGGCGGAGGTCGGCGGCGAGCAGGGCGCGGGTGGCGCTGCCCATGGCGGCTCCCACCAGGCCGCACATCTCCTGGAGGCGCTCGGCGAGCTGGTCGAGCTCGGAGTGGAAGAGGTCGCGCACGCGGGGGGTCTCCTGACGCATCGGTGGTCGTCGCTCCGGCCGGTCAGCGGCAGCGGGGGACGACCGGGTCCTGTCGGCGAGAGCCTGGCGCCCTCCGGTGAACGGTGCCAGGTGCGAGGGTGAACACGCGGCGAACCGAGCACGAGGAAGGCCCCGGACGGACGCGGGGCAGCAGGCGCGCTCGCCGCCACCCCTACTGTGGCCGACGTGCAGGCCTCCGTCGTGGCGGCCGCCCTCCTGGGGCTGGTCGTGGGCTGCCTCGTCGCCCTGGCCGTGCGCAGCGGTGACGCGGGCGCCGTCGCGCCACCCGTCCCGGCCCAGCCCGAGGACCTCCCCGCCGGCGTGCCGGAGGTGCTGGCGGTGCTCGGGGGGCCGGCCGTCGTGCTCGACGTCTCCGACGCCGTGGTGCGCGCCTCCCCGGCGGCGCACGCCGTCGGGCTGGTGCGCCGCGGGGCCGTCGACGACGCCGACCTGCTCGCCGCGGTCCGCGCGGTCCGCGCCGACGGTGAGGTCCGCGAGGTCGACGTCGACGTGCGCGTCCCCTCCAGCGGCACCGCGCGGCGCGCGCTGTCCCTGCGCGTGGCCCCGCTGGGCCTCTTCCACGTGCTCGTGCTCGGCAGCGACCGCACCGAGGCGCGCCGCCTGGAGCAGGTGCGCCGCGACTTCGTGGTGAACGTCGGCCACGAGCTGAAGACCCCGGTCGGTGCGGTCTCCGTGCTGGCCGAGGCGATGGACGGCGCCGCCGACGACCCGGAGGCGGTGCGCCGCTTCGCCGCCCGCATGGGCGTCGAGGCGCGCCGCCTGGCGGTGCTCGTGCACGACGTCGTCGAGCTGTCGCGGCTCCAGGACGGCGAGCCGCTGGCCGCCGCCGAGCGGGTCGACCTCGACGACGTCGTCGCCGAGGCCGTCGACCGGTGCAGCACCACCGCCGGCGCCCGCGGCATCTCCCTGGAGCTCGGCGAGCCGACCGGGGCCGAGGTGGTCGGTGACGCCGAGCTGCTCACCACCGCGGTGCGCAACCTCGTCGACAACGCCGTCCGCTACTCCGACCCGGGCACCCGCGTGGGGGTCGGCGTGCGCCGCGACAGCGAGCCCGGCGTCGTCGGGCACGTCGAGATCAGCGTCAGCGACCAGGGCCTCGGCATCGCCGCGGCCGACCGCGAGCGCATCTTCGAGCGGTTCTACCGCGTCGACCCGGCCCGCTCGCGGGCCACCGGCGGCACCGGGCTGGGGCTGAGCATCGTCAAGCACGTCGTCGCCGGCCACGGCGGCGAGGTGCTGCTCTGGAGCCAGGAGGGGCAGGGCTCCACGTTCACGCTGAGGGTGCCGGAGGCACCCCCGCGCCGCAGGGCGCGCGACGACGGAACGGCCGGTGCCACGAGCACCGGTGGCGCCACCGGGGCCGCGGGCGCCGGGGCGGGCACAGGAGAGGTGGGGTCCCGATGACGAGGGTGCTGCTGGTCGAGGACGAGGAGTCCTTCAGCGACCCGCTGTCCTACCTGCTGCGGCGGGAGGGCTACGAGGTGGAGGTCGCCGCCGACGGCCCGTCGGCGCTGGCGGCGTTCGACCGCAGCGGCGCCGACCTGGTGCTGCTCGACCTGATGCTGCCGGGCGTGCCCGGCACCGAGGTCTGCCGCCAGCTGAGGGCCCGCAGCGCGGTGCCGGTGATCATGCTCACGGCGAAGGACTCCGAGGTCGACGTCGTCGTCGGGCTCGAGCTCGGCGCCGACGACTACGTCACCAAGCCCTACTCGGCCCGAGAGCTCCTGGCGCGGGTGCGGGCCGTCCTCCGGCGCCGCAGCGAGCCGGAGGACCTCGTGCCCTCCGCCGTGGAGGTGGGCCCGGTGCGGATGGACGTCGACCGGCACGTGGTCACGGTGCGCGGCGAGGCGGTGCGGCTGCCCCTGAAGGAGTTCGAGCTGCTCGAGCTGCTCCTGCGCAACGCGGGGCGGGTGCTCACCCGCGGCCAGCTGATCGACAGGGTGTGGGGGTCGGACTACGTCGGCGACACGAAGACCCTCGACGTCCACGTCAAGCGTCTGCGCGCCAAGGTCGAGGACGACCCCTCCGACCCCCGCTTCCTCGTGACCGTGCGCGGGCTCGGCTACAAGGTCGAGGCGCCGGTCGGCTGAGGCGCCCCGGCGCGTCAGCCCGTCGCCGACGCGCTGGCGGTGCCGGACGGGGAGGCCGACGCGGAGCGGCTGGGGCTGGGGCTGCCGGTGCGGGTGCCCGTCGCGCTCGGCGAGGACGTGACCTCGGGCGTCGGCGTGGTGCTCGGCGACGACGACGGCGCCGCGGTCGGGACGTAGGGGGCGTACTGCTCGAGGGTGCCGTCGAGGACGGGCACCGCGACGGTGGTGCTCCTCCCGCCCGTGGCGATGGTCATCTCCAGCACCGTGCCGGGCGGGGAGTCCAGGCTGTCGACCTCGGGACCGTCCTCGCCGGTGGGGCCGACGTCGAGGGTCGAGGCGGGGTCGACGTCGAAGGAGCCCGACAGGCCCGAGGAGCCCTGGTCGGAGATCTCGACGGTGGCGGCGTCGGTGCCGGTGTTGACGATCCGGGCGACCAGCGCCGCGGGACCCTCGCCGGCGGAGGCCACGAACAGGCCTGCGACGTGCACGGTCCCCAGGGTGGTCGCCGCGGCGGCGCCCGGGGAGTACGGCTCGGCGGTCTGCTGCGGGTT
Source organism: uncultured Actinomycetota bacterium (assembly GCA_963781365.1). Lineage (GTDB taxonomy): Bacteria > Actinomycetota > Actinomycetes > Actinomycetales > Quadrisphaeraceae > Quadrisphaera. The sequence continues at coordinate 77,297 of CAWAFR010000010.1, read as the reverse complement.
GGTGGCCGTGCAGCCGGTGGCGGTGGTGAGCGCTGCCGCTGCCAGCGCGCTCGCGGCCAGGACCCGTCGTGGGAGGTGCACGCCGCGGAGCCTACCGATCCCCGGCGCCCCGGCCCGGCAGCGACTCGGCACCCGGCCCCCCGCGGCCGCAGCGGGTCCGCGCCCGCAGCACGCCGATGGGCTCCGTGTCAACCCGGCAGGCCGGGACGCCACCCGACCAGCACCGCGCTGACCTGCGGGAACGGCGCGCTCGGCCGTGGGGGGAGCGCTGCCGCCGTGGTATTCTGGAGATCGCGAAAGGGGATCTGCTGATGGCGTTCAAGGTCGGCGAGACGGTTGTCTACCCCCACCACGGGGCGGCTCTCATCGAAGAGATCAGGAACCGCACGATCCGCGGTGAGGAGAAGGTCTACCTGCGGCTGAAGGTCGCCCAGGGCGACCTGACGATCGAGGTCCCGGCGGAGAACTGCGATCTCGTCGGTGTGCGTGACGTGGTCGACAAGGCCGGGGTGGACCGCGTGTTCGGGGTGCTCCGCCAGCCCTACACCGAGGAGCCGACCAACTGGTCGCGCCGCTACAAGGCGAACCTCGAGAAGCTGGCGTCCGGTGACGTGATCAAGGTGGCCGAGGTCGTGCGTGACCTGTACCGCCGTGACCAGGACCGCGGGCTGTCGGCGGGGGAGAAGCGGATGCTGGCCAAGGCGCGCCAGATCCTCGTCTCCGAGCTGGCCCTGGCGGAGAAGACCGAGGAAGCGCGGGCCGAGGCCCTGCTCGACGAGGTCCTCGCCAGCTGAGCACGGCCTGCGTCCTCGTCGCCGCCGGGTCAGGGACCCGGCTGGCGGCGGGGGCGCCCAAGGCGTTCGTCCTGCTGGACGGCCGCCCGCTGCTCGCCCACGCGGCGGAGCGGGTGCTCCTGTCCGGGGTGTGCTCCCAGCTCGTGCTGGTGGTCCCCGCGGGGCGCGAGGCGGAGTCGGTGGCCCTCGTCGGGCCAGTTGCGTCAGCCGCCGGCTGCGCCGTCCTCGCTGTCGCGGGCGGGGCTGACCGCCGGTCGTCGGTCGCGGCGGGCATCGGCGCTCTCGACCCTGGAGTCGACGTCGTCCTGGTCCACGACGCCGCCCGGTGCCTGACCCCGTCCGCCCAGGTCGCTGCGGTGGCGGCTGCGGTGATCGCCGGGCACGACGTCGTGGTGCCCGGCCTGGCGGTCACCGACACCGTCCGCGCGGTCGGTGTCGACGCCGGTGGCGCGCCGACGGGCTCCCTGCTCGACCGCGACGCGCTGCGCCTGGTCCAGACGCCCCAGGGCTTCCGGCGCGCAGTGCTGGAGCGGGCTCACGCCGCTGCCGCGGATCCCGGGGCGGCAGCAGCCGCACGGGCAGCCACCGACGACGCCACGCTCGCCGAGCGCCTCGGCGCCGGCGTGCACGTGATCCCCGGCCACGAGGAGGCCCTCAAGGTGACCCGTCCCGTCGACCTCGTCGTCGCCGCCGCCCTGCTGGACGCCCACCGGGCAGCAGCCGTCGGGGCGCTCCGGTGAGCGTCCTCCCCCGCGTGGGGGTCGGGGTCGACGTGCACGCGGTGGCCTCGGAGGGTTCTGGGCGCCCGCTGCACCTGGCAGGGCTCCTGTGGCCGGGGGAGCGCGGTCTGGCGGGCCACTCCGACGCAGACGTCGCGGCCCACGCGGCGTGCGACGCCCTGTTCTCCGCCGCGGGCGTCGGCGACCTCGGCGCCCACTTCGGCACCGCCGAGCCGCAGTGGGCGGGGGCTCCCGGGGCCGTGCTGCTCGCCGAGGCGGCCCGGCGCGTGCGCGCCGCGGGCTTCGAGATCGGCAACGTCGCCGTCCAGGTGGTCGGGAACCGCCCGAAGGTGGGCACGCGGCGCGCCGAGGCGGAGGCCGTCCTGTCGGCGGCCTGCGGGGCACCGGTCTCGGTCTCCGGCACCACGACCGACGCCCTGGGGCTGACCGGCCGCGGCGAGGGCGTCGCCGCCGTCGCGACGGCCCTCGTCGTGGCCGTCGACCCGCCCGCGCCCCCGGCATGACGACGGGCGCCGGGCCACCTCGGGGGTGGTCCGGCGCCCGTCGTCACGGGGCGGTGGGGGTCAGGCCGGCAGGACGAGCCCCGCGGTCTTCGTCTTCGCGGCGTCGTAGCGCGCGGCGACGTCGGCCCAGTTGACGACGTTCCACCACGCCTTGACGTAGTCGGGCTTCACGTTCTTGTAGTCCAGGTAGAACGCGTGCTCCCACATGTCCAGCATGAGGACCGGCACCAGCGTCGACGGGCGACGTTGCCCTGCTGGTCGTAGAGCTGGACGATGACGAGCCGCTGACCGACGGAGTCCCAGGCCAGGATCGACCAGCCCGAGCCCTGGATGCCCAGGGCGTTGGCGGTGAAGTGCGCCCGGAACCCGTCGAAGGAGCCGAAGAACTCGTCGATCGCGGCGGCCAGCTCGCCGACGGGCTTGTCGCCGCCGTCGGGGGAGAGGTTCGGCCAGAAGATCGAGTGGTTGATGTGCCCGCCGAGGTTGAAGGCGAGGTTCTTCTCGAGGCCGGTGATGGAGCCGAAGCTGTCCGTTGGCGCGGGCCTCGGCCATCTGCTCCAGCGCGGTGTTGGCGCCCGGCCACGTAGGTGGCGTGGTGCTTGTCGTGGTGCAGCTGCATGATCGTGCCGCTGATGTGCGGCTCGAGGGCGCTGTAGTCGTAGGGCAGGTCGGGCAGGGTGTAGTCCGCCATGCGTTCTCCTCCTCGGGGTCCGGGATCGGGTCGTGTCCCCCGGCCGAGCATTCCGCCGTCCCGCGGGCGCGGCAACACCGGGTGCCCGCGACGCCGGGGCGACGCGCCGTGGTGACTCAGGCAAGAGCTACCGTCACCGTCCGCCGCGAATCGCCGCCCAACGGCCCACAGGTGGGCGTTCTGTCCAGATTCGTGCGAGTTTGCCTAGGTCGTCACCCATCCGGACGCTCCGGCTCTCCGAACGGGTGACGCAAGGGAGGCCGAAGGCGACCTCCTGGGACTCACAAGGGGGAACGCGATGTTCGGCAAGAAGCTCGTCACGGACATGATCACTCGCAGCGCTGAGAACGAGGCCGACCGCAGGAACTTCCTGCGCGGGGCCGGCGTGGCGGGGCTCGGCGTCATCGGCGCCACCGCCCTGGCCAGCCCGGCGATGGCCGCCGACAAGAACGGCGACATCCCGGTCGGAAGCAACGACGCCATCTCCGACGTCGCCATCCTGAACTTCGCCCTGAACCTCGAGTACCTCGAGGCGGAGTTCTACTCCCGCGCCGTGAACGGCTACGGCCTGGACGACTCGCTGACCAACGGCACCTGCTCCAAGGGCGGCGTCGTGGGTGGCTACAAGGTCAACTTCAAGGACAAGCAGGTCCGCGCCGCCGCGAAGGAGATCGCGGGCGACGAGCTCGCCCACGTCAAGTTCCTGCGCAGCGCCCTGGGCGGCTCCGCCGTCTCCCGCCCGGCGATCAACTTCACGGACGCCTTCACGGCCGCGGCGACCGCTGCCGGTCTGATCTCCAAGGGGCAGAGCTTCGACCCCTTCAAGGACGACGCGAGCTTCCTGCTCGGCGCCTTCATCTTCGAGGACCTCGGCGTGACCGCCTACAAGGGCGGCGCGCCCCTGATCACCAACAAGACCTACCTCGAGGCCGCTGCCGGCATCCTGGCGGTCGAGGCGTACCACGCCGCGACCATCCGGGTGGGCCTGTACCAGTACGGGCTCGCTGACGCCGGCAACAAGATCTCCGACGCCCGTGACTCCCTCGACGGCAAGTCCGACGACGACCAGGGCATCACGGTCCACGGCGAGCTGAACATCACGCCGACCGACGGCAACGCGATCGCCTTCAGCCGCAGCCCCCAGCAGGTGCACAACATCGCCTACCTGAACCCGGCCAGCGGCGTCACCTCCGGCGGGTTCTTCCCGGCTGGCACGAACAACAAGGACAAGCGCTTCACCGTCTCCTGATCCCGCGCCCACCCGCCGGTCGATCCCGGCGGGCTGGGACGACGAGGCCCCCGCACCCACCCGGTGCGGGGGCCTCGTCCGTCCGGGCCGTCAGTGACCGCGGTCGACCCACTCCTGCAGGTGCGGGGCCTCGTCGCCCACCGTCGTGGTGCCGCCGTGCCCCGGGCCCACGGTGGTGCCCGGCGGCAGGGCGAGCAGCCGCTCGCGGATGGACTCGACGATGGTCGGGAAGTCGCTGAACGAGCGCCCCGTGGCGCCGGGTCCGCCGGCGAAGAGGGTGTCTCCCGTGAGCACCGTCTCCAGCGCCGGGACGTAGAGGCAGACCGACCCGGGGGAGTGGCCCGGGGTGTGGAGCACGTGCACCTCGGTGCCGGCGACGGTGAGCACCTGCCCGTCCTCCAGCAGCTCGCTCGGGGCGACGGCGGGGTGGGTCAGCGTCCACAGCCCGAGGTCGGCGCGGTGCAGCAGCACCGGTGCGGCGAAGCGCTCCCCGGCGGCCGGTGCCAGGCGCACGTGGTCGTCGTGGGCGTGGGTGCACACCACGGCCACCACGCGGCGCGTGCCGACGAGCGCGGCGATGGCCTCCAGGTCGTGGGGGGCGTCGACGACGAGGCACTCGGCGTCGTCGCCCAGGACCAGCACGGTGTTCTCGACGTCGAACGTCTGCCCGTCCAGGGAGAACGTCCCCGCCGCGGTGCCCGTGTCCAGGCGCAGCTGCCCGCTCGAGCCGCTCACAGCACGACCACCGAGCGCAGCACGTCGCCGCGGCCCATCGCGGCGAACGCCGCCTCGACGCCGCCGAGCCCGACGGTCTCGGAGACGAAGTCCTGCAGCGGGAACCGGCCCTGCAGCGCCAGCGCGGCGAGCAGGGGGAAGTCCCGCGAGGGGAGGCAGTCGCCGTACCAGCTGCTCTTGAGGGCGCCGCCGCGCCCGAAGACGTCGAGCAGCGGCAGCTCCAGGGTGCTCTCCGGCGTCGGCACGCCGACGAGGACGACCGTGCCCGCCAGGTCCCGGGCGTAGAACGCCTGCCGGTAGGTCTCCGGGCGCCCCACCGCGTCGACCACGACGTCGGCGCCGTTGCCACCGGTCAGGGCCCTGATCGCCTCGACGGCGTCACCGCCGTCAACGGTGCGGCTGTTCACGGTGTGCGTGGCGCCGAAGCGCGTCGCGACCTCGAGCTTGCGGTCGTCGACGTCGACGGCGATCACCGTCGTCGCCCCCGCGAGCACCGCGCCCGCGATCGCGGCGTCGCCGACGCCCCCGCAGCCGATGACCGCCACGGAGTCTCCGCGGGTGACGGCGCCGGTGTTCACCGCGGCGCCGAAGCCCGCCATGATCCCGCAGCCCAGCAGGCCCGCCGCGGTCGCCGGCAGGGCCGGGTCGACCTTGGTGCACTGCCCGGCGTGCGACGAGCGTCTTCGCGGCGAACGCGCCGATGCCCAGCGCGGGGGACAGCGGCGTGCCGTCGGCCAGCGTCATCCTCTGGGCGGCGTTGTGGGTGTCGAAGCAGTACCAGGGCCGGCCGCGGCGGCAGGCGCGGCAGTGCCCGCAGACGGCGCGCCAGTTGAGGACGACGTAGTCGCCCACGGCGACGTCCGTGACGCCCTCGCCGACGGCGGAGACCACGCCCGCGGCCTCGTGGCCCGAGCAGGAACGGGTAGTCGTCGGAGATGCCGCCCTCGCGGTAGTGCAGGTCGGTGTGGCAGACGCCGCAGGCCTGGACGTCGACGACGGCCTCGAACGGTCCGGGGTCGGGGACGACGACGTCGACGAGCTCCACGGGAGCTCCCTGGCTGAGGGCGACGACGCCCTTGACGGTGTGAGGCATGCCCCGACGGTAGTGACCGGCGTCCGGGCGGCGCGACAGGAGTTCGACGCAGCGTCCCCCGTGCGAGGGTCACCGGCCGTGCAGTCTCGCGGCTCCCCGGGGCCGCCGGAGGGCGCATGTCAGGAGCAGCCGCGCCCTGCGTGGTCCCCGCCTCCACCCGCGAGGGTCGAGCTCCCTTCCGCGGCCGCGGGACGTGGTCCCGCGTCACCGGAGAGCTGCCCGCCCCCGGTGACCCCGGCGGGGGCGACGGCGGGGGCCGCTGCCCGTCGTCGTCCTGCACGGCGGCCCCGGTGCCGCGCACGACTGCACGCTCGCGATGGCGGCGCTGTCGGGCGACGGGCGGGCCGTCGTCCCCGACCAGCTGGGCTGCGGGCGCAGCACCCACCTGCCCGACGCCGACCCGGCCAGCTGGACGGTGGATCTCTTCGTCGCCGAGCTCGCCTCCCTGCTGGACCACCTCGGCCTGGAGCGCCTGCACGTCGTCGGCCGCTCCTGGGGCGGGATGCTCGCGCCCGGGTTCGCGCTCGCCCACCCCGGGCGGGTCGAGACGCTGACCATCTGCGGCTCCCCGGCGTCCATGACCACCTGGCGCGAGGCCGCGGAGGAGCTCATCGACGCGCTGCCCGGTCATCGCGTTCGTGCTCTGGGACGCCGACAGCACGGCGCATGTGGGCGGGCTGTGCTGGCTCGCCGTGGGCGTCGTCGTCCTCGTGGTGCAGCGGCTGCGCGGCCGCCGCGGCATCGAGGTGGCCCCGGAGCACGCCACCCGCTGACCGCCGGCGCCGGGCGGACCGAGGGCCCGCCCGGCGCCGATAACCTGGTGGGGTGCCACTCCGCCTGTACGACACCGCGACGGCGTCGGTGCGCGCCTTCACCCGCGTGAGCCGGGCCGGGTCGGCATCTACCTGTGCGGGCCGACCGTCCAGTCCCCGCCGCACATCGGGCACGTCCGCTCCGCGGTCGCCTTCGACATCCTCCGGCGCTGGCTGGGGGCCGGCGGCGCCGAGGTCACCCTCGTGCGCAACATCACCGACATCGACGACAAGATCCTGGACCGGTCGACCCGGTCCGGGCGTCCGTGGTGGGCAGATCGCCTACGCCAACGAGCGTGCCGTCAACGCCGCCTACGACGCGCTGAACGTGCTGCCCGCCAGCTACGAGCCGCGCGCCACCGGGCACATCCCGGAGATGGTCGCGCTGGTCGGGCAGCTGGTCGACCGCGGGCACGCCTACGTGGCGCCGGACGGTTCCGGCGACGTCTACTTCGACGTCGGGTCCTGGCCCGCCTACGGCGAGCTCAGCCACCAGCGCCTCGCCGACATGGAGCCCGCGGCGGACGCGGACCCGCGCGGCAAGCGGGACCCCCGTGACTTCGCCCTGTGGAAGGGCGCCAAACCCGGCGAGCCGGCCACGGCGTCCTGGTCGACCCCGTGGGGCGCTGGCCGGCCGGGCTGGCACCTGGAGTGCTCGGCCATGGCCCGCCGCTACCTCGGGCCGGCCTTCGACATCCACGGCGGCGGGCTGGACCTGCGCTTCCCCCACCACGAGAACGAGCAGGCCCAGTCCCGGGCGGCCGGGGACGCGTTCACCGCCTGGTGGCTGCACAACGGCTGGGTGACCATGAGCGGCGAGAAGATGTCCAAGTCGCTGGGCAACGGCCTGCTGGTCTCCCAGGTGCTGACCGAGGTCCGGGCCGTGGAGCTGCGCTACTACCTGGGCTCCGCGCACTACCGGTCGTCGATGGAGTTCTCCGACCGCTCGCTGGGCGAGGCGGCCGCGGCGTGGCGGCGCATCGAGGGGTTCCTGGGCCGGGCGACCGGTGCGCTGGCCGGGGACGGCGGTGCCGTCGAGGTCGTGCTCGGTGACGTGCCGCGGGCGTTCGCCGCGGCGTTGGACGACGACCTGTCGGTCCCCGCCGCGCTGGCGGTCGTGCACGAGACGGTCCGGGAGGGCAACCGGCTGCTCGCCGCCGGCCTCGAGCAGTTCGCACTCGCCGCGGCCAACGACGTGACCGCGATGGTCCGCGTCCTCGGCATCGACCCGCTCGACCCGCACTGGTCCGCCGGCGGGAGCCGAGGGGAGGCGGCCGCCGCGACGGCGCTCGACGCGCTCGTGCAGGCGCAGCTCGAGGTCCGGGCGCAGGCCCGGGCCCGGAAGGACTTCGCGGCCTCCGACGCCGTCCGCGACGCACTGGCCGCGGCGGGCGTCCTCGTCCAGGACGGCGCCGACGGCGCCCGCTGGTCCCTGGCCGACCGACCCGCCGACTGACCCCCTCCCACGACGTCCCAGCACGACGCGCACGCCGCCTGATCGGGCGGCCCGAACACCCAGGTCCACCGAGGAGATCCCATGGCCGGCAACTCGTCCCGGCGCGGCGCCATCCGCAAGAGCGGCAAGGGCCCCAGCGGCGGCACCGGCGGCAAGAACCGCCGCGCGCTGGAGGGCCGCGGCCCCACCCCGCCCGCCGAGGAGCGCACCGGTCACCCCGCGGCGCGCCGGGCCGCGTCCGCGGCGCGCCGCGCCGACGGCGCCACCAGCGGGCCCTCCAGCGCCCCCTCCTCCGGCGGCGGCGGTGCCGGCGGAGGGGGCCGCGGGGGCGCCGTGGGCGCCCCCCGCGGTGGCCGCAGCACCACGAGCCGCTCCGGCAACGAGGCGGTCGCCGGTCGCAACCCCGTCGTGGAGGCACTGCGCAACGGCGTCCCCGCGACGGCCCTGCACGTGGCCACCCGGATCGAGACCGACGACCGCGTCCGCGAGGCCCTCCGCTCCGCGGCCGACCGCGGCCTGCCGGTGCTGGAGACCACGCGCACCGACCTCGACCGGATGGCCGGCGGCACCGTCCACCAGGGCCTCGTGCTCACGGTCCCGCCCTACGCCTACAGCGAGCTGGCCGACGTCCTGCAGGCCGACGCCGCTGCGGGCCGCGCGCCGCTCGTGGTGGCCCTCGACGGCGTCACGGACCCGCGCAACCTCGGAGCCGTCGTGCGGTCCGCCGCTGCGTTCGGAGCCTCCTGCGTGCTCGTGCCCGAGCGCCGCGCAGCGGGGATGACCGCCAGCGCGTGGAAGACGTCGGCGGGCGCCGCCGCGCGCCTGCCGGTCGCCCGGGAGACCAACCTGACCCGCGCGCTGCAGCAGGCGAAGGCGGCCGGGTGCTTCGTCGTCGGGCTCGACGCCGACGCCGACGCGCCAGTCGGGTCCCCGGAGGTCGCCCGCGTGGCCGAGGGCGCCGTGGTGCTGGTGGTCGGCTCGGAGGGGCGCGGCCTCTCGCGCCTGGTGCGCGAGACCTGCGACCTGGTGGCGTCGATCCCGATGGCCGGTGCCGTGGAGTCCCTCAACGCCGGCGTGGCCGCGGGCGTGGCGCTGTACGAGGTCGCGCGGGCCCGCTCGAGCGCTGGGTCCTCGGCGCGCCTCTGAGGGGGCACCGGGCGGGCCCCTGCGCTCAAGGCGGCCCGTCCGGGCACCGAAGACCACGGGGTGCCTGCTGCTCCGCGAGACGCCCGCGCGGTGCTGCGCGTCGTCCGCGGCGTCCTGCTGGAGCAGGTGACCACCAGCCGCGCGGGCGTCACGCCGCTGGTGATCAACCGGACCACCTGGTCCCTGCTGGCGGCCGCCGCGTGCTTCGTGGTGGCCGGAGCGCTGCTGCGCCCCGACCTCCCGCACCGGGACGCGGTGCCCGCACTGGCCGGGACAGCGGTCGTGGTCGCGGTGGTCGTGCACGCGCTGCGCCTGCGGCTGCGGGTGCCGCACTACCACCTGCTCCAGCTGCTCTCGACGTCCATGATCGCCACCGGGGTCCACCTGATGGGCTCCCACGGCACGGCCGACGCGTGGCTGTTCGCGGTGGTCGCCGTGGAGGCCGCCTTCTTCTTCCGAGCCCCGGCCGCCGCCGTCCACGTCGCCGCGGTGGTGCTGGGGCTGCTGGTCGGCCTCGGCGGCGTCCCGGCGGTGGGCGCGGGCGACCTGTTGATGATGGCCAGCGCGCTGGTCACCCTGACCGTCGTGGTGCGCTCCCTGGCGCGGGCCACCGAGGCCGCCGGCACCGACCCGCTGACCCTCCTGCCCGACCGCACCAGCACCACCGCGCGCCTGGAACGGGCCGTCGCGCAGGTGGAGCACGGGAGCGGCGTCGTGCTGGCGCTGGTCGGCATCGACCACCTGCGCGCCTACAACCAGCGGGAGGGCCACGCCGCTGGCGACGCGCTGCTGCAGGAGGCAGCACGACGCTGGCGGGCGCTGCTGCCCCGACAGGCGGTCCTGGGGCGCTGGGGTGGGGACCAGTTCGCCGTCCTGGTGCGCGGCGACGTGGAGTCCGCCTGGACCCTCGTCGACGCCATGCACGCGGCGCTGCCGGAGGGCAGGACGTCCAGCGCGGGCCTCGCCGTCGTCGAGCTCGGCGAGGACGTCGAGGACGTCGTCGACCACGCCGAGGGGGCGCTGGCCGCGGCCAAGCGCGCGCGGCGGGGCAGTAGCCACCAGTGGGCGCCCGGCACTCCCAGCGGCCGCGGGCTGCAGGAGGCCCTCACCGCCGGTCACGTGCAGGTGCACTACCAGCCGGTGGTCCGCCTGGCCGACGGTGCGACGACCGGCGCAGAGGCCCTGGTCCGCTGGGTCCGCCCGGACGGCACCTACGTCCCCCCGGGTGACTTCCTGCCGCAGGCCGAGGCCAGCGGCACCATCGTCGCCCTGGGCCGCCACGTGCTGGAGCGCGCCTGCGGCGACGCGGCGCGATGGCCTGTCCCCGCCGGCGGGGAGCCCCTCAGCGTCGCCGTCAACGCCTCCGGGGCCGAGCTCGCCGAGCCGGACTACGCCGCCTGGGTGATCTCGGCCCTGCGCCGCTCCTCCCTGCCGGGGGACCGGCTCGTCATCGAGGTGGTCGAGGGGCTGCTCGACGAGGAGTCGGCGTCCGTCGTCGACAACCTCCACGCCCTGCGGGCCGCCGGCGTGCGCCTCGCCGTGGACGACTTCGGCACCGGCTGGTCGAGCCTGTCCCGCCTGGCGAGGCTCCCGCTGGACATCCTCAAGATCGACCGCAGCTTCGTCATGACCGTCGAGCCGGGCGCCGAGGCGCCCGTGTGCGCCGGCGTCGTGGCCCTCGCCCAGGCGCTGGACCTGTCCATCGTCGCCGAGGGCGTCGAGACCGCCCACCAGGCGGACTGGCTGGCCGGGCTCGGCTGCCAGGAGGCGCAGGGGTGGCTCTACGCGCCGGCGCTGCCGGACGCGCGCTTCGTGGAGCGGCTCCGCCTCGCGGACCACCGCGCCGACGCCGTGGCGCGGTGAGGTCCGCCGGCGCGGCCGGCGCTGCCGCCACCTGGTGCCTCGCCCAGCTGCGGCGGCGGCAGCCGGGGGCCACCCCGGCGGCGACGGGGGTGTTCACGGGCGGGATCTTCCTCGCCTGCTCGGCTACGGGGGCTCGCCGCCGCGATGCGCCACGACGCTCCTCACCGGGACGCCCTGGCGCTCCTGATGGTCACCTGCGCCGCCACCGGCGTGCTGGTCTGGGGCGAAGGCCCCACCGGTCAGCCGTGGCTCGAGAGCCAGCCGTCGATGCGGTCGGACTCCGGGTCGTCCGGGTCGTCCGCGCCGCCGACCAGCAGCGGCGCCTCGTCGCGGTCCATGCCCACCGCGGCCAGCTGACCTGTGCTCGTCAGTCCCGCCTGGAGGATCAGCGCCTCCTCGTCGGGGCGCTTCGCGAGGACGTCGTCGACGTACCAGCGGGCCGCCTCCAGCAGCGGGATGTCGCGCTGGGCCTCCTGGGACCGGTACCAGCGGTGCTCCAGCACCTCGTGGAAGACCTCCGCCGGCTCCAGCTTGCGCCGCAGCTCGCGCGGCACGGCCCGGACCACCGGATCGAAGACGCGCGCCAGCCAGTCGTGGGCGGCGATCTCCTCGCTGGTCGTTCTGGCGGTCCGTCGCCGCGACGTAGCCGTCGAGGTCGTTGAGGAGCCGCCGCGCCTGGTTGTTCTCCGCGTCGATGCCCGTCAGGCGCAGCAGCCGGCGCGAGTGGTGGCCGGCGTCGACGACCTTCGGCTGGATCTGCACCACCGAACCGCCGACGTCGGTGCTGATCGAGCAGCTCGCCGACGTCGAAGCCCAGCTCGTTGAGCCGCTCGATGCGCGCCTCGACGCGCCAGCGCTCGCCCTGCTCGAAGGACTCGGTGCCGGTCAGCTCGTGCCCACAGGGAGTGGTAGCGGTCGATGATGGAGCTCGCCGACCTCGATCGGGTCGACGCCCTCGTCGAGGTACTCGCCGGCCTCCAGGTCCATCAGCTCGCCGGCGATGTTGATGCGGGCGACCTCGAGGTCGTACTCCCGCTGCCCGTTCGACAGCTCGTTGTGCAGCTCGCCCGTCTCGGCGTCGACGAGGTAGGCCGCGAACTCCCCGGCGTCGCGCCGGAACAGCGTGTTCGACAGCGAGACGTCGCCCCAGTAGAAGCCCGCCAGGTGCAGGCGCACGAGCAGCACCGCGAGGGCGTCGACGAGGCGGGTGGCGGTGTCGGGCCGCAGCGACTGGCTGAACAGCGCGCGGTAGGGCAGGGAGAACTGCAGGTGCTGCGTGACCAGCGCCGGGTCGAGCGGCTCGCCACCCGGCGCCGCGCGGCCCGTCACGACGGCGATCGGCACGACGCACGGGCACGTCGAGGCGGCGCAGCACGCGCAGCAGCCCGTACTCGCGCCGCACCAGCTCCTCGGTGTTCTCCTTGACCGCCGCCACCGAGTCCTGCAGGCGCACGAAGCGCACCACGTGCCGGGAGATGCCGCGGGGCAGCGCGGCCAGGGTCTCGGCCGGCCACTGGCTCAGCGGGACCCCCCAGGGGAGGTCCGGCAGGGCCAGGGTCGACGACGCGGAGCCGATCGCCGTGATCTGCAGGGGCAGCGCCATGGGGACATCGTCGCGCACCCCCGCCCCCCGCGTCCCCCGGCGTCCCCCTCTCGCAGCCCCCTCCCCCCCCGGGTCGGCGGGCGGGGGTCGTCCAGCTCCGCCGGTAGAGTCGGCGACCGCGCGCCGGGCAGGTGGCGCTGACGGGTGCGGACTGATCGTGGAGGTGCCGGCGGTGGGCCTGGTCGTGCAGAAGTACGGCGGCTCGTCCGTCGCCGACGCCGAGGGCATCAAGCGGGTCGCCGCAGCGGATCGTCGCAGACCAGCAAGGCCGGCCACGACGTCGTCGTCGTGGTCTCGGCGATGGGCGACACCACCGACGAGCTGCTCGACCTCGCCGAGCAGGTCAGCCCGCTGCCGCCGGCCCGCGAGCTCGACATGCTGCTCACCGCCGGCGAGCGCATCTCGATGGCGCTGCTGGCGATGGCGATCGCCAACCTCGGCATGCGAGGCCCGGTCGTTCACCGGCAGCCAGGCCGGCGTCATCACCGACTCCGCCCACGGCAAGGCCCGCATCATCGACGTCACGCCCGGGCCGCATCCGCGACGCGCTCGACGCGGGCGACGTCGCGATCGTCGCCGGGTTCCAGGGCGTCTGCGCAGGACACCAAGGACATCACCACCCTCGGCCGCGGCGGCTCCGACACCACCGCGGTGGCGCTCGCCGCGGCGCTGGGCGCCGACGTGTGCGAGATCTACACCGACGTCGACGGCGTCTTCACCGCCGACCCCCGGATCGTGCCCGCGCGCGCGGCGCCTGGAGCGCGGTCACGTACGAGGAGATGCTCGAGCTCGCCGCCAGCGGCGCCAAGGTGCTGCACCTGCGCTGCGTGGAGTACGCCCGCCGCTACGGCGTGCCCGTGCACGTCCGGTCCTCGTTCAGCGACCAGGCACCGGGTACGCTCGGTGGCCGGATCGATGGAGGACCTTCACGCGTGGAGCACGCGATCATCTCCGGCGTCGCGCACGACCGGAGCGAGGCCAAGATCACGGTCGTCGGGGTGCCCGACAAGCCGGGCGAGGCCGCCGCCGATCTTCCGCGCCGTCGCCGACGCCGGCATCAACATCGACATGATCGTGCAGAACGTCTCCGCCGCCGCCACCGGGCCGACCGACATCTCCTTCACGCTGCCCAAGACCGACGGCGCGACGGCGATGACCGCGCTGCGGCGGTCGCAGGCCGCGGTCGGGCTTCGAGTCGCTGCGCTACGACGACCAGATCGGCAAGGTCTCCCTCGTCGGGGCGGGCATGCGGAGCAACCCCGGCGTCTCCGCCACGCTTCTTCGAGGCGCTCGCCGACGCCGGCATCAACATCGAGATGATCTCCACCTCGGAGATCCGGATCTCGGTGGTCACCCGCGCCGACGACCTCGACGACGCCGTGCGCGCCGTGCACACCGCCTTCGGGCTCGACGCCGACCGACGGCCCAGAGGGCCCAGCGACCGTGTACGGGGAACCGGAGGTGACAGCCGGACGAGCCGCTGACGCCCGGCGAGCAGCGGCAGCCGCCCGACCCGTCTGGCCGTCGTCGGCGCCACCGGCGCCGTCGGCACCGTGATGCTGCGACATCCTGTCCACGCGCGAGGACGTCTGGGGCGAGATCCGCCTGGTCGCCTCCGCGCGCTCGGCCGGCAAGCGGCTGCGCGTCCGCGGCGAGGAGGTCGAGGTCCTCGCCCTGGCGCCGGAGGTCTTCGACGGCGTCGACGTCGCGATGTTCGACGTCCCCGACGAGGTCTCCGCGCAGTGGGCGCCGATCGCCGCCGCGCGCGGCGCGGTCGTGGTCGACAACTCCGGCGCCTTCCGGATGGACCCCGACGTGCCGCTGGTGGTGCCCGAGGTCAACGCCGCCGCCGCGCGCACCCGGCCCACGCGGGATCATCGCCAACCCCAACTGCACGACGCTGACGATGATGGACGCGCTCGGCGCGCTGCACCGCCGCTGGGGCCTGCACCGAGCTCGTCGTCGCCTCCTACCAGGCGGCCTCCGGGGCCGGGCCAGCCCGGCATCGACACGGCTGCACGACGCAGCTGGCCGTGGTCGCGGGCGACCGCCACGCTCGGCACGCGCTCCGGCGACGTGCGCGCCGCGGCTCCGACGCCCTCGGCGACGAGCCGTCGCCGTTCCCGGCGCCGCTCGCGCTCAACGTCGTGCCGTGGGCCGGCTCGCTGCAAGGACGGCGGCTGGTCCAGCGAGGAGCTGAAGGTGCGCAACGAGTCCCGCAAGATCCTCGGCATGCCCGACCTGAAGGTCTCCGCCACCTGCGTGCGGGTGCCGGTGGTGACCACGCACTCCCTGGCCGTGCACGCCACGTTCCAGCACGCCGTCGACGTCGACGAGGCCCGCCAGGTGCTCGTCGAGGCGCCCGAGCGTCGTGCGTCGCTCGACGACCCGGCCGAACGGCGACTTCCCGACCCCGGCCGACGTCGTGGGCACCGACCCGACCTGGGTCGGCCGGATCCGGCAGGCGCTGGACTTCCCGAACACGCTCGACCTGTTCGTCTGCGGCGACAACCTGCGCAAGGGCGCCGCGCTGAACACCGCGCAGATCGCCGAGCTCGTGGCCGCGGAGCTCAGCGCCGCGCGCTGACCGCCCCGCCCGCCCGGGCGCGCGGCGGGCCCCGTCGAGGATCTCGACGGGGCCCGCCGCGGTCCGGGAGCAGCGCTCAGGCGCGTTCCAGGGACTCCCGCTCGGGGGCCTGCGCGCCCCCGTCACCCCCGGCGCGGGTCTCGCGGCGGCCGACGGCCCAGAAGGCCACCGCGAGGCCCGCGAAGACGAGCAGGGGGACGAGCTCGGTGAGCAGGTACGTCCACCGCTCGGAGAACGCCCAGTCGTCCGTCGGGCGGAAGTCGGCGGTGAACCAGCCTGCGCCGAGGCCGGGGAAGAGGATCTGCACCGTGCAGAAGACGATCCACGCCGTCGACACCACGGTCAGCGGGCCGACGGCGGGCGCGCGGTAGGGGCGTTCCACCTCCGGCAGCCGCCGGCGCAGCACCCACGCCGCGGGGAAGATGCCCAGGTAGCTGAGCAGCGTGGTGGAGACGGCGAGGGCCAGGGCGACGGTGAAGAACTTCGCGGCGTTGCCCGAGGTGATGGTGGTCGCCGCGACGAACACCAGCGTCGAGATGACGCCGGACAGGACGTTCACCCGCGTCGGGGTGCCGAACCGCGACGAGAAGCGCCGAGGCGCGGGGCCCTGCGCCGTCGTAGCAGGAGACCGCGAGGGTGCGGTCCGAGCCCATGATCCAGGTCAGGCCCGAGGTGAAGGCGACCACGGCGACGAGGATGCCCAGCACCCAGCCCACGACCGTCGCGAAGCCGCTCAGCGTCACCGTGACCGCGCCGTCGGCGCCCGCCGTGACCGTGCCGCCGAAGACGGTGAGCGTCTGGCGCACCGCGTCGGGGAAGCCCGCCAGGCCGCTCGCCTGCTCCACGGGCAGCACCAGCAGGATGCCGAGCACCGGCAGGCCGTACAGGAGCCCGGTCGCGACGATCGACTTGGCGATGCCCGAGGGGACGTCCTTCTGTGGCGTCCTCCATCTCCTCACCCGCGGCGCTGGGCAGCTCGAAGCCGACGAGGCTGAACAGGATCAGCGGCACCAGCAGCACGAACCCGACGAACGTGGGTGCGTAGCTGCTGGCCGAAGGGCCGTGGAAGCCGTGCTCGACGCCGTAGACGACCACGAGGACGCTGAACAGCCCCAGCAGGGCGAAGCGGGCGAGGGCACCGATCGTCGCGATCCACTTGCCGACCCGGAAGGACAGGATGGCGAAGAGCACCCCGGCCCAGATGAAGACCATCGCGAAGACGTACTGGAACGGCAGCGAGAACGCCTCCCCGCCGTGGAAGAACGTCATGAGCCCGCCCAGCGCGGTGCCGACGAGCGTGCCGCCCATCCAGACCGGGTTGGTCACCCAGTAGAAGAGGTTGTTGACGGCGCCGGCGAGGCGGCCGAAGGCCATCCGGACCCACACGTAGGGGCCGCCCTCGTCCGGGAACGCGGCGCCCAGCTCGGCCAGCAGCGCCGCCGAGGGGACGGCGAAGAGCAGCAGGCACACCAGCAGCCAGGTGAAGCCCTGCCCGCCCTCGGTGGCCAGGGTGCCCAGCCCGTCGATGCCGACCAGGGTGCAGACCAGGAAGAAGAAGATGTCGGCGCGGCCGAAGTGCTTCTGCAGCTTGCTCTTCTCGGCCGCCGCACCGCTTCCGGCGGCCCCGGTCACCGCTCCGCCCACCCCGGAGCCCCCGAGATCCTGAACCTCTGCTGCCACGCCGCACCCGCCCTGGTCACACGCCTGTTGCCCGGGGACACCGGGCGGTCGGCGCAGTGTGGCACCGCTGCCGCGCCCTGTACACGGCCCGGCGCAGAACCAGCGGGGAACGGGCGAGGGCCCCCGCTGCGCGGGGGCCCTCGGAGGGTCGGGGTGACAGGATTTGAACCTGCGGCCTCTTCGTCCCGAACGAAGCGCGCTACCAAGCTGCGCCACACCCCGGAGCAGCACGGGCCACTGTAGCCGAGGCCACGACCGGTGCTCGACGAGCCACCCGCCGCCGGCCCGCGGTCGGGGCCCGTCAGGCGCTGCACGAGCTCCAGCAGCGTCGCCTCGGGGGCGGCACGCGAAGCGCACCGGCGCGTACGGGGAGGTGCCGAGGCCCGCGGAGACGTGCAGCCAGCTCGTCCCGACGGCCCCGCTCCCAGCGGTGCAGCCCCTTCGCCATCGAGCGGGGCAGGTCGCAGTTGGTGATCAGCGCCCCGAACCCCGGGACGCAGAGCTGCCCACCGTGCGTGTGGCCGGCGAGGAGGAGCTGGTGGCCGTCGGCGGTCATCGCGTCCAGCACCCGCCGGTAGGGGGCGTGCGTGACGCCCAGTGACAGGTCGGCCGCGGGGTCGGCGGGCCCGGCGAGGTCGAGGTAGCGGTCTCGCTGCAGGTGCGGGTCGTCGACGCCCACCAGGTCGACCCGCCGGCCGGCGACCTCCAGGCGCCCCCGGGCGTTGGTGAGGTCGACCCACCCTGCGCCCGTGAAGGCCCCGACCAGCTGGGCCGTGGGCAGCGGCGACGGGCGCGCGTGGGCCCGCGACGGCCGCCACAGGTACGTCGCCGGGTTCTTGGGCTTCGGCGCGTAGTAGTCGTTGGAGCCGAGCACGAACGCCCCGGGGCGCTCCATCAGGGGGGCGAGCGCCTCGAGCACCTCGGGCACCGCCGCCGCGGAGGTGATGTTGTCGCCCGTGTCGACCACGAGGTCGGGCTCCAGGGCGGCGAGGCCGCGCACCCAGTCACGCTTGGCGCGCTGCCCGGCGATCATGTGGAGGTCGGAGACGTGGAGCACGGTCAGCGGAGGCTGCCCCGCCGGGAGCACGGGCACCCGGGACCGGCGCAGCCGGAAGCCGCGCACCTCGTACCCCGCGCCCCAGGCCAGCGCACCGGCCCCCGCTGCGGCGAGGCCGCCGGTGACGAGCGCTGCGCTGCGGAAACCCTGACGACCCACGCGCGCCACCCTGTCAGACTCCCTCCCGTGAGCACGCCCGCAGCCCCCGCCAGCACCGGACTGGCAGAGCGCCTCCGCGCCGACCTCGGCACCGCCCTCAAGGCCCAGGACGCGGTGCGCCGCGACACGCTGCGAATGGCGCTGACCGCCGTCAAGACCGCCTCCGTGGCGGGGACGTCGGCCCGCGAGCTGTCCGACGACGAGGTCCTGGCCGTCCTGCGCAGCGAGGTCAAGAAGCGCAAGGAGGCGGCCGAGGCGTTCGCCGGGGCCGGACGGGCGGAGTCCGCGCAGCGCGAGCGCGACGAGGAGGCCGTGTTGGCCGGCTACCTGCCCGCGCAGGTCGACGACCTGGCGCTGGAGGCCGCCGTCGCCGCCGCCGTCGAGCGGGCCGCGGCCTCGGGGAAGTCCGGGCCGGGTGCGATGGGCGCCGTGATGGGCCTGCTCAAGCCGCAGCTCGGGGCCACCGTCGACGGCGGGCGCCTGTCCGCCGAGGTCCGCCGCCAGCTCGCGGCGTCCTGACCCGCCCCCCGTCGCGGGGTGCGGGGCTACAGGGACAGGACGACGCCGGCGACGGCGGCGTTCGCGAGGTTCGCCATCGCCCCCGCCAGCAGCGCGCGGGGGGCCAGGGCTGCCACCTCGGCGCGCCGTTCCGGGACGAGCGAGCCGAGCACCCCGATCATGATCGCGATCGAGCCGAGGTTCGCGAACCCGGCGAGCGCGATGGTCACCACCGCGACCGTCAGCGGGTCGAGCGAGCCGATCTGCGGGCCGAAGTCGGAGTAGGCGACGAACTCGTTGAGGAACGTCTTCTGGCCGATCCACGAACCGGCGAGCCCCGCCTCCGACCACGGGACCCCCAGCAGCCACGCCAGCGGTGACAGCAGCCAGCCGAGGATCCCCTGCACCGTCACCCCGTCGGCGCCGAACCACCCGGCGACCCCGCCGACGATCCCGTTCAGCAGCGCCAGCAGCGCGATGAAGGCGATGAGGAGGGCGCCGACGACGACGGCGATCCGCCCCCCGGCCAGCGCCCCCCGCCCGAGGGCGTCGATGACGTTGGCCGACTCGGTGTCGCGGACCGCGCGCACGTCGTCGTCGCCGGTGGTCTCCTGCACCTCCTCCGTCTCGGGCAGCAGGACCTTCGCCATGAGCAGGGACGCCGGGGCGTTCATCGCGGTCGCGGCCAGCAGGTAGGGCAGCGGGGCACCGAGCTGGGCGTACCCCAGCAGCGTCGAGCCCGCCGCCGCCGCGAAGCCGCCGGTGATGACGGCGAACAGCTGCGAGCGCGTCAGGCGCTTCAGGTAGGGCGCGATCATCAGGGGCGCCTCGCTCTGCCCCAGGAAGATGACGACGGCGGCGAAGAAGCTCTCCAGCCGCGAGACCCGCAGCAGCCAGCCGATGGCGCCGCCGAGCGCCCACGCCACGTGCTGCACCACCCGCAGGTAGAAGAGCAGCTGGATGATCGCGCCCAGGAAGATGATCACGGGCAGGACGCCGAAGGCGAAGACGGACCCCAGCGACGGGCCGACCTCCGTGAGGGGCCCGAACAGGAAGACGGTGCCCTGGTCGGCGTAGCCGATCAGGCTCTCCACGGCGTGGGAGACCCCGTCGAGGGCAGCCCGGCCCGGGCCCCACCGCAGCACCAGCGCCGCGAAGACCACCTGCAGCGCGAGGGCCGCGCCGACGGTCCGCCAGGGGATGCGGCGCCTGTGGGCCGAGAAGAGCACGCCGACGCCGAGCAGCACCGCCAGACCGAGGAGACCCCGAACGGCGCTCACCCTCCCGCCGGGTCCCGCCGGCCGCCAGCGGGACGCCCGCGGACGTCAGGGGTGGCGCGCCCGCGGGACCTCGCGGGGACGGCGGGGGGTCAGCCCGTGCCGGCTGCGGGGGCCTGGTCGGCCGGGGCGGGCTCGACGGTGGTGCCCTGCTGGCCGCCCTGGCCGCCCTGGCCGGCGCCGGGGTCGGCGGGCGCGGCGCCCTGGCCGGCACCCGGGTCGGCGGGCGCGGCGCCCTGGCCGGCACCCGGGTCGGCGGGCGCGGCGCCCTGGCCGGCACCCGGGTCGGCGCTCTGGCCGCCGGTGCCACCACCGGACGCGGGCGCCCGCGAGGCCGACGACCCGGGGGCGCTGGAGCGACCGGGGCCGCTGGAGTACTGGGGACGCGGCGGGGCCGGAGCCACGCCGATGATGCTCTGCGGCGGGTCGGTGAAGTCGACCTGCTCGGCGCCGTCGAGGGCCCGGTCCATGTACGCCCGCCAGATCGGCGCCGACACCGTGGCGCCGTACATCGTGGGATGGCGCTGGCCGGCGATGGTCGCGCCGTTGAGCGACATGCTGCGCTCCGGCACGCCGATCCACACCGAGGTGGCCAGCTGCGGGGTGTACCCGGTGAACCAGGTGGCCACGGAGTTGTTCGTCGTCCCCGTCTTGCCCGCCGACTCACGGCCGCCGTCCAGGCTCATGCCGCGGGCAGTGCCCTGGATGATGGTCTGCTGCAGCGCGTAGTTGACGCCGTTGGCGACGTCGGTGGGGATCGCCTGGGTGCACTGGGCGCCCGGGACCGTCATCGCCGTGCCGTCGACGTCGGTGATGGACGCGATGGCGGTGGGCGCGCAGTAGATCCCCTGCGCGGCGAAGCCCGCGTAGGCGGCCGCGATGGTCAGCGGCGCCACCTCGTCGGAGCCCAGCATCATCGAGGGCAGGACGTTGAGGCGGGTGTCCTTCGTGTCGCCGGGCACCGTGGCCCGTGCACCGACAGCGGCCTTGTGGACGCCGAGCGCCTCGGCCGTGGCCCGCACGTCGCACAGCGGGAGCTGGTTCTCGATGGCGGCGTAGCCGGTGTTGATGGAGTCGTACGTCGCCTTCAGCACGGGCATCGTCCCGCTGTCCTCGCCGTCACCGGCGTTGCCGGGGGCGTACTCCTTGTCGGCGGTGTACTTCGCGCCCGGGGCGCAGCTGCCGTACTGCCAGCTGCTGTTCGGGTAGGACCGCTCGGTGCCGTTGACGGTGGCGTTCAGGGTGCGCCCCGACACCAGCCACGTGGCCAGCACGAACGGCTTGAAGTTCGAGCCCGGCTGGAACCCGGAGGAGCCGCCGTAGGCCTTGTCGGTGCTGTAGTTGATGGCGGTGGCCCCGACCGGCGCGTCCGGGGAGGTGCTGTAGACGCGGTTCTGCGCCATCGCGATGATCTTGCCGGTGCCGGGCTCGACCGACACGATGGAGGCGCCGATGTTCGCCGTGCCGTCGTCGCGGACCACCTTGCCCTGGCCGTTGACGTGGCTGTTGGGGACCGTCGAGCCGTCGGCCGGGACCCGGTTGGCGACCTCCTCGAAGGCGGCCTGCTGCTTGCCCCGGTCGAGGGTGGTGGTGATGGTCAGGCCGCCGCGGTAGAGCAGCTTGAGGCGCTGCTCCTTGGTGCCGCCGAACGCGTCGTCGTCGCGGAACTCCTTGACCGCGTAGTCGCAGAAGAACCCGGCCTGCCCGGCCTGCTCGCAGCCGTTGGGCGTGGCCTGCACGTCGAGCTGGTCGGCGATCGGGACGGCGACGGCGGCGTCGTGGTCGGCCTGCGTGATGATCCCGAGCTGCAGCATCCGGGCCAGGACCACGTCGCGCCGCTGCTGCGCCGCGGCCGGGTTGTTCACCGGGTCGTACCCCACCGGGTTCTGCACGATGCCGGCCAGGAGCGCGGCGTCAGGCAGGTCGAGGTCTGCGGCGGAGGCGTTGAACCAGTGGCGGCTGGCGGCCTCGACGCCGTACTGGCCCCCGCCGAAGTTGGCGATGTTGAGGTAGTTCTCGAGGATCTCGTCCTTGGAGTACTTCTTCTCCGCGGCGATGGCGAGCTTCATCTCGCGCAGCTTGCGGACGTAGCCGTCGATGCCGGAGCGGACGGTGACCTCGTTGAACGCCTTCTGGCGGTCTGCGGCGGAGGCGTTGGTGGGCAGCGCCGAGAGGGCCTCCTCCACCTGGACGTTCTTGATCCACTGCTGCGTGAGCGTGGAGGCGCCCTGGACGTCACTGCCCTGGCTGTTCTGCACGAACGCCCTGGTCAGACCCCGCGGGTCGACCCCGCCGTGCTGGTAGAACCGGTTGTCCTCGATGGCCACGATGGCCTTCTGCATCACCGGGGAGACGCTCGTGAGCGGCACCGAGATGCGGTTCTCGTAGTAGAACGTGGCCATCGGGGTGCCGTCGGAGTACAGGATCCGCGACTGCTGGCTGAGCGGCGGCTGCTCCAGCGCCGTCGGCAGGTTGTTGAACGCGCCGACCACGTCGTTGCTCGAGCGGCCCGCGGCGATGACGGCGGGGGCGGCGAGGCCCGCGACCAGCACACCCGCGCCCACGCTCGCGGCCAGGAAGCCGGCGAGCAGCTTGACGGCCCTCCCGGCGGACGACCCCCGGCTCCGGCGGGTCTTCGGGGGGCGCTGCGGCATGCCGCCCAGGGTACGTGGCGGTCGGACCCCTCCCGGCCCGTTCCGGGGGTCCTTTACCAGACGGTGATGAGCGGAGCCGGGGGCCACGGTGACTAGTCACCGGTGGTCCTGAAGATGGCCCGCCAGAGGGGTGGGCGGGAGCGTGACCCTTTCGTAACTTCATCAGTGTCACTCGCCCCGGTGCGAGGGGATCGGCCGGAAAGGCCGGATTCCTCCTCCGGGTCGGAGCCCGATCGGCGCTTCCCCGCCGCTCCACCGACCGGAAGGTGCACCCCCATGAGCGAGACCGCGATCCTCGAGCCCGCCGAGTGGACCACCCAGGCCGCCTGCCGCAACACCGACCCCGACGCGCTCTTCGTCCAGGGCGCCGAGCAGAACCGCGCCAAGGTCGTCTGCCAGGCCTGCCCCGTGCGCACCGAGTGCCTCGCGGACTCCCTCGACAACCGCATCGAGTTCGGCGTCTGGGGCGGGATGACCGAGCGCGAGCGCCGCGCCATCCTCAA
Source organism: uncultured Actinomycetota bacterium (assembly GCA_963781365.1). GTDB lineage: Bacteria > Actinomycetota > Actinomycetes > Actinomycetales > Quadrisphaeraceae > Quadrisphaera. The sequence continues at coordinate 54,197 of CAWAFR010000010.1, read as the reverse complement.
GCGCCGCCCCAACGTCCAGTCCTGGAGCCGGCTCCTGCAGGCCGCGAAGGCCGAGCACGCCCGCGTCGAGGCCACCGCCTCCGCCCGCACCGCCTGAGACCGCCTGAGACCGCCCGGGGCCGGCCCGCCGAGGGCGGCGGCAGCCTCACGCGGCTGCGAGCGCCGCCCCCACGGCCCGCAGCCCCTGCAGGTCGGCGACGTCGCCGTCCAGCGCCGGCACCACCGCCACCGCAGCGCTCGTGGCACCACCGCCCGCGTCATCGCCCGCGTCACCGTCCCCGCCGCTGCCGGTGGCGCCGGAGACGAGGGCGCCGGCCAGGTGGACGCCCACCAGCTCGCGCTCCCGCTCCACCCGGTCCAGCAGCTCCACCTGCAGGTCCAGCACCCCGGCGGCGGCCCGGGAGGCCTCGTCGCCGGCCCCGCGCAGGGCCTCGGCCAGCTGCTGGGCCCGCCCCGCGTCGAGGCCGGGCACCGCGCGGGTGGCCCGGTTGACCACCACCGCCGCCGGCCGCAGCCCCGAGCCGCGCAGGCGCTCGACGAGGTAGGCCGCCTCGGTGAGGGGCTCCTGCTCCGGTGCCGTCACCACCACGAAGGCCGTCCGCCCGTCCGACAGCGCCGCCGTGGTCGCCTCAGCCCGCGCCCTGAACCCGCCGAAGACCTCGTCGAGCCCCGCCACGAGGGACTGCACGTCGCGCAGCAGCCGGCCCCCGATCACGCGGTCCATCGCCGCGGCCGCGCCCCCGGCCAGCGCGCCGACCACCCGCCCGCCCACCGAGCGGCGCTCCGACCCGCCCTGGCCGCCGGCGGCCAGGCGCGCCGGGGCCGTGAGCAGCCGCGCGAAGCGGCCGTCGAGGAAGACGGCCAGGCGCGAGGGGGCCTCGAGGAAGTCGAGCGCCGAGCGGCTCGGGGGCGTGTCGACGACCACCAGGTCCCACCCCCCGGCGCCACCGCCCGCGCCGCGGAGCTGGCCCAGGCGCTCCATGGCCATGTACTCCTGCGTGCCGGAGAACGACGTCGCGAGCGCCGTGTAGACCGGGTTGGCCTTGACGGCCGCGGCGCGCTGCGGGGGCAGCGCGGCGTCGACCAGCCCGTCCAGGGTGCGCGCGGCGTCCAGGACGAGGGCGTCGAGGCTGCCGCCGGCAGCGGTGTCGACGCCGGCCACCCGCCGCGGCTCGTCGGCGGGGACGTCGTCAGCGGAGCCGTCGGTGCCGAGGGCCTGCGCGAGCCGGCGCGCCGGGTCGACGGTGAGGACGGCGACGCGCCGCCCCCGCTCGGCGGCCCGCAGCGCGAGGGCCGCCGCCGCCGTCGTCTTGCCGACCCCGCCGGAGCCGCAGCAGACGACCACCTCGGTGCCCCGGTCGTCCAGGAGCGCGTCGACGTCCCACCCGGTGGCGCCGGGAGCACCCGCGGCGCCGGCCGCGGCAGCCCCGGTCACGGCCGCACCTGCGTCAGCGGCCGGGCCACGAGGTCGTCGGCCAGCCGGTAGAGGCCGTCGAGGTCGATGCCTCCGGGCAGGTCGGGCAGCTCCCTCACCGCTGCGCCGTCACCGGCGGCCGCGGCCAGGGAGGCGACCCAGCGCCGCTGGTCGGTGACCCGGTGGGAGCGGGTGTCCGCCTGGGCGAGCAGGGCGTCGGCCAGGGCCGTCCCGCCGTCGTCGTCGAGCGCCCTGCGGAGGGCTCGGGCGCGGTCGCCACCGGCGTCCGGCGCCCCCGCCAGGACGCGGTTGGCGACCACCGCGCCCACGGCCAGCCCCGCCGCGCGCAGCTCGGCGGCGGCCTCGACGGTCTCGGTCACGGGGAGCTCCTCCGGGAGGGCGACGAGGTGGACGGCCGTGTCGGCCGAGTGCAGCAGCGCGGCGACGGAGGCCGCGCGCGCGGCGATCGGCCCGCCGGCGGCCAGGCCCGCCAGCTCGTCGCCGATGCCCAGGAACCGCGTGATGCGCCCGGTGGGCGGTGCGTCCAGCACGACGGCGTCGTAGACGGGGACGGCGGCGGCGCCGCGAGCACCCCCCGCCGCGGGCTCGGTGCGCCGGACCGCCTCGTAGACCTTGCCGATGAGGAGCACGTCCCGCAGGCCCGGCGCGACGGTGGCGATGACGTCGACCGCGCCGGCGCGGTCGAGCAGCGTGGAGGCCCGGGTGGTGGCGCGCCCCACGCCGGGCAGCCTGCCGCCGTGGAAGGTGTCGAGGTAGTCGAGCAGCGCGGCGCGCGGCTCGACGGCCAGCCCCACCACCCGTCCCCCGCCGGCGCCCTCCGCCACCTCGACCTCGGCGTAGGGCAGCTCCTCGGTGCCGAGCAGCCGGGACAGGCCCTGCCGGCCCTCGACCTCGCACAGCAGGACCCGCTTCCCCGCACCGGCCAGGGCGATGGCGAGGGCCGCGGCGAGCGTGGTCTTGCCCGTGCCGCCCTTGCCGGTGACGACGTGCAGGCGGGGCGCGGCAGGGACCGCGGGGACGGTCGGATCCGCGCCCGCCGCGGCGTCGTCGGCGGCGTCGTCGTGGGCTGGCGGCACCTCCCGACAGTACGGACGCGCCGGGGTCCCCGCCCGGCGTGGCTAGGCTCGCGGGCGTGACCCAGTGGGAGTACCTGACCGCGCCGCTCATCGTCCACAGCACCAAGGCGATCCTCGACAACTTCGGCGAGGAGGGCTGGGAGCTGGTGCAGGTGGTGCCCGGCCCCGGCGGCAACGGGCTGGTGGCCTACCTGAAGCGCCCGCGCGCCGGCCAGGGCGCCTGAGCGTGGGAGCGCTGGCGCGGCTCGCCGAGCTCGGCCTGGAGCTGCCTCCGCCACCGGCGCCGGTCGCCGCCTACGTCCCGTCGGTGCGCACCGGGTCCCTGCTGTTCACCTCGGGCCAGCTGCCCCTGGTCGACGGTGCCCTGCCCGCGACCGGCCTCGTCGGCGGCGGCGAGGGCGACGTCACGCCGGAGGCCGCCGCCGGGCTGGCCCGCACCGCGGCTCTGAACGCCCTGGCCGTCATCGACGCCGCGGTCGGGCTGGACGCCGTCGTGCGCGTGGTGAAGGTCGGCGGCTTCGTGGCGAGCGCTCCGGGGTTCACCGGGCAGCCCGGCGTCGTCAACGGCGCCAGCGACCTGCTGGTGGACGTCTTCGGGGAGGCGGGGCGTCACGCGCGCACCGCCGTCGGGGTGGCGCAGCTGCCGCTGGGCGCGCCGGTGGAGATCGACCTCGTCGTCGAGATCGCCTGAGCCGGCCGTGCCAGCACCCCCCGCCCGCCCGCCGCAGCACCCCTCCGGGGGAGCCGCCGCGCTCCGACCTGACCCCGGACGCGGGGTCGGGCAGACTGCCCCCGTGGACCAGGACGTGCTGCGCCGAGCCCCGCTCTTCCAGGGCGTCGACGACCAGGCCGCGACGGTGCTGGTCTCGCTCGCCCGGACGCTGGACCTGCGCCGCGGGGAGGTCCTCTTCTCCCAGGGCGACGAGCCGGCCGACCTGTTCGTCGTCCTCACCGGCAAGGTGAAGCTCGGGCGCACCTCCCCGGACGGCCGGGAGAACCTGCTCGCCGTCTACGGGCCGGGGGAGATGTTCGGCGAGCTGAGCTGGTTCGACCCCGGGCCCCGCACCTCCAGCGCGGTGGCGGTCGGCGCGTCCCGCCTCGCCGTCCTCGACTACGAGGAGCTGTACGCCTGGATGGGGCCCCGGCCCGAGGTCGCCCAGCAGCTGCTGCGGGCGCTCGCGCGCCGGCTGCGCCGCACGAACACGGCCCTGGCCGACCTGGTGTTCACCGACGTCCCGGGCCGCGTCGCGGGGACCCTGCTCGACCTGGCGCTGCGGTTCGGGCGCACCACGGAGACCGGGCTCCACGTGCAGCACGACCTCACGCAGGAGGAGCTGGCCCAGCTGGTCGGCGCCTCGCGGGAGACGGTGAACAAGGCCCTGGCCGACTTCGCCGCCCGGGGCTGGGTGAAGCTCGAGGCCCGCTCGGTGGTCCTGCTCGACATCGAGCGCCTCCGCCGCCGCGCCCACTGACCCGCCCACGGCCCCACCCGGGCGCGGGTCCCCGGTGCGGCGCACCGGCCGCTGCCAGCGGGCGCCCGTACCCTTCCGGCGTGGCCACACCGACCGTGCGAGGCGCGCATGACCGTCGCGGTCGCTGACGAGAGCCCGCTCGGCCTCGTCCGGCGGGCGCGCCGGATGCACCGGGCGCTGGCCGAGCGCTACCCCGGCGCGCGGTGCGAGCTCGACTTCGCCTCCCCGTTCCAGCTGCTGGTGGCCACGGTCCTGTCGGCCCAGACCACCGACGTGCGGGTCAACTCCGTCACGCCCGCGCTGTTCGCCACCTGGCCCACCCCGGCCGCCCTCGCCGGCGCGGACCGCGCCGCCCTGGAGGAGGTGCTGCGCCCGGTGGGCTTCTACCGGGCCAAGGCGGCCTCGGTGCAGGGGCTGGCGGCACGCCTCGTCGAGGCCCACGGCGGGGAGGTGCCCCGCCGCCTGGAGGACCTCGTCACGCTGCCCGGCGTCGGGCGCAAGACCGCGAACGTGGTCCGCGGTGACGCCTTCGGCCTCCCCGGCATCACCGTCGACACGCACGTGGGACGCCTCGCGCGCCGGTTCGGGTGGACGGTGCACGAGGACCCGGTCGACGTCGAGACCGACCTGGCCGGGCTCTTCCCGAAGCGGGACTGGACCCCGCTCAGCCACCGCGTGATCTTCCACGGCCGCCGCACCTGCCACGCGCGGCGGCCCGCCTGCGGCGCCTGCCCCCTGGCGCGGGACTGCCCTTCCCACGGGATCGGGGAGACCGACCCCGTGCGCGCCGCCGCCCTCGTGAAGGACCTGCGCGAGGCGGGGCTGGAGTGAGCGGCCCGGCACCGACCGCCGGGTCCGCCGGGTCCGCCGGGCCGACGGGGTCCCCCGCGGACGAGGTCCCCGTCCCGCCGTGGCTGGCGCGGCTGGTGGAGGCCCTGCCCGCTGCTGGAGACGCGGTGGCCCGTCAGCTCGCCGACCGCGAGCGCGCCGCGGACGACCTGCCCGCGGGGGCCCGCAGCGGGCGGGAGGCCGCGGTGCTCGTGCTGTTCGGCCCCGGCCGCGACGGCGGGGGCGACGTCGTCCTGACCGAGCGCGCCGCGGGCCTGCGCGCGCACCCCGGGCAGGTCGCCTTCCCCGGCGGCGGCCTGGAGCCCGGCGACGGCGGCGACGCCGTGCGGGCGGCGCTGCGCGAGGCGCACGAGGAGGTGGGGCTGGCCGCCGGGGGCGTCCGCGTGCTGGGGAGCCTGCCGGCCCTGCGGGTGCCCCCCACCGGTGCCAGCGTCGTGCCTGTCCTGGGGTGGGACCCGGTGCCGGGTGTCCTCGTGGCCGACCCCGCGGAGGTGGCGCGGGTCCTGCGGGCGCCGCTGCCGCTGCTGACCGACCCGGCGCACCGCGCCGTCGTGCGCACCCCGTCCGGCTGGACCGGCCCGACCTTCACGCTCGGCCCGCCCGACGGCCTGGTGGTGTGGGGCTTCACGGCGGTCGTGCTCGACGCGCTGCTGCGCCTGGCGGGCCTGGAGCGCCCGTGGGACGCGGCGCGGGAGGTGCCGCTCTCCTCCGTCTCCGGGGCGGCCGCGGCCGCAGCGGCTGCGGGGGCCGGGGGCCGGGGGGTGGCGCGGTGAGCACCCTCGACGTCGTCCTGCTCCTCCTGCTGATCGTCTACGGCCTCTCCGGGCTGCGCCAGGGCCTCGTGGTGGGGGTGCTCTCCGTGGGCGCCTTCATCGGCGGCGCGGCGCTGGGGATGTGGCTGCTGCCGCTGGCCGTGGGGTCGATGGAGGCCGGGCGCACGCGCACGGTGGTCGTGGTCGTCGGCGTCCTCCTCCTGGCGTGGGGGGCGCAGCTGCTCGGCGCGCTGGTGGGGCGGCGGCTGCGCGACGTCATCACCTGGCAGCCGGCGCAGGTGGTCGACTCCGCGCTCGGCGCCGTCGCCGCCGTGGTGGCGGTCGCGCTGGTCGCGTGGTTCGTGGCGGGTGCCGTGCGCGCCGGACCGATGCCCTCGCTGGCGCGCGCCGTGGCCTCCTCGAAGGTCATCTCCGTGATCGGCACGCTCGTCCCGCCACCGGCGGAGACCCTCTTCGCCGGGTTCCGCTCGGTGGTCGAGGCCAACGACTTCCCCCGGGTCTTCACCGGCACCGACGCCGAGCCGGTCACCGCCGTCGCGGCCCCCAACGACGCGGTGGTCGGCGGGGCGGTCTCGGTGGCCGCCGGCGGGATCGTCAAGATCACCGGGACCGCCGAGGCGTGCCAGAAGGGCAGCGAGGGCAGCGGCTTCGTCGTCGCGCCCCAGCGGGTGGTCACGAACGCGCACGTGGTGGCGGGCGTGCAGAGGCCGCAGGTGCAGGTCGGCGGGGAGGGGGAGCGGCTGGACGCGACGGTGGTCCTGTTCGACCCCGCGGAGGACCTCGCGGTGCTCGCCGTGCCGGGGCTGCGGGCCGAGCCGCTCGGCACCGGGCGCGACCTCACCGCCAGCTCCGACGCCGTGGTGGCCGGCTTCCCCCAGGACGGGCCGTTCACCCCCGTCCCGGCCCGCGTGCGGGAGGTGCTCCGGGCGGAGGGGGAGGACATCTACGGCACGTCGACGCGTGACCCGGCAGGTCTACTCCCTGGCCGCCGACGTCGAGCCGGGCAACTCCGGCGGCCCGCTGCTCGACCCGGGGGGCAACGTGGTCGGCGTGGTCTTCGCCCGGTCGCTGACCGACGCCGGCACCGGGTACGCGCTCACCCTCGCGGAGGTCGAGCCGGTGCTGCAGCGGGCCCAGGAGGCCACCTCGCCGGTCTCGACCGGCCCGTGCACCGGCAGCTGACCGGGGTCAGCGGCCGTCGAGCTCCGCGAGCCAGCTCAGCAGCAGGTCGGTGACCTCCCGCGGGGCCTCCTCGCCGAGGAAGTGCCCGGCGCCCGGCACCAGCGCCCAGCGGTGGCGGTCCGCGGCCCAGGCGGCGCTGCGCCGCGCGGCGTCGGGGACCACCGCGCCGTCCTGCGCGCCCTGCGCGTGCAGCACCGGCACGGGGACCGGGCGGTCGAGGGCGCGGGCGAGGGCGTGCCCGTCCGGGCGGGCGCGGGACCGCGCCACCCAGCGGTAGCACTCCATGGCCGCGTGCGCCGCGAACGGCACCCGCAGCGCCGCCGCGTGCTCGGCGACCACCGCGGGCGAGGCCCACCCGGGAGCCCCCCACTCCCGCAGCACCCGCTCGACCAGGCTCCCGTCGCGGACCGCCCACTCCGGCTCCACCGGCGCCTGGGCGCGGGCCAGGTGGCGGAGCGCGGAACCGGTGAGGACCCGCCACGGCTCCCGCAGCGCCAGGAGCGGGTGCGGCTCGCCCAGGCTCGCGACCGCCGCGGTGGTGGCGGGCTGCAGCGAGGGGGAGGCCCACGCCACCCAGCCGCCCCAGCCGCTGCCCACGAGCACCGCGCGCTGCGCACCGAGGGCCCGCACCACCCCGGCGGCGTCAGCGGCCAGCGTGGGGGTGTCGTAGCCGCGGGGCGGCTTGTCGCTGGCGCCGCTGCCCCGCAGGTCGAGGGCGGCGGCGCGGTACCCGGCAGCGGCCAGCGCCGGCAGCTGGTGGGTCCAGGCGCGCCAGGTCTGGGGGAAGCCGTGGAGCAGCAGCACCAGAGGCGCCGGGTCGTCCGGGGAGGCCTCCGGGCCCGCCTCGGCGACGTGGAAGCGGCAGCCGTTGGCGGTGACGAAGCGGTGGCGCCAGGGGCCGGGGTCGAGCAGCTCCGCGGCGTCGACCGGCGGGCCGGCCCGCAGACCGCGCGGCGGGGGCCGTCGGGCCCCCGCCCGTCGCGGGCTGGGACCCGACCGGGTCCGTCAGCGGTGGCCCTTGAGCGCCTCGATCGACTGCTTGGACGTGGCCACGGTCCGCTCGGGCTTGCCGACCTTGCTGATCCGCCCCTTGCCCACGAGCGCGAGCACCGCGGCGACCACCAGCAGCACCACGGCGACGATGAGGAACGCCAGCCAGGTGGGCATCACCAGGTCCAGCGCCCACGCCGCGGTGAGCAGCACGAAGATGAGGCCGAGGCCCCCGAAGGCGGCGGCGCCGACGAAGAGCCCGGCGCCGATGGCGCCCTGCTTGACCTCTCCGGTGATCTCGGCCTTCGCCAGCGCGATCTCGGCGCGCACGAGCGCGGAGAGGTCGCGGCTGGCGTCGGCGACGAGCTGGCCGATGCTGCGGTCGCTGCTCGTGGTGCCTGCGCTCTGGCTCACGGCGGGTGCCTCCTGGTGCTCCTCCCGCGCACGGTGCGCCGGGGGTGATCTCTGCTCGGCGAGCCTAGGGCGAGGACGGCCCGTCGGCGCGCCGGTGCACCCCCGTCCGCCTCGTCCGGGGGCCCCGGCGCCAGGACCGCCCGGCCAGCCCGCCCGGTCAGTCCTCCCGGCCGGCGCCGGCGCTCATCCCGGCCTGGATCGAGTCCATGACGCCGGAGTCGGCCAGCGTCGTGACGTCACCGACCTGGCGGTCCTCGGCGACGTCGCGCAGCAGCCGCCGCATGATCTTGCCGGAGCGGGTCTTGGGCAGCTCGGCGACGACGAGCACCTGGCGCGGCTTCGCGATCGGGCTGATCTCCCGCGCGACGTGGTTCCGCAGCTCGGCGGCGAGCGAGGCGCCCTCCGCCGGGTCGACCTCGTGGCCCTCGCGCAGGATGACGAACGCGACGATCCCCTGCCCGGTGGTCGCGTCGGAGGCGCCCACGACGGCCGCCTCCGCCACGGCCGGGTGGCTGACCAGCGCCGACTCCACCTCGGTGGTGGAGATGCGGTGGCCGGAGACGTTCATGACGTCGTCGACGCGGCCCAGCAGCCAGATGTCGCCGTCGGCGTCGCGGCGGGCGCCGTCGCCGGCGAAGTACCAGCCCCGGTCCCCGAAGCGCGTCCAGTAGGTGTCGCGGTAGCGCTCGTCGTCGCCCCAGATGCCGCGGAGCATCCCGGGCCACGGCTCGGTGAGCACCAGGTAGCCGGCGCCCTCGTGCCCGGCGGGCAGGACGCGGCCCTCGTCGTCGACGACCTCGGCGGTGATGCCCGGAAGGGGCACCTGGGCGGAGCCGGGCTTCAGGGTCGTCACGCCCGGCAGGGCGCTGATCATGATGCCGCCGGTCTCGGTCTGCCACCACGTGTCGACCACGGGCGTGCGGTCTCCGCCGACGACGCGCCGGTACCAGGTCCAGGCCTCGGGGTTGATGGGCTCCCCGACGCTGCCGAGGAGGCGCAGGCTCGACAGGTCGTGCCCGGCCACCAGGGGCTCGCCCCACTTCATGAAGGTCCGGATCGTGGTCGGGGCGGTGTAGAGCGTGGTGACGCCGTACTGCTCGACGACCTCCCACCACCGCTCCTGCGTCGGGGTGTTCGGGGTGCCCTCGTACATCACCGACGTCGTCGCGTTGAGCAGCGGCCCGTAGACGATGTAGGTGTGGCCGGTGACCCAGCCGATGTCGGCCCCGCACCAGTAGACGTCGGTCTCGGGGTGCAGGTCGAAGACGTTCCGGTGGGTGTACGCGGCCTGGACGAGGTAGCCGCCGGTGGTGTGGAGGATCCCCTTGGGCTTGCCCGTCGAGCCCGAGGTGTAGAGGACGAACAGCGGGTGCTCGGCCTCCACGGACACGGGCTCGTGCACGGGGGAGGCCGCGGCGACGGCCTCGTCCCACCAGTGGTCGCGGCCGTCGGTCCACGCGACGTCGCCGCCGGTGCGGCGCACGACGAGGACGGCCCGCACGGAGCTCTCGGCGCCGTCCCGGGGCTCGAGGGCGGCGTCGACGGCGGGCTTCAGGGGCGCCGGCTCACCGCGGCGGTACCCCCCGTCAGCGGTGATGACGGCGACGGCGGACGCGTCGTCGATCCGGTCGCGCAGGGCCGTGGCGCTGAACCCGGAGAACACGACGCTGTGCGGGGCGCCGAGGCGGGCGCAGGCCAGCATCGCGACCACGGCCTCGGGGACCATCGGCAGGTAGATCGCGACGCGGTCGCCGGTGCTGACGCCCAGGGCGCTCAGCGCGTTCGCGGCGCGCTGCACCTGCTCGTGCAGGTCGGCGTAGGTGATGGTGCGGGTGTCACCGGGCTCACCGACCCAGTGGATGGCGACGCGGTCGCCCAGGCCCGCGGCCACGTGCCGGTCGACGCAGTTGGCCGCGGCGTTGAGCTTCCCGTCGGCGAACCAGCGGGCGAAGGGCGCGTCGGACCAGTCGAGCACCTGCGTGGGCTCGACGTCCCACGTGATCAGCTCCTTCGCCTGGCGCTCCCAGTGCCCCAGCCGGTCCGCTGCTGCGGCGTCGTAGAGCTCCTGCGTCGCCACGGCGCCGGCGGCGAGCTCGGCAGGAGGCGGGTAGGTCCGGCTCACGGGTGATGACTCGGTCAACGCGTCCTCCGGTCGTCGAGCGGTGCGCTGACGGGACAGCGCCTCTGCTGCGACGCCGAACCTACCCACCTCCCACCGCTCGCCCACATGGCGCCCGACGGACCCGGCGGTCCACAGGCCCGGGGTGCGCGGCCGCACCGGGAGGGTCGCGGCGCCAGGGTCGCGGTGTGGACGAGGTGCTGCTGGTCACGAGCCGCTCGGTGCTGGTCGAGCAGGTGCGGCGGCTCGCCGACGCCGCCGGCGCCGGGGTGGTGGTGGTGCCGCGCGCGTCGGCGGCCGCGCCCGCCTGGCGGGAGGCCCGCGCGGTGCTCCTGGGGGACGACGCCGCAGCGCTCGGCGTGCCCGTCCGCCGGGCCGGGGTCCTGCTCGTCGCAGCCTCGGCCACCGCCGGCGCGGGTCTGTGGCGCACCGCGGTGGAGGTGGGCGCCGACGCCGTCGCCCTGCTGCCCGAGGAGGCGCCCGCGGTCGCCGCGGTGCTGGCGGACGCAGCGGAGGGCCCCGGCGCCGCAGGGCGCCTGGTCGGCGTGCTGGGCGGCTGCGGCGGCGCCGGTGCCTCGGTGCTGGCGGCCGCCGTGGCCAGGGTCGCCCGGCCCCGCCGCACCCTCCTCGTCGACGCCGACCCCCTCGGTGGAGGCCTGGACGCGCTGGTCGGCGCCCAGGACGAGCCGGGCCTGCGCTGGCCCGACCTGCTCGACGCCCGCCCCCCGCTGCGCGCGGGCGGCCCTGCGCGACGGCCTGCCCCGCGGAGAGGGCGGGCTGCCGGTGCTGTCCTGGTCGCAGGGCCCGGAGCGCTCCGGGGTCGACCGCGGCGCAGCCGCCGGGCTCGAGCCGCCCGCGGAGGCGGTCGAGGCGGTGCTGGGGGCCGCCGCCCGGTCCAGCGAGCTGGTGGTGCTGGACCTGGCGAGGCCGTCCGGCCCCACCGGGGAGGCCCTGCTCTGGCAGCTCGACCTGCTGGTGCTGGTGGTGCCGGCGCACCCGCGGGCTGTGGCTGCCGCCCAGGCGCTCCTCCCGCTGCTCGTCGGGCGCACCGGCGACGTGCGGCTGGTGGCCGCCGCGCGGTCGGGGGCCCCGCTGGCACCGGAGGACGTGGCCGACGCCCTGGCGCTGCCGCTCCTCGGCCGCACCGCCACCGACCGCGACGTGCGCGGCGCCCTGGCCCGCGGGGAGCCCCTGCCCCGTCCCCGGGGGGCCCTGGCGCGGTGCGCGCGGGCCGTCGTCGCCGCGGTCCAGGAGGACGACGACGAGGGCGCCGCGGAGCGCGCGGCGTGAGCGCCGCGGGATCCCTGCAGCCGCTGCTGGACGTCCCGGGGACGACCGACGTGCTCGTCAACGGCCCGGGCTCGGTGTGGGTCGACCGGGGCGACGGCCTCCAGCGCGTCGACCTCGACGTCGGCGGCGAGGCCAGCGTCCGCTCGCTCGCGGTGCGCCTGGCCGCCGGCGCAGGACGCCGCCTCGACGACGCCAGCCCCTGCGTCGACGCCCGTGCTCCCCGACGGCGCGCGGCTGCACGCGGTGCTCCCCCCGGTCTCCGGCAGCGGCACGCTGCTGTCGCCTCGCGTCCCCCACGCGGCCCCCCCTGCGCCTCGACGACCTCGAGGGCGGCGGCGCGCGTGCCGCCCGGCTGGGGCGAGGTGCTCCGCGGCCGTGATGACCCGCCGGCTCGCGGTCCTGGTCTCGGGGGCACCGGCAGCGGGAAGACCACCCTGCTCGGCGCCCTGCTGGGCCTGGCGGACCCGCGCGAGCGGATCGTGCTGGTCGAGGACTCCGGAGAGCTGGCACCCGCCCACCCGCACGTGGTCCGGCTGCAGGCGCGCCACGGCAACGTCGAGGGCGCCGGCGCCGTCGCCCAGAGGAGCTCGTGCGGCAGGCACTGCGGATGCGGCCTGACCGCCTCGTGGTCGGCGAGTGCGCGGCGCGGAGGTCGCCGACCTGCTGCTCGCCCTCAACACCGGGCACGAGGGCGGCTGCTGCACCGTGCACGCCAACACCGCGGCCGCCGTCCCCGCCCGGCTGGAGTCGCTCGCCGCGCTCGCGGGGATGGACGGCCGCGCCCTCGCGACCCAGGCCGCGGCCGGCCTGCAGGTGGTCCTCCACCTGCGCCGCGAGGGCGCACTGCGACGCGTGGTGGAGGTGGCCGTCGTCGCCCGCGACCCCCGGGACGGGGGGTTCATCGTGGTGCCGGCGCTCCTGGCGGGAGCCGCCCCGGGCCAGTCCGGCCGGCGCGGCCCCGGCTGGGACCGCCTCGCCGAGCTGGTCGGGCTGCCCGCGTGAGGCGACGGGGTCTCGGCCGGGGGCGCGTCGGCGCCGAGGAGGAGCCGCCGGCCGTGCGCGTGGCCCGCGCCGCCGCCGAGGTGGCGGCGCTCCTGCGCGCCGGAGCGGGCCCGGCCGCCGCGTGGTCCCCGCAGCGCTGCCGGGTCGTGGACCCGGGAGACCCGCGGGCGGAGGAGACCGGACCGGGCCGGCGTCACCGGTCGACCGGGCCCTGGACGCCGCGGCCCGTGCCGCGGCGCGGGGTGACGACCCCGCCGCGGTGCTGCGCTCGGCGGCGGTGCCGGCCGCGGCCGCGGCCCCGCTGGCCGCCCTGGCGCTGACCTGGCGCACCAGCGAGACCACCGGCGCCCCGGCGGCGCGAGCGCTCGAGCGGCTGGCGGCCTCCCTCTCGGACGACGCCGCGGCCCGGGACGCGCACGACGCAGCGCTGGCCGGTCCCCGGGCCACGGCGCAGCTGCTGCTCGTGCTCCCCCTGGCGGGGATGCTCCTGGGGGCGGGGGTCGGCGCCGACCCCGTCGGCGTCCTCGTCGGCACCGGGGTCGGGCGCTGGTGCGCCGCCGCGGGGACCGCCTGCGGCGCTGGCGGGGTGGGTGTGGAGCCGGCTGCTGGTCCGCTCCGCGGCAGCGAGCGGGCGGTGACGCCCCTGGTGGTCCTGGCCGCCGTCTGCGCGGGCCTCGGGGTCCTGGTGCTGCCGGGGGGCCGGGCGGTGGTCGCCGTCGCGCGCTCGGCACCGGACGGCGGTGGGCAGCGGGCGGGTTCGGGCGCGCCCGGACGCCCCGCTGGTGCTCGACCTGGTCGCCGCGGTGGTGGAGTCCGGGGCCCCGCCACCCGCCGCCGTCCTGGCCGTGGCGCGCCTGCTCGCCGAGGCGGACCAGCCCGGGGCCGCGCCCCTGGCGGACCTGGCGGCGGAGCTCGCCGGCGCGGGACCGCCGTCCCCTGCGCCCACCGGCACCTCCGGGCGGGTCTCATCCGTCTCCGCGGAGCTGGAGGTGCCGCTGCGCCGCTGCCTCGGGCTGGCCGAGGAGACCGGGGCGCCGGTGGCGGCGCTCCTGCGCTCGGCCGCCGACGAGCTGCGACGTCGCCGGCGTCGTCGGGCTGCGCTCGCCGCGGCCCGCCTCGGGGTGCGCGTGGTCGCCCCGCTGGGGCTCTGCACCCTGCCGGCGTTCGCGCTGCTCGGCGTGGTGCCCGTGCTCCTGTCCCTGGGGCGGGGGCTGCTGGGCTGAGGTCCCGGCGCCGAGGTCCTCCGGCGCGCGCCCACAGGCAGCTGTCGTCGCGCCGGCGTCCACAGCCGGCGGTGGTCGAGACCGAGGGGTCACGCGGGCCGCGACACGGTGGTCCCGGCGTCGACGACCGGCGCCGAGGCCCCTCCAGGAGGACGACGTGACGACCACCGGCCCCGCTCCCACGACCCTCGACCAGGCCGCCTGCCCGGCACCGGTCTCCGCGCAGCCCGGGCCCGCCGGCCTCGCCGGTCCCACCGGCCTCATCGGCGCCGCCCGCGACGCCGGGATGGCGACGGCGGAGTACGCCATCGCGACGCTGGCCGCGTGCGGCTTCGCCGCCCTGCTGCTGGCGGTGCTGTCCAGCGGCGAGGTCCGCGGGCTCCTGCTGGCCCTGGTGCAGCGGGCCCTGAGCACGGTGTGACCGGCACCGGGCGGCCCGGCCGCACCCGCGAGCGCGGCTCGGTGACCGCTGAGCTCGCCGTCGGCCTCGCACCGGTCGCGGTGCTCCTGCTGCTCGCGGCGTGGCTGGCGGCGGCGGGGGCCGTGCAGGTGCGGGTGCAGGTCGCCGCGGGGTCCGCCGCCCGGGCGCTGGCCCGCGGAGAGGAGCCCGCCGTCGTCGTCGCCAGGACGAGCGCCGCGGCGGGTGACGGCGCCGACGTCGCCCGGCGCCTCGAGCAGGCGGGCGGGACCACCCTGGTGAGGGTCAGGGTCACCGTCCCGCTGCACGTCCCCGTGCTCGGTGCCGTGGCGCGGGTGGGTGCGGAGGCCGTCTCGCCGGTGGAGGCCGACGCCGGGTCCGCGGAGGGCGCCCCGTGAGGAGAGCCCCGCACCGGGGGTGGAGGCGCGGCGGCGCTCAGACCGGGTCGGGCAGCGTCCTGCTGGTCGCGGTGCTCGGCGCGGCCGTGGTCCTGGCAGCGGGCGCCGTCACCGGCGGCCGGCTCGGCCTGGCGGCGGCCCGCGCGGCGTCCGCTGCGGACGCCGCTGCCCTCGCGGGCGCCGCGGCCGTCGAGGACCCCTGCGCGGCCGCGGACCCGGTGGCGCGCGCGGCGGGGGCTCAGCTGCTGACGTGCGCCGCCGAGGCCTCGGGGGCCGTCGACGTGCTGGTCGGCGTCCCGCTCCCGGCCTCCGCGGCGTGGGCGGGCCCGGTCACCGCCCGATCGCGGGCGGGACCGGAGCCCCTGGCGCCCTGACGGGCGCTGCGATGACGCTCGGGCGACGTCAGGTGCGGGTCGAGCCGCTGGGCCCCGGCTCGGCACCGCCGTGGCGGGGGCTCGCGTCCGCGGCCGCGGGCGTCGTCGCCGGGGCGCGGTCCTGCGTGCGCACCGCCCGGTCGGCCCGGTCAGCGCCGTCAGCGCCGGAGCGCGCGGGCTCAGCGCTCCCGGTGGGGCCCTCGTGGCGGACGCGCTCGGCCTCGACGCGGCGCAGCCGCTTCAGCTCCCGGCGGCGCTCCCAGTTCTTCCGGTTGCCGCGCAGCAGCATCGCCAGCCCGGCCTCCGCCACGAGCAGCGTGACCGCCCCGAGCAGGAAGAGCGCGAGGGCGGTGAGGGTCACCTCGGTGTTGATCTGGGACCACTCCAGCGAGACCGTCGGAGTGATGCCCGTGACGACCACGAACAGCACCACGAGGGCCACGACGAGGAGCAGCAGCACGGCGAGGACGATCACGGCGGGCCTCCTGCTGGACGTGTCGGCGGTGGTCGCCGGCAGCGCCGTGACGCTAGCGCCGGGACACCCCGTCGGCGCGCTGGCGCAGCGCGTCCGGCCCAGCGCCCGGCGCGTCCGGCCCGTCGGGCCCGTCCGGCCTGGTGAGGTCGACCACGGCGTGATCGCGCCGGTCGGTCAGGTCGACGGCCTCGTGGACCGGGCCGCCGTCCTCGTCGGCCTCCGCGAGCACCAGCCGCAGCATCCGCAGGGCACCGGCCTTGTCGAGGGGGTCGTTGCCGCTGCCGCACTTCGGCGACTGCACGCACGACGGGCAGCCCGCGGCGCACTCGCAGTCGGCCACCAGCTCCGCCGTCGCGCGCAGCCAGGTGGCCGCCCTCGCGAAGCCCCGCTCCGCGAAGCCCGCCCCTCCGGCAGCGGCGTCGTGCACCACGACGGTGGGCAGCCCGGTGTCGGGGTGCAGCGCGGTGGAGACGCCCCCCACGTCCCAGCGGTCGCAGGTCGCCACCAGCGGGAGCAGCCCGATCGCTGCGTGCTCCGCCGCGTGCGCGGCGCCCGGCAGGTCGCCCGATCCCACCCCGGCGGCCTCCAGGTCCGCCACCGGGGCCGTCCACCAGACGGCCGCCGTGCGCAGCGTCCGCTCGGGCAGGTCGAGCGGCTCCTCCCCGAGCACCTCGCCGGTCACGGCCCGGCGTCGCAGGTAGGAGGTCACGCGGCTCGTGACCTCCACCGGCCCGGTGCTGACCCGGACCGGGCCCCACTGCCGCCACCGGCGCTCCGCGAGGATCCGGACGTCCGCCACCGTGCGCGCGGAGGTGGTGTGGCCGACGTCCTCGCGACGCACCAGGGCGACGCCGGCCTCCTCGTCGAGGTCGGCCACCACGTGGGACTCGCCCTGGTGCAGGTACACCGCGCCCGGGTGCACGGCGTGGTGCGCCGACGCCGCGTCGACGGTCCCCAGCACCCGCCCGGTCGCCTCCTCCACCAGCCGGACCGGCTCGCCCCCGGCGCCGCGCAGGTCGGCGAGGTCGGTGGCGCGCTGCCGGCTGGTCCAGAACCAGCCGCCCGGGCGCCGCCGCAGCAGCCCCCCGGCCACGAGGTGGCGGACCACGGGCTCCGCGCTCGGGCCGAACAGCGCCAGGTCGTCCTCGACCAGGGGCCGCTCGGCGGCCGCGGCGCACAGGTGCGGCCCCAGCACGTGGGGGTTGTCGGGGTCGAGCACCGTGCTCTCCACCGGCGCCCCGAGCACCGCCTCCGGGTGGTGGACCACGTACGTGTCCAGCGGGTCGTCCTCCGCCACCAGCACCGCGAGCGCGTCGGTCCCCGCCCTCCCGGCGCGTCCGGCCTGCTGCCACAGCGCGGAGCGGGTGCCCGGCCAGCCGGCGACCACCACCGCGTCGAGGCCCGAGACGTCGACGCCGAGCTCCAGCGCGCTGGTGGAGGCCACACCGAGGAGGTCGCCGTCGCGCAGCCGCCGCTCCAGCGCCCGCCGCTCCTCGGGCAGGTACCCCGAGCGGTAGGCGGCCACCCGCGCGGGCAGGGACGCGTCGACCTCCGCCAGGGAGCGGCGGGCCGAGAGCGCCACGGCCTCCGCGCCGCGGCGCGAGCGGACGAACGCCACCGTGCGCACGCCGCCGGCGACCAGGTCGGCCAGCAGGTCCGCGGCCTCGGCGGCCGCGGGCCGGCGCGTGGGCGACCCGTGCTCACCGGTCCCCGGCAGCAGCGGCGGCTCCCACATCCAGAACCGGGTGGCGCCGCGGCGCGCCGCGTCGTCGTCGACCGCCAGCACCTCCGCCGCGGGCACCCCCACCAGGCGCGAGGCGGTCAGCGCGGGGTCGGCGGCCGTCGCGGAGGCCAGGACGAAGACCGGGCCTCCGCCGGGGCGCCCGCGGCGACCGCCAGCCGCCGCAGCCGCCGCAGCACGGCGGCGACGTGCGAGCCGAACAGCCCGCGGTAGCGGTGGCACTCGTCGACGACGACCACCCGCAGCGACCGCAGGAACCGCTGCCAGCGCGGGTGGCCCGGGAGCAGGGAGCGGTGGAGCATGTCCGGGTTGGTGAGCACGTAGTTCGCGTGCTCGCGCACCCAGCGGCGCTCCTCACCGGGCAGGTCGCCGTCGTAGGTGGCGGCCCGCACCCCGGGCACCCCGAGCGCGCGCACGGCGGAGAGCTGGTCGGCCGCCAGGGCCTTGGTGGGGGACAGGTACAGGGCGGTGGCGCCGCGCCCGCCCGGCGCCGACGCCCCCTCGGCGACGGCGGTCAGCGCCGGCAGCAGGTACGCGAGGGACTTGCCCGACGCCGTGCCCGTCGCGACGACGACGTGGCGCCCGCCGCGGACGGCCTCCGCGGCGAGCACCTGGTGCTCCCACAGCTCGGCCACCCCCTGGCGCTCCAGCGCGGCGCGCAGGTCGGGGTGCACCCAGCCTGGCCACGGCGCCGTGCGGCCCTCCCGGGCCGGGACGACGTGCTCGTGCAGGACGCGCTCGCGGCGCCCGGGGGCCGCCAGGAGGTGCTCGACGGCGGCGGCGAGCCCGCTGCCGCGCTCTCCCGTCACCACGCCCCATGGTCGCACCGACCCGCGGCCCCTCCCGGAGCGCAGGAGGGGCGCGCGTGGCCGAGGAGGGGCTCGGGTGGTTGACTGCCCGCTCAGGGCCCGCACCCAGGCGCCAGGAACCACCGCACCAGCAGTCCAGCAGTCAGCGAACCCGAGGAGCCACCGTGGACCTGTCCGTGACCAGCCGCGAGCAGGGCGGCCGGACCGTCGTCGAGGTCGGCGGCGAGATCGACGTCTACACCGCCCCCGTGCTGCGCGAGCGCCTGAACGACCTCGTCGGCGAGGGGCGCCACCACCTCGTCGTCGACATGGAGAAGGTCGACTTCCTCGACTCCACCGGGCTCGGCGTCCTGGTCGGCGGGCTCAAGCGCGTGCGCTCGCACGACGGGTCGCTGCACCTGGTGTGCACCCAGGAGAAGATCCTCAAGGTCTTCCGCATCACCGGCCTGACCAAGGTCTTCCCGATCCACAGCACGGTCGACGACGCCGTCGCGGCGTCCAGCGGAGACGCTGCGTCCTGAACCGTGGCACCGCCGTCAGCAGCACCCGGCGGCCCGGCGGACGACGTCGTCCGCACGGGCCCCGTGGTGCTGCGCTTCACCGCCCTCCCGGAGCACGTCAGGATCGCCCGCCTCGTCGCCACCGCGGTCGCCCGCCGGGCCGGCCTGGACGGGGGAGACGTCGAGGGCGTGCGCCTGGCCGTGGGTGAGGCCTGCGGGCGCGCCGTGCAGCGCAGCGAGTCGGCGGGCAGTGAGGACCTGGTCCGCGTCGAGGTGCGCACCGACGGCGCGGAGCTCGTGATCGAGGTCGTCGACGGCGCCGGCGACGACGGCGTGGAGTCCGAGGAGGTGGCCATGCTCCTCATGGAGGGCCTGGCCGACGCGGTCTCCGTGGGCGCCGGGCCGGGCGGCCCCGGAGGCACCGCGCGCCTGTCCTGGGGGCTGCCCGGACCGCCCCCGGCGGGGCCGCTGCGCTGAGTCCCCGTGCGGCGCTTGTAGTCTCCCGGGCGACCTGAACGCTCCCCGACCACGGTGCCGCGAGGCCACCAGGGGGGCCTGCCCCAGCCTCGTCGAGGAGGACGGATGCTCGGGCTGACGAGCGGAGCGGTGCTCGCTGCTTCCACGGACGCAGCGGCCAGCACCACGGCTGTGACCGGCACGGACCGCACGATCGTGATCGTGATCGCGGTCATCGCGGCGCTGGGCCTGGCGATGGCGTTCGTGTTCCGGCGCCAGGTGCTCGCCGCCGGTGTGGGCACGGAGCGGATGCAGGAGATCGCCGCCGCCGTCCAGGAGGGGGCGAGCGCGTACCTGCGCCGCCAGTTCCGGACCCTGGCGATCTTCGCGCTGCCGGTGGTGGCGCTGCTCTTCGTGCTGCCGGGCGACACCGAGGTGAAGGTCGGGCGCGCCGTCCTCTTCGTCGTCGGCGCCCTGTTCTCCGCGGCCATCGGCTACCTCGGGATGTCGCTGGCGGTGCGCGCCAACGTGCGCGTGGCCGCCGCGGCCCGCGAGCCCGAGGGCCGCGCCGCCGGGTTCCGGCTCGCCATCCGCACCGGTGGCACCGTGGGCATGGCCACCGTCGGCCTGGGCCTGCTCGGCTCCTCGCTGGTGGTGCTGCTGTTCCGGTCCGACGCCCCCACGATGCTCGAGGGCTTCGGCTTCGGCGCCGCCCTGGTCGCGATGTTCATGCGCGTCGGCGGCGGGATCTTCACCAAGGCCGCCGACGTCGGCGCCGACCTCGTCGGCAAGGTCGAGCAGGGCATCCCCGAGGACGACCCGCGCAACGCCGCCACCATCGCCGACAACGTGGGCGACAACGTGGGCGACTGCGCCGGCATGGCGGCCGACCTCTTCGAGTCCTACGCCGTGATGCTCGTCGCCGCGCTCATCCTCGGGCGGGCCGCCTTCGGCGACGAGGGCCTCGTCTTCCCGCTGATCGTCCCCGCCGTCGGCGCGCTGACCGCGGTGCTCGGCATCCTGCTCATCCGCGCCCGGACCGGGGAGAACGGCCTCACCGCCATCCAGCGCGGCTTCTACCTCTCCGCCGTCGTCTCCGCCGTCGGCAGCACGCTGGCGGCCTTCCTGTACCTGCCGAGCAGCGCCGCCGGCCTCACGGGCCTGACCGCCACCGGGGCGACGTTCGACCCGCGCTTCGTCGCCTCCGCCGCCGTGATCGTCGGCATCCTGCTGGCCGTCGTCATCCTGTGGGTCACCGGCTACTACACCGGCACGGAGTCCAAGCCCACCCAGAACGTGGCCCGCACCTCCCTCACCGGGCCGGCGACGGTGGTCCTGTCCGGCATCGGGCTCGGCCTGACCTCCGCGGTCTACACGACGCTGATCATCGGCGTCGCGATCCTGCTGTGCTTCCTGCTCGCGCAGGGCGCGGTCACGCTGGCGCTGTTCCTGGTGGCCCTCGCGGGCACCGGGCTGCTCACCACGGTCGGCGTCATCGTCGCGATGGACACCTTCGGCCCGGTCAGCGACAACGCCCAGGGCATCGCGGAGATGTCCGGGGACGTCGACGAGGAGGCGGCCCGCACCCTCACCGACCTCGACGCGGTCGGCAACACCACCAAGGCGATCACCAAGGGCATCGCGATCGCCACCGCCGTGCTCGCCGCCACCGCGCTGTTCGGCTCGCTGACGGCGACGTTCCAGACCTCGCTGGCCAGCGCCGTGCAGGGGCTGACCGAGAACCCCAGCATCTACACGATCCAGTCGCTCGGCCTGGTGGTCACCGCCGGTGGCGTGGCGCTGGGCATCGGGCAGGTGACGATCCCCGCGGTGCTCGTCGGCCTCCTCGCCGGCGCCGCGGTCGTGTTCCTCTTCTCCGGCCTGGCCATCGACGCGGTCACCCGCGCCGCCGGCGCCATCGTCTTCGAGGTGCGCCGCCAGTTCCGGGAGAAGCCCGGGATCATGGACGGCACCGAGAAGCCCGAGTACGCGCGGGTCGTCGACATCTGCACCCGCGACTCCCTGCGCGAGCTCGCCACCCCCGGCCTGCTGGCGGTGCTGGCGCCCGTGGTGATCGGGTTCGGGCTGGGCATCGCGTCGCTGGCGGGCTTCCTCGCCGGCGCCATCGGCACCGGCTGCCTGATGGCGGTGTTCCTGTCCAACGCGGGCGGTGCCTGGGACAACGCCAAGAAGCTCGTCGAGGACGGCCGCTACGGCGGCAAGGGCTCCGTCGCGCACGCCGCCACCGTCATCGGCGACACCGTCGGAGACCCGTTCAAGGACACCGCCGGCCCGGCCATCAACCCGCTGCTCAAGGTGATGAACCTGGTGGCGATCCTCATCACGCCGGCCGTGGTGACGCTCACGGTCGGTGCGAGCGCCAGCACCGCGTGGCGACTGGTGATCGCCGGCCTGGCCCTGCTCGTCCTGGCGGTGGCCGTCGTCGTCTCCTCCCGGCGGGCCAACGTGCTCGACGAGGACGGGCAGGCCGACGAGGAGCTGGACGACGACCTCGACGACGACGGCGACGGCACGTCCCTGACCGCTCCGGAGGAGGCGCCCGCCGCCGCTGCCGACGGGCCCTCGCTCGAGCCCGCGGAGAGCCCGTCCCGCTGACGTACCGTCGTGGCGTGAGCACCTCGGCGCCCCCGTCCCCGCACCCGGGGCCGGGGGCGCCCGCCGTCCTGCGGGCCGACCTGGAGGCCTCCGGGTGGACCGTCGACGGCGTCGCGGACCTGCTGGGCTCCGCGGCCGAGGCGGCGCTGCGGCGGGAGTCCCTGGTTCCGGCGCTGCGGGCGGCGTCGGCCCCGGAGGTCGCGGGCGGCCCGGTCGCCGTCCTGAGCCGGCTGTTCCTGCTGGGGCGGGCGGTGACCCGGCGGGACCTGGACGCCGCCTGGCCCGCCACGGGCTCCGCCGGAGCCGTCGCCGCGGGCCTGGTCGAGGCGTCAGGCGCCGGCCCGGACGACGAGGTCCGGGCGCTGGTCGACCTGCGCCCCCACGGCGTCGCCGCGGGGCGGGACCGGGCGGGCCGCCGGCGGGGGAGGTCACCTGGTGGGTGGCCTCCGACCTCGGGGAGCCGCGTCACCGGCGGCGCGCTGCCGGTCGACCACGTCCTCGGCATCGGCGGCGCGTCGATCTCCCTGGCCCGCCTGGCGGTGCGGGCGCCCGTGGAGCGGGTGCTCGACGTCGGCACCGGCAGCGGGGTGCAGGCGCTGCACGCGGCCCGCCACGCGCGCTCCGTCGTCGCCACCGACACCTCGGAGCGCGCGCTGCGCTTCGCCGCCTTCAACGCGGCCCTGGCGGGGGTCGACCTCGACCTGCGGCGCGGGAGCCTGCTGGAGCCGGTGGCGGGCGAGCGCTTCGACCAGGTCGTCTCCAACCCGCCGTTCGTGGTCACGCCGCGCACCGCCGGCGTCCCGGGCTGGGAGTACCGCGACGGCGGCCTGGTGGGCGACGACGTGGTGCGCCGCCTCGTCGTCGGCGCGGGCGCCGTGCTGGCCCCGGGCGGCAGCGCGCAGCTGCTCGGCAACTGGGAGCACCGTGACGGGGAGGGCTGGCGCGACCGCGTCGGCGGGTGGCTGGAGGAGTCCGGTCTCGACGGCTGGGTGGTGCAGCGCGAGGTGCAGGACCCCGCGGAGTACGCCGAGACGTGGATCCGCGACGGCGGCCAGCGCCCCGGGCCCGCCGCCGACGCGCTGCTGGAGGCGTGGCTCGACGACTTCGCGGCCCGCGGCGTCGAGGCCGTCGGACTGGGCTTCGTCGTCCTGCACGCCCCGCCCGCGAGCGCCGCCGGCCGGCAGCGGTGGCGGCGCCTGGAGGAGCTCGGCGGGCCGGCGCAGGGCCCGCTCGGGGGCCATGTGGCCGCCGTCCTCGCCGCCCGGGAGGTGCTGGCCGCCACCGACGACGCCGCGCTGCTCGGGATGCGCCTGCGCGTGGCCGACGACGTCACGGAGGAGCGCCACCCCCGCCCGGGCGAGGCGGGTCCCCGCGCGGTGCTCCTGCGCGCCGGGGGAGCCCTCGGTCGGGTCGCGTCGGTCGGGACGGCGCTGGCGGGCCTGGTGGGCGCCTGCGACGGCGAGCTCGCGGTCGGCCAGGTGGTCACCGCCCTGTCGGCCCTGCTCGACGTCGACGCGGGTGCGCTGCGCGAGGAGCTGCTGCCCCAGGTCCGCGGGCTCGTGGAGGACGGCCTGCTCGAGCTCCCGGAGCCGGTGTGAGCGGGACGGGCGGGCCTGGGACGGGCGGGCCGGGCCCGCGGGCCGGTGCGCTGGTCACCACCGCGTCCGTGCTCACGGCGCTCGCCGCCGCCGCCGGGGTCGTGGCGCTGCACCGGGTCTTCGTGGCGACGGCCCACGGCCAGGCCGTCGACGAGGCGGCCCTGGTCGGGGCCCAGGACCGCCTCTGGCGGCTGGAGGACGGCGCGAACGCGGTGCTCGACACGGTGTCGGTGCTGGGCGTCGTGGCCGCCGTCGCGGTCGTGGCCGTCGTCGCCCTCGTGCAGCGGCGGGTGCGCCTCGCGCTGGCGGCGGCGGTGCTGGTGGCCGGGTCCCTGCTCACCACGCAGGTGGCCAAGCGCCAGCTGCTCGACCGGCCCGACCTCGACGTCACGCTCCAACTGCCCAACTCCCTGCCCAGCGGCCACACGACCTTCGCGGCCGCCGTCGCGGCCGCCGCGCTGCTGGTGGCGCCGGTGCGGCTGCGCCCGCTGGTGGCCGTCTGCGGGGCCGGGTACGCCGCCGCCGTCGGGGTGGCGACCCTGGCCGCCGGGTGGCACCGGCCCAGCGACGCCGTGGCGGCCGCCCTCGTCGTGCTCGGCTGGGGCGCGGTGGTGCTGCCGCTGGCGGGCGGGCGGCCCGCGGGGCGCTCCGGGTCGTCAGGGCGGGTCGTCGCGGGGACGGTGCTCGTCGCCGGGGCCGCTGTCGGTCTGGTCGGCGGCAGCGCGGCGCTCGTGGCCGTCTGGGCGTCCGTCCCGCCGGAGCCGGCGGGGCGGCTCGGGCAGGTCGTGGCCGGCGCCGGGGGCGCGCTGGGGGTCGGCGGGGCCGCCTGCGCGGCGCTGCTGGTGCTGCTCCTGCTGCAGCGCGCCGCCGACCGGGTGGCCGACCGCGGTCCGCCGGCCCGCACCGCCGACCGCACCGCCGACCGCACCGCCGCCGGAGAGGGTCCCCAGCACGTCCCGGGCGCCCCCGACGGGGCGCTGCCCGGCGCGCCCGGCCGGGGGGCTGGGCCGCGCGGCGGTGCGGGGGCACCCCCGCAGGGAGGTACCGTGCTGGCGCCCCGGGCCGGAGGAGCGGCACGCCCACCGGCCTGACCGCCGCCGCACCCCGCCCGCCCTGACAGCACGCCCACCGGAAGGCAGGCCCGCACCGTGGCCAAGAGCTCCACCTCCGCAGCGCCCGTGCGCCGGCTCGTCATCGTCGAGTCGCCCGCCAAGGCGCGCACCATCGCCGGCTACCTCGGCGACGGGTACGAGGTCGAGGCCAGCGTCGGCCACATCCGCGACCTCCCGCAGCCCTCCGAGCTCCCCGCGGACATGAAGAAGGGGCCCTTCGGCAAGTTCGCGGTCGACGTCGACAACGGCTTCGAGCCCTACTACGTCGTCGACGCCGACAAGAAGAAGAAGGTCACCGAGCTCAAGCGCGCCCTCAAGGACGCCGACGAGCTCTACCTCGCCACGGACGAGGACCGCGAGGGCGAGGCCATCGCGTGGCACCTGCTGCAGACCCTGCAGCCGACCGTCCCGGTGAAGCGGATGGTCTTCCACGAGATCACCCGCGAGGCGATCCAGCGGGCCCTGGAGTCCACGCGCGACATCGACGCCCACATGGTCGACGCGCAGGAGACCCGCAGGATCCTCGACCGCCTCTACGGCTACGAGGTCTCCCCGGTGCTGTGGCGCAAGGTCCGCGCGGGCCTGTCCGCCGGGCGCGTGCAGTCCGTGGCCACCCGGATGGTCGTCGAGCGCGAGCGCGAGCGGATGGCGTTCCGCGCAGCCTCCTACTGGGACGTCCAGGCCGACGTCGCCCCGGGCGCCTCCTCCGGCGCGGGTGGCTCGCAGCGGTTCACCACCCGGCTGGTGGGCGTCGACGGCGCCCGCGTGGCCACCGGCCGCGA
Source organism: uncultured Actinomycetota bacterium (assembly GCA_963781365.1). Classification (GTDB taxonomy): domain Bacteria; phylum Actinomycetota; class Actinomycetes; order Actinomycetales; family Quadrisphaeraceae; genus Quadrisphaera. Next base: position 29,093 of record CAWAFR010000010.1, on the reverse strand, counting down.
CTTCGCTGACACCGGGCAGCTGACCGAGCGGGCCGCAGCGCTGGGGTCCGGCCTGGTGCAGCTCGACGAGGCCGCCGCCACCGCGGTCGCCGCGGGCCTGCGCGAGGCCGGGGCCGCGGGCCTCGTCGTGCGCTCGGTGGAGACGAAGCCGTACACGCGCAAGCCCGCGGCGCCCTTCACCACCTCCACGCTGCAGCAGGAGGCCAGCCGCAAGCTCGGCTCCTCCGCCCGGCAGACGATGCGCACCGCCCAGTCGCTGTACGAGAACGGCTGGATCACGTACATGCGCACCGACTCCACGGCGCTGTCGCAGCAGGCCCTGTCGGCGGCCCGCAGCCAGGCGGCGCAGCTCTACGGGTCGGACCACGTGCCGGCCCAGCCGCGCACGTACACCTCCAAGGCGAAGAACGCGCAGGAGGCCCACGAGGCGATCCGCCCCGCCGGCGACGTGTTCCGCACGCCCGGCCAGGTCCAGGGCCAGCTGCGCGGCGAGGAGTTCCGCCTCTACGAGATGATCTGGCAGCGCACCGTCGCCAGCCAGATGGCCGACGCGCGCGGCTCCACCGCCACCGTCCGCCTCGCCGGCACCGTCGCCGTCCCGGCCGACCAGGGCGGCTCCCGCGAGGTCGAGCTGTCGGCCTCCGGCACCGTGATCACCTTCCGCGGCTTCCTCGCCGCCTACGAGGAGGGCCGCGACGAGGAGCGCCACAGCGCCGACGACGCGGAGCGCCGCCTGCCCGAGCTGGTGCAGGGCCAGGCCGTCGACGTCCTGGACGCCCGCTCCGACGGCCACGAGACCTCCCCGCCGCCCCGCTACACGGAGGCGAGCCTGGTGAAGGCGCTGGAGGAGCGCGGCATCGGGCGCCCGTCGACGTACGCCGCGACCATCGCCACCATCAGCGACCGCGGCTACGTGTGGCGCCGCGGCAGCGCGCTGGTGCCGAGCTGGCTGGCGTTCGCCGTCGTCCGGCTCCTCGAGGACCACTTCGACCACCTCGTCGACTACGACTTCACGGCCGAGATGGAGGACGACCTCGACCGCATCGCCGGCGGCACCGAGGACCGCCGCGCCTGGCTGAGCCGGTTCTACTTCGGCTCCGAGGGCGCGGGCGGCGCCGGCGGGGGTCCGAGCACCGGCAGGGTCGGGCTGAAGCCGCTCGTCGACGACCTCGGCGACATCGACGCCCGCGGCGTCAACTCCCTCGACGTGGGCGAGGGCATCACGCTGCGCGTGGGCCGCTACGGCCCCTACCTGGAGATCCCGGCCCCGGAGGGCTCCCCGGAGGGCACCGACCCCCAGCGCGCCCCGGTGCCGGACGACCTGGCCCCCGACGAGCTCACCCCGGCCAAGGCCCGCGAGCTGCTGGAGGCCGCCGGCGACGGCGACCGCGAGCTCGGCACCGACCCCAGCACCGGGCGCACCGTCGTCGCCCGGGCCGGCCGCTTCGGCCCCTACGTCACCGAGGTGCTCGAGGACGGCGCGCCCAAGAGCGCCAAGCCGCGCACCGGCTCGCTGTTCAAGAGCATGCAGCTGCAGACCGTCGGGCTCGACGACGCCCTGAAGCTGCTGTCGCTGCCCCGGCTGGTGGGCGCTGACCCCGCCACCGGCGAGGAGATCACCGCGCAGAACGGCCGCTACGGCCCCTACCTCAAGAAGGGCACCGACTCCCGGTCCCTGACGGGGGAGGAGCAGATCTTCGACGTCACCCTCGAGGAGGCGCTGGCGCTGTACGCGGAGCCCAAGCGCGGCCGCGGCCAGCGCGCGGGCGCCGCTCCGCTGCGCGAGCTCGGGGCCGACCCGGCCAGCGGCGGCCCGGTCGTGGTGAAGGAGGGCCGGTTCGGCCCCTACGTGACCGACGGGACGACGAACGCCACCCTGCGCGCCGCCGACTCCGTCGAGGCCGTCACCCTCGAGCGCGCCGCCGAGCTGCTCGCCGAGAAGCGCGCGAAGGCCCCGGCGCCGAAGGGCGCCGCCAAGCGGAGCGGGGGAGCGCGCAAGACCCCGGCGCGCCCCGCCGCGGCCAAGCGCTGAGGGGCGCACCGGCCGGAGGTGCCGGTACGGTCGCAGACGTGGATCACCCGGTCGGACCCCATCCACAGAGCCTCGGGGACCGAACATGACCCGGGAGCACGGCGTCGGAGCCGTGCCGGGGGGAGGTGAGCCGGGTGGAGCCGCAGCGAGCGGACGAGCGGATGACCCGCTCACCGCTGCCATGGCCCGTGTGGCCGGCGGTGACCGCGAGGCCTTCGGCGAGGTCTACGACGGCCTGGTCCGCAAGGTGCTCGCGGTGACCCGCGCCGTCCTGCGCAACCCCTCGATGGCCGAGGAGGTGACCCAGGAGGTGATGCTCGAGGTGTGGCGCCAGGCGACGCGCTTCGACCCCGCCGCCGGGTCCGTCTCGGCGTGGGTGACGACCATCGCGCACCGCCGCGCCGTCGACCGCGTCCGCTCCGTGCGCTCGCGGGAGGACCGCGAGGACAAGGTGTCGGCGGGCGAGAACCGCGTCGACTACGACGACGTCTCCGAGCAGGTGCTCCAGCACGAGGACGAGTCGAGGGTCCGCGAGGCCCTGACCGGCCTGACCCCGCTGCAGCGCGAGGCCGTCGTCCTCGCCTACTGGGGAGGGCAGACGTCCACCGAGATCTCCGCCCGCCTGGGCGTGCCGGTGCCCACCGTGAAGACGAGGCTGCGCGACGGCCTGCAGCGCCTGCGGGCCGACATGGCCCGCGGCGACGTCAGCGACGGCCTGGCGGGGGGTGCGCGGTGACCGAGCACGACCTCACCGCGGCCCACGCCGTCGACGCCCTCGAGCCCGACGAGACCCGCGCCGCCGAGGCGCACCTGGCGAGCTGCGCCGACTGCCGCGCCGAGCTCGCCGAGCTGCGCGAGGCGCTGGCCGGGGCGGTCCTGCCGGTGCCGCAGGACCAGGTCCCCGCGGGGCTGCGCGCCCGGGTCCTGGACGCCCTCGACGACGTGCCCCAGCTGCCGGCGGTCCCCGCCGGTGAGCTGACCGCCGTCGACGCCCCCGGCGCGCGCCGCGACGACCTGGAGGCCCGCCGGGCCCACCGCGACGCCACCGGCGCGTCCGGCGCGCCCGTCCCGTCCCGGCGGGCCCGCAGCGCCCGTCCCCGCCGCTGGGTGCAGGGCCTGGCCGCCGCGGCGGCGGCGGTCGTGGTGGCCGTGGCCGCCCTGTCCGGCTACGCGGCGCTGCAGTTCCGCGGCGAGGCCGCGCAGGCCCGGCAGGCCGCGTCAGCGCTCGCCGAGGTCGCCGCAGCGCCGGACGTCGTCGCGGTGCAGGCCCAGGCCGACGGCGACGGCTGGTCGGACAGCCGCGTCCTGGTGTCCCGGTCGCTGGGGGAGGCCGTGATGGTCCCCTCGGGCGCATCCCGTGCCCCGCAGGGCAGCACCTGGCAGCTGTGGTTCATCACCGGCGGCGGTCCCCGCTCCGCCGGCGTCTTCTCCACCGACGGCGGCAGGCCCACCGTCCTGGACGGCGAGGTGGGCGCGGCCACCGCCGTCGCCGTCACGCTGGAGCCCGACGGCGGCAGCGAGGCTCCCACCTCGACGCCGGTCGTCGTGTTCCCCATGAGCGCCTGACCGACCGCCCGGGGGATCGCCAGGGCCCGGCCCGGACGGGAGCCGACGACGCCGGCTCCGTCGGTGGCCGCCGGTACCCTCCAGGGGTGACGAGCGCAGCGGTGCCGGGCGGTACCGCCGCCTCCGGCAGCGGCCCTGCCCCCGACCACGGGGTCCGCGGCGTGCTCGCCATCCGCTCCTTCCGCCAGCTCTGGTGGTGCCTGGGGCTGTCGAGCCTGGGTGACTGGCTCGGCCTGCTCGCCACCACGGCGCTGGCGGTCCGCCTCACCGGGGGCGCCGGCGGCTCCTACGCGGCGGCGAACCTCGCCGTCGCCGGCGTCCTCGTCCTGCGCCTGGCCCCGGCCATCGTGTTCGGTCCCCTCGCCGGCGTCGTCGCCGACCGGTGGGACCGCAAGGCGACGATCGTGCTCGGCGACGTGCTGCGCGGCGCGCTGTTCGTGACGATCCCGCTGGTCGGGCAGCTGTGGTGGCTCCTGGTGGCGACGGTGCTGATCGAGGTCGTCGGCCTGTTCTGGGCCCCGGCGAAGGACGCGACGGTGCCCAACCTGGTGCCGCGCGAGCGCCTGGAGGCCGCCAACCAGCTGAGCCTGGCGGTCACCTACGGGACCGCCCCGCTGGCAGCGCTCCTGTTCAGCGGCCTGGCGCTGATGGACCCGGTGCTGCCCGCCGGGCTCGACGGCGTCTCGCTGTCGCTGTACCTCAACGCCGGGACGTACCTGCTCGCCGCGCTGGTCGTGGCGCAGCTCCAGCTGCCCGGCCGCGTCCCCGCCGCGGCCGACGGGGAGGTCCCCGGGGCCGAGGCGCCGGTGGGCGTGGGGCGCAGCATCCTGGACGGCTGGCGGTTCGTCTGGACGACGCCCCTGGTGCGCGGCCTGGTGGTCGGGATGCTCGGGGCGTTCGCCGCGGGCGGGTTCGTCGTCGGCGTCGCCCGCACCTTCGCGCAGGACCTGGGGGCCGGGGACGCCGGGTACGGCGTGCTCTTCGCCGCCGTCTTCACGGGCCTGGCGCTCGGCATGTGGTCCGGGCCGCGGGTGCTGGCCGCGCTGCCGCGCTGGCGGCTGTTCGCGCTGTCGCTGGTGGCGGCCGGCCTGGTGCTCTTCCCGCTGGCGCTGGTGCCGAACATCGTCATCGTCGCGGCCCTGTCGGTGGCCGTCGGCGCCTGCGGCGGGGTCGCCTGGGTGACGGGGTACACCCTGCTCGGCACCGAGGTCTCCGACGAGCTGCGGGGTCGCACGTTCGCGTTCGTGCAGTCGTCGGCGCGGATCGTGCTGGTGGGCGTGCTGGCGCTCGCCCCCGCGCTGGCGGCGCTGTTCGGCACGCACCGCATCGAGTTCACGGACGACGCGGGGCTGACCTACAACGGCGCCGCCCTGACGCTGCTCGTGGCGGCGGTGCTGGCCACCGGCATCGGGCTGGCCGCCTACCGCGTCCTGGACGACGGCGCCGCCGGCCCGCTGCGCGCCGACCTCGCCCGCGCGTGGCGGCTGCGGGCCACGGCCCGCCCCGAGCGCCGCCGCGGCGGGCCCGGGTTCTTCATCGCCCTGGAGGGCGGTGACGGCGCTGGCAAGAGCACCCAGGCCCGCCTGCTGGCGCAGTGGCTGCGCGAGCGCGGGCACGAGGTGGTCCTGACCCGCGAGCCGGGTGCCACCGAGCTCGGCGCCCGCATCCGCGAGCTGCTGCTGCACGGCGGCGACGTCGCCCCCCGGGCCGAGGCCCTGCTGTACGCCGCGGACCGGGCCCACCACGTCGCCGTGCTGGTCCGCCCCGCCCTGGACCGCGGGGCCGTCGTGGTGACCGACCGCTACCTGGACTCCTCCGTGGCCTACCAGGGCGGGGGCCGCCACCTCGACGGCGACGAGGTGGCGTCGCTGTCCCTGTGGGGCACCGAGGACCTGCTGCCCGACGTCACCGTGCTGCTCGACCTCGACCCGGCCTCCGCGCGCGAGCGCCTGGGGGAGCGGCTCGACCGGCTGGAGCGCGAGCCGGAGGCCTTCCACGCCGCCGTGCGGGAGCGCTTCCGGGAGCTGGCGCGGCGCAGCCGCCGCCGCTACGCCGTCGTCGACGCCGCCGCTCCGGCCGAGGTCGTCGCCGAGCAGGTCCGCCGACAGCTCGAGCCGCTCCTGCCGCCCCTGCCCCCGCCCCACCTCGACCGGCGACGGCCGGGCTCCGCGTCCGCGGAGCCCGCGTCGCCCGGCTCCGAGACGGTGGAACCGGAGCTGACGGACCCCGAGCTGACGGACCCCGGCCTGACGGTGCCGGTGCCCGCGTCCGCCGTCCAGGCGCCGCTGGTCGACCCCGCTGACGGCTGGGACGCCGGCAGCACCGGGCGCCGGGACGGTGCCCGGTGAGCGTCTGGGACGACGTGGCCGGCCAACCGGAGGTCGTCGCGCAGCTGAGGACCGCTGTGGCCGACCCGTCGGCCATGACCCACGCCTGGCTCTTCACCGGTCCGCCGGGCTCGGGGCGGTCCACGGCCGCGCGGGCGTTCGCCGCCGCGCTGCAGTGCGAGCTCGGTGACGCCCCCGGCGGGGGCGCCGAGGCCGGGTGCGGCCGCTGCCACGCGTGCCGGACGGTGCTGGCGGGCTCGCACGCCGACGTGCAGGTGGTGGCCACCGAGAAGCTCAGCATCGGCGTCGACGACGTCCGGGTGCTCGTGCAGCGCGCCGCCCGCCGCCCCTCCTCGGGGCGCTGGCGGGTGGTGCTGGTCGAGGACGCCGACCGCTTCACCGAGCACAGCGCCAACACGCTCCTGAAGTCCATCGAGGAGCCGCCGCCCGCCACGGTCTGGCTCCTGTGCGCCCCCAGCCCGGAGGACATGGTCACCACCGTGCAGTCCCGGTGCCGCCCGGTGCGGCTGCGGGTGCCGTCCGTCGACGACGTCGCCGCGCTGCTGGTGCGCCGCGACGGGATCGACGCCACGATGGCGGCGTACGCCGCGCGGGCCGCGCAGAGCCACGTGGGGCTCGCTCGCCGCCTGGCGCGCGACGAGGGGGCCCGGCTCCGCCGCCGTCAGGTGCTGCGGCTGGCGTTCGAGGTGACGGGCGTGGGGGATGCCGTGGTGCGGGCGGGGGAGCTGGTCGACGTGGCCTCGGAGGAGGCCGGCGCGGCGACGGCGGAGCGGGACGCGACGGAGCGCGCAGCGCTGCTGCGATCGCTCGGGGCGGAGGCCGCCGGGTCGCTGCCGCCGGCGCTGCGCTCGCAGCTGAAGGCGCAGGAGGACGACCAGAAGAAGCGCGCCACGCGGTCCCGCCGCGACGTGCTCGACCGCGCCCTGGTCGACCTCGCGTCGCTGTACCGCGACGTGCTGGTCCTGCAGCTCGGCGCCGGCGTCGACCTGGTGAACGCCGAGCTCGCCGCGGAGGTCGCGGCCCTGGCGCGGCGCGGCACGCCCGAGCAGACCCTGGTCCGCCTCGACGCCGTCGCCACGGCCCGCAGGCGGATCGGCGCGAACGTGAGCCCGCTGCTCGCCGTCGAGGCCATGGCGCTGGCGCTGCGCCCGTGAGGCGCCGCCCGCTCGCTGCGCTGCCCGCCGCGGCGGCCGCTGCGCTGCTGCTGGCCGCGTGCACCGCCGCCCCGGCGCCCACGGGGGGAGCGCCCACGACGCTGCCCGCCCTCAGCTCCACCGCGAGCGCCTCCGGGGAGCCCGCCTCCGACCCGGCGCTGGCCGCCTTCTACGACCAGCGGGTCACCTGGACCGACTGCGGCGGGGGGGTCCGCTGCACCACCGTGCAGGTGCCGGTCGACTGGGCGGCGCCCGACGGCGCGCGGATCGGGCTCGCCGTGGCCGAGCGACCCGCCGCCGACACCGCGCAGCGCCTCGGCGCGCTGCTGGTGAACCCCGGGGGGCCGGGCGCCTCCGGGGTCGCCTGGGTCAAGGGCGGCGTGCAGGCCGTGGTGTCCAGCGACGTCGCCGCGCGCTACGACGTCGTCGGCTTCGACCCCCGCGGCACCGGCGCCTCCTCGCCGGTCGACTGCGTGGGCGACGCGGAGTTCGACGCCTACCGCGCCGACGACGACGACGCGTCCACCGCGGAGGGCCTCGCGGCCCTGACCGCGGCCGACGAGGACTTCGCGCTGGGCTGCCAGGTCGACGCCGGGACGCTGCTGGGCCACCTCGGGACTGTCGACGCCGCGCGCGACCTCGACGTGCTGCGGGCCGTCGTCGGCTCCGAGCGCCTCGACTACCTCGGCAAGTCCTACGGCACGCTGCTCGGTGCGGCCTACGCCGGCGAGTTCCCCCAGCGGGTCGGCCGCGTGGTGCTCGACGGGGCGATGGACCCCGCGTCGTCGGCCACCGACGTGGTGCAGGTCCAGGCCGCCGGCCTGGAGTCGGCGCTGCGGGCCTACGCCGCGGCCTGCCCGGACCGGTCGGGCTGCGACCTGGGGAGCACGGCCGACTCCGTCGTGGGGAAGGTCAGGGCGGTCCTGGAGGGCACCCGCAGCACCCCCCTGGCGACCGGTGACGCGGCGCGTCCGCTGACCGGGCCCCTCGCCTTCAGCGGCATCATCGCCACCCTGTACGACGAGGCGAGCTGGCCGCTGCTCGACCGTGCCGTCGACGCCGCGCGCGGCGGCGACGGCTCGCGCCTGCTGCAGCTCTCCGACGCCTACGCCGGGCGCCTGCCCGACGGCCGCTACACCTCGAACCTGCTCGAGGCGTACACCGCGATCACCTGCCTCGACCGCCCCGTCGACGCCAGCCCGGAGGCGATGGCGCTCGACGCCGCGCAGCTGGCCCAGCGGTCGCCCACCTTCGGCCCGTCGATGGCCTACGGGGCCGTCCAGTGCTCGGTCTGGCCGGTGTCGCCCACGCGCGTCCCCGCCCCGGTGACCGCTGCGGGAGCGGCCCCGATCCTCGTGGTCGGCACGACGAACGACCCCGCCACCCCCTACGTGTGGGCGCAGTCGCTGGCGACGCAGCTGGCCTCGGGGCGGCTGCTGACGTGGGACGGGCAGGGCCACACCGCCTACCGGCGGGGGTCGGCGTGCGTCGACGGCGCCGTCGACGCCTACCTGCTCGACGCGGTGCTCCCCGGTCAGGGAGCCACCTGCACCTCCTGAGGCACCGCTCGGAGGACCTCGTGAGGGGTCAGGAGCGGGCGGCGGCCTCCAGGGCCCGGAGCCGGACCCGGTCCTGGATGCTCAGCGAGGCCTCGGGGTCGGCGTCGACCACGGGCGCGGGGTCCGGGAGCACGACGAGCACGGGGGGCCGGGCGGCGAGCCCGACCGACGGGGAGGTGGCCCGGCGCCCGCGAGGCAGCCGGATCACCTGCGCCAGCTCCGTCTCGGGCACCACGCGCAGGCCCGCGGAGCGGGGTCCCGTGGGGGCGGAGCGGCGGGGGAGGACCGTGGTGGCGTCGTCGCGCATGAGGTGACAACGGCGAGACGCGCCGACGGCTTGAGCGGTCCGGCGTGTCCGGCGGGGCGCGCCGGGTATGGTGGTGCACCGCTCGGCGCTCGCCGCTGGGCACCGCCGCCTTAGCTCAGTCGGTAGAGCGATTCACTCGTAATGAATAGGTCGAGAGTTCGATTCTCTCAGGCGGCTCCACCCCACCACCCCCACGGCGCGCCTAGCCTTCGCCGGTGCGCCACCCCTCGGCCTTCGCGGCGCGCCTGCAGGCTCCCGGAGGGTCGAGGCCCGCTCGCGAGGTGCTCGCGGAGCTGCGCCGGGCCGTCCTGCCCGGTGACGCCCCACCGGGCACCGCGATCCCCCTGCGCGAGGTCGCCGAGGCCTTCGGGGTCAGCGCATCCCGGTCCGCGAGGCGCTGCAGGTGCTGGTCGGCGAGGGCCTCGTCGTCCACCGCGCCCACGCGGGGTACGCCGTGGCCAGCCTCTCCCGCGGTGAGCTGGCCGAGCTGTACGTGGTGCGCGGCGCGCTCGAGGAGGCGGCGCTGCGGGCGGCGGCCCCCCGCGCCGGCGACGACGACGTCGACGTCGCGCGGGCGGCCCTCGACGCGCTGACCGGATGCCTGGCCGGCGGCGACGCCCGCAGCTACCACGAGCTGAGCCGCGCCTTCCACGTCGCGCTGATGGCGCCGTCCGGGATGCCGCGGCTGCTGGGAATGGTCGAGTCGGCCTGGAACCTCACCGAGCCCGCGCAGCCGATGCGCCACTCCACGTGGCGGGAGCGGGAGCACCTGCACGACCAGCACGTCGGGATGCTCGAGGCCCTCGCCCGCCGCGACGCAGCCGCGCTGCTGGCGGCCGCCGCCGCCCACCAGCACCGCCTGGAGGAGGTCGTCGCGCGCGTGCCGCTCGGCGACGACCCGGGCGCCGGCGAGATGTACGACGAGGGCAACGGGACGGCAACACGGCGTGCCTAGCGTCGCCACCCAGCACCCCCCGGGCGGGCGCCCGCCGTGAGGGTCCCGCCGTCCCCCTGCGAGGAGCCCACCGTGTCCGACACCACCACGCGCACCGGCGCCACCGAGGCCCCGCCCTCGGTCGTCACCGGACCCGGTGACCTGGCGGAGGCCGCGGACGCCGGCGCCGCGGGCGCCGGCGTCATCAAGCCCGGCTACCACCCGCGCCTCACCAACGAGGACCTCGCGCCGCTGCGGAAGCAGAGCTGGGGCTCGTACAACATCTTCGCGTTCTGGATGTCCGACGTGCACAGCGTCGGCGGGTACGTCACCGCCGGCAGCCTCTTCGCGCTGGGGCTGGCCAGCTGGCAGGTCTTCGTGGCGCTGATCGCCGGCATCACGATCGTCTACTTCTTCTGCAACCTCGTGGCCAAGCCCAGCCAGGCCACGGGGGTGCCCTACCCGGTGGTCAACCGCGCGGTCTTCGGCGTGCTCGGCGCCAACATCCCGGCGGTCGTGCGCGGTCTGATCGCGGTCGCCTGGTACGGCATCCAGACCTACCTGGCGTCGGCGGCGCTCGACGTCGTGCTCATCCGCCTGTGGCCGGGGCTCGCGCCCTACGCCGACGCCTCCCAGCACGGGTTCCTCGGCCTGAGCGTGCTCGGGTACTGCACGTACGCCTTCCTGTGGGTCGTGCAGGCCGCGGTGTTCTGGCGGGGCATGGAGTCGATCCGCCGGTTCATCGACTTCTGCGGCCCGGCCGTCTACGTCGTGATGTTCGTGCTCTGCGGGTACCTGCTGGTGAAGGCCGACTTCGACGTCTCCCTCACGCTGTCGTCGGTCACGCTGACCCCGCTGCAGCAGCTCGGCACGATGCTCTCCGCGATCGCGCTGGTGGTCTCCTACTTCTCCGGCCCGATGCTCAACTTCGGTGACTTCTCCCGGTACGGCCGCAGCTTCTCCGCGGTCAAGAAGGGCAACCTGCTGGGCCTGCCGGTAAACTTCGTCCTGTTCTCGCTGCTCACCGTGCTCACCGCCGCCGCGACGCTGCCGGTGTACGGCCGTCTGATCACCGACCCGGTCGAGACCGTCGCGCAGATCGACAGCACCTTCGCCGTCGTGCTGGGCGCCCTGACCTTCACCACCGCGACGATCGGCATCAACATCGTCGCGAACTTCATCTCCCCGGCGTTCGACTTCTCCCACGTCAGCCCTCAGAAGATCTCCTGGCGGATGGGCGGCATGATCGCCGCGGTCGGCTCCGTCGTCCTCACGCCGTGGAACTGGTACGCCAACGACACGGCGATCCACTACACGCTCGGCATCCTCGGGGCGCTCATCGGCCCGCTGTTCGGCGTGCTCATCGCCGACTACTACCTGGTGCGCAAGCAGCGGATCGCCGTCGACGCGATGTACTCGATGAGTGAGTCCGGCGCCTACTGGTACCGGAAGGGCTTCAACCCGGACGCCGTGACGGCCACCGCCGTCGCCGGCGCCGTCGCGATCGCCTCGGTGCTGCTGCCGCGCCTGCTGGGCTCGGCGCTGTGGGTCAGCGACTGGTCGTGGTTCATCGGCTGCGGGCTCGGCCTGGTGGTCTACCGCGCGCTGGCGCTGCGCCCCGGGTCGCCGACCATGACGGCGATGCTCGTGGCCGACGACGCGCACGAGGCGCCCGCAGCCGTCGACGTCCGCTGAGGGGCCGCTCGAGGTCCACCGGTGTCGTCGACCCCGCCTCGGCGGGGTGACCCGACCCCGGGGGGTGGGGCTGGCACCACCCCCCGGACGCCGGGGAGCACCCTGGTCCCGTGGTCCCGCTGCGAGGACGGTTGACGGCATGAGCACAGCACCCCTGACCAGCCCGGCGAGCGGCGCCGCCACCAGCGCCGCGAGCACCCCCACCAGCACCGCCGCCCGCTCCGGGGACGGTGACCGGCCCCTCCTCCTGCGCTGGCTGCGGCGCACCCCCGGTGACCTCCTGTACCTGCTGACGGGGCTGCCGGTGGCTGCCGTCTCGGCGGGTGTCCTGTGGAGCCTCGCGAGCTTCACCACCAGCCTGGCGAGCACCGTCGTCCTGCTCCCGCTGGCGCTGCTGGCGCTGCTCGCCGCGTTGGCCTGCGCCCGCGCCTTCGCCCACGTCGAGCGCTTCCGCCTCCTCTGGGCGGGGGAGCGGATCCCCGCCCCGGCCGCGGCGGGGACGCCGCTGACGCCGTCCGCGACCGGGCGCACCGGCGGCTGGTGGCGCTGGTGGGACTGGCTGCGTGACGGCCAGCTCTGGCTCGACCTGCTGCACGGCTCCGTCGCCGTCGCCCTCGCCCTCGTCACCTGGAGCCTCACCGTCACGTGGCTGGCCACCGGCCTGGCCGGGGTGACCGGGTGGCTCTGGTTCGACGACGTGCAGCGCGCCGGCGGCGGCGGGGTGACCGTCTCCGGGCTCGAGCAGCTGCCGGTGGTCTGGCAGGTCACCGTCGGGGTGGTCCTGCTGGCCACCCTCGTCCCGCTGGCCCGGGGCCTGTCCCTGGCCCACGGCGCCCTGGCCCGCGGCACCATCGGCAACTCCTCCGTGCGCGCCCTGGCCCAGCGCGTCGAGGTGCTCACCGCCAGCCGCGCCGCGGCCGCCGACGCCGAGGCCGACGCCCTGCGCTCCCTGGAGCGCGACCTGCACGACGGCCCCCAGCAGCGCCTCGTGCGCCTGGAGATGGACCTCGCCAGCGCCCAGCGGCGCCTCGCCGCCGGTGACGCCCCGGCGGCGACCACCCTCGTCGGCGAGGCGCGCCAGCAGGCGGCCGAGGCGCTCACCGAGCTGCGGTCGCTGTCCCGCGGGTTCGCCCCGCCCGTGCTGCTCGACCGCGGGCTCGTGGCCGCGGTGGAGTCCCTGGCAGCCCGCAGCGCCGTGCCCACGGCGGTCCGCTCCTCGCTCGGGCAGGGCGCTGCCGGCCGGTTCCCGGCGGCCGTGGAGCGCACCGCGTACTTCGTGGTGTCCGAGGCGCTGACCAACGCCGCCAAGCACAGCGGCGCCGCTGCCGCCCTCGTCGACCTGCGGCGCGAGGAGGCCCCCGAGGGCCCCTGGCTCGTGGTGGCCGTCGAGGACGACGGCGCGGGCGGCGCCGACCCGGCGACCACCACCGGGACGGGGCTGCGCGGGCTGGCGGCGCGCGCGCAGGCCGTCGACGGCGCCCTGTCGGTCGCCAGCCCGGCCGGCGGCCCGACCGTGGTGGAGCTGCGCGTCCCGCTGCGCTGACGCACTCCCTCCCTCCCCCGACCGTGATCATGGGCAGTCGGCCGACCTGCGTCGGCCGACTGCCCATGATCACGGTCGGCGGAGTGGGGGTCTGCGAGCATCGGCGCTGTGAGGGTCGTGCTGGCGGAGGACTCCGTGCTGCTGCGGGAGGGGCTGGTGCGCCTGCTCGCCGAGGCCGGGCACGAGGTGGTCGCGGCCGTGGGTGACGCGCCGTCCCTGCTGGAGGCCGTCGCCGAGCACGTCCCCGACGTCGCCGTGGTCGACGTGCGGATGCCGCCGGACCACACCGACGACGGGCTGCGCGCGGCCGTCGAGGCCCGGCGGCGCCAGCCTGGGCTCGCCGTCGTCGTCCTCTCCCAGTACGTCGAGGCGGCCTACGCCACCGACCTGCTCGGCGACGGGCGCGGCGGGGTCGCGTACCTGCTCAAGGACCGCGTGGCCGACCTCGACGCCCTGACGGGAGCGCTGGACGCAGTGGCGGCCGGCGGGACGGCGCTCGACCCGGAGGTGGTGGCGCAGCTCCTGGCGCGGCGCCGCCCCGACGACCCGCTGGCGTCCCTCACGCCCCGGGAGCGCGAGGTGCTGGCGCTGGTGGCCGAGGGTCGCTCCAACGCCGCGATCCGCGACGCCCTCGTCGTCTCCGAGGGCGCCGTGGAGAAGCACGTGGCGAACATCTTCGCGAAGCTCGGCCTCCCTCCGTCGGCCGCCGACCACCGCCGGGTGCTGGCCGCCGTCACCTACCTGCGGGCGACGACGGCCTGACCCCGCTCCGGACGGGTCGGTCAGGCGGGCTGCGCCGCCACGGCCCGCAGGACGTCGGCCACCGGGGTCAGCGGCCGGCCGGCGAGCTCCTCGAGGTCGGAGCTGCTCCCGGCGAGCGACCCGCCGGCCGTCGAGACGTCGACGGCGGTGAGGAAGCCCGCGGTGCCTTCGTCGAGCCCCGCCGCGACCAGGCCGGCGGAGAGCTCCGCGGGGGAGACCTCCCGGTGCGCCACGGGGCGGCCCAGCGCGTCCCCGAGGTCGGCGGCGATCCCGTCCAGCGTGGTGGACGGGCCGGCCAGCTCGTACGTCCGCCCCGCGCTGGCGGGGTCCAGCAGCGCCGCCGCGGCGGCCGCGGCGTAGTCGGCGCGGGCGGCGGGGCTGACCGTCGCGCCGCGGGTGGCGCTGGTGATCTCGCCCGTCGCCCGCGCGCTGGCCACGAGCCCCGCGTAGTTCTCGACGTACCAGCCGTTGCGCAGCAGCGTCGTCGGCAGGCCGGACTCGGCGAGCAGGCGCTCGGTGACCACGTGCTCCGGGGCCACCGGCAGGTCGGTCGTGTCGGCGCGCAGCACCGAGGTGTAGACGACGCGGCCCACGCCGGCGGCCTCCGCGGCGTCGACGACGGCGGCGTGCTGGCGCTCGCGCTGCCCCACCGCGCTCCCGGAGACCAGCAGCAGCGCGTCGACGTCGGCCAGCGCCGGCTCCAGGGTCTGCGGCCGGTCGTAGTCGGCCTCGCGGACGACGACGCCGCGCTCGGCCAGGTCGGCGGCCTTCGCGGGGTCGCGGACGAGGGCGACGACGTCGCCGGGACGAGCGCCGCGGGCGAGCAGCTCGTCGACGACGAGGCGGCCGAGCTGCCCGGTGGCTCCGGTGAGGGCGTAGGTGGTCATGGGGTCCTCCGGGGGAGAGCGCTGACGAACGGGTAGCGCTCACTGGAACACAGTGCACATCGAAGGGCCAGTGCGGTACCCTCCCGCGGTGGACGAAGAGCCGACCGACGCGTTCGCCGCCGACGTCTTCGCCCGCGCCTGCACCTCCCGCTCCCTGCTGGCCGACGTCACCGGCCGCTGGGGCTCCCTCGCCGTCCTCGCGCTGGCCGACGGCACCGCCCGCTTCGGCGCGCTGCGCCGCCGCGTCGACGGCGTCAGCGAGAAGATGCTCGCCCAGACGCTGCAGGCCCTGGAGCGCGACGGCGTCGTCGTCCGCGAGGTCGTGACCACCATCCCGCCGCGCGTGGAGTACACGCTGACGCCGCTCGGGGCCCGGATCGCCGGCCGGCTGCAAGACCTGGTCGAGGTCCTGGAGACCGCCGTCCCGGAGGTCGAGGCGGCTCGCCGGGAGGCGGCGGGCAGGATCGAGGCGTGAGGCTCATCCTCGTCCGCCACGGCCAGACCCCCGCCAACGTCCTGCGCGTCCTCGACACCCGGATCCCGGGGCCCGGGCTCACCGCGCTGGGCGAGGAGCAGGCCCGCGCGCTGGTCGGGGCGCTCGACGGCGAGCGCGTCGACGCCCTGTGGGCCTCCTCCGCGGCGCGCGCCCAGCTCACCGCGACCCCGCTCGCCCACGCCCGCGGGCTCGCGGTGCAGGTGCACGACGGGTTCCGCGAGCTCGAGGCCGGAGACCTGGAGGGCGCGAGCGACGACGCGTCGGTCAGCGCCTACCTCGGCACCGCCTTCGCCTGGGCCCGCGGTGACCTGGGAGCGCACCTGCCGGGCGCCCAGGACGGCCGGGCGGCGCTCGGGCGGATCGACGCGGCGGTGGCCGCTGCCGCCGGGTCCCTGCCGGACGGCGGGGGCACCGCCGTCGCGGTCGCACACGGCGCCAGCATCCGCGGGTGGGTCGCGGCGCGCACGCAGGTCAGCGCCGACTGGGCCGCGGCCCGGCCCCTGCTGAACACCGGGGTCGTCGTGGTCGAGGGCTCCCCGGACCGCGGGTGGACGGCGCTGGCCTGGGCGGGCGAGCCGCTGGTAGGACCGGGCAGCCCGCTGTGGCAGTCGGGTCCCGCCGCCGAGCCGGTCGCGCCCCGGGCCTTCGGGGGCTGACCGGCCCCCGCTCAGGCGGCCTCGGAGCGGCCCGCCCGCCAGTACCCCATCGCGGCCAGGGACGTGCGCGGCAGGCCCGCCTCGCGCACGAGGTGGCGGCGCAGGTCGCGCACCACGGCGGCCTCGCCGGCCACCCACGCGTAGAGCTCGCCGTCACCGACCGCGGTGGGGACCTCCCACAGCAGCTCGGTGTCGACGTCGGGCTCGCGGAACGGCTCGGACAGCACCCCGTCCCGCGTCACCAGCCCGCCCGCGCCGCCCGTGCCGGACGCCAGCAGCGCGCGCACCGCGTCGCACAGCAGGCTCCCGCGGGGCGCCGTGCCGGTGGCGCTGCGCCGCGGCAGCCACCGCACCTGCGCGCCCCCGGAGGCGACGGGCTGCAGCGCGTCCTCCGCGCACGGGACCTCCAGCAGCGCCACGGTCCGCCGCGCGGCCTCGGGCTCGAGCGCCTCCAGCACCGCGCAGACCGCGGGCACCGCCGTCTCGTCGCCCGCCAGGAGCAGCCGCCCACCGGGCGGCGGCGCCCACTCCCGCCCCCAGGCGCGCCCCTGGCCGGGCTGGTCGGGCCCGACGAGGACGAGGCTGTCGCCCACCGCGGCCCGCGCCGCCCAGCGCGACGCCGGGCCGGTGCCGGCTCCCGCCCCGTCGCCGTGCAGCACCACGTCGACGTCGACCTCGCCGCGCGAGGGCCGCGCGGCCCGCACGGTGTAGGTCCGCAGCAGCGGGCGCTGCTCGACGGGCGTCCGCAGCCACTGCGGGTACCAGTCGTCGCCCCACCGCCGGCACGTCGCCACCAGCTCCTCGGCGGTGGTGCCGGGCGCGGGGAGCACCAGCTTGAGGCGCTGGTCGGCGCCGCTGGCACCGAACCCGAGCAGGTCGTCACCGCTGAAGGTGAGGCGCACGAAGCTGGGGCACAGCCGGTGCACGCGGCTGACCTCCGCGGCGAAGGTGCGGTACCCGGGGGCTGACATGCAGGGCAGGCTACCCTTACCCATCGCGCAGGAGCCAGACCCGGAACGCCTGGCATCATCGACGCCATGGTCAGCCCCGCTGCTGCAGAGCACCTCGAGCGGGAGCTCGCCCTCCTGCTCCGCCGCGCCCGGGGCATCTCGGGGCAGCTGGCCCGAGACCTGCACCCCGACCTGGAGCCGGGTGCCTACGGCCTCCTGCTCCGCGTCGGCGCGGAGGGGGGCTCCCGGGCCACCGACCTGGCGTCCTTCCTCGGCATCGGCAAGCCGACCATCTCCCGCCAGCTGGCCACCCTGGAGGGGCTCGGCCTCATCGAGCGCTCCCGCGACGCCGACGACGCGCGGGCGCAGGTGGTGGCCCTGACCCCCACCGGCGCGCAGCAGGTCGACCGGGTGCGCCAGCTGCGCCGCGAGCGGGTGCTGGAGCTGCTGAGCGGCTGGTCCGACGACGACGCCGAGCTGCTCGCGGGCCTGCTCGGGAGGTTCAACGCCCTGCCCTCCAGCGGCACCGACACGGAGGCCGCACCACCCTCCCGGGGCTGACCGTGCACCGCCGGACCTCAAGGGGGGTGCCGGCGGCGCCGATGCACCGACGTGCACGGAAGCGGAACCGAACCCAGCGACCACGCGGCTGCCGCGCCGCCCGCCGGTCGTCGCCGGCGCTCGCGCCGCGTCGCGCTGCTGGCCGCGGGCCTGGCGATCGCCGCGCTCCCCACCGCCGCGGCCCCGCCCGCGCAGGCCCTGCCCCGCACCCCCAGCCAGGCCCAGGTCGACGCCGCCCGCCAGGCAGCCGGTGACAAGGCCACCCAGGTCAGCGCCGTCCAGGCGCAGCTCGCCGCCGCCGGCGACGCGCTGGACGCCGCGCAGCAGGCCGCCGCCGTCGCCGCCGAGGCCTTCGACGCCGCCCAGCAGGAGCTCCAGGACCGCACGGACGCCGCCACCGCGGCCGCCTCCGCCGCCGCGGAGGCGCAGAGCGGCGCCGACGCGGCCCGCGCCGCCGTCGGCAGGCTCGCCGCCGGCAGCTACCGCAGCGGTGGGGGCCTGGACCGCGTCTCGACCTTCCTCGGTGCCGACGGGCCCCAGGACCTGCTCGACCGCGCGGCGCTGCTCGACACCGTCGCCCAGAGCACCGACCGGGCCTACGCGCAGCTCCGATCCGCCGAGGCGGTCTCCGCGCTCCTGAGCGCCCAGTCCCAGCAGGCCCTCGACCAGCAGCAGCAGGCGGCGACGGCGGCCCGGGCCGCGCGCGACACGGCGCAGCGGACCTCCGACGCGGCCACGGCGATGGTCGCGAGCACCCAGCAGCAGCAGGCGGCGCTGGTCGCCCAGCTCGCCCAGCTCCAGGGGATCAGCACCGCGCTGGCCGCCCAGCGCCAGGCGGGGCTGGCAGCCGAGGCGGCAGCCGCCGCCGACGCCGCGGCCCGCGCCGACCGCGCCCGCCGGCAGGCAGCAGCCGCTGCCTCGGCCTCCGCCGCGTCCTCCTCGGGCCGCGCCGCGGGCTCGTCGGGCAGCGGCTCCTCCGGCGCGGCAGCGGCGTCCGCGGGCTCGGGCTCGACGTCCTCGTCCAGGTCCTCCTCGGGCGCGTCCGGGTCGTCCGCGTCGTCAGGGTCGTCGGCGTCGACGCCCCCCGGCAGCTCCGCTGCCAGCTCCGGCCAGGCTGCCGCGGCCCTCGCCTGGGCCCGCACCCAGATCGGCGACCCCTACGTGTGGGGCGCCACCGGCCCCGACGCCTACGACTGCTCCGGGCTCACGTCGCAGGCGTACCTGGCCGCGGGCGTCTCCATCCCCCGCACCTCGGCGCAGCAGTACCGGGCCGCGAAGAAGATCTCCTACGACGACCTCCGCCCCGGAGACCTGATCTTCTACGGCTCCGACCCCGACGACTGGACCACCGTCTACCACGTGGCGGTCTACGCCGGGGGCGGCGAGATGGTCGAGGCCCCGCGCACCGGGCTCGACGTCAGGGAGACGACGGCCCGGTACGCGAGCTCGATGACCTGGGCCGGCAGGCCCTGACTCAGGCGGGCCCGTGGCCCGTCTGCTGGCGCACGTCGGTCCGCTGGCCGGCGTCGTGTCCGGAGGTCAGGTGCCCGTCGTGCTCGGCCAGCCGGGCCCTGGAGGCCGTGATCTCCGCCTCGGCGGCCTCGCGGCCCACCCAGTTCGCTCCCTCGACGGACTTGCCGGGCTCGAGGTCCTTGTAGGTCTCGAAGAAGTGCTGGATCTCCAGGCGGTGGAACGCGCCGATGTCCTCCAGGTCCTGGAGGTGGTCCATGCGCGGGTCTCCCGCGGGGATGCACATCACCTTGTCGTCGCCGCCGGCCTCGTCGCGCATCCGGAACATGCCGATCGCGCGGCAGTGCACCACGCAGCCCGGGAAGGTCGGCTCATCCAGGAGCACCAGCGCGTCGAGCGGGTCGCCGTCCTCGCCCAGCGTGCCGTCGATGAAGCCGTAGTCGGCCGGGTAGCGCGTGGCCGTGAAGAGCATCCGGTCGAGCTTGATGCGGCCGGTGACGTGGTCGACCTCGTACTTGTTGCGCGACCCGCGCGGGATCTCGATCGTGACGTCGAAGTCCACGGCTACCTCCTGGTCCGGTGGGCTGCCCCACCGGGTGCTGGGCGACGGCGACCCGCCGCCGGGTGACCGCCACGCGCGGCCTGCTGCGGGTAGTGTCCCGCACGCAGGTCGTGGCGACGAGGAGGCCCGTGGCAGCGCCGTCCGAGGTCCCCCCACCGGAGCAGCAGCCCGCCCCACAGGTCCCACCGGCAGCCCCGCCGTCGCAGACCCGCCGCCGCCCGCGGGGCCTCGGGGTCCTCGCCGGGGCCGCCGCCGTCCTGCTCCTGGTCGGGTACGCGGCCGCCGACGCCGCCGGCGCCGTCCCGGGGGTGCTCACCACCCGGCCCGCGCCGGTGGCCCCGGAGCTGCCCGTCGCCCCCGGTGCGCTGGCCGTCCCCGCGCCGCCGACGGCGCTGCCCGACCTCGACGACGCGGCCCCGCAGCCCGACCCCGCGGTCCTGGCCGCCGCTGTCGGGCCCCTGCTCGCCGACCCCGCGCTCGGCGGGAGCGCCGCGGTCAGCGTCCTCGACGCGACCAGCGGCGCCGTCCTGGTCGACGCGGGCGCCGGCCAGGGCCGCGAGCCCGCCTCGGTCGCCAAGCTGCTGACGGCGGCCGCCGCGCTGACCGTGCTCGGCCCGGACGCCACGATCCCCACCCGCGTCGTCGCCGGCCCGGACGCGGGGACCGTCGTCCTCGTCGGCGGCGGCGACCAGCTGCTCGGCCCCGGCGCCGGCGACCCGTCGTCCGTGGTGGGCCGCGCCGGGCTCGCCGACCTGGCCGACGCCACCGCCGCGACCCTGCGCCAGCAGGGCACCACGGCCGTGCAGGTGCTCCTCGACGACTCCCTCACCGGCGGGACGCCGCAGGTGGAGGCAGGGTGGGGCTCCGGCGACGTCGCCGCCGGGTACGTCGCCCCCCTGACGTCGGCGGCCCTGGACGCCGGCCGGCGCACCCCCGCCCGCTACGCCGCGCGGTCGCTCGACCCGGCGATGGACGTCGTCCAGCGCTTCGCCGAGCTCCTCACCGCCCGCGGCGTCACCGTCGAGGGCGCACCGCAGCGGACCGACGGGGCCGCGCCGCAGCCGGCCGGCGCCGGGCGGGCGCCGGAGGTGCTCGCCGAGGTGCGCTCGGCACCGGTCTCCGACGTCGTGGCCGAGGCGCTCGCCGAGAGCGACAACACCGTCGCCGAGGGGCTGGCGCGCCTGGTCGGGGCCGCCGCTGGCCGCCCCGCGGGGTACGCCAGCTCGGCGCAGGCGGTGCTCGACGCGGTCACCGCCGCGGGCGTCGACACCACGGGCGTCGCGCTCTCCGACGGCAGCGGCCTCGGCTCGGGCTCGACAGTGCCGCCCGTCGTGTTCACGCGGCTGCTCGCGGCGGCCTCCGGTGGCGGCGCGCTGGCGCCCCTGATCGCCGTGATGCCGGTCGGGGGGCTCTCCGGCACCCTCGCCGAGCGCTTCGGGGACGACGGCGTCCCCGACCCCGCCGCCGGCCGCGTGCGGGCCAAGACCGGCTCCCTCACCGGGGTCACGAGCCTGGTCGGGTACGTCGTCGACGCCGACGGCCGCCTCCTCGTCTTCGCCGTCCTCGCCGACGGCGCGGGGGCCACCGACCCCGCCCGGGAGGCCGTCGACGCCGTCGTCGACGTCGTGGCGGGCTGCGGCTGCCGCTGAGGCCGCCGCCCCGACCGACGTCCCTTCGTCCGTGCGGCCGGGACGCCGTCCGGCCGAGCCGCCGCTCGCGGCCTACGGTGAGGCGGTGGCGGCGCAGGAGGACGGGCTGGTCGACTGGGGCCTCGCCGCGAGCACGGCGGTGCGCCTGGCGCGGCCCGGGCCGCGCGTCAGCGAGGCGGAGGCCCACGAGGTGGTCGCCGTCCTGCGGGAGGCCGCGGCCGCCAGCCCGCCGCACGCCGCGCGGGTGAGCCAGCTGATCGTGCCCGCGGGGCGGCCCGCTCGCGTCGTGGAGCGCGGCGCTTGGGCGCGCGCCAACACGGCGTCCTTCGCGAGCCTGCTGGAGCCGGTGGTCCGCGAGGCGCTCGACGAGCGCGAGCGCGAGGCCCGCGCGAAGGGGGCCCGCTCGCCGCGGGGCACGGGAGGGCTGTCGGTGGCGCGGCGCGTGACCGGCCTGCAGCTCGGGTCCCTGCTGGCGCTCCTCAGCTCCCGGGTGCTCGGGCAGTACGACGCGCTGGGGGAGGGGCCCGGCGCGGGAGACCTGCTGCTGGTGGCGCCCAACGTGCTCGCGGTCCAGCGCGAGCTGGGCGTCGACCTGCACGACTTCGCGCTGTGGGTGTGCCTGCACGAGGAGACCCACCGGGTCCAGTTCGCCGCGGCGCCGTGGCTCGCCGAGCACCTGCGCGAGCGGGCCAGGGCGCTGTCCGGCGACGTGCTGCGCGGCCCGGGGGCCGGCGGGGAGCGCCTCGCGGACGCCGTGCGCGGCCTGCGCGGCGCCCTCGCCGGGTCAGGGGCGTCGCCCCGGCCGTCGATGGGCCTGGTCGACCTCGCGACGACCCCCGCGCAGCGGCGGGCGCTGGCGGAGGTGACCGCCGTGATGGCCCTGCTGGAGGGGCACGCCGACGTCGTCATGGACGAGGTCGGCCCCTCGGTGGTGCCCACGGTGGCCACGATCCGGCGCCGCTTCACCGCCCGGCGCGGCACCAGCCGCGGGGTGCTCGACGCGGCGCTGCGCCACGGCCTGGGCCTGGAGGCCAAGCTGCGCCAGTACGCCGACGGCGCCCGCTTCGTGCGGGGCGTGGTCTCGCGGGTGGGCACGACGGGTCTGAACGCGGTGTGGAGCTCCCCGGCGGCGCTGCCGCTGCCCGAGGAGGTCGCCGACCCCGCCGCCTGGGTGCGCCGGGTGCACGGCTGAGCGCCCTGGTGAGCACGTCCTG
This sequence comes from uncultured Actinomycetota bacterium, assembly GCA_963781365.1. GTDB lineage: Bacteria > Actinomycetota > Actinomycetes > Actinomycetales > Quadrisphaeraceae > Quadrisphaera. Next base: position 6,748 of record CAWAFR010000010.1, on the reverse strand, counting down.
GTGACGCGACGGCCCGGTGAGCGGGCCGCACCCCGCGGTGGCGCAGGTCCGCAGCGCCGTCCGCGCCGGCACCGCCGACCTGCCCGAGGGGGCCCGGCTGGTGGTGGCCTGCAGCGGGGGGGCCGACTCGCTGGCGCTCGCGGCGGCGGTGGCCTGGCTCGCGCCCCGCAGCGGCTGGAGCGCGGGCGCCGTCGTCGTCGACCACGGGCTGCAGCCCGGTTCCGCGGGCGTCGCCGAGCGCGCGGCCGCCGCCTGCCGCGACCTCGGGCTCGGCGACGCGGAGGTGGTCCGGGTCGACGCGGCGGCGGCGCCCGGTGGCCCGGGCCCGGAGGGCGCGGCCCGCGCCGCGCGGCTGGAGGCCCTGCGCGGTGCCGCGGCCCGACGCGGCGCCGCCGCGGTGCTCCTGGGCCACACCCGCGACGACCAGGCGGAACAGGTGCTCCTGGGCCTGGCCCGCGGCTCCGGCGCCCGGTCCCTGGCCGGGATGTCCGCCCGCAACGGCCCCCTGCGCCGACCGCTGCTGGGCGTGGAGCGCGCCACCACCCGCGCCGCGTGCGCGGCGCTGGGGCTGCGGCCGTGGGACGACCCCGCCAACGCCGACGCCGCCTACGCCCGCTCCCGGGTCCGCGCGCGGGTGATGCCGGTGCTGGAGGACGAGCTCGGCCCCGGCGTGGCGGCGGCGCTGGCCCGCACCGCGGACCAGCTCCGCGAGGACGCGGAGGTGCTGGAGGCGCTCGCCGCGGAGCTGCTCGACCGGGCTCGCGAGGAGGTCGCCGCCGGGGAGGTCGCGCTGCGGGTGGCGGAGCTCGCCGCGGCACCGGCGGCGCTGCGGCGGCGGGCGCTGCGCGCCGCGGCCCTGGAGGCGGGGGCCCCGGCCGGGGCCCTGACCCGCGCTCACGTGCTGGGCCTGGACGCGCTCGTCACCGGGTGGCGGGGCCAGGGGCCGCTGCACCTGCCCGGGCACCTCGGGGCCCGGCGCGCCTGTGGGAGGCTGCTCCTCGCCCGCCGGACGGCGGCCCCGGGTCCGGGGGGCGACGCCGCCCGTGACCGCCCGGACCGGACCTGAGGCACGAGGAGCACCGCGATGGACGCCGAGGACATGGGTCGCGACCTCGCTGACGTGCTCATCAGCGAGGAGCAGATCCAGACCCGCCTCGCCGAGGTCGCCGCGCAGGTCGACACCGACTACGCCGGGCGCGACCTGCTGCTGGTGGGGGTGCTGAAGGGGGCAGTGATGGTGATGGCCGACTTCGTCCGCGCCCTCCACGGCCCCGCGGAGATGGACTGGATGGCGGTCTCGAGCTACGGCTCGGGCACCAAGTCCTCCGGGGTCGTGCGCATCCTCAAGGACCTCGACCGCGACGTCAGCGGGCGGCACGTGCTGATCGTCGAGGACATCATCGACTCCGGCCTGACGCTGTCGTGGCTGGTGGCGAACCTGGGCTCGCGCGGCGCCGCCTCGGTCGAGGTGATGGCGCTGCTGCGCAAGCCCGACGGCCGCCAAGGTCGCCGTCGACGTGAAGTACGTCGGCTTCGACATCCCCAACGCCTTCGTCGTCGGCTACGGCCTCGACTTCGACGAGCGCTACCGCAACCTGCGGGTGGTCGGCACGCTCGCCGAGCACGTGTACTCCTCCTGAACGGCTCCGCCGCGGCTGCCCGCGGCACGACGCCGCTGCTCCGTCCGGGGGGCCGCGCGTCCGCTGAGGGCGAACGGGTGGAACACGGGCAGCCCGCTCGACCGTTGGGCTGGGCAGACCCTGTGCTCAGTGCCGGGGTGAGCACGGCGCCGGTGTACGGTCGGCGCCGACTTCCCGAGCAGGAGGGATGGGCTCCGGCCCTCATCCACGCATGAACGCCAGGCGCTTCTTCCGCGGACCGACGGTCTGGATCATCGTCGCCCTGCTCGTCCTCGTCGTCGGCAGCCAGGTCATCACGGGTGACCGCACCACGACGGTCGACACGCGGGTCGGGCTCGAGCAGCTGACCTCGGGCAACGTCGAGTCGGCCAAGGTCGTCGACGGCGACCAGCGGGTCGAGCTGGTCCTCAAGCAGCCGGTGCAGCCCAGCGGCGCGACGAACGTCCAGTTCGACTACGTCAGCGCGCGGGCCTCCGAGGTGGCCACCGCCGTGGCCGAGAACGACGGACGACTGGACCGACGAGGTGCCCAAGGGCTCCGTGCTCGGCTCGATCCTCATCACCCTGCTGCCGGTGCTGCTGCTGGTGGTCCTGTTCTGGTTCCTCTTCGCCAACATGCAGGGCGGCGGCAACCGCGTCATGCAGTTCGGCAAGTCCAAGGCGAAGCTGGTCTCCAAGGAGGCCCCAAGGTCACCTTCGCCGACGTCGCCGGCGCCGCGGAGGCCGTCGAGGAGCTCAACGAGATCAAGGACTTCCTCGCCGAGCCCGCGAAGTTCCAGGCGGTCGGCGCGAAGATCCCCAAGGGCGTGCTGCTGTACGGCCAGCCCGGCACCGGCAAGACCCTGCTGGCCCGCGCCGTCGCCGGCGAGGCGGGCGTGCCGTTCTACTCGATCTCCGGGTCCGACTTCGTGGAGATGTTCGTCGGCGTCGGCGCCTCCCGCGTGCGCGACCTGTTCGAGCAGGCCAAGAACAACGCCCCCGCGATCATCTTCGTCGACGAGATCGACGCCGTCGGCCGCCACCGCGGCGCCGGCATGGGCGGCGGGCACGACGAGCGCGAGCAGACGCTGAACCAGCTCCTGGTGGAGATGGACGGCTTCGACGTCAAGACCAACGTCATCCTCATCGCGGCCACCAACCGGCCCGACATCCTCGACCCGGCGCTGCTGCGCCCGGGCCGCTTCGACCGCCAGATCTCCGTCGAGGCCCCCGACATGCTGCGGGCGCCACCAGATCCTCGCAGGTGCACGCCAAGGGCAAGCCGATGGCTCCGGACGTCGACCTGCTCGCCGTGGCCCGCCGCACCCCCGGCTTCTCCGGCGCCGACCTGGCCAACGTGCTCAACGAGGCGGCGCTGCTCACCGCCCGCGGCAACGGCCAAGATCATCGACCGACCACGCGCTGGACGAGGCGATCGACAGGGTCATCGCCGGCCCGCAGAAGCGGACCCGGCTGATGAACGAGCAAGGAGAAGAAGATCACCGCGTACCACGAGGGCGGACACGCCCTGGTGGCCGCGGCGCTGCGGCACACCGACCCGGTGACCAAGGTGACGATCCTGCCGCGCGGCCGGGCCCTCGGCTACACGATGGTGATGCCGCTCGACGACAAGTACTCCACCACGCGCAACGAGATGCTCGACCAGCTCGCGTACGCCCTCGGCGGCCGCGTGGCGGAGGAGCTCGTCTTCCACGACCCCACCACCGGTGCGGCGAACGACATCGAGAAGGCCACCGGCCTGGCCCGCAAGATGGTCACCCAGTTCGGCATGAGCGAGCGCGTCGGGCGCCATCAAGCTCGGGCAGCGGCAGCGGCGAGGTCTTCCTCGGCCGCGACATGGGCCACGAGCGGGACTACTCCGAGGAGCGTCGCGGGCATCGTCGACGAGGAGGTGCGCCGCCTCATCGAGGCCGCCCACGACGAGGCCTGGGAGATCCTGATGGAGCACCGCGAGCGTGCTCGACGCACCTGGTGGTGGCGCTGCTGGAGCGAGGAGACGCTGAACCGCGCGGCAGCTCGCCGAGATCTTCGCGCCCGTGCACAAGCGCCCGCTGCGCCCGGTGTGGCTGTCGAGCGAGCGCCGCGCCGTCTACGACATCCCGCCGGTGCTGACCCCCAGCGAGGTCGCCGCCGTCAGCGGCAAGGCCAACGGCTCGCACCGCGCAGGTTGGCGCCGCAGGACGAGGCCGCGGCGGCGAGCGCGAGCACCCGCGGCCGGGACCTCGTCGCCGCGCGGCCGGTCGAGCCCGCCGACCGCGGGTCCGAGGGCTGAGCGCGCCTGTGCACCGACCCGAGCCGGCCGCGCGCCCGCCGGCGCCGCCGGTCGGCGGCCGACGTCGCCGACCGGGCCGCCCCGCCGTCGACCGGCGCGCGCGTGCAGCGCGCGGTGCGCGAGCTCCTGCTCGCCATCGGGGAGGACCCCGACCGCGAGGGCCTGCGCGCCACCCCGGACCGCGTGGCCCGCGCCTACGGCGAGATCTTCGCGGGCCTGCGGCAGCCGACCCGGCCGAGGTCCTGGCGACGACCTTCGACATCGGGCACGACGAGATGGTGCTGGTCCGCGACATCGAGGTGTCCTCGCAGCTGCGAGCACCACCTGCTGCCCTTCCACGGCGTCGCGCACGTGGCTACATGCCCAGCCCCGACGGCCGCATCACGGGCCTGAGCAAGCTCGCCCGGCTCGTCGACGTCTTCGCCCGGCGCCCGCAGGTGCAGGAGCGGCTGACCAGCCAGGTCGCCGACGCGCTGGTGGACGCACCTGCAGCCGCGCGGCGTCATCGTCGTCGTCGAGTGCGAGCACCTGTGCATGTCGATGCGCGGCGTGCGCAAGCCCGGCGCGCGCACCACGACGTCGGCGGTGCGCGGCGAGATGCGCGACGCCGCGACCCGCGCCGAGGCGATCAGCCTGATGCATCGGCCGCTGACCGGCGACCGGGGGCTGGCCGGCGCGCCGCGGCCAGGGCCGCTGGTCTGGGGCGTGGTGAACGTCACCCCCGACTCCTTCAGCGACGGCGGCCGCCGGTTCGAGCCGGACGGCCGCCGTCGAGCACGGCCTCGCGCTGGCCGGCGCAGGGCGCCGACCTGGTCGACGTCGGCGGGGAGTCCACCCGGCCCGGGCGCCGCCCGGGTGCCGGTGGCCGAGGAGCTCGCCGGGTGCTGCCGGTGGTCGGCCGAGCTGGCGGCGGCCGGCGTGCGTCGTCAGCATCGACACCACGCGCGCCGAGGTCGCCGGCGCAGCGCTGGAGGCGGGCGCCGCGATCGTCAACGACGTCAGCGGCGGGCTCGCCGACCCGGCGATGGCGCCGCTGGTCGCCGCGGCGGGCGCGACCTGCGTGGTGGTGCACTGGCGCGGGCACAGCCGCGAGATGCAGCAGCGGGCGGACTACGACGACGTCGTCGCCGACGTCCGCAGCGAGCTCGGCGCGCCGCCTCGAGGCCTTGGGCCGCCGGCGCGTCGACCGCGAGCAGCTGGTCGTCGACCCCGGCCTGGGGTTCGCCAAGCGCGCCGAGCACGACTGGGCGCTGCTGGCCGCGCTGCCGAGCGGTCGGCGCCTGGGCCGCCGGGTGCTCGTCGGCGCCTCCCGCAAGCGCTTCCTGGGGTCGCTGCTGGCCGAGCCGACGGCCGGCCGGCCGCCCGCCGAGCGGAGACGCCGCCGCCGCTGTGACGTCGGCGCTCGCCGCGGCGGCCGGGGCGTGGGGCGTGCGCGTGCACGCCGTGGCAGTCCCAGCGCCGACGCGGTCGCGCGCGGCGTGGCGCCGGGCGAGCCGGGGCGCCGGCGTCGAGGGACGGGGCGCGGGACCGCCGGCCCGGGGTGGGGACGGACGTCGTCTCGACTGCGGGGCCTGCGCTGCCCGCGGGCGCCACGGCGTGCTCGCCGCCGAGCGCGAGCTGGGGCAGGTCTTCAGCGCCGACGTCGACCTGCACCGTCGACACGCGGCACGGCGTCGCTCACCGACGACCTGGCCGACGCCGTCGACTACTCCGTCGGTCGCCGCCGACGTCGTCGGCCGTGCTCGCCGGGTGAGCCGGTGCGGCTGCTCGAGGTGCTCGCGGCCCGGGTGGCGCAGGCGTGCCTGGCGCACGCCGGGGTGCGCCGCCGTCGCCGTCGCCGTCCACAAGCCGCAGGCCCCGGTGCGGTGCCCTTCGACGACGTCGTGCGTGCGCGTCGTGCGCCGCCGCGGGCGAGCCTGCTCGACGCGGTCCCGGCCCGCCCGGTCGACGGCGGTCGCTCGCGCTGGGCGCCAACCTCGGCGACCGCGCGCCGACCCTCGTCGCCGCGCGTGCGCGACCTCGCCGCAGCGCCGGGCTGGAGGTGGGGGCGCCTCCGGCGGTCGTCGAGACGGCGGCGCCGGTGGTGCCCGGCCCGGCCGCAGCCGGACTACCTCAACGCGGTGGTGCGGCTCCGCTGCGCCGCTCTCCCCGCGGGACCTGCTGCGGACGTGCCGCGCGGTCGAGGCCGCCCACGGCCGCGACGGCGCGCCCGCGCCGCCGAGGCGCGCTGGGGCGCGCGCACGCTCGACGTCGACGTCATCGCCTACGCGCGCCAGCGACCTGGTCGCCGCCGTGACGACCGCGCGCGGAGCCGGCGCTGCCAGGTGCCCCACCCGCGCGCCCGCGTGCGGGCCTTCGTGCTGTGCCGTGGGCGCGGCTGGCGCCGCACGACCTGCTGCCGGGCGCCGGGCGGGTCGCTGACGCCCTGGTCGACCTGCCGCGGCGACGCCGCCGCCGTCGCCGACGTCCGCAGCCGCCCCGACGTCGTGCTCGCCCTGGCCCGGGAGGTGGCGCGTGAGCCCGCTGCGCACCCGCGTGCTGCTGGCGGTCGCCTCGTCGCCGGCGTCCTGACCTGGGTGGTCCTCGACGTCGTCGACGGCACCGGCGCCTCGGTGCCGCTGCCCTGGACCGTGCCGGTGCTGCTGGTGGCGCTGGCCCTGGCCGTGCTCTCGGTCGGCAGGCCGGTGCGCCGGTGGAACCTCGGCCACCGCGACCGGCCCCTCGACGCGCTGCGGGCCGCGCGCACCGTGGTGGTCGCCCAGGCCGCCGGGGTCACGGGCGCGGCGCTGGCCGGCGCCTACGGCGGCTTCGTGGCGCTGCTCCTGCCGATGCTCGAC
>CAWAFR010000009.1:0-231817 GCA_963781365.1 uncultured Actinomycetota bacterium | reverse complement strand
GCACCGGGCTGGCGGCGGGGTACTGACGACGGCAGCAGGCCGGCTGCCGGATGCGACGCGGCGGGCGCAGGACACGGGACACACACGGATGACGAACGCCAGCAGTTCCGGCAGCAGCACCCTGGACACCTTCGACGCCGCCGGCGCCGGCACGCCGCCGCAGGGCGTGCCGCCGGGCGGGCTCGACCTCGGCGCCGCCGGTACGCCCGCGGTGCGGGCAGCGGCGGGCGCCACCGTGCTGCCCGTCATCCTCGGCGTCGCCTTCGTGCACCTGCTCAACGACCTGATGCAGTCGGTGCTGCCGGCGATCTATCCGCTGCTGAAGGCCAATTTCGCGCTCAGCTTCACGCAGATCGGCCTGATCACGCTCGTCTACCAGATGACGGCCTCGCTGCTGCAGCCGTGGATCGGGCTCTACACCGACAAGCATCCGCTGCCCTGGCTGCTGCCGTCGGGCATGGCCTTCACGCTGGTCGGGCTGCTGATGATGTCGCAGGTCGCGACCTTTCCGATGCTGCTGGTGTCGGCGGCGCTGGTCGGCATGGGCTCGGCCAGCCTGCATCCGGAAGCCTCGCGCGTGGCACGCATGGCCTCGGGCGGGCGCTACGGCTTCGCGCAGTCGACCTTCCAGGTGGGCGGCAACACCGGCTCGGCGATCGGCCCGTTGCTCGCTGCCGCCATCGTGGTGCCGCGCGGCCTGGGCGGCGTGGCCTGGTTCGCCGGCTTCGCGGTGCTCGGCATCGGCGTGCTGGTGGCCGTGACACGCTGGGTGATCGGGCATCAGGCGTCGCAGGCCGGCCGCAAGGCCAGGCCGGCCGCGTCGCCGCTGTCGCGCGGCCGGGTGGCCGGCGCGCTGGCGGTGCTCGGCCTGCTGGTGTTCTCGAAATACGTCTACATGGCGAGCATGACGAGCTACTACACGTTCTTCTTGATCGGCAAGTTCGGCGTCTCGGTGGCGCAGGCGCAGATCTACCTGTTCGTGTTCCTCGCCTCGGTGGCGGTGGGCACCTTCGTCGGCGGGCCGGTGGGCGACCGCATCGGCCGCCGGCGGGTGATCTGGGGCTCGATCCTCGGCGTGGCGCCGTTCACCCTGCTGCTGCCGCATGCGAGCCTGTTCTGGACCGTGGTGCTCAGCATCGCCATCGGGCTGGTGCTGTCGTCGGCCTTCTCGGCCATCGTCGTCTTCGCGCAGGAGCTGGTGCCGGGCAAGGTCGGCATGGTGTCGGGGCTGTTCTTCGGGCTGATGTTCGGCGTCGGCGGCATCGCCGGCGCGGCGCTCGGCCGGCTGGCCGACACGACGAGCATCGCGCAGGTGTTCCAGCTCTGCGCCTGGATGCCGCTGCTCGGCGTGCTGACCTTCCTGCTGCCGGACGTGGAGCGGCGGCGCTGAGGCGGCCGTCGTGCCGGCGGCGGGCGTACCCTCTGCGCTCGCCGCCCCGCCGCCGACTTGTCGGCGCGCCCGCCGGCATAGCCGCCCGGCCAGCTTCCGACGACGATCCGCCCGCGACCGTCCGCCCGATTCCCACTCTTGAAAGGATGTCCCCATGAATGCCCTCGAACTGATGCGCACCGGCCCGGTGATCCCGGTGATCGTGATCGACCGCATCGAGGACGCCGTGCCGCTGGCACGCGCCCTCGTCGAAGGCGGCGTGCGGGTGCTCGAAGTGACGCTGCGCACGGCCGTGGCGCTCAAGGCCATCGAGGCCATCGCCCGCGAAGTCGAAGGCGCCATCGTCGGCGTGGGCACCATCACCCGGCCGCAGGATTTCACCGACGCGGCGTCGGCGGGGGCGGTGTTCGGCGTCAGCCCGGGGCTGACGCCGGCGCTCGTCGACGCGGCGCTCGCCAGCGGCATGCCGCTGCTGCCGGGGGTGATGACGCCGTCGGACGTGATCGCCGCGCGCGCCGCGGGATTCACCGAGCTGAAGCTCTTCCCCGCGCAGCAGGCCGGCGGCATCGGCATGCTGAAGGCGCTCGGCGGGCCGTTTCCCGACGTGACCTTCTGCCCCACCGGCGGCGTGGCGCTCGGCACCGCGCGCGACTACCTGGCGCTGCCGAACGTCGCCTGCGTCGGCGGCTCGTGGCTGACGCCGAAGGACGCCGTCGCCGCCGGCGACTGGGGCCGCATCACCCGGCTGGCGATCGAGACGCAGGCGCTGGGAAAGCGCTGAGAGCGGCGTCGCGGCCGGGGCATGCGACGGGCCTGCAGCGCGCGCCCCCGCTTTCGAGCGTGCCCAAGCGGGTGGAATCGGCGCCATCTCGGTATCGCGTTGCAGTGTTGCCCTTGGCCATATTCATGGAGCGCCGCGCGCCCTGTGGTTTGCGGTCTACCGGGCCGGATCATCGGAGGAGCCGGCATCGCGTCGAGACAGGTACCTTCCTGCACCGACTTGCGTCACTTGTTAGCGGAAGACCCAGGCCATGGCGACGGCGGGTTGCATCGAAGCGATCAACGGCCGTTCGACGCAGCGTCGTCTCCCTAGGATTAGGGGGAATACAGCCGAACTTCCAGGAAGCAGAATGAGATAGCGAGCCGTCAGCAAACCTGCGCCTGCGCCGGATCGGCTTGCATCACGAGCATGCGACCGGCCTGCGTGCGCCGAACTGAAGGGCGCCGGCCCTTTTGTCTACTCGCCGCTCGAAATCCACGCAGACAGACGCGTTCTTTGTAGAGCTTCGCTTACGCCGGGAGATGATCAATGTGCCATTCCGTTCGAATGATTACCGCAGGCATCGCGATAGCTGCGAGCTTCTCTGCGGCCGCCGTCACCAGCACGTTTTCGACCGATAGCGAGGGCTGGACCGCAGCAGGCGACGTTGCTAGCCCTGTTACCTGGCTCGCGACAGGTGGCAACCCGGGGGGACACATATCGATCATCGACGCGGTAACCGGTGGCACGACCTATTTCGTCGCTCCCGCAGCGTATCTAGGCGACAAGTCTACGGCGATCGGCTCGAATCTGACGTTTGATCTTCAGCAGGTCTATCCCGGCGCGGCGAATCAATTCGACAACGCCGACGTGATCCTGCAAGGTGGCGGCCTCACGATCGTCTTCGATACCGTAAACAATCCGGGCAACGGCTCTTGGACCTCGTATACGGTACCGCTGGTCGCCAGCGGCTGGTATCTGAACGCTCTCGGAGGCACGTCTGTGACGACGCCGCAGTTCTCTGCTGTGATGGGGGCGCTGACGTCGCTGCAGATCAGGGCGGAATATCAGACGGGGGCCGATACGGGAAAACTGGACAACGTTTCGCTCGTTCCTGAGCCAGGCTTGGTCGAACTGTTCTTGTTCGGTTCGATGATGACGCTCGGTGCAGCCCGGTGGCAGCGCAGGGGCGCTGCATAGTCGCGCGATCTGCGATCGCTGGCAGTGTTCGCCGGGCGAAGATACTCGGAGCACGGCATCTTCTGAACAGCGTGCCCATGAACATCGACCGGCTCGACCACCTGGTGCTCACCGTCGCCGACATCGACGCGAGCTGCGACTTCTACTCGCGCGTGCTCGGCATGACGCCGGTCACCTTCGGCGCCGGGCGCAAGGCGCTGGCCTTCGGCTCGCAGAAGATCAACCTCCACCAGGCGGGCAGCGAATTCGAGCCGAAGGCCGCCCGTCCGCTGCCGGGCTCGGGCGACCTGTGCTTCATCGCGTCCACGCCGCTCGATGACGTCGTCGCGCACCTGCGGCAGTGCGGGGTGCCGATCCTCGAAGGGCCGGTGAAGCGCACCGGCGCGCTCGGGCCGATCGTGTCGGTGTACTTCCGCGACCCCGACGGCAACCTCGTCGAAGTGTCGAACGACGCCCGGGCCTGACCGGGGCATCGTGCCTCTCGGCGCCGGCGCGGTGGCGGCGGCCCGCCTTGCGGGAAGCAGCGCCTAGATCGCATCGAGCGGGCTGCGCACCCCGCGCCCGCCCCGGTTGAGCACGTGGGTGTAGATCATCGTGGTCGACACGTCGGCATGGCCGAGCAGCTCCTGCACGGTGCGGATGTCGTGCCCCGACTGCAGCAGGTGGGTGGCGAACGAATGCCGCAGGATGTGCGGCGAGCACGGCTTGGCGATGCCGGCGCGCCGCGCGGCGATCGACACCGCGCGCTGGATGCCGTGCTCGTTGAGATGGTGCCGCCGCACCGCGCCCGAGCGCGGGTCGGTCGACAGCACCGGGCTCGGAAACACCCACTGCCAGCCCCAGGCGCGCGGCGCCGAGGGATATTTCTCGGCCAGCGCGCCGGGCAGCCAGACGGTGCCGGCGTCGGCGCCGCCGCGGCGCAGGTCGGCGTCGTGCAGCGCCTTGGCATGCGCGAGCTGCGCCTGCAGCGGCAGCAGCAGGTTCTCGGGCAGCACCGTGACCCGGTCCTTGCCGCCCTTGCCGTCGCGCACGACGATCTCGCGGCGCTCGAACTCGACGTCCTTGACGCGCAGCCGCAGGCCTTCGAGCAGGCGCATGCCGGTGCCGTAGAGCAGCGAGGCGACGAGGCCGGCCGAGCCGTTCAGTTCGTTCAGCAGCGCGCGGACCTCGGAAGGCGTGAGTACCACCGGCAGCCGCCTCGACGCACGCGCCGCGACGATCTCGTCGAGCCACGGCAGGTCGACGTTCAATACCTGCCCGTACAGGAACAGCAGCGCCGCCTTGGCCTGGTTCTGCGTCGAGGCGGAAACGTTGCGCTCGTTGGCGAGATGGCTCAGAAACTGCGTCACCTCCTCGGCGCCCATTTCCTGCGGATGGCGCTTGCCGTGGAACAGGATGAAGCGGCGGGCCCAGTCGACATACGTCGCCTCGGTGCGGATCGAGTAATGGCGCAGGCGGATTTCGGCGCGGAGGCGGTCGAGGAGGCGGGGCGGCGGCGGAGCGTCCGCGTCGGATGAAAGCGGTGCAGCAGACGCTGCAGCAGCGGGACGGGCAGCGTCCAGCGCCGGACCTGCGGTGTGCAGAACCGGCGTAAGAGGGCGATGGCGACGGGCCGGCTCCATCGCCGTATTTTTAGGCGATCCAACGCGGCTGCATCTCCCTAAGGTTAGGGACGCACAGCCGTGGGAAAAAGGAACAGAATGAAACGGAGCGGGCGGGATGAAGGCCTGCGTTAGATCGACATCGAGGCGACGCCAGCTGGTCGCCTAAATTACGTAGGGTGCCGTTAGCGCTACGCAAACCTTCCAAGGTACCGCAGATGCATGTGCTTTATGAAACGCGAAATATCTGCTAGCTTGCGTGGCGCTGCAAGCACGCCGCATAAGCCTGCTTATGCAGCATGCCTACAGCGCCACGTGAAGGTAACTCAGACGGCCGCCATGCTTGACGCAGGCCGGTACATAAAAGCGACTGGACAGGGACGCCCCGCGCTAATAACACCCAACCCGTCGTTCAAGACAAGCGGCCTGCGGCCGCTCGTCTTAACTCCATCACGTTAGGCCCCAGATCCAGTCATGTACATGTAGTGGCAGACAAAGCACCTGTGCTCAAGACTGCAATCCGCGCAAAATGCGCAAACAACTCTAGGAGAAGCGCAATGGCTAGATGCGAAGCAACCGCGAACGAACGCACAACCCCAGTCACGGTAAACAACCGGTCCCGGCATACGCTGTATGACATGAACATGCGGTTTTTAGACATGTCTGGTAATTTTCCTGCTGGCTATACAAGCGACACCGGATTCTTTATCGTCCTCACGACCTTAGGACTTATCCGTAAATAATATTTACCTTCAACGGCACCTTACGGAAAGCGATGATGGCTGCGGCCAGATGGTTCAGCGCAACGAAACTGCGCTCGAGTTTCTCGTAGCGCACCAGCAGCTTGCGGAAACGGTTGAACCAACTGTGGCTGGCTTCCACCACCCAGCGACGAGCCTTCTTCTTCGGATCGTGTCGCTTGATGTCGGCCTCTTTGCGGCGGTCGACAACATGAGGGATGTAGCCGTGCTCTTCGATGATGCCCAGGCACTCGGCACTGCAGTACGCAGCATCGGCGCACAGATGCTTGCTGCGCGCAGCGGCGGGCACTCGCGCTTGACCATGATGGTGCCGAGCACTTCAGCGAGCCGCTTACCGTCATTGACGTTCGCTCCGGTCACGACGAGCGACAACGGGACGCCCGGCGGGCAGCACGAGGTCGGCCCGGGGGTCGACGATCCCGTGGGTGGTGCAGACGGGGACGCCGCCGAGCGCCGTCGTCATCGTCTTCACCCCGCCGAAGTCGACGACGACGAAGTGGTCGACCCGCACGCCCGTCGCGGCCTCGACGGTCTTGATGGAGCACGCAGCACCGCCGGCAGCGCCTCCGTGCTCGAACCCGAGGGTGAACGCCTCGTTGATCTTCGCGTTGCGGGGCGTCGTGGTGGTGCCGTCGCTGCCGGTGCAGGAGGGGATGGCGGTCCAGGAGTCGCGCGGCACGCTGACGGCGGCGGCCCAGCGCCGGTCCGCCGAGAGGTGGACGAGCAGCATCGTGTCGGACTGCGCCGTGGTCAGGCCGGCGCCGTACTCCGTGCCCGTCCCGGCGCGGCTGTCCGAGCCGAGCACCAGGATGTTCTCCGCCCCGGTCGCCGCCTCCGTCGGGCGGGAGGTGCCGAGCTGGTGGGAGATGTCGGCGCTGGCGATGTTCGCGTCGAGGTGGCGGTACAGCCCGTAGGCGGTCCCGGCGGCGACGAGCAGGACGACGAGCGCGACGACGGCGCCCACGCGCAGCGCACGGTGACGCCGCGCGCGGGCGTGACCCGGGCCGGGTCTCGGGCCGGGTCTCGGGCCGGGTCGTGGCACTCGACGCTCCACGCGCCCTCCTCGTCGTCGCGCTGCCGGCGGTGACGGCGCTCCGTGAGGCTAGGGCGCCGACGGTCCACGGCGGCGGATCCGGGCGCCCGCCGAGGCGCTGCGCAGGTGACTCCCAGCCTCGCGTCGGCCTCCCGTCAGGTCACGGGATCAGGTCGAGGGGTCAGGTCGATGGGATCAGGTCGAGGGGTCAGGTCGAGGGGTCAGGTCGTGCGGTCGGGTCCTGCCGTCGGGCCGGCGCTGTCAGTGTGACCGTCGAGGCGCTGCAGCAGGTGCGCGAGCTGGGCGCGCTCGTCGTCGTCGAGGCTGTGGAACAGCTCGGTGGCGGCACGCGCCCGGGCGGCCTCGGCCGCCGTGCGGGCCGCGACGCCGGCCGGGGTGAGGCGCACGACGACGGCTCGGCGGTCGGCGGGGTCCGCCGTCCGCTCCACGAGCCCGCGCTCGGCGAGGCCGTCGACCACCTCCGTCGCCGAGCGCGGGGCGATGCGCAGGGCGGCGGCGAGCTCGGAGATGCGGGCGCCGTCGTCGCCGACGACGCCCAGCGCGCGGGCGTGGTGCGGGGACAGGCCCGCCGGGTCGAGCTCGGTGTGGAACCCGCGGCGCAGGGAGCGCGCGGCGCGCAGGAGGGCGTCGGCCAGGAGGGCGTCGTCGGGCAGCGGCTCATCGGGCACGGGGGAATCGTAGACGACGTTGCGGAGTCACCCACATCGTGAGGTAACCTCAGTAATGCACCAGCCGGTGCAGCCCCGACTCCCGGACGGATGTGGTCACCACGTCGAGCACCCTCCTCAGCACCTCTCCCTCAGCCCCTCCGACCCCGCGCTCCTCAGCGCCCTCCGACCGCCCCCGCAGTGGCGGCGGCGGTGGCGGTGGCAGCCAGCGCGGACAGGGCGGTCATCGCACCCTCGACCCCGCCGACCGCGACCAGCTGCGACGCTCCCCGGTCAGCCTGCGGCGCGTCGCCGCTCTCTTCGCCCCGGACCGGTGGCAGGTGGCGCTCGTCGTCGTCCTGATCGCCGTGTCCTCGGTGGTCTCCCTGGCGACGCCGTTCCTGGTCAAGACCGTCATCGACGACGCGCTGCCCCGCCAGGACGTGCGCCTCCTCGGCCTCGCCGTCGCCGGGATGGTCGCCGTCGCCGCGGTCACCGCCCTGCTCGGCGTCGTGCAGACGTGGATCTCCACGGCCGTCGGGCAGCGCGTCATGCACGGTCTGCGCACCTCGGTGTTCCGGCACGTGCAGCGCCAGTCGATGGCCTTCTTCACCCGCACGAAGAGCGGTGAGGTGCAGTCGCGGCTCACCAACGACATCGGCGGGATGCAGTCCGTCGTGACCGTCGACGGCGACGTCGCTGGCGTCCAACCTCACCACCGTGGTCGGCACCGCCGTCGCGATGGCCGCGCTGTCGCTGGCGCCTGTCGCTGCTGACGCTGCTGGTGCTGCCGCCGTCGATCTGGCTGACCCGGCGGGTCGCGCTGCTGCGCCGCTCCGTGACGGCGACCCAGCAGCGGCGCCTCGCCGACCTGCAGGGGCAGGTGGAGGAGTCGCTGTCGGTCTCCGGCGCGCTGCTCACGAAGACCCTCGGGACGGCCGGAGCGCAGGCGGACCGCTTCAGCGAGACCTCCGCCGACCTCGTCGACGCTGGAGGTCCGCGCCTCGCTGGCCGGGCGCTGGCGGATGGCCACGATGACCATCGTCTTCGCGATGATCCCCGCGCTGATCTACCTCGCCGCCGGCCTGCCCGCGACGTCCGGCGGGATGACGATCGGCACCCTGGTCGCGTTCACCGCGCTGCAGGGCGCGATCTTCCGGCCGCTGTGGGCTGCTCGACGTCGGCGTGCAGCTGACCGCCTCGATGGCGCTGTTCAGCCGCGTCTTCGAGTACCTCGACCTGCCCGTCGAGATCGCCGACCCGCCGCACCCGCGTGCCGCTGGACCCGGCGACCGCTGCGCGGCGAGGTCCGCCTCGAGCACGTCGGCTTCACGTACCCCGGTGCCGACGCAGCCCGCGCTGCGACGACGTCGACCTCGTCGTCCCCGCCGGCACCTCGCTCGCGCTGGTCGGGCGCACCGGGTCCGGCAAGTCGACGCTCGCCTCGCTCGTCGCGCGGCTGCACGACCCGGTCTCCGGGCGGGTGCTGCTCGACGGCGTCGACCTGCGCGACCTGTCGCTGGCCTCCCTGGCGAGCGTGGTCGGCGTGGTCTCCCAGGACACCTACCTGCTGCACGCGACCGTGCGCGAGAACCTGCGCCACGCGAAGCCCGACGCCACCGACGCCGAGATCGAGGCCGCGGCCCGGCGGGCGCAGGTGCACGACGTCATCACGGCGCTGCCTGACGGCTACGACACCCTCGTGGGCGCTCGCGGGACACCGCTTCTCCGGCGGGGAGCAGCAGCGCCTCGCGATCGCCCGCACGCTGCTGCGCGACCCGCGCGTCCTGGTGCTCGACGAGGCGACCTCCGCCCTCGACAACACCACCGAGCGGGCCGTGCAGGCGGCGCTCGACGAGGTCCGCCGCGGCCGCACGACGATCATGATCGCCCACCGCCTGACGACGGTCGCGGACGCCGACCGGGTGGTCGTCCTGGAGGGCGGGCGCGTGGTGGAGCAGGGCTCCCCGGCCGAGCTGCTGGCTGCTGGCGGGGCGTTCGCCGCGCTGGCGGCAGCCGGTGCCGGGAGCCGCGCAGACGGGGTGTGACGGCTGGCGGGTCGCCCACAGGGCCCGCCGCCCTCGGTATACACGGACAAGGCTCTGCTGGATATCCTCGTGGGGTGACCAAGCGCCTCGTGGACATCGACGACGCCGACCTGGAGGCCGCCCGCACTTCACTGGCGACCACCACGATCAAGGAGACGGTCGCCGTCGCTCTGCGTGAGGCGGCCGCTGCGGCGGCTCGACGCCGGGAGCTGGAGCGGCTCATCGACGGGTCGAGCGCCGCACTGGTGGACCGCACCGCGCGGGAGGACGCGTGGCGGTAGTCGCGCGCTTCCTCCTCGACACCAGCGGGGCAGCGCGCATGTCGCGCCCCGCCATCGCCGAGAGGGTCGGCCCCCTGCTGCAGGCGGGCCTGCTCGCCAGCTGCGCGGCCCTCGACCTGGAGGCGCTTCACAGCGCTCGCAGTCCCGCAGAGCACCGAGCGGTCCGCACCGACCGGCGCCTCGCCTACGAGCACCTCCCCACGCAGGAGGAGGACTGGCAGCGGGCGCTCTGGGTCCACGACGCCCTCGCCGGCAGCGGCCGCTGGCGGGCCGTCGGGCTGGCCGACCTGGTCATCGCCGCGGTCGCTGAACGGCACCGCGTCAGGGTGCTGCACTACGACGCTGACTACGACGTCATCGCCTCCGTGACGGGACAGGACGTCGAGTGGGTCGTGCCGCGGGGATCCGCCGCCTGAGTGCCGGTCGTGGGGTGGTGCTGCTCCAGGAGGGTGGCACCGGGGGCGACCACGCGTGGTGACCGTCCCCGGTGGGCACCTCCAGAGCATGGCCGTGGACGCAGTGTCGAGGATGGGTGGCGCCGGTGGTCCGGGCGTCAGCGTCCAGGAGCAGTACCGGTACGAGCTGCTGCAGCGGCTGCGCCGGCGCGCGCTGGAGCAGCGCCGGGCGGGGTCCGGCGGCAGAGGATCCGGTGGCGCAGGCTCCGACAGCCGCGGGTCGGACGCCCGCGGCGGCGGCCGCTAGCTCGACGCGCCGGGCACTGCCCCGGTGACGACTGCGGAGCTGACCGCCGACGACGTCGCCGCCGTCTTCGACGTCAACCTGCTCGGCGTCGTGCGCGCGACCCGGGCGCTCCTGCCGCTGCTGCAGCGCTCGGACGACCCGGTCGTCGTCAACGTCGCCAGCGGGCTCGGCTCGACGAAGCTGACGCACGACGCCTCGCGCGTGGAGTCGAGCGTCGTCGCCCCGGCCTACACGGCGTCGAAGGCAGCGCTGATCATGCTGACCACGCAGCACGCGAAGGCGCTGCCGGGGATCCGCATCAACGTGGTCGACCCGGGCTGCACCGCCACCGACCTCAACGGGAACAGCGGCCACCAGACGGTGACCGAGGGGACCGACGCCGTCGTGCAGCTGGCGACCGAGGGACCGGGGCACGGCTCGGGCCGCTTCATCGACCGCGAGGGCGAGATCGGCTGGTCCTGACCGGACGAACCGGCGTGCTGAAGTCTGACCAGGGGCATCCAGCGGGGCTCTCGCCGGACTCCGGCACGCCGGTCGGGCCGTCGGGCCGTCACCCCCGCTGGTCAGGGGCCGGTCAGGCGGCTGCCGCGGTGCCGTCCCGGCGCGACGCCTCGGCAGCGAGGTCGTCGGCCAGCGCCAGGCGCAGGTCGGCGCGCAGCGGCTCACCCATCACCCACAGCAGGCGCGCCGCACGCGCGGCCGGCACGACGCCGAGGGTGCCGCGCTGCGCGAGGGCCCTCACCGCGTCCAGGGGCACGTGCGCGGTCGCGGCGAGCTCACCCAGCGTCCGCGTCCCGTCGGACTGGGGCTCGGCGAGCCACTCCTCGATCGTGGCGCGCAGCGCCGGGGCGGTGACCGCCGCGCGCTGGCTCTCGGGGACCGGCCCGGCGGGCAGGTCCAGCGCAGCCCGGGAGGGCAGCGCGCGCACGTGCCCGGACCTCGCGGTGGTCGGGCTGCTGCGCCGGGCTGCGCGGGTGCTCGTCAGCCTCGGCCCGTCGAACGTCGTCGGTGTCACACCTGGTCAACGCTCCGCGGGCCCCAGGCACTCCGTGACCTGCGTCGCTACCGTCGGGACCGCTGGGATGTCGGTGCCCTCGGGCACGCTGCGCCGTGTGGAGCCAGGACCGGGTGTGACGCGGCCGATCGTCGTCCCGCCCGCGCCACCGCCGTCCTCAGCGGCGGCATCGGCCACGATGCGCGCCAACCGCCGCCGCGACACGGCGCCGGAGCTGGCGGTGCGGCGAGAGCTGTGGGCGAGGGGGCACCGGTACCTGGTCGACGCCACCCCGGCGGGAACGAGCCGGCGTCGTCGCGCCGACGTCGTCCTGCGGGGCGCGAGGGTCGCGGTGTTCGTCGACGGCTGCTTCTGGCACTCCTGCCCGCTGCACCTGCACCTGCCCCGGAGCAACCGCGCCTGGTGGGAGGTGAAGCTGACGAGCATCACCGAGCGGGACCGGCGCACCGACGGCGAGCTGCTCGCCGCCGGGTGGCTGCCGGTGCGGATCTGGGAGCACGAGGACCGGCCGCCGCCGTCGACCGGCTCGAGCGGGTGGTGGCCGGTCGACGTCCCGCGCGGCGCTGAGGTCGGGCTGAGCCGGACCGCCGTTGACGCTGCGTCACCCCCGTCGCCGGGTAGGCCCTGCAGCTGCTGCTGCCGGCGGGGGAGGGTGCGCCGCGCGGCTCCGGCTGGGGCACCGTTGAGCATGAGGCTGCCCGGGTGCACCGGCCCGTCGTGACCGCCCTCCTCGTGGCGCCCCTCCTGGGCTTCAACCTCGCCTCCGCCGTCGACGTCTGCGCACGAGGGCGGGAGACCGGGGTCGCGCCGCGGGCGACGAGCGCGGTGGTCCAGGTGGAGGCGGGATCCGACGAGGCCTACCGGGCGGGACGCGCGTGGGGTGATGCGCTGCGCCAGGGGGCCGCCCCCGTTGACCCGGACGTCGCGTGCGCGGACGCCGCGACTCGGTGGGCCGCGTACGAGCCAGCGAGCACGTCCGGCTCGACGAGCAGCGCGGACTACCGCCAGGGGTGCTCCGACGCGCTCACCCCGGGCTGACCCGACGGCTCCAGCGCGGGGTGAGGCCTCAGCCGGCGGGCGAGGAGGCGCGGGCGCGCCGCACCGCGTCTTCCAGGGCGACCCACGGGAGCATCGCGCACTTGACCCGCGCGGTGTAGCGGGAGACCCCGGACAGGGCGGCGGCGTCGCCGAACTCCTCCTCGTCGAGGGGGAGCGCCCCCTTGGACCGCATCGCGGTGCGGAAGCCCTCGGTGAGGCGCTCGAGCTCCGCGGTGGGCAGGCCGTCGGCGAGCTCGGCGAGCATCGAGGACGAAGCCTGCGAGATGGAGCACCCCAGCCCCTCCCAGACGAGCGACGCGACGCGCTCCCCGGCTCCGCCGTCTTCGGCGTCGCCGTCGACAGCGGGGGCGACGACGACGCGCACGCTCACCTCGTCGCCGCAGATCGGGTTCCGCTGGTGCGACGTCGCGGCGCCGGGCTCCTCCGGCAGGTCGGCGAGCGTCACCGACCCGACCTTGCGCTTCGCGTGGTCGAGGATCAGGTCCTGGTAGAGCGACTCCAGCCCGCTCACGCCGTCACCGACCCGCGCCGAAGTAGGAGCGCACGCCGGAGAGGGCGTCGAGGAGGACGTCGACGTCCTCCTCGCTCGTGTACGGTCCGGCGCTGGCGCGGACGGTGGCGGTGAGGCCGAACCGGCGGTGCAGCGGCTGCGCGCAGTGGTGGCCGACGCGGACGGCGACCCCGCGGGCGTCGAGGAGCTGACCGACGTCGTGCGCGTGGACGCCGTCCACGTCGAACGCCTGCAGCGCGACCCGCTCGACAGCGCCGTCGTCGACCCCCTCGGCGTCACCCAGCAGCCGGATGCCGGGCAGCGAGCGCAGGCCCTCGCGCAGGCGGCGTTCCAGGGCGCGCTCGTGCGCGAGGACGGCGCCGGCGCCGTACCGCTCCTGCAGGGAGCGCTGGTAGTCGACGGCGGCGGCGAGGGCCACGGCCTGCGAGACCGGCTGCGTGCCCGCCTCGAAGCGCTGCGGCGGCGGCAGGTACTCGGCGCCCTCCAGCGTCACCGTGGTGATCATGGAGCCGCCGGTGAGGAACGGCGGCAGCGCCTCCAGCACCTCGCTGCGGCCGTAGAGCCCGCCGATGCCGTTCGGCCCGAGGACCTTGTGCCCGGAGAACACCGCCACGTCGACGCCGAGGGCCGGCAGGTCGAGCGGCAGGTGCGGGGCCGACTGGCAGGCGTCCAGGACGGCGAGCGCCCCCGCGTCGTGGGCGAGGGCGACCAGGGCCTCGACGGGGTTGACGACCCCGAGCACGTTCGACACGTGCGAGAAGGCGACGACCTTCGTGCGGGGGCCGATGATCCCGGCACCGGCGTCGAGGTCGAGGGTGCCGTCGTCGCGGACCGGGACGGCGCGGACGCGGGCCCCGGTGCGGGCGGCCAGCTCCAGCCACGGCACGAGGTTGGCGTGGTGCTCGGTCTCGGTGACGACGATCTCGTCACCGAGCCCCGGGGCCCACTGGCGGACGACGTCCTCCTGCCCGGGGACGGTGCGCCCGGCCGAGGCGTTGCCCAGGGAGTAGGCGACGAGGTTGAGGCCGGCGGTGGCGCCCGACGTCCACACCAGCTGCTCCGGCGCCGCCCCGACGAAGCCGGCCACGGTCTCGCGGGCGGCCTCGAACAGCTCCGTGGCCTCGGCCGCGAGGGTGTGCGCGCCGCGGTGGACCGCGGAGTTGGTGGTCTCCAGGAAGCGCCGCTCGGCGTCCAGGACCGCGCGCGGCCGCTGGCTGGTGGCCGCGGAGTCGAGGTAGACCAGCGGCGCGTCACCGATGCTCACGGCGCCGGCGGCGAGCAGGGGGAAGTCCTCGCGGACCGCGCGCGCGTCGAAGACGGGGAGGTCGTCGGGGTGGCTGTCGGGGCGGGCGGTGGTCGCAGCGGGAGCGCTCACCGCCCCAGGCTAGGTCAGGACCGGCTCAGAGCCGGTGCAGCATCGTGTTGCTGACCAGGTAGCGGTAGCCGGCCTCGCGCACGGCGGCGTCGTGGCGGGCGCTCATCCGGGTGGGGGAGCCGTGCAGCCACGCGAACGCCGCCGACGGGGTGCCGGTCGCCGCGCGGACGGCGGCGGCGGGGGCGTGGACCTCGCGCTGCAGGTCGTCGTCGGTCGGGGTCTCCTCGATGCCCGCGTGGGACGCGGTGTGGGCGAAGACCACGTGGCGCTGCGCCAGGGCGCCGACGTCGTCCCAGGTCATGGCGGCGCGGTCACCGGCGAGGTCCTCCGGCAGCAGCCCGATCCGGTGGGAGCGGGCGTAGAGCTCCTGCTGGGCGGGCGGGCAGTCGACGAAGCCGGTGCAGACGGCGAACCAGCCCGTGATGCCGATCTCCTCGCAGACGGGCGCCGCGACGGTGGCGCTGGCGCGGTAGCCCTCGTAGAAGACGGGCAGCAGGCCCGGGCGGTCGTCGTCGGGCCACGTGCCGGTGGTCATCGCGGCGTCGAGGTCGGTGAGGGTCCAGGGGCGGTAGCGGCGGGTCAGGGCCGCCAGCTCCTCGCGGAGCTGGTCGCGCCGCGACGGCGGCGTGTTGTGGTAGTTGACCACCCGCAGGTGGTGGCCCCGGGCGAGGGCGCCGAGGTGGCTGGCGAGACCGACGGCGGGCGGGGTGAGCGGGGCGGTCGCTGCGACCGGGCCCCGCGGGGCGGTGCAGGTGGGCCGGCGGGGAGCCGGGAGGTGGGGGGCGTCGTCCAGGTCGTCCCGGACGACGCCGAGCGCCGTGGCGTGCAGGACGCTCGCGACGCAGGCGAGGTCGTCGTCGCGCTGGTCGGCGGCGAGGGCCTCCCAGCTCGCGGCGACGCTCCCGGCGAGGCGGTGGCCGTCGTCGACGACGCGCTGCGGGACGGCGACGTCGGCGGGGCCCGACGTCGGCGACTCCTCCCACTGCAGCGCCAGCAGGGTGGGGACCCCGGCTCGGGCGGCGGCCAGGGCTGCGGAGGCGCGCAGGTCAGCCAGCGCCGACGGCACCTCCGCGGACCTCACCGCCGGGTCTCCGGCTGCCAGGGGAGCCGTCAGGGGGGACGGGAGCTGCAACGCGTGCACCACTGGGACCTCGCAGGGCTCGGGCCGACCGTGGGCCGACGCTAGGGGCCGACGGGCCCGAGCGGGGTGCGCGACGCGACGACGGGCCTGATCGACCCACGAACGACCCGCGCCCGTAACACCGCAGCCTCAGGCGCAGCTCAACGGCAGCGGCAGGCGCCGCTCGGCCGGATCACGCTGAGGCAGCCGCCGCAGACGACACCGGGCTCCGCGAAGGCGCCGGCCGCCGGGTGCTGCCACGTCGAGCGGCGCGGCGCGGAGCGATGGGCGACCCCGGTCGCCGGCTCGAAGCACCAGGCCCGCCAGCATCGGCACCGCTCGCGGGCGACGCGCGCGGCCCCGTCGGCGCCGTCGGCCCCACCGGTGCGGTCGGCCCACTCGGCCCACTCGGCCCCCTCGGCCCGGTCGGTGAGGTCGGTGAGGTCGATGACGGCGCTCGCAGACCGCCCGCCCGGAGGCCGCCGGCGGTGCTCGACCAGCGCGGTGAGGTCGGGCTCCTCCGCGCTGGCGCAGCGCAGGCTCAGCTCCGCCAGGGCCCGGGACAGGCCCGCCGGGACCCACGCGCCGTAGGCGGCCGCGCACGCCTCACCCGCGGTCACGGTCCGCCCGGAGCGGGCGGAGGCCACCAGGGCGCAGCGCAGTCCCTCGACCGCCCGCTCCAGCGCGGGGTCGAGGAGCGGGGCCACCGGTGCTGCCACCGGTCCAGCAGGTCACGGCACCCCGCCGTCGTCGAGGCGGGTCGCGGCCCGTCACCCGGATGCGGCGGCGGTCCACCCCGGCGGCGGGGCAGCCGCACCCGACGGGTGGGAGGAGAGGCGTGCTGGGAGGGTGGGACCCATGGAGCAGCGACAGCTCGGCCGGTCAGGTCTGAAGGTCTCGACGATGACGATGGGGACGGCGACCTTCGGAGGCGTCGGCGGGATGGCGCACTTCGGCTCCACCCTGCTCGACGGCGCGAAGCGGCAGCTGATCGATGGCCCGCGAGGCCGGCGTCACGCTCGTCGACACCGCCGACGCCTACTCCGCCGGCGTCAGCGAGGAGATCGTCGGCGAGGCGCTCGCCGGCCAGCGCGACGACTGGCTGGTCGCCACGAAGGTCCGCTTCCCCGTGGGGGAGGGCCCGAACGACGCCGGGCTGTCGCGGCACCACATCATCCGGGCGTGCGAGGCGAGCCTGCGGCGGCTGCGGACCGACCACATCGACCTCTACCAGCTGCACGAGTGGGACGGGCTGACGCCGCTGGAGGAGACCCTGGGCGCGCTGCAGCACCTCGTCGACGCCGGCAAGGTCCGCTACACCGGCGTCTCCAACTTCTCCGGGTGGCACCTGGTGAAGACCCTGTCGACGGCGGAGCGCGAGCACCTGGTCCGGCCCGTCGCGCAGCAGATCTACTACACCCTGGAGAGCCGCGAGGCGGAGAACGAGCTGCTGCCGGTGGCCGCTGACCAGGGCCTCGGCGTCCTGGTGTGGAGCCCGCTGGCCGGTGGCCTGCTGTCGGGGAAGTACTCCCGCGGGGCCGACGGCGAGATCATGGGGCCGAAGGGCTCGCGCCACCTCGGTGACTGGCACGAGCCGCCGATCAACACCCCGGACCGGCTGTTCGCGACGATCGACGTCCTGCGGGAGGTCGCTGACGGGCGCGGCGTCTCCGGCGCGCAGGTGGCGCTGGCGTGGCTGCTGGCCCGGCCGACCGTCACCTCGGTGATCGTCGGAGCCCGCACCGACGAGCAGCTGGCCGACAACCTCGCGGCCGCCTCCCTGGAGCTGACCGCCGACGAGGTGGCGGCGCTCGAGGGGGTCAGCCGCCAGCCGCTGCAGTACCCCTACTGGCACCAGGCGGCCACGGCGAACGACCGCCTGGGCCCCGCCGACCAGGTGCTGCACGCCGACCACGCCTGAGCGCCGGCCCAGCGACGGGCCAGACGGCCGCACCCCGGGCCGGGTGCGGCCGGGCTGTCGGAGGGGTCGTGCACCCTGACGGCACGATCCCGGGTCCACCGGGGGGCGGTGCGTCGAGGTCGAGGGGTGACGGATGAGGCTCTCCGCGGGGGTCCTGCTGCTCAGCCCCAGCGACCTGGTGGAGGCCACCGCCTGCCGCCACCGCCTCGTCACCGCGCTGCGGGTGGCCCACGGCGTGCAGGAGCCCGCCGACGGCGGGGCCGGGTCGGAGGCCGTCGCCCGCGCCGGTGATGCCCACGAGGCCGCCGTGGTGGCCGGCCTGCGCGAGGCGGGGCTGGCGCTGGTCGACCTGACCGGCCCGACGCGCGACGCGGCGGGCTGGCGCCTGCTGGCCGCCGCCACCCTGCAGCACCTGCGCGGCGGGGCTGGCGGGGGTGCTGACGGGGATGGCGGAGGCCCGGACGGCGTGCTGCAGGGCGGCGTCGTGCTGGACCTGGCGGGCGGCGGCCTGCTCGTCGGGCGTCCCGACGTCCTGCGCCGCACCCCCGACGGCTGGCGCGTGGAGGACGCGAAGCTCGCCCGCAGCGTCAAGCCCACGGCCCTGCTGCAGACGATGCTGTACCGCCACGCGCTGGAGCGGGCGGGCGTCGTCGTCCACGACGACGTGCGGCTCCACCTCGGCAGCGGCGCCGTCGAGGACGTGCCGGCGCGCTCGGCCGACGCGTGGGCGCGTCGCCAGCTCGCCGACGTCGTCGCCGACGTGGCGGCCCTGGGGGCCGGCGGCGGCCTCGCCCCCGACCACGTCGAGCACGTGACCTGGTGCACCGCCTGCGACGACGACTCCCCCTGCGGCCGGCAGCGCAAGACCGACCGGCACCTGTCCGGCGTCGCCGACCTGCGCCGTGACCAGGCCCGCCGCCTGCAGGCAGCGGGTACCACGACGATCGACGCGCTCGCGGTGGCCGCGCAGGCACCGCCGGGGATGAGCCGGGCCGCGTTCGAGCAGCTGCGCGAGCAGGCGCAGCTGCAGCTGGAGGCCGAGGCCACCGGGGTGATCCCGGTGCGGGTGCGGCCCCACCCGGAGCGCCTCGGCGCCTCCGAGGCGCCGCCGGGGCTGTGGTCGCTGCCGCAGCCCGACCCCGGTGACGTCTTCTTCGACATGGAGGGCTACCCGCTCTTCTCCGACGGCAGCACCGGCCCCGATGCCTTCGGGCTGGAGTACCTCTTCGGCGCGGTGCACGACGGCGAGGAGTTCACCGCGTTCTGGGGCGACGACCGCGCGGGCGAGGGCCGGGCCTTCACCGCCTTCGTCGACTGGGTGCAGGAGCGCCGCGCCGTCCACCCCGGGCTGCGCGTCTACCACTACGCCGCGTACGAGAAGACGGCGCTGGCGCGCCTGGCCGGGCGGCACGAGACCCGCGGCGACGTCATCGACGAGTGGCTCCGCTCCGGACTGCTGGTCGACCTGTACACGGCGGTCCGCGGGGGGCTGCGCGCCGGCGTGACCTCCTACTCGATCAAGAAGGTCGAGGCCCTGTACGGGATGCACCACGACGCGGAGGCGATGGACGTCGCCAGCGCCGGCGCGAGCATCGAGCAGTACGAGCGCTACGCCATGACCGACGACGACGGCGACGGCGTCGAGGAGCGGCGGGCGCTGCGCCAGGGGATCACCGAGTACAACCGGGTCGACTGCGTCTCCACCCGCGAGCTGCGCGACTACCTGCTGCGGCTGCGCGAGCAGGCCCTGAGCAGCGGTGAGCTGCAGCAGCTGGTGGTCGAGGAGGAGGAGGGGGTCGACGCCGACGGCGCGCCGCGCTCGGCGACGGCGCAGCTGCGGGCCGAGCTGGCGGAGGCCTCCGAGGCGCTGCTGGACGGTCGACCCGTCGGGGAGCCCGTCCTCGACGACCCGCTCGCCGAGGCGCGGCGCGTGCTGGCCGGGCTCCTGGGCTACCAGGTGCGCGAGGAGAAGGCCGCCTGGCAGGACGTGTTCCGGGTCGCGGAGGAGGTCCGGACCGACGCGGCGGCCGGCACCGCCGGTGCCGTCGAGGACGCCGCGGTGCTCGGCGGGCTGCGCCTGCTCGACGGTGAGCTGGTGGTCCGGCCGCGCTCGCAGCGGGTGGTCTGGACGTTCGCGGCGCCCGAGCAGGAGACCCGGGTCGAGGCCGGGGAGGCGTACGCCTGCGTGGCCGGGGTGCCGGTGGCGATGACCGTCGACGGCGTCGACCCGGTCGATCCCGGCGGGCTGTCGGTGAGGGTGTCCATGACCGTGAACCGGGCTGCCGAGCACGGGTGGTCGGAGTCGGCGGCGCCCGCCGTCGACGCGCTGGTCGCTGCGCGGATCGTGCGGGCCGAGAACCAGCAGCGCTCCCTGCTGGAGCTGGCGGGCCTGCTGCGTGCGGGCGCCGCGGACGACCCGGCGGGCCCCCGCGGGGCCGGGCGCGCACTGCTGCTGGGGCGGGCGAGCCTGGCCCTGGACGCGCTGCCCGGGGAGGGCGAGGACGGCGTCGCCCGCGCCGTCGCCCTCGCCCGCGGTGCTGCCGGTGGGGCTGCTGGTGGCGCTGCCGGCGGTTCCGGGCTGGTGCTCGCCGTGCAGGGACCGCCGGGCGCCGGCAAGAGCTACCTGGGCGCGGAGGTGGTCGACGCGCTGCTCGCCGACGCCGCCGCCGCGGGGGAGCGGGTCACGATCGGGGTGACCGCCAACAGCCACGCCGTCGTCCGGCACCTGCTCGGCACGGTCCACGCGCGGACGCCCGGGGCGGTGGTGCGCCACAAGCAGGACGTCGGCGACAGCGGCAAGAAGGACCCGCGGCTGTGGCCGCGCCTCTGCCACGACGAGCCGTGCGAGGTTCCGGCGCTGGTCACGAACGTCGCGGACGGCTGGGCGGCCGGCCAGGTGCTGGGCGGGACGGCGTGGGCGTTCTCACCCGCGGGCTCACCGGCGCTGGACTGGCTGGTCGTCGACGAGGCGGGGCAGATGGCGCTGGGCGACGTGCTCGCCGCCTCGCGCAACGCCCGGAACGTGCTGCTGCTCGGAGACCCCCAGCAGCTGTCCAAGCCGGCGCGGGCAGCGCACCCTCCGGGCGTCGGCGTCAGCGCGCTGGAGCACCTCATGGCCGGGGCGGCGACGATGCCGCCGGACACCGGGATCTTCCAGGAGGAGACCTGGCGGATGCACGCCGACGTCGCCGGGTTCATCTCCGACATCGCCTACGAGGGGAAGCTGCGGGCCCACGAGAGCTGCGCCGACCGCGCGGTGCTGCCCCTGGACGATGACGTCATCGGGGGCGCTGCTGGCGACGTGCTGTCCGGCACCGGGCTCCGCTTCGTCCCGGTGGTCCACGAGGGCGAGGCCCAGAGCAGCCAGCAGGAGTGCGCCGTGGTCGTCGCCCTGGTGCGCCAGCTGCTGCGGCGGCGCTGGCGGATGCGGGGGGAGATCACGGACGTCACGCCCGCTGACGTCCTCGTCGTGAGCCCGTTCAACGTCCAGGTGAGGGCGCTGCGGGCGGCGCTGGCCTCGGCGGGCCTGGAGGGGGTGCAGGTCGGCACCGTCGACAGGTTCCAGGGCCAGCAGGCCGCGGCCGTCGTGTACTCCACGGCGTCCTCGGACGCGGAGTCCGCGCCCCGGGGGCTGGGGTTCCTCTACGACGTGCACCGGCTCAACGTCGCGGTCTCCCGGGCCCGGTGCCTGGCGTTCTGGGTGGGCAGCCCCCAGCTGCTGCGGCCCCGCGTGACGGCCCGCCACCAGGTCCCGCTGGTCGACGCGCACTGCCGGTTCGTGGAGCGCGCCGACCTCGTCGACCCGGTGCTGCTGTGATGCTGCTGCTGAGGGCTACTCGTCGGTGCCGGTGAGGCCCGCCGCCTCGCGGGCGACGCCGGTGCGCTCAGCGGCCTCGCCGCCCCAGTGGCGCCAGACGCGGCGGCGCTCACCGGCGCCGTCGACGTGGGCCGCGTCGGCGGCGTCCACCACCAGCGCCGCGAGGTTCGGCTCGCCGCGCTCGGCGCAGCGGTGTCCCAGCGCGGTCAGCAGCGGGCCCATCCCCTGCGGGATGTACGCGCGGGAGATGGCGGCCGACGCCTGGCCGTGGGTGACGGTGCGGCCGGTGGTGGCGGCGGAGGCGAGCTCGACGCGCAGCGTGGGGAGCACCTGCTCCATGAGCGCGGTGGGGGAGGAGGTCACCGGGACAGGGCGCCACGGCGCGTGGCTCGCTGTCGCGCACGACGACGCCGCGTCACCCGGACGGCGCGCTCCCCTCGCTCGACCGGGGGCGCCATGCTGGTCCCGTGGCGGACCCCTTCTTCCTCGACTGCGACACCGGCATCGACGACGCGATGACCCTGGCGTGGCTGGCGGCCTCGCCATCGGTCGAGCTGGTCGGCGTCGGCAGCGTCAGCGGCAACTGCGCCGCCGCGGTGGGGGCGCGCAACACCCTCGACCTGCTGGCGCTGCTGGGGCTGCCCGACGTCCCGGTGCACCTCGGCGCCCACGACGCCCTCGACCACGCCTTCGACGGCGGCGCGCCGCACGTGCACGGCGCCGACGGCGTCGGCGGGGTCTCCGGGACGCTCCTGCCCCGCGCCGCCGCCGAGCCGAGCGGGACGAGCGCGGCGCAGGCGCTGGTCGAGGCGGCCCGGGCGCACGACGGCGCGCTGCGGGTGCTCGCCATCGGCCCCCTCACCAACCTCGCGCTGGCCCTGGAGCTGGAGCCCGAGCTGCCGGGCCTGGTGCGCGACCTCACGATCATGGGCGGGGCCGCGATGGCCCCGGGCAACGTCACGGCGCTGGCCGAGGCGAACATCCACAACGACCCGGTGGCCGCGGCCCGCGTGTTCGCCGCGGGCTTCGACCTCACGACGGTGGGGCTCGACGTCACCATGCACCAGCGCCTCGAGGAGCCGGACCGCCTGGCCCTGCTCGCCGCGGGCACGCCGGTGACGACGGCGCTCGCCGGGATGCTGGAGTTCTACTTCGCCTTCTACGCGGAGCGCTTCGGACGGCCCTGCGCGGTGCTCCACGACCCGCTGGCCGCCGCCGTCGCCACCGGTGACGTGACGGCGGCGACGGCGCCGCGGGTCAGCGTCGTCGTCGACGACACCCACGGGCCCGGCCGCGGACAGACCATCGCCGACCTGCGGGGGATGTACCACGGTTACCCCGAGAGCCGTGCGGACCGCTTCCCGGGCGGCGCGCGCGTCGTGATGGAGGTCCCGGAGGACTTCGGCGCGCTGCTGCTGGAGCGCCTGCTGACCCTCTGAGCACCCTCCGGTGGTGGCGCACGGGGCACGGGGTGTGGGCACCACCCTCCGCACCGCCGTACCGTCATGAGCATGATCCCCCGAGCCATGGCCGACGAGGCGTACCGACGAAGCCAGGAAGAGCGGCTCCACGAGCCGCACATCGCGCCCTTCACGGCGCTGGTCGACCAGCTCCGCGCGGAGAACCCCGGGAAGTTCATCCCGTACGTCGCGCCGGCCTCGGCGGGCGCCCGGGCGCGGGTGCTCGCGCTGCACGTCTCCCCGAGCCCGGAGGTCGACCCGGCCAACGGCGGCTCGGGGTTCCTGTCGGTCGAGAACGACGACTCCTCCGCCGAGCGCCACCACGACCTGATCGTCGGCGCCGGGCTCGACCCGGCGATCGTCCTGCCGTGGAACGCGGTGCCGTACGTCCTCCCCGAGGACTCCCCGATGACGCTGGCCGACACCAAGGCCGGGCGCATCGCCGTGGCCCGTGTGATCCGCCTGCTGCCGCGGCTGCGCAGCGTCGTCATCCACGGCCGTGCCGCCGAGCCGGTCTGGAAGGCGTACCTGGCGGCGATCGCCCTGCCCGCCGGGGTCCGCGTGGAGCCGATCACGTTCTCCACGGGCGACCAGGCGGTCTCCCAGCAGCGCGTGAGCCGCATGCGGCGCCTGGCCTCGACGTACGAGAGCGTGGCCGAAGCCCTGCGCTGACGACTGCGCTGACGACGCCCGCGGCCGCACCCAGCACCACCTGACGTCACCCGGGGTGACGGGGTGGGTGCTCAGGGTGCAGGCTCGGGGGGTGAGCGGGTCACTGAGATCCCGGGCCGCGCGAGTGCTCGTCCTGCCGGTGGTCTCGGGCGCCGCCGTCGTCGTCCTGCTGGCGGCCTGCGGGGCCGGCGCGGAGGCGGAGGCGCGGCGCAGCGACCCCGTGGTGCCCACCACCGACGACGCGTCCCTGGTCACCGTCGCCCCGCCCCAGACCACGACCCTCGACCTCGCCGCGCTGACTGCGACCCCCTCGGCCACCATCGTCGTCGGAGACGGCCTGACCTACGCGGTGACCGGTCAGGTCTGCGGCCTGGCCGGCGTCCGCGCCGACGCGTACGCCGTCCGGGCCGAGGGGCAGTTCTGCCTGGTGCAGGTCGACGTCACGAACACCGGCGACGCGGTGGTCCGCTTCATCCCGGACCGCGCCCTGCTGCTCGACGGGGTCGACGGCGTCGCCCCCTCCGAGCGGGCCCTCGTGCTGTCCCCGCTCGCGGCGATGGAGGCCGACGTGCCGCCGTCCACGACCCTGTCGGGGTCGCTGGTCTACGACGTGCCCGCGGTGGAGGCAGACCGCGAGCTGCGCTTCGACGACGGCCCGACCGTGCGGCTCAGCGCGGTGGGCTCCGGCGCCGGAGCTGTCACCGGCTGAGGCGCCTGTTGCGGCACCGGACGGGGGTCCGCCGTCGCGGGGTCCTCCGCCCGGGGGACGATGGATGAGCCGTCAGGGGGGACGTCGCCACCCGCGGCTGCCGTCCGACCAGCCCGGTGACGAACGTCCTCGAGCCGGCGGACAGCTCCGGCGAGAGGGGGAGGACCTGGTGAGCGGACCGCCGCCGGCAGCGCGTTCGGAGCAGGTGCTCGGCGACGCGGGAGCTCACGCCCTCTACCCCTCCCAGCTCCGGCCCGCCCTGGCCGACCCGGCGTCGCGCACCGCCCACCCGGCACCCCGCGACGGCGACGACGTCGACAGCCACGTCGGGCACTGGGCGCCGCTGGTGGCGCTGACCTTCGGCGCGCTCGGCTGGGGGCTGCTCAGATGGCGCAGCCGTCGGGGCCGCAGGCGGCGTCGGAGCCCGCCCCGCTCGCGGCGCCGGCCATCACCAGCGGCGCCCGCTCGGACCAGGCGCGCTCCAGCGCACCGAGCAGGACGTCGGGCGACTGCGCCCCGGAGACCCCGTAGCGGCGGTCGACGACGAAGAACGGCACCCCGGTGACGCCCAGCGCGCGAGCCTCGTCCTCGTCGCCGCGCACGTCGTCGACGTAGCGGCCCTCGGCGAGCACCGCGGCCACCTCCTCGCCGTCCAGGCCCGCCTCGACGGCCAGGCGCACCAGCGCGGTGCGGTCACCGACGGCCTCGCCGTCGGTGAAGTGGGCCTTCAGCAGCCGCTCCTTCACCACGCCCTGCAGCGCGGGCCCGCCGCGCAGCAGGGCGAGGTGGATGACCTGGTGGGCGTCGACGGTGTTGGCGCGCAGAGCCCGGTCGAAGTGCAGCTCGAGGCCCTCGGCGGCCCCGGTGGCCGTCATCGAGGCGAGCATCTCCTGGCCGGCGGCGACGTCGGAGCCGAACTTCGCGGCCAGGCGACGGGCGTTCTCGTCAGGGGCGACCTGCGCGCCGTCGGGAAGGGAGGAGCTGTGCGGGTCGAGCTCGAAGGCGCGCCAGAGCACGTCGACGTCGGCGGCGTGCTCGAAGCGCGCCAGCGCCGCCTCGAAGCGGCGCTTGCCGACATAGCACCAGGGGCAGACGACGTCGGACCAGACCTCGACGGTCAGCCGGGCGGAGGGAGCGGGGAGCGTGGTCACAGCAGCCAGAACGCGGGGCCCGCGGTCGGTCTTCCCGGCCCCGGGGGCAGGATCACCACCGTGCTCACCGACCTCCCGCTGGACCAGCTGCACGCCCACCGCAGCGCCCACCGCGACCCCGAGGGGCTGGTGGAGTTCTGGGACGACACGCTCGCGCAAGCGCGCGCCGCCGGCGGGCAGGTGTCGGCGGTGCCGGTCAGCACGCCCATGACCAGCATCGACGTCTTCGACGTCACCTTCCCCGGCTTCGACGGGCAGCCGGTGAAGGCGTGGCTGCGGGTGCCGAGCGGAGCCCGGGGGCCGCTGCCGGCGGTCGTGCAGTACGTCGGCTACGGCGGCGGACGGGGTGAGCCCACCGACGACCTCCTCGTCGCCGCCAGCGGGTTCGCGCACCTGCACATGGACACCCGCGGCCAGGGCTCGACGTGGAGCCTCGGCGCCACCCCCGACCCGGGGACGGCTGACCCGCTGTCGCACTCCGCGCAGCTGCCCGGAGTCATGACCCGCGGCATCGCCGACCCGTCGACGCACTACTACCGGCGGCTGTTCACCGACGCCGCCCGCGCCGTCGACGCCGTACGGACCCTCGCCGTCGTCGACCCGGCCCGCGTGGCGGTGATGGGCGGCAGCCAGGGCGGCGCGTGCGCGATCGCGGCGGCGGCGCTGGTGCCCGACGTCGTCGCCGTCGCCGCGCACGTGCCGTTCCTCTGCGACATCCGCCGGTCGATGACGATCACCGACGCCGACCCCTTCCACGAGCTGGTCGGCTACCTCGCGGTGCACCGGCACGAGGTCGACGCGGTCCACCGGACGCTGGACTTCATCGACGGCGTCGGGTTCGCGCGTCGCGCCACGGCCCCGGTGCGGATCACGGCGGCGCTCATGGACGCCGTCGTGCCGCCGTCGGGCCCCTTCGCCGCGCACGCGGAGTGGGGCGGGGGTCGCGCCGTCGAGAAGGAGCTGCAGGTCTGGCCGTACAACGGTCACGAGGGCGGGGGCTCCGTCGACGACGTCGCCTCCCTGGAGTTCCTCGCCCGCCACCTGGGCTGACACGGCCCGACGCGGGCTGGCACATCGCCGACGCGCGGGACCGCGCGCTGGCGTCCTACGAGCAGGAGGCGACGACGCCGTGACCACCGCACCGACCACGCCACCGACCACTGCGCCGGCGCTCCACCACCGCGACCCCGAGGCCCCCAGCCCCTTCCCGAGCTCCGCCACGTCGGACCCGGGCGCACCGCACGTCGAGCGGGCGCGGGTGGAGGTCGACGCCGGCAGCGACGCCGGGGAGCTGCGGCCGATCTGGCGATCCGTCGGCTACGACGAGATCAACTGGACGTACACGCCGACCGGCCGGCAGCTGCTGGGAGCCTTCGCCAGCACCGCAGACGACGGCGACGGCGCAGAGCGCACCGCGTTCCACATCCGCCCGCACTGCGTCTTCTGCTCCGGCAGCGCCTTCGGCATCCCGCACTGGGGCAGCGGGAACGTCTACCACGAGGACGCTGACGGCAACCCCTCCTACGACTTCACCGTGGTCGACCAGACCTTCGACGCGATCGTCGGCGCCGGACACCACGTGCTCGCCGAGCTGGGCTTCACCCCGCGTGACCTGCTCCCGCCGGAGGCCGCGGACCTCACCGTCGTCGACAGCCCCACCGTCTACAGCGCCTACGAGGCCGGCCAGTGGGCGTACCCGCCGCGCGACCTCGGCCGCTGGGGCGATCTCGTCGCCGCGCTCGTGACGCACTGCGTGGAGCGGTACGGCGAGGCGGAGGTCCGGACCTGGCTCTGGGAGCTGTGGAACGAGCCCGACATCACCTGCTGGCGCGGCAGCGTCGAGGAGTTCTGCGCGCTCTACGACACCACCGCCGCCGCGGTGCGCGGCGCGCTGCCGGACGCCGTCGTCGGTGGTCCCGCGGTGACCGGGGGCGGCGTCGACTTCCTCCGCGCCTTCCTCACCCACACCGCGCGCGCCGGCACCCCGCTCGACTTCGTCTCGTTCCACACCAAGGGCAGCGCCTTCACCCCGTGGCGCGTCTACGGCCCGACCGGCGGGCCGGCGCCGGAGCTGCAGAGCCCCTCGGCGCACAAGATGCTCTTCGAGATCCGGCGCCTGCTGCGCGTGGTCGTGGAGTTCGAGGAGTACCGCGACCTGCCCGCGATCGTCGACGAGTGCGACGCCGGGGTGCCCGCGCACTCCAGCGCCTACGACAACGCCAACTTCGCCTTCCAGAACACCGAGTACTACCCGGTGTTCCAGGTCAAGCTGCATGAAGCGCCTCCTCGACCTCGACGCGACCGAGGCCGTCCGCGTGCACCAGGCGACGGCGTGGGCGTTCTACGTCGAGGGCGAGCGGTGCTTCGAGGGCACCCGGGCCTTCCTCACCGCCGGCGGCGTCGAGAAGCCGCTGCTCAACGCCTACCGGGCGCTGGCGCGGCTGGGAGCCCGGCGCGTGTCAGCGACCAGTGACTCAGCTGCCGACCCGGCGCTCCTCGACGCCGGTGACGGCCGGGCGATGCCGGAGGAGGTCGACGTGCTGGCCTCCGCCGACGACGCCTCCGGCCCCGGCGCTGCCCGCCGGGTCGCGCTGCTCGTGTGGCGCCACACCGACGACCAGCACCACCGCATCGACGCGCAGACGAGCAACCCCCACACCCGCTGGGTGGAGCAGGGCAGCCCGCCGTTCCCGACCCCGGAGCAGCTCGCTGCCATCACGGCCCGCCAGGGCCTGGAGGAGGCCGAGCCGCCGCGCACGGTGAGCGTGCGCGACGGCGTCGTCGAGCTGGTCACCGACCTCGACGCGGCCCCCGTCCTGGCTGCGGTGCGGGCCCACGGGGCCACGCCGGCGCAGGTGGTGCTCGCGTGGCACCTCGCGCGGGGGCGCGTCGTCATCCCCAAGTCCACCCGGCGCGAGCGGCTGGTGGAGAACCTCGCGGCGGCGCCGCTGGAGCTCGACGACGACGAGCTCGCGGCCGTTGACGCCCTCGACGGCGGGCCGCGCCTGGGCGGCGACCCGGCCACCTCCTCCCTGAGCCAGATCCGATGAGCAGCCCGATGATCGATGGGATGAGCAGTCAGACGAGCAGTCCGATGAGTGGAGGTCCGATGAGCGCGCACGAGCCGGGACGACGCACGGCGGTGGTGACCGGCGCGGGCTCCGAGCGCGGGATCGGCAGGGCGGTGGCCCGCCGGCTCGCGGACGACGGCTGGAGCCTGCTGCTCCTCGACGTCGACGCCGGCGGCGTGCAGCGCCGGGCTTCCGAGCTCGCCGCCGAGGGCTTCGACGTCGTGGGCGTCGGCTGCGACGTGACCTCGCCGGACGACGTCGCCGCCGCGTTCGCCGTCGCGGACGAGCGGCTGCCCGTCGTCGCCGGCCTGGCCAACCTCGCGGGCATCCCGAGCCCGACGCCGCTGCTCGAGGTGACGCTCGCGGAGTGGGACCGGGTGATGGCTGTGAACGCGACCGGGTCGCTGCTGCTGGTGCAGCAGGCGGGGCGGCGGATGGTCGCCGCGGGGCACGGGCGGATCGTGCTGACCTCGTCGGTCACGGCGCTCGACGGCGGCGGGACGTTCTCGAAGTCGGCCTACGCCGCGGCCAAGGCGGCGGTGCTGGGCCTGGCCCGGGGCGCGGCGCGCGAGCTCGGGCCGCACGGGGTGACCGTCAACGCCCTCCTGCCGGGGCCGGTCGACACCGACATCATGGGCGGCACCCTCACCGACGAGCGCAAGTCCGCGATGGCGGCCGGCATCCCCGTCGGGCGGGTCGGGCAGCCCGGCGACCTGGCTGCGGTCATCGCGTTCCTGCTCTCCGACGCCGCCGGGTTCGTCAACGGCGCCAGCCTCTCCGTCGACGGCGGGCTCCACATGCACTGACCCGGGTGGGGCTCCGGGTCAGTGGGAGCGGCCGGCGACGACGTCGGCGAGGCGCGCCAGCACCGGGGTGCGGGTGCTGCCGCGGGCCTCCGCGGCGTCGGCGATCCCGTAGGTCCGGTAGAGGCCGTGGACGGCGAGCCAGCGCAGCGGCTCCGGCTCCCACCGCCGCACCCGGTGGTTCACCCACGGCAGCCGGGTCAGGGGTGTCTGCTCGCCCAGGACGAGGTCGCGCAGGGTGCGGCCGGCGAGGTTCGTGGCCGTGACGCCGGTCCCGACGTAGCCGCCGGCCCACGCCAGCCCCGTCGCGGCGTCGAGCCCGACGGTCGCCTTCCAGTCCCGCGGCACGCCCAGCACCCCGGACCACGCGTGCTCCAGCGGCACCCCGCCGGGCAGGTCCCGGAGCACCGGGAAGAACTCCTCCAGCACCCGGCGCAGCGCCGCGACGGTCCGCTCGGGGGTCTGCCCGTCCGTGTCGACGCGGCTGCCCCAGCGGTAGGGGACGCCGCGCCCGCCGAGGGCGATCCGGTCGTCCGCGGTGCGCTGGGCGTACATGTAGCCGTGGGCGGTGTCACCGAGGGTCTCGCGCCCCTCCCACCCGACGGCGTCCCACACCGCCGACGGCAGCGGCGCCGTCGCCACCATGGAGGAGTTCATCGGCAGCCAGTCGCGGTGCAGCCCGGCCAGGTCCGCGGTGAAGCCCTCGGTGGCCCGCACCACGACGCGGCCGCGGACCTCTCCGGCCGCCGTCACCGCGGCGGGCTGCCGCGCCGGCGAGCCCCGGCCGCGGCGGCGCCGGGGCGGACCTGCGTCACGCGGGTGCCCTCGTAGACCTCCACCCCGAGCGCCTCCACGGCGGCGGCCAGCCCCCGCAGCAGCTTCGCGGGGTGGATGCGCGCGCAGTGCGGGTGCCACAGGGCCGCGGAGGTGCCCGCGACGGCGATCCGCGCGAGCGCCTCCTCGCGGTCCAGCCAGACGACGTCGGTGCCGGCGCGCGCCGCCATCGACGCGTGCGCCTCCCGCAGCCGCGCCAGCTGGGCGGGGCCCCGGGCGACGGTGGTCTCCCCGCCGAGGTGGACGTCGGCGTCGACGCCCTCCGCGTCGGCGACCCGCACGACCTCCTGCACGGTGTCGTCCATGGCCAGCTGGAGGGCGTCGACGGCGGCCGGGCCGTGGGAGGCCCGGTAGCCGTCGACCCCGCCGGTCACCTCGTTGGTGAGCCAGCCGCCGTTGCGCCCGGAGGCGCCGTAGCCGGCGAACCGCTGCTCCAGGACGACGACGCGCAGCGACGGGTCGGCCCGCTTGAGGTAGTAGGCGGTCCACAGGCCGGTGTAGCCCGCGCCGACGACGACGACGTCGGCCTCCAGCGGCGTCGCCGACACCGGCAGCCCGGGGCGCTGCGGGGGCCTGCCGAGCTGGTGCCACCAGAAGGACACCTCGCCGTTGACGAGGCCGCCACCGCCCCCACCGCCGGCGGTGACGCTCACGAGCCCACCATCGAGGCCAGCTGGCTGGCGCCCTTGCCCGATCCCGCCGGGTCGCGCCGCAGCACGAGCACGGCGAGGGCGAGCACCGCGAGGGTGAGCCCCAGCAGCAGCGTCGACACCGCGGCGATCTCCGGCCGCAGCCCGGCCTTCAGCGAGGCGAGCACGTAGACCGACCAGGGGGTGGAGCCCGCCACGGACACGAACGATGAGAGCACGGTGTTGTCCAGCGTGAACGTGAAGCTGAGCAGCGCCCCCACGACGATCGCCGGGCGCACCAGCGGCAGCGTCACGTCGGTGAAGCGCCGCCAGGGGGTCGCGTAGAGGTCGGCGGCGGCCTCCTCCAGCGACTCGTCGAGCCCGGCGAGGCGGGCCCGGACGACGAAGGTCACCACCACGCAGGAGAACAGCGTGTTGGCGATGACGAGGCGCACCTGGCCCACGTTGAACACGCCCAGGTGGGCGTCGACGCCGAGGGTGACGAACCACGGCAGCAGCGAGACCGCCGAGACGATCTCGGGCGTCACCAGCACGACGCCCAGCAGGCCCATGAGCCACGGAGCCCACCGGCCGGGACGGCGGGCCAGCGCCACCCCGGCGCTGGTGCCCAGGAGCGTGGAGGCCACGGCGGTCCCCACGGCGGCGATGAGCGTGACGCGGATCGCGCCGGAGATCACCGGGTCCCAGACCGCGCGGGCGTAGGCGCCGGTGCCGACGCCGTCGAAGGTCGCCAGGGTGCGCCCCTCGTTGAACGAGTAGACGACGATCACGGCGATCGGGAAGAACAGGAACAGCACCACCAGCGAGCCCCAGACCGCCAGCAGGGTCGACCCCAGCCGGGACCGTCCGCGGGCGCGTCCGCCGGTGCGCGGGGCGCTGCCCGCGCCCCGGGCCGCCGTCATCGAGCCGGTCACGGCCGCGGGGCGCTCCAGGGTGCTCACGCGCCCACCTCCGCGCGCTGCGCTGCCGGCAGCCGGACCGTCGTGGCCCGGGAGACCACGGCGCGCAGCGCCGCGGCGAGCCCGCCGAAGACCGCTGTCGAGCCGAGGATCGCGACCATGAGCAGCACCGCCATCGCGCTGCCGAGGGCCCAGTTCTGCGCCTCCCGGAACTGGGAGGCGACCATCTGGCCGACCATCGATCCGCTCGCGCCGCCGAGGACGGTGGGGGTGATGTAGTCGCCCATCAGCGGGACGAAGCACAGCAGCGCCCCCGCGGAGGCGCCGGGGGCGGACAGGGGCACGGTCACCCTCCAGAACGTCGACCAGCCGCTCGCCCCGAGGTCCGAGCTGGCCTCCAGGAGGGCGCCGTCGAGGCGCTCGAGCGTCACGTACAGCGGCAGGATCATCAGCGGCAGGTAGTTGTAGACGACGCCGAGCTGCACCGCGGCCGGCGTGTAGAGCACGTCGAGCGGGCCGCTGAGCACCCCGGCGCCCTGCAGGATCCGGGAGACGAACCCGTCGGCGCTCAGCGAGACCTGCCACCCGATGGTGCGGACCAGGAAGTTGGTCCAGTACGGCACCAGGACGAGCGCGACGACGAGGCCCCGCCACCGCGCCGGCAGCTCCACCGCCATCCAGTACGCCATCGGGAACGCGACCAGCAGGCACACCGCCGTGCCGATCGCGGCGATCTTGATGGTGCGCCACGAAGATCGCGAAGAACGTCGGTGACGCAGCCTCGACGTAGCGCCCGACGGTGAGCACGTCGTTGGAGTGGGTGACGTACAGGCCCGGCTTCTCGCCGAAGCAGTACCAGACCACCACCAGCAGCGGGACGACGAAGAAGGCCAGCAGCCACACGACCAGCGGCAGGGCGCCGACGCCCCGCAGCGCGCCCGCGACGCGCCGGGAGGAGGGGCTGCTCACTGCCCGCCTCCGCCTT
This sequence comes from uncultured Actinomycetota bacterium, assembly GCA_963781365.1. Classification (GTDB taxonomy): domain Bacteria; phylum Actinomycetota; class Actinomycetes; order Actinomycetales; family Quadrisphaeraceae; genus Quadrisphaera. Next base: position 199,321 of record CAWAFR010000009.1, on the reverse strand, counting down.
GAGCTCGTCGTAGATCTCGATGATGTCCTGGTCCTTGGGGGTCATCTGGCTGTAGACGAGCTTCGACATGACGTCCTCGCCGATGAAGACCAGGTCCGGGCGCTTGACGCCGGCGGCGGTCGCGGTCTCCTCGATGCCGTTGATGCCCGGTGTTGTAGCCGATGTAGGTCAGCTCCTCGAGGGACACGTCCTTGTCGAGCACGTAGTTGATGAACTCGTAGCGCCGCGTCGGGGTTCGGCGCCCCCTTGACGATCGCCCAGTTGTCCTGCCACAGGTTCGCGCCCTCGGACGGCCACACCCACTTGTACCGGTCGGGGTCGGCGTTGGCGAGGATGCCCAGGCGGCGCGTCCCCGTTCCAGCAGTGGATCAGGGCCTGGTCGGACGCGCTGATCGCGGCGTTGGTCGACGAGTCGAAGGCCTGCACGTGCGGCGCGATCTGCTCGAGCATGCAGGTGCGGTAGGCCGTCGATGTCCGCCGTCGGCTGGGTGTTCTCGTCGATCCCGTTGGCGAGACATGTAGATGAAGGCGACCTCGCCCTGGTCCTCCAGCAGCGACAGGCTGCCGGAGGCCTCCTTCTGGGCGGCGTCGAGGAAGTCCTCCCAGCTGGTCAGCTGGCGCTTGATCTTCGTGGTGTCGTAGACGTAGCCGGTGGAGCCCCAGTCCTTGCACACGCTGTACTTGTTCCCCGGGTCCCAGTCGGTGTCGACGACCTACGGGTCGAGGTTGGCCATGTTGGGGAGCTTGGAGTGGTCGAGCTCGGTGAGCAGGTCCAGCGTCGACCATCTGCTGGATGCTCGAGTGCGTCGGCACGCAGATGTCGTAGCCGCTGGTGCCCTTGGCCGCGCTCAGTTTCGCGATCGTCTCGGGGTTCGACCCGTAGGTGTCGAGCGTGATCTTGGGGCCCTTGGCTCGCGGTGAACGCCTTGAGGACGGCGGGGTCGTCGTACTCGCCCCAGGTGTAGATGTTCAGGCTGCCGCTGCCGCTGGACCCGGCGGCGCTGTTCGGGTCGGCGCAGGCGGCCAGGGTCGCGGCGCCCGCGGCGGCGATGCCGCCGAGGAAGAGCCGGCGGCTCAGCTGGGCCTGCAGGCGCGGCACCAGGGCCTCGGGGACGAGGGCGCGGACCGCCCGCGGGGACGGAGCCTGCGGGGACGGGCGCTGCTGGGAGGGGGACATCGAGGGCTCCTCGGGGCTGGAGGGCGGCTGGTCGGTCAGCTGGTCGGGCGGTGGGGCAGGCGGCGGGGCAGGGCGGGTCAGGGCGCGGGGGTGGTGAACACGTGCACGGCGTCGGAGGGCCAGGAGCAGCGCACCCGCGTCCCGTGCTGCGCGGGGTGGGCCGGAGCCGCGGGGCAGGCGGGCGATGACCTGGGTCCCGTCGTCGCCGCGCGCGACCACCATCACGGAGTGGCCGAGCTCGGAGACGTCGACCACGGACCCCATGAGGGTGTTGGGCTCCGCAGCCGCGTCGGCACCGTCAGCGCCGCCGTCCAGGGGCGTGACGCTGACCGCCTCGTGGCGCACGCTGACCGCCGCCGCCTCCCCGGGGCCGGGGCGGGGGACGCCGTCGAGCTTCCGCGTCGAGAGCAGCCGCAGGCCGCCCGCCGTCGCCGTCCCCGCCGCGGTCACGACCAGGGAGGTGGTGTCGCGCGCGGCGACGGTGCCGGTGAAGGCGTTCTGCCGACCGATGAACCCGGCCACGAAGGCCGACCGGGGGTCGTCGTAGACCTCGGCCGCGGACCCGATCTGCGCGATCCGCCCGGAGTCCATGACGGCGATGCGGTCGCTCATCGTCAGGGCCTCCTCCTGGTCGTGGGTGACGAACACGAAGGTGGTGCCGAGCTCGATCTGCAGCAGCGTCAGCTCGACCTGCATCTCCTCGCGGAGCTTGCGGTCCAGGGCGCTCATGGGCTCGTCGAGCAGCAGCACCGCGGGGCGGTTGACCAGGGCCCGGGCCAGGGCGACCCGCTGGCGCTGCCCGCCGGAGAGCTGGGCAGGCTTGCGGTCGGCGAGCTGGCGCATCCGGACCATGTCGAGGGCCTGACCCACCCGCTCGCCGCGCTCGGAGCGGCCGACCCCCTTCTTGCGCAGCCCGTAGGCGACGTTGTCGCCGACCGACAGGTGCGGGAAGAGGGCGTAGGACTGGAAGACGGTGTTGACGGGGCGGCGGTGGGGCGGCAGGTGCTGACCTCGGCGTCGTCGATCCGCACGGTCCCGGTCGTCGGGGTGCTCGAACCCGCCGATGAGGCGCAGCGTGGTGGTCTTGCCGCACCCGCTGGGGCCCAGCAGGGAGACGAACTCCCCGGGCTCCACGCGCAGGTCGAGGTCGTCGACGGCGGCGGCCTCCCCGTAGCGCTTGGTGACCCCCGTCAGCTCCACCGAGCCCTGCCCGCTGCCGAGGCTGCGGGCGGCGTCGCTGCGCAGCAGGCTCACGAGGAGGCTCCGGCCAGGGCGCCGGCGGCGTGGACGACGTCGCCGCCCACGACCGTCGCGGTGACCGCGGCGAGCCCGATCTGCGAGGGCGGGGCGGCGAACAGGTCCCGGTCGAGGACGACGACGTCAGCCACCCGGCCCTCCACCAGCGCGCCGCTCTCGGCCTCGTCGGAGTTCAGGTGCGCCGTGCCGAGGGTGTGCGCCGTGATCGCGTCGGCCAGGCTGATCGCCTGCTCCCCGAGGAAGGGGGCCAGCCACCCGCCGTCGTCGGCGACCTTCGCGCGGTTCACCGCGACGTGGATGATCTCCAGGGGGTTGGCGGTGCTGACCGGCCAGTCGCTGCCGGAGGCCAGGGCCGCGCCCGCCCGGTGCAGGGACCCGAAGGGGTACTGGCTGCGCGCCCGCCGCGCCCCGAGGAAGGGGATGGTGAGCTCGTCCATCTGCGCCTCGTGGCGCGCCCACAGCGGCTGCATGTTCGCGACGGCGCCGAGCTCGGCGAACCGGGGGACGTCGGCGGGGTCGATCACCTGGATGTGCGCCAGCGTGTGCCGGGCGTCGCGGCGGCCGTTGGCCTGCTGCGCCGCCTCGATCGCGTCCAGGCTCTCGCGCACCGCGCGGTCGCCGAGGGCGTGGAAGTGCAGCTGGAACCCGAGGGCGTCCAGGCGCGTGGCGGCCTCCAGCAGCAGGCCCGGCTCCACGAACTACTTGCCGCTGTTGCGCGTCGGGCAGCCGCACTCGTCGAGGTAGGGCTCGAGCATCCCGGCGGTGAAGTTCTCCGCGACGCCGTCCTGCATGATCTTGACCGCCGTGGCCGCGGAATCCCGCGGCGGCGGCGCGCTCGCGCTTGGCGACCAGCTCCTCGACCTGCTCCAGGCCCCGGGTGCGGTCCCACCACAGCGCCCCGACGACGCGCGCCCGCAGCTCGCCGCTGGCCGTCAGGCGCAGGTAGGAGTCGAGGGTGTCGGGCACGTCGTTGGTCGCGCCGACGATGGCGTCCTGCCAGCCGGTGACGCCCCAGGCGAAGAGGCGGTCCTGCGCGACGCGCAGGGCGTCGTCGAGGTCGTCCTGGCTCGGCAGGGGGATGTGGCGCGCGACGATCTGCATCGCGCCCTCCTGCAGGGTGCCGACGGGCTCGCCGTCGCGCGTCGCGCTCGATGCGCCCGTCGGAGGGGTCCGGGCGTCGCGGCGTGATGCCCGCCGAGCGCCGAGCGCCCGGGAGTTGACCCACGCCGTGTGCCCGTCGCGGGTGGGGAAGTAGGCGGGGCGGTCCGGGACGACGGCGTCGAGGTCAGCGGCGGTGGCGATGCCGCCGGGGAAGGAGTCCATCGACCACCCGCCGCCGGTCACCCACTCCTCGCCGGCCTCGGCCGTGCGCTGCGCGTGGTCCTTGATGGCGACCGAGGTAGTCCTCGCGCGCGTCGAACTCCGTGAGGTCGCAGGACAGGATGTCGAGCCCCGCGTGGTGGGGGTGGACGTGGCAGTCCTGGAAGCCGGGGACGACGAGGCCGCCGGCGGCGTCGAGCTCGCTCACCCCGGCCAGGTCCGCAGCCCGCTCGGTGGCGGCGTCACCGATGCCGGCGATGCGGCCGCCGGCGAGCAGCAGCGGCTCGTCGAGCACTCCGGCGGGGGTGAAGAGGCGTCCGTTGACGACGAGGACGGGCGCGGGGACGTCGGGGGCGGTGCTCACAGGTGCAGTCCCTTCGTGGGCGGTGCTCACAGGTGCAGTCCCTTCGTGGGCTTGGCGCTGGCGGGGTGCGGGTCGACGGCGGGGAGAAGTGCGACGTGATCCAGAACGCCTCGGCCTCGGTGGTGCCGACGTTCACGGCGCGGTGGGGGAGCGTGGAGAGGTACTCGAGGGTGTCGCCGGGGCCGAGCACGAACACCTCCGCGCCGACGGAGAGCTCGACGTGGCCGGACACGACGTGGAACATCTCCTGCGCGTCGTCGTGGCTGTACGGCTCGTCACCGGTCGACCCGCCCACGGCGAACCTGCCGACGTAGACCTCCAGCTGCTGCAGCGGGGTGCGCGACAGCAGCAGCTTGGTGAGCCCGGTGTCGGACTCCAGGGACGCGCGCTCGGCGGCCCGCAGCACCTGGCGGGTGGCGGGCGGGGCCTCCGACAGCAGCTCGGCGGCGGACAGGCCCACGGCGTCGGCGAGGCGCTTCAGGGCGCTGACGGAGACGCCGCGCTTGCCCGTCTCCACCTGGCTCACGAAGCCGGCGCTGACGCCGGCGCGCTCGGCCAGCTCCCGCGTGGACAGCCGCGCCCGCAGGCGCGCGGCGCGCAGCCGGGACCCCATCCCGTCGAGGCGGTCGCCGTCGACGTCGAGCGCCACGGTGGTCGATGCCAAGAGCAACTCCTCGTTCTCCGGGAGCAAGCGATCTGCTTGCTCCCGGACCGTAGAGCAGCGCCGCGGCGCGCGGAAGACTCCTCGCGGGATCCACGGCGGAGCCCGCGGTCCGGTGTGCTGGCCCGGCTGGCTGGCCCGGCTGGCCGGCCCGGCTCGCTGGCCCGGTCGGCGACGGCGCGCGAGCATGGGCCGGTGCCCTCAGTGAACCCCGCGGTGCTGCGCCAGCTCGTCGCGCTCGCGGCCAAGCGCGGCCCCGACGCGATCCGGTGGATGGCGCTCGTCGCGCCCTACGTGCGCGAGCCGGAGAACCGCGAGCGCTTCCGCACCCTCACGCAGCGCTGGGCCGACGCCCGCTCCGCGCGGACGCCCGACGCGAGGCTCGCGCAGCAGATCGCCGCGCTCGTGGAGCACGCGGCGGAGGCGCAGGACGACGCCGGCACCGACGCCGAGCGAGACCGCGCCCGGGCGTGGCTGCGGCGGGCGAAGGCGCTCGAGCGGTCCCGGACCCTCCTGCTGGGCACCGCGGGCCCGTCCCGGGCCGACGCGGCGCGCCGGCGGCAGGCCGTCGAGCGGCTGACCCCGGAGATCGAGCGGCTGCGCCAGGAGATGCTGGAGGCGATGCTCGACCTCGGGCACGGGGCCGCGCCGGGTCCCGCCGCAGCGGCGCAGGAGCCGCCCGCGCCCCGGGAGCCGCCCGAGGGGGCCTGAGCGCTCCGGCGGCCGGCCGGGCGGCGTCGGCTCAGACCGTGGGCCCCCGGCGCAGCCGGACCGCACTGGTCTCCAGGCGACGCCGCAGGTCCTCCCAGCGGGACCAGAGCGCCCACCCCAGCAGCGCCACCGCCCCGACGGCGGCCACCGCAGCCAGCAGCGCCCCGCCCTCCCGCGCACCGGTGCCGGAGGCGACGGCGGCCAGGGTCCACACCGCGGCCAGCGTGCTCGCCGCCCGCGCCCGCCAGCGCTGGACGACGGCGGCACCGGCGCCCAGCGCGAGCAGCAGCGCGCCGGCCTGCCACGCAGCACCCGCGGCACCGCCCGTGGGCAGCCCGGCGTCCGCCAGCGCCGAGGCGACGGCCAGCGGCACCGCGACCGCGGCCCAGCCGGTGCCGACCCCGAGGGTGCCCAGCAGCAGGACCCTGCCGGGCAGGCGCATCAGGCGCCGGTGCCGCAGCGCGGTGCCGTAGGCGGCGGCGAGGAGCACCAGCAGCCCGAGCAGGACGAGCGCCGCCACCCACGCCGGCCCGGTGAGCCCCACCACGAGCCACGCCACCGACGCGGCCATCGCGCCCAGCAGCGGCGGCGCGACGCGGCGGTACGGGGCGTCGTCGCCCCGGGCCGCGGGCAGCTGGTGGGCGGCGTACGCCAGGCAGCCCGCCACCAGCACGCCCCACACCGCCAGGCCCCACCCGGCGGGAGCCAGGAGCAGGCCGTCGGCGCTCGCACCCCCCGGCCGGCCGTCACCGACCGCCGTGGCCACGGCCCCTGCGACGAGCTGCGCGACGGCGAGCACCACCACCGCCCAGCGGCGGGCCCGGGACAGGGCACCGGCCCGCCCGGAGGTGGCAGCCGAGGGGTCCAGGACACCGGTGGGCATGCGCCTCATCCTCCCACCGGATCGCGCAGCGCCCCCGCCGGAGCACCCTCGGTGGCGAAAGGCCCACCCGGACGCCGGCGGCCCACCCGGACGGCTCCACGCTCGCCCGAGCGGCCCGCGCCACCTGCCAGCCTCCGGCCATGACCACCGCGGCGCACCCGGCGCACCCGCTGCGTCGACGCACCCCTCGCCGGCGCTCCCGCCCCGGTGCCGCGCTCGCGGTGCTGGCGCTGGTGGCGGCTGCGGTGCTGGCGCCCGTCGTCGCCGTCCCGGGGGCGGGCGTCGCACCTGCGTCGTCGGGAGCGGTGGCTGCCGCGGCGGGGCGGGTCGTCTGCGACGCCTCGCTGCTCTCGCCCGCCGCGCTCGTCGACTGCCTGCAGCGCACGTCCGGTGGGTCGAGGCCGCCGACCACCGGAGGCGGCGCCGGTTCCGGCGGCTCCGGCGGCGCGACGGGTCCCGTCTACCGCTACCGGTACGTGATCACCTGCGTCGGGAACACCGTCGACGCGCCCCGGGCAGTGCTCTGCGACCAGGCCACCGCGACCTGCCCGGCGGGGCTGTTCCTGTACTGGCAGTACCGCTCGCTCGACGGTGCGGCCTGGGACCTGGTGGGGTCGCGGTGCATGACCCCGGCGGAGGCCGCCCAGGGCGAGGCGTTCCCCGGCTTCACGGCCGCCGACTTCCGGCTGCTCCCGCTGCCGCCGGGCGACGTCGTCCTGCAGCCGGGCAACGGCTTCGCCCTGGCGCAGGTGCCGCTCGGCGTGATGGCCGTGGCCGGGGTGGCGGTGCTGCCGACGCAGCTGCTGGGCTTCGACGTCGCCGTCCGCGCCACCCCGGTCAGCTACACCTGGGACTTCGGCGACGGGACGACCACCGGGCCCACCTCCGACCCGGGAGCCCCCTACCCGGCGCTGGACGTGGCGCACTCCTACACCGCCGCCGGCGGGTACGCGGTCACCCTGACCACCACCTACGCGGGGGAGTTCTCCGTGGACGGCGGGGCGTTCACGCCGATCGACGGCCTCGCCGCGGTCGTCTCCGCGCCGGTCCCGGTCACCGTGCTCGCCGCGCACGGAGCCCTGGTCCAGGACCCGCTGGGGGGATGAGCCGCGGCCCGCGGTGCCCTGACGACGGCGACACGCCGGGCGTGACGCCGACCAGCAGCGCTGCGTGGCCGCGACGAGCACCACGAACCACATCAGCACCACGGGTCGCAGGAGTGTGCGCCCCGGAAGCGGGTGAACGAGGAGATCTCACGCTCCGTGACCTGTGACCGTCGTCGCTCTGACCGGCGCGCCGGAAGTCCCACGCGGGGAGCGTTCGAGGTGTCACGATCCGTGCATGGAGACGCAGCGGCCCGGGCACCCGGGCGACCCGTCTCCGTGGGACGAGGGCTGGAACGACTACGACGACGACGCCGGCGGGCTCCCGCAGGCCCGGCTCGCGACCCACCGCGCGCACACCTCGGTCGCCCTGCCCGTCGTCACCGGACCGCCCGTGACCCCCACCCCGACGCCGGTCGGTGCCGCCACCCGACCCGGCTCGCGCCAGCGCCCGGTCATCGACCTGCGCGGGGGCCCCACCGTCTCCGACCACCTCGACCAGTGGCTCGGCCCCCACCCGACGTCCCGCCCGGCCCAGCAGCCCCAGTCCCAGCAGCCGGCCTCGCAGGCCGGCCACCAGCAGGCCCAGCAGGTCAGCCAGCAGGCGCCGCCGTCGGTGCAGCAGCGGCCGCAGGCGCAGCCGCAGCGCGGCTACGAGCCGGAGCCGCACGGGTACGGGCAGCCGCAGCCGGGCCAGCAGGGCCACTACGCCCCCCAGCCCCAGTCCCAGCAGCCGCAGCAGCACGCCCCCCAGCAGCAGGGGGCGGGCACCTACGACCGCGCCGTCGAGCTGCTGAGCCTGGCCCAGCAGCACGCCGACCACGTCCGCAGCACCGCCGAGCACGAGGCCCGCACCGTGGTCGCCCAGGCGACCCAGCGGGCCAGCGCCGAGCGCGCCGAGGCGGCCCGGCAGGCGGCCTCGGTGATGCAAGCGGCCGAGGAGCGGGCGAGCTCCCTGCTGGGCCGCGCCGCCGTCGAGACGGAGCTGCTGGCCTCCCGCACGGAGGAGGGTCGCCGCGCCCTGCAGGCGATGGGCGAGGAGTACACGACGCTGCGCGAGCAGCTGTCGCTGCTGCGCTCGGACCTGGGGAGCCTGCGCACCCGGCGCGCCGACGTCGGCGCCGAGGCCGCCGCCCTCGAGGACCGCGTCAGCGTGCTGCGCTCCATCGCCGACGCGGTGGTCGACGAGGCCGCCGCCCGCGCCGCCGAGGTGACCCGCGAGGCCGCGAGCACCGTCGACCTCGCGATGAGCGCCCGCGCCTCCGCCCAGGCCGACGCCGCCGAGCTGCGCCTGCAGGTCGAGGCCGACCGGGAGTCGGCGGGCACCGAGGCCGAGGCCGTCCGTGCCCGCACCCAGGCCCTCGCCGAGCGCGCGGAGCGCGAGGTCGAGGAGCTGCGGAAGGATGCCGCCGCCGACGCCGAGCGCGTCCGCGCCGCGGCCGCCGCCGAGGCCGACCGCCTGCGCGCCGGTGCCAGCAAGCAGGCGGCCTCCGCCGTCGGGTACGCCGAGCAGCTGCGCGAGCAGGTCGCCGCGGAGGCCGAGCGCGTCCGCGAGGAGGCCCTCGCCGTCGCCGAGCAGCTCCTGGAGCAGGCCCGCACCGACGCCGAGCAGGTCCGCGGCGACGCCGAGCAGGACGGCGACGACCTCGTCGCCAGCGCCCAGGAGGACGCCGAGCTGGTGCGGGCCTCCGCCGTCGCCGACGCCGAGCGCGCCGCCGTCGAGGCCGAGGAGCTGCGGGCCGGTGCCCGCGAGCTGCACGAGCAGGCGTCCGCAGCGCACGAGCTGGCCCGGGCCGAGGCAGCTGCTCTGGTGCAGCACGAGCTCACGGCGGCCATGGGCGACATCGACGCCGAGCGCGCGTCGGTCTTCGCGGCCCTGGAGGCCGAGCGCGCCGCAGCCCTGGCCGAGGTCGAGGCGATGCGCGCCGCGGCGTCCGCCGACGCCGACCGCGTGCTCGCCGAGGCGACCACGGAGGCCGTCGCGCTGCGCGAGATCACCGCCAGCGACCGCGAGTCCGTCCTGTCCAGCGCCCGCGCCGGGGCCGCCGCCCTGCTCGCCAGCGCCCGTCAGGAGGGCGAGGAGCTGCTGCACGGCGCCCGCACCGAGGCCCAGCAGCTGCGCGTGGTGGCGCAGGCGGCCGCTGACGTCGTCGCTGACCGCGCGTCCACCCAGGCGCGCACCGAGCTGGAGGCCGCCCGCACCGAGTCGGTGCGCGTCGGGCTGCAGGCCGAGGCCGTGCTCGCCGGAGCGCGCGAGCACGCCGTCGCCGCCCGCGAGCAGGTCGAGGCGCTCGTGCTCACGGCGCGCGACGAGGCGGAGGAGCTGCGCGAGGCCGCCCGGGCCAGCGCGGCCGCGCTGCACGCCGACGTCGAGGCCGAGCTGGTCGGCGCCCGCCACCACGCGACCGCCGCCCGCGCCGAGGCCGACCGCCTCGTGCAGGACGCCCGGGACCGCGCCGGCGCCGTCGTCGCCGCTGCCGCCGCCGAGGCCGACCGCCTCTGGGAGACCGCGGCGACCGAGTCCGACTCCCTGCACGGCGACGCGATCGAGCTGGCCGACCAGGTGCTCACCGCCGCCCGCACCACCGCCGACGAGCTCTGCTCCCAGGCCGAGGAGGCCCTGGAGCAGGCGCGCCTCGCCGCTGACGTCGTCGCTGACCGCGCGTCCACCCAGGCGCGCACCGAGCTGGAGGCCGCCCGCACCGAGTCGGTGCGCGTCGGGCTGCAGGCCGAGGCCGTGCTCGCCGGAGCGCGCGAGCACGCCGTCGCCGCCCGCGAGCAGGTCGAGGCGCTCGTGCTCACGGCGCGCGACGAGGCGGAGGAGCTGCGCGAGGCCGCCCGGGCCAGCGCGGCCGCGCTGCACGCCGACGTCGAGGCCGAGCTGGTCGGCGCCCGCCACCACGCGACCGCCGCCCGCGCCGAGGCCGACCGCCTCGTGCAGGACGCCCGGGACCGCGCCGACGCCGTCGTCGCCGCTGCCGCCGCCGAGGCCGACCGCCTCTGGGAGACCGCGGCGACCGAGTCCGACTCCCTGCACGGCGACGCGATCGAGCTGGCCGACCAGGTGCTCACCGCCGCCCGCACCACCGCCGACGAGCTCTGCTCCCAGGCCGAGGAGGCCCTGGAGCAGGCGCGCCTCGCCGCCGACCAGCTGGTCTCCGACGCCGCCGTGGAGGCCGAGACCTCCCTGGCGCACGCCCGCGCCGAGGCCGAGGACGTCGTCCGCGACGCCGACCGCGCCCGCGAGGAGGCCGCTGACGAGCTGGACGAGCTGCTCGCCGTCGGCCGCGCGCAGGCCGCGCGGACCGCCGCCGCCGCTGCCGCAGAGGCCGATGACACCCGCGCCGCCGCGCAGGTCGACGCCGAGGAGCTGCTCACCCTGGCCCGCCAGCGGGGCGTGTCGCTGCTCAACGACGCCGAGGCCGCACGCGACGCCGTCGAGGCCGAGGCCGAGCAGCTGCTCACCGAGGCCCGCGCCGAGGCCTCCGAGCTGCTCTCCGGCGTGCAGCGCGCCGCCGACGACCTCACCTCCCGCGCCCAGGCGCGGCAGCGCACCGCGGCCGCCGAGGCTGACCGCGTGCTCGAGGCCGCCCACGAGCGCGCCGCGCTCGAGCGCACGGCCGCCGAGGCAGCCGCGACCTCCGTGCGGGCCGAGACCCAGGCCCACGCCCAGCGCATCCTCAAGGACGCCGCCGCCGTGCGGGACCGGGCCGCCTCCGAGCTCGCCCGCGCCCAGGCCGAGGTCGCCGGGCTGAAGGAGCGCGCCGAGGCGGACGCGCTGGTCGTCACCGAGCAGGCGACCGCCGCCGCCGCCCGGGCCCGCGACGAGGCCGCCCTGCTGCACGAGCAGGCGACCGGAGCCCTCGAGCGCGCCCGCGCCGAGGCCGCCGAGCTGCTGGCGACCACCCGCACCCGGGTCGACGACGAGGCGGAGCGCGCGCAGCGCGACGGCGACGCCGTCCGCGCCGCCGCCGTCGCGGAGGCCCGCCGCGCCACCACCGACGCCTACTCCGAGGCCAAGCGCGCCCTCACGGCCGCCACCGCCCACGCCGAGGCGCTGCGCGCCACCGCCGACCACGAGCACGAGGCCGCCCGTGCCGACGCTCAGCGCACCCGCGCCGCGGCCCGCGCCGACGCCGAGGAGCTCCTCGCCCGGGGCCACGAGCGCGCAGCCGCCGAGCTGGCGGCCGCCGAGGCCGACCGCGCCGCAGCCGCGCAGGCGCTGGAGGAGGCGTCCCGGCACGCCCACACCGAGGCCGCTGCCTTCATCCGCACCGCCCGGGAGCGCGCGCAGGTCCTCTCGGCCGCCGCCGCCACGCGCCTGGACAGCGAGCACGCCGAGGCAGAGGCCGCTGTCGCCGCCCTGCGCGCCTCCGCCAAGCAGCAGGCCCACGACCTGCGCGAGGCCGCGGAGAGCACGGCCTCGGAGGTCAGGACGTCGGCGGAGCGCTTCGCCGCCGAGCTGCGCCGCTCCTCCACCCTCGCCGCCGAGGCGCTCCGCAGCGCCGCCGAGGAGGAGACCGGGGAGCAGCGCAGCAGCGCCCGGCGCGAGCTGACCACCGCCCGCAGCGCGGCCCGCGAGGCCCTCGAGGTCGCGCAGGCCGAGGCCGCGCGCCTGGTCGAGGCGGCCACGGCCGAGGCCGCGACCGTCGCAGCGCGGGCCGCCGCATCGGCCACCGCGGCCGAGGAGGGCGCTCGCGCGCTGGTCGACCAGGTCTCCGAGGAGGTCGCCCGCGCCCGCAGCGAGGCCGGCGAGGACCGCCGCGCCGCCCGCCAGGAGTCCGAGGCGATGCTCGCCGAGGCCCGCTCCGCGGCGCAGCGCCTCCTGGCCGACGCCTCCGCGGAGTCCGAGCGGCTCCGCGAGGAGGCGGAGTCGCTGCTGGAGGAGGCCCACGGCGACGTCGACGAGCTGCGCGCCCGCCACCAGCGGATCCTGCTCGACCTGTCCGAGCTGTCGGCGGCCTCCATGGCCCGTCCGGTCCCCACCTCGCGCTCGACGCCGCGGCCCCGCGGCACCGGCGGTCGCTGACCGGTCGCTGGCCGGTCGCTGGCCGGTCGCTGATCGGCTGCAACGGGAGCACCCGCCGGGGCGTCCCAGGGTGGTGGGACGCTCCGTCAACCCCGTGCCCGTCGTCGCCGCCCTGGCCCTCGTGGCGGTGCTCGCGGTCGTCGACGGCCGTGACGGGTCCGGGGGCGGGGCTGCCGCAGACCCGCCGGGCTGCCTCGACGCACCCGCCGCGGAGCCCGCTGCCGACGGCGACAGCCTCGTCCGCTCCCTGCTCGGCCTGCGCGAGGACGAGGCCCGCGACCGCGCTGCCGCAGCGGGGTTCGTGGTGCGCCTGGTGCGCCGCGGCGAGGAGTGCTTCCCGGCGACGGCTGACCACCGCGAGGACCGCGTCGACCTCGACCTGGCCGCCGACGGGTTCGTCCGCGGGGCCCGCCGCGGCTGACCGGCGTCCCCCTGGGAGCTGACCCGGGAGGTCCCGCGTGGTCCTCGGGTGCGACGCCCGGGTGCTGCCCGCCTCCCTGGCGTCGGGGCATGGCCCTCCTCGGCGCCGTCGTCGCGGCCGTGCTGGCGGGGTGGGGGGGCGACCGTCGTGTGGACGGCCGCTCTCCTCGCAGCCGCGGTGCCGGTGCACCACCGCCGGTCGCGGCGGCAGCAGCGGGAGCGGCGGCGGCGCAGTGCTCCCGGAGTGCCGGGGCGCGGCGTCCCCCCTACGGTCGGGAGATGCCCCTCGAGTACGGAACCACCGTCCCCTTCGTCACCCTGAACGACGGCCAGCAGATCCCGCAGGTCGGCCTCGGCGTGTTCCAGGTGCCGCCGGAGAAGACCGACGAGGTCGTCCTGGAGGCCCTCGGCGCCGGGTACCGGCACGTCGACACCGCCGCCGGCTACGCCAACGAGGCCGGCGTCGGTGACGCGCTGCGCACCGCGAAGGACAGCCTGGGCATCAGCCACGAGGACGTCTTCGTCACCACCAAGCTTGCCAACGCCGACCGGGAGAAGGGCCGCGACGCCGCGCTGCGCGCCTTCGACGACTCGATGGAGAAGCTGCAGCTCGAGCGCCTCGACCTGTGGCTGATCCACTGGCCCGGGGCCGACCAGGCCAACTACGTGGAGATCTGGAAGACGTTCGCGGAGCTGAAGGAGCAGGGGCGGGTCACCTCGATCGGCGTCTCGAACTTCCAGCGCACCCACCTGCGCGCCCTCTTCGACGAGACCGGCGTCACCCCGGCGGTCAACCAGGTCGAGCTGCACCCGTGGCTGCAGCAGGAGGAGCTGCGGGCCTTCCACGCCGAGCACGGCATCGCGACCGAGGCGTGGAGCCCCATCGGCCAGGGCGGAGACCTGCTGGCCGACGAGGTGATCGGCAAGATCGCCGCCGCGCACGGCAAGGAGCCCGCCCAGGTCGTGCTGCGCTGGCACCTCCAGCTCGGCACCATCGTCATCCCCAAGTCGGTGACGCCCTCGCGCATCCGCTCCAACCTCGAGCTGTTCAGCTTCGAGCTCACCGACGACGACGTCGCGGCGATCTCCGGGCTCGAGCGCGGTCAGCGCCTCGGCCCGGACCCGGACGTCTTCGGTTGAGCCCCGGCACCTCGTGACGGAGGGCCCCGCACCGCTGCTGGCGGTGCGGGGCCCTTCGCTGTCGAGGGTGCGCCTGGGGACGCTGCGTCCCACCGGGGTCGCGGCGTCCCGGAGCTGAGGGCTGCGACCGGGACGCCGCGACCCCGCCGGGCGCATCCGTCCCCAGCCGTCGCGCCGCGCTCCGGTGGGGCTCACGCCTCCGGCCCGTGGGGGTCGGTCAGGCGCTGACCTGCTGGCGCTGCTCCTGGTGGGGGAGCGCGGCGTCGAGGTCGATCGGGCCGCCGGCGGCAGCGGGGGCCGGGGCCACCTCCGGCCAGCCGATGCTCGGCGAGTGGCCCCGGAAGTCCTTCAGCCACCAGCTGCAGTCCTCGGGGACCAGGTCGAACGGCGAGGCGCGGCCGAGCTCGCGCGCCGCCCACACCGGCCAGTGCGGGTTGGCCAGCGCGGGCCGGCCGAGGAACACCAGGTCGAGACCGTCCTGCACCGCCTTCTCGGCGTCGGCGGGCACCCCGAGGTTCCAGCTCACCCCGACGGGGATGCCGACCTCCCGCTTGACGCGCAGGGCGCGCGACAGGAAGCCGGAGGGCTCACGCAGCGGGGTGCCGTCCATGTCCGGGGTGTTGAAGCCCGCGGAGATGTCGGCCAGGTCCGGGCCGTGCTCCTTCATGAGGGAGATCGCCTCGACGGCGTCGTCCATGGTCGCTCCCGCGGCGTTGAGGTCGTCGGCGCCCAGGCGCATCGTCAGCGGGATGCGCTCGGGGATGACGGCGCGGACGGCGTCCAGTCGCCTCCAGGTGGAAGCGGACCCGGTTGGCCACGCTGCCGCCGTACTCGTCGGTGCGCTGGTTGGCCAGCGGGGAGAAGAAGCTCGCGACGAGGTAGCCGTGCGCGTAGTGCATCTCGATCCACTCGTAGCCGGCCTCCACCGCCCGCACCGCCGTGTCGGCGTAGGCCTGGTGGAGCTCCTTGATCTCCTCGACGGTCAGCTCGTGCACGGGGAAGGAGTGGTCACCGCCGTAGGGCATCGCCGACGGCGCGCGGGTCACCCAGCCGTCGGGGTGGTCGGCTGGCAGCTGGTGCCCGCCCTCCCAGGGGTGACCTCGCTGCCCTTGCGGCCGGTGTGGCCCGAGCTGGATCGCGTTCACGCCACCCATGGCCTTGACCATGGCGGTGCGCGCGCGTCCAGCCCTCGACCTGGTCTTCGTCGTACAGGCCGCCGCAGCGCGTGGTGGTCCGCCCGTCGGGGGTGATGGCGATCTGCTCGGGGAACACCAGCCCGAAGCCGCCCGCGGCGCGGGCGCCCATGTGCATGACGTGGAAGTCGTTCGGCCCTGCCGTCGCGGAGCGGTACATCGTCATGGGCGACATGACGATGCGGTTGCGCAGGGTGACGCCCTTGAGGGTGAACGGGGAGAAGAGGTCTGCCACGGGTCGTCCTTCGCGCGGGCTGGTCTGATGGGTCTGGTGGGTCTGGTGGGTCCGGTGGACCGATGGCCGCAGTCCACCTCGGCCCGCTGTCCGTCGCGTGTCAGTCGTGCCGCGCTGCGTGGATCGGTCCTCACAGCACGGCGTCGACGCCGTGAGGTGCGAGGCGCCCACCGGTCGGTGGAGGGCGAGGACCGCCGGGCGGTGCTGCCGGCCGGCGGGTGCGGCGGAGCAGCGTGGACGCATGCACGCAGCGCTCATCACGGTCCACGCGACGGCGGCCACCGCGGCCCTGCTGACCGCGGCGGTGCTCCTGCTCCCGCGGCCCGTGCCCACGGCGGCGCGCAGACCGCTGGCGCTCGCCGTCACCGTCGCCACCGGGGTCATGGCCCTCTCGCTGGCAGCCGCCGTCGCGGTCGGATGGGACGACCAGCCGCCGGTTGCCGACGCCGTCTTCACCGGGCTGGTCGTGCTCGCCCTCGTGGCCACCCGGTCCGCGGCAGCCGCGGTCCCCGTCGCGGAGCGGCGCACCGCCGCGCAGGTGGAGCGCCTCTACCACCGCGGTGGCTTCGTCCTCATCACGCAGCTGACCGGCTTCGCGGCCATCGCCGTCCTCGACGTGCTCCCGGTCTGGGGCCTGGTCGCGGTGGCGGTCGCCACCGTGCTCGCCGCCCGCGCGGTGGTCGGGGCGCTCCAGGCCGCGGCGCTGCGGCAGCTGGTGGCACCCGTCGGGTGACGCACGGCGGCCGGACACAGGCTCCGGCTCCAGTTCCGGCTCAGGGCAGCACGAGCGTCGGCCAGCGCTCGACGGCCCAGTCGTCCCACGTCGGCCACGCCGGCGGGGGAGGGGGCGGCGGGTCGCCGGCCAGCTCGCCGGCGTCCGGCTCCTGGAACTGCCCGCGCCAGGCGTCGAGCTCCTCCCGGCTCATCGGGAACGTCGCGTGCGGCGTGGTGCCCCACCGGTGCGACACCCGTTCCCACTGCTCCTCCCGCCCGACCGGCAGGTGGTGCATCACGTACCCGAAGCCCCGGTCGAGGGCGACACGGTGCAGCGCCCACCGCTCGTCCCGCCCCCAGAGGCCGAAGTCGAGGACGACGTCGATGCCGACGCCGAGGGCCTGCAGCGCCGTGGTGAGGAGGCGCGCCTCGACGACGTCGCGCTGGTCGCTGGGGTTCTTGACGCCGAACAGCGCCACCATCCACTCGTCCGTGGTGAGGCGCAGCGCGGGGATCTCGGCGGCGAGGCGGCGGGCGAGGGTCGTCTTGCCCGCGGCCGGTGAGGCCGACCGTGACGTGCAGCGTGGCCACCCGGTGATCCTGCCGCCCGCTCGCGCTGCGGCGCGTCCCTTGCGCGTGACACCACTGTGGTGTCACTACGACGGCATGAACCTCGACCGGTACGTCGCCGACCTCCGCGCCCAGCTCGCGGCCTCGGCGCAGGCCGAGGGCGACGACGTCCGGACCGTGGCCGAGCGTCTCAGCACCGCGCTGGAGCCGGCCACCCGGCTCGTGCTCCTGGAGGTGCTGAGTGACGCCGCGGGCGAGATCACGCGCGAGCTGGCGCCCACCTCCGTCGACGTCCGCCTCCGCGGTCGCGACCCCGAGCTCGTGGTGTCACTCGCGACACCACCCGACGAGGCCAGCGCGCCGGCGGCGCCCGTCGTCCCCGCAGCCGCGGCCGCCGCCGAGCCGGCTGACGACGTCGTCGACGGCAGCACCTCCCGCACCACGCTGCGCCTGCCCGACCACCTCAAGGCGCGGGCCGAGCGCGCCGCCGTCCAGGAGGGCGTCTCGGTCAACACCTGGCTCGTGCGCGTCGTGGCCGCGGCCCTCGAGGCTCCCGCCCCGCGCGCGTCGCTGACCGCCCCCGGCACCACCAGCTTCACCGGCTGGGTCCGGTAGCCGGACCAGCCTGCACCCCGTCCCAGCCAGCACCCCGCCCCAGCCACCGCACACCCACCCAGGAGGGCAGCCATGCCCCGCTGCGAGTCCGCAGGCCCCGTCGAGGTCGACGTCGACATCGCCGTCGGCCACGTGGAGATCATCGCCAGCGACCGCGACGACGTCGTCGTCGACGTCCTGCCCAGCGTCACCGGCCGCAGCGGCGACGTCGCGCTCGCCGAGGCCGCCGAGGTCTCCTTCGACGCCGGCCGCCTCCGCGTGCGCCTCCCGCAGCGCAGGACCCTGCTCGGCAAGGAGGACTCCGCCGACGTCCGCGTCCAGGTGCCCACCGGTTCCGCCGCCGAGGTCGGCAACGCCTTCGGCTCGGTGGTCACCCGCGGAGCGCTCGGCACCACGACGGTCAGGGCGAAGTTCGGCAGCGTCACCCTCGAGACCACCGGCGACCTCTCCGTCGACTCCCGCCACGGCAGCGTGGAGGTGGAGCGGGTCCGGGGCCGGCTCGACGTCGTCGCCGGGCACGGGCAGGTCCGGGTCGGCCAGGTCGACGGCGACGCAGTGCTGCGCGGGTCCCACGGCGTCCTCGAGCTCGGCACGGTCCGCGGGACCGTCGACGTGACGACGTCGCGCCTCCCACAAGAACGTCCGTGAGTTCGACGAGCTGCTCGAGCACCCCGAGCCGTTCTGGAAGCCGGCCGGCGTCGACGCGCGGGCCTGGGACAGCCGGCTCCCGAACACCTCACCCTGCTGGCCCGCCGCACGGGAGTGGCTGGGTGACGCGGAGGTAGACCAACCGTCCGGTTGGTATAGTCGCTGCCGTGACGAGCACACCGGCCCGCGAGGCGACCCTGCGGGCCGGTCTCGCCCTGGCCAGGGCCGGCCGGGCCATCTCCCTGGAGTCGGCAGCGGTCGAGGCCGGCATCAGCAAGCCGGGGCTGATGCACCACTTCCGCACCAAGGAGGCCCTCATGCTGGCCCTGGTCGACCACGTCGCCCAGGGCTGGGAGGACGAGCTGGTCGAGCGCCTCGCCGTGCCTCTCGACGAGGCCGGTCCCTCCGACCGCCTGGCCGCCTACGTCGACTGGGCCCTGAGCGGTCACGGCGACGAGTCCGACCTGGTGGTGTTCCTGGACCCCCGCCTGCGCGAGGCGCTGACCGCGCGCTGGGTCGAGCGCTTCGGGCCGTGGCTGCAGCTGCCCGAGGAGCTCCCGCTCGAGCAGCGCGCTCGCCTGCAGGCAGCGCGGATGATCGCGGACGGCGCGTGGTTCGCCGACGCGACCGGCGTCCTCCCGCTCGCCGCCGACGAGCGCGCCCACGTCCGCGCCACAGCCCTGGCCCTGCTGGCGCCGGAGCAGCAGCGATGAGGAAGTGGCTCATGCTGGCCGGTGCCATCGGCACCGAGGTGACCGGCTCGATGTCGCTGCGGGCCGCGCTGGACCACCCCGGCTGGTACGCGCTGGCCACCGCTGGCTTCCTCGCCGCGTTCGTCTTCCTCACCGCGGCCCTGCGCGCCGGGATGGCGCTGGGCGTGGGCTACGGCATCTGGGGCGCCTGCGGCGTGGCCCTGACCGCGGGGCTGAGCGCCGTCGTCTTCGGGGAGCCGCTCACGGCCCTCATGCTCGCCGGGATCGTCCTGATCATCGCCGGGGTCCTGGCGGTGGAGCTGGGCGCTCGCGCGGGCCGTGAGCAGCAGGCTGACGTCTGATGGCCTACCTGCTCCTGGCCCTGGCCATCGTCTCCGAGGTCTCGGCGACGCTGTGCCTCAAGGTGGCCTCCGGTGGGCGGAGGGTCTGGTTCATCGGCGTCACGGTCGGCTACCTGGTAGCCCTGGGCCTGCTGTCGCTGACCCTGGCGCACGGGCTGGCGCTGGGGGTCGCCTACGGCATCTGGACCGCTACCGGCGTCGCGCTGGTGGCGGTGGCGAGCAGGATCCTGTTCGGGGAGGCGCTGAACCGGGTGATGGTCGGGGGCATCGCGCTGATCATCGCGGGGGTGCTGCTCGTGGAGCTCGGCGCAGCGCACTGAGGACGAGCGTCCTGGCTGACCGTCCCCAGCCGGCCGTGAGGCGGTGGTGCACCGGGTGGGCGCCCGTCCTGATCACCCGGCGAGGGCTCACCCACCTGCTCGTGGTCAGGCGACGAGGTCGCTGAGCAGGTCCGGCAGCAGTGGCGTCGCCCGGCGCTGGTAGGTCAGGCCCTGGGGGCTGGTCCACTGGAACGCACCGGGACTGGGCTGCTCCAGCAGCCACCCGCCGTGGGTCTTGGCGTTGTGCGTGCGCACGCAGACGCAGCCGAGGTTGCCGTGCGCGGTGGCGCCCCCGCGCAGCCGGGTGGGCGTGTCAGGACCCCACGCGGTGGTGTGGTCGAGCTGCATCCCGCCGGAGCGGGCCGCGTGGTGGCAGGCGGGACCGATGCAGGTGGCGTCGCGGGCGCGGATGAACGCCGCCAGTCCGGAGCTGGGGCGGTAGGACACCTCGGGGTGCGGTAGGGGCTGGGCGGGCAGGTCGAGCAGCAGCAGCTGCAGCCGCCGCCGGCGTGCGCGGGGTGTCGGCGAGGTCGCCAGGTGCCTGGCAGGTGGTGGGTGGGCTGGAGGGGCCGATGATCCAGGAGGAGCGTTGGACCAGGACCCCTGTCGCGGGGTCGGCGACCATCCGTCTCCACGCGGCGCGATCGATGATCGCGGCGGTCGTGTCGGGGTCCAGGCGCCCGTAGCCGGGCAGCCATCCCATCGGCCGGTGGCCAGCGAGGGCCCGCCGGGGCCGCGGGGGGCGGGGGCCCGGCTGACGAGTCGCTCCGCCGTCGGTTCCTCCGTGGCGGGGTCCGTCCTCGCCCGGCCCGTCGTCGTCCCCGTCGTCGCCGCCGCCGTCACCCGGCCCGTCGTCGTCGAGGTCGGCGAGGTCGTCGGCGAGGACGACGACGTGCAGCTCGGAGAGCCGGGCCCGGTCGGCGGGGGTGGGGATGCGGACGAGGGCGCGGGTGTCCGGCGGCAGGTCCGGATCCCGTCGCTCGTCCTCGTCCTCGTCGTCGTCGTCACCAGCGCCGTCCTGGTCGCCGGCTTCGTCCTCGGCGTCAGTCGCGCCCTCATCGGCCGCGTCCTGCTGGGCGGCGGCCTGCACCGCGGTGGGGGAGAACATCCCGACGACGAGGCTGACGAGCCAGTCGGCGCGCAGCTGCGGCAGGGTCCGCTCCTCCTCGGTGATGGCCCCCGTCGCCTCGTCGAGGGTGGGGGTGTCCTTGGCGAGCGTGGCTGCCTGGTTCAGCACCTGCCAGAACCGCGCGGCGTCGGAGCGTTCCAGGTCGATCAGGACCCGCTGGCACCCCGGCACCGGCGAGCGCACCAGACGCGCGTCTCGGTCCGCCACGCCCAGGGCGGTGGTCCGCGCGACGTAGCCGGGGTCGGCCTGGACGGCGGCTTCTTCGAGGATCGCTGCGAGCTGGGCGCGCACCGTGGTCGCGGCCTTGCGGACGGCGATCGCTTCGACCTCCGCGCGGGCTGTGAGGTCGGGGATGCGGCGCAGGACGGTGTCCAGGACCCGGAACTGCGCGGAGGTCATCTGCCCGTCGGCGAGGGCGTCGCAGGCCAGGGGCATGTCGAGGGAGCGCCGGGCGAGCCCCACCAGCGCGGACGCGGAGCCGGGGGCGATCTTCAGGGCCGGGGCGAGGGCGTCGGCGGCGGGTCGGCGGCTGTCGCGGCGCAGGCGGCCTGCGGGTGCGGTGGTCAGGACCCGCTGGTCCAGGGCGGCGACGGCGGTGAGCCTCATCGCGTCCAGGTGGCTGGTGCACCGGTCGATGGCGCACGTGACCTCGATCCACTCGCGCTCGGACAGACCGAGGCCGTCCTCGGGGCTGGTCAGCGTGAGCAGGGCGTCGAGACCGGCGAGCTGGTCGGCGCAGGGGAGGCCGGTGGTCAGGTCGGCGACGACGGAGCGCAGCAGCCGCCGCTGGTCGGCCCCGTCGGTGAGCGGGTCGTCCAGGAGAGCCTGGTGCAGCACCTCGGCAGGAGGGGCTGCGTCGTCGTGCTGGTCATCACGCGGGTCATCCGGTTCTGCAGCCCGCGGCGCTGGCAGACCCGATCCGAGCCGGGGGCTGCTGACCTTGAGCGGGGCGTCGTCGTCCCACTCGAAGGGCGGCCGCTCACCGCTCAGGTCCATGCAGCTGACGCTAGAGGCCACCTCCGACAGTCGAACACCAGTGCAGAAGACCTGCATGGCGGACCTTTTTCTGCAACCTGGAGTTCACCCGTTCGGAGCAGTCGGCTGCCGCACCTGGCCGGGCCCGCAGGGCAGTGGTGAGCGATGATCGGCGTGTGGAGGTCTCCGTGGAGGTGGGCGGCTGGGACCACGAGTGCTGCGGGCCCGCGAGGGAGCGCCACCAGCTCGTCGACCTCGGGTGCCTGCGCACCACCGGCTGGGACGGCCAGCCGGCCCTGACCGAGACCCGTCACCACCTCGAGCCCGAGGTGCGCGTCCGGGGGCGCGTCGTCGTCCCGGTCGCGGAGCCCGTCTGAGGGACGGCGGTCCGCCGCCGGACCTCACGGGGGACCGGGCGCTGCGCTCGTCGCGGGTGCCGGTGCGGCGGGCTCGACGCCGAGCCGGTACCCCTCGCCCAGCCGGCCCCCCACCCGCCCCAGGACGCCGTCCACGACCCGGACCAGCGCGGCGCGGTCACCATCGGCCACCGCCCTGCGGTGGGCCCGCGCGACCTCCTCCGCGAGGGCCGGGTCCAGCTGCCGCACCCGGCGCAGCAGCCACGTGCCCGTGCCCAGCCACGCTCCCCGGCTCAGCAGCGCCAGCTCGCACGTCCACACCACCACCAGACCCCCCAGGACGGCGAGCTCGTCGGCGTCACCACCGCCCGTGAGGTCGTCCACGGCATCGGTCAGCACGTACCGACGTCGCTCCAGGTCGCCGGCCGAGGGAGCGGGCGGCCCGTCCGCGATGACCCTGAGCGCCTCCTCCTGCAGCGCGGCGGCGCAGACGTCGTCGTCGACCAGCACCAGACCCGAGGCGCACACGTCCGCCAGCGTGTTGCGGTGCTCCGCAGCGTCGCGCTCCCACCAACAGCGAGCTCAGCTCGTCACAGCCACGTGAGGGACGACCCGTGCGGGGCTGCGAGTGCCAGGGGACGGTCGTCGAGGGAGATGACGAAGCGGCCGTCGTCGTCGACGTCCCCCGGGAGCCGCCGCTGGACGTCGGGGAGGACGGCGGAGCCCTCGGCGCCCAGCCGGCGACCCGGTCGAGCTGGTCGCGGGCCTCGGCGAGCAGCGGTGCCAGGTCGCGGGTCATGTCACCGGCGCGCACCGGCGGTCGCAGATCCGCGGCGACGTCGAGCGCCGTCCGCAGGCGGTCGGCGCGCGCGGCGTGCTCGGGCCAGACGAGGCACTGCAGCCACCGGCGGGCGTCGGCGTCGCTCGCGTCGACGGGGTGCAGGTCGAGGCCCGCGCGCCAGGCGATCGTCGGCACCGCCGTCGGCAGGGGGACGGGCCCGGCGACGGCGCACGTCAGCTCGACGGGACTGTCTGCAGGACCGAGGGCGTGCACGCTGTCGTCGGCCCGCGTCCAGCGGTAGCGCCAGGCGTCGACGAGCAGGCAGAGGCCGGCGCTGGCACCGACCTCGACCAGGGCGAGCGGACCGTCGCTGCGCGCGGCCAGCTGCGCAGGGGCCGGGAGGAGGGTCGCGCAGCGGCCGGCCTCGTTCGTCTGCGTCGACCGGGTGAGCAGCTCCGCGCGCGAGTCCTCCTCGTGGCCGTGGAGCCAGCGCAGCGCCGCCACCGGGTCGTCGACGGGCACCCCGAGCCAGCGCATGACCCCGGAGAGCAGGTTGGGCTGGGCCTGGCCGCCCGGCAGCGAGCACAGCAGGCGCAGGGCCCGGTCGTCGCGGACCGCCAGCGCGAGGCGCGCGTAGGCGGGGGAGGGGCCCTGCGCCTCGGACCGGGCGAACCGGAGGTACTGGGCGGCGACGTGCCGCGGGACCGTCGGGGTCTCCACGGCAGCAGTGGACCACCGGCCTGCCGGGACGCGCCACGGAGGACGACGTCCAGGCTCAGGTCAGGTGGCGCGTGAAGAACCGGTCGCCGTCGTCAGCCTCGAACGCCGGGACGCCGGTGTGCCCGCCGAGGTTCGCGTGCAGGGTCTTCTCCCGGGAGCCGAAGGCGTCGAACAGGTCGAGGGAGCGCTGCCGGTCGTTGCCCTCGTCGTCCCACTGCAGCAGCACCAGCAGCGGGACCGTCACCCGCTGCGCCTCCTCGAACGTCCGGCGGGGCACGAAGGAGCCGGCGAACAGGACGGCGGCCGCCAGGCGCGGCTCGACCGCCGCCAGCCGGGTGCCGATGGCGATCACACCTCCCGCGTACCCCACGGGACCCGTGATCCCGGGCAGCTCGAGCAGCGCGTCGATGGCGGAGCGCCACTCCGGGACCGCCAGGTCGACCAGGGGGAGGACGAGCCGGTCGACGACGTCGTCGTCCACGGGCCCACCGGCCCGCACGGCGCGCTGCAGGTCGGCGCGGGCCTCCTCGACGGCGGGCAGCCGCGGCCGCTCCCCGCTGCCGGGCAGCTCGATGGTGGCTGCGGCGAACCCCGCTGCCACGGCGCTGCGGGCCCGGGCCACCAGTCGGGGGTGCATCCCCCACCCCGCCGGGGTGGCCGAGCAGGACGAGCGGCGCCGGTGGTGACGCCGCGTCGGCGGGACCGCGGGTCCACAGGACGCCGGGGACCTCGCCGAGGGTGAAGCCGCGCTCGACGACGCCGTCGGTGTGGTGGAGCTCTGAGGTGAGGATCATGGTCGTGCCTCTCGGGAGTGCGCGGTGCGGCGCTCCCGGGCGACCTACCGCCCGACCGTGACCCCGGAGAGGAGCACCCCTGTCGTCGTGTCCACGGGTCCCACCTCCTCGTCCAGCTGCACGGTCACCGGCACGGTAGAGCCCGCTCCGCGGGCGGTCAACGGCCCGTCCGACGGTGGGCCTACCCTCCTGGGCCTGGCCGCCCGACGACGACGCCCACCACGAGGAGTGACGTGCAGCAGCTGCTGAAGGTGCAGAACTTCACCGTCTCCGCCGACGGCTACGGCGCCGGCGAGGGCCAGAGCCTGGAGCGGCCGTTCGGCCACGCCGACCCGGGGACGCTGATGGCCTGGGCGTTCGGGACGGCCAGCTTCGCCGGACCGAAGGGGCCGGGTGGCACGCGCGGTCTCGACGACCACCTGGTCCGCGACTTCAGCCACGGCATCGGCGCCGAGATCATGGGTGCGAACAAGTTCAGCCCCCACCGCGGGCCGTGGCAGGACCACGCGTGGCAGGGGTGGTGGGGCGACGAGCCGCCGTTCCACACACCCGTCTTCGTGCTGACCCACCACCTGCGCCCGTCGTTCACCCTGGGGGACACGACGTTCCACTTCGTCGACGGCAGCCCCGCCGAGGTGCTCGAGCAGGCGCGCGCGGCGGCCGGCGGGCTCGACGTCCGCCTCGGCGGGGGCGCGCAGTCCGTCCGGGAGTTCCTCGACGCCGACCTCGTCGACGAGCTGCACGTCGCGGTCTCGCCGGTGGAGCTCGGCGGCGGGAGCCGGCTCTGGGAGTCGCCGGAGGAGCTCGACGACCGGTTCCACCGCGACGTCGTGCCCAGCCCGAGCGGCGTGGTGCACCACCTCCTCTGGCGGCGCTGACCGACCAGGCGGTCGGGGAGCGCGGTCAGGCGGGGTGCGGACGACGGGCTGCGGCGATCGTGCGCACGGCCCGGTGCAGCTGCTCGGGGGTGTGGGTCCGCGTAGCCGATGACCAGGCCCGGTGCCTGATCCTGCGGGGAGACCCGGTGCCAGGAGAGCGGGTGCACCCGCACCCCGCCGGCGGCGGCGCGGTCCGCGAGGTCGACGTCGCGCTCGCCGGAGCCCGGCAGCGTCAGCGTCAGGTGCAGACCAGCGGGGACGCCGTGCACCGCGGAGTCGGGCAGGTGCTCGGCCACCGCCGCCAGCTGGCGGCCGTCGGTGGCGAGGGGGCGATGGCGCTGGTCGGCGGAGCGACGGGCTGCCGGGGCTGAACCGACTGCGCTGCGGCATCAGCAACGCCTACCTGTGGTGGCCCGGGAGCCGCGCGTCGGCCGAGCCGCTCACGGGCGGAGGGGCCACGCTGGTCGACACCGGGCCCGTCGGGACCTTCCCGGCGCTGCTAGCGGCGCTGGTCAGCACCGGCGTCACCGCAGGCCGGCTCGACAGCGTGGTGCTGACCCACTTCCACGACGACCACACCGCCGCCGCGGCCGAGGTGGTCAGCTGGAGCGGTGCTCGCGTCGTCGCGGGAGCAGCGGACGCACCGTTCGTCCGCGGTGACCTCCCCGGGCCCGTCCCGGTGCTCACCGAGGCCGAGGCCCGGCTGCACGCAGTGGTGACCGCAGCACCGGAGGACGGCGCGCAGGGCGCGCCGCCGCTCCTGCCGTGCCGGGTGGACCAGGAGGTCGCCGACGGCGACGTGCTGGACGTCGCCGGGGGCGCGCGGGTCGTGTCCGTGCCGGGTCACACCCCCTGCAGCACCGCGCTGCACCTGCCGGCCCTGGGGGTCCTGCTGACCGGTGGTGCCGTCGCGGAGCACCAGGGGCAGCTGGTGGTGGGCCCTTCGGCGTCGACCGCAGCCGGGCCCGGGCCGACGTCGGGCGCCTCGTGGCTCTCGGCGCAGAGGTCGCGTGCTTCGGGCACGGCGAGCCGGTGCTGCAGCGAGCGGCCGAGCGGTTGGCCTCAGTGACGGACCCGTTCGCCTGAGCACCGGCGACGGCGACGGCTACCGCTTCGTGAGGTCCTGCGGCGAGCATCACGATGATGCCGCTGGGGCCGCGGACGTAGGTGAGCTTGTAGACGTCCTGGTAGTTCGCGACGCCGCGCAGCGGGTGGCAGCCGTGCCGCGCGGCGATCGGCGAGGGCGTCGTCGATGTCGTCGACGGAGAACGCGACGCGGTGCATCCCGATCTCGTTGCGGCAGGGTCGGCTCGGTCTCGATCGCGTCGGGGTGGAGGTACTCGAACAGCTCGAGCCGGCCGTGGCCGTCGGGCGTCTGCAGCATCGCGATCTTGGCGTGGTTGCCGTCGAGGCCGACGGCGGTGTCGGCCCACTCCCCGCTGACCTCGTCGCGGCCCAGCATCGGTCAGGCCGAGGTCGGTGAAGAAGGCGATGGTGGCGTCGAGGTCGCGGACAGCGATGCCGACGTTCTCGAGCGTGATGGGCATGCGGAGACGCTAGCGAGACGCTGAGCCGAGCTCGATGCCGATGATGGCGCAGCCGCGGATCAGACCAGTCCCTCGCGCCGGGCGAGGGAGCCTGCTGGGTCGTCCGCCTTCTCCCACACCTCGACGACGACGTCCTCGTCGAGCCACCTCCCCAGGGGCACCAGGCCCGGGGTCGCGGTGATGGCGGCGTGGACGGCGTCGCCGCGCTGGGGGTAGTCGGCGACGGCGTGGCGCCAGTGGCAGGCCAGCAGCGTGCCGCCGTCCTCCAGCACGGAGACGGCGCCCGTGAGCGCGCGTCGCAGGTCGGGCGCATCGAGGTAGTAGCCGACCTCGGAGAGCACCACGAGGTCGAAGGACTCCTGCGGCCACGGGTCGCCCAGGCCCCAGCGCCGCAGCTCCACGTTGGC
This sequence comes from uncultured Actinomycetota bacterium, assembly GCA_963781365.1. Lineage (GTDB taxonomy): Bacteria > Actinomycetota > Actinomycetes > Actinomycetales > Quadrisphaeraceae > Quadrisphaera. The sequence goes on along the minus strand of CAWAFR010000009.1, from coordinate 172,320 downwards.
CGGGACCCGGCTCGCGGCGCGCTCGAGGGCGGCGGCCGAGACGTCGGTGGAGACGAGCACCTCGCAGCGCTCGGCGAGCTCGGCGCTCTGGACGCCGATGGAGCACCCCGGCTCGAAGCCGCGCCGGTAGGTCCGCCGGGGGAGCGCTGCCAGCGTGAGCGCGCGCTTGCGCTGCTCGTACCAGCGGTCGGTGAAGCCCCACGGGTCACCGGAGGAGGCGTAGAGGTCGTCGAAGTAGCTCGCGGGGAGGCTCATCGCGCCGTGGCGCCGCGCATCGGAGGTCTCACGGGGACAGCGTCGCGTCGGATCGCCCTGACCGCCCGAGGAGCGCGCCCTCTGGACGGCGTGGAGTCGGGCGAACCCGCGCTGCCGGCCGGGTGCGCACGACGCCGTGTGGGTGGCGTGACCTCGCACCGGCTGTCCAGGTGCGCACATCAGGGGCGTGCTGCCTGTTGCGACGCCCCGGACCTGCGCACTGACGGCCTCGGCGTTGAGGTCGACGCCGCCGGCCGCTGGTCAGCGGGCCCGGGCCGGGCACCCGTGCCCTGCCCCGGAGCCGCGTTCCTGAGTTGTCTGTGACTCACCAGGCCAGCAGGCCAGCAACGACACAGACACCAGGGAGACCCGCCGTGAACACCACCCAGACCCCCGCCGCTCGCCCCGGACTGGCCCGCCGCACCGCCCGCCGCACCGCCCGTCGCACCCTGGCGCGCCTGGCCGCCACCGGCGCCGCAGCTGCCCTGCTCGCCGGCGGCGGTGCCCTGGCCGCTGCGGTCCCGGCCTCCGCGGCCCCCGCGGACTGCAACTACATGGGCTACGGCTCCGCCCCCGACAAGCTCGGCCTGAAGCTGGACACCTCCGAGCAGAAGATGGCCAACGCCATCAACACCTACCGCGCCCAGAACGGCCTGCCCGCCCTGACCATCTCCCCGGCCCTGGCCCGCCCGGCGATGTGGATGAGCCTGGACTCCGCCCGCCGCGGGCAGTCCCCCTCCGACCACATCGACACCCGGGGGATGAACCCCTCCCAGCGGGTCGCGTTCTGCTCCGAGAGCCCCGCTGCGGCCAACTACACCGGGGAGATCGTGTACTGGGGGTACGGGGGTGGCGCGAAGAACAACTACTACGGCTCCCAGGAGGCGGCGCTGGCGTGGTGGAAGCAGTCCCCGGGGCACAACGCGCGTCTGCTGGACCCGAACGCGAAGACGTTCGCGGTGGCGTGGGCCTACCTCGGGGTGAACGCCGAGAAGGGGTTCTGGACCGTGGACTTCGGTCGCTGAGCCCGACCACCTGGCACGCCACCTGCGGGGTGGCGGGTAGTGGTGCTGGGTTGCTTCCGGAGTTGGTCCTGACCCGGGGTGACGGCCCCGGCACTCACGGTTGGGACCAACTTCGGAAGCCCCGCCACAGCACCACTGGCCGTCAGCGGTGAGCCCCGTCGACCGGCTCAGGGGTGGCCGGACTGCATGATCACGGCGGGAGGGACGGCATGCGCCGTCGTGCTCGACAACTCGGTCGACCGGGGCCGGCCGCCGGGAGGACAGTGGCGCGGTGAGCGACCCGCGCGAGGGCGTCGCCGCTGACGGGACGATCCGCACCGGCGTCGACCGCAGCCGTGTGCCCGCGGTGTTCGAGCCGGTGGTCGCCGCGCTCGTCGACGCGGTGACCGCCGGTCTGCCCGCCTCGGAGGCGGCAGCCGTCGGCGCGCGGCTCAGCGAGCGCTTCGCCGCCCTGTGCCGCGGCGTGGAGGTCGGTGCCGCGCAGCCCTCCGACCACGAGGGCGACGACGACGAGGCCCACGAGAACCGCGTGTTCCTGCGCCATTACTGCCTGCTGCTGCCGGACCCGACCTGGCCGCCGGGTGGGGGCCGTTCCCCGCCGACGCCCGTGCCGCGCGCGGCTTCGACGGCGACGTGGCCGAGCACCTGGCGCGGTGGCGCGCGCGGCTCGAGGCGATCGACGGGTCAGGAGATGGGGCGAGGGACGTGGAGGGGGACGTCGAGGTGGCGGCGCTGCAGCGGCGGGTGGCGCGCAAGGCGCTGCTCGCCGTCGCCGGGCTGGTGAGCGTGCACGACCGGACCTGGACGTCCGACCGCTCCGGCACCGCGTGCCGCTGTGCACAGCTGCACCCCGCCGACGCCGAGGGGCTGGAGCGCCCGTCGGTGTGGGCGGGGACGTCCTCGCCCTCCGCGTCACCGGTGACCGCGGACCGCGAGGCGCTGGCGAGGGCCCTCGGCGACGGCGATGTGGCGGCGCACGTCGTCGACGCCTTCCGTCAGGACGTCGGCCTGTGGGCGAGCCGGTCGTGAGCGAGGCGGCCGAGCTGGCCGAGCTCGTCGAGCACGTCGAACGGGCCGCACGGGCCGTCGGTCGCGATGCCTCGGCCGTGGAGGTGCTGGCCCGGCGGCCGGGGCGGATCGTCACCCGGGTGCGGGGACACGGCGGGGACGGCAGCAGCGACGTCGTCGTCAAGGTGGCCGCCGAGCCCGGGGCGTTCGCCGCGGAGGCCGCCGCGAACGCCGTCCTGCGAGGGGCCGGGGTGCCGGTGAACCACCTGCTGCGCCACGAGGTCGGCCCGCCGGGCGTGCTGGTGGCCCGCTGGGTGGAGGGGACGCCGGTCACCGCGGGCAGTCCGTCGGCGGTGCTCGGCGAGGTCGGTCGGGTGCTGGCGGCGGTCCACGCCCTGCCCGCGCGGCCGCCGTACTCGGGGAACCCGACGCTGGTCGCGCGGATCGACGGGTGGGTCCGGTGCGCCCTGGGCTGGTGGGCGGGGTGCCCCGGCACCACCGCGGAGCTGGTGCGCGAGGCGGAGCGGTGGCGGGCCGGGGTGCGGCCGCTGGTCGAGGGCCGGACCGGGGCGACGATGCTCCTCGACGGCAGGCCGGAACACCTGCTGGTCGGCAGGGATGGGGGTCGTGCGCGGCGTCGTCCCCGCGTGGGACCACGCGGAGGTCGGCCCGGGGCACCGGGCAGAGCTCATGCCGTTCTACGTCCTCCTGCGCGCGCTCGCCGCGGAGTGGCACCTGCGGGTGGCCGGTGACCGGCGCGAGGAGGGGCGGTGGCTGCACGCCGCGGAGGCGGCGGTCAGTGCGCGGCAGCGCTCCCGCCCGCAGCCGCCCGGCGCGGGAGCAGGTGCCTGACGAACACCACGAGCGCGCCGACGACGGCGCCGACCACCGCGGACAGCAGCGTGTTCACCAGCCAGCCGAGGAACCCGCCGAGCGACCGTCGCGTCGTGCACGCCTCCTCGAGGTGGTGCACGGCCCGTAGATCGGGTGGAAGCCGAGCTCGTCGGCGCCGACCAGGAGGATGTGCCCGCCGACCCAGAGCATCGCGACGATGCCGACGTTCGACAGCGTCGAGAGCACGACGGCATCGCCTTCACCAGGCCGCGCCCGAACCCCTGCGACCGCCGCCGGCGCCTCTTCGCCAGCGCGAGGCCGACGTCGTCCATCTTCACGATCAGCGCGACCACGCCGTAGACGAGCGCGGTGATCACGACGGCGACGACCGCCAGGATGACCGCCCGCGAGACGAGCCCTCGCCGCGACCTCGTTCAGCGCGATCACCATGATCTCGGCGGAGAGGATGAAGTCGGTCCGCACGGCGCAGGAGACGACGTTCTTCTCGCGCTCCGCAGGGTCCTGCGCGGCGGCCTCCCGCGCTCTCGCCCGGCTCGTCGTGCCCGGAGATCTTCTCCCAGACCTTCTCGGCGCCCTCGAAGGCGAGGTAGCATGCCGCCGAGCATGAGGATCGGCGTGAGCAGCCACGGCGGAACGAGCTGAGCAGCAGGGCCGCCGGCAGGATGATCAGCAGCTTGTTGCGGATCGAGCCCTTGGCGATGCGCCAGATCACCGACAGCTCGCGCTTCGGGTCCAGGCCCTGCACGTAGCGGGGAGTCACCGCGGCGTCGTCGACGACGACGCCCGCCGCCTTGGCGCTGGCCCGCCCCGCGGCGGCTGCGACGTCGTCGACGGACGCCGCCGAGAGGCGCACGAGCGCTGCGACGTCGTCGAGCAGCGCGAACAGCCCGCTCACCGGGAGGGCTCCGAGGCTGCACGCTGCGTCACGGCGGCGAGCCTAGGTGCCGTCACGGACAGCGCGACGGGTCGGTCACGAGCTGCGCGGCCCGGGAACGGGACAGGTTCGCCGAGGCCCAGCCCTGCGCCGCCGGGTCCGGGTGGGCGGTTCCGGCGACCTGCGCCAGCAGGCAGGCGCCGCCCTCCCCGAGCAGCGAGGGGTCGGCGGTCAGCGCCGCGGAGACCGCCGGTGCGGCGTCGGCGGACAGGCCCTCGAGGTAGTCCAGGTCGGGGCCGACCGCAGACGGCGACCCGCTGGCGGCCCGGGACAGCTGGGAGCGGGCGACGGCGGCGTCGGGGTCGGCGGCGGTCAGCCCGAGCAGTGAGACAGCCGCCACGAGCACCGCGGCGTGGGGGACCCACCGCTGCACCGCACGACCCCGGCCGGCGTCCCGACCGAGCGCCCCGGCGACCAGCAGCAGGACCAGCAGCGCCGCCAGCCCGGCGCAGATGACGACGACGCCGATCCGCAGCCGCGTCAGCCCGTAGGCGTCGACGTAGGCGTGCAGGTCGACCAGGGCCGCGGCGTCCAGCCCCAGGGACAGCTGGCACAGCGCGGCGAGGGCGGCGCGGGGGCCGGTCGTCATGGGCGTCCACCGGACGGCGAGCGCGACGACGCCCAGCACCAGCGCCGTCGCCACCACCAGCTGCGCGAACCCGGAGTGCACCTGCTCGGCGTAGGTGGCCGAGGGGTCCGCCGGCGCGGTCGTGCGCACCAGCAGGAACGCGGCGAAGAGCGCGTCGAGCACGCCCAGCGGCAGCAGCCACTCCACCCGCCGGGCCAGCACCGGACGGCGGTCCCCTCGCTGCCTCTCCGCCGGCGCCGCGACGTCACCGCGGGCGTCCCACGCGACGACGAGCGCCGCACCCATCGCCACCGCCGCCAGCACGAACACCACGGCCCGTCCGAGGACGAGGTCGGCGCGGGAGAGCCCGAGCCGCTCCGCCAGCTGCTGCAGGGCCCTCGCGACGGCGTCCAGAGCGTCTCCGAACACCGCTCCGAACCGCGCGTCGGCGCCGGCGAGCAGCGGCACGAACACGGCCAGCAGCACGGCGGTGAGCGCGACGCCGCGCAGCGCGGGCACCGCCCGCGCGAGGCGCCCGCTGCCGGGACCGGTGCCGCTACCGGTGCCGCGGCGGGCGGCCAGGCGTGCTGCCGTCGTCCTGGTGAGCACCCGCAGACCGCGCAGGAGCCACGAGACCGCCGCGCCGAGCCGCGCGACCGGCCGCAGCGGCGCGCCGAGCACCGACGGCCACCCGCGGGCGGGGGCCAGGGCGACGGTGGCGAGCAGCAGCGCACCGGCCAGGTCGAGCGCCACGACCCACCCGGCGTCGCGGACGGCGGCGCCCGCGGCCAGCAGCACCGCGGCGCTGCCGTGAGCCCACTGCCAGCGGCTGCGCCGCTGCGCGGGAGCGCGCACGGCGCTGACGACCACGGCGACGACGGCCGCCAGCAGCAGCACCCCGACCCCGGGCACGGCAGCCGGGAGCACCAGCGCGGCGACGAGCGCCGCGACGGCCACCGCCAGCAGCACGCGCGGCGGCGCCCCCGGACGGTGCACCGCCAGGGACCTCGCGACGGGCGGCGGGGGCGTGGTCGGCGTGCTCGGCGCGGTCGGTGCTGCGGGCACGGGGGCCTCCTGGGTGGTCCGGGGGTGGCGGGATCCGCATGATCACCGCGGGGGAGGGGAGGTGAGGGGAGGGGGAGTGGCGTGTCAGGTGGGGAGGTCGACGACGACGCGGCACCCGGTGGCCGGACCTGCGGCGGTGGCCGGCGCGGTGGGCGGGTCGGCGATGCTCACGGAGCCGCCGTGCAGCTCGACCACCCAGCGCACGATCGCCAGGCCCAGTCCGCTGCCCCCGGCCCCGCCGCCGCTGCGGCTGCGCGCGTCGTCGGTGCGGGCGAACCTGTCGAAGACGCGCTCGCGGTCCGCGGGCGCGATGCCGGGGCCGTCGTCGATCACCTCCAGGCGCACACCAGCCGTCGAAGCACCGCCCGATCCGTTGCCCGGGCCACCGCCCGGCTCGGGCGCCCGGCGGCCCACCACCCGGACCCGGCCGCCCGCGGGGGCGTGGCGGGTGGCGTTGTCGAGCAGGTTCGCCAGCACCTGCGCGAGGCGCTCGGGGTCGGCGTCGAGCTGGAGCCGGCTCTCGACGTCGACCTCCACATCGACGCTGCGCCCCAGCGAGGCGCACTGCGCCCGGGCCTCGGCGGCCGCGCGCTCCGCGAGCTGTCCCACGTCGAGCCGCGATCGCCGCAGCGGCACCTCACCGGCCTCCAGCCGCGAGAGGTCGAGCAGCTGCGCCACGAGCCGGGTCAGCCGCTGGGTCTGGGCCAGGGCGACGCCGAGGGTGGCCGGGTCGGGCTCCGTCACGCCGTCGGCGAGGTTCTCCAGCAGGGCCTGCAGAGCGGTCAGGGGGGTGCGGAGCTCGTGGCTGGCGTCGGCGACGAGGCGGCGGCGCTGCGCGTCGACGGCCTCCAGCTCCGCGGACATCGTGTTGAACGCCGCGGCGAGCTGACCGACCTCGTCGCGGCCGCGCACCGCGACCCGCACCCCGTGCTCCCCGCGGGCCATCCGCCGCGACGCCGCGGCCATCTCACGCAGCGGCGCCGTCATCCCGCGGGCGAGCAGCTGGATCACCACCACGCTGACCACGACGGCGATGGCCAGGGAGTACCGCATCCGGAAGCCCTGCCACAGCAGGAACGCGCCGCCGCTCAGCCCCGCGACGACCGAGCCCAGGACGACGACGCCGAGCTTCGCCTTCACCGAGGTCACCCACGCCAGGGGCCCGCCAGCCGTCGACCCGCTCATCCCGTCGCCCCGGCGTAGCCGACGCCGTGCACCGTGCGCACCACGTCCTCCCCGAGCTTGCGGCGCACGGCGGCGACGTGGCTGTCGACGGTCCGCGTGGTCACCCCGCGCGCGGCGCCGTCGGGGGCGTCGCTCCACCCCCACACGTCGGTGAGCAGCTGCTCGCGGGAGACGACGGCGCCGGGGCGGCCGGCGAGGCGCACGAGGAGGTCGAACTCGGTGGGCGTCAGGTGCACGACGACGCCGTCGCGGCGCGCGAGCCGGGCCTCGACGTCGAGCTCCACGGGACTGGCGTCCGGGCCGAGGCGCAGCACCCGCTCGGCCTGCGCCGGGGCTGCGCCGCGGGCGACCCGGCGCAGCAGCGCCGCCACCCGCGCCGACAGCTCGCGGGGGCTGAACGGCTTGGTGAGGTAGTCGTCGGCGCCCACGCGCAGGCCCGCGACCAGGTCGGTCTCCTCGGTGCGGGCGGTGAGCATGAGCACGGCCGTGGCGGGCCGCTCGGCCTGGACCCGGCGGCACACCTCGTACCCGTCGATGCCCGGGAGCATGAGGTCGAGGACGACGAGGTCGGGCCGGACCCGCCGGCACACCTCGACGCCCCCTGGGCCGTCCAGGGCGACGGTGACGTCGTGGCCGTCGGCGCGCAGCCGCGCGGCGACCGCCTCGGCGATCACCGGCTCGTCCTCCACGACCACGACCAGCGCCATGCCCCGAGGCTAGGGAGCCCGGCACCCGAGCAGGCGCAGGTGCTGTGCCGGGAGTGTGAGGGACCTGTGGAGACTGGCCGGGTGAGCACCGCTGCTGCCCCTCCCGCCACGGGGACCTACGACGTCGACGCCGTCCGGGCGCGCTTCCCGTCCCTGGCCGGCGACACCCCGGAGACCTCCTGGGCGCTGTTCGACGCCCCCGGCGGCACGCAGACCCCCCGCGAGGTGGGGGAGGCGATCGCCGCGGCGCTCACCGGGCCGCTGTCGAACCGCGGGGCGCTCTCGCCGGCGCAGCGCAACGCCGACGACGTCGTCGTCGCCTTCCGGCGGGCCGCCGCTGACCTGCTCGGTGCCGACCCGCGCGGCGTCGTCCACGGGCGCTCCGCGACGGCGCTGACCTACGACCTGTCGCGGGCGCTCGCGAAGACCTGGCACCCCGGCGACGAGGTGGTGCTGAGCTGCCTCGACCACGACGCGAACGTCCGGCCGTGGGTGCAGGCGGCCGAGCGCGCGGGGGCCGTGGTGCGCTGGCTCGACCTCGACCCCGCGACGGGGGAGCTGGTGCTCGACGGCGACGGCGGGCTCGACGACGTCATGACCTCCCGCACGGTGCTGGTGGCGGTGACGGGGGCCTCCAACCTGCTGGGCACCCGGCCGGACCTGCAGCGCCTCGCTGACGCCGCGCACGCCGTCGGCGCGCTGCTGTGGGTGGACGGCGTGCACGCCACCGCCCACGACCTGCCCGACCTCGGACCCTCGGGGCCCGGCGCGGACTTCTGGGTCTGCTCGCCGTACAAGTTCCTCGGCCCGCACTGCGGCGTCCTGGCCGCCGACCCGGCGCTGCTCGAGCGCCTGCAGCCGGACAAGCTCGCGCCCGCCACCGACGCGGTGCCCGAGCGCTTCGAGCTGGGGACGCTGCCCTACGAGCAGCTCGCGGGCGTGACCGCCGCCGTCGACGTCCTGGCGTCCCTGGTGCCCGGTGCGGAGGGGGTGTCGCGGCGCTCGCGGCTGGCGGCGTCGTTCGCCGCGGTGGGGGCCCACGAGGACCGGCTGCGCGAGCGCCTCGAGGCGGGCCTGGCGGAGCTCGACGTCGTCGTGCTCTCCCGGGCCGCCCGGCGCACCCCGACGCTGTACTCCTCCACGCCCGGCCGCGACGCCGCGCGGGTGTCGGCGGCGCTCGCGGAGCGCCGCGTGCTCGCCCCCGCGGGGTGGTTCTACGCCGAGGAGCCCTACCGGCGCCTGCTCGCGGCGGGCGCGCTGGACGGGCCGGGGATCCGCGTCGGGACGGCGCCGTACACCAGCGACGACGACGTCGACCGCCTCCTCGACGGCCTGCGGGACGTGCTCGGCGGGGCCACGCCCTGAGCTGCTCGCCTAGCCTGGTCGGGTGCCAGCGCAGGGGGAGCCGCTCCAGCGGCTCGGCTTCTTGACCATCGGGACCTTCGCCGAGGACGACCCCGGCCCGGGCCACGAGGAGGTCCTGCGGGTGATCGAGCTCGGCGAGGAGCTCGGCTTCGACAGCGCCTGGCTGCGGCACCGGCACCTGCAGCCGGGCATCTCCTCGCCCGTGGCCGTCCTGGCCGCCGCGACGCAGCGCACCACGCGCATCGAGCTCGGTACCGCCGTGACGCCGCTGGGGTGGGAGAACCCGCTGCGGGTCGCGGAGGACTGGGCGACCGTCGACGTCCTGTCCGGCGGGCGCCTCAACCCGGGCTTCTCCACGGGCACCCCGATGCGCTACGACGACGTCTGGGAGTCCCTCCACCCCGACACCGCGCAGCTGGAGGACTTCAGCCACCGCCGCGGCGAGCGCCTCCTCGCGCTGCTGCGCGGCGCCCCGGCCGGCACCCGCGGCACGCAGGGCACCGAGGTCTTCTCCGACCAGGTGCAGCCGCACTCACCGACCCTGGTCGAGCGGACGTGGTGCGGCGCCGCCAGCGCGGGCTCGGTGCGCTGGGCGGGGGAGCAGGGGCTGAACCTGCTCACGTCGTCGGTGGTGCGCGCCGAGGGCGAGGAGCCGCTCGGCGGCTGGGACTTCGCCGAGATCCAGGCGGCGCAGGTCCGCGCGTTCCGCGAGGCCCACCCGGCCGGGGCGGCGGCGCGGGCCTCGCAGGGGCTGGTCGTCATCCCGACCGACTCCGCCACCCCGGCGCAGGAGGCGAGGTACCGGGAGTACGCGGCGTCGCGGGACGCGCGGACGGCGGCGCCCGTCGGACCGGGCCGGCTGCTCTTCGCCCAGGACCTCGTGGGCCCGTCTGCGGAGATCGCCGAGCGGCTCTGGGAGCACGCCGGGTTCCGGGAGGTCAGCGAGGCGGTGTTCGCACTGCCGTTCACCTTCGAGGGTCCCGACTACGAGCAGATCCTCACCGACGTCGCCGGGGCGCTCGGGCCGGCGCTGGGCTGGTCGCCCGCGGCGCAGCGCTGACGGCGCCAGACCTGCAGGCCGGGCTCACCCCAGGTCGAGGTGCCACCAGCCGGCTCCGAGCAGTGCGGGCGCCAGCAGCTCCGCCGCCCGCGGCAGCGGCTCGACGAGGTCCTCGCTGACCGACGCCGGAGCGACGGCGAGCAGCTCCTGCGCGAGGGCCGCCGCGTCCTCGGCGGACTCCGGCGGGTCGCTGACGCGCAGCACCAGGGAGCTGGCGCCGAGGGCGACCAGCTCCGCGCCCCACTGGTCCTCCCAGTAGCGCAGCACCGCTGACAGGTCGTGCGCGCGGACGCCGCAGTCCGCGGGAGCCCACCCCAGGACCGCCGGCAGCTGCCACGACGCGTGAGCGAGGACGACGGCGACGACGTCGTCCTCGGACTCCTCCGGCGGCTCCACCAGGGCCCGGGTGACGGCAGCGACGGTGGGTGCCGGCGTCGTCCCGCGGTGCATGCCGAGGCGGCCCTCGCGCTCGGCGCGGTCGGCGCCGACCTCCCACCGCTCGTCGAGCAGGGCCGGCCCCTCCTCCACGTCGAGACCGGCCACCTCCTCGGGGGTCTCCGGCTCCTCGGTGAGGGCGTCCCCGAGGCGGTCGCCGAGGGAGACGAGCGGCCACCACCGCGCCGGGGCGGGCTCCACGAGGCGGGAGCGCAGCAGGTCGCGGAGCTGCAGCGCTGACGACCCCGGGGCCGGTCGGACGGCCCAGCAGGCGACCGACCCGTCCCAGGCGTCGGTCGCGAGGGGTACGGGTGCCTCGCGGCCAGCAGCCCCGGACAGCAGCTCGGTGAGCGCCGGCGGGACGAGCGCCGGCTCCGGCTCGACCACCGGGGCGTCAGCGGCGGTGCCGACCCCTCGGTGAGCGGCGTCGTCCCCGTCGTCCCGCTGGGGAGGGGGAGCCTCCCCGCTGACGAGGGACTGCAGCCGGGACAGGAACGAGGGCACCCCCCGACCGTAGTGACACGGCCGGCGGGTGCCCCGCGCTCTCAGCGGTCAGCGGGGAAGGTGCGCCAGCCGGACGGCGCCAGCGCGACGGGCCAGGCCGAGCAGCACGCCCGCGGTGGCGCGGGCGTCGGCGCCGGCCTGGTGCAGCGTGAAGCGGGGCAGGTCCAGGGCGGCCGCCACGTCGGGCAGCGCGCTGGAGTGCAGGCCGAGCACCTCGCGGGCGATGGTCTCGGTGCAGTGCCACTCCCACGCCGGGGCGTCGACACCGGCGACCTCGCAGGCCCGGGCGAGGTGCGCGGCGTCCGCTGCGGCGTCGTGGGCGACGACGGGCAGGTCGCCGACGAACGCGGCGAGCGTCGCGAACAGGTCCTCGAAGGGAGCTGCGTGGTAGATGTCGCCCAGCTGCAGCTTGTTGACGGCCATGTGGCGGAAGTCGGCGTCGCCCAGCTCGGCGGCCGGACGGCACAGCGCCTCGTACTGGTCGACGACGACGCCGCCGCGCACGACGGCGACACCGACCGCGCAGACGGCACCGGTGGTGCTGTTCCAGGTCTCGACGTCGACGGCGACGAAGTCGAAGCCGCTCACGTCTCCGCGCTGGCGCGGCAGGCTGGTGGTGCTCACGACAGCAGGGGTGGTGGTCACGGTCGTCCTCCGGTGGTCCACGGGCTCGGTTCGGCTCGTCCACGGCATCGGGTCCGCGGGGCCGCCCGTTGAGGAGACGGCCCCCGCTCCATCCGTTCGCACCAGCCGGCCCTCAGGCGCCGCGCTGGAGCAGGCCCGGGGCGCCGCGCTGCTCGAAGCCCGCCGCGAGGAGCACCGCCAGCACCCCGGGGTCGGCCGGGCGGGGGCAGGCGACGTCGTGCGGCGCCGCCCGCAGCGCCGCCTCCACCACCGGGCGCGCGAGCTCGGCGCGCCGGGGCGGCAGCAGCAGCCGCTGCTCGCTGCGGCCCGGCTGCAGCGGTCCGTCGGGCACGGTCAGCCCCAGCTGGATGACGCCGCGGCACCGGCGGGGCGTGTGTCGGTGGTGGCTGCGACGATCCGCGGGTGCTGCTCGCCGACGTCGTCGCCGACCTCCGCCGCCGTGGCCGCCACCCGCTCCCGCACCGCCAAGGCGGCGGCCGTCGCGGCGCTGCTGGCCCGCGCCGACGCCGCGGGGGTGCCCGTCGCCACGGCCTGGCTGACCGGTGAGCCGCTGCAGGGGCGACTCGGCGTGGGCTGGCGCACGCTCTCCGCCCGCGCCGGCGCCGGCCCCGCGCAGGGCCCGGGAGACGAGGAGGCCCCGACCCGGCCCCGGTCCTGACGGTGGCGGAGGTCGACGGCGCCCTCACCGCCCTCGCCGCCACCACCGGCGCCGGGTCCGCGGCCCGGCGCGAGGCGCTCCTGGACGAGCTGATGGGCAGCGCCACCGCCGACGAGCGGGGCTTCCTCGTGCGCCTGCTCACGGGCGAGCTGCGGCAGGGCGCGCTGGAGGGCGTCGTGCTGGACGCCGTCGTCGTCGCCTCCGGCGCACCCGCCGCGCTCGTGCGGCGCGCGGCGATGCTCTCCGGGAGCCTGCCGGCCACCGCCGCCGCGGCACTGGCCGGGGGCGCCGCGGCCCTGGAGGCGGTGCGGCTGCAGGTGGGCCGCCCGGTGCGGCCGATGCTCGCGAGCCCCGGCAGCGACCTGGCAGCGGCGCTGACCGCCGGCGGCGGCACCGCGGCCGAGGACGGGACGGCGCCCGTCGTCGTCGAGCCCAAGCTGGACGGCGCCCGGATCCAGGTCCACCTCGACCGCGGCGCCGCCGTCGACGTCCGCGTCTGGACGCGCACCCTGCGCGAGGTGACCGCGGGGGTGCCCGAGGTGGTCGCCCGGGTGCGGCGGCTGCCCTGCGACCGGGCGGTGCTCGACGGGGAGACGCTGGCGCTCGACGACGACGGCAGGCCCCGCACCTTCCAGGAGACGATGAGCCGCTTCGGCAGCGACGCCGACGCCTCCGGTGCCCCGCCCGACGTGCTGCTCACGCCGTTCTTCTTCGACCTGCTGCACCTCGACGGGGTCGACCTGCTCGACGAGCCGCTGGTCGCGCGGCTCGACGCCCTCGCGGACCTGCTCGCCGCACCGGAGCACGCGCCGCTGCGGATGCCGGGCGTCCGCCACCCGGACGCCGCGGCCGCCGACGCCGTGCTCACCCGGGCGCTCGCCGACGGCCACGAGGGCGTCGTCGTCAAGGCCCTGGACGCGCCCTACGCGGCGGGTCGGCGCGGGGCGGCGTGGCGCAAGGTCAAGCCGGTGCACACCCTCGACCTGGTGGTGCTCGGCGTCGAGTGGGGCTCCGGTCGACGCACCGGCTCCCTGTCCAACATCCACCTGGGCGCGCGCGACCCCGACGGGGGTCCGCCGGTGATGGTCGGGAAGACGTTCAAGGGGATGACGGACGAGGTGCTGGCCTGGCAGACCTCGACGTTCCCCGAGCACGCCGAGCGCGACGTCGAGCAGCCGCGGTGGGGGCTGGTGCTGCGCCCGGAGCTGGTGGTGGAGGTCGCCGTCGACGGCGCCCAGCGCAGCACCCGCTACCCGGGCGGTGTGGCGCTGCGGTTCGCGCGGGTGGTGCGGTACCGGCCCGACAAGAGCGCCGACCAGGCCGACGACGTCGCCGCCGTGCGCGCGCTCCTCCTCTGAGCGCGCACCCTCCGCTGCTGCCGGGCCCGCCGGAGGGCGGGGGAGGGTCAGCCCTGGGCTGACGCGTCGGAGGTGTCGCCGGAGGTGCTCGCCACCGCACCCGTGTCGCCAGTTGCAGCGGAGTCGTCGGTCGGCGCGGTGGAGGGCGCCGCGGAGGCCGAGGGGTCGGCGGCGGCGCCGGACCCGCTCTGGGAGCGCTGGGCCGCGGTGCCGTCGTCGTCGGCGGTGCCGAGGCCCGCGGCGTCGGCGGTGGCCGGCTGGGCGTCGTCGTCGGCGGCGGGTGCGCTGCTCGTCGTGGGGGCCGCGGTGGCCGCTGCGGCGCTGGCCAGCGCCTGGTCCTTGGTGCCCTCGGCCTGCGTCGCCGCCGACTCCGCGTTGGCCTGCGCCTGCTGGGCGACGCCGAGCTGCTGGGCCGTGGACCGCTGGGCCTGCTCGGCGGCCGTGGCCGCCGCCTGCGCCTTCGCGAGCGCGACGCCCGCGCTGGCGGCGCCCAGGAAGTACCCGGCGGCCCCCGCCAGCAGCACCGCGACGCCGACGAACAGCCACGTCCACGCCGACCACCGGCGGACCGGGCGCGCAGCCCTGTCGCTGTCGTCGCGGAGGTCGCACCGGCGCACCGGGGCGTCGTCCCAGGACTCCGCGGGGTCGGCGAGCCCGTCCCAGCCGTCGACGTCCTCCACGAGGGCGGTCGGTGCGGCGGCGGTCGGTGCAGCGGCACGGGCTGCGGCGGGGGCCGCCGCGGCGCCGGGCAGCGCGAGCTCCTCCCAGGAGGGGAAGCGGGGGGAGGTGGGGCGGCGGACGTCGTCCACCGGGCGGCGGGGCGAGGGCAGCTGCGGACGGAGCAGCGAGGTCTGCGCGGGGGGCAGCTCAGGGCTGTGGTCGGCCGCCTGCCGTGGGGTCTGCTCGGACGCCTGCTCGGGGGTCTGCACGGCCGTCCGGCGGGATCCGGTCGTCGACCACTCGACTGCCGTGAGGTCGACCAGCTGGTGGCGTGCCATGGGACTCCTCCAGGTCGGTTGCGGGTCGCGTGCAGGTCGGTGCCGCGCTGTGACCGCCCGTCCCGAGCGGGAGCGACGCGGTCCTGCTCCGACGGTAGGCACCCGACCGCCAGGACCGGCTCCGACACGCCGTCAGCCGGACGAGGGACTCACCGTCGGGGCGTAGTCCGACGCCCAGGCCTGCTGCCAGTCGTAGACCGTGTCGGCGTCGCTCTCGGAGGGGTCGCTGCCGGCGAAGAACCAGGGACGGCCCGAGACGGTCCAGGCGACGACCGCGTACCGCGCCCCGTCGGGCTCCGCGCCGTCGACGGCGACGTCGTAGCAGACGGCGGTGCCACCCTCCGTCCCGTCGGGGGCGGCCCAGGGCCCGGCGGCGTTCATCGCGGGGCACCCGTCGCGGCTGTTGGTGTCGAGCTGGGTGTAGGTGGTGAAGGCCGTGTCGCGGGACGCCTCGTCGGCGTAGGCCCGCACCGTGACGCTGCCTCCCGGCAGGTGGGTGGCGGAGCAGACCAGGACGGCGCTGCTCCTCTGGCCGCCGAAGTCGTCGCGGGACGCGGACACGCAGCCGGTCAGGTCGGACGGGAGGGACGGCAGGAGCTCCGCGTCCGCCGCCGGCAGGTCGCCGGCGCTGGTCGCACCCAGGGCGGGGTTCGGCACGGCGGTCGGGGCCGGGTCCTGCGACGTGCTGGAGGAGGCCCCGCCCGAGGACGTGCCGGAGCTGGAACCGTCACCACCGCCGCCGCTGCCGGAGCTGCCCAGGGCCAGCACCAGCGCCACCGCACCGCCGCCGAGGACGACGACGAGCAGCGCGACACCCCCCAGCACGAGCCCCACCACGGCCCCGGTCCCGAGCCGGCGCCGCTGCCCCGGGCCCTGCTCCCACCCGCCGGCCGGACCCGGCAGGGGCGTCACCCCGGGTCCGCTGCCACCGGGCCCGATGCCGCCGGGCCCGGACCCTGCGGGTCCGCTGCCGCGGGGGGCGGAGCCCGGGTACGGGCCCTCGCCGGAGGTCGGGCGCTGCCCGACGAACGTCTCCGCCTCCGACACCGGCACCGGCTCCGACCCCGCGGCGCTGAGGGCGGTCCGCGCCGCGGCAGCCAGCGCCCCGGCCGAGGGGTAGCGGTGCGCGGGGTCCTTGGCCATCGCCGTCGCCAGCACCCGGTCCAGGCCCTGGCGGCCCCGGCCGTCCGGCAGGGGCGGCACCGGGGCGCTGCGGTGCGCGTCCAGGACGAGCACCGGGTTGCTCTGCGCGAAGGGCGGTCTGCCGGTCAGGCAGTGGAACAGCAGGCACCCCAGCGCGTAGACGTCGGTGCGCGCGTCGACCGGGCGGCCCTTGGCCTGCTCGGGGCTCATGTAGTCGGCGGTGCCGACCACCGTCCCGTCCATCGTGAGGCCGTCGCCGTCGCCGTCGGCAGCGGCGGCCGTCGACCGCGCCAGGCCGAAGTCGGTGAGGTAGGCGAAGTCGGGCTGCCCGGCCCGCCGGCGCACCAGCAGCACGTTCGCCGGCTTCACGTCCCGGTGCACCAGGCCGCGCTCGTGGGCGGCGTCGAGGGCGTCGGCGACCTGCTCCACCACCCCCACGGCCCGCGCCGGCGTCATCGGCCCGCCCGCCAGCGCCGCGGCGAGGTCTCGCCCGTCGATCAGCGCCATGTCGAGGAACAGCCGGCCGTCCAGGACCCCGAAGTCGTGCACCGCCACGATGTGCGGGCTCGACAGCCCGGCGACAGTGCGCGCCTCCCGCAGGAACCGGGCCCGGAAGCGCTCGTCGTCGACGAGGTGGGGGGCCAGCACCTTGAGCGCGACCCGCCGCTCCCGGACGGTGTCGTAGGCCTCGTGGACCACGCCCATCCCGCCGCGCCCGAGGAGCGCGTCGATGCGGTAGCCGCCGAAGCGCTGCCCGACGTCCATCCCGCCCCCCAGCCCCCTGTCGAAAGACCGCCGCTGCTGCCCCCGATCGTGCTGGTCGGCGCCCGCCTCGTCCAGCACCCGGCCAGCACTCCGCCAGCACTAGGCCCCGGCTGCTCCGTCCGCTCCGGCGCCGGCGAGCCTCAGGCGAGCGTCCGGTGCACCACGCGCCCGCCGACGACCGTCAGGTCGCTGCTCCTGCCCCCCTCCGCCACGGCGATGACGTCGGCGGGCCCGCCGACCTCCACCGCCGCCCGCCCGCGCGTGCTGGCCACGAGCGCCTCCGCCGCGGTCACCGCCTGCTCGGGGTGCCAGGCGGGGCGGTCACCACCACCGCCGCGGTGCACCGCGGCCTCCATCGCCAGCCACGGGTCCAGCGGTGCCACCGGGGCGTCGGAGCCGAGGGCCAGGCGCGCGCCGGCGTCCAGCAGCGCGCGCAGCGGGAAGGCGCGGCGGGTGCGGCCGGCCCAGTGGGTCTCGGCGACGTCGCGGTCGTCCAGCAGGTGCGCCGGCTGCACGCTGGCGGTGACGTCGAGGGCGGCGAAGCGGGCGACGTCGTCGTCGGCGACGAGCTGCGCGTGCTCCACCCGCGCCGGACCCCGGTACCCCTGCGCGCGCAGCGCGGCGACGACGTCGAGGGCGTGGCCCACCGCGGCGTCACCGATGGCGTGCACCGCGGGCACCAGACCGCCGGCGACGGCCCGGCGCAGCAGCGGAAGGAGCACCTGCGGCGGCACGGTCAGCTCGCCGTGCCGGCCCTGACCCCCGGTGCCGGGGTAGGCGTCGGTGCAGCACGCGGTGCGGGTGTTGAGGGACCCGTCGGTGATCACCTTGGCGTACGTCGTGCCGCTCCCCGGCCACCCGGCCGCGCTCCCGCCGGTCCGTCCGTCGGCCAGGGCCTGCAGGTGCGCGTCGAGCTGGTCGGGGTAGACACCGGCCTCGACCCTCAGCGCAGGCGCCCGGCCCGCCGCGGCGCGGCGCCGCCACACCGCGGGAGCACCGCCCTCGACGTCGGTCATCTCCAGGTCGACGACGCCGACGACGCCCCGCGCCGCCGCATCGGCCAGCGCCTCGGCCACCGCGGCGTCGACGGCCTCGGTGCCCCCGGTGGCGGCGCCCAGCGAGCGGCTCAGGGCGAAGGCGGCTGCTTCCCGGACCAGCCCCAGCTCGTCCGGGACCACGCCGAGCGGTGCGGCGAGCTGCTGGGCCGCCGCCGTCGAGAGCCAGGCGCAGTGCAGGTCACCGGAGACCAGCACGACCGGCCGCCCCCGCTGCCCGGCCGCCTCCGCCGCGCCGTCGAGGAGGCCCGGCGACGGCCGTCCGGCCACAGCCCGTCGCGGAAGCCGTACCCCACGAGCGCGGTCGTCGTCGTGGTCGCCGTGGTCGCCGCTCGGCCAGCAGCCGCTCGCGCACGAGGGCGGCCGCCGCGGCGGCGCTCGCGGCCCCGCGACGTCGAGGCGGCGGCGCACCAGCGCCCACTGGTCGAGGTGCACGTGCTCGTCCCACAGCCCGGGGAGCAGCCAGCGCCCGTCCAGGTCGACCACCTACCGCCCCGGGGCCGTCCAGCGCGCCGACGGGACCCGCGCGGCGACCGACCCTCCGCTCAGCAGCACGTCGAGCACTCCCGCGCCGGCGCCGGCGCCGGCGCCTGCGCCGGGCAGGCGGCAGCCGCGCAGCAGCAGGGGAGGCGGGGCGGGCCGGCCGTCGTGGGGTCCATCGCGGACATCCTGCCGACCCGCTCGGACAGCCCGTCGCCACCGGACGCACGGGGCAGCGGGAGGATGGCCGCGTGGAGAGCCTGCAGCTCGACGGGCGCGAGGTGCCGCTCGGCGGTGTCCGCGGGATGAGCGTCACCCGCTGGCTGCCCCACCGGGGCCTGCCGACCGTGGGCGCCTGGTGCTTCCTCGACCGGATCGGCCCGCAGCGCGTCGACATGCGGGTGCAGCCGCACCCGCACACGGCCCTGCAGACGGTCACCTGGCCGCTGGTCGGGCGGATCCGGCACCGCGACAGCCTGGGCACCGACGTCGTCGTCCGGCCCGGTGAGCTGAACCTCATGACCGCCGGCCGCGGGGTCTCCCACAGCGAGCTCTCCCTGCCGGACGGCACCGACCGCCCCCCGCTGCTCTCGGCGGTCCAGCTGTGGGTGGTGCTGCCCCGCGAGCAGGACGACGACCCGCCCCGCTTCGAGCAGCAGCGCGACCTCCCGGTGCTCGAGGCGCGAGGCTCCGGCCCCGGGGGAGCGGGGCTGCGGGCCACGGTGCTCGTCGGGTCGCTGGGCGACGGCGCGGCGACGTCGCCGGCGCGGGTGGCGCCCGGCCTGGTGGGTGCCGACGTGGTGCTGGACGACGGCGCCGACGTCGAGCTGGGCGTCGACCCGGCGCACGAGCACGCCCTGCTGACCCTGTCCGGGCCCGACCACGACGGCGGCGGTGGCGACGGCGCTGGCAGCCCCTCCCGCGCTGCGCCGGCGCTGCGGTACTGGGCCCCCGGGCGCTCCAGCCTGCGGCTGCGCCACGCCGACGGCGCCCGCCAGCTGCTGCTCGGCG
The DNA here is from genome assembly GCA_963781365.1 of uncultured Actinomycetota bacterium. GTDB lineage: Bacteria > Actinomycetota > Actinomycetes > Actinomycetales > Quadrisphaeraceae > Quadrisphaera. Next base: position 153,241 of record CAWAFR010000009.1, on the reverse strand, counting down.
GGGTGCCGCAGGTCGACGACCTGGTGATGTTCTGGAACTTCATCGGGCGGACCCACGAGGACGTCGCCCGCGCCCGTGCCGACTGGGAGGACCCGGAGGCCTCCGCGGAGCGCTTCGGCGCGGTGCCCGGGCACTCCTCCGCGGAGCGGATCCCCTCGCCGCCGCTGCCGCCGGTGCGCCTCACGCCGCGCCGCCGCCGCGACCCCCTGGTGGGGGCCCCCGCCCCCGCGTTCAGCTGAGGCGCCGGGGCGGGCGGCGTCAGGGGCGCTGGTCGTCCTTGTCGAAGGTGGCCGTGACCTGCTGGAACCCCTTGTAGGTCTCGCTGCGCGCGTACCCGGTGTAGGCGGCGACGTCCTGCGGCGTGAGGTCGACGTCGTCGGTGAACGGCGTCATCAGCGACCGCGGGTACAGGTGCTGCTGGCGGACCACGTTGACCTCGGCGGCGAGCACGAGGACCAGCGCCTGCAGGTACACCCACGCGATGAGGCCGAGGACGACGCCGAAGACGCCGTACACGTCACCCGCGCGCTGCAGGTAGCTGCCCGCCAGCGAGGAGAAGGCGAACTGCAGCGCCTGCCACAGCGCCCCTGCCACGAGGGCGCCGATGGCGACGTTGCGCCACCCGAGGCGCTCCGCGGTGAGCACCTCGAAGATCACCACGAAGATCCCGACGTTGATGGCGAACGGCACCAGCGTCCCCGCCGCCAGCAGCACCCCGCCGCCGACCGGCACCGCGTCGGCCACCCACGGCAGCAGCACCGAGATCGCCGTCGCGAGCAGTGCCGCGACGCCGAGCGCGACCATGAGGACGCCGCTGCGCAGCCGCGACAGCACCGGGTTCGGCTGGGCGAACCGCGGCACCGCGTAGATCCGGTTCAGGGCTGCCTGCGTGGCCTGCATCACCCCGAGCCCGCCGTAGAGCGTGCCGACGGCGCCGATGGCGAGCGCGACGCCGCTGCCGCGCAGACCGGTGAGGTTGCCCTCCAGGGCGCTGCCGAGCACCGGGACGCCGGCCAGCAGGTCGACGGTGGTGCTGAAGACCTGCCCCTGGATCTGGCTGTCGCCGCCGGCGAGCGGCTGCACGAGGAAGCCGAGGGCGGAGGTCAGCAGGAGCAGCAGCGGGAACAGGGAGACGAAGCCGTAGTAGGCGATCAGCGCGGCCAGGTGGGGGCCCCGGTCGTCCGCGAACTTGTAGGCCACGGCCAGCGGGAACGCGCTGGTGCGGTGCCGCCGCTGGAACGCGTCGACCCGGTCCGTGAGGCGCCTGCCGCCGGAGGCCCGGTCCGCTGCGTCGTCGGCCGGCCGGTCGGTGGTCACCACGCGGCCATCATGCCCGCGGGCACCCGTCGCGCCCCTCGTCCGAGGTCCGTCCGGAGTCCGCCCGAGGTCCGCCGTGGGTTCGTCCGGAGACGTCCGCACGCAGACGCGCCCACCCGGACATCACGATGTGATCACGGTTGCCACCTGCAGTGTTTGGGGGTTTCCGTCACCAACGGGTACGTTTCGCTCGCTCTCGTACACAACCCGAGAGTCTTCGACGCGCACGCCGAGCCCCTGCCAGCGCGTTCGAGGCCCACCACCCGGATGGCAGGGGACGGGGGAACCACGTTTCCGGGCGCAGCCACTCGTGCGCCCTTGGGGTGAAGCTCGCAACTCGAGCCGGGGGACCTTCCCTCCCGAACCCGACAGCTCACCTCGCAGGCGTCGGAGAGGCTCACCCACTTGTCGATGACCCATGCCCACCGTGCCCGACACGTCGCCTGCACCCGCTGCGCGACGCCCACCGGCAACACCTCTGGACCGGTCGTTCGGAGCTCCACCCGCGCCTCGCGCGCCCTGACCCGCGCCGCTGCCGGCCTCGTCCTCGGCGGCGGGCTCGTCGCGGGGATGGCCGTCCCGGCCAACGCCGCCCCCGTGCTCAGCAGCGGCGCCGTCCTGTCGACGGCCGCCCTGTACGTCGGGACCCCGTACCGCTACGGCGGCACCACCGCCGCCGGGTTCGACTGCTCGGGGTACACCCAGCACGTCTACGCCCAGAACGGCGTGTCCATCCCGCGCACCGCCGACGGCCAGCTGAAGGCCAGCACCCGCGTCAGCGCCTCGCAGGCCAAGCCGGGGGACCTGGTGTTCTTCACGAACAGCAGCGGGCGCGCCTACCACGTCGGCATCTACACCGGCGACGGTCAGATGATGGACTCCCCGCGGGCCGGCAAGTCCGTCACCGAGCGCGACATCTGGTCGAACAACGTCGTCTTCGGGCGGTTCTGAGCCTCACCGCACCCCCTCCGCGGTGAGCCCTCCTGACGGGGCGGTCCCCGGCGCACGCGCGTCGGCGGCCGCCCCGTCAGGCATGCTGGGCGGGTGGACGCGCGCGGGGACCGACGGGGCGGCAGCCCGGGCAGCAGGTCCGGGCGCCCTTCCGGCCACGGGCCCGCGATGAGCGGCGGCGGTGCCGTCCGCATCGCCACCTTCGTGCTGTCCCTGGCGGCCTTCGTGCTCGTCCGGGCCCTCACGCGGGGCCTGCCCTGGTGGCTGTCCCTCGCCCTGGCGGTCGCGGCGATGCTCGTCGCCGGCCGCCTCGCCGGCGTGGTCGCGCTCGACGTCCTCGCGCGGGTCCAGCGGCACCGCCGAGGGCGGTCCGTCACCCGCTGGTAGACCGCCGCGGGCCGTCGGTCAGGCGGTCGGACGTCGCTCAGGCGGTCGCGGCGCGCTCGCGCAGCTCGCGGTAGCGGGACCGCGGGACGGACCCCTCGTGAGGGGGTCGCGACTCCGCGACGACGCGCTCCACCCTGCCGCACCGGTCGCAGCGCAGGGCGACGACGCCACCGGCCTCGACACCAGCGAGCTCGAAGCCCCGGCTCTCACAGGTCGTGCACACCACGGCCGACCACCTCCTGTCCTGCAGTCCTCTCCGTCGAGGATCGGCAGGAGCACAGCGTGCCTGGAGCGGGGTCCCGCTGTCGGGGGAACGCGCCCACCGGACACGGCCAGTTCCCAGGATCCACCCGGACGGCCCCCCGCGGCGCGTGCGGGGACCTCGCGCGGCGTCCAGTTCGGCGTTCCGGCCCGCCGGCGACGGGTGTCCACCACACTCGGAGTCGAGGGTCCGCTGGGGCGGACGTGACGGGTGTGAGCCGGCGCACGACGTCGGCGGAGCCAGGAGGGCTGAGCCATGGGCGTGCTGGACCGGCTGACGAGGCGCTCCGACGGAGCGCGTCGCTTCTCCTTCGTGGCGGCGGCGGCCACCACCGGGCCCGTCCCGTGGGCTCCCGCGCCCCCGTGCGAGCCCGGAGCCGCCGACGGCCCGCTCACCCCGGCGGGGGTCGCCGTGATGCCCCTGGCCCTGCGCGCGGGCGCCGTCGCGGCGCTGGGCCGCGACGACCGCTCGGCCGCGGCCGTCACGGAGCCCCTGACCGCGCTGTCGGTGGGGCGCCCGGCCGACGCCGCGTCCCCTCGGCCGTCGAGCCCGAGCCCCGCTCCATCGTCGTCGTCCACGACGTCCTCGTCGTCAGCCGGGCCGTCAGCGGCCCCGCCCGTGCCGGGTGCCGGGTACGCGGTGCTCGACGCCGTCGTGAGCGGTCTGTCGCCGGAGCACGACCGGCTGCTCGAGGTCGCCGTCGTGCAGCTCGACGCCGACGGCGCCGTCGTGGGGGAGTGGACCTCCCTGCTGCGCCCCTCGGTGCTGACCTCACCGGACGCGGCGGACCCCGCACTCCCCGCAGCCGTCGACCTCGCCGTCCTCGCCGCGACCGCGGGCGTCGACGCCTCCGAGCTGGCCGCGGCCCCCACCGTCGCCGAGGTCGCCGGTGAGCTGGTCGCCGCGCTGGCCGGCCGGGTCCTCGTGGCCCACGGGGTGTCCACCGACCTCGCGTTCCTGCGCACCGAGCTCGCCCGCGCCGGTGTCGTCCTGCCGCTGGCGCCGGTGCTCTGCACGCTGGAGTCCAGCTGGCGGCACCTGCCGGGGCTGACCCGCCGGCGCCTCGCCGACTGCTGCGAGGGCGCCGGTGTAGCCCTGGACGGCGTGCCCACCGCGCTCACCGACGCCCGCGCCGCCGCCGGTCTGCTGCAGCGCTTCCTGGCCCGCAGCTCCGGCCGGGGGGAGCGCGGGGAGCGCGGAGAGGCCCAGGCGGCCCTCGTCACCCGCGCCGCCGCCGTGGCCTGGCCGCAGGTCGAGGTGCCGCCCCGCAGCAGCGCCTCCCCCCGCAGCGGTGCCCAGCCCTCGCTGACCGACGTCCCCGGCCGCCTGGCCGTGGTGCTGGAGTCGCTGCCGCTCGCGGGGGCCGACCTGCCGCTGCCGGCCGTCGCCGGTCACGTCGAGCTGCTCGCCGCCGCGCTGGCCGCGGGTCCCCTCGACGAGCGCGCGGCCCGCGCGCTGGCGCTGCTCGCCGACGCCGCCAACCTCACCCGCGCCCAGGTCCGCGCAGCCTCGCGGGGGGTGGTGCTGGCGCTCGCCGGTGCCGTCGGCCGCGACGCCGGGGCCGGGCAGGCCGACCGCGACGACGTGATGGCCGCCGCCCGGGCCCTCGCCGTCGACGCCGACGACGTCGCCACCGCGATGGCCGCCGCCGCCGTGGCGACCGGGTCCCTGCCCGCCGTCGACGTGCGGGCCGGCGGGCGCAGCATCTGGGCCTCCGGGGGCGTCGACCTGGTGCTCCCCGAGATCCCCGCCCCCCGCGTCCCGGCGGCCGTCCCGGCCCGGCACGGCCAGCCCGCGGCGGCAGCGGTGCCGGTGCCGGCAGCAGCTGCGGCGGTGCTCGACCTCAGCGACGCCGAAGCGCGGGCCGCGGTCCGCACCTGGGCCCGCGCGCAGGGCCTCACCGTCAGCGACCGCGGCAAGCTGCCGAAGGCCGTCGTCGAGGCCTACGCCGCGCGGGAGCCGGAGCTCGCCGCAGCCCGCTGACCGTCCTGCCGGCCGGTCGCACCAGACCGTCGCGTCAGACCGGCCGGTGGTGCGCGAGGTCGACGAGATCGCGCAGCTCCTGCAGCGCCCGCAGCACCGACGCAGCCCGCAGCAGCGCGACCACGGCCTCTCCGCGGGTGCTGCGCGCCGGGTCGGCGGGCGGCGCCGAGGCGAGCACGGGCACCAGCGCCGCCCGCAGGAGCAGCGCCGTGGACGGCGCCAGGTCTGGGTCGAGCAGCGCCTGCTGCGCCACCGCGGCCCCGGCGCCGTCCAGCGCCGCGGTGACTGCCGCGTCGGTGACCGCGGTGGCCAGGGCCTGTGCCGCCTCGGGGTGGCCGTCCGCCAGGGCGTCGAGAGCGCGCCCGGCGAGCCAGCGGCCCCCCGCCAGCGACGGGTGGACCACTGCGGCCAGGACCTCCCGGCACGCGTCGACCACGTCGTCCTCCCGCGCCAGGACCACGGCGACCCGCTCGGGGCGGTCGGCCGCGGCGAGCAGGGGGCCGACGACGTCGGCGCGCGGCGCCCAGACCACCGCCACACCGTCGGTGACGGCTGCTGCGACCGCCGCGAGGTCGGCGCCGGGTCCGGGTTCGGGTTCGGCTCCGGGTTGGGGCCAGTTGGGCGGGCGGCGGTGCCGCAGCTGCTCCAGCCGCTCCCAGAACCGCGGCCCCCACGCCGAGACGTCGACCCGCAGGCCCCGCTGCGCCGCGCCCGCGCGCGCCAGGAGGCCGCTCACGTCGAAGCCCGGCGGGCCGCTCGGGCCGGGTCGGCCAGCCGGGCCAGCCGGGCCAGCCGGGTCAGCCGGGTCAGCCGGGCCGGGCAGGCCGGGCGGGGCCGGTGCCTGCGGGGGCGGGGCGGGCGGCTCGTCGTCCTCGGCGGCGACACCGACGCCGCGGAAGACGCCCGCGTCACCGCCTCCCCGCAGCGCGGCGAGCATGCGCACCAGGCCGGGGTCGACGGCTGGGCCAGCCCCCGCCGCTTCCTCGTCCGCCACGGCGGTGACGCTAACCGGTGCCACCGACCGCCGGGGCCGACCCGTGAGGCGTCCCGGTGCGAGGGTGGGCGGGTGAGGGTCCTGGGTGCTGACGTCTGGGCGGGTCGCTGGGTGGGCGTCGTCCTGGACACCGGTCCTCCGGGCCCCTCGGGTGACAGCGACAGCGTCGTCGCCGCCGTCACGGCCACCACCGTCGAGGAGGTCGTGGCCGCAGGCGAGGAGGCCGGTCGGGGCGGGCCGCTCGCGGTGGTCGGCCTCGACATCCCCATCGGTCTCAGCGAGACCGGCCCCCGCGCCGCCGACCTCGCAGCCCGCGCCGCGCTCGGCCCGCGGGCGTCCTCGGTGTTCCTCACGCCCGTGCGCCAGGCGCTCACCGCACCCGACCACGCCACCGCGGTGCTCGTCTCGCGCGCCGTCACCGGCGCGGGCGTCAGCATCCAGGCGTACGGGCTGGCCGCGAAGATCCTCGAGGTCGACACCTGGGTCCGCGGTGCCGGCGCCGGCGCGCTCTTCGTCGAGGTGCACCCGGAGGTGTCCTTCGCCGCGATGGACGGCGGCCGCCCGCTGGCCGCCCGCAAGAAGAGCTGGGCGGGCGCCGTGCGACGCCGAGCGCTGCTCGCCGCCCACGGCGTCGTCCTGCCCGACGAGCTCGGTGCCGCCGGGAGCGCCGCCGTCGACGACGTCCTGGACGCAGCGGCCGTCGCCTGGACGGCGCTGCGGGTCGCGACCGGCAGGGCCCGGCGGCTGCCCGAGGTGCCCGAGATCACACCCGACGGTCGGGAGGCGGCGATCTGGGCCTGACGCCGTCAGCCCTTCTGCCCGGCGAGCCGGCACAGGTCGCGCAGGACGACGAGCTGCTCGTCGTCCAGCGCCGCCCCGAGGGTCGTGGCGATCGAGGCCGCGTGGCGCCGTCCCACCTCGCGCTGCACCGACCGGCCGAGGTCGGTGAGGGCGATGACGACGCCGCGGCGGTCGGCCGGGTCCGGCTCGCGGACCAGCAGCCCGCGGGTGACGAGCCGGTCGACCAGACGGCTCAGCGACGGCTGCGGCAGCAGGACCGCGTCGACGAGCGCCCGCAGCCGAGCCCTGCCCCCGGGGCAGGTGGTCAGCGTGTAGAGCACGTCGTACCCCCGCAGGCCGACCCCGTGCTCCGCGGCCCAGACGTCCTCGTCCGCGAACCGGCGGACCAGGGACGCCTGGGCGCGGAAGAGCGCTTCCCAGGCCTCGACGGCGAGCTTCGTGCTGGTCACGCGGCCGGCTGGCCCTCGGCGGACGCGGCGGACGCGGCGACGCGGCTGGCGTGGCTCGGCGGGTCGCTCGGCACGCCGGCGGGGCGGCGGGCCTCCATCTCGCGGCGCAGCTCCGGCACGACCTCCTCCGCGAGCAGGTCGATCTGCTCCAGCACGGTCTTGAGCGAGACCCCGGCGTGGTCGATGAGGAACAGCTGCCGCTGGTAGTCGCCGAAGAACTCCTGGAACGTCAGCGTCTTCTCGACCACCTGCGCGGGGGAGCCGACGGTCAGCGGCGTCTGGCGGGTGAAGTCCTCCAGGCTCGGCCCGTGGCCGTACACCGGGGCGACGTCGAAGTACGGGCGGAACTCCCGCACGGCGTCCTGGCTGTTCCTGCGCATGAACGCCTGCCCGCCGAGCCCGACGACCGCCGTCGACCCCGGCCCGTGGCCGTGGTGCTCCCACCGCTGGCGGTACAGGTCGATGAGGCGGATGTAGTGCTCCTTCGGCCAGAAGATGTTGTTGGCGAAGTAGCCGTCACCGAAGTACGCGGCGATCTCCGCGACCTCCGGGGTGCGGATGGAGCCGTGCCACACGAAGGGCGCGACGCCGTCGAGCGGCCGCGGGGTGGCGGTGAAGCCGTGCAGCGGGGTGCGGAACTGCCCCTGCCAGTCGACCGGGGAGTCCTCGTCCCACAGCCGCCGCAGCAGCTGGTAGTTCTCGACCGTCAGCTCCACCGAGGCGCGCGGGTCCTTGCCGAAGGCGGAGTACCCGGCCATGGAGTTGCCGCGGCCGAACATCACGTCGGCGCGGTCGTTCGAGAGCAGCTGCAGGGTCGCGTAGTCCTCGGCGAGCTTCACCGGGTCGTTGGTGGTGATGTGCGCGATCGACGTCGACAGGCGCAGCCGCGAGGTCCGCCCGGCGATGTAGCCGAGCACCGTGGTCGGGCTCGAGGTGACGAAACCGGTCTCGTGGTGCTCGCCGAGGGCGAAGACGTCGAGCCCGGCGGCCTCGGCGTGCTGCGCGATCGTGACCAGCGACCGCATCTTCTCGCCCTCGCTGGGCACCCGGCCCGTGTGCGGGTCGGGGGTCTGGTCCGCGACGGTGAAGATGCCGAACTGCACGGGGGCCTCCTGGGGTGGTGCGCCGATTTCGATGCATCTGCATGGAACTCGACGTGCACAACCCCTGTGCGCCCGCCCCTGTTCCCGCGCCAGGCTGGCCCCGTGGACGACGACTCCTCCGGCTTCAGCAGCGAGCTGGTCATCACGTGCGACACGCACGCCGGTCCGGCCGTCATGCACGGGCCGCAGGCCGAGCCCGACAGCCCGCCCCTGACCCGAGAGAGCGTCGCGGCCCTGGAAGCACTGGTGGCGCTCGCCGCTGCTGACGGCATCACCGCCCGTGCGCCTGGTGGACACGGCTCACTGGGAGCTGGTGGAGGCGATGACGGCCTTCGGGCGCCCCACCAACTGGCCACCGTGCCCGGAGCACCCGGCGACCCACCCGCTGCAGCTGGTCGCGGGGAGCGACGTCGACCCCCGCCCCCGCTGGACCTGCCCGCTCACGGGCGCCGTCGTCACCGCCCTGCCGCCGCTCGGCGGGGCCGACCGGGTGTGACGCCCGACGTGCAGAAACCCGCTGAGGGCACCCACCAGGGCCTGCCGGCGGGGTTCGGCACGTCCGGCGTCACCGGCAGCGCGGCAGGAGCGGCCCGACGGGCGTGCCGACGTGCCGATCCGGGTCTGTGCGGGGCTCCCGGCCGGACTTCCGCACGCCGGCCGGGCCGCCTGCGAGGTCCGTCCCACCGCAGCGCCGCCGGGCGTGGTGGGGTGGGGCGATGGAGGTCATCGAGGTCCGTCCCACCGTCGAGCAGTACGCCTACACCTTCGGCGGCGCCGCACCGCTCCTGGCGGTGCGTCCCGGCCAGGCCCTGCGGCTCTGGAGCGAGGACGCCTTCGGCGGCACCCTGCGCTCCACCGCCGACGTCATGTCCACCACCCCGCCCGCGCCGGGCCTCAACCCGCAGACCGGGCCGTTCCTCGTCCAGGGCGCCGAGCCCGGCGACGTCCTCGCGCTCCACCTCGTCAGCCTCGAGCCCGCCCGTGACTGGGGCGTCTCCTCCCTGGTCCCGTTCTTCGGCGGCCTCACGGGCACCGACACCACCGCCCTGCTGACGCCGGCCCTGCCGGAGCGCACCTGGGTGTACGCCCTCGACCGCGCTCGCCGCACCCTCGCCGTCGAGCTCACCTCGGGCTCGTTCACCGCGGAGCTTCCCCTGGAGCCGATGCTCGGCACCGTCGCCGTCGCGCCCGCCGCGGGGGAGGTGCGCACCTCCCTGGTGCCCGGGGTCTTCGGCGGCAACCTCGACACCCCGCAGATGAGGGCGGGCACCACCTGCTACCTGCGCGTCAACGTCCCGGGCGCCCTGTTCAGCCTCGGCGACGGCCACTACCGCCAGGGCGAGGGCGAGACCTGCGGCACCGCCGTGGAGGGGGCGATGACGACGACTGTCGTCGTCGACCTCGTCAAGGCCGGCGAGCTCCGGGGCTCCGGAGGCCCCCGCGGCCTCGCGACGAGCGCCCCCGCGACCCCGCGCCTTGAGGACGACGACCACTGGATCACCGTCGGCACCGGCCGCCCGCTGGAGGACGCCTGGCGCGCGAGCCAGGTGGAGATGGTCCGCTGGCTGCGCGAGCTGCTCGGCCTCGACGAGCTCGACGCCTACCAGCTGCTCAGCCAGGTGGGCCTCGCGCCGCTGGCGAACGTCGTCGACCCGGCCTACGCGGCGCTCGCCAAGGTGCCGAAGGCCCTGCTGCCCCGGGTCACCACGGGCGCCTTCGGCGGGGTCCACGCCAGGCTGCGGGAGGCGGCCCGCAGCCTGGCGTGAGGCTCGGAGGTCGAGGCGGGGTCAGACCCGCTCGGCCAGGGAGGCGCGCACGTCCTTCGCCGCCGACACCAGGTGCTCCAGGGAGGCGGTGACCTCCTCGTACCCGCGGGTCTTCAGCCCGCAGTCGGGGTTGACCCACAGCAGGCGCGGGTCGACGACGTCGACGGCGCCCTGGAGCAGCTCACGCACCTCGGTCTCGCTGGGCACCCGCGGGGAGTGGATGTCGTACACGCCCGGGCCGATGCCCCGCGGGTAGCCGGTCGCCGCCAGCGCGGGCAGCACCTCCATGCGGGAGCGGGCCGCCTCGATGCTCGTGACGTCGGCGTCGAGGCGCTCGATCGCACCGATGACCTCGCCGAACTCGGAGTAGCACAGGTGCGTGTGCACCTGCGTGCTCGCCGCGACGCCCGCCGTCGCCAGCCGGAACGCCCGCACCGACCAGTCGAGGTAGGCGGGCTGGTCGGCGGCGCGCAGCGGCAGCAGCTCCCGCAGCGCCGGCTCGTCGACCTGGATGATCCCGATGCCGGCGGCCTCCAGGTCGACGACCTCGTCGCGCAGCGCCAGCGCCACCTGCGCGGCGACGTCGCCCAGCGGCTCGTCGTCGCGCACGAACGACCACGCCAGGATCGTCACCGGGCCGGTGAGCATGCCCTTCACCGGCTGCCGGGTCAGGGACTGCGCGTAGGTGGCCCAGCGGACCGTGATCGGCTCGGGCCGGGAGACGTCTCCCCACAGCACCGGCGGGCGCACGCACCGCGAGCCGTAGGACTGCACCCACCCGTTCGCGGTCACCCCGAACCCGTCGAGGTGCTCCGCGAAGTACTGGACCATGTCGTTGCGCTCGGCCTCGCCGTGCACCAGCACGTCGAGCCCGAGGCGCTCCTGCAGGGCGACGACGTCGGCGATCTCCGCCCGCATCGCCGCCTCGTACTCCTCCGTGCCCAGCTGCCCGCGGGTGTGCGCGGCGCGCGCCGCGCGGATCTCGCGGGTCTGGGGGAAGGAGCCGATGGTCGTGGTCGGCAGCGGCGGCAGGTCGAGCGCCTCGGCCTGCGCGGCGGCCCGCTGGGCGTACGGCTCGCGGTCGGCGTCGGCGGGGCCCAGCGCCGCGAGGCGCTCGCGGACGGCGGCCACGCGGACCCCGGCGGCCTCGGCGCGGGAGCGCTGCACGGCGTCGCTGGCGGCCAGGACGCCCTCGACGGCGGCCCCGTCGTCCCCGGAGCCCGGCACCAGGCGCGCCAGGACCACCACCTCGGACGTCTTCTGGTCGGCGAAGGCGAGCCAGCCCAGGACCTGGGCGGGCAGCGTGCAGCCGGGCACGGGCTGGCCGGCGCGGTCACCGGTCGACTCCGTCTCCAGCGCGGTGTCGTGCGGCACGTGCAGCAGCGACGTCGACGTCCCGACGCTGACGTGCGCGCCCACGGCCGCCGCCAGCGCCCGCAGCTCCTCGACGCGGCCGAGCGCAGCGCGCAGGTCGGTGGCCCAGATCCCGTGGCCGTCGACGACGCCGGCGACGACGGTCCTGCCCGCCAGCCCCGGCGGCAGCGCGGCCGGGAGCCCGCCGCGGACCAGGTCGAGCGCGACGGCGTCGACACCGGCCTCCGCGAGCACGGGGAGCGCGTCACCGAGGTCGCCGTAGGGCCCGGCGACGAGCAGCTGCGGCCGGTCGGCCTCGCCGACGAGCGCGTCGTAGGCGGTGCGCAGGGCAGCGAGGGCGTCGGCGCGGGTCAGGTCGCCCCAGGTGCCGGAGGGGTCGGCCACCAGCGCCGGCTCGTCGAGCTGCACCCAGGTGGCGCCCGCGGCGCGCAGCCGGCGCAGCAGCTCGGCGTAGACGGGCAGCAGGTCGCCCAGGCGGGTCAGCGGGTGCGGGTCACCGGCGGCGGCGGGCTTGGACAGCAGCAGGAACGTCACCGGCCCGACCAGCACCGGACGGGTCAGGACGCCGTCGGCCAGGGCCTCGGCGAACAGCGCCACGGGGCCGTCACCGGTGGGGTCCTCCGCCAGGGCGAAGGCGGTGCCCGGCCCGATCTCCGGCACCAGGTAGTGGTAGTTCGTGTCGAACCACTTCGTCATCTCCAGCGGGAGGTGCTCGCCCTCGCCGCGGGCCAGCGCCGAGTACCCGGCCAGGTCCAGGCCGCCCCCTGCTCCCACGTGGTGGGCGAAGCGCTCCGGCACCGCGCCGACGGCGACGGCGAGGTCGAGCACCGCGTCGTAGCGGGAGGCGTCCGAGGGCACCGCGGCGTCGGCGTCCAGGCCGAGCCCGACGAGCCGCGCGCGGTTGCTGCGGCGGAGGGCGGCGAGCGCCGTGGCCGTCGTCGCGGCGTCGGCGCGGCCGGCCCAGAAGGCCTCGAGCGCCTTCTTGCCCTCGCGCGCGGGGCCCAGCTTCGGGTAGCCGAGGACGGTGGCGGCCGGGAACGGGGTGGGGTGCGTGGTCACGAGCGGCCTCCGGGGCAGGAGCAGGCGGGAACGGGCAGCAGGTCGAGGGCGTCGAGGACGTCGACGACGGCCTCGTGGCGGTTCATGGAGTACAGGTGCAGGCCGGGGGCGCCGGCCTCGAGCAGCTCCCGTGCCAGGCGGGCCGTCAGCTCGACGCCGATCCGGTGGCGGTCGGCCCGCTCCTGCGGGGAGGAGCCCGAGCGCGCCTCCAGGGCCGCGAGCACGTCAGCGGAGGGCTCGACGCCGGCCAGGGTCGCCACCCGCACCACGCGGGCGGGGTCGGTCAGGGGGAGGACGCCGGGCACCAGCGGCAGCTCGATGCCCGCCGCGTCGGCCCGGGCGAGCAGGGACGCGTACTCGCGGGCGTCGAAGACGAGCTGGGTGAGGCCGAAGTCGGCCCCCGCGTCGGCCTTGGCGCGCAGCGCCGCCAGGTCCTGGCCCGGCCCGGTGGAGGCCGGGTGGCCTCCGGGGAACGCGGCGACGGCGACGTCGACGTCGACCCCCCGCTCCGCGGCGACCCCGTGCAGCAGCTCCACCAGCTCCGCTGAGGAGGCCAGGACGTCGGGCGGAGCGCTCCACCCGGGCTCGGACGGCGGGTCGCCGCGCAGCGCGAGGAACGCGGTGGCCCCGGCGTCGAGGAGCTCTCCCGCGATGGTCACCAGCTCGTCCGGCCCGTGGCCGATGCAGGTCAGGTGCGCGACGACGCCGAGGGAGGAGGCCCCGGCCGCGGCGGCGACCTCGGCGACCTCGCGGACCGTCGCCAGGCTGGCGCCGGTCGCCGAGCCGGCGGCGCCGTAGGTCACCGAGACGAAGTCGAGGCCGGCGCGGGCGAGGTGGTCGACAGCGCGGGCGAAGCCGTCGCGGGCCGCGGGCCGCGGTGGGAGCAGCTCCACCGACAGCACCGGGTCGGTCCGCTCCCCGGCCCGGACGGCGCGCAGCGCCGCCGACGGCCGGAGGGCGGTGCGGGCAGAGGAGGTCACAGTCACAGGTCTCCCATCGGTCCTGGCGGGAGCACCACACCCGAGGGCGCGGTTGCTGCGACGTCGACGAGCCAGGTCTCTCGGTCGCTCTGGATGGCGAGTCGTGACTCTAGGGCATGGGCCCCCGGGCCGTCAGCGCTCGCCGGACGTGGTCGACGACGCCGTCGGCAGCGGCCTCGACCTGCGCCAGGCAGGCCTCGAAGTCACCGGGGCCGCCGTACCAGGGGTCGGCGACGTCGAGGGCACTGCCCTGAAGGCCCTCCGCCGCGGGGTCGAAGGACCGGTACAGGACCACGCGGCCGGACGCGTCGGGCGCCAGCCGCTGCAGGAAGCGCTGGTGGGCGGTGGTCATCGCCAGGACGAGGTCGCGCTCCTCGACCTGCCCGGCCTCGACGGGGCGGGCCCGGTGGGCTCGGGCCCCGCCGGGCACGTCGTAGCCGGCCGCCTCCAGCGCGGCGCGGGCGCGCCGGTCCGCCGGGTTCCCCTCCTCCTCGTCGGAGGTCCCGGTGGAGTCGACGACGACGACGTCCTCCCCGAGCCCGGCCTCGTCGAGCCGGCGGCGCAGCACCACCTCCGCCATCGGGGAGCGGCAGATGTTGCCGGTGCAGACGGTCATCACGCGGTACGGGGTGCTCACCCCCCGATGATCGCCGACGCGGTCGGCAGCCCCTGCGCGTCCTCCAGGACGCGGGCCAGCGAGACCACGAGCAGCGCCGCCGCGACGGCGCCCGGGTCGGGGGCGCCGAGCGCGCGGTCGCCGAGGTAGCGGGCGCGGCCGCGGCGCCCCAGGAGGTCGGTGGTCGCCCGCGCGCCGGCCGCGGCGTCGCGCGCCGCCTCGGCCAGCGACCCCCCGCCCGCCAGGCGCTGGGCAGCGGGCAGGAGGGCGTCGAGGAAGGTGCGGTCTCCGGCGCGGGCCCCGCCGACCCGCGTCACCGCGTCGGCCCCGCGCTGCAGGGCGGCGCCGACGTCGGCGGGCGCCGCGCCGCGGGCCACCGACGGCGCGAGCTCGGTGAGCACCAGCCCCAGCAGCGGGCCGCTGCTGCCGCCGACCTCGTCGAGGAAGGCTCCCGCCGCGCCCGCGAGGGTGCCGCCGCGCCGCTCGGCGTGCGCGAGGCCGGAGGCCAGGTTGTCGCCGAAGTCGCCGTCGCCGGCGAGCTGGTCCAGCCGCGTCAGCTCCCCGTGGGCGGCGCGGGCGGCGGCGGCCCAGTCGGCCAGCACCAGCGCGCCCGCCCCGTCGGGGTCGGGCGCCGCGTCCGGGTGCGCCGCACCGGCGCTCGCAGGACGTGCGCCGGGGGAGACCTGCGGCTCGTCGTCACCGGGCAGCGCCGGCAGGGCGGGCGTCGACGTCGGCGCCGTCAGCAGCTCCAGCCACCCCGGGCGCAGCGCGAGCAGCGTCAGGGAGAAGCCGCGCATGTCGAGCGCCGAGGTGTAGGTGCCCACCAGGGAGGTGGCCACGTGCACGCCGCGCTCGGCGAGCAGGTCTCCGGCGAGCGCGCGGACCGCGAGCAGCTCCAGGGAGGTGGACCCGCCGAGCCCGTTCACCAGCAGCGCCACCCCGTGCTCGCCCGGGGACGTCGCCGCCAGGAGCCGGTCCAGCATCCCGGCGACGAGGTCTCGCGCGGCGGGGCGCGCCGTCGTGGACGCCGCCCGCTCGCCGTGGATGCCGACCCCCTGCTCCAGCTCGTCGCGGCCGAGGTCGAACGCCGGCTCACCCGTCGCCAGGGAGGTCTGGGCCCGGGACGCGACGGCCAGGCTGCGGGCCGAGGCGACCACGGCCCGTCCCAGGGCGGCCAGCGAGGCGAGGTCGTCGCCGCGGTCGGCGGCGGCCCCGAGCACCTTCTCCACCAGGACGGTGGCAGCGGTGCCGCGGCGCTGGCTGGTCGCGGCGCCGTCAGCTCCGTCAGCCCCGTCACCGTCAGCCGCGACCTCGGTCGCGAGGTCGTCGTCCACGAGCACCGTCTCCACCGGCACGCCCTCGGCCCGCAGGCGCTCGGCGGCGATGGCGAAGCAGATGACGTCGCCGGTGTAGTTCTTCACCACGAGCAGCACCCCGCCGGGGCCGGCGACCCCGCGCGCCGCCTCGTGCACCTGCCGGTGGTGCGGGGAGGTGAACACCAGGCCGGGGCAGGCGGCGTCCAGGCCGCCCGGGCCCAGGAACCCGGCGTGCATCGGCTCGTGCCCCGCACCGCCGCCCGAGACCAGCGCCACCCGCCGCCCCGGCGCCTTGCGCAGCGCGTACAGGTGGAGCGGGTCCAGGACGACGCCGACGTCGAGGGGGTGCGCCATCGCCAGCCCCCGGGCGGCGTCGGCGACAGCGGTGCGCGGGTCGGGCAGGAAGGAGGTGCCCGAGCGGTCCGAGGACCGTCCGGAAGCGTTCTCGGGGGATCGCGGGGGGACGCCGTCGTCAGCCACCCCCGGACGCTAGACCCGTCTCAGCGGGTCAGCGGCGCCCGGGTGCGCAGGTCGATGACGACGCCGGCGTCGTCGTTCGCCCAGGTCTCCAGGTCGACCGGGAAGGGCACCGGGGGCGGGCCCTGCGCCACGTGGAGGCTCACCAGGCCGCCGGGACCCGCGAGCGCCGCCGGCCCGAGCCCCTCCAGCGCCGAGGAGCCCGCCGCGGCAGCGGCGCCGCGCTGGTGCAGGCGGACGCTGGTGCCGGCGGGGAGGCGGTCGGCGAGGTCGTCGTGGTGCCAGGCGTGGACGGGGGTGGCGACCTGCCCGTCGCGGCAGGCCAGCAGCAGCCAGCCGTCGGGGCTGACCGAGGTGACGGTGCCGCTGCGCCACCCCCAGGGGCTGCGGCGCACGAGCTCGGCGAGCAGGCGCGGCATCCGGTGCCCCGGCAGGTGCGACCGGCACGGGCCCGACCCCGGGCCCCGGCACTCCAGCACCCGTCGTCCTCCTCCGCGCCGCTCGTCGCCCTCGTCGTCCTCGTCGACCAGGTGCGGGCGAGCCGCGAGGGGCCGACCGGAGGGTGGCGGCGACCCTACCCCGGCGGGTCCGGCGCGGAGGAGGCGGCGGCGGAGCTCTCGCGGACCACCAGCCGGTAGGGGGTCTGCACGTGCCGGTGCGGCAGGTCGGGCTGCTCCATGCGGGTCACCAGCATCTCCAGCGCCTGCTCGGCCACGAACGCGCGGTCGATGGCGACGGTGCTGAGGGTGGGGGTCGTGTACCGCCCGGTCGGCGCGTCGTCGACGCCGACCACCGCGACGTCGCCCGGCACCGAGCGGCCCGCCTCCCGCAGCGCCGCGAGCGCCCCCACGGCCAGCTCGTCGTTGGCGGCGAAGACCGCGTCGACGTCGGGCCGGGCGCGCAGCAGGGCCGCCGTCGTCCGCGCCCCGTCCTCGGGGGTCCAGTCCCGCACCTCGGGCACCAGGGAGGCGTCGTCCGGCAGACCGGCGGCGGCCAGCGCGGCGCGGTACCCCGCGAGGCGCTCGCGGGCGGTGTTGTGGGTGCGCGGCTTCCACCCGACGAAGGCGATCCGGGTGCGGCCGCCGGCGATGAGGTGCTCCACGGCGGTCCGCGCGACGCCGGCGCTGTCGATGCCGACCCGGTCGACGGGCAGGTCGGCGGCGCCGTGCTCCCCGATGAGCACCACCGGGGTGTCGGGGTGGGGCGCGGCCAGCTCGCTGTCGGGCATCTCCAGGGGGGAGAAGACGAGGCCGTCGGCGAACCGCACCGGCATGCCGCCGGCCACCTCGCGCTCGCGGTCGAGGGTGCCGTCGGTCTGCTCGACGGCGAGGACGAGGCCCAGGGCCCGGGCGCGGGTCGCGACGTGGCCGGCGAGGTCGGCGAAGTAGGGCGCGGCGATGGTGGGGACGGCGAGCGCGACCATGCCGGTGCGGCCGCTGCGCAGCTGGCGGCCGACGGCGGAGGGCCGGTAGCCGAGGGCCTCGATGGCGTCCTGCACCCGGCGCCGCGTCTCGGGGTGCACGTGCACGTACCCGTTGACGACGTTGGAGACCGTCTTGGGGGAGACGTCGGCGGCGGCCGCGACGTCGCGGATCGTCGCGGGCCGTCGAGGGCCCGGCGCGCCGGTCTGCCCCCGGTCCGGAGCGGGTGCCTGCGGAAGGCTCATCGGCGCAGTGTGGCCCCCCGGCGGCCCGAGGACAGCCGCCGCGTGGCGGGCCCGTCGCGGGGTTGACATCCTGCGAGCCGGACCACCAGGCTTTACCACGTTGTAAACGACGGCGTCGACGACACGGTCAGCGCTGACCACCGCTCCACCTGATGGACCTCCGGAAGGACTGCCGTGCCCCGCGCCCGCATCACCCTCGACGCCGCCTTCACCACCGCCCCCGTGCCCCGCCGCCTGTTCGGCTCCTTCGTGGAGCACATGGGCCGCTGCGTCTACACCGGCATCTTCGAGCCCGACCACCCCACCGCCGACGCCGACGGCCTGCGCACCGACGTCCTCGACCTCGTGCGCGAGCTGGGGCCCACGGTCGTGCGCTACCCCGGCGGCAACTTCGTCTCCGGGTACGACTGGGAGGACGGCGTCGGCCCGGTCTCCGACCGCCCCCGCCGCATCGACCGCGCCTGGCGCACGGTGGAGACCAACGCCTTCGGCCTGGAGGAGTTCTCCCGCTGGGCCGCCAAGGCCGGCACCGAGACGATGTACGCCGTCAACCTCGGCACCCGCGGGCTGCAGGAGGCGTGCGACGTCCTGGAGTACGCCAACCACCCCTCCGGCACCAAGTTCTCCGACCTGCGCCGCTCCCACGGCCGCCAGGACCCGTACGACATCAAGCTCTGGTGCCTGGGCAACGAGATGGACGGCCCCTGGCAGACCGGCCACAAGACGGCCTCGGAGTACGCGCGGCTCGCGGGGGAGACCGCCCGGGCCATGCGCACCGTCGACCCGAGCATCGAGCTGGTCGCCTGCGGGTCGTCCGTCGCGCGCCATGCCCACCTTCGGGGAGTGGGAGCGGGTGGTGCTGGAGGAGTGCTACGCACGACGTCGAGCTCATCTGCGCCCACGCGTACTACGAGGAGGCCGAGAGCACCTCGCAGGCGGAGTTCCTCGCCTCCGCCGTCGACATGGACGCCTTCATCGACTCCGTCGCCGCCACCGCCGACGCCGTGGGCGCCAAGCTCAAGAGCACCAAGAAGATCGGCATCAGCTTCGACGAGTGGAACGTCTGGGACCAGACCGCCTGGAACACCAGCGACCGCGCCGCGGGCCGCACCGCCTGGGACGTCGCCCCCCGCGTCATCGAGGACGAGTACACCGTCACCGACGCCGTCGTCGTCGGCACGCTGCTGAACTCCCTGGTCCGCCACGGAGACCGGGTGCTCGTCGGCTGCCAGGCGCAGCTCGTCAACGTCATCGGCCTGCTGCGCAGCGAGCCGGGCGGCGCCGCCTGGAAGCAGACCATCGCCCTGCCCTTCGAGGAGGTCCGGCGCCGCGCCCTCGGCGCCACCGTCCTCGACGTGCGCACCCGCTCGGACCGCTACGACGCCGGGCGCTACGGCGACGCCGACCTCGTCGACGCCTCCGCGATCCTAGACGAGGAGTCCGGGCGGGTCACGCTCTTCCTCGCCAACCGCGCCACCGACGAGGCCGCCGACGTCGAGGTCGCCCTCGGCGGGTTCGGCTCCCTCTCCGTCGGTGACGCGCTGGTGCTCGCCGCCGGCCAGGGCCAGGACCGGCACACGACGAACTCCGTCGACGCCCCCGACGCCGTGCGCCTCCAGCCGCTGGGCGGCGCGGTCGTCGAGGCCGAGGGCAGCGCCCAGCTCGCCCGGGTCAGCCTGCCCCCGCTGTCCTGGGCCGTGGTGGAGCTCGTCGCCGCCGCCCGCTGACCCCGGGTGAGCTCCCGGTGATCTCCCGGTGAGCTGTGCGGAGGATCCCGCGGGCGGCCTAGCGTGGTGCCGTGGCCGCCCGCGGGATCCTCAGCCAGCTCGTCGACCTCGTGAAGGCGGTGACGTCGGCAGCGAGGTCGACGCCGTCGACGACCTCGCGCTCGCCGTCGTCGTCGTCGTCGTCGCTCGTCGTCGCCGTCGTCGTCCACCCCGGCGACGACGGCGCCGCGCCCGCCGCGGCGCCGCGCCTCCAGCTCCGCTGCCGACCGGCGCCGGGGGCCGGGCCGCGGGGTCGAGCGGGGGGACGAGGTCGGGACCGCGGCTCCCGCCGACGACGCCGTCGTCCCCACCTACGCGCCCGAGCGCGACGGCGAGCCCGACCCCGGTGAGGTCGTGTGGGCGTGGGTCCCCTACGAGGAGGACGCCACCCGCGGCAAGGACCGCCCGGTGCTGGTCCTCGCCGTCGACCCCGCCCAGCGGGGCCGGGAGGTGGTCGCCCTGATGCTCACGAGCAAGGACCACGTCGGAGCGGGCTCCCGCGACGCCGCCGACGAGCTGCGGCACGGCCGCCGGTGGATGGACGTGGGCTCCGGGGCGTGGGACGCGCAGGGCCGTCCGAGCGAGGTCCGCCTCGACCGCGTCCTGCGCCTGCCCGCCGACTCCGTCCGCCGCGAGGGCGCGGCCCTGGACCGCGGCGTCTTCTCACGAGTCAGCGCAGCGGCTTCCGCACTGCACGGCTGGCCGTCCGCGTAGACGCCGTACTCACGCCGTGACGCACGAGTCGACCCGCTCGTGACGTGCGAGTGCGTCGACGCGTCGCACGGCGGCGTCGTACTCGTGAGGTCCGGTGCGCGCGTCGCGGTCCCCGCGTTCGCGTCGCCGGCAGCGCCGGGGCCGGGTGCGCCGCTACTCTCGTCGCGTGGACGTCGTCGAGGTGCTCCGTCGGGCGTCGGACGTCGTCGAGCGCGCCGGCGTCGCCGCTGACCTGCGGCCGGTGGCGTTCTCGACGGCCGTCGACCTGATCCTCAAGGACCCGGCGGCCGCGCTCACCGAACCGCGCGCCCTGCCGGGTGCGGCGGAGCGCGCGGGCGAGGAGCGCGCGGCCCGCCTCGCCGACCCGGCGTCGCTGCACGGCGGGCTGCACGGCGGCTCGCCCGCCGAGGGTCCGTCCCCGGACGCCGGCCTCGACGACGCCGACGACACCGACGACGCGCCCTCCCCGTTCGGGGCCCGCCGGCTGGGCCCGGTGCCGGTCTCCTCCACGGCGGCGCACCGCAGCGCCGGCGGCTCCCGGGTCGCGGCGCGCGTGGGCGACCGGTTCGGAGACCGGGCTGCGGACCGCCTGGGGGAGCGGGCCGGCGGGCCGGCGGCCGGTGCCGGTCGCTCGGCCCGCTCGAGCGACCGGCTCGTCTCGGTCGGTCCCGGGCGGGGCCTCGTGACGGTGCCCGACGACCCGTGGGGCCACATCGCCGACGCCCTGGGCGTGCGCCCGGAGCTGCTCGACCGGGTCTGGGAGGAGCGCGGCGGGCGGATTCAGCTGGCGGGCGACCCGGCGCGCTTCGGCCGCACGCGGGCCCAGCGCGTCGGCACGGCCGCCGTCCTGCTTCTGGCGGCGCTGCGCTGGAGCGGCCAGGACGGCGGTGAGCCGGTGCCGGACGCCGTCGTCCGCGCCGAGGTCGAGCGCCTCGGGCTGCTCGACACCGGCAACTACACCAAGCACCTCGCGGGCCGCCGCCAGCTGCTGTCGACGACGGGCTCGGGCCGCACCGCCACCTACAAGCTCCGCTACGACGGCCTCGAGGAGGCCCGCACCATCGCGCAGGCCCTCCTCGAGGACGCCTGACCCCGTCCTGAGCGGGTCTCAGCCGGCACGGCCCCCGGCGAGCGGGCGGGTGCGCTGGGCGGACCCGGCGGCGCCGTAGGGGTAGTCGGCGGCCTCCGGGCGGCTCGCGGCGTCGAGGGCCTCGAGCTCGGCGGCCTCCAGCACCAGGTCAGCGGCCCCCAGGTTCTCGGTGAGCTGCTCGGTGGTGCGGGCGCCGAGGATGACGGAGGTCACCGCGGGCTGCTGGGCCACCCACGCCAGGGCCACCTGCGCCATCGACGTGCCGCGGCCGCGGGCGACCCGCTCGACGGCGCCGACCACGTCCCAGGTGCGCTCCTGCGCCGATCGCGGCCCGTAGGCCTCCATCCCGCGCTCCGGGTCCTCCCCGAGCCGGGTGGCGCCGGTCGGCGCCTGGTCGCGGGTGTACTTCCCGGTCAGCCAGCCGCCGCCCAGGGGCGACCATGGCAGCAGGCCGAGGCCGGCGTCCAGGCAGGAGGGCACGACCTCGTGCTCGATGTCGCGGGCCAGCAGGTTGTACTGCGGCTGCAGGGTGACGGGGGAGGCCAGGCCGAGCTCGCGGGCCGTGGCGACGGCCTTCTGCACCTGCCACCCGGTGTAGTTCGACAGCCCGACGTAGCGGACCGTGCCGGCGCGGACGGCGTCGTCCAGGACGCGCAGCGTCTCCTCGAGCGGGGTCAGCCCGTCCCAGGCGTGCACCTGGTAGAGGTCGATGGCGTCCGGGCCCCCGCGGGAGCCGACGCCGAGGCGGCGCAGCGAGCCCTCCAGCGCCCGTGACAGGTGCCGGCGCGACAGGCCGACGTCGTTCGGCCCGGTGCCGGTGGGGAAGCGCCCCTTCGTGGCCAGCACGAGGCGGTCGGTGACGTCGTCCGGGCGCGAGGCCCACCACCTGCCGACGACCTCCTCGCTGACTCCGGAGTTGTAGACGTCGGCGGTGTCGACGAGCGTGCCCCCCGCCTGGGCGAAGGCGTCGAGCTGCGCCTGGGCGCCGGGCTCGTCCGTCTCCTTGCCGAAGGTCATCGTGCCGAGCGCGTACGCGGAGACGGCGCAGCCGCTGCGCCCCAAGAGCCTGGTGTCCATGCCTGACCCCTGCCCCGCTCTGACGCCGGGGAAACCTCCCGCGGCGACCGGGTCGTTTCGCGTCGGCCACGAGTCTGTGCTCAGTCACCACCGCGTCGGGCACGCGTAGCCACCGCGGGTGTGATGCGTGTTCGTGACCTGACTGGCACCCGTGTAGCGCGTCACTCGGACGTGAATGACACGGAGGACGGGCGTCGTCGCCGTCAGACCACGCCGCTGTCACGCGTCACCACCTCGTGAATGACAAGCGCGGAAGGCGTCACGATGACGCGTCGGGGTGACGGGGGCGGTGCAGCGCAGCGGGGCGCGGGACTACGGTCCCGGGCATGCCGGACTCCCGAGGAGGACATCGCGCCCCTGCCCCCCACCCCGGGGAGCTGGCCAGCAGGGCCCGGATCCTCGCGGCGATGCTGCTGAGCGGCACCGGTGACCGCTGGCGCCACACCCGGACCGTCGCGGCCAGGGCCCGCCTCGCCGTCCCCGCCGTCCTCCCCACCTGCGGGGCCGCCGGCGCCGACCGGCTCGCGGCCGCCGCGTGGCTCCACGACGTCGGGTACGCGCCGGCCCTGGCCCGCCACGGCTTCCACCCCGTCGACGGCGCCGCGCACCTGCGGGCCACCGGCTGGCCGGAGGGCGTCGTCCTGCTGGTCGCCCACCACTCCGGTGCGCGCTTCGTCGCCGCGGAGCGCGGCCTCGCGGAGCTGATGGACCCCTACGACGACCCGCGCGGCTGGACCGGGCCCGAGGCCGACGCCCTCGCCTGGGCCGACCAGACCGCAGCCGCCGACGGCAGCGTGGTGGGGGTGGAGGAGCGCCTCGCGGAGGTGGTGGCGCGCCACGGCGAGGGCAGCGCCCTGGGGCGCTCCTTCGCCCTGCGGGCACCCGCGGTCCGCGCCGCGGCCGCGGCCACCGAGGCGCGGCTGGAGCTGGCCGCCGCGGACCGGGACACCGCCGGCGCTCGAGCGACCCGAGCCGGCTGACGCCGCCCCGCTCTCCGGCAGCCCACCGCCCGTCACCGCCCGTCACCGCCCGTCGACGACCGCCACGACGCGCTCGAGCTCGGCGACGACGGCGCGCACCGCGGGCACCCGCAGCGCCTCCGGGCGCAGGAGCACCTCCACCACCCGTTCGTCCAGACCCCCGACCGGAGCGTGCACCACCCCCGCCCGGTTGCTGGCGCGCAGCGCCCACTCCGGCAGCAGGGCCACCCCCAGCCCCGCGGCGACCAGCGCCTGCACCGCCACGTGGTCGTCCGTCTCGTAGCGCACGTCGGGGGTGAACCCCGCGGCGGCGGCCCGGCGCACCAGGTGCGCCCGGCAGCGCGGGCAGCCCGCGATCCACGGGCGCCGCGCGAGGTCCGCCAGGTGCCCGGGCACCGCGCGGCCGTCGTCGGGGACCACCGCGTGGACGGCGTGCCGCCCGACCGGACGGCGCAGCAGGTCACCCGGTGGCGGCTCCGGGTCTCCGCCGTGGCGGAAGACGAGGGCGAGGTCGGCCCGCCCGTCGCGCACGGCGGCCTCGGCCTCGGGGGGCTCCAGCTCGGTGAAGCGGACCGCCAGGCCGGGGGTCGCCGCGGCGAGGGCCGCCAGCGCCGCGGGGAGCACCACGGCCGCCGCGGTGGGGAACGCGGCGACGGCGACGCTGCCGCGCACCAGCCCGGACAGGGCCGCCAGGTCGTCGTCGGCGGCGCGCAGCAGCGCGGTGAGCGCCGCCGCGTGACCCGCGAGCACCCGGCCCGCCTCCGTCAGCGCGCTGCCGCGGCCCTGCCGCACCACGAGGGCGGAGCCCGCCTCCGCCTCCAGGCGCGCCACCTGCTGGCTCACCGCCTGCTGCGTGGTCCCCAGCCGCGCGGCGGCGGCCGTCAGGGAGCCGGCCTCCTGGACGGCGTGGAGCACGAGCAGCCGGCGGGGGTCCACGCCAGCACTGTCCCACAAGCGGAGGTTGTGGCTGGGGCGTGTGTGGAGCCCCTGGTGCCGCGCGGTGGCGGCCCGCAGCCTGAGGGTGTGACTGCGCTGCCGACCACGACCCCCACCGCCCCCACGGCCGGTCCCTCCGCGGCGCCGCGGACCATCGGCGTGCTCGGCGGGATGAGCTGGGAGTCGACGGCCCTGTACTACCGCCTCGCCAACCAGCTCGTGCGCGCCCGGCACGGCGCCGACGCGCCGCTGGCCAGCGCCGACCTCCTGGTGCGCAGCCTGGAGTTCTCCGCGGTCCGCGAGCTGCAGACCTCCGGCCGCTGGGACGAGGCCGCCGACCTCCTGCGCCGCGAGGGCCTGGCCCTCGCCGGGGCGGGCGCCGGCGTCGTCGTCCTGGCCACCAACTACATGCACCGCGCCGCCGGTCCGCTGGAGGAGGCCCTCACCGCGCAGGGGGTCGCCTTCCTGCACCTGGCCGACGTCGTGGCGGCCGCGGCGCTGGCGCGGGGCGCGAGCACCGTCGGCCTGCTCGGCGCCGGGGGGACCATGACCGAGCCGTTCTACGCCGAGCGGCTCGCGGCCTCCGGGGTCGGCGTCGTCGTCCCGGACGCCGCCGGCGTCGCCCGCCTCGACGAGGCGGTGTTCGGCGAGCTCTGCCGCGGGGTCTTCTCCGAGGCCACCCGCGCCGACGTCGCCGCGGTCATCGCCGACCTGGTCGCCCGCGGCGCTGACGCCGTCGGCCTGTGCTGCACCGAGCTCGAGCTGCTGGTTCAGCCGCAGGACACCGGCGACCCCGCGGTCCCGCTGCTGCCGTCCGCGCGCCTGCACGTCGAGGCGGCGCTCGCGGCGTCCGGGCAGGTGCCCGCTCCCGTCGACCACGCCGGCCCCGCCGCTGCGTAGCCTCGCCCGGGTGCGCGCGCTGCAGTACACCGCCTTCACCGGTCCGCTCGAGCTCGTCGACGTCGCCGAGCCGGTGCCGGGCCCGCGCGACGCCGTCGTCGCCGTGGAGGCCACCGGCCTGTGCCGCAGCGACGTGTCCGCCTGGTCCGGGCACGACGACGACGTCCTCGCCCTCGGGGTGTCCCCGGAGCACCCCCACGTGGCGGGCCACGAGCTGGTGGGGCGCGTCGTCGCCGTGGGGGCCGAGGTCGACGGCGCCTGGGTCGGCCGGCGCGCCACGACGCCGTTCGTCTGCGCCTGCGGGCGATGCCCGGAGTGCCTCGTCGGTGACGGGCAGGTCTGCCGCGAGCAGAGCCAGCCCGGCTTCACCCACCACGGCTCCTGGGCCGACCGCGTGCTCGTGCACGACGCGGGGGTCAACCTCGTCGAGGTGCCCGACGGCGTCGACGCCGGCGCCGCCGCGCTGCTCGGCTGCCGCTTCGCCACCGCCCACCGGGCGCTCGTGCAGGTCGCGCGGCTGCGGGCGGGGGAGCCGGTGCTCGTCCTGGGCTGCGGCGGCGTCGGGCTGTCCGCGGTGATGGTGGCCGTCGCGCTCGGGGCCGACGTCGTCGTCGCCGACGTCGACCCAGCCGCCCTGGACCGGGCCCGCGAGCTGGGCGCCGCCGACGCCGTCCTCACCCGGGGGCTGGCCCCGCAGGAGGTCGCCGACGCCGTCCGCTCGCTGCGGCCCGACCTCGCCGGCGGCGTCGCGGTCAGCCTGGACGCCGCCGGGCGCGCGGAGACCCTCGCCGCCGGCGTGCTGTCGCTGGCACGGCGGGGGCGGCACGTGCAGGTCGGCCTCCTGGCCGCCGACCCGGTCTCGCCCCCGGTGCCGGTGGGCCGCGTCACCACGCACGAGCTCTCGCTGCTGGGCAGCCACGGCCTGGACGCCCGCTCCTACCCCGCGCTGCTGGAGCTGGTGACCAGCGGGGCGCTGCGGCCGCAGGACCTCGTGGCGCGCTGGGTGCCGCTGGCGGACGCCGCGGCCGTGGAGGCCCTGGTGCGCGCGATGGCCGCCGGCACCGCCCCGGTCGGCGTCACGATGCTGAGGCCGTGAGCGCCGGCGAGCTGGCTGGCGTCGTCGCGGCGCTGGAGGCCGAGCGGGCCGACGCCGCAGCGCAGGTCCGCGCGCTCGACCGCGCCATCGCCGCCGTCGTGGAGGCGACGGCGGGGGCGAACACCGACGACGAGCACGACCCCGAGGGCGCCACGATCGCCTTCGAGCGGGCCCAGGCGAGCGCCGTCCGCGACCGGCAGCGGGCACGGCTGCGGGAGGTCGACGAGGCGCTCGCCCGCGTCGCCGCCGGCCGCTTCGGGACGTGCGCTCGGTGCGGGGAGCCGATCGCGCCGGGGCGGCTCCTGGCCCGTCCGACGGCGACCCTCTGCATCACCTGCGCCGCCCTGCGCTGAGACGCGGCCCCAGTCTCGGCTCCGGTCTCGGCCGGGGGCGATGAGTCCTCGCGGGGGCGCCGGTCGTCCCGGCATGAGCGAGCCCACCGCCAGCACCACCACGAGCACCACCACGAGCACCGTCACCACCAGCCTCGGGGACGTCGTCACCGTCGACCGCCACGCCCCGGCGAGCCCAGCGAGCACGTCGAGCCCCGCGACGGTCCTCTTCGTGGCCGGAGCGGGGCCCTACCGCGCCGTCGACCCGATCACGACCGCCACCGCCGCCGCGCTCGCGGCCGAGCACGGCGTCACCGCGCTGGTCCACGACCGCGTGGGCCGCGGGGACAGCCGCACCCGCGCCGACGGCACCCGCATCGAGGGGCCGGTGCACCTGGACCGGGAGCTGGCCGCCGTCTCCGCGCTCGTCGAGGGAGCCCGGACCCCCGCCGCTGGCGGTGGAGGCGCTGGAGGCGGTCCCGTCGTCCTCGTCGGGCACTCCTCGGGGTGCTCGATCGCGATGGCGGCGGCCGCGGGCGGCCTCGACGTCGCCGGGCTGGTGCTCTGGGAGGCCCCGCTCGACCCGCCGCAGGAGCACGAGCGGGTGCGGGAGTGGACCGAGGACGTGGAGCGGCTCGTCGTCGCCGGTGACCTCGAGGCAGCCATGTGGGAGTACATGAAGGACATGCCCGCCGAGTTCCGCGAGGGCGCCGCCGCGTCCCTGGGCTTCGAGACCGCGGTCGCGCAGGCGGGTGCGTACGCGGCCGACGGCGAGTCCCTGGTGTGGGCGTCGTCGGCGCCGCTGGCCGAGCTGCTCGACGGGGTGCGGGTGCCGGTGCTCGCCCTCGTGGGGACGACGACGTTCCCCGGCATGCCGGAGGCGGCGCAGCGGGTGGCGGCGGAGGTCCCGGGCGCGGCGTCCGAGGAGGTCGCCGGTGCGTGGCACTCCTGGGAGCCGGCGGCGATGGCGGACCGGCTCGCGCGCTTCGTCGACGAGCTGCCGGCCTGAGCCCCCGGTCTGAGCCCCCGCCCTGAGCAGGGGAGCGCTGCTCGATCGTGAGGGTCGGCCTGGCGTCTGCATCGTCGCAGGTCAGAGGGACTGTCAGTGGCTGCTGGTGTACTGGTGTTCGTGCAGGAGGGTCCGGTCTCGGTGGTCGAGCAGCGCATGTCGGCGCTGCTCGGCAGCTGGACCGCACAGCACCGCTCCGTCATCGAGTTCGCTCCGGGACCGGTCCTGGACGGGTGGCTTGCCCTCACCGGGGAAGAGCCGTCGAGGCCGGTCGCTGATCTGCCGGACGCCGCAGAGCAGTCGGACGCCGTCCAGCCGCCCGGTGCCGAGGCGCTGCCGGACGCCGAGGTTCCACCGGCTCCCGAGGCCCCGTCCGACGCCGGGGTGCCTTGGGCCCCTGGAGCGCAGCCGCTCTCCGACCTCGAGCCGTGCCCACCCTCAGACCCTCCGCCGGACTCCCCACCGGACGTTCCGTCAGACGCTGGAGCACTCCCCGACGCCGGGCAGCCCGCCCTGGAGGACGCGGCGGTCGAGCGCCTCCGCGAGGTCGACGACGCCGAGGCGCTGGCCCTGGCAGCCGCTGTCCCCGGACCGCTCCTGGTGGAGCAGCTCGTGCGGGTCTGCGCGCGCCTCGACGACGCGGCGCCCGGGGCCCCGGACCGGGAGGCACCACCCGCAGCACAGGGTCTCGGCGAGCCCGTCAGCGACGCCGTGCTGGTCGAGGCCGCGGCCGCTGCCGACCGGGGCATCGCGCACCCGACCGCGCTGCGCGACGAGGCGGTGGGCCACCTCGGGCTCCGCCGCGCCCGCGAGGCCGAGGAGAGCGCAGCCGAGGGCCGTGCCGCGGCGGCCCGTCCGGGTGGCCCCTCCGCCTGGGCGTCGCAGGCCAGGTCGACGGCACCGTCGGAGCTCGCCGCGCGCCTGGAGCTGTCGCTGGTCCAGGCCGCGGCCCTCCTGCGGCGGGGGATGACCGCCGTCGGACGCCACCGCGCCGTCAACCGGGCCATGGCCGCGGGGTCGGTGTCGGCGGCCACGGGCACCTGGGCGCTGGAGGAGCTGGCAGACCGCCACGAGCAGGTGGAGGACAGCGCGCTCCAGCTCGCCACGGCCGCGGGCCTCGAGCGCCGCCGCGAGGCGCGGGAGCAGGAGGACGAGGCCCGGGCGGCCGAGGGGCTGCCGGCGCTCACCGCCGGCGAGGTGGAGGCGCGCGCCGCCGTCGACGCCGCAGACGCCGCGGTCCGCGCCCGGGCCGCCGCCGCCGCGCACGCCGACGACGTCGTCGCCGGCGCCGAGGAGGCGCTGCTGCGCCCGGGGGCCAGCGCGGCCAGGCCCGCCGTGCGCCAGCGGCTGGTGCGCGCGGTGCAGCGCCTCGACCCCCGCGGGGTCCAGCACCGTGCTGGGGCGAAGCGGAGCCGTCGCGCCGTGACGCGGGGGCCGGAGGCCGACGGCCAGGCGTGCCTCCAGGTGCGGGGGCCGGCGGAGGACGTCGCCCTCATCGGCGCTGCGCTCGACGCCCGCGCCCAGCGCCTACAGGCCGACCAGCGGGCGTCCGAGCACGACGCCGCGCGCAGGGACGGCCGGCCGTTCGACAGGTCCGCTGTCGAGCCCCTCGACGCCCACCGCGTCGAGGCGATGGAGGAGTGGGCGGTCGCTGCCCTCGAGCTCGCCGGCACCTCGGGGGAGCGGGGCGCCTGGGGGCCGGTCGCCCGGACCGCGGCGTCCCGGCCGGTCGTCAGCGTGACCCTGCCGCTGACCGTGGCCGCCGGTGTGACCTCTGTCGGTGCCTGGCTGGACGGCTACGGACCGCTCGGGGCCGAGGCCGCCGTGAGGATCGCCGGCGACGCCTTCTGGCGCAGGGTGTTCACCGACCCCGTCACCGGGGTGGCCGTCGGGTGGAGGAGAAGACCTACCGGCCCAGCGCTGGTGACGTCCGCCTGGTCGGGCTGCGCCACCGCACCTCCACGTTCCCCGGCAGCACGCGCAGCGCCTCGGCCTCGGAGATCGACCACGTCGTGCCCTGGCCGCACGGCCCGACGACGGCGACCAACCTGCAGCCGCTGGCCCCGTCCGAGCACCGGTTGGAGCACCGGCCCCGGGGCTGGCGGGTCGCCCGCGCCGCTGACGACCCGGCGGGCGACCCCTCGGCCGGGGTGGTCTGGCGTGCCCCCACCGGGCACGCCTACCCGGTGGCGCCCGACGTCCTCGACGACGGACCGCCCGCAGCGCCCGACTGGCCCGCCGAGCCGCCGTGGTGACCAGCGGGCACGACAGGACCAGCACGCCGGTGTCGTCGGGGTGCGACGGCGTGCGGCAGGGTGCCACCCATGGTCAGCCGGGACGCCGTCGACGCCGCCGACGCGTGGGCGGAGCTCCCACCGGGGGGCAGGGCGAGCCTGCAGCAGGCGCTCGTCGCGCTGCGCTCCGGTGGGCTCGCCGTCGGGAGCGCGCTGACCGGGCCCGACGGCGCCGTCGTCGCTGCCGGGCGCAACCGCGCCCACGACCCCCCGGGGGGTGACGACCCGCTGCAGCGGACCCCGCTGGCCCACGCCGAGCTGAACGCCCTGGCCCGCGTCCACACCAGCCGCGACCTGGCGCGCGACGTCCTGTGGAGCACCCAGCAGCCGTGCTCGATGTGCGACGCCGCGGCGGTCTTCACCGGTGTCGGGGCGATCCGGTGGCTTTCGCCGGACCCGTGGGCGGTCGCCGTGGGGGTCGACCGGGGCTGCCCCGACGACGGGGTGCGGCGCACCGGGCCCGGTGACGGCGGCACGAGCGCGCGCTGGCTCGTGCTCAGCAGCGCGATGTTCGTCGCGAGCGTCACGGGCGAGCAGGACGGGGGCGACGGCGGGGAGCACCCCACCGCCGCCGCGTGCCGCCGGGACGACCCCGCGGTGCACAGGCTGGTCGAGGTCCTCCGGGGCCGGCGCGACGAGCACGGGCCGAGCGGTGCCGCGGGGTGGGCAGCCTCGCTGCCCCGCTCCGCGGAGGAGCTCGCCGCGCAGCTCTGGGCCGACGTCGACGCCGCGGCGTCGGCCCGCAGCCGGCGCGCAGGGGGCTGAGCCGCCGTGCCGCAGGCCTGCACGCCCCGGGGTTCGGACGCGCCGTGCCCCTTCTGCGCGATCATCGCGGGGGAGGCGGACGCCGTCGAGGTCCACCGCTCGGGACGCCTCGTCGCCTTCCTCGACGCGCACCCCCTCTTCCCGGGGCACGTGCTGCTGGTGCCCGCTGTGCACGTCCAGACGCACGACGAGCTGCCGCTCGAGCTGGCCGCGGAGTGGCTGGACACCAGCCAGCGGCTGCAGCGGGCCGTCGAGGCGGCGACCGGCGCCGAGGGCGCCCTGCTGCTGGTCAACAACGTCGTCAGCCAGAGCGTCCCCCACGTGCACCTGCACGTGGTGCCGCGCTCGCGGGGTGACGGGCTGCGCTTCTTCCTCGGTCCCCGCCGGCGCTACCGGCCCGGGGAGGCGGAGGCGGTGGCAGAGGGCGTCCGCGCAGCGCTCGCCGCGGACCCGCCGAGTCGACCTCCGGCGCCTGATCGACCGACCTCTGACCGGGCGGGGCCAGCCGGGGGCGGGGGGTCTCAGGACTCCGCGTGCGAGGTCGACGCCGCGACGTCGCTGTCCGGGCCGCTCTTCGGGTTCGACGATCTCCACGAGCTGCTCGGCCCCGAAGTGGTGCAGCGTGTCCAGGGCCTGACCCGCGCTGACGACGACCCGCAGGCGGTGCGGCCTCACCTGCCGGGCCAGCTGCACCACGAGCCGCATGCCCGCCGAGTCGAGGAAGGTGACTCCGCTCATGTCAGCGGTCAGGACCCCGGACCACCCGGGGACGTCACCCAGGGCCTCCTGAGCCACCGACACGTCGATCTCACCGACCAGGACCAGGACGTCGGGGTGATCGCTGGACCGGGCGACGGCGCCGAAGGGCCCGATCGGGGCCTCCGGGGCTGGCTGCTCGGGCACCGGCCGGCTCCCGGAGTCCTCCACAGCCACCATCCTGCACGCTGACGCCCGCCGCGGCGACGTCCTGCACGCACCCGGGAGGACCGGGCCCCGTCGCGACCTGTCCCCGGTGCGCCAGGCTGGCTCCGTGGACGACGCGCACGAGGTGGACGGCGGGGGCACGCGCTACGAGTTCACCGCCGAGCTGTGGCGGTGGGCGGCGCGCACGCAGGAGTGGGTGTTCGTGCGGCTCCCGCAGGAGGCCTCCGACGAGATCGCCGACGTCCCCCGCGTCCGAGCCGGCTTCGGCGCCGTCAAGGTCACCGCGACGATCGGTGGCAGCCGCTGGACCACGTCGATCTTCCCCGAGGGCGCCTCGCCGGCGGGAGGGGCGTACGTGCTGCCGGTGAAGAAGGCGGTGCGCCTCCGGGAGGGGCTGGAGCTCGGCGACGTCGTGCGCGTCGGCGTCGAGACCCGCGGCTGACGGCTGACGCTGACGAGCGGCGTCCGACGGTGCCGGGCCGCGTCAGGCGCGCTTGAGGAGCGCCAGCGGGTAGACCGGGCCGGCTCCCGCCCCCCGCAGCAGCGCAGCGGCCACGGTCAGCGACCACCCGGTCCGGGTGGTGGCGTCGACGACGAGCACCGGCGCGCCGCCCGACGCGGCGACCGCCTCCCGCCCGTCGTCGGACAGCTGCAGCCGCTGCAGCGCGACGACGGCGGCCGCCGACGCCGGTGCCGGCCCCGACCCGGGGCTGGTGGCGGCTTCCAGCGGAGCACCCGGCACCGCGGCCAGCGCCTCGACCACCCGCAGCCGGCCCACCTCGCCCAGCGCCTCGCCCAGGGCACGACCCACGGCCTCCGACGCGGGGGTGCCGGGCAGCCAGGTCACCCACGCCGGGCGGCCCGCGGGCCAGCCCCAGCGCGACAGCGTCCGCACGCAACCGTCGACGACCTCCTGGCCCACCACCCCGGCGCGCAGCACGTCGGCCACCGCTGAGCCCCACGCCGGGTCCTCACCGATCGCCAGCGCGCGCCCCGGCTCCGCCCGCATGCCCTCGCCGATCCGGCCGCGCCGGCCCGCTGCCTGCGCCCCGCTCGGCCACATCTTGCGGGGCTCCAGGACGGTGGTCTGGCTGCGCAGGTGCCGCAGGGCGGAGGCGACCAGGGCCGGGTCGACGTCGCGGCCCGGCGCGGGCAGCCGCCCGGTGCACGCGGAGCAGCGGCCGCAGTCGGTGGCGCCGTCGTCGTCGAGCTCGGCGCGGAGCACCCGCAGCAGGCAGGGCTCGCTGCCGGGCGCCTGCTCGGCGGGGGTCGCGGCGTAGCGGCGCATCACCGCCTGCTCGGTCCGGCGCGCTCGCGCGACCCCGGCGATGCGCTCGGCGTCGTAGTGCCACGGCGTGCCGGTCGTGGACTGGACGGAGCGGTAGCCGCCGGAGACGCGCTCGACGGCGCCCTCGACGTCGAGCACCTTCAGCAGCGCCTCCAGCCGCCCGCGCCGCAGGCCGGCGTCGACCTCCAGCTTCGGCAGGCCGACGGCCTCCCCGCCGGACCGCTCCAGCACGTCGAGCACCCGGTGCACCACGGGCTCGGGCGGGAAGGCGGTGGAGTCGAAGTAGGCCCAGATCCGCTCGTCGGCTGCCGTCGGCAGCAGGACCCCCACCGCGCCGTCGAGCGCCCGCCCCGCGCGCCCGACCTGCTGGTAGTAGGCCACCGGGGAGCTCGGAGCCCCGAGGTGGACGACGAAGGCGAGGCGCGGGTGGTCGTACCCCATGCCGAGGCTGGACGTGGCCACCAGGGCCCGCAGCTCCCCGGACAGCAGCGCCGCCTCCAGCCGCTCGCGCTCGAGGGGGTCGGTGGCCGAGGAGTAGGCGGCCACCGAGTGGGAGCCCCCCTCCTCGCTGGCGAGGAACTCCGCCAGCCGCGAGGTCTCGGCGACGGTGAGCGTGTAGATGATCCCGCTCGCCCCGCCGGCAGCCGGCCCGTCGCCCTCGACGGCGGAGAGGAACTGCGCCGTCCAGGCGTAGGCGGTGGCCACGTCCGGCGTCGGCACCACGGACAGCGCCAGGCCCTCCCGGTCGAGCGGACCCCGCAGGGTGAGCGCGGGGGTGCCGTCGGCCGACAGCTGGGCGGCGACGTCGGCGGAGACGCGGGCGTTCGCCGTCGCCGTCGTCGCCAGCACCGGCGTCGCCTCCGGCAGCCCCGCCAGCACCGACGCGAGGCGGCGGTAGTCGGGCCGGAAGTCGTGCCCCCAGTCGGAGATGCAGTGCGCCTCGTCGACCACCAGCAGCCCCAGGCGCGGCGCCAGGCGCGGCAGCACCCGGTTGCGGAACCCGACGGAGTTGAGCCGCTCGGGGCTGATGAGCAGGACGTCGACCGCGTCGGCGGCGATCTGCTCCTCGATGCCCGACCAGTCGTCGACGTTCGCCGAGTTCAGCGTCACCGCGCGCAGGCCGGAGCGGGTGGCGGCCGCCACCTGGTCGCGCATCAGCGCCAGCAGCGGGGACACCACGAGCGTCGGCCCGGCGCCTGCCGCCCGTCGCAGCGCCGTCGCCACCCAGTACACGGCCGACTTGCCCCACCCGGTGCGCTGCACCACGACGACGCGCCGCCGGTCCTGGACCAGGGCGCTGATCGCCGTCCACTGGTCGTCCCGGAGCCGGGCGCCCTCACCGGCGAGCGCCCGCAGGTGGCCCTCGGCGGTCTCGCGGAGGTCGCCGGTCGCAGGGGAGGAGGTGGTCGCGGGCGCAGCGGTGGTCACGAGGCACCACTCTGCCCGCCCGCACCGACACCGGCCGACCGCGAGGACTCCGCCTGTGGACGGCCGACCGGTGGCCGCTCAGGCCAGGCCGAGCACGTCCAGGGCCCAGGCGTCCTCCCAGGCGCGCTCCCGCCACGCCTCGTACCGGCCGGAGCGGCCGCCGTGCCCACCCTCGACCTCCGTCTTCAGCAGCACCTGCGGCGCGCCGTCGTCGGCCTGCGCGCGCATCCGCGCGACCCACTTGAAGGGCTCGACGTACAGCACGCGGGTGTCGTGCAGGCTCGTCGTCGCCAGCACGCGCGGCAGCGCCTCCGGAGCGGGCAGGTTCTCCACCGGCGAGTACGACTTGATCAGCGCGTACGCCGCGGCGTCGCGGATCGGGTCTCCCCACTCCTCCTGCTCGGGCACGGTCAGCGGCAGGGACTCGTCGAGCATCGTCGTCAGCGGGTCGACGAACGGGACGGCGGCGACGACGCCGGCGAACAGCTGCGGCGCCAGGTCGAGGGCCGCGCCCACGAGCAGCCCGCCCGCGGAGCCGCCGG
This sequence comes from uncultured Actinomycetota bacterium, assembly GCA_963781365.1. GTDB lineage: Bacteria > Actinomycetota > Actinomycetes > Actinomycetales > Quadrisphaeraceae > Quadrisphaera. The sequence continues at coordinate 118,599 of CAWAFR010000009.1, read as the reverse complement.
AGGCCACCAGCCGCGCGGGGTCGACCCACCCGTCGCGGCCCAGGTGCTCCGCGGCGGCGACGAAGTCGGTGAAGGTGTTCGCCTTGGCGGCCAGGCGGCCCTCCTCGTACCAGCGGCGGCCGAGCTCCCCGCCGCCGCGGACGTGAGCGACGGCGAAGACCACGCCGCGGTCGAGCATCGACAGCCGGGAGACGGAGAAGTACGGGTCGATGCTCACCTCGTAGCTGCCGTACCCGTACAGGTAGCCCGGCGCGCTCCCGTCGCGGGCGACGTCGGCGCGGCGCACCACCGAGACCGGCACCCGGGTGCCGTCCGGCGCGGTGGCCCAGGTCCGCTCCTCGGCGTAGGCGGAGGGGTCGTACCCGCCGCGCACCGGCACCTCCTTGCGCAGCAGGGCGGTGCCGGTGGCCACCTCCACGTCGACGACGCGCGCCGGGGTGGTGAACGAGGTCTGGCCGACCCGCAGCAGCGGGGAGGCGAACGACGGGTTCTGGCCCAGGCCCGTCGACGCGAGCGCTGCGGGGGCGTCGAGCTCGACGGGCTCGGACAGCCCGGTGGGGCTGGCCGCGTCGACGGTGAGCACCGCCACCCGCGGCAGCGCCTCGCGCCGCCACGACAGCGCGACGTGCCCGGCGAAGGCGTCGACGTCCTCCAGCCGCCGGCCCGGCTCGTGCGCCACCAGCGTGCTCCAGCGCTCGTGCGCGGTCGCGGGGTCGTGCATCCCCTCGAGCACGCCGTCGGCGTCGAGGGCGGCGAGGGCGAAGTCGGGGGCGTCGTCGTCGTGCAGGACGAGCAGGACGTCGCGCACGCCCTCCCCGTCGCCGCCCGCGGGCAGCACCGCGTGCTCGACGCCGTACTCCACGCCCTCGCGGCGTCCCGCCACCGAGCGCGGCTCGGTCGACGGCGGCGCGTCGACGCCGCCGGCGTCGAGCAGCCACACCTCGGAGGTGTTCTTGGACCCGGAGGAGACCACCAGGTACCGGCCGCTGCGGGTGCGCCCGACGCCGAGCCAGTAGCGCTCGTCGTCCTCGCGCAGCACCACGGTGTCACCGGCGCCGTCGGGGGAGCCCTCCCCGACCACGTGGCGGCGCACCTCGAAGGGGCGCCAGGCGTCGTCGACGGCGCTGTACAGCAGCGTGCGGGAGTCCGACGCCCAGGTGGCGCCGTGCCCCAGGCCGGCGATGCCCACCGGCAGGTCCGCCCCGGTGACCAGGTCGCGGACGCGGAGGGTGAAGCGCTCGTCGCCGGTGGTGTCGACCGACCACGCCAGCAGCTGCCCGTCCGGGCTGACGGAGGCGGCGCCGAGGGCGAAGAACCCGGAGTCGCTGGAGCCGCCGAGCCGCTCCGCCTCGACGTTGCCGTCGACCATCACCTGCTCGCCCGCCAGCGCGCCGCCGTCGGCGGGCAGGGCCGGTGGGTCCCAGCCGTCGTCGGCGGCGCTGACCCGGCACAGCAGCGCGTACTGCTGGCCCTGGACGGTGCGGCGGTAGTACCACCAGGCGCCGTCACGGGAGGGGACCGACAGGTCGCTCTCCTGGGTGCGGTCGCGGACCTCGGCGAACAGCTGCTCGCGCAGCGGCTCCAGGTGGGCGGTCCGGGCCTGCGCCCAGGCGTTCTCCGCGTCGACCAGCTCGCGCACGCGGGGGTCGTCGGCGTCGCGCAGCCACTCGTGGTGGTCGACGACGACGTCGCCGTGGTGGCACCGCTCCACCTCGACCCGCGGCGCGACCGGTGGGGTGCTCGCTGACTCGCTCACGCACCGACCCTACGGGCGGGGCCGGAGGCCTACGGGCGGGCCACCGAGCCCACGGCCAGCACCGTGGTGTCGTCGGCGCGCGCGGACACGGACTGCAGGAGCCGCTCGCACAGGTCGTCGAGGGAGGCGACGGGTCCGCTGGCGGTCTCCAGCACCCGCGCCAGGCGCTCCTCCCAGGAGGACCGCCGATCCTCCACGAGACCGTCGCTGAACAGCACCAGCGCCGCGCCCGGCTCCAGGTGCAGCTCGCTGGAGGAGTAGACGGCGTCGTCGATGAGCCCGAGCGCGGGGCCGTGGACGCCGTTCTCGACCAGGTTCGCCACCCCCGCGGCGCTGCGCAGCACCAGCGGTGGGTGGCCGGCGTTCGCCACGTGCGCGGTGCCGGTGGCCGGGTCGAGGACGGCGACCACCGCCGTCGCCAGCTCGCCGGGCATGAGGCGGGTGACGAGGTCGTTGAGGCGCCCCAGCGTGGTGGCCGGGTCTCGTTCGGCGAGCAGGTAGGCCCGCAGCGCGTTGCGCATCTGCGCGCTGATCGCGGAGGCCGCGAGGCCGTGGCCGGCGACGTCGCCGAGGACGATGCCGGTGCGCCCGTCGGACAGCGGCACGACGTCGTACCAGTCGCCGCCGACGACGTCGTCGCTGTGCGGCACGTAGCGCACGGCGGCGTCGAGGCCCGGGACCTCGGGCAGCTTCTCCATCAGCAGGGTCTGCTGCAGCGCGGTGGCCAGCCGGTTCGTGCGCTCCACCTCGCGCAGCATCGAGTCGGACAGGTGCTGGGCCAGCCCCAGGGCCGCCTCGACCTCGTGGGGGGCCCAGCGCGCCGCGGTGCCGCGGACGGTCTCGCTCCACGCGGCGAAGGAGTGGCGCGGGGACAGGCGCAGCTGCCCGCTCGGCGGTCTCCAGGACCTTGCTGGAGCGCGGGTCCCCGCCCCAGGTGACCTCCCGCAGCACCTCCGGGCGGAACCAGGCGACCAGGTCTCCCGGCTGCCCCCCGGACACCGGCGCCGCCAGCAGGCCGCTGGCGACGTCGGCGAGGCGCGCCAGCTCCGGCTCCTGCGCCGACAGGCCGGAGGTGACGACCGGACCGGCGGCCAGCAGGTCGGCCAGGGCTGCGACGTCGTCGGCCGACGGCGTCGCGCCCAGCAGCCGCAGCTCGCCGTGCAGGCGGAGGGCGGCTCCGCCGCACGGCACGAGGTCGGCGAGGGTGACGTCCTCGCGGGTCAGCGCCTCCAGGGGCAGGTCGGGGCGCTCCGCGACGAGCTCGGTGAGGCGCGCCCGCACCCGGGCGGAGGCGACGACGTGCTCGTCGGCCTCGCGGCCGACGGCGGTCGGCAGCAGCAGGGAGGCGGTGCGGCCGAGGAACTCCGCGGCGATGCGGACGGGGACGCTCGGGCGGTGCGGGCCGGCGTAGTGGTGGCAGGCGATGAGGCCCCACAGGCGGGGGCCGTCCATCAGCGAGATCGACATCGAGGACGCGACGCCCATGTTGCGCAGGTACTGCAGGTGCACCGGGGACACGCTGCGCAGCGCGGCCAGCGACAGGTCCAGCGGCGCTGCCGGCGCGGGCCCCGCGGGCATCGCCTCCAGGGGCACCGGCTCGTAGGTGGACGTCGGGATGATGCGCAGCCACTGGCGGGCGTACAGCTCCCGGGCCTGCGCGGGGATGTCCGAGGCCGGGTAGCGCAGCCCCAGGAACGGCGACAGGTCGTCCCGGCAGTCCTCGGCGAGCACCTCCCCGTTCCACTCCTCGTCGAACCGGTAGACCATGACGCGGTCGAAGCCGGTCAGGCGCCGCACCCCCGTGGCCAGCCCCTCGGCGAGGTGGCCGACGCTGCGCGCGTCCTGGAGGCGGCGCAGCACCGGCGGCAGCTGCAGGTGCCACGGGCGGCGGGAGCCCTCGTCGCCCTCGGCGGGCTCCAGCTCGACGACGACGAGGCCGTCGCTGAGGTGGGCCACGGCGTGGTGGAGCAGCCCGGAGCCGGCGGGCAGCTCGACGGGGTCGACGGTGGCCGCCAGGTCGTCGTCGCCGCGGGCGACGCCACGGGCGAGGTCGGCCAGCTCCGGGCTCAGCTCCGCCAGCTCACCGCCGGGCGCGGCAGCGAGGCCGAGGGCTGCTGAGGCCCCTCGGGAGGCCAGGACCACGGGCAGCCGCGCGGGGCCGACGCGCACCCCCAGGAGGTGGCCGTGGGGCTGGATGCTGCCGGGGGTGCGGATCGGCTCGTCGGCGCACGCCGCGGCCGCGGCCGCGAGCTCGGCGTCGGAGACCGGGTGCGACGCGACAGCAGACGCCGTCGCGCCCGGTGACGGGTGGCTGGGCGGCTGGGGGTCCGGCACGGGGCTCCGAATCACTGGCGCGGGCGGGCGGCGGGGCCGTGTACGGCGCTCACCCGGCTCGAGCGGGGAGGGCCGTGTCATCATCGCACTCGACCCTGCACCGAGCAGGAGACCGAGCGGGAGACCGCCCGGGAGACCGGGAGGCCTCGTGCACCTCAGCTACGGGCTCCGGCTCCCCACCGACGTGCGTCACGTGCCGGTGGTCCGCCACCTGGCCACGGCCACCCTGCGCGAGCTGGGCGTGCGCCGCGAGAGCATCGACGACATCGCGCTGGCGGTCACCGAGGCCTGCGCCAACATCGTCCAGCACGCCGGGAGCGCCGGAGACTTCGAGGTGCGGGTCAGCGTCGAGGGCGAGTGGTGCCGCATCGAGGTGGTCGACGGCGGGACCGGCTTCGACCCCGTCCAGGCGGCTGCCGCCCTGGAGGTGGAGCGCGGCGACGGCGCCGACCTCACGCACGGCCGTGGCCTGGGCCTGATGCGCGTCCTCGTCGACGAGCTCCACTTCGAGCCGGGGGAGAGCGGCACCACCGTCGTCCTGCTCAAGCACCTCGGGCTGCGCGACGGGTCGGTGCTCATGAGCTCCGCCGCGGCACCGGACGCGGGGTCCGGGCACTCCTGAGGCACACCTGAGGCACACCTGAGGCACACCTGAGGCACCCCTGACGCGGCTGGGCCGCGCCCGGGTCGACCCGGGCGCGGCCCAGCAGGTGCTGCTCGGGGTCCGCGCTGCGGACCCGGAGCGTCCCGAGCTCAGGACTCCAGCGAGGCGTCGAGCGTGATCTCGACGCCGGTGAGGGCCTTGCTGACCGGGCAGCCGGCCTTCGCGTCGGCGGCGGCCTTCTGGAAGCCGGCCTCGTCGAGGCCCTCGACCTCGCCGACGACGGTGAGCTTGATGCCGGTCAGCTTGAAGCCGCCGTCGGCCTTGTCCGGGCCGAGGGAGACGTCCGCCTTCACCTCGAGCGACTGCGGGGTGCCGCCGGCGGCGGCGATGAGCGCGGAGAGCTGCATCGCGAAGCACGAGGAGTGGGCCGCGGCGATGAGCTCCTCGGGGCTGGTGGTGCCCCCGGCGTCGTCAGCGGCGCGCTTGGGGAAGGACACCGTGTAGGTGCCGGCGCCGGAGCTGGTGAGCTCGACCTGGCCGGAGCCGGTCTCCAGGGTGCCGTTCCAGGCGGTGCGAGCGGTGCGGGTGGGCATGTCGTCTCCTCTGCTCGACGTCAGGTCGACGTCGTCCGTCGTCAGGGGCGGTGCTGCTCCTCGGAGGACCGTATCGCGCACGACAGGTCTCTCGTCACGGCGACCGGCCCCGCCTGCCGGGTCAGTCCCCGGCCACCCGCAGCCTGCCCGGCGCCAGCACCGCGTGCACCCCGTGGACGCCGCCGTTCACGACCTGGGTGACCCGCAGGTCCACGGCGGCGGAGGCCAGCGCCAGCGCGCGCTGGCGCGTCAGCCGGTGGCGTCCGCAGAGGACGTCGACGACGCCGCCGAGCGCGTCCGCCGCCGCCGCGTCGAGGCTGAGACCGGTGCCCAGCACCACCAGCCCCGCGGGCGTGGTGGCCCAGGGCCGCACGGGAGCCCCCGGCGGCAGGGGCGTCGCCGGGGACCGGTGCAGCACGAGCTGCAGCTCCAGGCGCTCCAGCGGGCACTCCAGCGCCACGCCGGCCACCTCGCCGTCCCCCTGCGCCGCGTGCCCGTCGCCGACGGAGAGCAGCGCCCCGGGCACCTCCACGGGCAGGAACAGCGAGGACCCGGCGACCAGCTCCCGGCAGTCGAGGTTCCCGCCCGTGCGCCGCGGCGGGACCGTCGAACGGGGCCCCGCGCCCTCGGGCACCGCGGGGCAGGTCCCGACGAACCCGGGGAAGGCGGCCACGGCCACGGCGTCGCCGTGCTGGTCGACGGCCCGGGAGCGCTCGTCGTCCAGCCGCCAGACGAGCACCTCGCGGGGCAGGCCCGCGACACCGGCGGCGCGGTCGGCGAAGGTCTCGCGCGAGCCGGCCCCGGTCAGCGCCCACGCGCCCGGGCGGACGTCCAGCAGGCGCACCTCGAGCACGTCACCGGGCCGGGCGCCGGCCACGGCCACCGGTCCGGTCAGGGCGTGGCCGGGGTCGGCCAGCGCGTCGCGCCCGCTCCAGGGGACCAGGTGGTGGGGGCCGCCGCCCGCGGCGGGGGGAGCGCCGGCTGCCTGAAGAGCCGCGTCGGTCTGCACCGGGTGGTGCCAGCCCGAGTCGAGGGTGGAGACGACCACCGCGTCACCGCTGCTGACGACGACGGCCGGCGCCAGGCCCGGGTCGAGCCGGCCGTGGGGAGGGCTCGTGACCGGGTCGAGCTGGTGCACGGCGCTCCCCGGAGCGCTCACGCCGCGGCCTCAGGCGCTGGCGCGCAGGGGGAGCAGCAGCTCCGCCAGCGGGCGGCGGGCCCGGGCGGTCTCGCGGGCCCGGACGTCCTCGTCGAGAGCTGACAGGTCGCCCTGGCGCCCGACGGCGACCACGACGAGCGGCTCGACGCCGTCCGGCACCTCGAACGCCGCGCGGACGCCGTCGACCTCGATGCCCCCCATGGTGTGCACCACGAGGCCCTCGGCAGCGGCCTGCACGGTGAGGTGCGCGACGGCCTGGCCCGCGTCGAGGTCGGCCCAGCGCAGCGCCTTCCCCTCCCCGGTGGTGCGCTCGGAGGCGACCAGGACCAGGGCCGAGGCGGCGCTGGCCCACCCCCGGTTGAAGCCCATCAGGGTCTCGAACAGCGCCTCGTGCTCCGGGGTGCCGCGCAGGGCGAGCGCGAAGCGCCAGGGCTGGGTGTTGCTGGCGCTGGGCGACCAGCGGGCGGCCTCCAGGAGGCGCTCGGCGACCTCGGGCGACAGGACGTGGGTGGGGTCGAAGGCCCGGGTGCTCCAGCGCTCGGACAGGAGCGGGTGCACGCCGAGGGCGCCGGCGGAGGGCGCGGTGGTGATCGTCACCCCAGGGGCAACCGGGCCCGCCGGCTCCTTCTTCCCGTCCTCAGAGGTGGCCGAGGCGGGAGCGCAGCACCGCGTACACGCCGTAGGCCGCGAAGCCCGCGCCCACGGCCACCAGCAGCACGGGCCCCGCCGGCAGCGCCAGCAGCGCGCGCAGCGCCGTGTCGAGCCCGCCGGCCTCGTCGGGGTCGTCGTGGGCCGCGGCGAGGACGAACAGCACCCCCACCACGCCCAGCGCCAGGCCCTTCGCGGTGTAGCCGATGACGCCCACCACGTCGACGCCCGTGTGCACCGGGCCCTCGGGGAGCCGCAGGTCCTCCCGGAAGCGCCGCCGGACGCCCTTGACCACGAGGTACCCGCCGACGCCGAGCAGCCCCAGCCCCGCCGCGCCCACCGCGAGGGTGCCCGCCGTGGTGGCCATGAGGGCTGCGGTGACGTCGTCGCTGGTCGACTCCGTGGACGTCGAGCCCCCCGCTGCGTAGACAGCGGCCGTCGACGTGGCCGCGCCGTAGACCACGCCCTTGGCGAGGTCCTTCACCCCGTCCCCGCGCTGGCCCCAGGACAGCTCCAGCGCGCCGTCGACGAGGTGCCACAGCGCCAGCGCCCCCAGCGCCGCGGCGGCCCCCCACAGCAGCAGCTGGCCGCCGGGGGTGGCTGCGACGGCGGCGAGCGCGCCGCCCTGGTCGGCGGTGCCGCCGCGGGCGCCCAGCGCCACCCGCACCGCCAGCGCCCCGATCAGCACGTGCAGGACGCCGCTGGCGGCGTACCCCACGCGCGCCACCGGCTCGAGGCGCTCGCGCGCCGCGCGGGCGCCGTCCTCGACGTCGTCGGAGACCTCGCCGTTGCCGTCCCGGTCCAGCAGCACCCGCCGATCATGGCTGATCGTCCGAGCCGGTGGGGAGGGGCGGGCGCTCCCGCGTAGCGTCGGGGGGTGCTCGACGCCACGAACCCCCTCGCCGCGCCCAGCGACCTCCTCCACGGGCTGCCGCCCTTCGACCGCCTGCGCACGGAGCACTTCCTGCCGGCGCTGCGCGAGGGGATGGCGCAGCAGCGGGCGGAGGTCGAGGCCGTCGCCACCGACCCCGCGCCGCCGACGTTCGAGAGCACCGTCGGGGCGCTGGAGCGCTCCGGCGCGCTGCTCACCCGGGCCGCGAACACGTTCTTCGCCCTCGTCGGCTCCGACTCCACCCCCGAGCTGCGCGCCGCGGAGGCCGAGGCGGCCCCGGAGCTGGCCGAGCACTCCGACGCGATCCGCCTCGACCCGCGGCTCTTCGCCCGCGTCGACGCGGTGCTGCAGCAGGCCCGCGCGGGCGGCGGCGAGCCGCTGGACGAGGAGCAGCGCGCCGTCCTGGTGCGCTGGCACACCGACCTCGTCCGCGCCGGCGCCGCCCTGGACGACGCCGCGACAGTTCGCCTGCGGGAGCTCAACACCGAGCTCAGCCGCCTCACCACCGAGTTCGGCACCGAGCTGCTCGCCGAGGCCACGGCGCTCGCGGTGCACGTCACCGACGCCGCGGAGCTGGCGGGTCTCGGCGAGGGGGAGCGCGCCAGCGCGGCGCTGGCCGCGCGGGCCCGCGGGCTGGACGGGTGGGTCCTGCCGCTGTCCCTGCCCGTCGACCAGCCGGTGCTCGCCTCCCTGGACGACCGGGGGCTGCGGGAGCGGGTCTTCCGCGCCTCGACCTCCCGGGGCCTGGGCGCCGGGCCCGACGGGGTCGAGCGCGGCGGCGGCCACGACGCCCGCGGGCTGGTCTCGCGGATCACGGCCCTGCGCGCGGAGCGCGCGGGGCTGCTCGGTGCGGCGCACCACGCGGAGCACGTCCTCGGTGACGCGACGGCCCCCAGCGTGGCGGCCGTGATGCAGCTGCTCACCTCCGTGGTGCCCGCGGCGACGAGCAACGCCCGCGGCGAGGCCCTGGAGCTCGCGGCGGAGCTGGAGGCCTCCGGGCAGGGCGGCGCTGAGGACCTGCAGCCCTGGGACTGGGCCTGGGCGGCGGCCCGGGTGCGGGCCGCCCGCTTCGACCTCGACCCGGCGGAGCTCAAGCCGTACTTCGAGCTGGGCGCCGTCGTCGACGGCGTCTTCGCGGCGGCCACCGCCCTGTACGGGCTGACCTTCGTCGAGCGGCCCGAGCTGCCCGTCTACCACCCCGACGTGCGCACCTGGGAGGTCCTCGACGACGCCGGGACGTCCGTCGGGCTCTTCCTCGGTGACTTCTTCGCCCGCGAGTCCAAGCGCGGCGGGGCGTGGATGAGCAACTTCGTCGACCAGACCCGGCTGCCCGGCGGGGAGGCGACCCGTCCCGTCGTCTACAACGTCCTCAACGTCCCGGCCCCCGCACCGGGCGAGCCGGCGCTGCTGACGCCCGACGAGGTCGAGACCGCCTTCCACGAGTTCGGCCACGCCCTGCACGGGCTGCTCTCCGACGTGCGCTACCCGCGGCTGTCGGGCACCAGCGTGCCCCGCGACTTCGTGGAGTACCCCAGCCAGGTCAACGAGGTGTGGGCCTGGGAGCCCTCCGTGCTCACCGGGTACGCCCGCCACTGGGCCACCGGCGAGCCGCTGCCGGCTGAGCAGGTCGAGCGGCTGCTGGCCTCGCGCTCGGCCGGCCAGGGGTTCGCGACCACCGAGATCCTCGCCGCGATGCTCCTCGACCAGGCCTGGCACCAGCTGGCGCCCGGGACGTCGGTGCCGCCCGAGGACGTCGAGGCGTTCGAGGCCTCCGCGCTGGCCGACGCCGGCTTCCCCGCCGACGTCCTGCGGCTCGTGCCGCCCCGCTACCGCACCACCTGCTTCAACCACGTCTTCGGCGGCGGGTACTCCGCGGGCTACTACTCCTACCTGTGGAGCGAGGTGCTCGACGCCGACACCGTCGAGTGGTTCCGCGAGCGGGCGACGGCGCAGGGGCCGCTCTCGCGGGAGTCGGGCCGGGCCTTCGCCCGCGAGGTGCTCTCGCGCGGCGGCACCGTCGACCTGGCGGCCGCCTACCGCGCGTTCCGCGGCCGCGACCCGCGCGTCGAGCCGCTGCTGGAGCGCCGCGGCCTGACCCCGACGGGCTCCTGACGTGCCGCGCGTCCCGGGCGGCAACAACGGCCTCGGCACCGCGTCCGCGGTGGTCGGCGGGGTCTCCCTGGTGCTGGGCGTCCTCGCGTTCGTCCCGTTCCTGCTCGGGGGCTTCGCGGGGCTCTGGCTGTCGGTGCGCGGACGGCGGCGCGTCGTCGACGGCGACGCCTCCAACCCCCGCGCGGTGCTGTTCGGGTTCGTGACCTCGGTGGCCGCGTGCGGGCTGTTCGTGGTGCTGCTCGTGGTCTCCGTCCTCGGCAGCTCGGGCGTCCTGGGGAGCTGAGGCCGGCGGCTGGTCGGTCAGCGCAGGGCGGTGATGGCCGCGGCCACCCGCTTCTCGCTGACCGGGCCGCTCGCGCCGACGGTCTGCGCGAACAGGCTGACCCGCAGCTCCTGCAGCGACCAGCGCACCGCCGTCACCTCCGCCGAGGCGCGGCGCGCCGACGGCAGGGCGGCGACGGCGGCTGCGAGGTCGGCCTCCAGGCGCTGCACGACGCCGGTGCGGTCGCGGTCCCTGGTCACCGCCGCCGGGCTGGTGGCGAGCGCGTCCAGGCGCCGCAGCAGGGCCCGCAGGTAGCGCTGCACGTCGGGGAGGCGGGCCAGGCCCGTCTCGGCGACGAAGCCCGGGTGCACCAGTGACGCCAGCTGCGCGCGGACGTCCGCCAGGGACGCCACCAGGGGCAGGCTCGCCGGGGTGCGGTCCAGGGAGTGCTCGACCTCCCGCGCCGAGGCCAGCACCCGCTGCACCAGCCCCAGCACCTGCTGGGTGGTCGCGAGCAGGTCCGGCCGGGCTGCGCGCAGGAGGGCGTCGAAGGCCGCGGCGTCGCGGACGGCGAGCAGCCCCCCGTCGCGGGGGGCGCGCTCGGCGGCGAGGTGGTCGACGGCGGCGTCGGCGCAGTCGGCGAGGAGCGCCTCGACGCTGCCGTGCGGGGAGCGGGCCAGCGCGAGGCGCCCGGGGGTCCCCAGCCCGTCGAGCAGGGCCTTGCCGGGGTTCGCCAGGACCAGCCGCGCCAGGCGGGAGACCCCGCGCGGGTGGGCGGCCTCGGCCTCGGCGGCCGTGGCGAGCACGCGCACCGCGATCCGGCGCGGGTCCTTCGGGGAAGGGTCCCAGCGCTCCACCACCAGCGAGGGGAAGCCCACCACCGGCCTGCCGTCGGGGGCGGCGGTCTCGACCTGCTCGGCCAGCACCAGCCCGGCCGGCCAGGACGTCAGCGCCTCGTGCTCCAGCTGCTGCCCGGAGGCCCGCGCACCCGCCGTCACCGCCTGCACCACCGCGGCGCGCTGCGCGCCCGCTGTCTGCTCGCGCAGCGCCCGCAGGTCCTTGCCGCGCGCGACGACGCGCCCGTCGGCGTCCTCCAGCGCGTACGTCGGCAGCAGGTGCGGCGCGGTCTCCGCCAGCCGCGCGGCGTCCCACGCCTCCGGCGGGACGACGACGCCGCGCCGCGCCCGCACCACCGCCGTGACGGCCTGCACCAGCGACACCCCGGCCGGCGGGACCTCCGGCAGCGCCGCGGCGACCTCCCGGGCGGTGTCGGGCACCGGCACCAGCTGCACCCGCAGCGGCTTCGGCAGCGCCCGCAGCAGCGCGGTGACCAGCTCGGTGCGCCAGGCGGGCACGCCCCAGTCGAGCCCCGTCTCCGGCACCTGCGCGAGCACGGCGAGGGGCACGTGGACGGTGACGCCGTCGTCGGCGCCGCCCGGCTCGAACAGGTAGCTCAGCGACAGGTCGAAGCTGCCGGAGCTCCACGACGTCGGGGCGTCGTCGAGCTCGGCCTCGCCGGTCGTCAGGTCGGCCACGGTCAGCGTCAGCAGGCCGGGCCGGGACCGGCGCTCCCGCTTCCACCAGGCCTCGAAGGCGCGGGCGCTGGTGGCCTCGGCGGGCAGGCGGGCGTCGTAGAAGGCGACGAGCGCCTCGTCGTCGACGCGCAGGTCGCGGCGGCGGGTGCGCGCCTGGAGCTCCTCGACCTGCTCGGCGACGGCGGCGTTGGCCCGTACGAACGCCAGCGCGGCGCCCCCCGCCTGCCGGGCGGCGTCCCACTCCCCGCCCACCAGCGCGTGGCGGATGAACAGCTCGCGGCTGGTCTCGGGGTCGGTCCGCGCCAGCGGCACCGTCCGTCCCGCGACCAGCGGCAGCCCGTAGAGGGTGACGCGCTCGGTGGCGACCGCGGCGCCGCGCTGGCGGCTCCACCGCGGCTCGGAGTGCGAGCGGACCACCAGGTGCGCGGCGAGGGCCTCGACCTGCTCGGGCTCCACCCGGGCGACGACGCGCGCCCACAGCCGGGAGGTCTCCACGAGCTCGGCGGCCACCACCCACGACGGCGACCGCTTCGCGAGGACCGAGCCCGGGGCGATGGCGAAGCGCGTGCCCCGCGTGCCGAGGTACTCGGCGGGGCCCCGGCGCTGGGGGCGGCGACCGTCGCGGCCTCCGTCCCTGCCGTCCCGGCCGCCCGGCCGCCCGGCCTTCTCCTCCGCGCGCACGTCCTGGGTGCCGACCTGCGTCAGCAGTCCCGCGAGCAGCGCCGCGTGCACCTGGGCGCGGACCGGCTCGAGCTCGTCACCGGTGCGCACGTGGAGACGACCAGCACCGGTCTGCTCCGCAGCTGCCCGAGACGCCGAGGGCGCGCAGCACGCGGCGCAGCTGGGCGTGCACGTCCTGCCACTCGCGGATCCGCAGGTGGTGGAGGAACTCCGCCTTGCACATCCGCCGGAACGACGAGGAGCTGCGCTCGGCGGCCTCTTGCTGCAGGTAGGCCCACAGGTTGAGGGTGGAAACGAAGTCGGAGTGCTCGTCCGCGAAGCGGCGGTGGCTCTCCCGGGCGGCGTCGGCCTGCTCCAGCGGGCGCTCGCGCACGTCCTGCACCGACAGCGCCGCGACCAGCACGAGGACCTCGGGGACGACGCCCTCGACGTCGGCCTGCAGCAGCATCCGCGCGAACCGCGGGTCGGCGGGCACCTGTGCCAGGCGCCGGCCGACGTCGGTGAGCCGCGGGCTCTCGCCGGTGGTCGGTGCCGCGCCGTCGTCGCCGGTCTGCAGCGCGCCGAGCTCGTGCAGCAGCGCCAGGCCGTCGCGGACCTGCCGCTTGTCGGGCGGGTCCAGGAAGGGGAAGTCCTCCACGGCGCCCAGGCCGAGGGAGGCCATCTGCAGGATCACCGATGCCAGCGACGTGCGCTGCACCTCGGGCTGGGTGAACTCGGGGCGGGCGGTGAGGTCGCGCTCGGAGTACAGCCGGATGGCGACGCCGTCGGCCACGCGACCGCAGCGGCCCGAGCGCTGGTTCGCGCTCGCCTGCGAGACCGGCTCGATCGGCAGCCGCTGGACCTTGGTGCGCGCGGAGTAGCGGGAGATGCGGGCGGTGCCGGTGTCGACGACGTAGCGGATGCCCGGCACCGTCAGGGAGGTCTCCGCGACGTTCGTCGCGAGCACCACCCGCCGGCTCGTCCCGGCGCCCGGGGCGCTGAAGACGCGGTGCTGGTCGGCAGCCGACAGGCGCCCGAACAGCGGGAGCACCTCGGTCGCCCCGCCGCCTCCGGAGCCCGCGGGGCGCAGCCGCGGCAGCTCGCCGCGCTCGATGGCCCCGGTGAGGGCGTCGGCGGTGTCGCGGATCTCGCGCTCGCCGGACAGGAACACGAGGACGTCGCCGTCGCCGAGCGCCGCCAGCTCCGCGACGGCGTCGAGCACGCCCTCGGTCTGGTCCCGGTCCTGGGGCCGCTCCCCGCGGGGGCCCCGCCGGTCGTCGTCCGGGTCGCCCTCGACGTCGTCGCCGTCCTCGGAGTCCTCGGGCTGCTCGTCGTCGTCGGCCTCGTCCAGGGACAGCGGGCGGTAGCGGACCTCGACGGGGAACGTGCGCCCGGAGACCTCCACCACGGGCACCTCTCCGGCCACGCTCGCGAAGTGGTCGGCGAAGCGCTGCGGGTCGATGGTCGCGGAGGTGATGACGACCTTGAGGTCGGGGCGCCGCGGCAGCAGCCGGTGCAGGTACCCCAGGAGGAAGTCGATCGTCAGGGACCGCTCGTGGGCCTCGTCGATGATGATCGTGTCGTAGGCGAGCAGGTCGGGATCCCGCTGCACCTCGGCGAGCAGGATGCCGTCGGTCATGAGCTTGACCAGGCTGTCGGGCCCGACCTCGTCGGTGAACCTCACGGCGTAGCCCACGGTGCCGCCGACCTGCCCGCCCAGCTCCTCCGCGACCCGCTCGGCGACGGCGCGCGCGGCGATCCGGCGGGGCTGGGTGTGCCCGATGAGGCCGCGCACCCCGCGGCCCAGCTCCAGGCAGATCTTGGGCAGCTGCGTGGTCTTGCCCGAGCCGGTCTCCCCGGCGACGACGACGACCTGGTGGTCGCGGATCGCGTCGGAGATGTCGTCGCGGCGGGCGCTGACCGGGAGGTCGGGGTAGGTGATCGGCGGCAGCGACGCCGCCCGCGAGGCCAGGCGCGCCTGCGCGGTGAGGACCTGCTCGGCGACCTCTGCGAGCTGCTGCGCCCGCCGGGGCCCCTTCGCGCGCTCGGCGCCGTCGAGGCGCCGGGCCAGGCGCCGCTCGTCGCGCAGCGTGGTGGCGACGAGCCCGGCGCGCAGCACCCGGGGGTCGGGTCCTGCGGCGGCACCCGTCGCCGGCCCGCTCGTGGTCGGTGTCGGGGCCGCTGCGCCGGCGCCGTCGCGCGCTGCCCGGTCCTGCGTCTCCATCTCGTCGACCAGGGTAGGCGGCGCCCGCAACCGGGTTCGCCGCCGCTGCCCCCGCCGCTGCCCCCGCCGCTGCCCCTGCCGCTGTCCCCGGCGCCGCCCCCGGTCGCGCGCTCACCGGGCCGCGGGTAGGCAGGGGGCATGAGCGAGAGCACGCACGAGCACGGCGTCGGCAAGACCGGGGGCCTGCCGGGCGCCAACGCCGACCCGCAGGCCTCCGAGACCCCGGAGCGCGAGCTGGAGGAGCTGCAGGCCGGCGAGGTCTCCCCGCCGGAGCAGGGCAGCGCCGGCTGACCCGGCGGGCCGCCCCGGCTCAGCCGGCGGCGGCCTCCAGAGCGGCGATGTCGATCTTGCGCATCTCCATCATGGACTGCATCGCCCGGCGGGCCCGGTCCGGGTCGGGGTCTGCCAGCAGCTGCTGCAGCCGGTCCGGGACCACCTGCCAGGAGAAGCCCCACGGGTCCTTCAGCCAGCCGCACCGGCCCTCCTGCCCGCCGTCGGCGACGAGCCCGTCCCAGTAGTGGTCGACCTCGGCCTGGTCGGCGCAGAACGACCTGGATGCTCATCGCCTCGGTGGGGGTGAAGAGCGGGCCGCCGTTGAGCCCGAGGAAGGGCCGGCCGTCGAGGGTGAACTCCACGGTGAGGACCTGCCCCTCCGGGGTGCTGGGGTTGTCGGCGGGGGAGCGCACCACCGCGTCGACGCTGCTGTTCGGGAACAGCGAGACGTACTTCTGCGCAGCCACCTCGGCCGCACCGTCGAACCACAGGCAGGTCACCATCTTCGGCATCGCCGTCTCCTCGTCATTCGCGCGTTCGGCTGGCTGACGGGATGACCGCCGGTGGCCAGCATCCTCATCGGTCCGGATCCCCACCCCGGCGACCATGCAGCAGACCATGATCCATCAAGGATGGATCATGGTCTGCTGCATGGTCGATCCCCGGGGGACGGCGGGGGGAGCGCAGCACCGCCCGTCCCGGCTTAGCGTGCTCGCGTGCCCACAGCCGGTGACACGACCACGGAGCTCGACGTCGACGTCGCGCCCCTCCTCCAGATGATGACCGCCGCCCGCGGCAGCGGCCGCGGCGTCCTCGCCCTGACCGGCGCGGGGATGTCGACGGCGTCCGGCATCCCCGACTACCGCGGCCCCACGGGCGCCCGGCGCACGGGCTCGCCGATGACCTACGGCGAGTTCCTCCACGACCCGGAGGGGCGCCGCCGCTACTGGGCCCGCTCCTACGTCGGCTGGTGGCAGATCGCGACGGCGCGCCCCAACGCTGCGCACACCGCGCTCGCGGAGCTGCAGCGCCTCGGGGCCGTCGGGGCGGTCCTGACGCAGAACGTCGACGGGCTGCACCAGGCCGCGGGCAGCGAGCGGCTGCTGGAGCTGCACGGGACGCTGGCGCGGGTCGTCTGCCTCGACTGCGGCTCGGTGCTGCCCCGGGGCCAGCTCGACCGGCGCCTGCGGGAGGCGAACCCCGGCTTCGCCGAGCACGCCGAGTCCATCGCCCACCGGCTGCAGGTCAACCCCGACGGCGACGTCGACCTCCCCGAGGACCTCGTGGCGGGCTTCACCGTGGTCGCCTGCCCGGTCTGCGAGACGGGGGTGCTCAAGCCCGACGTCGTCTACTTCGGCGAGCCCGTGCCCAAGGAGCGGGTGCAGCGGGCCTTCGAGCTGCTCGAGGCGGCGCCGGCCCTGCTCGTGCTGGGCTCCTCGCTGACCGTGATGAGCGGGTACCGCTTCGTGCGGGCGTCGGTGCGCGAGGGGCGGCCGGTCGCCGTCGTCACCGACGGCCCCACGCGCGCCGACGGGGACGGCGTCCTCAAGGTCGCCGCCCCCGTCGAGGTCGTGCTGCCCGCGCTGGCGCGAGCGCTGGAGCCGCTCAGCGGGTGATGGCCGCCCCGAGCCAGCCCTCGGGGAGGGCGAAGGCGTCGACGACGCGCAGCGCGTGCGGCCGCAGCTGCGCGCACAGCGCGTTCACCACCGCGGTCAGCTCGCGCGAGCGCGCCGCGGTGATGAGCCCGCGCTCCAGGTACCAGGCGCGGTCGGCCTCGATCCCGGTGAGCACGTGCAGGTCGAGCAGCCGGCCGAGCAGCGCGCGGGTCCTGTCGTCGTCGCTGCGCTCGACAGCCGCCGCGGCGCTGGTGGCCACCCAGGTGTCCAGGTGGGTGCGGGCGGCGAGGACCAGGTGGTCCTGGACCTCGTTCACCACGGAGAACCCGTCAGTGGCCCCGGAGGTGCCGGAGCCGCCGGCTGCGCGCTTGCGCATCCGCGCCACCAGGCTCTCCAGCACGCGGCGCTCGCGGTGCGCGAGCAGCCGCAGCTGCCAGTCGCGGTCCAGGGAGCTGCCCGCGGGCGCGCCGTCGTGCCGGCGCAGCCCGGAGGCGACGTCCCCGACGAACCCGGCGACGGCGCGCGCCGGGGTGCGGCCGGCGTAGGCGTCGACCAGCGACGTCGTGACCGCCCGCGCCTGCCCCAGCGGGCCCGCGGACCTCATCTGGTCGCGGTAGCCGGCGAGCAGGTGCTTGCCCAGCAGCTGCATGAGGACCGTGTTGTCGCCCTCGAAGGTGGTGAAGACGTCGGTGTCGCCCTTGAGCTGGGCGATCCGGTTCTCCGAGAGGAACCCCGCACCGCCGCAGGCCTCGCGGACCTCCTGCAGCGTCGCGGTGGCGTGCCAGGTGAGCAGGGCCTTCATACCGGCGGCCCGTGCCTCCAGGGCCTTCTGGGGCCCGGGGTCGGGAGCCGCTCCCAGCAGCACGGGGTTCGTCACGCGGTGCAGCTCGGCGACGACGTCGTCCTGCGCCAGCGAGAAGACCACCGAGGACGCCAGCAGGGGCAGCAGGCGGCGCTGGTGGGTGCGGTAGTCGAGCAGCCTCACCTCCTGGTCCTTCGCCCCCGGACGCGGGAACTGCCTCCGGCTCTCGGCGTAGCGCACCGCGATGGCCAGGCCCGTCTTGGAGGCGGCCAGCGCCGCGCCGCCGATGCAGACCCGGCCCTTCACCAGCGCGCCGAGGGTGGTGAAGAAGCGGGCGTTGTCGCTGGCGATGGAGGAGGTGTACGTGCCGTCGGCAGCGACCTGGCCGTAGCGGTCGAGGAGGTTCGCCCGGGGCACGCGCACCTGGTCGAACATGATCCGACCGTTGTCGACGCCGTTGAGGCCCATCTTGCGGCCGCAGTCGGACAGGGTGACGCCGGGCAGCGCGTTCCCGGCCTCGTCCCGCACCGGCACCAGCACGGCGTGGACGCCGTGGCGCTCACCCTTCGTCACCAGCTGGGCGTAGACCACGGCGAGGCGCGCGTCCTGCGCGGCGTTGCCGATGTAGTCCTTGCGGGCGCTGGGCGTCGGGGGAGTGGACCACGAACTCGCCGCGTGGACTCGTCGTAGGTGGCGGTGGTGCGCAGGTCTGGCGACGTCGGAGCCGTGCCCGGTCTCGGTCATCGCGAAGCAGCCGAGGCAGCCTCGTCTCGACGGCGTCGCGCAGGTACCGCTCGTGGTGCTGCGCGGTGCCGAGGGCCTGGATGGAGCCGGCGAACAGGCCCCACTGCACGCCCGCCTTGATGGTCAGCGACAGGTCGGCGTGGCCGAGCATCTCGAAGTTGACGGTCTGGGCGCCGACGCTGTCGCCGCCCGTGGCCTCTGGTGACCCCCCGAGGCTGGAGGCCGCGAAGCCGTAGCGGTGCTCACCGGTCGCCGCGACCTCCTGCAGGCGCGCCAGCGTCACGGCGCGGTGCTCAGCGGTCGAGAGGTGGTCGGTCGGCTCGCACCAGGCGGCGGGGATCGTGGCGCGGGAGCGCTCGCGCACGTGGGCCCAGCGGCCGTCGAGCACGTGCTGGACGGCCGCGGGGTCGGCGGCCAGGGCGTCGGCGGGCGCGTCGGAGAGGTCCGGCAGGGCCGTCAGGACGTCGGCGTCCTCGTCGAGGTGGCTGGGGCCGGCCGGCCCGGCGTCGGCGAGGACGCCCCCGGACAGCGTCTGTGCGGCCGTCTGTGCGGCCGTCTGCGCGGGCTTCTGCGCGGTGGGGGCGCTCATGACCTCTCCTCGTCCTCGACGGGCTGCTGGGGCTGGGGGGCGGGCTCGGGCGGGGGCTCGGGCTCGACGGGGCGGTCGACGGGGGCGCGGGACAGGCCGCCCCACGCGAGGGCGGTGAGCTGCGCGGCGAGCTCGTCGGCGGTGGCGGGGCGCGCGCCGTCCGCGGACGGGAGCGAACGGGTGCGCATCCAGTGGTCCGCGGCGGACCGGACCATGCCCACCAGGGCGTGGGACCACGGCTCGGCGGTGCGCGCGTCGACCCCGCCGTCGACGAGGCGCCGGGCGATGGCCGCTGCGATCTCCGAGCTCACCGCGCTGGTCAGGCCCGCCAGCGGGTCCGAGGCGCCGCCCGCGCTCGCCGTCCCGGAGGTGCCGGAGCTGCTGGCGGGGAGGTGGGTGACGAACCAGTAGACGTCCGGGTCGTCGGCGACCAGGCGCAGGTAGGTGGCGATCACGGCGCCCAGCGCCGACCGCGGCCGTTCGTGCGCTGCCCCGGCGGCGGCCAGGTCGGTGAGGATCCTGCGGCTCACCGTCTCGGCGACGGCGAGGTAGAGCTGCTCCTTGTCGGAGAAGTGCCGGTAGAGCGCGGTCTTGCTGGTGCCGGCCTCGGCAGCGATCTCGTCGACGCCGACGGCGGGGCCGTACCGGGTGATGGCCCGCAGGGCCGCGTGGACGAGCTCCTCGCGGCGCGCGCGGCGGTGCGCGTCCCAGCGGGTGCTGCGCCCGTCGGCGCCGGTCGAGGACCCGCGCGCAGCGGTGCCCGCGGAGGGCTCGGCTGCGTGCGTCGTCGTCACGCTGACGAGCGTAACCCGCTACCACCGGTACCCGCTACCTGCGGTACCGGACAGTTCGCCCGACGGTTAGCCTCCTGAGATGGCCGACCCCTCCCGCGGACTGCGCAGCGCCGTCGTCGTCGCCGCTGACCGGACGCCCTTCTCCCGCGCCGGGCGCGCCTACGCGCGCGCCACCAGCCAGGAGCTGCTGACCGCGGCCCTCGACGGCCTCACCGCCCGCACCGGGCTGGCGGGGGAGCGGCTCGGCACCGTCGTCGCGGGAGCCGTGCTGCGGCACAGCCGCGACCTCAACCTCACCCGCGAGGCGCTGCTGTCCTCGTCCCTGTCGCCCACCACACCCACCACGGACCTGGCGATGGCGTGCGCCACCGGCCTGGAGGCGGCGGTCATCGTCAGCAACGCGATCGCGGTCGGGCAGGTCGAGGTCGGCATCGCCGGGGGCGCCGACAGCGCCAGCGACGCACCGCTCGCCGTCGGTGACGACCTGCGCCGCACGGTGCTCGCCGCCCGCGGGGCGACGACGCCCGCCGCGCGGCTCGGAGCGCTCGCCCGGCTGCGCCCGTCGGCCCTGCGCGTGGAGGCCCCCCGCAACGCCGAGCCACGCACGGGGATGTCGATGGGCGAGCACGCGGCCCTGACCGCCGCGACGTGGGGCGTCTCGCGCCAGGCGCAGGACGAGCTGGCGGCGCACAGCCACCACGCGCTCGCGCAGGCCTGGGACAGCGGCTTCTTCGACGACCTCACCACCGGCTTCCTCGGGCTGACGCGCGACGACGTCCTCCGCCCGACCACCAGCGTCGCCGCCCTCGCGAAGCTCGACGCGGTCTTCGGGCGGCACCTTCCCGGCGGTCCCGGCGAGGCGACGATGACCGCCGGCAACTCCACGCCCCTCACCGACGGCGCCGCCGTCGTGCTGCTGGCCAGCGAGGACTGGGCGCGCCGGCGCTCGCTGCCGGCGCTGGCGCGGGTCGTCGACGCGGAGTCGGCGGCCGTCGACTTCGTCACCGGCACCGACGGGCTGCTCACCGCGCCCGTCTACGCGATGCCGCGGCTGCTGGACCGGATCGGGTGGACGCTGCAGGACGCCGACGTCCTGGAGGTCCACGAGGCCTTCGCCTCCACCGTGCTCGCCACGCTCGCCGCGTGGGAGTCCGAGGAGTTCTGCCACGAGCGGCTCGGCCGCGCGGCGCTCGGGCCGGTCGACCGCTCCCGGCTCAACCCGCACGGCTCCTCCCTGGCCACCGGGCACCCCTTCGCCGCGACCGGCGGCCGGGTGCTCGCGACGGCGGCCAAGCAGCTCCACCAGCTGAGGGCCCAGCGCGCGGGCACCGGCGACTACCGGCCCGTCCGGGCGCTCGTCTCCGTGTGCGCCGCCGGCGGGCAGGGCGTCGTCATGGCCCTGGAGGCCTGAGCGTGCGCGACACCTACGCCGAGCTGGTCCGGACGCCGGCGGGTGCGGCGGCGGCGAAGCGCCTGGGCCTGCCGCGGCCGGCGCGGCTGCGCCGGTACGAGCCGGGAGCGCCGCTGCTGGCGGGGCCCGCGCTGGTGATGGCGCTCGGCACGGGGCCCTCGGTCTTCCGCACCCGCGAGGCGGGTGGGGCCCTGGCCGGCGCGCTGGGCAGGGCGGGGGCGCAGGTGCTGCTCGCGCTCGACGACCCGCCCCGCGACGGCGGTGCCCGGCTCGGTGCGGTCGTCGTCGACGCCACCGGCGCCAGCCGGGTCGGCGACCTCGCCGCGCTCGGGCTCGCGCTCGGCCCCGCGGTGCGCCGGCTCGGGCCGAGCGCGCGGGTCGCCATCGTCGGCGGGGTCCCGGCGAGCGCCGCCGACCCCGAGGCGGCCGCGGTGCAGCAGGGCCTGGAGGGGATCGTGCGGACGGTCGCCAAGGAGCTGCGCGCCGGCGCCACCGCGAACCTGCTGCGGCTGGCACCCGGCGCCGGTGCCGACGACGTCGAGGGGCCCCTGGCCTTCCTGGTCTCCGCGCGGTCGGCGTTCGTCGACGGGCAGGTCGTCGACGTCGTCCCTGGCGCCGGGACATCTGGAGCAACGGGGGCGCACGACGCGCAGCCGCTCGCCGGCCGGGTCGCCGTCGTCACCGGTGCCGCTCGCGGCATCGGGCGCGCCACCGCGCAGGTCCTCGCGCGGCAGGGGGCGCACGTCGTCGCCGTCGACGTCCCCGCGGCCAGCGGTGACCTCGCGGCCACCGCGAACGCCGTGGCCGGTACCGCGCTGGCCCTGGACGTCGCTCGGGACGACGCCCCCGCCCTGCTCACCGCGCACCTGCGCGAGCGGTGGGGCGGGTCCGGGCTGCCGCTCGTCGTCGTCCACAACGCCGGGATCACCCGGGACCGGCTGCTCGTCAACCTCGACGCCGCCCGGTGGGCGGCGGTGCTCGCGGTGAACCTCGCGGCGCCGGTGCGCCTCACGCAGGCGCTGCTGGAGGCGGGGCTGCTCGGCGAGGGCGGCCGCGTCGTCGGCGTCTCGTCGACGTCGGGCCTGGCGGGCAACCGCGGGCAGGCGAACTACGCGGCGTCCAAGGCCGGGGTCGCGGGGTGGGTGCGGGCGCTGGCGCCCGAGGTCGGCGGGCGCGGGGTGACGGTGAACGCCGTCGCGCCGGGGTTCGTCGAGACGGAGATGACGGCGAGGATCCCGCCGCTGCTGCGCCAGCTGGGCCGTCGGACGTCGAGCCTGCAGCAGGGCGGGCTGCCGGTCGACGTCGCCGAGACCGTCGCGTGGCTCGCCGAGCCCGCCAGCGCGGGCGTCACCGGTCAGGTCGTACGGGTGTGCGGGCAGGCGCTGGTGGGCGCGTGAGCACCGGTCCGACGGGGCGCGTGAGCCTGGCGCCGGTCCACGCCCGCGCGGTGCTGGGCGCCCGGCGCAAGGGCGCCTCGGTCCGGGCGGCCGCTGCGGCGGGGCGGCCGCTGGTGCTGCCGGTGCGCGCGGTGGTGCACCCGGGTGCCGCCGTCGACGCCGGACGCGCCGCTGATCTCGCACTGGCCACCGGCGTCCCCCTCGGGCGCGACCTGCCGGTGACGGGGCCGCACCTGCTGGCGTTCGCAGCGCAGCTGGAGCTGCTGGCCGCTGCCGACTTCCCGCTGCCGCTGCCCGGTCTCGTGCACGTCACCCAGCGGGTGCGGCAGCACCGGCCGCTGGCCGTGGGGGAGCGCGTCGAGGTGCGGGTGTCGGCGCGCGGACCGCTGCCGCACCCGAAGGGCGTCGTCGTCGAGCTCGACGCCGTGCTCACCACCGGCGACGAGGTGGTCTGGGAGGGCACCAGCGGCTACCTGGCCCGGGGGGCCGCGGCGCAGGAGGTCCCGCGGGACGTGGACGGCGCACCCCTCCCGCTCCCGGGTGCGCCCGAGCGCGTCGTCGCCCGCTGGCAGGTGCCGACGACGACCGGGCGCTCCTACGCCGCGGCCAGCGGTGACGTGAACCCGATCCACGTGTCGTCGCTCGCCGCGCGGGGGTTCGGCTTCCGCGGCGCCGTCGCTCACGGCATGTGGACCCTGGCGCGGGCCGTGGGTCAGGTGGCGCCGCAGCTGGGCGGTGCCGTCGAGGTGCGGGCGCGGTTCGGGTCGCCGCTGCTGCTGGGCTCGCGGGCCGCGCTGTGCGCGGAGCCCGTTGGCGCCGGTGGGACCGCGGGTGCGGAGGGCGGCAGCTGGGCGCTCGCCGTCCGCAGCGGCACCCCGCTGCCCGGCGAGCGCCTCCACCTCACGGCGGAGGCCGCCCCCCTCCGGTCATGATCATGGCCGGTGGGCCGCGTCGGACCGACGCACCGCCCATGATCACGGATGGAGGGGTGGGTCAGGCCTCCTTCAGGGCTGACGGCTTGTGGACGGCTTCCTTGCCGGTCTTGTCGCTCTCCACGAGGTACTGCGGGTCGTCGTCGCTGGCCCTCACCTGACGGCCGCCCGCCTCGGTGTCCTCGGTGATCTCCTCCTCGACGGTGCCCTCCACGGTGTTCCCGTGGGAGGACCACTCGACGTCGTCGCCCTTGCTGAAGCTCTTCTGCCCGCTCATGGCCCGTCCCTTCCCCGTGGCGGGGCGCTCACACCCGTGATCACGGGCGGTCGGCCGATCGGCCCACCGCCCATGATCACGGTCGGGGTGGGGTCAGCGTCGGACGGTGCTCATGTCGGGGTAGCGCTCACCCGCCGTCGCGCCGGCCGGTGCGGCCTCGTCGAGGCGGGTGAGGTCCTCGGCGTCCAGGACGACGTCGAGCGCACCGACGTTCTCCTCCAGCCGCGACACCTTCGTCGTCCCGGGGATCGGGACGACGTCGGGCCCCTGCGCCATCACCCACGCGAGCGCGAGCTGCGCCGGCGTGCAGCCCTTCTCCTGCGCGATGGCGCGCACCCGGTCGACCATCCGCAGGTTCTCCGCGAACGCCTCGCCCTGGAAGCGCGGGTTGTTCCGGCGGAAGTCGTCCTGGGCGAAGTCGTCGGGGGACGTGATCGCCCCGGTGAGGAAGCCGCGCCCCAGCGGGGAGTACGGCACGAAGCCGATGCCGAGCTCGCGGACGACGTCGAGGACGCCGTCGGACTCCACGTCGCGGGTCCACAGGCTCCACTCGGTCTGCAGCGCCGTGACCGGGTGGACCGCGTTCGCGCGCCGGATGGTGTCGGGCGCGGCCTCGGAGATCCCCAGGAAGCGCACCTTGCCGGCGGTGACGAGCTCGCTCATCGCGCCCCAGGTCTCCTCCACGGGCACGGTCGTGTCGACCCGGTGCTGGTAGTAGAGGTCGATGTGGTCGACGCCGAGCCGGCTCAGCGACGCGTCGCAGGCGGACCGCACGTACTCCGGGGTGCCGTTGACGCGGCGCGTGCCGTCATCGCGGCGCTCGTTGCCGAACTTCGTCGCGAGCACGACCTCCTCGCGACGCCCCGAGCTGCCCCCGATGGCCCGCCCGACGAGCCGCTCGTTGGTGAAGGGGCCGTACATGTCGGCGGTGTCGAGCAGCGTGACCCCGAGGTCGAGCGCCCGGTGGATGGTGCGGATCGACGCGTCGTCGTCGCGGTCGGAGGCACCCCCGTAGAACTCGCTCATCCCCATGCAGCCCAGGCCGAGGGGGGAGACGGACAGCTCGCGCAGGCGGCGCGGGGCGCGCTGGACGGTGGTGTCGGTGGTCATCGTGGTCCTCTCAGCGGCGCCGCAGGGCGGCGTCGGTCAGCGACGGCGGCTGGTAGCCGGCGTCGGCGGCGGCGAGCGTGGTGCCCGGGGGCACGATCTCGTCGATGCGGTCGAGCACGTCGGGGGACAGGACCACGTCGACGGCGCCCAGCTGGCTCTCCAGCTGCTCCATCGTGCGCGGGCCGATGATCGGGCTGGTCACCGCGGGGTGCGCCAGCACGAACGCCAGCGCCAGGTGCACCAGCGGGATCCCGGCGTCCTCGGCGAGCAGCG
Source organism: uncultured Actinomycetota bacterium (assembly GCA_963781365.1). Taxonomy (GTDB): domain Bacteria; phylum Actinomycetota; class Actinomycetes; order Actinomycetales; family Quadrisphaeraceae; genus Quadrisphaera. Next base: position 93,602 of record CAWAFR010000009.1, on the reverse strand, counting down.
CCAGGGCCTCGGCGGCCTCGAGCTTGCGCTGGTTGTCCGGGGTCGACAGGTCGAAGCGCGCCGGGGTCCGCTGCGCGCGCGACGACGTCGGCGCCTCCTGCCCCTTGCGGTAGCGCCCGGTCAGCCACCCGCCGGCGAGCGGGCTCCACGGCAGCACGCCCAGGCCGTGCTGCTGCGCCACCGGCAGCAGGTCGCGCTCGACGCCGCGCACGAGGATCGAGTACGGCGGCTGCTCGGTGACGTAGCGCGACAGCCCGCGCTCCTTGGCGATCCACTGCCCCTCGACGACCTCGTGGGCGGGGAAGGTCGAGGAGCCGAAGTAGCGGATCTTGCCGGCGCGCTGCAGGTCCGTGAGAGCCGACAGCGTCTCCTCGCTCGCCACCGTCGGGTCGGGGCGGTGGATCTGGTAGAGGTCGATCCAGTCGGTCTGCAGCCGGCGCAGGCTGTCCTCGACCTCCCGGACCAGCCAGCGGCGGGAGTTGCCCTGCCGGTTGGCGCCCTCGCCCATCTGCCCGTGCGCCTTGGTGGCGAGGACGACCTCGTCGCGGCGGCCCAGCAGGGCCTTCCCGACGATCTCCTCGCTCTCGCCCTGCGCGTAGACGTCAGCGGTGTCGACGAAGTTCATGCCGGCGTCGAGCGCGCGGTGGATGATCCGGACCGAGTCGTCGTGGTCGGGGTTGCCCCACGCGCCGAACATCATGGCGCCGAGGCAGAGCGGGCTGACCTGGACGCCGGTGCGCCCCAGTGTGCGTGTGTCCACGAGCCCCCACGCTGCGCCGGTCGCGGGGAGATCGCATCCCCAGCCCCGGCGCGGCCTCAGCCCCGCTCGGGCCGCAGCGGGTGGATCCGCAGGGCGACCCGCGTCATCGGCTGCTTCCCGCGGCGCCGCGCCAGCGCCTGCGAGGCTCGCTGCGCGCCGAGGACCACCGGCCCGAGCAGGCGGTGCTTGATGCGCACCAGCAGCAGCGTGCGCCGCACCGCCGCCGGGTCGACCACCACCTCGGCGAGGGCCTCCAGCTCGACGGCGCCCTCCTTCGGGCGGCCGCGGGAGTCGCTCGGCACCAGCAGCACCCGTCCGGTGTGGCGGAGCCGCTTGACCTTGCCCGTCTCCGCGCCGGTCATGACGAGCAGGTCGCCGTCGCGCCCGCCGAGCGCCGAGCGGTCGGCCACCAGCCACACCGCCGTGGCCACGGGCGCGCCCGAGCGGCGGAAGGTGGTCAGCCGCACGTACGGGTGGGCGGACAGGGCGATCAGGGCGGCGGCGTCGGCCGGAGCGGGCACGCGAGCAGGCTACGGCTGGTTGGATGCTCCTGGGGCGACGACGGGGCCTCCCCTGCAGCAGACGGCAGCACCGACGGAAGGCCCCTCACCGTGTCCCTCGAGCACCCGCGCCCCGCACCGGCCCTCCTGGCCCTGGCCACTGGCGCCTTCGCGATCGGCTCCACCGAGTTCCTCATGATGGGCCTGCTGCCCGAGGTCGCCGGCGACCTCGAGGTCTCCGTGCCCGCCGTCGGCTACGCGATCTCCGCGTACGCGCTCGGCGTCGTCGTCGGCGCCCCCACCCTCACCGCGCTGTCCACGCGCTTCCCGCACCAGCGGGTGCTCGCGGGGCTCATGGTCCTGTTCGTGCTGGGACACCTGGCGACGGCGTTCGCCCCCGGCTACGAGGCGCTGCTCGCGGCGCGGTTCGTCACCGGCCTCGCGCACGGCTCGTTCTTCGGCGTCGCCGCCGTCGTCGCCCGCTCCCTGGCCGAGCCCGGCCGCGAGGGGCGTGCCATCAGCAGGGTCTTCACCGGCCTCACCGTCGCGCAGGTGCTCGGGGTGCCCGTGGGGACGGCGCTCGGCCAGGTGCTGGGCTGGCGGTGGGCGTTCGGCCTGGTGGGCGTGCTGGGCGTGGTCACCGCCGTCGCCGTGCTGGCCTGGGTGCCGCTGCGGCGCGACGCGCCGGTGCCGCTGCGCGCCGAGCTCGCGGGGCTGGGCCGCCCGCAGGTGCTGCTGACCCTGGCGGCCACCGCCGTCGGCACCGGCGGGCTGTTCGCCGTCTACAGCTACGTCTCCCCGATCCTCACCGAGCTCGCCGGCTTCCCCGCCGCCGCCGTGGCCTGGGTGCTCGTGGCCTACGGCCTGGGCACCGTCGCCGGCACCCTGCTCGGCGGCCGGGCCTCGGACCGGTGGCCGGAGGGGTCCGTCGTCGTCGGGCTCGGGGCGCTCGCGGTGGCCTGCCTGGTGGTGCTGGCGGCGTCGTCGGCTCCGGTGACCGCGGTGGTGGCGCTCGTCGCGTTCGGCGTCGTCGCCTTCTTCGTGGGGCCGACGCTCATCAACCGGGTCATCTCGGTGGCCCCCGGCACGGGGCTGATGGCCTCCGCGGCGAACCAGGCGGCGTTCAACGCTGCCAACGCGCTCGGTGCCGCCGCCGGCGCGCAGGTGCTGGCCGCGGGGTTCGGGCTGCGCTCGACGATGGTCGTGGGGGCGCTGCTCGCGGCGGCCGGTGCCGTGATCGCGCTGGTGGCCCTGCTGCTGCAGCGGCGCTCCGACGGCGTGGCCGTGGTGCCCGCCGTCCTGCGGCGCGCGCGGGTCGTGGAGCGGGAGCCGTCGGTGGTGATGGAGGCGCTGCGACTGGCGGGCGAGGCCGGAGCCCGGGGCTCGGTGGCGGCCGTGCGGCTGCCCGACCTGGAGACGTCGCGGCCGCGGGAGCTCTCCCCGAGCTGAGGTCGGGCTGAGGCGCTGATCGCCTCGGGGTGGGCAGGCGCAGGCCCGGTGGGCAGGTCTGCGTCCGCACCAGGGCCTCCACCCGGACCCAGGGCTGCTCACCGGACCCGATCCTGCCCACCTGGCGGCGCGCGGGGTCGCTGCGAGCCCCCGGGCGGGCGAGGATCGGGCGGTGCCCGAGGGAGACACCGTGGCGCGGCTCGCGCGGCGGATGGACGCCGTGCTGGCCGGCCGGCGGCTGGTCGCCGGCAAGCTCCTCGTGCCCGCCCACGCGGGCGCCGACCTCGCCGGGGCCCGCGTCCTCGGCCACGCCACGCACGGCAAGCACCTCCTGACGCGGCTCGACCTCGACGGCGAGGCGCTCACCCTCCACACCCACCTGCGGATGGACGGCGAGTGGGCGCTGCTCGGGCCCGGCAAGCGCCTGCCCGCCGCCCGCCACGCCGACGTCCGCGTCCTGCTCGTCACCGACCAGCAGCGCAGCGCCGCCGGGATGCGGCTGCCGGTGGTGGAGCTGCTGCGCACCTCCGACGAGCACGACGCCGTCGGCCACCTCGGGCCCGACCTGCTGCACGACGACTCCGACCTCGCGCTGGCCGCGGCGAACCTCGCCGCCGACCCGGCGCGCCCCCTCGCCGGCGCCCTGCTCGACCAGCGCGTCATGGCCGGGCTGGGCAACCTGTGGGCCAACGAGCTCTGCTTCCTGCTCGGGCGCAGCCCGTGGACCCCGGTGGGGGAGCTGGGGGAGGGCGGAGCCGCGCTCGTCGTCGACCGCGCCGCCCGCGCGCTGCGCGCGTCGGCGTCCGGCACCACCGGGTACCAGACCACCACCGGCGACACCCGGCCCGGGCAGGACCACTGGGTCGCCGGCCGCGCGGGCCAGCCCTGCCGCCGCTGCGGGACCACCGTCCGGGTGGTGGAGGCGGTCTCGGGTGCCTCCAGCGCCGACACCGAGCGCTGGGGCGTGCACCGCCGCACCTGGTGGTGCCCCCACTGCCAGCCGGGCCCGCAGCCATAGGGTCTGCGGGGTGGGTGAGAGCACGGACGGCACAGATGCAGCAGCAGAGCGGGAGGTCCTGACCTGGGACCTGTTCGGGACGGCGGTGCGCGAGCTCGCGCAGCAGGTCGCCGCCGACGGCTTCGAGCCCGAGGTGGTGCTGGCCATCGCCCGCGGCGGGCTCGTGCCCGGCGGGGCGATCGCCTACGCGCTCGGCGTGAAGAACACCGCGGTGATGAACGTGGAGTTCTACACCGGCATCGACGAGCGCCTCGACGTCCCCGTCGTGCTGCCGCCGGTGCTCCAGGCTGTCGACATCGCCGGGTCGCGGGTGCTCGTCGTCGACGACGTCGCCGACACCGGGCGCACCCTGCAGCTGGTGCTCGACTTCTGCGCCGGGCACGTCGCCGACGTCCGCTCCGCCGTGATCTACGAGAAGCCCCGCTCCGTGGTGAGCTGCGAGTACGTGTGGCGGCGCACGGACCGTTGGATCGACTTCGCCTGGTCGTCGCAGGGCCCGGTCACCGGTGGGCCCGCGCACTGACGCCGAGGTCGTCCGGCGGGAGGAGCTGCGGCACAACCCGATCAACGAGGTGACGGCCGGAGTCGAGCGGGTCACCGACGCCGCGGGGCGGACGGCCGTGCGCAAGGAGCTGCGCGCGCCGTCGTCGTCACCGTCGTCCTCTGCGGGGCCGGCGGGGCCGCCGGGCCCGTGGGCGGCCTCCGACGACCCGCGCCACTGGAACTCCTGGCGCCGCGAGGCCGACGCCCACCGCGACCCCGCGCTGCGCCGCGGCCTGGAGGGCACCGGGCTGGGTACGCCGGACTGCGACGTCGTGGAGCACGCGGGCGGCGCGGTGCTGTGGATGGAGGATGTGGCCGGCACACCCGGCACCGGGTTCGCCCTGGCCGACCACGTCGCCGTCGCCGCGGGGCTCGGGCGCTGGCAGGCCCGAGGTCCGCTGGACGCGGCGTGGGCGTCGCGGGGGTTCCTGCGGCAGTACTCCAGCAGCAGGCCGGCGCCCTGGCACCTGCTCGACGACGACGCCGCCTGGGCGCAGCCCCTGGTCCGCGACACCTGGCCCGCGGGCCTGCGCGAGGGCTGGGGGCAGCTGGTCGCGGAGCGGGAGCGGCTGCTCTCGGTCTCCGAGGCCCTGCCGCGCACCCGCAGCCACCTCGACGTCTGGGTCAGCAACGAGGTGCGGCGCCCGGACGGTGAGGTGGTGCTGCTGGACTGGGCCTTCGCCGGTGACGGAGCCGTGGGGGAGGACGTCGGCAACCACCTGCCCGACGCGGTCTTCGACCTCTTCTGGCCCGCCGAGCGCCTCGGGGAGCTCGACGAGGCCTGCTCGAGCGCGTACCTGACCGGTCTGCGGGAGGCCGGCTGGCGCGGGTCGGCGCAGGAGGTGCGGCTCGGGGTCGTGTCGTCGTGCGTGAAGTACGCCTGGCTGCTGCCGCGGCTGCTGGGGGCCGCGGGGGCCGCCGAGCAGCGGGCCTACCACCGGGTCGCCGACGCTGAGCACCTGTTCCAGCAGCGCGGGCTGGCGCTGGCGCACCTGGTCGGCTGGTGCCGGGAGGCGCTGGAGCTCGCCGGTCGCCTGAGTCGTTGAGCTGGTGGCGCGGCTCGCGGTCAGCCGTTCCTGACGAGCTCCGGCAGCTGGGTGGTGGCGGCCCAGGAGGCCAGCAGCCGCAGCGCGTCGGCGCTCGGGGAGCCCGCCGGCGCGGTGTACGTGTTCATCTGCAGCCCCGGCGCGGAGGTCAGCTGCAGCGCCTCGTAGTCGAGGTCGAGCCGCCCGACGGCGGGGTGCTGCAGCCGCTTCGTGCCGCTGCGGTGCAGCAACACGTCGTGCGAGGCCCAGGCGCGGCGGAACTGCTCGGACCGTATGGAGAGCTCACCGACCAGCGCGGCCATCGCCTCGTCGTGCGGGTTCCTCGCGGCCTCCAGGCGCAGCATCGCCGCGGAGTCGGCAGCGACCCGCTCGTGGTCGACGAAGAACTGCGCCGCGGCCTCCGGGTGCAGGTGGATGAACCGCGCGGTGTTCGCCGGGCGCCGGGGGTCCGACTCCAGGACGGGGGAGTACAGGGCGCGCGCCAGCGGGTTCATCGCCAGCACGTCGAAGCGGCCGTTGCGGACCCACGCGGGGGCGTCGGTGACGGCGTCGAGCAGCCGCTGGACGCCGGGGGTCACCCCCGCGGGGGCGCGGCGACGGCGACGGGCGGCGCCGGGCCCGCTCTCCCGCGCCAGGGCCGCCAGGTGCTCGCGCTCGGCGTCGTCGAGCTGCAGCGCCCGCGCCAGCCCGTCGAGCACCCCGTCCGAGGCGCCGGCGAGGTGGCCGCGCTCCATCCGCACGTAGTAGTCGACCGAGACGCCCGCGAGCACCGCGACCTCCTCACGGCGCAGCCCCGCGACGCGGCGGCTGCCGCCGTCGTCGTCGGGCAGGCCCGCCTGCTGGGGGGTGACGCGGGCGCGCCGGCTGCTGAGGAAGTCGCGGATCTGCGCGCTCGTCGCTGCGGTGGCCACGCACCCACGCTAGGCGCCGGGTGCGACGCCGGCCAGGGACGGACGGCCGCGGAGGGGGGCCCTGCCAGGGCCTGCTCCGCCGCCCCAGTCCCACTGGCGGCGACCTAGCGTGGCGACGGTGCCCACCGCTGCGCCCACGACCGACGACCGGGGGCTCACCCGCGCCGCCGCCCTGTGGTGGGGGCTGCAGTTCTCCCTGCTGAACCCGGTGCTGGCCCTGCTGCTGGTGGAGGTCTACGGCGCGAGCGCGGCGCAGGTCGGCACGGTGCTGGTCATCAACGGGGCCGCCTCCTTCGTCGCCGCGCTGGTGGTGCCCGTGTGGGCCGACCGCCGCGGCGACTACCTGCGGCCGCTGCTGGCCTGCGCCGTCCTCACCGTGGCACTGGCCGCCGCGCTGCTCGCCGTCTCGGGCCTGCCCGCAGCGGTGGTCGCCCTCGTGGTGCTCGGCGGCCCGGCATCGGTGGGCACCTCGCTGCTGTTCGCGCACCTGCGGTACAGCGGCGCCTCCCGGGAGCGGGTCGCCAGCACCCGGGCGTGGTCGTCGGCGGCCTGGGTCGCCGGCCCCCCGCTGGCGACCCTCGCGATCAGCTGGGTCGGGCAGCGCTCGGTGCTGTGGCTGCTGATGGCCGTCGCGCTCGTGAACGCCGGCACCACCGCGCTGCTGGTGCGACGGGCACCCCGGGCCGCACCCGCCGCGACGTCGCGCGTCGCCGACCCGGCCCAGCCGGCGCCGTCGTCCCGGCGAGGACGCGCGATGGCGGTCGGCGTCGTCGTCGTCGCCTTCGTGCTGCTGCAGGCCACCAACAACGCCGCCGTCGCCGTGATGTCCCTGCTGGTCAGCCGCGACCTCGGCCTGGACGTCGTGTGGGCGGGCGCGGCGCTCGCGGTGGCCGCGGGGCTGGAGGTGCCGGCGCTGTTCGTTCTGGGACGCCTCGGGCGGCGCGTGCCCGACCTGGTGCTGCTCGCCAGCGGCGCGCTGGTCGGCGTCGCCTACTACGCCGGGATGGCCGTGGTCAGCGGTCCCTGGTCGCTGATCGGGCTGCAGGTGCTCAACGCGTGGTTCTTCGCCGCCGTCGTCGGGACGGGGCTGACGTTCTTCCAGGACGTGCTGCCGCGCCCGGGCCTGGCGGCGGGGATCTTCGCGAACACCCGCCGCGTCGGCGCGATCGTCTCGGGGCCGATCATCGCCGGCGGCGCCAGCTCGGCGCTGGGGTACAGCGGGGTGTTCGCGCTCAGCGCGGTGATGACGGTGGTGGCGCTGGTGCTCGTCGTCATCGCGGCCCGCAGCGAGCTGACGACGACGTCCAGCTTCGAACCCCGCTGACCTCGATCTGTGATCATCCGGTCTCGATGATCACGGATCGGGGTCGGGCCGAGCGTCAGCCGACCTCCGGTGCCAGGGACCGGGTGACGTCGAGCTTCGCCCGCCACCGCCGCGGCCAGCCCTGCGCCGCGCACGTCGCGTGCGGCTCGTGGCCGCCGCGGGCGAGGTGAACCACCTCGTCGATCGCCAGCTGCTGGCGCGCCAGCACGACGTCGACGACGTCGAGGAGCTGGGCGGTCTCTCAGGGCAGGTCGTGCCCCGGTCCGCCGGTGTGCGGGGGCCGCGGGTCGTCGCGCAGCGCGGAGCGGCGGGCGTCACGCATCCCGTGGGCGACGCCGAAGCGCACCGCCAGGTACAGCACCACGCCCAGCAGCACGACCGGCACCAGGAACGTGAGGATCGCGAGCGGGGCGCCGATGGTGGACATCCGCGCAACCTAGCGCGGCCCCACCCGGGAGGCGTCCGCGACGCGCGGGCGCCCACCTCCCCCCGGTCGGCCACGGCGACCGCTGTGCGCCTGCTCGGGGACGCAGCGTCCCGGTGGGGTCACGGCGTCCCGGGTGGAGCGCGCCCGGCCGGGACGCCGCGACCCCACCGGGAGGACGGGTCCCCGACCTGCTCCCAGCCCGACCAGCGCAGGCTCAGCGGGTGAGGGTGCGGGTGCTGTCCGGCAGCCGCCGCGTCGCGCCGCGGCGGTCCAGCAGCTCCAGCAGGGGCACCGCCACCCGCCGCGACGTGCCCCAGGCCCGGCGCGCGTCGGCCATCGCGAACGGCTGCGGCAGCCCCGCCAGCGCTGCCGCCGCCCCGTCGAGGGCCGCGGGGGAGAGGTAGACCCCGTCGGCGACCCGCGCCAGCGCGCCCACGCGCACCGCGGCAGCCAGCTCGCGCGGGCCCAGCCCGAGGTCGCGCAGCCGGTGCGCCTCGGGTGCGGCGAAGGGGGCGTCGGCGAGGTCGGCCAGGACGGCGGCGACGGCGCCGGCCACCGCGGGCGGCAGCGCCGGACCCGACCCCGCAGGCCTCGCAGCCCCCCCAGACGCCGACGCAGCGGCAGGGACGACGGCGACCACCCGCCCGTCACGCTCCGCCAGCGGTGCGCCCTCCGCCGTCGACGTGCTCGCCAGCAGAGCTGCCACCAGCCCCGTCGTCGGCAGGCCCAGGCGCCGCCGCACCGCCTCCAGCGTCGGACCGGCCTCCAGCGGGTGCTCGCGCCGGTGCGCGTCCACCTCGCCGGACAGCCGCGGCCGCAGCGCCGCGGCGGCGTCGGGGTCGAGCAAGCGCTCGCCGTCGCGCAGCACCCCGGGGGCGCTGGCCAGCGCGGCCACGGCGGCGTCGTCGACACCCAGCTCCCGCAGCTGCCCGCGCACGACGACGCGCCGCCTCCGCAGCTCCCCGGCGGCGTCGGGGTGTTCGATGACGTCGGCCAGCACCGCGGCGCGCTCGCGGGCGGCACCCCGGCGGCCCAGCGGCGGCGGCGCCGGGTCGAGCACGACGACGCCCGCCAGCACGCGGTGACCGCCCGGGTCGCGCAGCAGCCCCACGTCGCCGACCCGCAGCGGCAGCGGCGTGCGCAGCGCCAGCCGCGCGTGCCCGCCGTCCAGCGGCCGGAACCGCACCGGCACCGCCGCCGAGCCCAGGTGCAGCACCAGCTGCTCCGGCCACCGCGCGCTCTCTCCGTCCGAGCTCGGCAGCGGGCGCAGCCGCGACGTCGACGACGTCGGCCGCCGTCGTCGTCCCCGGCGCCGACAGCGCGTCGCCGCGGTGCACCGCGCTCGCGGGCACCCCGCGCAGGTTCAGGGCGACGCGCGCGGTGCCGGACGCCGACCCCACCGGCCGCTCCAGGACCTGCAGCCCGCGGACCGTCACGCGCGAGCCGTCGGGCAGGGCGAGCTGGTCACCGACGCTGACGGTCCCCGCGGGCAGCGTGCCCGTCACCACCGTCCCCGCGCCGCGGACGGCGAAGCTCCGGTCGACCCACAGCCGCACCGGCGCCGCCGGGTCCGGCACGGGCACCCGCGCCAGCACCGCACCCAGCGCCGCGCGCAGCGCGGGCAGGCCCTCGCCGGTGTTGCTGCTCACCGCGACCGCGGGCATCTGCGCCAGCGACGTCCCGGCGAGCTCGTCGCGCGCCCGGGCGAGCACCTCGGCGCGGCGGCCCGCGCCGTCACGAGGGTCGAGGCGGTCGGCGAGGTCGCTGCGCGTCAGCACCAGCACGCCGTGGCGCACCCCGAGGGCGGCGAGGGCGTCGCGGTGCTCGGAGGACTGCGGCATCCACCCGCCGTCAGCGGCGACCACGAACAGCACCGCGGGCACCGGGCCGACGCCCGCGAGCATCGTCGGCACGAACCGCTCGTGGCCGGGGACGTCGACGAAGGCGACGTCGTCGTCGTGCGCGCTCGCGCCGGAGCCGACGGCCAGCCGCGTCCACAGGTAGCCGAGGTCGATCGTCAGCCCGCGGCGCTGCTCCTCCGCGAGCCGGTCCGACGGCGAGCCGCCGCGGAAGCCCCCTGGACCGTCGAGGCCCCCGGCCAGGGCCCGGACCAGGGAGGACTTGCCGTGGTCGACGTGCCCGGCGGTCGCGACGACGTGCACTCAGCGGCTCTCAGCGCTGGCGACGACGGCGGCGCGGGCTGCGCGCACGGCGGAGAGCAGCGCGTCGTCGTCCTGCGGGGCGACGGAGCGCAGGTCGAGCAGGCACCGCCCGCCATCGACCCGGCCCAGCACGGGAGTGACGCCCGGACCCGGCTGGCGCAGCGGCTCGGCGAAGGCCGCGGGCAGGGCCAGGGCGACCGACGCCAGGACGACACCGGGCGCGCCGCCCCCGCCGACGACGGCGTCGCTGCGCACGACGTCGACGTCGACGTCGTCGCCGAGAGCTCCGAGCAGAGCGCCCACCAGCGCGTCCGCGCGCTCCTGCAGCGCCTCGACGTCCACCTCCAGCGCGGCCAGGACCGGCGCCGGCGGCCCGGCGAGGGTCGCCTCGAGCGCTGCGAGCGTCAGCTTGCCCACCCGCACCGCGCGGGCCAGGGGGTGGCGTCGCAGCTGCTCGACGAGGTGTGCACGGCCCAGCACGAGGCCCGCCTGGGGGCCGCCGAGGAGCTTGTCGCCGCTGGCGGTGACCAGGTCGGCGCCGGCGCGCAGGGCGGTGGCGGCGTCGGGCTCGTCGGGCAGCGCGGGGTGCGGGGCGAGCAGCCCGGAGCCGATGTCCACCAGCAGCGGCGCGCCCCCCTCCCGGCAGACCGCCGCCAGCTCCGCCGTCGACGGGGCCGCGGTGAAGCCCTCCACGCGGAAGTTCGAGGGGTGCACCTTGAGCACCAGCCCCACCTCGCGGCCCTCGTCGCGGGCCGCCGCGAACGCCTCGGCGACGTCGCGGGCGGTGGTGCGGTTCGTCGTCCCGACCTCGCGCAGCCGCGCGCCGGTGGACGTGACCAGCTCGTGCAGGCGGAAGCCGTCACCGACCTCCACCATCTCCCCGCGGCTCATGACGACGTCGCGGTCCAGCCGACCACCCGCGAGGGCGGTGACCGCCAGCACCAGCGCCGCCGCCCCGTTGGTCACCGCGTGCACGGCCTGCGCGTCGGGGACGGCGGCCGCCAGCGCGGCCATCGCCGAGCGGCCCCGGCGGGCGCGCCGGCCGGTGGCGAGGTCGAGCTCGACGTCGGTGGTCCCGGCGGCGTCGACCACGGCCCGGACCGCGGCCGGCGACAGCGCCGCGCGCCCCAGGTTGGTGTGCAGCAGCACGCCGGTGGCGTTGAGCACCGGGCGCAGGGACGACGCCGAGGCCGGCAGGTCGGCCAGCACCGCCGCGACGACGGCGGGCACGCTGCCGGGGACGTCTCCCGTGCGCACCCGCTGCTGCGCCCGCACGACCGCCGCGCGCACCAGCTGGCGCCCCAGGCGCTCGGCCGGCTCCGCCAGCGCGGGGTCGGCCAGCACAGCGTCGGTGCGGGGCACCGAGCGGCGCGGGTCGTCGCCAGCAGGCTGCGGTGTCACCCGAGCAGGGTAGGAAGTGCTGGGCGGGTGCCGCGCGGCGGCGGGGGCTGCGGCCGGACGGCGGTTGGATGGTCGGGTGCCCGGCTCCACCGCCCTCCTCGTCCTCGACCTCGTCGGGGTCTTCGCCTTCTCCGTGAACGGGGCGCTGACGGCGGTGCGCGCGGTGCGCCTCGACGTCGTCGGCGTCGTGACGCTGGGGATCATCACGGCCCTCGGCGGCGGCATCCTGCGGGACCTGCTCATCGGCCGGGTGCCCCCGGCGACGTTCTCGGACTGGCGCTACCTCGCCGTCGCCGCGTCCGGGGGCGTCGTCGTCTGCCTGGTCGGCCACCGCCTCGGGCGTGTGGCGCGGTCGCTGACCGTGCTCGACGCCGCGGGCCTGTCCCTGTTCGCCGTCACGGGCACCGGGACGGCGCTGGCCGCGGGGCTCGGACCCACCCAGGCCGTGCTGCTCGGCGGGCTGACCGCGGTGGGCGGGGGGACGCTGCGCGACGTGCTGGTGCGCCGCACCCCGGAGGTGCTGACCGGGGGCCTGTACGCGGTGCCGGCGCTGCTGGCCGCCGTCGTCGTGGTCCTCGCCGCGCGCGCCACGCACACCGACGTCCTCGGCGTCGGCTCGGTGTGGGCGGTGGTGGCCGCGGGCCTCTGCTTCGCGGTGCGGATGCTGGGCGTGCTGCGGCGCGTCGACCTGCCCGGTCCGCGCCAGCACCCGGGGCGCGCGTCCGGGGCCTGAGGGACCTACCGTTCCGCCGTGGCGACCACGCACCTGCTCATCGACCTCGCCGGCGTGCTGGCCCGCTTCGACCACGCCCCGCGGCTGGCGGCGCTGGCGCGCCTGTCGGGCGTGGAGGAGCCGGAGGTCGAGACGCACCTGTACGCCTCGGGGTTCGTCGACCTCGCCGACGAGGGCGCCGTCGACGCGGACGGCGTGCGCCGCGGCCTGCGGGAGCGGCTCGGGGGGCTGGCCGACGCCGACGACGCCGACCTCGACGCCGCCTGGATGGCGGCCTTCGCCCCCGACGAGGAGGCCCTCGCGGTGATCGACGCGGTGCGGCCGCCGCTGGTGGTCGCGCTGCTCAGCAACAACGACGCCCTCGTCGCCGACCTGCTGGGCGAGCACCTGCCGGAGGTCGCCCGACGCCTCGACGCGGCGTTCCTGTCCGGTGCCCTCGGGGTGGTGAAGCCCGAGCCCGAGGCGTTCGCCGCGGCGCTGGAGCTGCTCGGCGTCGCGGCGGCGGCGGTCCTGTTCGTCGACGACTCCGCGGCGAACGTCGAGGGGGCTCGCGCCGCCGGGCTCGACGCCGTCCTCTTCACCGGCCCCGGCGCGCTGCGGGCGGCGCTCGCCGAGCGGGGGCTGAGCCCGCAGGCGCAGGACTAGGGCGTGTCTGACGGATCTCACCTCGTGAGGTCACGCAGCCAGATCCGCAGCGTCGTTACAGCGACCGTGCCGGTGAAGATGCAGCCCCGCTCGTCGGCGCGCATCGCGAACGGGACTACCCCCGCACCTGGTGACCTGGTGCACGTCGACGTCAAGAAGCTCGGCCGTCTGCGCAAGGGCGGCGGCTGGCCGATGCTCGGACACCAGCACTCAGTCCCGCGCCAACCACGCCGCCCAGTCCGCTGGGCGCACCGTGGGCTATGAGTACCTGCACGTCGCTGTGGATGACCACTCCCGGTTGGCCTACGTCGAGGTCCTGCCCGATGAGCAGGGCGCCACCGCCGCAGCGTTCTGGGCCCGGGCGCAGGCGTGGCTGGGTGAGCACGGCATCACCACGCACAGGGTGCTGACCGACAACGGCGCGGCATACCGCAGCCGCGCCTGGGCCGCGGTCTGGCCGCCACCGACACCATCGCCAAGCGGACTCGGCCCTACCGTCCTCAGACCAACGGCAAGGTCGAGCGCTTCAACCGCACCATGGCCGATGAGTGCTTGTACGCGGCCACGCACACCCCTTCACCAGCCCGCCGGCAGGCGCTGGGCGACTGGCCGCACACCGGCAACCACCACCGCGTCCACACCGCCGTCGGCGGACAGCCGCCCATCGCCGCGTCAACAACGTCCCGGGTCACTACAACGAGCCGCCCGCGCCGACGGTGTGGACCCCGTAGCTGACGAAGAACCCCAGGACGACGACGAGACCGGTCCACGTCCTGGTTCGCCGGTAGGCCTCCGGGAGCATCGTGTTGGCCAACATCGCGAGGATCGCACCGGCGGCCACGGCCGTGACCCCGCTGCGGACGGCAGCGGGAGCGGGCCCCAGCAGCGCGTAGCCGGCGAGGGCGGACAGGGAGCAGGCCACGGCCATGGCGCCCCACAGGCTGAAGACGTAGCGGGCACCGCGGCCGCCGGCCTTCATGTCGGAGGTGCTGGAGAGGCCCTCCGGGAGGTTCGAGATGACCACCGCCGCCAGCACCGCGACGGACAGGCCGCCACCTGAGGCGAGCCCGACCCCCTGCACCGCCGTCTCCGGGATGCCGTCCAGCAGCGCGCCCAACGCGATCCCCAGCCCGCTGCCGGAGCCGCCGGAACCACCGGAGCCCCCCTTGTTCCGCGCTCCGCGCCGCTCCAGCAGGGCGTCGAGACCGACGTAGACGACTGCGCCACCGAGGAACCCGGCCATCGCCGTCCAGAAGGACCCGGTCCGGGTCGCCTCGGCCACGAGGTCGAACGCCAGAGCGGAGACCAGCACCCCAGCCCCGAACCCCATCACGGTCGCCACCACCGTGCGCGGGATCGCAGCCCACCACGCCAGGGCCGCACCGGCGACGAGTGCCAGACCGGAAGCGAGGCCGGCTCCGGCAGCCAGCAGGAGGTCGGTCACGGCCGCTCGGCGGGCCCGGGCGGCAGCAGCACTGGGCGCTTCGGCACGGCCCGCACGCTAGCCAGGCCCGGCCGGGTCGGCCAGCGGAGACGACCCGGGGGAGCGGAGGCGGACGGGAATCGAACCCGCCAGACCGAGGTGCTCGGTCTCGTCGGCTTTGAAGGCCGCGGGGACCACCAGGAACCCTGACGCCTCCCCACCGCGGGCTCCGGGGCTTCCGGGCTCCGCGACGTGCCGACAGGCTAGGCGGCACGGCGCCTGCCTAGCCTTCCGGGGTGACTCCGACCGCGCTGACCGCGCCGACGTCCCGACGGCTCACCAGCTACGCCCACGGCGGCGGGTGCGCGTGCAAGATCCCGCCCGGGGAGCTGGAGGCGGTGGTCGCGGGCCTGGTGGGCGGGCAGCCGCTCGTCCCGGCCGTCGACGGCGCGCGGCTCGTGGTGGGTCTGGACGACGGCGACGACGCCGCCGTCGTCCACCTCGCCGACGGACGGGCCGTCGTCGCGACGACCGACTTCTTCACCCCCGTCGTCGACGACCCCTACGACTGGGGGCGCATCGCCGCGACCAACGCGCTGTCCGACGTGTACGCGATGGGCGCGGAGCCGCTGGTGGCGCTGAACCTGCTGTGCTGGCCGCGGCCCGTGCCGGGGGCGGCACCCGGCTCACCGGAGGCCGGGCTGCCGTTCGAGCTGGCGGCGGAGGTGCTGCGGGGCGGGCTCGACGTCGCCCGCGGCGCGGGCTGCTTCGTGGCCGGCGGGCACTCCGTCGACGACCCGGAGCCGAAGTACGGCATGGCCGTCACCGGCCTGGGCGACCCCGACCGGCTGCTGCGCAACGACGCCGGGAGCGCCGGTCAGCCGCTGACGCTCACGAAGCCGCTGGGGCTGGGGGTGCTGAACAACCGGCACAAGGCCACGGGGGAGGTGTTCGAGGAGGCGGTCGCGGTGATGACCACGCTGAACCGCGACGCCGCCCGCGCCGCGCTGGCCGGCGGTGCGCGGTGCGCGACGGACGTCACCGGGTTCGGGCTGCTGGGCCACCTGTACAAGCTGGCGCGGGCCTCGGGGGTGAGCGCCGTGGTCGACGCCGCGGCGGTGCCCCACCTGGCGGGGGTGCGGGAGTCGCTGGCGGCGGGCTTCGTGCCGGGCGGGTCGCGGCGCAACCTCGACTGGGTGGCGCCGCACCTCAGCGCCGGTCCCGGCATCGACGACACCGAGCTCCTCCTGCTCGCCGACGCGCAGACCTCCGGCGGGCTGCTCGTGGCGGGCGAGGTCCCGGGGTCACCGGTGGTCGGGGAGCTGGTCCCGCGCGGGGAGCACGTGCTGGTCATCCGCTGACCCCGCACACGACCGTGATCATGGACAGCAGGCCGACGTTCGTCAGCCGACTGCCCATGATCACGGTGGGTGGGGCGGGGTGGGTCAGCGCTGGCCGGCGAGGCTCTCGAGCACCTCGGAGGGGCGCTGCTGCTCCCCTGCGAACGAGCTCACGACGATGAGCGCCCCGGTCAGGCCCGGGATGACCCACTGCATGAGGTCGAGCTTGCCCTGGGCGGCGGCGACGTCGGCGGGCGTGCCCTTCGCCGACTTCGTGCCGCCCTTGACCTTCGGGGCGCCCGCGGCGTCGACGACCTTGCCGAGCGCACGGCTGTAGGCGGTGGCGCCGAGAGCCGCGACCGTGAGGACGGTCTTGACGCTCGACATCGTCGCGACGCCGGGCTGCGCCGCCAGGCGGGCGCGGTTCCCGGCCAGCTGGCCGACCGACCCGACCAGGTGGGCGCCGATGGCGACGGCGTTGACCGGCGTCCAGCGGTTCCAGCCGGCGTTGGTGACGCGGCCGGCGTCCTTCTCGTCCGCCTCGCCGGCGGCGGCGTTGAGGGCGACGGCGTTCGCCAGCGTGCCGCCGAACCAGGCGGCGAGGCCGAGGTCGTGCAGGGAGCGGGAGACGGTGTTGCGGGCCACGGGGACCTCCAGGTCGGGGGACGGAACGGGAACGCTGCGGGCGGTTCTGGGGGCCCCTTACCCCCGGTTCGAGCCACCACACGCGATGAGCGCCCCTGTGACCAGCACCACCCCGCGGAGGGCGAGGATCAGGCGGTGGTGGGCGGGGCCTTCTCCGCGTCGGCCGCGGCGGCGCGCTTGCGCGCCTCCAGCCGCTCGCGCTGCGGGACCACGGTGTACTTCGGGTCGCGCGCGGAGATCATCCCGGCCTCGTACACGCCGAACCGCGTCAGCGCGGCCCCGGCGTTGAGCAGCGCACCGGCGACCACCGACACCGTCCGCCGCGCCCGCTGTCCGTCAGCGGAGCGCCCCCACCCGGCAGCCCGCGGCCAGCGCCCCCGCCGCACCGGCCGCCATCGACGCCTGCGCCAGCTTCAGCAGCACCCCGGCGCGCCCGGTCCGAGTACGCCTCGCCGACCAGCCCGATGCGCTGCTCCATGCGCGCGGCTCAGCGCCAGCTCGGCGCGGCGCCCGCCACCCCATCCGCCGCGCCGGTCCCGCCTCGGCCACGGGGGCGGCGATCATCCCGACCCCGCCGGCGCTCGCCATGGCCGCCGCCGCGGCGAAGACGAACGGCAGCTCCGGGTAGACCTCGTGCCACGCCGGGACGGCGGTGTCGGCGAGCAGCACGGCGGTGTACGTCGCCATCGCGCGGCCCGAGCACCGCCGATCCGATGCCGCCCGCCGCGGCCCACGACCGGCAGCAGCACCAGCCGCAGGCGCCGCAGCGCTGCCCGCGACCTTCGTGCCACGGCGGACGCCGCCGGACAGCTCGCGCGCGGCCGCCATCGCGGCGACGGTCGAGAACGGCGACGAGGATCCACGAGCCCACGCTGACGCGGCGAGGTCCACTTGATCACCCGCAGCATGTTGAGGAAGCGCGACGGCATCCCCAGGTCGTCGACGAGCAGGAACCGACGCGACAGCACCGACCCGCCCGCCGCCGCGAACCGGGCCACCGCGCCAGCGCGCGGCCGCCCGGTCGCGTCGGCGAGCGCCCCCATCACGGACGCGGCCCCGGCACATCCCGCCCAGGTAGAGGTACGCCGGGCACGTCGGGCACCTCCCACACCGGGGTGTGGATGACCTGGCCGCCCGTAGTACGACTGGAACTCGGCCTCGGGGACGACGAGCGTCTCCGCGCCCCGCCGGCGCCGCGGCCGGTCACCGACGCCCTCCGCGGTCGCCCGCGGTGCGCCCTGCTCGCTGGGCTGCTCGGTCGGGCGCGGCAGCTGCTCCCCGCTCCGGCGGCCCCACCAGGAGGGCCTCACGACCTGCCACCCCGGGGCCCCGCGAAAGCCGCCCGACGACGGCGAACAGGGCGCCCGCGGCCACCGCCGCGTGGCGCCACATCGACGGCAGGTCCTTCGTGGTCACCACCGGGTCCGGCGGCAGGCCGTACACCTCGGGGTCGTCGAGCAGCAGGAAGAACGCCCCGTCGCCGCCGACGCCGTCGTCCGGGTCGTGCCCGTAGAGCTGGGCGTCGGGCTCGCCGCGCCGCCTGCAGCTCCGCCAGGCGCGCGTCGGCGCGCTCGCGCAGCTCGTCGAGGGCGCCGAACTGGATGGAGTCGGTGGGGCACGCCGTCGCGCACGCCGGCTCCTTGCCGACGCCGATGCGGTCGTAGCAGAGCGTGCACTTGTGCGCCCTGCCCGTCGACTCCCGCTTGCCGATGACGCCGTAGGGGCACGCCGCGACGCAGTAGCCGCAGCCGTTGCAGACGTCGTCCTGCACCACGACGGTGCCGAACTCCGTGCGGAACAGCGCCCCGGTCGGGCAGACGTCGAGGCACGCGGCGTGGGTGCAGTGCTTGCAGACGTCGGAGCTCATCAGCCAGCGCACGCCCTCGATCGACCCCGACGGCCCCTGCGCCCCGTCGAGCTCGGACGGGGGCCGCGACGCCTCCGGCTCGAGGAACCCCTCGGGGCGCGTCGTCGGCATCCCCAGCGTCACGGCGGGGCGCGCCGGCGCAGCGGGCGGCGCGGCGGGCGCGGGCGGCACCACCTGCTCGACGAACGCCACGTGCCGCCAGGTGCTCGCGCCGAGCATCGAGGTGTTGTCGTAGGACCATGCCGGTGAGGTCCATCTCGCCGTGGCGGGGACGTCGTTCCACTCCTTGCACGCCACCTCGCAGGCCTTGCAGCCGATGCAGACGCGAGGTGTCGGTGAAGAACCCCATCCGCGGCGGGTGGTCCTCGCCGTACCCGGCGTGCGACGCCGGGTCGTACGCGCCGTCGGTGGAGCGTGGCGGTGGTGCTGCGTCATGCGGTTCCCTCCTCGGCCCCGCCGGCGGGCGTCGGGACGTCGGTGTCGGTGGGCAGGCCGGCCCGGGCGCGGTACTCGGCGACGAACGCGACCAGCGCGGGCCCGCGCGGGCGCCGGCCGGGCTGGACGTCGCAGGTCCCGACCTTGTCCTGGATGTGGACGTTCGGGTCGAGCACGACCCCGACGAGCTCGTTCGCCGCGTCACCGGTGGCTGAGCCCGTTCGGCCCCCAGTGCCACGGGATGCCCGACCTGGTGCACCAGCTGGATGCCGCCGGCGCCGGGCAGCGGGCGCCGATCCGCTCGCGTCACCAGCACCCGCGCCTCGATGGCGCCGCGCGGCGTGACGACCGTCGCCCACCCGCTGGTGCTCCAGCCCGCGCTCGCGCGGCCAGCTCGGCGGAGACCTCGATGAACATCTCCGGCTGCAGCTCCGCCAGGTACGGCAGCGTCCGGCTCATCGCCGCCGGCGGTGTGGTGCTCGGTGAGCCGGTAGGTGGTGAAGACGAACGGGTAGACGTCCGATGCGGGCTCGGGATCACCGCGGTTGCCCGGGCGGTCGAACTGCTGCGCGCGCCGGGTTGTAGGTGCCGTCGGGGTAGAGCGGCGTTGCCCACCGGTGACTCCGCGGCTCGTAGTGCGCCGGCAGCGGACCGTCGATGACGCCGGTCGGCGCGAACAGCCACGCCTTGCCGTCGCTCTGCATGATGAACGGGTCGTCGCCGGCGATGGCGTCGGGCCCGTCGCGCCCTCCGGCGGCCGGTAGGCCGGGCGGCTTGGTCGCCTCGAAGTCGGGGACGTCGGGCCCGACCCACTCCCCTTCGCCCGCACCCGTCCCGCTGTCGGCCTCCTCGTCCCACCAGATCAGCTTCTTGCGCTCGCTCCAGGGCTTCCCCTCGCGGGTCGGCGGAGGCGCGGTTGTACAGCGGGCGCCGGTTCGCCGGCCAGGCCCAGCCCCACTCCGCAGCGACCCAGTCCTGCTCGTCGCCGGGCTTGCGGCGGGCTGTCTGGTTGACCTCGTCGGCGTAGGCGCCGCAGTAGATCCAGCAGCCCGACCGCGTCGTCCCGTCGGCCTCCAGCTCGGTGTAGGACGACAGGGCCTCGTCGACGGCGCCGTCGGGGCCGGTCATCGTGCGGGTCCCGGAGATCTCGCGCAGCACCGCGTCGGCGCTCGGCTCGGCGCTCAGCGGGTCGCTCTCCGGCCCGAACGCACCGGCCTCCAGCGGGTAGTCCCACGTGAGGTCGAGCAGCGGCCGGTCGCGCTCGTCGGTCGAGGCCGCGAGCTTCTCGCGCAGGATGCGCCCGAGCTGCCAGTAGAACCACAGCTCGCTGCGGGCGTCGTCCGGCGGCTCGACAGCCTTGTGGTGCCACTGCAGCAGCCGCTGGGTCTGGGTGAAGGTGCCGTCCTTCTCCACGTGGTTCGCCGCGGGCAGGAAGAACACCTCGGTGCCGACGTCCTCGGTGACCAGCTCCCCGGTCTCGATCTCCGGTCCGTCCTTCCAGAACGTGGCCGACTCGATCATCTGCAGGTCGCGGACCACGAGCCACTTCAGGTTCGCCATCCCCAACCGCTGCAGGCGGGCGTTGGCCGAGCCCACCGCGGGGTTCTGCCCGAGCAGGAAGTACCCGTCGACCTTCCCGTCGACCATGTCCATCACCGTGCGGTACGTGCCGTGGTCGTCACCCACCCTCGGCATGTACCCGAACGCCCAGTCGTTGTCGGCGCGCGCGGCGTCGCCCCACCACGACTTCAGCAGGCTGACCGCGTACGCCCGGCTGTTGCCCCAGAACCCGCCCAGCGGCTCGCTCGCGGCGACGTAGGAGTCGACGTCGGTGTGCTGCCGCGCCAACGGCATCGGCAGGTACCCGGGCCACAGGTTGAACAGCGTCGGGATGTCGGTGGAGCCCTGGATGCTGGCGTGGCCGCGCAGCGCGAGGATCCCGCCGCCGGGGCGCCCGATGTTGCCGAGCAGCGTCTGCAGGATCGCGCGCGGTGCGGATGTACTGCGCGCCCTGGGAGTGGTGCGTCCAGCCCACGGCGTAGCAGAGCGCGCTGGTGCGCTCGCGGCCGCTGTTGGCGCACAGCGCGTCGGCGACCTTGACGAAGTCGGCAGCGGGGGTGCCGCAGACCTGCTGCACCATCTCGGGGGTGTACCGGGCGAAGTGCCGCTTGAGGATCTGGAACACGCAGTCCGCGGGTGCTGCAGCGTCTCGTCGCGCTTCGGCTCCGTGGACGTCGGGGCGGCGCCCGCACCGTCGGACCCGGTCGGCCAGCGACTGCTCGGCGCGGCCCGGCTGCCGCCCGCGCTGCCCGGCCGCGGCCGCCTCGTCGGCGTCCTCGTAGGCCCAGGACGACGGGTCGTAGGAGCGCGACTCCGGGTCCCAGCCGGAGAACAGCCCGTCGAGGTCCTCGGTGTCGCGGAAGTCCTCGCCGACGATCGAGGCGGCGTTGGTGTACGCCAGCACGTAGTCGTGGAAGTAGGAGCCGGTCTGCAGGACGTGGTTGACGAGCCCTCCGAGGAAGGCGATGTCGGTGCCCGCGCGCAGCGGCACGTGCAGGTCCGCCACGGCCGAGGTGCGCGTGAACCGGGGGTCGACGTGGATGACCGTCGCGCCGCGCTTCTTGGCCTCCATGACCCACTGGAAGCCCACCGGGTGCGCCTCGGCCATGTTGCTGCCCTGGATGAGGATGCAGTCAGCGTTGGCGAGGTCCTGCAGGAAGGTCGTGGCCCCGCCGCGCCCGAACGTGGTCCCCAGACCGGGGACCGTGGAGGAGTGTCATATCCGGGCCTGGTTCTCGATCTGCACGGCGCCCAGGGCCGTGTAGAGCTTCTTCATGAGGTAGTTCTCCTCGTTGTCCAGGGTCGCCCCGCCGAGGCTCGCGAAGCCCATCGTGCGCCGCAGCGCGGTGGCCCTGGTCGTCGAGCTCCTGCCAGCCGTCGCGCCGCGCCTTCAGCACGCGCTCGGCGATCATCTCCATCGCCGTCGGCAGCGGCAGGTCCTCCCAGTCGGTGCCGCCCGGGCGCCGGTAGCGCACCGTGGTCACGCGGGAGGGGGAGGTGACGAGGCTCTTGCTGGCGCTGCCCTTGGGGCACAGCCGGCCGCGGCTGATCGGGGAGTCGGGGTCTCCCTCGACCTGGATGACCCTGTCGACCCGTGCTCGTCGGCCTTGACGTAGACGTCCTGGCCGCAGCCGACGGCGCAGAAGGGGCAGACGCTCTTGACGACGCGGTCGGCCGTCTCGGTGCGGGCGACGGTCGCGTCGGTCTTCGCGGAGCGTGCAGCGGTGCCGTGCGCAGTGCGGTCCGTCCCGGTGACCTGTCGCAGGACCGGCCAC
This sequence comes from uncultured Actinomycetota bacterium, assembly GCA_963781365.1. Lineage (GTDB taxonomy): Bacteria > Actinomycetota > Actinomycetes > Actinomycetales > Quadrisphaeraceae > Quadrisphaera. Next base: position 71,638 of record CAWAFR010000009.1, on the reverse strand, counting down.
AAGCCGGTGACCCGCTGACCCAGCGTCCTCGCCGGCCGAGCTGTCGGTGCGCTCACGCCGGTAGGAGACCACGCAGAGCCGACGCCGGCAACGGCAGGGTCGGTCCTCGGTCAGCTGGTGACGTCCTTGCGCTCGAACCCGGCCACGGCGAGCACCGCGAAGACCACGGACAGCGTCAGCGACGTCGCGAGCCCCCGCACCAGGTCGTCCCAGACCACGGTGGGTGCGAGCAGCGACGTCCACGCCCCCGCGTCGTAGGTCGGCAGCCACGTGCGCAGGTCGCCGAGGGCGGTGATCGAGCCGAGGATCGCGGACAGGATGTTCGCCAGCACCGCCCCGCCGACGGCGCCCAGCGGGGCGTCGGTGCGGGTGCCGAGCCAGAACGCCAGGGCGCCCACCCAGGTGAGCTGGACGACGACGTACGCCGTCCCCAGCGCCAGCCTGCCGAGCGCGGGCCAGGCCCCCAGCGCGTCACCGAGCGGGCTGGTCAGCGGCCCCCAGCCGTAGAAGAGCGCGCCGATCCCCAGGCACACCACCAGGTAGGCGGCGATCGCCAGCGCGGAGGACGCCGCGGCCACGGTCGCCTTGACCGCCAGCAGCCGCCGCCGGCCCACGGGCGCGGCCAGCAGGTAGCGCAGGGAGGCCCAGCTGGCCTCCGCGGCCACCGTGTCGCCGGCGAAGAGCGCCACCAGGACGACGAAGAGGAAGCCCGAGCTCGCCAGCAGCGCGAACACCGAGAAGTTGGCGGCGCTGGAGGTCGCCAGGTCGACGAAGCTCGTCCCCCCGCTGTCGTCGCCGCTGCCGAGCGCGAAGGCGCCCACCAGCAGCAGGGGGAGGGCCACGACGAGGACGCCGACCCAGCGGGTGCGCCGCCGGGACAGCTGGCGGGCCACCTCGACGCGCAGCGGCAAGGCGCTCACGGAGCCTCACCCGCCGAGGAGACCAGCTCCAGGAAGACCTCCTCCAGGTGGCGCTGCGGCACCACCAGGCCCACGTCGACGCCCCGTCCCACCAGGGCCGCCACCAGCGGCGCCGTGCCCTGCTCGCCCGGGGCGACGAGCACCCCGCCGTCGCGGGACCCGAGCAGGCGCCCGCCGTCGTGCTCGCCGCCCCGGGTCCGGCCGCCGTCGAGCAGCGGCCCCAGCACCGCCGACGCCAGCTCCTGCTGCCCCTCGCCCACGCTGACCAGCACCTCCCCGGACCCCGCCACCAGCTCGGCCACCGACCCCGCGGCGAGCACCCGCCCGCGGGCCATGACCACGGCGTGGCTGCAGGTCGCCTCCACCTCCGAGAGCAGGTGGGAGGAGACCAGGACGGTGCGCCCGGTGGCCGCGTAGTCCCGGAGCACCGCCCGCATCGCGGTGATCTGCGGCGGGTCGAGGCCGTTCGTGGGCTCGTCGAGCACCAGCAGGTCGGGCATCCCCAGCATCGCCTGGGCGATGCCGAGCCGCTGGCGCATCCCCTGGCTGTACCCGCGGACCCGCCGGTGGACGGCGTCGCCGAGCCCGGCGACGGCGAGGGCCTCCTCGATGCGGGCCTGCTCCAGCGGCCTGCCGGTGGAGGCCCAGAACAGCCGCAGGTTCGCCAGGCCCGACAGGTGGGGCAGGAAGCCGGGGCCCTCCACGAGCGCCCCGACGCGGCTGAGCACCGGCGCGCCCGGCCGCACCGGCTGCCCGAGCACCTCCAGGGAGCCGGCGGTGGGGCGCAGCAGGCCCATGAGCATCCGCAGCGTGGTGGTCTTTCCGGCGCCGTTGGGCCCCAGGAGGCCGACCACCTGCCCGCGCTCGACGGTGAAGGAGACACCGTCGACGGCCCGGAACCCGTCTCCGTAGACCTTCTCCAGGTCGCGGACCACCAGCACCGGCCCCTCCGGGGCCCCCGCCGGCGCGACGACGGAGGAGGTGGCGGGGGAGGGGCGCCGCCGCCGGCGGGCGGCGTCGACGAGGGCCAGCGCGAGCGCCGCGAGCAGCACCCCGCCGAGGACGGTGACCTGCGGCCACGGCACGTCCAGGGAGTCGCCCACCGGCTCGCTCACCGACGCCGGGGCCGCTGCCACCGCCAGGGACCCCTGCGGCAGGGACACGGAGTACACCCGGGGGTCCGTCGGGACGGCGAAGGCGGAGTCCGTGGTGGCCACCACCAGCCGCAGCCGGTGCCCGGCGGGCACGTCGCGCACCACGGCCGGGAGCACGACGTCGACGTCGACGGCCCGCCCCGGCGTGCCGCTGACCCGCAGCGGCGCGACGAGCCCGGACGGCAGCGCCGTCGACCCGTCGGGGCTGACGTCGACGAGGGAGGCGAACAGCACGGCGTCCTGCGCGGAGGAGGTGACGCTGAGGCGCACCGTCGAGGAGCCCAGCAGCGTCAGCGGGGCGCCGAGCGCGTCGGTCTCGAAGACGGCGGCCTGCCCGGGCAGCTCGGAGGTGCTGAAGCCACCTGTGCCGCCCGTGCCGGTGCCGGCGCTCCCCGCCAGGCCCGCGAGGGAGGCGACGTCGCCGACGCCGGGCAGCGACGTCAGCGCCGCGGGCCGGCCACCGGCGGGGGAGAGCACCACCTGCTCGGCGGACCGTCCCGACGCCGGGTGCAGCGCCAGCGGGGTCGCCGACCCGTCGAGGGCGGGCAGCTCGGACAGGGTGCGCGCGCTGGCGGAGCCACCGCCGCCGCGCCCGCCGAACAGGTCCTGCTGGGGAACGGCGACCGAGAACGGCGCCGCTGACCCGCCCGTGCCGCCCGACCCGCCCGTGCCGGCGGGGGCGCCGCGCAGGTGCTGGTCGAACCACGCCGCGGTGCGCGCCTCGAAGGCCGACTGGTCGAAGCCGCCGTCGTGCCCGCCGGACGACCCAGTCCAGGGCGACCGGCACCCCCGCCGAGCGGGCGGCCTCGGCGTTGGCCAGGGAGTCGGCGAGGCCGAACAGGGAGTCGCCCTCGCCCTGCACCAGCAGCACCGCGGCGCGCGTCCCGGCCAGGGCCGTCGCCGGGGAGGAGCGGGCGAGCTGCTCGCGCAGGTCCGAGCCCACCTCACCGGTGGTCGCCGCCTGCAGGTAGCCCTGGCACAGCTCCTGCGCGAGCCGGCCGCAGGCAGCGCTGTCGACGCCGCCGTCGACGCCGCCGGAGCCGCTGGACCCGGTCGTCGCCGGCGCTGCGGTGAGGCTGGTCAGCAGCTGCGAGGCCCACCCGGCCTTGAAGACCCCCGACGCCGCCGACCCCGCCGACGACCCCGCCGCCGACGCGGCCTGCGGGTCCAGCGCCGAGGACAGGTCCGACCACGTGATCGCCGACGCCACCGCGTCGACGCGCCGGTCCGTGCCGGCCAGCAGCAGCCCGACGGCGCCGCCGTAGGAGGCCCCCGCGACCCCGACCCGCGGGTCACCGGCGCCGTCCTGCTCCACCTCCGGGCGCGCCGCCACCAGCGAGACCAGCGCGGAGGCGTCGGCCACCTCGAAGTCGGGGTCGTCCAGGTGCACCGAGCCCCCGGCGGCCCCGAAGCCCCGCGCGGTCCAGGCCACCACCACGTACCCCTCGCCCGCCAGCGACCGCGCCTGCCCGGCGAGGTCGTCCTTCGTCCCGCCGAACCCGTGGGCGAGCAGCACCGAGGGCGCCGGGTCGGCAGCGGTGGCGCTCGCGGGCTCGTAGAGGGTCGCGTCCAGGGCGACCGCCGCGCCGTCCGGCTCGCTGCCGACGGGCACGGAGAGCACCTCCTCGCGGACCCCCGCCGCCGACCCGGAGGACGACAGCGACGCCGAGGCCGACGCCGAGGCCGAGGCCGACGCGGCGGACGCCGGGGCGGCGCAGGCGACCAGCAGCAGCGCGCCCACGGAGGCCGTCAGCACCCGGCGCAGCGGGCCGCAGGGGCTGCCGGCGCGGCTCGCACGTCGACGGGGGTCCGTGACGCTGGCCTCCTGCACCCCCAGAGCATGACCTGCTCTCGCACCCACCGCCCGCGGCGGTACCCCAACGTGATGGTTCATCACTGTCCGTGGCATCGGGGGTCCTGCGGGCGGCTGTGCCGCCTCGAGCCGCGGTACCGGGTGGCGGTCCTGCGAGTCGATCGTGACCATGGGTGACCTCAGAGGAACAACGGCCGGCGCCCAGGTGCTGTGCAGTCAGCAGGACGACCCTGGACGTGGCGGGGCGGAGGACGGTGGTCCGGGAGACCGGAGGAACCCGTCATCTCCGGACACCGCCGGGCAACACGGACGTCACGTCGTCCGGGCACCATCGGGACCACCGCGCACCACCCCAGCCACACCCGAGCAGCACCCGGCTCCACCCGCACCCAGGAGGACCTCATGGCTCCCACCGCCGCCACCACCGACCCGACCGACGACACCCGCACCGCGGACGTCTCGTCCGACCCGCGCGAGGACTGGACGCCGCTGGCCAACCCCCGCCGCGTCCGCGTCTGAGACCTGACCCGCGCGTCCCCGCTCAGGCGAGGACGCGCAGCCGCACCGTCTCCGGCATGGCCCGCAGCGCAGCGACGGCCGCCGGGTCGATGGTGCCCGGCACGTCGGTCACCACGTAGCCGAACGGGCCGCGGGTGGTGAGGGACTGCCCCACCACGTTCACCCCGTAGCGCGCGAGCACCGAGTTCACGGTCGCGAGCACCCCCGGCACGTTCTGGTGCAGGTGCCCCAGGCGCGTCCCGTGCCCGGCGTCCGTGATGACCTGCGGGACGTTCACCGACAGCGACGTCGAGCCGTGGGCGGCGAAGTCGCGCAGCTTGCCCGCGACGAACCGTCCGATGTCCTCCTGCGCCTCCTCCGTGGACCCGCCGACGTGCGGGGTGAGGATGACGTTGGGCAGCCCCCGCAGCCGCGAGTCGAACGGGTCCCCGTTGCGGCGGGGCTCGTCGAGGAAGACGTCGACAGCCGCGCCCGAGAGGTGCCCCGAGACCAGGTGGTCGCGCAGCGCGCCGTGGTCGACGACGAACCCGCGCGACAGGTTGAGGAACATCGCCCCCGGCTTCATCGCCGAGAACTGCTCGGCGCCGAACAGGCCGCCGTTGCCGGCGCGCCCGTCGACGTGCAGCGTCACGACGTCGGCGAGGGCCAGCACCTCCTCCTGGCTGGAGAGGCGGACTGCGTTGCCCATCGCGAGCTTCTCGGCGGTGTCGTAGAAGACCACCCGCATGCCGAGGGCCTCGGCGACCACGGACAGCTGGGTGCCGATGTTGCCGTAGCCGATGATCCCCAGCGTGCGCCCGCGCACCTCGTGCGAGCCCGCCGCCGACTTCTGCCACACGCCGGCGTGCAGCGCGTCGTCGAAGACGGTGAGCTGGCGGGTGAGCGCGATCACCTCGGCGATGACGAGCTCGACCACGCTGCGGGTGTTGGAGTAGGGGGCGTTGAACACGGCGATGCCCCGGGCCGCGGCGGCCTCCAGGTCGATCTGGTTGGTGCCGATGCAGAACGCGCCGATCGCCTCCAGGTCGGGCGCGGCGTCGAGCACCGCCTCGGTGACGTGCGTCGTGGAGCGGATGCCCAGCAGCGCCACCCCCGGCAGGGCCGCGACGAGCTCGGCCTCGGACAGGGCGCCGGGGCGCTGCTGCACCTCGGCGCCGGCGACCTCGAGGAGCTCGACGGCCAGCGGGTGGATGTTCTCCAGGAGCAGGGCCCGGCGAGGAGCGATCACAGGCGCCGAGTCTGCCGCACCCACACTGGGCCCGTGTCCACACGCCTGCTGCTGCTGGCCGACACGCACGTCCCGGCCCGCGCCCGGGCGCTCCCGGGCGAGGTCTGGGCGGCGCTCGACGCCCTCGGGCCGGGCGGCGTCGTCGTGCACGCGGGGGACTGGGTCACCGAGGAGCTGCTCGAGGAGCTGTCCGAGCGCGCGGGGGCCGCCGGCGCGCGGCTGCTCGGCGTCGCGGGCAACAACGACGGCCCCGCGCTGCACGCCCGACTGCCCGAGGTCGCGACCGCGGAGGTCGACGGGGTGCGCCTCGCCGTGGTCCACGAGACCGGTGCCGCCGTCGGCCGGGAGGCGCGCTGCGCGCAGCGCTTCGGTGAAGCCGACCTGCTGGCCTTCGGCCACAGCCACATCCCCTGGGACACCACCGCGGCCCGGCCCGACGGCGGCGTCCTGAGGATGCTGAACCCCGGCTCGCCCACGGACCGCCGCCGCCAGCCCGCATGCACGTTCATGACGGCGGTCCTCGACGCCGGCGCGGTGGTCGACGTCGTGCTGCACCCCCTGCCGCAGCGCCCCTCGGGACGGCTGCGTGGGAGACCCGCGCGCGGGTAGGGCGCAGCCATGCGCGCACTCACCTGGCAGGGCAGGCGGAAGGTCTCCGTGGAGACCGTCCCCGACCCGGCGGTCCAGGAGCCGACGGACGCCGTCATCCGCGTCACCTCCAGCGGGCTGTGCGGGTCCGACCTGCACCTGTACGAGGTGATGGGTCCCTTCCTGGACGTCGGTGACGTGCTCGGCCACGAGCCGATGGGGATCGTGGAGGAGGTCGGCAGCGAGGTCACGCACATCCGGCCGGGGGACCGCGTCGTCGTCCCGTTCAACATCTCCTGCGGTCACTGCGCCACGTGCAGCACCGGCCTGCAGAGCCAGTGCGAGACCACGCAGAACCGCGAGACCCCGATCGGCGGCTTCGGGGCCGACCTGTTCGGCTACACCAAGCTGTACGGGCAGGTGCCCGGCGGGCAGGCGGAGTACCTGCGCGTGCCGCAGGCGCACTACGGCCCGATCAAGGTCCCCGACGGCGTCCCGGACGACCGCTACCTGTACCTGTCCGACGTGCTGCCCACCGCGTGGCAGGCCGTGCGCTACGCCGGCGTCGACGGCCGCGCGCTCGCCGACGGCGGGGTCCGCAGCCTCGTCGTCCTGGGCCTCGGGCCGATCGGCGACATGTGCACCCGCGTCGCCGCCCACCTCGGGGTGGAGCAGGTGATCGGCATCGACCCCGTCGCCGACCGGCGCACCCGCGTCGAGGCCCGGGGCACCCGCACGATCGACCCGGGCGCCACCGACGACCTCGTGGGCGCCGTCCGCGACCTCACCGGCGGGCGGGGCGCCGACGCCGTCATCGACGCCGTCGGCATGGAGGCGCACGGCTCGCCCGTGGCCCAGGCCGCCCACGCCGCGCTGGGCCTCGTCCCCGACGCCGTCGCGCAGAAGATGATGCAGTCGGTGGGCGTCGACAGGCTCGCGGCGCTCCACACCGCCGTCGACCTGGTCCGCCGCGGCGGCACCATCTCCCTGTCCGGCGTCTACGGCGGCGCCGCCGACCCGATGCCGATGCTGTACCTCTTCGACCGGCAGCTGCAGCTGCGGATGGGCCAGGCCAACGTCCACCGCTGGGTGCCGGAGATCCTGCCGCTGCTGACCGACGCCGACCCGCTCGGCGTCGACTCCTTCGCGACGCACCACGTGCCGCTGGAGCAGGCGCCGCAGGCCTACGAGGCGTTCCAGGAGAAGGCCGACGGCACGGTCAAGGTCGTCTTCACCCCGTGACCGCGGCGGTGGACGAGCACCCTGGGGCGCGCGCCGTCCGCCTGGGGCGCGCGGTCGCGCAGCAGGGCGGGCGGTGCCTGTGGTGCGGGCGCGCCTTCACCGCTCTGGTGCCGCCCACCACCGACCACCTGGTGCCCCGCGTCAAGGGCGGTCCGAGCTGGGCGGAGAACGAGGTGGCCGCCTGCGGGCGGTGCAACGGCCAGCGCGGCCACACCACCCCGGCCGACTGGCTCGTCGAGTGCTCGGCCCGGGGCTGGGAGCCCGACGGTGCGGCGCTGCTCGCCGCCCTCGACGCGCTCGCCGCAGCGGTGGCGCGGCGCGGTGGGCAGCGGCGAGCCCGCCCCTACCTCGCAGCCCAGCAGCGGCTCGTGGCCCGTCGTGCGGCCTGAGACCCCCACGGGCCCGGCCGGCCGGGTCGGCCATCTGGCAGACTCGCGACCCGTGAGCTCGCAGGGTCCGGCCGTCCCGCGCGAGCGCCACGCCGCCGCCCGCGTCGAGGACCGGCTGAACGCCGTCCTCGCCGCAGCGCTCCGGCGCCGCGGCTGGACGCCTCGCGTGATCGGCTACGCCGGGTACGGCGGCCCCGGCTGGGTGCGGGTGCTCGGCAGGGTCCTGGCCACCCGGCCCCCCGGCGACGACGAGACCGAGCAGCCCGACGACGCCGGGGCCGACGCAGCGCACCCCGTCCCCGAGGCGGTGCCGGCGTCCCTGAGGGACTGGGTGGGGCCCCTCGACCGTGACCAGCTCCGCGAGCGGGCGCTGACCGCACTGCGCGGCTGGCGCCCGTTCATCAGTGCCCCCGTGACCGGGGCGCGGGTCTGGGTGACGGTCGGTGGCGTCGCGCACGAGCTCGTCAGCGAGCGCGGTGGCTACCTCGACGCCCGGCTGCCCTCTGACCTCCCGGCCGGCGTGCACGAGGTCACCTTCTCCACAGCGCCCCCCGGCCGGCTCGACCCCGACGAGCGCGCGGGCGCTCCCGTGCGGGCGCCGGTGGTGGTCATCGGCGCCGACCAGCACGACGGCGTCCTGTCGGACATCGACGACACGGTCATGGTGACCTCCCTGCCGCGCCCCTTCATCGCCGCCTGGAACACCTTCGTGCTGCACGAGCAGGCGCGCAGCCCCGTGCCCGGCATGGCCGACCTGCTCAACGCCGCCGTCCAGGCCCACCCGGGGACGCCGGTCCTGTACCTGTCCACGGGCGCCTGGAACGCGGCGCCGACGCTGACGCGCTTCATGGCCCGCCACGGATACCCCCCGGGCCCGCTGCTGCTCACCGACTGGGGACCCACCAACACCGGCTGGTTCCGCAGCGGCCAGGAGCACAAGCGGGCGGCGCTGCGGCGGCTGGCGCAGGAGCTGCCCCAGGTGCGGTGGCTCCTGGTCGGCGACGACGGGCAGCACGACCCGGCGCTGTACGGGGAGTTCGCCCGCGAGCACCCCGAGAACGTCCGGGCGATCGCCATCCGCCAGCTCACGGCCGCCGAGCAGGTGCTCTCCCACGTCCTCCCGGTGCCGGTCTCGGCGTCGGCGCGCGCCGCGGGCATCGACGTGCTGCGCGAGGTCCGCGCCCCGGACGGCGAGGGCCTGGCCCACCAGCTGCGCCAGGCCGGCGTCCCGCTGGCCGAGCGGGTCTGGGTGCGCCCCGAGGGGTCCTGACCCCGACCCGTTCGTGATCATGAGCGTTCGCCACCAGGCTGGCGGGGTGGGCACCGGATCGATCGACCTCCTGGACTACCGCCGCCGCACGGCGCAGCTGTACGCCGACGTGCGGGAGGCCTCCCGCACGAGCGGCCCGGAGGTGGGCCACCGGCTCTGGCGCACCGGGCGGGACCGGCTCTTCGCCGAGCACCCCCAGAGCCCGCTGCTGCCCGACGACCCGCGGCGCCGCACCGGGCTGCCCACCGCCGCGTACGACCCCGCCCTGCGCTGGGCCCTCCCGCTGGAGGCCGCCGCCGCTGACGTCCCGGCTGAGGAGCGGGCTGGCCGGCTCGAGGTCACCACCGGCACCGACGGGGCGGTGGGCTACCAGCGGCTCGGGCGCGTCGTCACCCCGCTGGGCCCGCTCGACGTCTGGTGGCTCACCGGCTACGGCGGCGGGGTGTGGCTGCCGGTGAGGGACGCCTCCTCGGGGTCGACCAGCTACGGCGGCGGGCGGTACCTGCTCGACACCGTCAAGGGCGCCGACCTGGGGACCGACGACGCGCGGCCCGGCTCGCTCGTCGTCGACCTCAACTTCCTCTACAACCCCTCGTGCGCCTACGACCCGGCCTGGGCGTGCCCGCTGGCACCTCCGGGCGACCGGCTCGACGTCGCCGTGGAGGCCGGTGAGCTGCTCTCGTCCGTGAGCAGGCCCGCGACGGCCCGCAGGTCGTCGACGAGCCCGGCGTAGGCGGCGTCGCGGGCGTCCTCGGGGGTGCGCAGCACCGCCGAGGGGTGGGTGGTGACGAAGAACGTCTTCGTCCCGCGGGTGGTCTCCCGCTCGATCGGGTGGCCCCGGTCCTTGCCGACGCGCACCGCCGGGCCCAGCAGCGCCTTCGCGGCGGTGGCGCCGAGCAGGACGACCACCTGCGGGTCGACCAGGCGCAGCTCCTCGGCGAGCCAGGGCCGGCAGGCGTTGACGTGGGCCGCCGTGGGGGTGGCGTGGATGCGCCGCTTCCCCTGGGGCGTGAAGTGGAAGTGCTTGACGGCGTTGGTGACGTAGACCCGGTCGCGCCCCAGGCCGGCCTCCTCCAGCGCCCGCTGCAGCAGCTGCCCCGCGGGACCGACGAACGGCACGCCGCGCTGGTCCTCGGTGTCTCCGGGCTGCTCTCCCACCAGCGCCACGGGGGCGTGGGGGTTGCCGGCGGAGAAGACGACCTGGGTGGCGGGCTCCCACAGCTCGCAGCCGCGGCACGAGGACGCCGCGGCGCGCAGCGCGTCGACCTCCCCGGCCCGCTCCGGCACCCACTGCGCGGCGCCGGGGCGCTCGACCTGCGTGCTCACCGCTCCGCCCTGCCCTGCAGCGGACCGCGGGGCGCGAGCACCGGGGTGCCGCCGCCGGCGCCCTCGCGCATGCCCGCGACGAGGTCGTCCAGGGCCGCCGTCGCGCTCACCCGGGGGCGCCAGCCGAGCTCGCGCTCCAGGCGCCCGCTGTCCTGCAGGGGCGCACCGGCCCCCAGGTCGACCCAGCCGGGGTCGGTCGGCTGCAGCCGCGCGAGCCACGACAGCTCCGCGGCGCGCCGCAGCAGCGCGACGGGGACGCGCACCCGGCGCCGCGCCCCCAGGGCGGCGGCGATCTCCTCCGGGTGCAGCGCCTGGGCGGCGGCGGCGTTGAAGGGCCCCGTGGCGCGGGCGGCGAGCACCAGCCAGAAGGCCTCCGCCAGGTCGTCGGCGTGGACGACGGGCACGGTGAGGGCGTCCGGGAGCGGCAGCAGCGGGAGCACCCGGAGCCGGCGCCGCCCGAGGCCGCCGACCAGGCCGGCGGGCAGCAGCGGCCCCCCGAAGTAGCGGGCGATCTCCCCGCCCGCCTCGCGCTGCAGCACCAGCCCGGGCCTGATGCGCGCGACGGCGAGGCCCGGGTGCGCGGCCTCGGCGGCGTCGAGCAGGTCCTCCGCGGCCACCTTGTCCCGGCTGTACGGGGACGTCGGGACGCCGGTGCGCGGCCACGACTCCTGCACCGGCGTCTTCGCGGTGCCGTCCGGGACGGGCGCGTAGACGCCCACCGAGGAGGCGTGCACCAGGTGCGCGACGCCCGCCTCCGCGGCGGCGGTCAGCACGGCGCGGGTGCCCTCGACGTTGGTGGCGCGCATCCGGTCGCGGTCGGCGGCCGTCCTGCTGGGCTGGATGCGCCAGGCGAGGTGGACGACGGCGTCGACGTCGGCCATCGCCTCCCGCAGCGCTCCGGGAGCCCACCGGGCGGTGATGTCGATGCCGTGCCAGCGGACCGGGGGAGCACCCGCGCCCCCGGCGCGGGGGGACTGCGCGGGCACGCGCCGGGCCACGCCGGAGACGGCGACGCCCTCGCGGGCCAGGCGGCGCAGCAGGGCGGTGCCCACGTTGCCGGTGGCGCCGGTGACCAGGACGCGCTGGGGTGCTGCCGGTGGTGCTGAGGCCATGCGGCGAGCCGACCACGGCCGCGGGGTCTTGGCGAGCGGAAGCCGGAGCGCCGTCGTAGGTTCGTACACATGAGCGAGAGCACGCAGCTGAACCCCGACCACGCCGGCACCGGTGCGCAGGACGACCCGACGGCCGTCAAGGACCCGGAGACCTGGGTCACCGGCGGCGAGCCCGCCACCGGCGCCCAGATCAGCTACCTCAGGACGCTGGCCACCGAGGCGGGTGAGGAGGTGCCCGACGGCATCACCAAGGCGCACGCCTCCGAGAAGATCGACGAGCTGAAGAGCAGGAGCCAGCGCGTCTCCGAGTGAGCCGGGCGGCGGCGCGCCGGGCGGCTCAGGCCAGCGCGGCCCGGTACGCCGCCGCCAGCGCGGGCATCTGGGTCGGTGACCACAGGGAGTTCGCGATGTAGGGGTCCGACTCGTTGAAGTAGGACTCGACCACCGGCACCCCCTGGGCGGCCAGCGCGCGGAAGCGGGCCACCACCTGCGTGGCGTAGAGGGCGCCGTCCGAGCCGCGCCCGGCGGAGGCGCCGGGGTAGCCGCCCCACTCCGGCAGGGTGAAGCCCTTGCCGTTGGCGCGGGCGAAGTCCTCCCACTGCTTCAGGCCCCCGGCGCGCCGGTACACCTGGTCCCAGGTGGTCTGGTCGTTCACCACCGGGTACCAGTTGTAGGAGTCCGGGCCCACGAAGTCGTAGGAGCCGAGCAGGTCGTGCGCGAGGTCGGCCATCGGCACCCCGGTCTGGTCGTTCCCCTCGTTCGGGTTGAACGCGATGCTCACGCCCGGAGCTGCCGCGCGCAGCCGCGAGGCCGCCGCGGCGAACGCCGCCGTCCACGCCGTCCGGTTCGCCGGGGTGACGCGGTGCGCCCAGCCCGGCAGGTTCATCTCCCAGCCCAGGCGCACCAGCGTGCGCTGGGCGACGCCGGCGCGGACCAGGGCGGCGCCCAGCCCGTCCCAGAAGGGCCGCGTGTCGCTGGCCAGGCTCTGGTCCTCGTTCCACAGCGGCACCGCCAGCAGCAGCCACCCGCCGGCGGAGGTCACCGGGCGGGCGGCGTCCAGCCACCAGGTGTTCAGGCCCGCGGCCGTCGAGGAGCGCGAGGTGAAGACCGCAGCGGCGTCCAGGCGTCGCCCCCGGCCGGCCTCGAAGGCCGCCAGCTTCGCGGTGCTGTGCTCCGTGAAGGCGCCGCTGACCCAGGGCAGGCCCGACCGCGGCCCGGCCAGGGCACCGGCCGCAGCCGAGGCTGTCGGCGCGCCCGCCGTGCCGGTCGAGCTGGTCGTGCTCGTCGTGGTGGTCACGGGGGCGCTCGTCGGGGTGCCGGGCGCCGCGGGGGTCCCGGCGGCACGCCGCAGCGTGCCGCGGGGAGCGGCGCTGGCGGCGGGCGCGGCGGCGAGGGCGGCGGTCAGAGCGGCGCCCACCCCGGTGAGGGCGGCGCGGCGGGAGGGCAGCTGGTCGCGGTGCACCCTCCCTGCAGCGGCACCCCGGCGCCCCACCTGGAGCCCGCGGTGCCGGGAGCACCCGTCCGGGCCACCGGTCGACGGCGCGCCGAGGGGTCGCGCCTCTGCGAGGCTGCTCCCGTGGGTGAGCGAGCATGACGACGTCGACGACGGCCCGGGCGCTGCGGGACGCCGGCCTGGTGTGGCGCCCGACGAAGGGCGACCGCTTCGTCATCCCGGACCGCGAGATGGACGGTGACGTCTTCGTCATCTCCGACATGACCATCGAGGCGCAGGACCTCTCCTCCGGTCAGGTCCTCGGCTTCAACGGCACCACCGAGTGGGCCCTCGACAGCGTCGAGGCCTCCGAGGCGCTCTGGCTGCCCCACGAGGGTCAGCTGCGGGAGCTGCTGGGCGCCTCCTTCGCCCGCCTCGAGCGTCGCGGGGTCCTGTGGGCGGTGCTGACCCACCGAGCGGGCTCCGCCGACGGGGCAGCCCCGGCCTCGACCGCCGCCGAGGACGCGGAGGAGGCCTACGCGGTCGCCCTGCTCGCCACCACCGCCGGCACCGCCTCCCAGCTGCTGCCGGTCGCCGCGGCGGGTCTGGCGGCGCGCCTTGCGGGGCTGGACGCCGCGGGGTGGTCCAGCACCGTGCCCGACGGCGTGCGGACGGTGGCCGACGCCGTCGGCGGCGCGGTCGGCGGTGCGGGCCCCGACGTCGCCACGGGGTGGCGCGCGGCGCTGGAGGGGCTCCTGCAGGCGTGGGCGGTCCCGCACCCCGCCGCCGGGGGAGCCGGCTCGGGTGACGCGGTGGCGGCCGCGGCCGCCGCTGCGGAGGCCGGCGCCGAGGGCGTGCTGGTCGACCTGGTGACCGCCACCTGGGACGTGGCCCGCGCCACCGGGGGAGACGAGGAGCTCGACCCCGCCGTCGTCCGTCGCGCGCTGCAGCACGTCCGCGCCTGGCCCACGGCCGACACCACCGGCGAGGGCGACGACGTCGCGCAGCTGCTCGCGCTCACGGGCCGCTGACCCGGCAGCTCACACCGCAGCCGCCACCTCCAGGGCCAGCCACTCCGGGCCGGCGATGTAGTTCCGCACGGCCATGCCCGCGGCCCCGCGGGCCCACGCGTGGAAGTCGTGCGGCCGCACCGCCACGTCCAGCGGTGCGGCGTCGGGGTCGCGGGCGGCCCGGACGCCCTCGGCCAGGGCCTGCGCTCCGACCTGCGCGACGCCGACGCCCTCGCCGGTCAGCAGGATCCGCCCCACGGTCGTGAAGTTCGCGACGGCCGCCACCAGCGTCCCCAGGTGCCGCGCGGCGTCGTCGACCACCACGCGCGCCATCGGCTGGCCGCCGGCTGCCAGCGCGAGCACGTCCTCGAAGGTGACCGGCCTGGCCAGGGCCAGCGTGCCCGCGGCAGCGAGGGCCGGGACCGTCAGCAGCGACGTGGCGCAGCCGCGGTGGCCCGAGGAGCAGCGGGGCCCGGAGCTGTCGAGCAGGTGGTGGCCCAGCAGCTGCAGCCCCGAGTCCGGGGTCTCCACCACCTCGTCGTGCAGCACCAGGCCGTACCCGACCCCGGCGCCGACCGTCACCACCGCGAACGCCGTGGTGCCCCGCCCCTCGCCGAACCAGTGCTCCGCGCGCGTCAGGGCCGCCAGGTCGTTGCCCACCACCACCGGCAGCCCCAGCGCCGTCGAGAGCATCCCGGTGAGGTCGACGCGCTCGTCCCAGCCCAGGAACGGGGCGCGGCGCACGGAGCCGTCGGCCTCGACGTAGCCGCCCAGGCTGACGCCGACGGCGTCGGCGCCCGCGGCGCCACGGCCCGAGCGGCCCCCCAGCAGCCGGTCGACCAGCGCGGCCACGGAGCCGACCACGGAGCCGGGCGAGGTGCCCGTGAGGTCGACCCGGTCGGAGGCGAGCACGGTGGCCCGCAGGTCCGTGAGCACCCCCCACGCCGTCGTCCCGGTGAGGTCGACCCCCACGAACCGGTGGCTGCCGGTGGGCACGTCCAGGGGCCGCGTCGGCCGTCGCGTCTCGGGGTCGGCCGCCGGCGGGGCCTCGACGAGCAGGCCGCTGCCGATGAGCGGCTTGGACAGCCGGGTGAGGCTGCCGGGGGACAGGCCGAGGCGCCGCGCCAGCTGGCTGCGCGGCAGCGGGCCGTGGCGCAGGACCTCCACCGCGACGTCGTGCACCGTCCCCTGCACGACCCCCTGGCCCGCGCCTGGCACGTTGCTGACCGATGCCTCCACAGACCACTCCGTCCTCCGGCGGCCGCCACCGTGCCAGCGGCGCGCGGCTCCGGTCAACCGTCCCCGCCCCGCGCGGGACACGTTCCGGTGACGAACGGGTCACGGTTTGATCACGAACGGGCACTTCCGCGCTGAAACCCACACGGCCGGACAGGCGCACACCGTCCTGGCGGCAGTTGCCGGTTGACGCACCGGAGCGTCTGGGGCAAAACTCAGCCCACGGTGCGGGGGTCAGCCCCGCGCGAGGCTCCCGCTGGTCGGTGCGGGAGTTCCCGGGTGGACGAAGGAGCCCACGCAATGCGCATCAGGTCAACCATCGGGGCCGTCGTGACGGCGGGCCTCGTCACCGTGCTCACGGCCGGCTGCCTCAGCTCGGGCAGCAGCGGCGGCAGCGGCGGCGGCGGCGGGAACAGCGACGGCACCGTCGAGATCATGTACGGCTTCACGGACTCCAGCTCGGACCAGTTCAAGGCCGAGATCAACAAGTACGCGGACGCCCAGGGCATCAAGGTCAAGTTCTCCCCCACGCCGGACTTCAACACCCTGATCTCCACGCGCGTCTCGGGCAACAACGCCCCCGACATCGCGATCTTCCCGCAGCCGGGCCTCATGAAGGACTTCAAGGACGACCTCACGCCCCTCACGGACGTGGTCGACTCCTCCAACCTCGACGCGATGGTGCCCGGCATCGTCAAGGCGGGGCAGATCGACGGCACCCAGTACGCGATGCCGATGAGCCTGAACATCAAGTCGATCGTCTTCTACCCGAAGGCGCCGTTCGAGGCAGCCGGCTACAGCGCGCCGACGACGCTCGACGAGCTCGAGACGCTCACGAACACGATCAAGGCGAGCGGCACCGCTCCCTGGTGCTTCGGCATCGAGTCGGGCTCGGCCACCGGGTGGCCCGCCACCGACTGGATCGAGAACCTGCTCCTCATCCAGAGCGGTGAGGACACCTACAACCAGTGGGTCTCCCACGAGATCCCCTTCAACGACCCCGCGGTCGTGTCGGCCGCCGACACGATGAGCAAGCTCCTGCTGACGGACGGCAACGTCAACGGCGGCCGGCAGTCGATCGCGAGCAACAACTTCGCGACCGCCGCCAACCCGATGTTCGACACCCCGCCCGCCTGCTACATGTACCGCCAGGGCAACTTCGTGGCCCGCAGCGGCGGCTTCCCGGACAACGTGCTGGCGAACCTCGACAGCACCGTCGGCGTCTTCCCGATGCCGGGCAAGACGGCGGCCGACAAGCCGGTGCTCGGCGGTGGTGACCTCGCCTCGGTCTTCAAGGACAGCGACAACGTCAAGAAGATCATGAACTACATGGGGTCGGCCGACTTCGGAGCGGACTGGGCGAAGGCCAACGGGTTCATCTCCCCGCGCAAGGACTTCGACCAGAGCAACTACCCGAACGAGCTGACCAAGCAGATGGCCGGCTTCGCCTACGACTCGACGGCGTTCGTCTTCGACGGTTCCGACCAGATGCCGGGCGCTGTCGGTTCCGGCACCTTCTGGCAGGACATGACGGCGTGGATCTCCGGGTCCGAGGACGAGAAGACGGCGCTCGCCAACATCGAGGCCAGCTGGCCCACCAGCTGACGCGCTGACGCGCCCCGGACGGCGCCGGGCTCCTCCAGCAGGGGCCCGGCGCCGGGCCGGTGAGCGGCCTCCCAGTGGCACTGGGGGGCCGTGAGCACCACCATCCAGCCAGTCGCCTGCCAGTTCCCCTGGTCCGCCGGACGTGGAGGTCCCGTGACCATCACCATCTTGAACGCCCTCATCGCCATCGTCGGCGGTGTCGTCGGCGCCGTCGTCCTCTTCTGGGTCCTCAACAAGCTGACCGAGCTGCTCCCGAGCAAGCCTCAGGAGCTCGTCAAGCCCTACGTCTTCATCCTCCCCGCCTTCGCGGCGCTGGGGCTGTACCTCGTCTACCCGTTCTTCCAGACCCTGGTGTTCAGCTTCGCGAACCGGAACAGCACGGCCTGGGTCGGCTTCTCCAACTACGCCAACCTGCTCACGTCGCCGAACTTCCAGACCACGCTGGTCAACACCTTCCTGTGGATCCTGTTCGTCCCGGCGTTCTCGATCATCTTCGGGCTCCTCATCGCGACGCTGGCCGACCGCCTGCGGCCCACGGGGGAGAAGGTCTCCAAGACCCTGATCTTCCTGCCGCTGGCCATCAGCGCCGTGGGCTCCGTGGCGATCTTCCGGCTGATCTACAACTCGGTGCCGGCCACGCAGAACCAGACCGGTCTGCTGAACGCGATCTGGGTCGGCCTGGGGAACTCCCCGGTGCCGTGGCTGCAGACCCCGGACTTCAAGCTCAACAGCTTCCTGCTGATGGTCATCCTCGTGTGGACGCAGGCGGGCTTCGCGATGGTGCTGCTCTCCGCGGCCATCAAGGGCGTGCCCACCGACACCCTGGAGGCCGCCAGGATCGACGGCGCCGGCGAGGGGAAGATCTTCTTCCGCATCGTCATCCCGCAGATCCGCGCGACCCTCATCACGGTCTTCATCACGGTGCTCATCGGGGTGCTGAAGACCTTCGACATCGTCTACGTGGCGACGAACGGCGGCTTCGGCACGAACATCATCGCGCTGAACTTCTACCAGGCGCTGTACGTCGCCCGCGACGCCGGACAGGCCGCTGCCATCGTCATCATCCTGATGGTGGTCATCGTGCCGTTCCTCGTCTACCAGATCCGTCAGTTCCGGGCCGAGGAGGCAGCACGATGAGCCAGTCGACGCAGGTCCCGCCCGTCGCCACACCGGGCCAGGACGCCGACAGCGGCAACAAGGCCCTGCGGCCGCGCAAGCAGCGCTCCACGCACGGGGAGGACGTCGGTGCCCCGGCACCGCTGTGGGTGAAGGTCGTCACCACCCTGCTGTGCCTGCTGTGGGTCCTGCCGGTGTTCGGGCTGGCGATCACCTCGCTCCGCGACCGCACCGACGCCGCCGACGCGGGCTGGTGGTCGATCTTCACGGGCCCCTCGCAGCTGAGCCGGCTCACGGTGGACAACTACGTCCAGCTGTTCTCCCAGACCGACATGGGAACGGCCTTCATCAACTCCCTGGCCATCACCCTGCCGGCGACGATCATCCCGATCCTCATCGCCGCCTTCGCGGCCTACGCGTTCACCTTCATGGAGTTCCCGTTCCGGAACTTCCTGCTGGTGTTCATCGTGGCGCTGCTCGTGGTGCCCAACCAGGTCGCCTTCGCCCCGATCCTCAACATCTACGGGCGGTTCAACCTCAACGGGCAGTTCGCCGCCGCGTGGCTCGCGCACATCGGGTTCGGCATGGCTCTGGCCACCTACCTGATCCGCAACTACATGGCGACGCTGCCGCGGGAGATCATCGAGTCGGCCAAGATCGACGGCGCGACGCACTTCCAGACCTTCTGGAAGCTCATCGTCCCGATGTCGACGCCGGCGCTGGCCTCGTTCGCCATCTTCCAGTTCCTCTGGGTCTGGAACGACCTGCTCGTGGCCCTCATCTTCATCGGTCCCGGCCCGAACCAGCCGCTGACCGTCTCCCTGGTCTCCCTCCTCGGCCAGCAGGGCCAGGGCGACCAGCTCCTCACCGCCGGCGCGTTCTTCACGATGCTCCTGCCGATCGCGGTGTTCCTCTCCCTGCAGCGGTACTTCGTGCGCGGCCTCACCGCCGGGTCCGTCAAGGGCTGACCGCCCGCACCGCTCCCACCAGGGCGCCCCAGCCGCTCGTCGACCGTGCGAGAGGCTGGGGCGCCCTGCTGCTCCCCACCAGCGAAGGACCGTCGAAGGACCCATGGCACGCGCTCTCCTGCTCACCGCCCCCACCGCCGCCCCCGAGGGCGCGGCCCTCGTGCTGGTGGTCCCCGACGACGCCTCCGTGCCGCGCGTGCTCTGGTGGGGTCCGGCGGTGCAGGTGGCCGGGGCAGACGCCGACGACGTCGTCGCCGCCCGCCGCGGTGGCAGCGGAGCGCTCGGACTGGCGCTGCTCCCGGAGCACTCCACCGGCAGCTACGCCCGCCCCGCGCTGCGCGGCCACCGCCCCGGCGCGACCGGTGCCGGCCAGGGGGGCACCGACCCCGCCTGGTCGACGGCGTTCCGGCTGCTGGACGTCGAGGCCGACGGCGACTCGGTGGAGCGCGTCGTCGTGACCGCCGCCGACGACGTCGCCGGGCTCGCCCTGCGCACCGACCTGGAGGCCCTGCCCGGGGGCCTGCTCCGGGTCCGCCACGCACTGACCAACACCGGGGTCACCGCCTACGCCCTGGAGGGCCTGGAGGTGCTGGTGCCGCTGCCCGAGGAGGCCGGGGAGGTGCTCGACCACACCGGTGGCTGGCTGCACGAGCGGGTCCCGCAGCGCGCGCCGGTGCGCGACGGCCTGTGGCTGCGGGAGAACCGCCGAGGCAAGACGGGTCACGACGCCGCGGGCGACGTCGTCGTCGGGACCCCCGGGTTCGGCTTCTCCGGCGGGGAGGTCCGCAGCGCCTCCGTCGGCTGGAGCGGCAACACGGTGCAGCGACTGGAGCGCTCGCCGTCGACGCCGACCACCCTGGGCGGCGGCGAGCTGCTCCTGCCCGGCGAGGTCTCGCTCGCCGCGGGGGAGTCGTACACGACGCCGTGGCTGTACCTCGGCGCGTCGGTCCGGGGCCTGGACGGCCTCGCGGCCGCGAACCACGCCTTCCTGCGCACCGTCGGTGAGCAGCGCGGGACGGCCCCGGAACGCCCGGTGCCGGTGACCCTCAACGTGTGGGAGGCGGTCTGGTTCGACCACGACCTGCCCCACCTGCTGCACCTGGCCGAGCTCGCCGCCGGGATCGGCGTCGAGCGGTTCGTCCTGGACGACGGGTGGTTCGGCTCCCGGCGCGACGACACCTCGGGCCTGGGCGACTGGACGGTCTCGCCCGACGCGTGGCCCGCCTCAGAGGGCGGCCTGCAGGCCCTGGCCGACGCCGTCCACGGCCACGGCATGCAGTTCGGGCTCTGGTTCGAGCCGGAGATGGTCAACCCCGACTCCGACCTGTTCCGCGCCCACCCCGACTGGGTCCTGTCCGCGCGGGGCGCCGTCCCGCAGCTGGAGCGCCACCAGCTGGTGCTCGACCTCTCGCGCGACGAGGTCCGCGAGCACGTCCGGGACGCCGTCTCCGCGGTGCTGGGCGCCGTCGCCGTCGACTACGTCAAGTGGGACCACAACCGCGACCTCCTCGAGGCCGGTGGCGCCGCGGCCGGCGGGCGGCCCGTCGTCTCCGCGCACACCACCGGCTTCTACCGCCTCCTCGACGAGCTGCGCGCCCTGCACCCGCACGTGGAGTGGGAGTCGTGCGCCTCCGGCGGCGGACGGGTCGACCTGGAGGTCCTCCAGCACGTCGAGCGGGTCTGGACCTCCGACATGACCGACGCCGTCGCCCGTCAGGACATCCAGCGGTGGATGGTGCAGACGGCACCGCCGGAGCTGCTCGGCGCGCACGTGTCGGCCCCCGTGTCGCACCAGACGCACCGCAGCATCCCGCTGGACTTCCGCGCCGCCACGGCGCTGTTCGGCGCGTTCGGGATCGAGTGGGACGTCTCCACCGCGACGCCGGAGGAGCGAGACCGGCTCGCGCAGTGGGTGGCGGTCCACCAGGAGCACCGCGGGCTGCTGCACTCCGGGCGCACCTGGCGCGCCGACAGCCCCGACCCCGCGGTGCGCGCCCACGGCGTCATCGCCCTCGACGGGTCGGCGGCGCTGGTCGCGCAGGTGCAGCTGGAGGAGTCGGTGGTGGAGCACCCGGTGCCGCTGCGGCTGCCGGTGGCGCGCTCTGCGGGCGACCCGGGCCTGGACCCGCGGCGCCGCTACCGCGCCACGTGGGTGGGGCCGGCGGGCCCGGACGGCTCGCGGGCACCGGAGCCCGACCGCGGCGCCCGCGCCAACGGCCCGCTGGGTTGGGCGCGGGGAGTCGTCGACCCGGCGGGGCCGGTGGGGGAGGCCCTCCTGCCGGGAGCCGTGCTGGGGTCGGTGGGCCTGGTGCTCCCGCGCCGGTACCCCCTCACCGTCACCCTGGTCCACCTGCAGGCGGTCTGAGGCGGCGGGACTGCACGGTCACCGCCAGCCTCGAGCGGTGATCACGCGGTCCCGCCTCCCAGCGGCGAGGGCTGCGGGTCGGTGACGACGGCGGCGCCCGCCGCGAAGGAGACCAGCGCCTCGCCGTGCAGCAGCCGCGCCGGCGCCGCGCCCGCGCCCAGCACCCTGGCCAGCGCCGCCACCGGCAGCGGGGCGGCGCTGCCCAGCAGCACCGCGTTGCCGTGACGGCGGCCCCGCAGCACCCCGGGCTCCATCGCCGCGGCGGTGTGGGCGAAGCCGGCGAGCAGCGTCGCGACCTCCGCCCTCAGGCCGACCGGGGAGGTCCTGTCGACGGCGTTGGCCAGGTACAGCCCGCCCGAGGAGCTGTCGAGCACCCGCGCGACGTCGGCCAGGAACTCGCGGGTGCTCACGTGCCGCGGGGTCGCGTCGCCGGCGAAGACGTCGCGGACCACCAGGTCAGCGGAGGCGTCGCGCCGGGCGGCGAGACCCGCCCGCGCGTCGCCGACCTGCACCCGCACCTCCGGGGCCCGCGGCAGGTCGACCCAGCCGCGCACGCCGGCTGCCAGCTCCGCGTCGAGCTCGACCACCACCTGGCGGGTGCCGCGCCCGGCCCCGGAGCGCACCGCGGCGAGGTGGCGCGGCAGCGCGCAGGCCCCGCCGCCGAGGTGCACGGCGCGCAGCGGGCCGGCCGCCGGCGGCAGGACCAGTGCCACCGCGTCGGCCATCCACTGCAGGTACTCGAAGTCGAGGACGTCGGGCCGGCCCACCCGCAGCGGCGAGCTGGGCACCCCGTTGACGTACAGCGTCCAGGCGCCGTCGTCGCGCTCGGCGACCCACTCGGCGTCACCGGTGGCGGTGGTGAAGGCGCCCGGGACCGGGACGGGCCCCTCGGGCCCGCCCGGCGCGCGGGAGCCGCGGCGTGGTGGCACGCGCCTAGAGTGGCGCGGGTGAGCTCGGCAGTGACGACGGGGCCCCCCGCCGGGCCGCCGACGCCGCCGACCGCACCGCCGCCGACGCGCGACGCGCTCAGCCGGGCGCTGGGGCAGTACCTGGCCCACCTGCGCGTCGAGCGGGGCCTGGCCGACAACACGCTGTCCGCCTACCGCCGCGACCTGGAGCGCTACACCGAGTGGCTGCGCGTGCGCGGCCGCGGCGACGTCGCGTCCGTGGGCGAGGCCGACGTCACCGCCCACCTGGCCGACCTGCGCACCGGCAGCTACGGCGCCCGCGCCGCGGCACCCCTCGAGCCGGCCGAGACCGCTGAGCAGGCCGACCCCGCGCTCTGCGGGCCGGCGCTGTCGGCGTCGTCGGCGGCGCGCGCGGTGGTGGCGGTCCGCGGCTGGCACCGCTTCCTGGCGCTGGAGGGCACCACCCCCGACGACCCGGCCGCCGCGGTGCGCCCCCCGGCGACGCCGCGCCGCCTGCCGAAGGCGGTGCCGGTGGCCGACGTCCTCGCCCTGCTGGAGGCCTCCGGCCAGGGGGAGGGGCCCCTCCCGCTGCGCGACCGGGCGCTGCTGGAGGTGCTCTACGGCACCGGCGCGCGCATCAGCGAGGCCGTCGGCCTCGACCTGGACGACCTCCCCGCGGAGGCCACCGGAGGCCCAGCCTCCGCCACCGGGCCCCTGGTCCGCCTCCTCGGCAAGGGCGGCAAGGAGCGCGTGGTGCCGCTGGGCTCCTACGCCGTGGCGGCGCTGTCGGACTACCTGGTCCGCGCCCGGCCCGCCCTCGCCGCCGCGGGGCAGCCCGGCGGCGCGCTGTTCCTCAACACCCGCGGTGACCGGCTCTCGCGCCAGAGCGCCTGGGCGGTGCTGCGCGCCGCCGCGGAGCGGGCCGGGGTGGGCACCGCGGAGCACCCGGTGAGCCCCCACAGCCTGCGGCACTCCTTCGCCACCCACCTGCTCGAGGGCGGCGCCGACGTCCGCGTGGTGCAGGAGCTCCTGGGGCACGCCAGCGTCACGACCACGCAGATCTACACGATGGTGACCGCCGACGCCCTGCGCGAGGTCTACGCCGCGTCCCACCCCCGCGCCCTCGGCTGAGGCTCACGCAGCGTGCCCGGCCCTGCGCGCGGCGGACGCCCGAGCACCCGTCCGGAGCAGCCGCCTGGGGTAGTCTGCGGCCCCATGACGAGCGACCTGCAGGCCCGCGGCGTGCAGAGTCCTCAGCAGGGCGGCCACCAGGGGCTGCTGGGCCCCACCGGGCGCCCCCTGGTCGACTTCCCCACCCCGCCGGCGCTGTCCGGCCACGGCCCCGCGCGCATCATCGCGATGTGCAACCAGAAGGGCGGCGTCGGCAAGACCACCACCACGATCAACCTCGGCGCCGCGCTCGCCGAGTACGGCCGCAAGGTGCTGCTGGTCGACTTCGACCCGCAGGGCGCGCTGTCCGTGGGCCTGGGGGTCAACCCGCACGAGCTGCCGTACACCGTCTACACGCTGCTCATGGACCGCCGGGCCACGGTGGGCGACGTCGTCGTCCCCACCCGGCTTCCCGGCGTCGACATCCTGCCCGCCAACATCGACCTGTCGGCAGCGGAGGTGCAGCTCGTCGGCGAGGTGGCCCGCGAGCAGGCACTGGTCCGGGCGCTGCGCACCGGCACCGACGACTACGACGTCGTCCTCGTCGACTGCCAGCCCTCCCTGGGCCTGCTCACGGTCAACGCGCTCACCGCCGCGCACGGCGTGATCATCCCGCTGGAGTGCGAGTTCTTCGCCCTGCGCGGCGTCGCGCTGCTCGTGGAGACGATCGAGAAGGTCCAGGACCGGCTCAACCCCGCGCTGGCCCTCGACGGCATCCTCGCCACGATGTACGACGCGCGGACGCTGCACTCGCGCGAGGTCATCGCCCGCGTCGTGGAGGGCTTCGGGCCCACGCTGTTCGACACCGTCATCGGGCGCACCGTGAAGTTCCCCGACGCCTCCGTGGCCGGTGAGCCGATCACCACGTACGCGCCCGAGCACTCCGGTGCGGAGTCCTACCGCAAGCTGGCCCGCGAGCTCGTCGCCCGCGGTGCCGCCGCCTGAGACCGGGCCGCCGCGCGCGGTGGTCCCGCTCCCGTCCCCGCGCGCCGGCGACGGGCCGGCCCCGACCCTGACGGCGCCGATGACGACGACGACGGATCCGGCGCCCGTTCCCGGCGGCGTCCTCACCGACCGCGACGCCCCCGCCTTCGACGTCCACCTCGACAACTTCACCGGCCCGTTCGACCTGCTCCTCGGCCTGATCTCCCGCCGCCGCCTGGAGATCACCGAGGTCGCGCTCGCGGCGGTCACCGACGAGTTCATCGCCCACCTGCGCCGGATGCTCGCCGCCTCCGACGCCGCCGACCCCTCAGGAGCCCCGGGCTCGGACAGCGGCGCGCTGGGCCAGGCCAGCGGCTTCCTCGTGGTCGCCGCGACCCTGCTCGACCTGAAGGTCGCGCGCCTGCTGCCCGCCGACGACGACGCCGCGCTCGACGCCGACGACCTCGCCCTGGTCGAGGCCCGCGACCTCCTCTTCGCCCGCCTGCTGCAGCACCGCGCCTACGCCCGGGTCGCCGAGCAGCTGCGCCAGCGCCTCGCCGAGGGCGCCCGCGGCGTCCCCCGCCCCGGCGGCGCCGCCGACCCCGACCTGGTCCGCGCGCTGCCCGAGCTGGTGTGGGCCACCACGCCCGAGCAGCTGGCGGCGCTGGCCGGCGCCGCGCTCTCGGCGCCGCTGCGCGTCCCCGAGCGTGTCGACGTCGAGCACCTGCACGCCCCGGTGGTCAGCGTCCCGGAGCAGGTGGCGCTCCTGCGGGAGCGCCTCGTCGCCGCCGGGGCGGGGGCGGCGGTGGCCTTCGCCGACCTCGTGGGCGCCGACGACGCCGTCGCGGTGGTGGTGGGCCGCTTCCTGGCGGCGCTGGAGCTCTACCGCCGCGGCGAGGTCGACCTCGACCAGCCCGGCCCGGGAGCCCCGCTGCTCCTGCGCTGGGGCGGCGTCGTCGACCTGCGGGAGCCCGCGTCGTGACGGAGCCGCCCGCGCCCGACGTCGACGACGTGGACGACGACGCCGGGGACGTCGACGACGTCGACGCCCTGCCCGGGGGCCTGCGCGCCGCGCTGGAGGCGGTCCTGATGGTCGTGGAGGCCCCCGTCACCGCCGACGACCTCGCCGACGGCCTCGGCGTCCCCGTCATCGAGGTCCAGGCCGAGCTGGCCTCGCTCGCCCGCTCCTACCGCGACCAGCGGCGCGGGTTCGAGCTGCGTGCCGTCGCGGGGGGCTGGCGGATCTGGAGCCGCCCCGACGCGGCAGCCCTCGTCGCGCGGTTCACCGGGGAGGCCACCTCGGCGCGCCTGTCGCGGGCCGCGCTGGAGACGCTGTCCGTCATCGCGTACACCCAGCCGGTGACCCGGGCGCGCATCGCCGCGGTGCGCGGGGTCGACGTCGACTCCGTCGTGCGGACCCTCCTGGTGCGCGGTCTGGTGACCGAGGCGGGCAGGCAGGCCGCAGGTGGTGCCACCCTGTACCGGACGACCACGGCCTTCCTGGAGAGGATCGGGGTCGACAGCCTCGAGGACCTCCCTCCGCTGGCGCCGCACCTGCCGGCCGACACGGAGCTCGACGACCTCCTCGACGCGTTCGACGACACACCACCACGAGCAGGAGCCACCCCGTGAGCCGCCAGACCGACGAGCCCCAGCGCCGACCCGCCCGCGAGACCCCGGACGGACGGGGGGCGCAGGCGCCCCGCGACGTCCACGACCCCGACGGCGTGCGCCTGCAGAAGGTGCTCGCCGGCGCCGGGCTCGGGTCGCGCCGCGCGTGCGAGCAGATGATCGAGCAGGGCCGCGTCCGCGTCGACGGGGCGCTCGTGAAGGACCAGGGCGTCCGCGTCGACGTCGAGACCGCCCAGGTCACCGTCGACGGGATGCTCCTGCAGCTGGACACCTCGAAGGTGTACCTGGCGATGAACAAGCCGAAGGGGTACCTCTCGGCGATGAGCGACGCCGAGGGCCGCCTCACCCTCGCCGACATCCTCGACGACCGCACGGAGCAGGGCGTGCGCCTCTTCCACGTCGGGCGCCTCGACGTCGAGACCGAGGGGCTGATCCTCCTCACCAACGACGGCGACCTCGCCCACCGGCTGCAGCACCCCTCCTTCGAGGTGCCCCGCACCTACGTCGCGGAGGTCCACGGCCCCGTCGACCGCGGCGTCGGGAAGAAGCTGCGCGACGGCGTCGACCTGGAGGACGGGATCGCGAAGGCCGACTCCTTCCGCCTGGTCGACTCCGTGCCCGGACGCGCCGTCGTCGAGATCGTCCTGCACGAGGGCCGCAAGCACGTGGTCCGCCGCATGCTCGAGGAGGTCGGCTACCCGGTGCTGCGCCTGGCGCGCACGGCCATCGGCCCGATCCAGCTGGGCGACCTGCGCCCGGGGGTGACGCGCTCGCTGACCCGCGAGGAGGTCTCCCAGCTGCGCGGCGCGGGCCCGGGCAGCCAGCCGGGCGCGCGCACGCCGCGCCCCAAGGGCAGCCGCCCCGTCGCCAAGGCCCCCGACCGCCGCGGCATCGAGATGAAGTCCGGGGCCGCGCGCCGCACCACGGCCTCGGACAAGGCGGCGCGCGCCGCGAGGTCCGGCCGCACGGGCGGGAAGGGCGCCCCGCGCGTCGCCGGCCAGCGCGGCCAGGCCCGCCGCGGCCAGCAGGGCGGCCGCTGATGGCGGCCGCGCAGCAGCGCTCGGTCCGGGCCGTGCGGGGCGCCGTGCAGCTCGACGCCGACGAGCGCGAGCACCTCCTGGCCAGCACCCGCGAGCTCGTCACCGCGGTGCTCGACAGCAACCCGTTCACCACGGACGACCTGATCTCCATCGTCTTCACCTGCACCCCCGACCTGACCAGCGAGTTCCCCGCCGTGGCCGCCCGCGAGCTGGGCCTGGGCGACGTGCCGCTGATGTGCGCCGTGGAGGTCGACGTCCCCGGCGCGATGCCGCGGGTGGTGCGCCTCATGGCGCTGGTGGAGACCGACCTGCCCCGCGGCGACGTCCAGCACGTCTACCTGCGCGGCGCGGTCGCGCTGCGCCGCGACATCGCCCAGTGACGACCCAGTGACGACCCGGTGACGACCCCGTGACGACGCTGCGCTCGCGCACCGCCGGGCCGGTCCACGTCGTCGGCACCGGCCTGCTGGGCACCTCCGCCGCTCTGGCGCTGCGCGCCCGCGGCGTCGAGGTGACCCTGGACGACCCGTCGCCGTCGGCGGCTGCCCTGGCCCGCGACCTCGGGCGCCGGCCGCCTGCGCGCCCCGTCGGAGCCGCCGCCGGCCCTGGTGGTCGTCGCCGCCCCGCCGGACGTCACCGCCCGCGCGGTGGCCGACCAGCTGCGCGCCTGGCCCGAGGCCGTGGTCACCGACGTCGCGAGCGTCAAGCGCACCGTGCTCGTCGAGCTGACCGCGCTCCTGGAGGACCTCCCCGGCCCCGACCGCAGCGGCGCCCTGGCCCGCTACGTCGGCAGCCACCCCCTCGCGGGGCGGGAGCGCTCCGGCGCCGTGGCCGCCCGCGGCGACCCTGTTCGCGGGCCGGCCCTGGGTGCTGTGCCCGACGGCGGCGTCCTCGACGCGGCCCTGGCCGCCGTCCGCGACCTCGCCGACGACCTCGGCGGTGTGCCGGTCGTGATGGAGGCCGCCGCGCACGACGAGGCCGTCGCGCTGGTCTCCCACGTGCCGCAGGTGGCTGCATCCCTCGTCGCAGCCCGGCTGCGGGAGGCGCCCGAGCCCGCCGTCGACCTCGCCGGGCAGGGCCTGCGCGACGTGACGCGGATCGCGGAGTCCGACCCGGCGCTGTGGGTGCAGATCCTCGGCGCGAACGCGGGCCCGGTGGCCGCCGTGCTGAGGGACCTGCGCGACGACCTCGACGGCGTCCTGGGCGCCCTGGAGCAGCTCGCGGCGCACGACGGCGCCCCCGGGGCCCGCGCGGCCCTCGCCCGGCTGATCGCCGACGGCGGCGCGGGGCGCTCCCGCGTGCCGGGCAAGCACGGCGCGCCCCCGACCGCCGTACGCCGTGGTCACCGTGCTGGTCCCTGACGCCCCGGGGGAGCTGGCGCGGCTGCTGCACGACATCGGCGCCGCCGGGGTCAACCTGGAGGACCTGCGGCTCGAGCACTCCCCGGGTCAGCCGGTGGGGCTGGCCGAGTCTCAGCGTGCTGCCCGGCGTCGCGGATCCCGCTGGAGGGGGCGCTGCGCGACCTCGGCTGGACCTCCGCTGGACTGAGCCGCGACCGCGACTGCGGCGGGGCCAGCTCAGGCGGGGCTCGGCCGCCGCGAGGGCGAGCAGCGCGGCGTCCGCCTCGGGGTGGGCGACGACGAGGCCGCGGCTGGCCCCCGACCACGGCGCGCCGTCGAGCGGGAGCACGGCGCCGCCGGCCTCGCTGACGATCAGCGCGGGGCCGTGCAGGTCGCGCCGGTCACCGCCGCAGGCGCACGGTGCCCATGACGCGCCCGTCGGCCACCGAGACGATCTCCGAGGCCGAGCTCTCCACGACTCGGGCAGCCAGCCCGCCTCCAGCACCGCCGGCAGCAGGGCCGCGCCGGCGCGCACGATGCCACCGCGCTCGACCTGCTCGGCCAGCCGCGAGCCGCTCGGCGTCGCCGGAAGGCGCCGCGCGCCGCGGGGGCGGTGTAGAGGACGCCGCCGGTCCACACCGCGACCGGCTCCACCCGCAGCCCCGCCACGCCGAGAGCACGACCGACCAGGGGCCCAGGCGCCGGGCGTAGTTCAGGGTGCCGTCGATCGGGTCGACCACCCAGGTCCGTCCGGTGGCCGGCTCGGCCGGGGCGGTCGGCGCCCTCCTCGCCGAGGATCCCGTCGGCGGGGAAGCGCTCGCGCGAGCGCGTCGTCGACGAGCCCGCTCGACGGTCGAGGTCGACGTCGGTGACCACGCGAGCCGGCCAGCGAGGCCGCCCGGCCTTGGGCGCTCGACGGCACTCCCGCCTGGCGCTGCGCGCGGCCTCCTCGCGCAGCGGTCACGAGGCTCGGCGGCGAACGCGAGGGCGCTCGACGACGTGCGTCGGGCGTCGGCGGCCCGGGACCGACACGCGCCGAGCGGGGTCGGCGCCCGGGGCTGCTCGCGGGGGTCGGGGTCGCCACGGGCTCGACTAGTCTCGGAGGCGATCCAGGCCGCGCCGCGGGCTACCCGCGGCCCGTGCCGCCGCCCGCCCGGCCGGTCACCCGCCGCAGCGACGGTCGCGCGCCGGCGGCGCAGCGCCCGCGAGGAGCCCCGTGCCCGCCGTCGCGTCGTCGTCGCCGTCGACGGGCCGTCCGGCTCCGGCAAGTCGACCGTCTCCGCGAGCGCGGCGCGCCGGCTCGGCCTGGCCTACCTCGACACCGGTGCCATGTACCGGGCGGTGTGCTGGTGGTGCCTGGAGACCGGGGTCGACCTGTCCGACGAGGCGGCCGTCGCGGCCGGCGGCCCGGCGACTCGCCGCTGGCTGATGGTGACCGACCCCGGCAGCGGCCGTGCGTGATCGGTGCACGGCACCGACGTCGCGCGCCGCGATCCGCGAGAGCCGCATCTCCGCGGCCGTCAGCGCCGTCGCCACCAACCTCGACGTGCGGGCCGAGCTGCGGCGCCGCCAGCGCGAGCTGATCGCCCCGCGGGCCGCGCGCGGGCGTCGTCGCCGAGGGCCGCGACATCACCACCGTCGTGGCCCCCGACGCCGACGTGCGCGTGCTGCTCACCGCCGACGAGGAGCGCCCGCCTGGCCCGCCGCGCGCTGGAGCTGCACGGCGCCGCCGGCGGCACGCCGACGCCGTCGCCGGCGCACCCGCGACGAGGTGCTGCGCCGCGACCGCGACGACTCCACCGTGTCCGCTTCACACGAGGCCGCCGACGGCGTCGTCACCCTCGAAACTCCTCGACGCTCGACCTCGCGCAGACGCGCGCCGGGCGCTGCTGCGAGCTCGGCGCAGCGAGCGGCCGCGCGCTGCCGGCGGCAGGGGCACGCCGTGAGCGACCGGCACGCAGGACGGCAGCCGGGAGCCCGACGCGCCGCTCGGCGCAGCCGCGCGACCGGGGACGACGGGCGACCCCACCGCGCCCTGCGCGTGGGCCTGCAGGAGTACGAGCTCTCCGCGGACGACCTGGCGCTGCTCGACCGGCGACCCCGCGGCGGGCCAGCGCGCCGAGGGGCCGCGCTGCCCGTGCTCGCCGTCGTCGGGCGGCCCGAACGTCGGCAAGTCGACGCTCGTCAACCGCGTGCTGGGCCGCCGCGAGGCCGTCGTGCGAGGACGTGCCCGGGCGTCACCCGCGACCGGGTCGCGTACCCGACCGAGTGGGCGGGCCGGCGCTTCATGCGTCGTCGACACCGGCGGCTGGGAGGTCGACGTCGCCGGCCTGGACGCCCGCGTCGCCGAGCAGGCCGAGGTCGCCATCGAGCTCGCCGACGCCGTCCTGTTCGTCGTCGACGCCACGGTCGGTGCCACCGCCACCGACGAGGCGCGTCGTGCAGCTGCTGCGCCGCTCCGGCAAGCCGGTGCGTGCTGGCCGCGAACAAGGTGGACGACGCGCGCGCCGAGGCCGACGCCGCGTCGCTGTGGTCGCTCGGGCTGGGCGAGCCGTACCCCGTCTCGGCCCTGCACGGTCGCGGCTCGGGCGACCTGCTCGACGCCGTCGTCGGCGGTGCTGCCCGCCGATGCTCGCGGTGGGCGGCGCCGGCCGCCGGGCGGGCCGCGCCGGGTGGCGCTGCTGGGCCGCCCCAACGTCGGCAAGTCGAGCCTGCTCAACTCGCTCGCCGGCTCCGAGCGTGTCGTCGTCGACGCCGCCGCCGGCACGACGCGTGACCCGGTCGACGAGCTGGTGGAGCTCGGCGGGCGCCCCTGGCGCTTCGTCGACACCGCGGGCATCCGGCGCAGGGTGCACCAGACCGCGGGGCGCCGACTTCTACGCCTCCCTGCGCACGCCAGGCGGCGCTGGAGAAGGCGGAGGTGGCCGTCGTCCTGCTCGACGCCAGCGAGCCGCTGACCGAGCAGGACACCCGGATCATCACGACGGTCGTGGAGGCCGGGCCGCGCCCTGGTGCATCGCGTACAACAAGTGGGACCTCATCG
This sequence comes from uncultured Actinomycetota bacterium, assembly GCA_963781365.1. GTDB lineage: Bacteria > Actinomycetota > Actinomycetes > Actinomycetales > Quadrisphaeraceae > Quadrisphaera. Next base: position 40,288 of record CAWAFR010000009.1, on the reverse strand, counting down.
ACGAGGAGCGCCGCCACTACCTCGAGCGGGAGATCGAGGTCGACCTCGTGCAGGTGCAGTGGGCGCCGCGGGTCAACATCTCCGCGCGCACCGGGCGGCACCTCGACCGGCTGGTGCCGGCGCTCGACCTGGCGCTGGAGTCCTGGGACGCGCGCGTGCCCACCGGCCGGCTCAACGCCTTCCTCGGCGAGGTCGTCGCGGCGCACCCGCACCCGGTCCGGGGCGGCAAGCAGCCGCGCATCCTCTTCGGCGACGCAGGCCTCCACGCGGCCGCCGCGGTTCGTGCTGTTCGCGTCCGGCTTCCTCGAGGCCGGCTACCGCCGGTTCCTGGAGCGGCGGCTGCGCGAGGAGTTCGGCTTCGCGGGCACCCCGATCGAGGTCAGCGTGCGGGTGCGGGAGAAGCGCCGCCGCTGACCCCGGGCCGGCCGGGCGCTCGCGGCACGGGCGGGCCGCGCCGCCGGGCCGGGCTGTCAGTGGTGGCTGGCAGGGTCGTCCTCGTGGTCGAACACCTGGACGAACGGGCTGTGGCGATGACGGTCTCGGAGGCGTGGGCGTCCTACGTCGAGGTCGCCGCGGTCGACCCGAAGACGATGTCGCTGTACGAGAGCGTCTTCGCCCACCACGTCGAGCCCGTCCTCGGACGGCGCCCGATCGCGGGGGTGACCCGCGCCGACGTCGAAGCGCTCCTGGGCGGGATGAGGGCCGGTGGCGCTGGCCCCGCGCTGGTCCGGCACGGGCTCCGCGTGCTGGCGGTCGTCAGTCGCCGCGCACGTGCGCTCGGTGCGATCTCCGAGCTCCCCACGGCCGGGGTGAGCTCGCCCCGACCCGACGCACCTCCTCCCCGCGTGCTGACGCCGCAGGAGTTCGTCAGGATGCGGGACGCACTCCCCACGGCCGGGGCCCGCTTGCTCGCGGAGCTCCTGGTGCGCAGCGGCCTGCGGGTGGGGGAGGCGCTGGCGCTCACCCCCGCCGACGTCGTCGACGACGTCGTGCTGGTCCGCCGGTGCCTGTCCGAGCCGGGCCGGCGCTTCTCCGCCGACGGTCAGCGCTTCGTCCTGCGCCCGTCGACGAAGAACGGCGAGCCCCGCCGGGTGGTCGTGGGAGTCGACCTGGGCGCGAGGGTCCGCGCGTGGTGCGCGCTCCAGGACGCGGAGCCGGAGGGACTGGTCTTCCCCGCGCGCCTCGTCCTGCCGGAGCCGTCCGGACGGAGCTTCCCGCGCACGGTCCACGCGGTCCCGCTGACGCCGGAGCGCCTCGCCGAGCTGGGCACCTTCACCGGCCCCAACGGCCTCGTCTACCAGCACGGGACGATGAACGGCTACGTGACGGGCCGCTGCCGCGGGGCGTGCTGCCGCCAGGCGATCTCGGAGTACTCCGCGGCGAGGCGACGTGAGCGTCGGGAGCGCCTGCGCGCCGACGGAGTCCCTCGGCGGGCTCCGGTCCTGGGCCCGGCGGGTGCCGGGGCCTCGGGCGAGCCTCCCGGTCTGGGGGTGGTCAGCCCGCAGGCCTGGGCGAAGGTGTGGGCGACGGCGGTGGACTCCGCTGGTCTCGACTTCTCACCGCTGGCCCGTCAGACGCGCCACGCGCACGCGTCCTGGCTGAACGACGGCGGTGTCAGCGTCGAGCAGATCGCTGCGCGGCTCGGCCACCGCGACGAGCGCTCGACGCGGGGGTACGTCAGGCCCGTGGGGTCGGAGCCCGACCCGGTCGTCGTCCTGGACGCCCTCCTCGGGGGTGGCGGATCACCACCCGAGCAGACGGGAGCGGTGGGCCTGTAAGGTGGTCGACGGTCCTGAGGGACTGGGGGCGTGGTCGTCGAGGCCACGCACCGGGCTGTGGCGCAGCTTGGTAGCGCACGTGACTGGGGGTCACGGGGTCGCAGGTTCAAATCCTGTCAGCCCGACCGAGGAGCCCTGGTGAGCACTGCTCACCAGGGCTCTCGTCGTCTGACGGTGCTCCCGGCTCGTCAGGCGGTGCGAACGACCATCTTCCCGGTGTTGCCGCCCCGCATCATCGACAGGAACGCCGCGAAGGCGTTCTCGACGCCGTCCACCACCGTCTCCTCGTGGACGAGCTCCCCGGCGACGAACCACTCCGTGAGGCGCCGTGAGGCCTCGGGCAGCAGCGGGGCGAAGTCGCCCAGCGTGAAGCCCCGCAGGGTCAGGCTGCGGGTGATCGCGTTCGCCACGTTGTCCGGTCCGGCGGGGCGCTCCTGCCCGGGGCCCGCGTCGTAGCCGCTGATCGCTCCGCACAGCACGAGGCGGCCACCGCGGTTCATGGCGTCCAGGGCCGCCTCCAGGTGGTCACCGCCGACGTTGTCGAAGAAGACGTCGACTCCGTCGGGCACCAGGGCGGGCAGCTGGTCGCGCACCGGGGAGGCCTTGTAGTCCAGGGCGGCGTCGTAGCCGTACCGCTCGCGCAGGCGGGCCGTCTTCTCGGGCCCACCCGCGGACCCGACCACGCGCGAGGCGCCGAGCAGGCGCGCGACCTGGCCGACCGCTGTCCCGACAGCGCCCGCGGCGCCCGAGACGAGCACCGTCTCCCCGGGCTGCAGGTGCGCCACCTCCGTCAGGCCCAGGTAGGCGGTCTGCCCCGTCAGGCCCAGGACGCCCAGGTGCACCGAGGAGGGCACGGGTCGGCCGTCGCGCTGGACCTGCGGCAACGGGCGGAACCCCGCGGCGTCACCCTGCGCGACGTCGCGCCAGCCCAGCTGGTGGGCCACCAGCGCGCCGACGGGCAGCGCCTCGGCGGTGCTGGCGACGACGCGGCCGACGGCGCCACCCGTCATCGCCTCGCCGAGGGCGAAGGGCGGGACGTAGCTCTTCGCGTCGTTCATCCGGCCGCGCATGTACGGGTCGACGGAGAGGAACTCGTTGGCGACCCGGACCTCGCCGGCGGCCAGCTCGGGGAGGGTGACCTCCAGGAGGTGGACGTCGGAGGGCTGCGCCTCGCCCTGCGGCCGGGCGACCAGCTGCCACTGGCGGCTGGTGGACGTGCTCGAGGTGCTCGAGGTGGGTGTTCCGGTGCTGCTGCTGCTCATGGCGGGGCCTCCAGGGCCGTCGGGGGACTGCGGGACTGGGGAACTGCGATGACGTGGGCGGCTCAGCGCGCGGCCAGCCCGAGGGCGAGCGCGACGGCGCCGAGCAGCGGCGGTCCGGCCTGCACCAGGGCCGGGCGCAGCATGCTGCGGTCGGAAGCGGCCAGGACCGACCCGGCGGCGACCATCGAGCCGGCGCCGGTCAGAGCGAGCGTGGCGCCGACGGCTGCCGGGCCTCCCGCGGCCAGGACGACGACGCCCGCGGCCGCGGCGACCGCGAGGAAGAGGTTGTAGAAGCCCTGGTTGAACGCGAGCTGCCGGGTGGCCCGGGCCTGCTCGGGGGTGGTGCGGAAGGTGGCCCGGGCGCGCGGGCTCGTCCAGGCCAGGGACTCCAGCACGAAGACCCACACGTGGACGAGCGCTGCGAGGCCGAGGAGGACGAGACCGGTGATCACCACGAACCGGTACTGTAACGCTCGTTCCACATCGTCGCGGTCACGGGTGAGGGGGATCGACGTGGGTCGCCAGCCGGGGTTCGAGAAGTCGCACGTCGTCCGCGCAGCGCGCCGGGTCTTCTGGGAGCGCGGGTACGAGGAGGCCTCCGTGCCCGACCTCGAGAGCGCCACCGGGCTGGGCAGGTCCAGCCTCTACCTCGCGTTCGGCAGCAAGCGCGGGCTGTTCGACGCCGCGGTCACGAGCTACCTCGACGAGGTCGTGCGCCCCCGCCTCGCCCCGATGCAGGGACCTCGCCCCGACGCCGGTGCGCTCGCCACCTACCTCACCGGCCTGAGGGCGGCGGTCTCGGACGCCGCCGTCGCGCCCGGCGGGACCGCGCCCGGCTGCCTGCTGCTCAACGCCGCCACCGCACCCATCGCCCACGACGACGGGGTCCGGTCGACGGTGGCCGCCTACGCCGCCGAGCTGCGCGCAGCCGTGGGGGCGGGCGCCGCCGCGGCCCGGCCGGACCTGCCCCCCGCGGAGTCCGCCGCGCTCGCCGCGTCCGTCACCGCGCTCGTCATCTCCGCCCTGACCCTGGCGCGCGTCGACGCCGCCGCCGCCCGCGGCTGCCTCGACGCCGCGCTCACCGCCTGCGCCCCGCCCGAGGTCCGCGCAGCGCCCTGAGGCGCGGGGCTGCGATGCTGTCCCCCTCACCGCCGGTCACCGGCGGTGACCGGCTGGTGGTCGACGGGCAGACGGGGAGGGCCGGGTCGTGGCAGACAGCTCCCTGGCCCCGACGCCGACCGCACCCCCCGCCCGACCGCCCGCCCGACCGCCCGGCCGACCGCCCGTCCGACCGCCGGTGCGCCAGCGCCGACCCGACGCCTCCATGACGCTGCTCGTGGAGGTCACCGAGCGCCCCCTGGACCCCGGCTACGCCGCCGCGCACCAGCGGCGCCTCGCCGAGAGCCCGGACGGCGCCGAGGCCCCCGCATCACGCAGCGCCCGGCGGCTCCTGCTCACCGCGGCGCTCGCGGCGCTCGCGGGCGTCGTCGTCACCGGCGCCGTCCTGGGCCTGCACGCCCCCACCGACCCGGCGGACCGCGCCGAGCTCGTCGCCGACATCCAGCGCCGCACCGCCTCCGCCGACTCCGCAGCCGTCCGCGCCGCCGACCTGCGCGCGCAGGTCCAGGCCGAGCAGGACGCCGTCCTGTCGGGCGACCCCGACGCCGCGGCCGCTGCCGACGACGGCCTGCTGGTCGCCTCGGGCACCACCGAGGTCACCGGGCCGGGGATCGTGGTCACCCTCACCGACGGCGCCGGAGCCGACGACGCCGGAGGCGCCGCCGACCCCCGCGACGTCGACCCCGACGTCGACGCCCGCGTCCAGGACGGAGACCTGCAGCGCGTGGCCAACGGCCTGTGGAGCGCCGGCGCCGAGGCCGTCGCGATCAACGGCCAGCGCCTCACCGCCGCCACGGCGATCCGCAGCGCCGGCGGGGCGGTGCTGGTGAACTTCCGCCCCCTGTCCCCGCCCTACCGGGTCGAGGCGATCGGCTCCCCGAACGCGCTGTCGACGTCGTTCGCGCTGACCCCTGCGGCCCGGTGGCTGCAGGCGCTGTCCGACCAGTACGGGATCGGCGTCAGGGTCTCCACCTCCGACGACCTCGACCTGCCCGCCCTCGACGCGCAGCGCCTCTACAGTGCTCGGGTCCCCGAGCAGCAGGAGTCCTCCCCGTGATCGCCGCCCTGGGCCTCGTGGTGGGCATCGTGCTCGGGCTGGTGCTCGACCCGTCCGTCCCCCCGTGGCTGCAGCCCTACCTGCCGATCGCGGTGGTCGCGGCCCTGGACGCCGTCTTCGGCGGCCTGCGCGCCCTGCTCGACGGGCTCTTCGACGACCGCGTCTTCGTGGTCTCGTTCCTGTCCAACGTGGTGGTGGCCGCGCTGATCGTCTACCTCGGCGACCAGCTCGGCGTCGGCAGCCAGCTCTCGACGGGCGTGATCGTCGTCCTCGGCATCCGCATCTTCTCCAACGTCGCCTCCATCCGGCGGCACCTGTTCAAGGCATGAGCGCCACCGACCCCCGCACCGACCCCCGCGCCGATCACCGCGCCGATCACGACGACGACGACGGCCGGCCTGGACCCGACCAGCTGCAGCTCGACCTCCCGCTGGGCCCGGTCGACGATCCTGCCGCTCCCGCGGCAGCTCCGGCAGCTCCCGCAGGACCTCCGGCAGCGGTCCCGGCAGCTGCCCCGGCGGAAGCACCCGCCGCGGGGCCGCCCGGCAGCGGCGGGCGGCCCGTCACCGGGCTGCGGGGTCTGCGGGCCGCCCTCGCACCCCGCGCCACCCGCGGGCAGGTGGTGGTGGGGCTGCTGTGCCTGCTGCTCGGGCTCGCCGTCGCGGTCCAGGTGCGCCAGCGCACCGGGGCCGACCTCGCCGCCCTGCCGCAGGCGGAGCTGCTCGGCCTGCTGGACGACGCGACGGACCGCTCCGACCGGCTCCAGCGCGAGATCAGCGAGCTGGAGACCTCCCGGGACCAGCTGCGGGCCAGCGGCGACCAGCGCGCCGCCGCCCGCGAGCTCGCGCGGGAGCGCCTCGACACCCTCGGCATCCTCGCCGGCACGCTGCCCGCCACGGGGACGGGGATCCGCCTGGTGGTCCAGGTGCCGGACGGCACCAGCCCCAGCGCGGCCACCCTGCTCCTCGGCGCTGTCCAGGAGCTGCGCGACGCCGGCGCCGAGGCGATCCAGATCGGTGACGCCCGCGTGGTGGCCAGCACCGCCTTCGTCGACACCGGTGACGGCGCCGTGGCGGTCGGCGGCCCGACCTCCAGCACCGTGGTGCGCCCGCCCTACACGGTGCTGGCGATCGGGGGCGCGCAGACGCTGGCCTCGGCGATGGAGTTCCCCGACGGGGTGGGCCCGACGGTCCGGCGGGTCGGCGGCTCGATCAGCGTGGAGCAGCAGCAGCAGGTCGACGTGACGGCGTTGCAGGCCGCCGCGGAGCCTGCGTACGCTCGCCCGGTCGACCCCGCCGACGCCGGCTGAGAGCACCTGACCGACAGCCGACCGCCGCTGCGGGACACCCCTCGAACCGTCCGGAGGACGCTCGTGCCCGAGTCCGAGGTGCCCGACCACCTGCGCTACACCGCCGAGCACGAGTGGGTCCAGGACGCCGGTGAGGGCGTGCTGCGCGTGGGCATCACCGCCTTCGCGCAAGGGGAGCTCGGTGACATCGTCTACGTCTCCCTGCCCGCGGTCGGCGAGCGCGTCGAGGCTGGCGCCACCTGCGGTGAGCTGGAGTCGACCAAGAGCGTCAGCGACCTGTACGCGCCCGTCTCCGGGGAGGTCGTGGCGCGCAACGACAGCCTGGACGGCAGCCCCGAGCTCGTGAACTCCGATCCCTACGGGGAGGGCTGGGTGCTCGACGTGCGCCCTGACGACCCCGCGGCCCTCGACGGACTGCTCGACGCCGCGGGCTACCGCGGCACGATCGCCTGAGCGCGCACCGCTGCCGGGGATGATCCGCACGCCGCGGTCGGCAGCTAGGGTGGCCCCGTGAGCGAGCGCGACGAGCCGGGCTGGCGGGGTGGCTCGGACACCACGATGTCCTTCCCGGCCATCTCGGTGCCTGACGTCGACGCGTCGGGGGAGGCCGCGCCGCCGGGCCCCGCGACGGACCAGCAGCGGGCCATCGACGCCCTGCCGCCGGACTGCGCCCTGCTGGTGGTCCAGCGCGGGCCCAACGCCGGCGCGCGGTTCCTGCTCGACTCCGAGCGCACCACCGCTGGGCGCCAGCCGAGCAGCGACATCTTCCTGGACGACGTGACCGTCTCCCGCAAGCACGCCGAGTTCGTGCGCGACGGCGACCGGTTCCGGGTGCGTGACATCGGCAGCCTGAACGGCACCTACGTCAACCGCGACCGCGTCGACGACGTCGTGCTGTCCGCGGGCGACGAGGTCCAGATCGGCAAGTACCGCCTCACCTTCCACCCCTACCGCGCCCCCCGGTGACCGCGCGGGGTGCCGCGGGCAGCCCGACGCCCCCCAGCCGCCGCGGGCCGGACGACGCGGGAACCCCGCTGCTGACGATCGGTGAGCTGCTGGCTCGCCTCGCGCCGGAGTTCCCCGACGTGTCCCACTCCAAGGTCCGCTTCCTGGAGGACCGGGGTCTGGTCTCCCCGCAGCGGACCCCGAGCGGGTACCGCAAGTTCGCCCCCGGCGACGTCGAGCGGCTGCGCGCGGTCCTGACGCTGCAGCGCGACCACTACCTGCCGCTGCGCGTGATCCGCGAGCACCTCGACGCGCTCGACGCCGGGCACGTGCCGCCGCCCCTGCCCGGTGCGCCCGAGCCCGTCCCCGTGGCCCCCGCCCGCCCGGTGCAGGTGGCGCCGGCCCCCGTCAGCGACGTCGCCCCCGTCGGTGCCGCACGAGAGGAGCAGCCCCCTCCCGCCGCCGCCTCGCGCGAGGAGGTGCTGGCGGCCGCCGGGGGCTCGCTGGCCCTGGTGGAGTCCCTGGAGGACCACGGCCTGCTGCCCCGCGAGAGCGCCGGCAGCTACCCGGGCTCCGCCGTGGCCCTGGTGGCCGCGGCGCGCGCGCTGGGCGAGCACGGCATCGAGGCGCGCCACCTGCGGTCGCTGCGCAGCGCCGTCGGGCACGAGGCGGCCCTGGTGGAGCAGGTCGTCAGCCCCCTGCGCCGCAGGGCTCCGGCCGACGAGCGGCAGGACGGCCGCGCGCAGGCCCCGGGCTCCGAGCTCGTGGCAGCGCTGCTGGCGCTGCACGCCGCGGCCCTGGGCTGTGCGCTCGACGGCGCCGCGCAGGCCTGAGCAGCGCCGTCCCGCCGACGGCCGGCCCCGCCGCCCCCCACACCGCCGTGGCGGGGGCGGGCGTACGGTGACGGAGTGCGGGAACTCGACGTCGTGGGTGTCAGGGTCGAGATGCCCTCGAACAACCCCATCGTGCTGCTGCGGGAGCGCGGCGGTGACCGCTTCCTGCCGATCTGGGTGGGCGCCCCCGAGGCCAGCGCCATCGCCTTCGCCCAGCAGGGCGTGGTCCCCCCGCGGCCCCTGACGCACGACCTGCTCAAAGACGTCATCGAGGCGGTCGGGCGCAGCGTCGTGGAGGTGCGCATCGTGGCCGTCAAGGACGGCGTCTTCCACGCGGAGCTGGTCCTGGACGGCGGCACCGTGATCAGCTCCCGGTCCTCCGACGCGATCGCCCTGGCGCTGCGCACCGGCTCCCCGATCCTGGGTGCCGAGGAGGTGCTCGAGACCGGCGGCGTCCCCGTGCCCGACCAGGACGAGGACGAGGTGGAGAAGTTCCGCGAGTTCCTCGACCACGTCAGCGCCGAGGACTTCGAGGCCGAGGGGCCCGCCCCGGAGGGCGAGCAGCGCGACTGAGCCCCTCCGCGTGACGGCCGGCGTGACACGCCGGGTCCCGACACGCCGCGCGGGGGCGGGCCGCTGTCGTTGACGGAGGACCCGCGTCGCCCTACCGTCATGAGGACGCCCTGCACCGGAGCTGCCGGCGACGAGCGCACCCGACCGGGTCGCGGTCGCGCCGGCCCGCCGCGGGTCGACGGAGGAGGTCCGTGTGAGGGGCTCGGGAGACGGCGGGGGCACCCGCGGGTCCGTCGCCGCGCAGCCCGCTGTTCACGGAGGCGCTGCCGGCGCTGGACCGCGAGGCCGGCTACCGCGGACCGACGGCGTGCAAGGCGGCGGGCATCACCTACCGCCAGCTCGACTACTGGGCCCGCACGGGCCTGGTGGAGCCCAGCGTGCGCCCGGCCAGCGGGTCCGGCACCCAGCGGCTGTACGGCTTCCGAGACATCCTCGTGCTGAAGGTCGTGAAGCGGCTCCTGGACACCGGGGTCTCGCTGCAGCAGATCCGCTCCGCCGTCGTGCACCTGCGCGAGCGCGAGGTGGAGGACCTGGCGAAGATCACGCTGATGAGCGACGGCGCCAGCGTCTACGAGTGCACCTCAGCGGAGGAGGTCGTCGACCTCGTCCAGGGCGGACAGGGGGTCTTCGGCATCGCCGTGGGCCGCGTCTGGCGCGAGGTCGAGGCCTCGCTGGCCACGCTGCCCAGCGAGCGCGTCGGTGGTGGCGGGTCCGCCACGGACGAGCTCGCGGCGCGCCGGGCGGCCCGCCGCTCCTGACCCGCGGCTGACCCGGGCCTCCCGCCGGTCGCGCACCGGCGGCGGGTGCGAGGCTGGACCCGTGAGCAGACCCTTCGTCGACGCCCACGTCGGTCCGGACGCCGAGCAGGTCGCCGCCATGCTCCGCGTGGTCGGCAGGTCCAGCCTCGAGGACCTCGTCGACGCCGCGGTGCCCGCCGGCATCCGCACCGCCCCCGACGGTTCGCCCGACGCCCTGCCGGCGATCCCGGCCGCCGTCAGCGAGGCCGAGGTGACGCGCCTTCTGCGCGAGGTCGCCGGCCGCAACACCATCCGCCGGCCCATGATCGGGCTCGGGTACTCCGGGACCCACACCCCGCCGGTGGTGCGCCGCGGGGTGCTGGAGTCACCGGCCTGGTACACCGCCTACACGCCCTACCAGCCGGAGATCAGCCAGGGCCGCCTGGAGGCGCTGCTGAACTTCCAGACCGTCGTGGCCGACCTCACCGGCCTCGACGTCGCCGGCGCCTCGATGCTCGACGAGCCCACCGCCGCCGCTGAGGCCGTCGCCCTCATGCACCGCGCCTCCCGCGCGCCGGAGGGCGCCGCCGTCGTGCTCGACGCCGACGTCCTGCCCCAGACCCTCGCGGTCATCACCACCCGCGCCGAGGCGGTGGGCACCCCCGTGGTGGTGGCCGACCTGGCGGGGGCCGCCGACCGCGGCGAGGACGTCGGCGAGGTCCTGACCGCGGCGCTGGCGGCAGCGGGCGCGCCGGCGGCGTTCGGCGTCCTGGTGCAGCAGCCGGGGGCCAGCGGCGCCCTGCACGACGTCGCCGCCGTCGCCGGTGCCGCCCACGCAGCCGGGGCCCTGGTCACCGAGGCGGCCGACCTGCTGGCCGCGACGCTGGTGCGCTCGGCGGGCGAGGACGGCGCCGACGTCGCCGTCGGGTCCGCCCAGCGCTTCGGGGTGCCGATGGGCGGCGGCGGTCCGCACGCCGGCTTCCTCGCGGTGCGCAAGGGCCTGGAGCGCCAGCTCCCGGGCCGCCTGGTCGGGGTCTCCCAGGACGCCGACGGCGCGCCCGCGCTGCGCCTGGCGCTGCAGACCCGCGAGCAGCACATCCGCCGCGACCGGGCGACCTCGAACATCTGCACCGCGCAGGTGCTGCTGGCCGTGATGGCAGGGATGTACGCCGTCGTCCACGGTCCCGACGGGCTGCGCGCCATCGCCACCCTCACCGCGGAGCGCGCGGCGTGGGTGGCTGACGAGCTCGCCCTGGCCGGGTGGGAGGTGGTGCACGCGAGCTTCTTCGACACCGTGCAGCTCCGAGCCCCGGGCCGGGCTGACGAGGCGGTCGCTGCCGCTGCTGCGGCCGGGGCGTGGATCCGCAGGGTCGACGACGACACCGTCGCGGTGGCCTGTGACGAGACGACGACGCCGGAGTCCGCGGAAGCGGTCGTCGCCGCACTGCGTCCGCTCGGCGGCGGCGGTCCTGCGTGGGACGGCCGCCGGGGTGCGCCACCCCGTGCGGTGCCCCGCCCCGCGTGCCAGGAGCGCTGGAGCGCACCAGCGACTACCTGACGCACCCGGTGTTCTCCGCGCACCGCTCCGAGACCGCGGTGCTGCGCTACCTGCGCCGGCTGTCGGACTCCGACTACGCCCTGGACCGCGGGATGATCCCCTCGGGTCCTGCACCATGAAGCTGAACGCCACCACCGAGCTGGAGCCGATCAGCTGGCCGGAGTTCGCCGACCTGCACCCCTTCGCCCCCGCCGCCGACGCCGCCGGCACCGCGGCCCTGTCGCCGACCTGGAGGCGATGGCTCGCGGAGGTCACCGGGTACGCCGCCGTCTCGGTGCAGCCCAACGCCGGCAGCCAGGGCGAGCCGCCGGGCTGCTGGCCATCCGCGCCCACCACCGCTCCCGCGGCGAGGCGCACCGCACCGTCTGCCTGGTCCCGTCCTCCGCGCACGGCACCAACGCCGCCTCCGCGGTGCTGGCCGGCCTGCGCGTCGTCGCCGTCGCCACCTCCGATGCCGGGGAGGTCGACCTGGAGGACCTGCGCGCCAAGGTCGACCGCCACCGCGACGAGCTCGCAGCGATCATGGTCACCTACCCCTCCACCCACGGGGTGTACGAGGAGACCATCACCGAGGTCTGCGACCTCGTGCACGCTGCCGGCGGGCAGGTCTACGTCGACGGCGCCAACCTCAACGCCCTCGTCGGGATCGCGCGGCCGGGGCGCTTCGGCGCCGACGTGTCCCACCTGAACCTGCACAAGACGTTCTGCATCCCCCACGGCGGCGGGGGGCCCGGGGTCGGTCCGGTCGCCGTCGGCGCGCACCTGGCCCCGTTCCTGCCCGGCCCGCTGGCCGGCCGGTGCCCACCGGCCCGGTCTCGGGGCGCCGTGGGGCTCGGCGGGGATCCTGCCGATCCCGTGGGCCTACCTGCGCCTCATGGGCGCCGGAGGGCCTGCGCACGCGCCACCCAGGTCGCGGTGCTGGCCGCCAACTACGTCGCCGCGCGCCTCGCGGAGCACTACCCGGTGCTCTACACCGGGCGCAGCGGGCTGGTCGCCCACGAGTGCATCCTGGACCTGCGGCCCATCACCAAGGCCACCGGGGTGACGGTGGAGGACGTCGCCAAGCGCCTCGTCGACCACGGCTTCCACGCCCCCACGGTCTCCTTCCCCGTCGCGGGCACCCTCATGGTCGAGCCCACCGAGAGCGAGGACCTCGCCGAGATCGACAGGTTCTGCGACGCGATGGCAGCCATCCGGGTGGAGATCGACGCCGTGGCCGAGGGCCGCTGGCCCGCTGGAGCGCTCCCCGCTGCGCCAGGCGCCGCACACCGCGGCGATGCTCGTGGCCGACTGGGACCTGCCCTACACCCGCGAGCAGGCGGTCTACCCCGACCCGGCGCTGCGCGCGCAGCCCTCGCGGAAGTACTGGCCGCCGGTGCGGCGCATCGACGGCGCCTACGGCGACCGCAACCTGGTCTGCTCCTGCCCGCCGGTGGAGGCCCTCGCCGAGCCGTGAGCCCGGACCCCGACCGCCGTGATCATGGACCTCCCGTGCACCTCCCGGTCGTGATCACGGACTTCCGCGACGGTGGCAGCGGTGCGGTCCCTCGGTCCTAGCTGACCTCGGCGATCGGTGGGTCTGCCATCGTCGCCGGGGCGGCCGATCGCCGTGGTCGACGCGCCGCCGACGCCCGGAGAGCACCAGGCGGGGGTCAGGCGGCTCAGCCGGCCAGGCGCTCCGCGACCCCCAGCACGTGCCAGGTCGGCGCGTCGCCGTCCTCACCGGTGTCGAGGAACCACACCGCCGACAGCACCGCCTGCACCAGCGCCCAGCCCCGCACCCGCTCGAGCGGCAGCCCGGACGCCGCGGCGAGCCGCTCGCAGCGCACGACCGCGCGCGGCGCGACGAGGTCGGCGAGCTCGAACGGGTTGTAGACGGAGCACGCGAGCTCGTAGGCGGGGTCGCCCACCACGCCGTGGGGGTCGATGACGGTCCACCCGCCTCCGCTGCGCCGCGTGCTGTCGCGCAGCACGTTGCCGTGGTGCAGGTCGCCGTGCAGCAGCGCGTCGGGCGCACCGGCCGCGAGGAGCCGACGGGCCGTCTGCGCCGCCACCGCGACGAGACCGCCCGGCAGCGGGCTGCTCCCGGGTGCTCCGCCGGGGACGGCGGCGGTGCGCTCCTGCTCGAAGAGCTCCTCCAGCCGGGCGGCGAGGGTCGCCACGACCCCGGTGTCCTCGGGCAGCGCGGGGCGGCGCACGCCCGCTGTGGCACCGGCCAGGACCTCGCAGGCCTCGTCGTCGGCAGCCTCGAGCGCGCTGCGCGACGGGTGCGACCCGCCGGCCGCCGCGAGGAGCTGGTCCGCCAGGCTCCCACCGGGCTGGACCCGCGCCAGCAGCTGCGCCCCGGCGTCCGGGTCGGCCTCCAGCAGCGCGACCGCCGCCGAGCCACCGGGAGCTCGCGCGACCCGGCGCAGCCAGTGCACCTCGCGGCCCGGCTGCTCGGTGCCCGGCACCCCCAGCTTCAGCACGCAGCGCGTGCCGTCGTCGCGCTCGCACTCCGCGACGACGGCGAAGCCCGCCGCGAGCAGCCCCAGAGGGCCCAGCCGCCAGCGCCGGCTCAGGTCGTCGACCAGCGCCGGCAGCTCCGCGACCCACGCGGCGGCAGCGGCCCCGCCGTCGGGGTCGTGGCGGTGGACCGCCAGCACCCGCCCCGCCACGCCGCCTGTCACGCCGCCTGTCACACCGCCCGTCACACCGCCCGTCACACCGCTCGGGAGCTGGTCGCTCACGCCAGGACCGTGCTCAGGCGCGACCCGCTGGAGGTCCGCACCACCTCCAGGCGCGCCGGGACCCGGACCCTCAGCTCCGGGACGTGGCTGACCAGCCCGACGGCCCGACCTCCCGCGCGCAGCTGCTCCAGCACCCCCATCACCTCCTCCAGCGACTCCGGGTCGAGGGTGCCGAACCCCTCGTCGACGAACAGCGTCTCCACCGGCGCCCCACCGCCCTCGGCGCGCACCACGTCAGCCAGCCCGAGCGCCAGCGCCAGGGAGGCCATGAACGTCTCCCCGCCGGACAGGGTCGCGACGTCGCGCTCCACCCCGGTCCACGCGTCCAGCACCCGCAGCCCCAGCCCCGACGCGGCCCCGCGCCGCTCCAGGGCGTCGGAGTGCACCAGGCGGTAGCGCCCGTCGCTCATCACCTCCAGCCGCTCGCTGGCCGCGACCGCCACCTGCTCCAGCCGCGCCGCCAGCACGAACGTCGACAGCTTCATCCGCCGCGCGTTCCCCCCGCCGGAGCCCTCCGCGCAGCGCGCCAGGTCAGCGGCGGTCTCGGCGGCGCGGACCAGCGGGACGGCCGCCGCGGCCCGGGCCCGCACGTCACCGGCCAGCTGCTCCAGGGCCCGGGCAGCGCTCGCGGCGCGCTCGGCGGCGCGCAGCGCCCCCTCCGCGGCGTCCTCCGCTGCGGCGCGGGCGCGCTCGGCCTCCTCCAGGCGGGCATGCGCCGGCGGCGCCCCGGTCTGGCCGGCCTCGTCGGTGGAGCCGGTCTCGTCCGTCTCGTCGGTGGGGTCGTCGAGGTCGGCCAGCTGGGCGGCGACGGCGGCACTGGCCCGCTCGTGCGCGGTGACGGCCTCCTGCAGGGCCGTCCGCTGCGCCGCGCTGCGCAGCGCGGCGCCCGCGGCCGCGAGGTCGGTGAAGCCGGCGGCGGTCACCGCCGTCTCGGCCCCGGAGCGCGCGGTGGCCGCGGTGGTCCCGGCGGCGGCCTCGGCCTCCAGCGCCGCGGCAGTGGTCTCCGCGGCGTCCGCGAGGGCGGCCAGCCGCGCAGCCCGTGCTGACAGGGCCGCGTCGCCGCCGCGGGCGGCCTCGACGCGGGCGCGGTCGCGGGCGAGGCTGTCGGCGAGCTGGTCGGTCCGCTCGGTCAGGCGCGCCAGCTCCTCCTCGGTGCCCTGCAGGGCTGCGACGTCGACGTCCTCGCCGTCGTGCAGGGCCGCCAGCTCCGCGCGGGTGGCCGCCAGGGCGGTGACCGCTGCCCGACCGGCTGCGGCACGGGCGCTGGCCGCGGCGAGCGCGGCGGCAGCGGTCTCACCGTCCAGGCCCCCGGCCAGGCCGCGGGCGGCCGCGGCGTCGCGGTCCAGGTCGGACAGGTGCTGCTGGGCACGGCGGGCGTCGGCGTCGGCGCTCTCCCACGCCCGCTGCGCCGCGGCCTCGGCGGCCGCGGCGCTGGCTGCGCTGCCGGTGCTGTCGGCCTGAGAACCCGTCTGACCGCTCCCGCGGGTGCCGGCGGGAGCGGGGTGCTCGCACGCCCCGCAGACGGGGCAGGGGCCGCCGGTCTCCAGGCCCGCCGCGAGCTCGGCGGCGACCCCGTCCAGGCGTGCCTCCCGCGCGTCCAGCCAGGCCGTCCGGGCCCGCGCCGCGGCTGACGCGGCGCCGGTGGCCGCGCCTGCGGCGTCGTCGCGCTGAGCGACGAGCTGGTCGGCCCGCCGGGCGTGCTGCAGCGCCTCGCGGGCCGCGTGCGCGGCAGCGGCGGCGTCCGCGGCGGCAGCGGCGGGGCCGGTGTGCTCCTCCTGCTCCGCCACCAGGACGCCGCGACGTGCGGCCGTGGCCGCCCGCCGGGCCAGCAGCGCATCGCGCTGCGCGCGCAGCCGCACCTGCTCGGCGGCGACCTGCCGGGCCTGCTGCTCGCGCCCCTGCAGGTCTGCCTCCAGCGCCAGGAGCTCACCGAGGCGACCCTGCTCGCGGCGGTGGCCGGAGGCCTGCTCGCGCAGGGCCGTGGCCGACCGGTCACTCGCGCCGTCCGGGGCGTCCTGACCCGCCTGGTGCTCCGCGTGCCCGGCGGCGGCCGCCAGCGCGGCGACGGCCCGGGTGACTGCTGCGGAGGCGGTCGCCGCGGCGGTGCCGGCGGCGGCAGCTGCTGCCAGGTGCCCCTCGAGCGCGTGCGCTGCGGTGGCGGCGGCCAGCTCGCTGCGGCGGGCCTCGACCCCGCCGCGGGCGGCGACCAGGCGCCGCTGCTCGGCCTCCAGACGAGCGGCCCGCTCGGCGAGCTGGGCCCGCTGCTGGGCGAGGTGGTGCGCGGCGACAGCGTCGCGGGCCGCTGCTGCCGCGTGGACCCGCTCGGTCTCGGCCGCCAGCGCGGTGTCGCCGACGCTGGCCGCCAGCAGCCCCACCCGCTCAGGCACCCGCTCGGGGCCCGCACCGGCAGCTGCATCAGCACCCCCGTCAGCACCTGCGTCAGCGCCGCCGCCGGTCTCGGGGTCCGGGACCCACTCCGCGGCCAGGTGCTCGGCGCGCTCCAGCGCGGAGGCCAGGGCGGTGGTGGTGCGCTCCAGCGCGGCGGCGGTGCGGGTGCGCTCGGCGACCAACCACCGCTCGGCGCGCTCGAACCGGTCGGTGGTGAAGAGGCGCTGCAGCAGCTCGCGCCGCTCGTTGGCGCCCGCGCGCAGGAAGGTCGCGAACTCGCCCTGGGGGAGCAGCACCACGGTCGCGAACTGCGCCAGGCCCATCCCGAGGACGTCGGTGAGCAGGTGGGAGGCCTCGTCGTTGCGCGAGGACAGGGCGCGCCAGCCGTCCTCGCCCGCGTCCGGAGCCCCCGGGGCGTGCTCGGACAGCAGGGTGCGGGCCTGCTCGGTGGTGGTGCCCGCGCCGCGCACCTTGGGCCGCTGCCAGGCCGGGGAGCGCTCGACCCGCAGGCGCCGTCCGGAGGCGGTCAGCTCCAGCACCACCCGCGGCGGCAGGTCGGGGGCCGCGTGGTGGGAGCGCAGGTCAGGGGCGCTGCCGGAGCGGGCCCCGGGGACGGCGCCGTAGAGGGCGAAGCACACCGCGTCGAGCACGCTGGTCTTGCCCGCACCGGTGCGTCCGTGGAGCAGGAACAGGCCGTCGGCGGACAGGCCGTCGAAGTCGACGGCCTCGGTGCCGGCGAAAGGGCCGAACGCCTGCACCGACAGCGCGTGCAGCCTCACGCCCTCGTCCTCATGCGCTCGTCCTCATGCGCTGAGCACCCGGCGTGCGCCGCCCGACCCGGCGCCGGACCGCGCGGCCTCGCGGAGGTCGACGTCGTCGCCGGTCTCGTCGTCCAGCGCGGTGAGGTCGGCGCTC
This sequence comes from uncultured Actinomycetota bacterium, assembly GCA_963781365.1. Lineage (GTDB taxonomy): Bacteria > Actinomycetota > Actinomycetes > Actinomycetales > Quadrisphaeraceae > Quadrisphaera. Next base: position 23,085 of record CAWAFR010000009.1, on the reverse strand, counting down.
ACCCGTGAGGTGCGGTCGGCCTCGACGTGCTCGGGGCGCGTCGCCTCCAGCGCGGCGCGCAGCAGCGCCCGCTCGGCGTCGTCGGCGGCGCGGCCGCGCACGTGCTCCACGAACGAGCAGCACAGCGCCTCCTCGTCCAGGCCCGCGACGCGCTCGGCGTACCCCTGTGCGGCCCGCGGGGCCCAGACGGGCTCCCAGGTCATCACGAGCACGTGGGGGAAGCGGGAGCGCAGCGCAGCCATCGGGTCGCGGGGGCGCTCGGCGTCGGTGAGCACCACCTGGCACCACGCCCCCTCGGCAGCGGCGTGCTCGGGGCCGGCCAGCAGGTCGGCCAGGGTTCCCCGCAGGTGCGCGAGCGGGCGGGGCGGGGCGACGTCGACGGCGTCGACCCGCTCCAGGCCGGCCGCACCGAGCTCGAGCAGCCAGTGCCCCTTGGCGCGCCCGGCCTCCCCGAAGGAGTACGCCAGCGGGGAGCCGGAGTAGCGGACCCCGCAACCCGGGCCGTCACTGAGCACCTGCCGTCCGTGCAGGTGGCCCAGGGCCGCGTAGTCCGGTGCCCCCGGGTCCTCCGGGGCACCGACGAGCACCCCGGCGGGCACCGACCCGACACCCCCGACGCTGATGTCGCGCTCGTCACCGGCGGCCTGCCCGCCGACGACGAAGGCGTGCGCGGCCAGCACCGCCCGGGTGCGCCCCCGCGCGCCGTCGCCGGTGCGGCGCCGCGCCAGGTCGGCCCGCACGGCCCCCGACACGGCCCCCAGCACCGCCTCGTGGCTGCGCGCCGTCCCCAGCGGCCCCGCGACCAGCCCCGGCTCCAGGTAGGGGACGCCGTACAGCGCGACCGGCCCGTGCGCGTCGGACAGCTCCACCGGGCGGGCGGCGTCGGCCACCTGGGTGCGCAGGTGCAGCCCCGCGCGCTCCAGCGCGCGCCCCCCGAAGCCCAGGCGGGTCGCGGAGTCGTGGTTGCCGCTGGTCAGCAGCACCTGCGCCCCGGCGTCCAGCAGCCGGTGCAGCACGCCGTCGAGGACCTCCACCGCGTCGACGGCGGGCAGCGCCCGGTCGTACACGTCACCGGCGACGACGACGGCGTCGACCCGCTCGGCGCGCACGACGCCGACGAGCTCGTCGAGGACCCGCGCCTGGTGCTCGAGCATCCCCACGCGGTGGAAGGAACGGCCCAGGTGCCAGTCGGAGGTGTGGATGATCCGCACCCCTGGGACGCTAGGCGCAGGGTCCGACACTCCGGTCGGGGGGTCACGCAGCGCGTCGTCGCTGCCGCTGACCGCGACGGCGCCGGCCTCGCGGTCACCCGGGCGGAGCAGCGCGAGGGCGCGCTGCAGGAGGAGGGGTGGCCGTGGGCCAGGAGGTCGACCCGGAGGCGCTGGGACCCGAGCAGCGCCGTGAGCACCGCGCGAAGCTGCGGCAGGGCCTGTCGGCGCTCGCGGGCATGCTCACCGGCAGCTCGCCCAGCCCCGGCGTCGGAGGTGGGCGGGAGTTCGACTCCGGGGCCCCGCAGGTGGGCCTGGAGCTGGAGCTGGTGCTCGTCGACCCCGCCACCTGGGCACCGACCCGCGCCAACCAGCGGGTGCTGGACCGGATCGCCGGTACCCCCGACGCCGACCTGTGGGGCCCGGAGATCAGCGCCCACACCCTGGAGCTGAACTCCCCGCCGACGGTCCTGGCCGGGCGCGGGCTCGTCGAGCTGGAGGAGGGGCTGCGCTCGCGGCTGGACGCCGCCGGTGCCCGCGCCCGCGAGGCCGGGACGCGGCTGCTCATGACCGGCCTGCTGCCCACCCTGCTCCCGGAGCACCTCGAGCAGGACTGGATGACCCGCTCCGCGCGCTACCGGGCCCTGCAGGAGGCGGTGCTCGCCGCGCGGGGCGAGGACGTCGAGATCGACATCGACGGCACCGGCGACGGCGCAGACGGCACCGGCGGCGGTGGTGACGAGGACGGGCTTCCGGGCGAGCGCCTCCTGCGCCAGCTCGGGTCCCTGGCCGCCGAGGGCGCCTGCACGAGCACCCAGGTGCACCTCAAGGTCGCCCCGGAGGACTTCGCCGACACCTGGAACGCAGCGCAGCTGCTCATGGGCCCGCAGGTGGCCCTGGGGGCGAACAGCCCGTTCGCGTTCGGTCAGCGCGTGTGGGCCGAGACGCGGATCCCGCTGTTCACCCAGGCCGTCGACGTCCGCCCCCTCGAGCACGCCCGGGGCGGCGTCCCGCCGCGGGTCTTCCCCGGCAGCGGCTGGCTCGACGCCGGCCGCGACCCCCTCGGCGCGTGGACGCTGTTCGCCGAGAACGTGCGCCGCTTCCCCCCGCTGCTGCCCCAGAACTCCGACGAGGACCCCAGCGCCGAGCTGGCCGCCGGCCGGGTCCCGACCCTGGCGGAGCTGTGCCTGCACGGGGGCACGGTCTGGCGGTGGAACCGGCCCGTCTACGACGTCACCCCCGCCCGCGACGGGCTGCCCGCCCGCCCGCACCTGCGGATCGAGAACCGGGTCCTGCCCGCGGCGCCCACGGTGCTCGACGCCGTCACCGACGCCGCGGTCTGGCTCGGCGCCGTCCGCGGCCTGCGGGAGGCCGGCCCCGACCCGTCGGTGCTGCTCGAGCACGACGACGCCGTCGCCGGCCTCCTGGACGCGGCTCGCAGCGGTCTGCGCGCGCAGCTGCCGTGGCCCGGGCGGGGGAAGACCGACGCCCGGGCGCTGCTGCTCGACGTCGTGCTGCCCCTGGCCGCCGACGGGCTCGCGGCTGCGGGGGTGGACGGCGCCGTCGTCGACCGCTACCTCGACGTCGCACAGGCCCGCGCGGCCAGCGGGCAGAACGGCGCGGTGTGGCAGGTGCGCGCCGCGGCAGCACTGCAGGCGCGCGGCGCCGACCGGGCGACGGCGCTCGCGGGCGTGGTGGAGCGGTACGCCGAGCACATGGAGGCGGGGGAGCCGGTGCACACCTGGCCGGCCGTCACCTGACGCCGACGGGACGACCGGCGGACGACATCAACGATAGGTGTTGCACTGTAATCATGTAACGGCGTAACCTTTGGGATGTCGCCGGCCACAGGGGTCGGCCACGACGTCCCAGGAGGACACCCCATGAGGAACCGACACCACCCCATCCCCCCCGAGGTCGCCGCCGTGTGGGCCGAGCGCGTCGAAGGACTGCGCGCCGCCCGCGAGGAGCACCCCGGAGGCCCCTTCAGCGGCTTCGGCGGTCCCGGACCGTTCGGTCGCGGCCGCGGCGGCCCGTTCGGTGGCCCCGGTGGCCCCGGTGGCCCCGGCGGCCGAGGCCGCGGCCGCGGTCCCGGCGGTCGCGAGAGCGCCCCGCCGTCCACCGAAGGGCTCACCGGCTGGCTCGCCGGCCGCCTGCCCTCGGACTGGTTCACCGGCCCCGCGCAGATCACCGTCGACCGCGACGAGGTCCTCGTCGTCGGCACCCTGCCCCCGCTCGAGCAGGGTCAGGCGGAGGCCCGGGCCGACCTGCCCGAGGTCGAGCGCGCCGGCGCCGAGCGCGGCCGCATCTCCCGCTTCCGGGAGGCCACCCGCGACGAGCGCGTCGCCATCGCCCGCGAGGTCGAGGAGCGCTGGGGCCGCGCCACCGCCTGGGGCGCGAGCCTGGGCTCCAGCGAGGAGGTCTTCACGACCGTCTCCGTGCCCACCATGACCCGGCTGCGCCAGCCCGAGCGGCTGGTGCTCGACACCCTCGTCGACGCCGGGGTCGCCCGCTCCCGCTCCGAGGCCCTCGCCTGGTGCGTGCGCCTGGTCGGGGAGCACTCCGAGGACTGGCTCGCCTCCCTGCGCGAGGCCCTCACCGAGGTGGAGCGGGTCCGCAACGCCGGCCCCGCCAGCTCCACCACCGGACCGGCCGAGCCCACCGCGGCCGAGTGACCCCCGGGTCCGCGACGATCAAGGAAGAACGGCTCGAGTCGTGGGTCGAACTTCCTTGATCGTCGCCGGGGAGGAGGGGCTAGGCCAGGCGCGCGGGGAAGCCGCCCGTCGCGATCGGGCCCCACCGCACCGGCGTGACCCGGATCAGCGACTTGCCCTGGGCGCGCATCGCCGCGCGGTACTCCTCCCAGTCCGGGTGCTCCCCGGAGATGCAGCGGAAGTAGTCCACCAGCGGCTCCACAGCGTCCTCCCCGTCCAGGACCTCCGCGGTCCCGTCGACCTGCACCCAGGCGTCACCGAACCGCTGCGAGAGCACCATCAGGGAGACCCGCGGGTCGCGCCGGGCGTTGACCGCCTTCGCCCGGTCCGGGTAGGTGGAGATGACGAACCGGCCCTGCTCACCGCTCCCGTCCACCCCGCACGTGACAGGGGAGGACTGCAGCGAACCGTCGCCGCGGAAGGTGGTCAGGACGACGTCGTGGCGCTCGCGGGCGAAGTCGAGCAGCCCGTCGAGGTCGGTGCGGGTGGTGGTCGCGATGGTCCGTGCCATGCGCCCACGCTAGGACCCGCTCACTTCGCTACCGTGCGGCCAGCCTGCTCGAGCCTGTCCACAGGAGGACGGATGTTCCGCAAGGTCCTGGTCGCCAACCGCGGGGAGATCGCGGTCCGCGCCTTCCGCGCCGCCGTGGAGCTGGGGGCGCGCACCGTCGCGGTCTTCCCCCACGAGGACCGCGGCGCGGTGCACCGCATCAAGGCCGACGAGGCCTACCAGATCGGCCAGCCCGGCCACCCGGTGCGGGCCTACCTCGACGTCGCCGAGATCGTCAGGGTGGCCCGTGAGTGCGGCGCCGACGCGGTCTACCCCGGCTACGGGTTCCTCTCGGAGAACCCGCGCCTGGCCCAGGCCTGCGCCGACGCCGGCATCGCGTTCGTCGGGCCCCCGCCGGACGTGCTGGAGCTGGCCGGCAACAAGGTCCGCGCGCTCGCTGCCGCCCGGGAGGCCGGGATCCCGGTGCTGCGCTCCTCCGCGCCGTCCGCCGACGTCGACGAGCTCGTCGCGGCCGCCGCCGGCATCGGCTTCCCGGTCTTCGTGAAGGCCGTCGCCGGAGGCGGCGGGCGCGGGATGCGCCGCGTCGACACCCCCGGCGCGCTCGCCGAGGCGCTGGCGACGGCGATGCGCGAGGCCGAGGGCGCCTTCGGCGACCCCACGGTGTTCCTGGAGCAGGCGGTGCTGCGTCCCCGGCACATCGAGGTGCAGGTGCTCAGTGACGGCACAGCCGGCACGCCGGATGCCGGTCCGGACGGTGGGATCGTCCACCTGTTCGAGCGCGACTGCTCCGTGCAGCGGCGCCACCAGAAGGTCATCGAGATCGCCCCCGCCCCCAACCTCGACCCCGACCTGCGCGCCGCGATGACCCGCGACGCCGTCGCCTTCGCCCGCTCCATCGGCTACGTCGGCGCCGGCACCGTGGAGTTCCTCGTGGAGACCACCGGGGAGCGCGCCGGCCAGCACGTCTTCATCGAGATGAACCCCCGGATCCAGGTCGAGCACACGGTCACCGAGGAGGTCACCGACGTCGACCTCGTCCAGGCCCAGATGCGCATCGCCTCCGGGGAGAGCCTCGCCGACCTCGGCCTGGCCCAGGACGGGATCGTCCTGCGCGGCGCCGCCCTGCAGTGCCGCGTCACCACCGAGGACCCCGCCAACGGCTTCCGCCCCGACACCGGCACCATCACCGCCTACCGCTCCGCCGGCGGCGCCGGCGTCCGCCTGGACGGCGGCACCATCGACACCGGCGTGCAGATCAGCGCCCACTTCGACTCCCTGCTGGTCAAGGTCACCTGCCGCGGCCGCGACTTCGCCGGCGCCGTGCGCCGCCAGCGCCGGGCGCTCGCGGAGTTCCGGGTGCGCGGGGTCAGCACCAACATCGGCTTCCTGCAGGCGGTGCTCGACGACCCGGCCTTCATCGCCGGCGACGTCGCGACGTCGTTCATCGAGGAGCGCCCCCACCTGCTGACGGCGCGCACCTCCGCCGACCGCGGCACCAAGCTCATGAGCTACCTCGCCGACGTCACGGTGCACCAGCCGCACGGGGCCGCCCCCACATCGCTGCCGCCGACGGCGAAGCTCCCCGGCCCCCACCAGGGGTACGACGCCGGCGTCCCCGCCCCGGCCGGGTCCCGCCAGCGCCTCCTCGAGCTCGGCCCCGCGGGCTGGGCGCGCGCCCTGCGCGAGCAGAGCGCCGTCGCCGTCACCGACACCACCTTCCGCGACGCCCACCAGAGCCTGCTCGCCACCCGGGTGCGCACTCGCGACCTGGTGGCCGTCGCCCCCGCCGTCGCCCGCCTCACCCCGGGCCTGCTCAGCGTGGAGTGCTGGGGAGGGGCCACCTACGACGTCGCCCTGCGCTTCCTGGGGGAGGACCCCTGGGACCGCCTGGCAGCTCTGCGCGAGGCGATGCCGAACCAGGCGCTGCAGATGCTCCTGCGCGGCCGCAACACCGTCGGGTACACCCCCTACCCGGTGGCGGTGACCCGCGCGTTCGTGGTCGAGGCCGCAGCGACCGGCGTCGACGTCTTCCGGATCTTCGACGCCCTCAACGACGTCGAGCAGCTGCGCCCCGCCGTCGAGGCCGTGCTGGAGACGGGGACGGCGGTCGCCGAGGGGGTCCTCTGCTACACCTCCGACCTCTCCGACCCGTCCGAACGCCTGTACACGCTCGACTACTACCTGCGCCTGGCCGAGCGGCTCGTCACGACCGGCGCCCACGTGCTGGCCATCAAGGACATGGCCGGCCTGCTGCGCGCCCCCGCCGCCGCGACCCTCGTCACCGCGCTGCGGGAGCGGTTCGACCTGCCGGTCCACCTGCACACCCACGACACCGCCGGCGGCCAGCTCGCCACCCTGCTCGCCGCCACCGGCGCCGGGGTCGACGCCGTCGACGCCGCCAGTGCCCCCATGGCCGGCACCACCAGCCAGCCCCCGCTGTCCGCCCTGGTCGCCGCCCTGCGCCACACCGAGCGCGACACCGGCCTCGACCTGCGCGCCGTGATGGACCTGGAGCCCTACTGGGAGGCCGTCCGGCGCCTCTACGTCCCCTTCGAGTCCGGCCTGAGCGCACCCACCGGACGCGTGTACGACCACGAGATCCCCGGCGGCCAGCTCTCCAACCTGCGCCAGCAGGCCATCGCCCTCGGCGTGGGGGAGCGCTTCGAGCAGGTGGAGGCGATGTACCACGCCGCCGACCGCATCCTCGGCCACCTCGTCAAGGTCACCCCCTCCTCCAAGGTCGTCGGAGACCTCGCCCTGCACCTGGTCGCCGTGGGGGCAGACCCCGCCGAGTTCGCCGCCGACCCCCAGCGCTTCGACGTCCCCGACTCCGTCACCGGCTTCCTGTCCGGAGAGCTCGGCGACCCGCCCGGCGGCTGGCCCGAGCCCTTCCGCACCCGCGCCCTCGCCGGCCGCACCACCCCCTCCCGCGAGGTCGCCCTCTCCACCGCCGACGACGCCGCGCTCGCGGCCCCCGGCGCCACCTCGAGCCGGGAGCGCCAGGGGCTGCTCAACCGCCTGCTGTTCCCCGGCCCCGCCGCCGAGCTGGCCCGCGTGCGCGACGCCCACGGCGACGTCTCCGTGCTCGACACCCGCGACTACCTCTACGGGCTGCGCCGGGGGGAGGAGTCCACGATCCACCTGGGCCGCGGCGTCTCCCTCATCGCCGAGCTGGAGGCCGTCGGCGAGCCCGACGAGAAGGCCGTCCGCACCGTCATGACGGTCCTGAACGGCCAGCTGCGGCCCGTCGCGGTGCGCGACCGCACCCTGGAGGCCAGCGTCGCCACCGCCGAGAAGGCCGACCCCGCCCGCCCCGGGCACGTCGCCTCCCCGTTCGCCGGCGTCGTCACCCTCGTCGTCGCCGCCGGGGAGGCCGTGCAGGCGGGACAGGTGGTCGCGACCATCGAGGCGATGAAGATGGAGGCCACCATCACCACCGCGCTGGCCGGCACCGTCGCGCGCCTGGCGATCGGCCCGGTCCAGCAGGTGGAGGGCGGTGACCTCGTCGTGGAGGTCACCCCCGCGTGAGGCGCGTCAGGCGCGTCAGGCCAGCAGGTCCGGGGTGAGGTTCCAGCGCCGCACCCCCGGGACCCCGTGCTCGGCGTCCAGCACGCAGACCGCCGCGGTGTCCAGCAGCAGCTGGGCCCCCGCGGTGGGGTCGGCCTCCAGCCACACCGCGGCCAGCACCCGCAGCAGGTGGCCGTGCGCCACCAGCACCACGTCGCCGCCGCCCCCGCCGTCACCGCCGGTCAGCGCCGGGCGCACCCGCTCCAGCACCCGCCCGGCGCGCTCGGCGACCTGCCCGACAGCCTCCCCGGGGGGCTGTCCCGGCCCGCCGGGGGCGACGCCGTCGCGGAAGGCCCGCCAGTCGTCACCGCGCTGCTCGCGGATCTGCGGCGTGGTCAGCCCCTCGTAGGCGCCGTAGTCCCACTCCGCGAGGTCGGCGTCGATGACCACCGGGCCACCGCCCAGGCCCCCCTGGGCGACCGGCACGCCCAGGCCGGCCAGCTCCGCGGTCCGCCGCGCCCGCACCCGCGGGCTGCTCAGCACCGCCGCCGGCTCCGCGTCGCCCAGGAACCGGCGCAGCAGCGGCGGCAGCGCCCGAGCCTGCTCCTCGCCCTGCTCGGTCAGGGGGACGTCGGTGCTGCCGGTGTGCCGCCCCGTCGCGGACCACTCCGTCTGGCCGTGGCGCACCAGCAGCACCCGCCCCCCGGGGGAGCTCGACGGCTTCGACGACTGCGACGGGGACGACGACGGCGGGGAGGTGGGAGTGCTCACGGGCGAGCACCCTGCCAGTCCCGCCTACGATGCGCTCGGCGCGGCGTCACGCCCGCCGTCGGAGTCCTGAGGGAGTTCCCGTCGGAGTCCTGGCAGCGACGAGCGTTCGAGGAGGCGGTGTGACCCCGGTGCTGGCCTGGGCCACCGGGGTGCTGGCCCTGCTCGTGGCGGTGCTCGCCGCGCTCGCCACCGCCCGTGGGCGCCGCATCGACGACCCGCTGCTGGTCGGCGCTGCCGTCCTCGAGCTCGCCCTGCTCGTGCAGGCCGTCGCCGGGTTCGTCGCGCTCGGCGTCACCGACCGCGACGTCGACGGCGTCGTCTTCGGCGGGTACCTGCTCACCAGCGTCCTGGTGGTCCCCCTGGGAGCGTTCTGGGCCCTGGGGGAGCGGTCCCGGTGGGGCACCGGGGTGCTGCTGGTGGCTGCGCTGACCACGGCGATCCTCGTCGTGCGCCTCGACCAGGTCTGGAGGACCGGTGGCTGAAAGTCCCACCCCCGGCGCCCGCGGCGGCCGAGCCGCCCGTGCGCTGCAGCGCGTCCGGGCCCACGGCGACGACAGCGCCGACAGGCACGACGCCGGGGCCCAGCCCGGGCCCGCGATGCGGCACGGCGCCGGGCGGGTCCTGATCGTCGTCTACGCAGTCCTGGGCCTGTCGGCCACCGCCCGCGGCGTCGTGCAGGTCCTCTTCCAGCTCTCCGAGGCGCCGCTGGCCTACCTGCTCAGCCTGTTCGCCGGCATCGTCTACGTCGTCGCCACCGCCGCCCTGGTCCGCGCCACCCCCACCGCGTGGCGGGTCGCACTGGCGGCGGTGCTGGTCGAGCTGGTCGGGGTGCTGACCGTCGGCACGCTGACGGTCGCCGACGCCGCCGACTTCCCCCAGGGGACCGTCTGGGGGCTGTTCGGGCGCGACTACGGGTGGGTGCCGCTGGTGCTGCCGTTCCTGGGCCTGGCCTGGCTGCGCCGCACCCGTCCCGGTGCCGGTCGCACGCTCTGACCCCGGCCGCACGGTCCGACCCCGGTCGCGCTGACGGACCGGGGTCCTGAGGCCAGGGGCTGGGCCTCCAAGATTTGTGATAACAGAACCAGGCAGGGGCCCTGACAGGGTCCGGGCCGGGGGAGGACCCCCCGGCCCGGACCCCGACCAGCCGGTCAGCCGACCCAGTCGGCGCTGGGGACGCGCTGGCGGTGGAAGACCCACGCCCGCAGCAGCAGGAACCGCAGCACCGTGCCCGCCAGGTTGGCCACCGTGAGCACCACCACCTCGGCGACGTGCGTGGAGGTGGGCAGCACCGCGTGCAGACCCGCCAGGGACCCGGCCGTCAGCGCCCAGCACAGCGCGAAGACCGCCAGGCCCTGCACCTGGTGGAGCGCGGCGCCCTCGCGCCCGCGCACCCCGAACGTGAACAGGCGGTTCGCCCAGGTGTTGGCCACGGCGGTGACCAGCAGGGCCAGCAGGTTGGCGGCCTGGGGGCCCACGGGCCGGCGCAGCACCAGGTAGAGCAGGGCGTAGGCCAGCGTGCAGCCCACGCCCACCACCGCGAACCGCAGCACCTGGCTCAGCAGGCCGGTGGGGGAGGTGGGGGAGGGGCGCACCGCCAGGGCCGCGGCGACGTCGGCCAGCGGCAGCTCCCCGCGTCCCAGGGAGCGGGCCAGGCGCGCCAGGCCCCGCAGGTCGGCCTTGGCGGTGGCCACGACGTCGACGCGGGAGTCGGGGTCGTCCACCCAGTCGACCGGCACCTCGTGGATGCGCAGCCCGGCCCGCTCGGCGAGCACCAGCAGCTCGGTGTCGAAGAACCAGCCGTCGTCGACCACCAGGGGCAGCAGCTGGTCGGCGACGTCCTTGCGCACCGCCTTGAAGCCGCACTGGGCGTCGGAGAAGCGCACCCGCAGCACCGAGCGCAGCAGCGCGTTGTAGCAGCGCGAGACGACCTCCCGCTTGGGGCCGCGGACCACGCGGGAGCCCCGGTGCAGCCGGGTCCCGATGGCGACGTCGGAGTGCCCCGAGACCAGCGGAGCCACCAGCGGCAGCAGCGCTGCCAGGTCGGTGGACAGGTCCACGTCCATGTAGGCCACCACCTGCGCGTCCGAGGCCGTCCAGGCCCGGCGCAGCGCACCGCCGCGGCCCTTGCGGGGCAGGTGGATCACCCGGACCCCGGCGCCGGGGGCGTCCAGCTCCCCGGCGAGGGCACGGGCGGTGGCCAGGGTCGCGTCCGTGCTGGCGTTGTCGACCACCGTCACCGCGAAGGGGTAGGGCAGGTGCGCGAGCAGGTGGGCGTGCACCGCGCGCACGCAGCCCGGCAGGTCCACCTCCTCGTTGTAGACCGGCACCACGACGTCGAGCACCGGGGCGGGCCCGGCGGCCAGCGACACGGCCAGCGACACGGCCAGTGCCACCGCCGGCGACCCGACGGGCGGGGTCCCGGGCACCGGCGACGAGGACGACGCCCCCGAGGACGAGGCAGCGGTGGTGTCCGGCACCAGCGGGCGCGGGTGCTGCTCGGGCACCGGCTGCGCAGCGGGGTCGGCGGGTGTCGCGGTCACGGGACCATCTTCGGGCCAGGACCTGGGAGGGGGGAGCGGCATCGCTGAACGCGCGCTGGGCGAGCTGCTCTCGCTGCGGCCTCCTCTCGGCCGTGTCTCGGCTCTCGTCTCGGCTCTCGTCTCGGCTCTCGTCTCGGCCGCAGCCCAGCCGCCCTCTCAGGCCCGCCTCAGACCCGGCTCACGCGGGCCCGCGGCCCCGGGCGTAGGCGCGCACCGCTGCGGTGGACAGGTCCGCCAGGGAGCGGTCCTCCAGCGCGAGCACGGCCAGGGTGGTGGTGAACGCCAGGCGCAGGCCCCGGTCGGAGACCGGCAGCCCCGCCGGGCGCAGCGCCCCGGTGCGCAGGTCCGTGGAGGGCCTCACCCGCAGCCACAGGGCCGCCGGGTCTGAGCCGCGCAGCAGCGCGGCCAGCAGGGCGCGGTCGGCCAGCCACCCCGAGACCGCGGCGCGCGCCGGTTCACCCAGGCGCCAGGAGCGAGGGGACAGGCCCGTCTGGATGCGCACGTGGGTCCCCGCCACCGCGGCCACCGCAGCCCCGGGCAGCGGCCCCGTACCCGGGTCCCGGTCCGCGTCCGCGTCTGCGGGCCCCTCGGGCGGCCAGACCTCGCCGGCTCCCAGGGGCGCCTCATCGGCCTCCTCGGCCGCGTCGTCGCCGCCGGCGTCGGAGAACAGCGGGGGAGTCACCGCGTCACCATCGATGTGAGACCCGGGCTCGACCGCGGTAGATCTCACAGGACCGGATGGACTGCTTCTCACAGGCGGTTCGGCGTGTGAGGTGTGTGAGTTGTCGAGCGTGGGGCCTGCGGCGACGTCCTCCACGCGCAGGGTGGCCATCACGTCCTCGCGCTCCCCGGTGAGGGCGAGCAGGTGCACGTGCGCGCAGAACCGGGTCCAGACCGCCGGGTGGACCGCCAGGGGCCGGGCGTCGGGGTGGGCGGCGACGAGCAGGCGGCGGACCGGGTCGGGGTCCGGACCGGGCGCCAGGGGAGGGGCGGGCATCCGCAGCACCGGCGCCAGGGCGTCGCTGGTTCCGGCGGGCAGTGCGGCGGTCCGCTCGCCGTGCTGGGCCAGGGCGCGGGCCGCGGAGGCGCGGGCGCGCAGGCCCGGCAGGGAGGCCGGTGGGTCCGCGGTGGCGGCAGCGTCCAGCCAGGAGCGGACGTGGGTGGGGGTGAGCAGCGCTGCGGGGGAGGAGGCGCCGGGGTGGGCGAGCAGCTCGCGCAGGGCCCAGGTGCGCTGGCGCTGGGTGGAGGGGCTGGTGGCGCCCAGGGTGGCGAGGTAGCCCTCCACGAACCGTCCCGCGGGCCCTGCCGGCTGCACCGTCGTTGAGCCCGGCGAGCCCGGCGGGGCGCTGGGATCACCGGGCTCGCCGGGCTGGTCGTCGCGGGGGGAAGCCACGACCGCCATCCTACGACACCTGATAACAGAACCAAGCCCACCTCTTCTTCCCCGGTCGCCCCCAGAGACACCCGGTCCGCGCGGATCTTGTTCGGGCCCGGTCTGACCTGGACGTACTGACGGGTCACGTCATGAGAGGTGGGGGTCGAGCCGTGGTTCCGTTATCATCTTAGGGGCTTGAGGGGTCGAGGTGGCGATCGACAGCGGCGATGACCGAAGGGCCATCGGCGCTCCGCCGGCTGCGAGACGATGGCCTCGGGGACGGGTCCGCGAGGCCAGGCGACCTGGAACGCACGAGAGGCCCTCATGAGCGAGACCAGCGGAACGAGCACCAGCGGGGCCACCGGCGCGACCGGGGCAGGCACAACCGTCGCTGCCAACACTGGCGAGGCTGGAGACGCTGGAGGCGTCACCAGGACCTACCGCGCCGAGGTGGTCGGCCAGTTCGACCGACCGACCGGGGGAGTCCGCGAGCGGCTGCTGGCCGAGCAGGGCGACCACGACGTCTTCGCCTCCGCCTTCACCGAGGCCGGCTGCCTGACCTACGGGCCCACGCTGACCCGCTTCACCGTCCGGTACCTGCTGAGCGTCACCGCAGCCTCCAGCATCGCCGCCGACGCGGATGCTGCGACGCTGGCAGAGCTGGCGACCCTGGAGCTCCTGGAGGCCGGGGAGGTGCCACACAAGGACCTCACCGTCTCCCTGACGTGCCTGGAGGACCTCAAGCGCCGCCGGTGAGCGCACCACCGCACCACCCCCGCACCACCGCCCGTCGCTGGTGCGGACGCCGGAGGTGGTCGGCCAGCGCCCTGCCCGCGACGTGTGCGACGTCCAGGGCCCGCATTCCCCGGAGCTCCTCGACGACGTCGTCCGGGCCGCGCCTGGACGAGCGCCGGAGCGCGCCTGCTCCCGGACACAGCGTGACCCGTGGCCTCCGCAGGCCATCCAGCAGTGCGTCGGCGTCGGCGACCTCCTCGCGCCTCACGCCAGCGGGATCACGCCGGAGCGAGGTCAGCGCGCAGAGGCTGCGACCGAGGACTGGGGGGTCTGCTCCAGGGCACTTAATGACATAACGTCGATTATCGGCGCACGAGGGCGCATCCAGGGGAGCGGTGCCAGGGCCCGCTCACGAGGGCTCTGAGGACGGTAGCTGCACCAGGGGCCCGTGCGCCTCCCCCGGCACGAAGGCTGTTCACCCGGACCCATCCCTGGAGCAGCTGATGGATCAGCTACAGGGACCGCGAGCCTTTGTCCGGGCACCCACCGGCGACCTGCCGCCACCGACTCGAGACCGTCGTCACGCCGAGGCTGGGCGGCTGCACTGCTGCCCGAAAGAGGTGTCCGCCGTCCGCATGCCTCGGCGTCGCCGTCGCGTCGAGGCGCTGCCCGCGGGAACGCCTCGATGCTCGGTCGGTGTCCCAGGCCGCAGTCCGTCCCTCAGGGCTCTTCCTGGTGCTCCGTGGCGTTCTCGCTCGGGTCCTGGGAGAGGTTCGGGGATGCCGTCGGTCGACCCACGGTTTCGGCGCACTGCATCGACTCCCCCTTCGATGACCCGCCATGATCACCTGCAAAAGCATGATCACCTGCATCGCTGCCGTTATCATTGCGCGAGGGTTGTCGCTGCCGTGCAGCCGCCGGGCGCGCTCTCAGGTGTCGCCGCCGGCCCCTCGAGGACAGAACGGGCCAGGGGCCGTGACCCGCGCCTCGCGCCCTCCTGGGGGCGAGCTGCCGCCAGGGCCCGCGAGGATGCCGCCTGCTGCACTCGAAGCCCCCGTGCGCGACCCGGTCGGCCCCGCCGATCGGCGACGACGGGTCGAGAGTCCGGGGAGTGCGCTCACCGAGCCGCCACGCCAGCGCCCCGGTGGATCGCTGACCAGCGCGTGTGAGAAGTTTCCTCGATTGGTTGTGAGGTCCGCCGGAGCGGTTTGTGAGATCGCGGTGCTCGTTGAATCTCACACGTCACCCGCCGTGAGGTCCCGGCGTGAGACCTGGTTGCATCAGGGTGTGAGGTCTGAGCGCGAGCACGACATCGTCACCTGGGTCGACGACCAGGGACGGGTCTCCCTGGGTGCCCTCGCCGAGCGGTTCGGGGTCTCGGAGATGACCATCCGCCGGGACCTGGACGCGCTGACGGCGGCGGGTCGGCTGCTGCGGGTGCGTGGGGGTGCCGAACGCCTCCCCTCCCCCGGCGAGGCGCCGCGGGGTTCCACGGCCGGCCTGGCAGGTGCCGCCGGTGCCGCGTCGCGCGGTGACGAGGCGCACCCTCCCCGCCCCACGCCCGGTGCCGTTATCAGATCTGGTGACGAAGATGCTCCCGCTCCTCCCCCCAGCACTCCCCACACGACGTCCCTCCCGGCCGACTCCCCCACGTCCCGGACCCGGTGGCCCCGGACCCGGTGGCCCCGGACCTGACGACCCCGGAGCCGTCAGCCCTGGACGACGACCCCGCCCGCTCCGCCGACCCGTGGGAGACCGCCGCGGCAGCGGCGACCACGGACCTGGCGCCCGGTGCCACCGTGCTGCTCACCGGGGGGCTGGGCTGCCTGGCCCTGGCGCGCCACCTCGCACGCCGCGCCGCGGACTTCGCCGGCTCCGCCAGGACGGGCGGCTCGGATGGCTCGGATGGCTCGGTCGGGTCAGGGCCGGCGCTCCCCCTCGTGGTCGTCACGACGTCGATCACCCCCGCCGCGCAGCTGTCCCGGTCCCCCGGGGTCGAGCTGGTGGTGCTCGGAGGCGAGGCCGAGCCGGGCAGCGACGACCTGGTGGGTCCCGCGTCGGTGGCAGCCCTGGGCGACCTCCACCTGGACCTGGTGCTGCTGGCCCCCGCGGGCCTGGACGCCCGGGGCGTCTGGTCGGCCTCCTCCGGCGGCGCGCAGCCGCTGGCCGCTGCCGCGCGGGCCGCAGCGGCCGGCGGGGGCCGGGTGGCGGCCGTCGTCGCCCCCGAGGCCCTGGACGGCCCGCCCGCGCTCGGGCCCTCCCGCTCGACGCGCTCGACGGCGTCGTCGCGGTCCGGGCCCCCGGGGAGGACGCTGCCGGCGCTGCGGCCCGGCTCGACGTCCTGCGCGACGCAGCCCCTCGCAGCCCCGCGCTCATCGCTGCCTGAGCCCTCCCACCCCCCCGGCCCCTCCCCTGGGCCCTGGCCCCGGGCGCCCGCTCAGCGCGGGAGGCGCACCACCGCGAGCGGGCGGGAGCAGGCCACCACCACCAGCGCCGCCACGGCGCCCGCGACCACCGGGAGCAGCAGCGCCGCCCGGGCGCCGGAGGCGTCGATGACCGGTCCCGCGAGCGCCGCGCCCAGGGAGACGCCGATGCCGAGGGCGGTGCCGACCCAGGCGAGGCCCTCGGTGAGCTGGCGGGGCTCGACGAGCTCCTGCACGAGGGCGTTGCCGGAGATGAGGGTCGGGGAGATGGCCAGGCCGGACAGGAACAGGGTGGCGGCGAGCAGGGGCACGGAGGTGGCCAGGGCGACAGGGGCGACCAGGACCGCCATCGCGACGGCGCCGGCGCGGAATCGCCGCGGGAGGCTGCCGCGCCAGGTGCGGGCGCCGAAGGCCGAGGCCGGCGAGCAGGCTCCCGATGGAGTAGAGGGCGAGGACCACCCCGGCGGCTGCGGGTGCGTCGCGCTCGGCGGTGAAGGCGACGGTGATGATCTCCACGGAGCCGAACAGGACGCCGGTGCCGATGAAGGTGGCCACCAGGGCCAGGATCCCGGGGACGGCGAGGACGCCGAGCAGCCCCCCGCGCGCGCGCCGGCTGCGGAGCCGGACCCCCCGCTGTCTCCGCACCAGCGGCGTCAGCGGTGGCCGTGGGCGCCGGCTCGGTGCGCCGCTGCGCCGCGAGCAGCGCGGCTCCGGTGACCTGGGCCGCGAGGCCGGTCAGCAGGGCGACCGTCGGGGAGACCGAGACCGCCAGGACCGTGACGAGCAGGGGGCCGACGGTGAAGACGACCTCGTCCAGGACGGACTCCAGGGAGAAGGCGGTGTGCAGGCCGCCGCGCTCGCGCAGGGCCCAGGCCCAGCGGGCGCGCACCAGGGAGCCGTAGCTGGCGAAGGAGGCTCCGGCGACCACCGCGAGCGCTCCCAGGGCCGCGGCGGGGGCCCCGGCTGCGGAGGCGGCGAGCAGGGTGAGGACGGCTGCGGCGTGGACGGCTGCTGCGGGGCGGATCGACGCGGGCCTGGCCACGCCCGTCGACGAGGCGGGACAGCGCCGGGGCGGCGACCGCCTGGGCGACGGCGTAGGCGGCGGCCACGGCCCCGGCCGCGGTGTAGGAGCCGGTGGTGGCCGAGACGAGCAGGACCAGGCCGATGCCGTTCATGGACAGCGGGAGGCGGGCCAGCAGCCCGGCGGCCACGAAGGCGGGCGCCCCGGGGGCTGCCAGGACGGCCCGGTAGGGGTTGGCCACCCTCAGGGGCGCACGGCGGCGCCGGGCGGTCGGCGTCCAGGTCGACCGGCGCCAGTTCGGCGAACCGGTCGCCCGGGCCGGGGTTGCCCGGGCGGAGCCGCCCCCCGAGGTGGCGGACCACGCCCCACACGGCGTTCAGGCCGGTGGTGACGGCGCCCTCGGCCCAGCCGGGGGTGAAGGAGATGTCGTCCCCGGCGAGGAAGACCCCCCGCTGCTCCGGCGGCAGGCTCGTCCTGCGACGAAGTGGCAGAACAGCCGTCGCTGGTAGCGGTAGTGGCCGGGCAGGTCGCCCCGGAAGGCGCCCATGAAGTGCGGCTCGCGACTCCCACGAGACGGTGATGGGCTCGCCCAGCGACGTGGCTGGCGATGTCGACGTCGGGGTAGATCTGCTCCAGGGAGTGCAGCATGAGCCGCACGCGCTCGTCGGTGGCCAGCGCCAGCCACTTCAGGGCGTCGTCGTTCCAGGTGTAGCTCAGGCAGATCACCGCCGGGGTCGTCCGCGGCGGCGGGGTCGTCGATGCCCTCCGCCGCCGTCGAGCAGGTAGGTGGCCCGCGGGTCATGCGGTCGGTGAGGGTGGTGCTCATCACCCGCCGCCCGGTCGCGGGGTCGACGTCGCGCCAGAACGGGCGGTCGACCAGGACGAACGTCTTCGAGGACTGCATGTAGTGCGAGCGTTCCATCGCCATCCACATGTCGTGCGTGAACAGCGACTCCTCGGTGTCGATGCCCGCCGACAGCAGCCAGGACTGGCAGGTGGCGACGACGGCCTCGTAGGGGCGTTCGGTGCCCCAGCGGTCCAGGACGAGCGAGCGCGGCCGTCCGTCACCGCGGCGCAGCGCGCGTCACGCCGCGGCGCGGCGAGCCCGTCGTGCAGCGTCTCCAGGCGAGCGTGCCCGCCGGCCAGTGCCGCGAGGCCCGGCGGGCGCGTGGCGCCACAGCGCCAGCGGCACCTCTGCGCGCCGCCGAGGATGCGCTGGTGCTGGTCGTCGGCGTCGGTGTGCGACGACGCGCAGGATCTCCAGGATGGAGTTGGGGAAGTCGGTGTCCCACCCGCCGGTCCCGAAACCCACCTGGCCGAAGGTCTCGCGGTGCGCGAAGGGCAGCGCGCGCGAAGGAGGACGACGCGGCGACGAAGCCGTAGAACGTCTGCTCGTCCAGGCGCGCGCACCGGTGCGGTCCCAGATCTCCTTGATGCGGGGCAGGTCGCGGGCGGCGGATGGCGTCCTGCATCGCCGCCAGGTCCGCGCCCTCCGCCAGCGCGCCGGCGCCACGCGTGCGGCGACCTCGGCGAACACCGGCGGCAGGTCCGCGGGCGTCTCCGCGTAGTGCGCCTGCCCGCCGCAGTTCGATGACGGTGCTGGGGGTCTGCGGTGGCCAGCGGGTTGGGGAAGGGGCTGGTGCGGACGCCGAGCAGGTCGACGTAGTGGAAGAACGCGCGACCCGAGCGCGGGGAAGCGCATGCCGCCCAGGTCGGCGACGGCGCCGGGACACCGCCGGGGAAGGTGGCCGAGCGCAGCCGGCCGCCGATCTCGCCGGCCTCGTAGACGACCGGGCGCAGCCCGAGCTTCATCAGCTCGTAGGCGGCGACCAGGCCCGGACATCCCGGCCCCGACGACGGCGACCTCGGTGCCGAGGCGCTCGGCGGGCACCGAGCCGAGCCCGGCGGGGTGGGCCAGCTAGCTCGTCGTAGGGGAAGGGGAAGTCGGGCACCAGCATGGTCAGCGGCGGTTCCGCGGCAGCCGCCCGGTCCTGGGGGCGGAGTCCCTCGTGCTCGGTCGCTGCGGGGAGCGTCATCGTCGGCTCCCGTTGCGCTGCAGCGCGAGGACATCAGGGAGAGCAGTTCGTAGGCCACGTGCGCGGCGGCGATGCCGGTGATCTCGGCGTGGTCGTAGGCGGGGGCGACCTCGACGATGTCGGCGCCGACCACGTTCAGCCCGGCCAGTCCGCGCAGGATGTCCAGCAGTTCCCGGCTGGTCAGGCCGCCGGCCTCGGGGGTGCCGGTGCCGGGGGCGTGCGGCGGGGTCCAGGACGTCGATGTCGACCGAGACGTAGACCGGGGCGGTCCCGATGCGCGTCGCGCAGGCGCGTGGTCGACCGCGTCGACGCCGCGGTCTCGTAGTCGTCGGCGCGGATGACCTGGAAGCCGAGCACGCCGTCGGCGTCGAGGTCGGCGGCCGTACAGGGGGCCGCGGGTGCCGACGTGGATGCTGCGCTCGAGGTCGAGAGGCCTTCCTCGCTGGCGCGGCGGAAGGGGGTGCCGTGGGTGTAGGGGGCGCCGAAGTAGGTGTCCCAGGTGTCCAGGTGGGCGTCGAAGTGGACCACGGCGAGCGGGCCGTGCTGCTTGGCCACCGCGCGCAGCAGCGGCAGGGCCAGGGTGTGGTCCCCCCCGAGGGCCACCAGGCGAGCGCCGGCCCCGGACAGCTCGTCGGCACCGGCCTCGACCGGGGCGATCGCCTCGGTCGATGTCGAAGGGGTTGGCACGACGTCGCCGGCGTCGGCGACCTGCGGCAGCGCGAACGGGTCCACGTCCAGGCCCGGGTGGTAGGGGCGCAGCAGCCGGGAGGCGGCGCGGACGGCGGCCGGGCCGAACCGGGCGCCGGGGCGGTAGGAGACCCCGGCGTCGAAGGGCACCCCGACCATGGCGACGTCGGCGCGGCCGACCTCGTCGCCCGCGGGAGGCGGGCGAAGGTCGCGGGCCCGGCGAAGCGCGGGACCTGGGAGGCGTCGACGGGGCCCACGGGGGCGTCGCCGGTGTCACGGCCCGCATCGTAGGGAGCACCACCGACGCCCCGCCGGAGCGGTCGCGGTGCGCGGCGGCCGCGGGGAGCGGGCATCATCGGCACCCCACCCCGGACGAACCGGACACCACCGGACGTCTGAGACACCTCTCGACGTCCACCCGGGCGACCGGGCGAGCACGGAGGACCACCGATGAGCCCCACCCGCTGGAGGCGGCGCGCGCTGGCGCTGGTCGGCGCCCTCGGAGCCGTCGGCGTCCTGGGGGCCTCCCTGGCCGGGGCGCCCGCGCAGGCCGCCGGGACACCGGTCGCCGCGGCCGTGACGGCCACGACGGTGCGGGCCTCGGGGCTGACCTGGTCCAGCGGGGTGGCGCTGCCGGGCCACATGGCCGGCTCGGCCGACGCGTTCGCCGCCTGGCGGGGCCGCCCGCTGGACGCCGTCGTCGACTTCACCGGCCGCCGCACCTGGCAGGACATCACCTCGCCGCAGTGGCTGCTGGCGCAGCGCGAGCACTCCTCGGTGGCCACCCTGGTGCTGAGCACCGCGATGCTCCCGGACGACCCGTCCGTGACGATGGCGGGCTGCGCCGCTGGCACCTACGACGACCGCTGGCGCGAGCTGGGCGCCACCCTGGCCGCCTCCGGCCTCGCTGACCGCCTCGTGGTGCGCCTGGGGTGGGAGCTGAACGGGAACTGGCAGAAGTGGTCAGCGACCGACCCCGCGGCGTTCGTGGCCTGCTGGCGCCACGCCCACGACGCCGTGGAGTCCCGCGCGCCGGCGGTGCGGTGGGAGTGGAGCGTGAACCGCGGCGTCGGGCAGGGCCTGCCCGACGCGCGGCGCGCCTACCCCGGGGACGCCTACGTCGACGTCGTCGGGCTGAGCTCCTACGACGTCTTCCCCGCCGTCGTGGACGAGGCGACCTGGCGCCAGCACTGGGCCGGGGAGTACGGGCTCAACTGGTGGGCGGCCTTCGCCGCCGAGCACGGCAAGCCGGTGGCGGTCTCGGAGTGGCGGTCTACCCCGGGTGGGGCAACACCGGGCCCGACGGCGGGGACAACGCCTACTACGTCACCAAGATGCGGGCCTGGTTCGCGGCGGTGGCGCCCCACCTGGCCTACGAGGCGTACTTCAACGAGTCGGCCGAGTACTTCGCCGGCCCCCTGTACGGACCGACGCAGAACCCGGCGGCCGCCGCCGCCTACCGCGCCGGCTCGCAGCATCCTCTCGTCGCCGGGGACGACGACGGGGCCGGAGCCGGAGCCGGGGCCGGGGTGCGGCGCAGGCGGCGGGCGCCGAGCAGCTCGTGGCCGCGCAGGACGGCGGCCGCCCCGGAGCTGGCGAATGGACTGGGAGACGGCGGGCTGGCTGATGCCCTCGGCGGCAGCGGCCTCCGCCTGGGGCACGCCGCGCAGCAGCCCCGCCAGCAGGCGGCGGGCGCGGGGGGTCATGTCGGCCAGGACGTCGTCGCGGACGGCGAAGAACGCGTTGGGGGCCGACGACGCGGGGTCGCCGTCCTCAGCGGTGGCGCCGGGGCCGGTGCTGGCGCGGTCGACCCACCAGGTGCGCGCGGTGCGGGTGCGGGGCGAGCGGGCGAGGCGCTCGGCGGTCGCCGCGCCGCGGCGGGCCGCCGCCTGCGCCGTCCCGCCCGCTGGAGTGCCGCCCGCAGGGGTACCGCGGCCGAGGCCGACCCGCAGGTCGCCGCCGGCGTCCAGGACGGCCAGGCGCACGAGCAGCGCCGCGAGCGCCGCGTCACCGAGCGCGGTGTGGGCGCCGTGGAACCCGAGGTCCAGGTCGGGGTCGGGGTCGGGGTCGGGGTCTCGGTGGGGGTGAGGGGCTCGGCGGCGGGCAGGAGCGCACCGACCTCGGCCAGGACGTCCCTCAGCGCTGCGGTGAGGGTGAGCTGCAGGGCCGCGGGGTCGGCGGCGGACGGGGGGACCAGGAGGTCGCCGACGACAGCGACGACGTCGGCGACGGCATCGACCTGGTCTGCACCATCAGGGTGAGGCTTATCCACGGTGCCATCTCAGCACGACCGGCGTGGTCGGTGCCACCGGTGCCACCCATCGAGCCCCCGGCTCCGACAGACTGCCGCCGTGCACAGCGGCCGCGGGTTCCTGGGCGCGGGCGGGCCGGTGGCGCTGGCCCACCGCGGCAGCGCCGTGCACCCCGAGAACTCCCTGGCGGCGTTCACCGACGCCGTGGACCTGGGGTACCGGTTCCTGGAGACGGACGTGCGCACCACCGCCGACGGCGTCCTGGTCGCGCTGCACGACGCCGACCTGGCCCGCACCACCGACGCGACCGGCCCGCTGGCGGCGCTGCCGTGGGAGCGGGTGTCCCGGCTGCGGCTGCGCGCCCCCGTCAGCACCTCCACCGGCACGACCAGCACGACGGGCGAGCTGACCGACCACCACCCGCTGCGCCTGGTGGACCTGCTGGAGGCCTGGCCCGACGCCGTCCCCCGGGTGCGGCTGAACGTCGACGTCAAGGACGCCGCAGCCGTCCCCGCCCTGGTGGAGCTGCTCTCCTCGGCGTCCTCGCGCGGGCGGGGGCCCGGCGGGGACGCCGCCCGGGTGTGCGTGGCCTCCTTCTGCGACGCCCGGCGCCGGGCGGTGGTGGCGGGCCTGGCCGAGCGGGGGGTGACGGCGACCAGCTCGGCGGGCACCGCGGGGGTGGTGCGCTTCCTGGTGGGGGCCCGGGCGGGGCTGCGGGGGCGCGCGCTGCGCGCGCTGGTGGGCGCTGACGCGCTGCAGGTGCCGCAGGCGCAGCACGGGGTGCGGGTGGTGACGCGCCGGCTCGTGGCCGCTGCGCACTCCGCGGGGCTGGCGGTGCACGTGTGGACCGTCGACGACCCCGCCGAGGTGCGCCGGCTGCTCGACCTCGGCGTCGACGGGATCGTCACCGACGACGCCGTCGCCCTGCGCGCGGTGCTCACCGAGCGCGGCGCCTGGCCCACCCCCGTGCAGGAGGACCCGTGAACCCCGCTGCGAGCCCCACCGCGAGCGCGCCCGCGCTCGGCGAGCCGGAGCTGGGCCGGGCGCGGCGCGCCTGGTACGTCTATGACTGGGCGAACTCCGCCTACGTGACCACCACCGCGACGGTGCTGTTCGCCCCGTACCTGACGGCGGTGGCCGAGGCGGCCGCCTGTCCCGGTGGGGTCGGGGAGGTGGTCACCGCCACCGGCAGCGCGTGCCGGGTGCCGCTGCACGTGCTGGGGCTGCCCGTGGCGCCGGGCTCGCTTCAATGGTTATGTTTATGTTACGTGCTTCGTTCAGTTCAGTTTCAGAAAGAAAGAGGCC
>CAWAFR010000008.1:0-592956 GCA_963781365.1 uncultured Actinomycetota bacterium | reverse complement strand
GTCTCGCCCCGACTCTGAAGGAGGCTCTCAACCCAGGTGAGGATGAGAGCTGTGGCAGCACCGAGGAAGTACCCCGATGAGCTGCGCGAGCGAGCGATCCGCATGGCCGTGGACGCTCGCCGCGACCCCGTCACCCGCCCAGGAGCCTGCCGACGCGTGGGCGACCAGCTGGGCATCAACCCCGAGACCCTGCGCGGCTGGGTCGCCCAAGCCGAAGTCGACGAAGGTCATCGACCGGGGGTGAGCACCGCTGAGGCCCAGCGCATCGCCGACCTCGAACGTGAGGTGCGCGAGCTGCGCCGAGCCAACGAGATCCTCAAGACGGCGTCAGCGTTTTTCGCCGCGGCGGAGCTCGACCGTCAACTGAAGTGATCGTCGCCTACATCGACGCCCACAAGGTGCGCTTCGGGGTCGAGCCGATCTGTCGGGTGCTCAGCGCTGCTGGCACCCCGATCGCCCCCAGCACCTACTACGCCGCCCGCACCCGAGCCCCCTGCAAGCGGTCCGTCATCGACGCACAGCGCACCGCGGCGATTACCGCGGTGCACACCGAGAACTACGGCGTGTACGGCTCCCGCAAGGTCCACGCCGAGCTGGTCCGGCGCGGTCAGCCGATGGCGCGCTGCAGCGTGGAACGCCTCATGCGCATTGCGGGCCTTCGGGGTGTGAGCAGGGCGAAGGGCCCGCGCACCACGATCCCCGCCACCGGGCCTGAGACCCGCCCGGACCTGGTGGAGCGGGAGTTCACCGCCGCGGCGCCGGACCGGCTGTGGGTCGCGGACATCACCTACTGCAGGACGTTCACCGGGTGGGTCTACGCCGCCTTCGTCATCGACGTCTTCAGCAGGCGGGTGGTGGGCTGGCAGGTGTCCAAGAGCCTGCGCACCGACCTGGCCCTAGACGCCCTGGAGATGGGTCTGTGGACCCGCGAGCATGCCGGCCGGGACGTGTCCGGTGTCGTAGCGCACTCGGATAAAGGCGTCCAATACGTCGCCATTCGCTACACCCAGCGCCTGGCCGAGGCCGGCGCTGTCGCGTCCGTCGGATCCACCGGCGACTCGTATGACTGTGAGAGTTTCAGGTGCTGTCCGGCGGCCTGACTCTTGCTTACGACTGACCCCGAAGTTGGGTGTCCTTGCTGTTGATCTGTCGTCCGCCGGGCGGTGCACCACCGTGTGCTGGCCGGACGGGCAGTGACCTCATAGGAGCCTGATCGCACTCAGTCCCGTCACAGTCCCGTCCACCCGCCCGGCCAGTCGCGCACCTCATCCCTGACAGGCCAGGAGGACGCAGTGACGAGCATGAAGACCGCCAGCCCCACCGTCCAGTACCAGGACCACCGAAGTCATGAGGAGCCGAGCCGGCGACGTCGTGTCGTCATCGGCGTGGACACCCACAAGTACGTCCACGTCGCCGTCGCCCTGGACGACATCGGCGGGCGGCTGGACTCAGGGTCCTTCCCCGCCAACACCACCGGCTACCAGCTGCTCATCAACTGGGCGCAGAGCTTCGGCGCCGTCGCGCTCACCTTCGCCATCGAGGGCACCGGCTCCTACGGCGCCGGCTTGGCCAGCGCCGTGCGCCGCCGCGACGTCGGCGTCATCGAGGTGATGCGCACCGACCGCCGTGACCGCCGCCTGCGCGGCAAGAGCGACACCCTGGACGCTGAGAACGCTGCCCGCGCCGTCCTGGCCGGGCACGCCAGCGCCATCCCGAAGTCCGCTGACGGCGCGGTGGAGATGATGCGGCAGGTCAAGGTCGCCAAGGACATCGCGGTGCGGGCCCGGACCGCGGCGATGGTCAGCCTGAAGCAGGTCATCGTCAACGCCCCACCGAGCCCTGCGCGAGGAGCTGCAGGCGCTGACGAAGATGGCGCTGATCACCCGTTGCGCGGGGCTGCGCCCAGGGCCGGTGGACACGGTGCTGGCCGCTGCCAAGCACACGCTGCGGGCGATCGCCCGGCGCTGGCAGCACCTGCACGCCGAGGTCAAGGAGCACGAGCAGGTCCTCGCCGAGCTGACCGACCAGCTGGCCCCGCAGCTGACGGCGGCGTTCGGCATCGGCCCGGACACCGCCGCGGAGCTGCTCATCGTCGCCGGGGACAACCCCGAGCGGATCCACTCCGAGGCCGCCTTCGCCAAGCTGTGCGGGGTCGCGCCGATCCCCGCGTCATCCGGGCTGCGGACCCGTCACCGGCTCAACCGCGGCGGGCACCGCCAGGCGAACGCGGCGCTGTACCGGACGGTGATCGCGGCGATGCAGCACCACGAGCCGACGAAGGCCTACGTGGTGCGGCGGACGGCGGAGGGGAAGACGAAGAAGGAGATCATCCGTTGCCTGAAGAGGCACCTGGCGCGGGAGGCATGGGCGTTGATGCGGCCACTGCGAGAAGCCTCTGCCGCAGCGGCCCGGGCGGCTTGACAGATATAGGAGCGTCAACGCCCTGGCGGAGGCGTTCAACTCCCTGTTCAAAGCCGAGCTGGTCCGCAACCGAGGCCCGTGGAAGGGCATCGAGGACCTAGAGATCGCCGTGGCGGAGTACGTGGACTGGTTCAACCACCGGCGTCTGCACGGGGAGCTGGGCCTGGTGCCGCCGGTGGAGTTCGAGGGCACCTACTACGCCAGCGCCGCTGGCATCGCCGTCCCGGCTACCGTCGAGGCGTCAGTTCCGAGCCTCCACTGAAGTAGGGGCGAGACACACGTGGCCCCCTCGCCGGGCCACCGCCATCGCGACGGCGTCCACCACCAGGTCGGTCTTGCGGTGCGACGCCATCGACCACCCGATCACCAGGCGGCTGAAATCCCCCGCAAGCGGGAGGTGCCCCCAGTCGGTGACGCACGCCAGGTACAGCCATCCCTGCACATCGTCGGGCCGGTAGGCACGTAGGTCACGTCCGCGACCCACAGCTGGTTGGGCGCCGCGGCGAGGAACTTGCGGTCCACTCGATCGGGAGCGACGTCAGCGCCGGGGATCTGCTGGGTGGCCCCGTAGGCCCGTCTGCGCCGGTGACAGCCCACGATGCCCGCCGCACGCATCAGGCGGGCCACGCGCTTGCGTGCGACGCGGACGCCGGCCTCGGCGAGCTCGGCGTGGATGCGGGGGGCGCCGTAGACCTCCCGGTTGGCTACGAACGCCGTCCTGACCTGCTCTATCAGGACCTCATCTGCCAGGGCGCGCATGCTGGCAGGGCGCCTCAGCACATCATCAGCAGGCGTAGAACCCTGACCGGGAGACACCCAGCAGCCGGCACAGCACGGTGACGTCGTGGTGGGCCCTCTCGCGGTCGATGAAGGTGAACCGGCTCACCTGGTCGACTCCGTGATGCTCCTATGTCAAGCAGCGACCGCCAGCACCGGCCCACGGGCCTCCACGACAGGCTCCGGCGCCGTTCTGCGGCAGGCGGGGTCATCGGCACGAAGCGCTGAATACACCGCATCTGAAAGCCGTCGACGCAGTAGGCGCACCGCTTCAGTTCGCGTCTTTCCTGCGGCAGTCACTTTCTCGATGTACGCCTTTCCTGGCCCCACGCCGCGGCCTTGCGTCAATGCCATCATGTGCAGGGAGGTGTTGATAGTGCGATTGCCGCCGCGGTTCAGCCGGACTTTCCCTTGGCTCTTTCCCGACCAGACCGGCACCGGGGCGGTGCCGTTGAAGCGGGCGTAGGCGTCCTTGGACCGGAAGCGGTGCACCCCGGCGGTCTCACCGAGGATCATGGCGGCGCCCAGCACTCCCAACCCGGGCAGCGCCAGCAAGGTCGGGGCCTGGGCCCGGACAAGAGTGCGCAGCTCGATCTCCAGGGCATTGATCCGCTCGGTCAGGTCCGAGCAGCGGTGGACCAGTTCTCGGGCCAGGCGGGCAACGATCCCGGGACGTCCCACCAGCGCAGCCTCCAGGCGCTGCAGCACCACGCGGCGCCGCAGCCCACGCCTGGGTGCCGCCAGGGGCCCGTCGGGAGTGGGATCCAGCTCGTGCAGGAACCACCGCAGACGTGACTGGACCTGCGTCCGCTCCACCACCAGGGTGTGCCGGTAGTCGCTGAGCAACTTCACCTCGCGCGCCGGTCCATCCAGCTCCGCCACCGGCAGGTCTGGGTGGCGGAGGGCGGCCAGAGCCACCGCCTCAGCATCGATCGGGTCGGACTTGCCGGGGCTTCGCGAGCTCCGGCGGGACTCGGCCATGAGCCGGGTCGGTACGCGCACCACGCGTTGGCCGGCGGCCAGCAGGTCTGACTCCAGGCGGCGTGTCAGGTGGCGGCAGTCCTCCAGGGCGAAGACCGCGTCAGCTGGCGTGTCGGGCTGCAGCTGCGCGGCCCACACCAGGAGCCGAAGGTGCCCTTCGGTGGTGGTAGCCAGCGTCGTCTCTGCGACTTTACGACCGATGTCGTCGAGCGCGACGAAGGTGTGGGTGGCTTTATGGCTGTCAGTTCCGATCGTGAGCGGCATGGCTCTCCTCGCGGTGTGGAGTCCCTGTATTTAGGACACCGTCGACCAACTCGGGCACGCCTCAATCGAGCTCGAGGTACGCCAGGTGCACGCTCCTATCAGGCCACGAGCCAGCGACGGTGGGTCCTGGTGGAGCCGCACATCGAGGATCAGCCCTCAATTGAGAGCAGCGAAGAAATGAGCGAACGCCACCAGGACGCCCCTACGATGGCATTGACGCGAAGAAGGCCGCCGCTTTTTTCAGGATCTCCCGCTCGGTGCGCAGCTTGGCGTTCTCCCGGCGCAGGCGGGTCAGCTCAGCGCGCTCAGCAGCGGTCAGGGGCAGCAGACCGCTCTCATCAGGGACGCCGCGTTCGGCGCGGTCGGCCTTGACCCAGTTGCCCAGGGTGGTGTCGTTCAGGTTCAGGTCGCGGGCAACCTCAGAGACGGTCTTGCCGCTGGCTCGCACGAGCTCCACGGCCTGCTCGCGGAACTCCGGTGGGTACTTGCTGGGACGGCCCATCAGGACCCCTTCCTCGGGCGCTAAGCCCAAGATCAGGGTGTCCACCGAGGCGGGTCAACTCCATCTGTCGTGCTACCCGATCTCCTGGACCACCCGGGACAGCGACCCGACTGCGACCACGCCCGCTGCGATCTGGCACGTCTCGACACTGCCCGCTCGCGGCTGTGCGACGCCCGTGGTCCGCGTTGACCTGTCTGCGGTTCAGGCTCAAGGCGGTCTCGCGCGCCACCGAGGAGATGAGTGTCGGTGGAACGCGCCCCGCCGACGGCGGGACCCTCGCGACACCCCTCGAGGACCACCGCTTCACGCAGCTGACCGCAGGAGCACGCATGAACAGCGATGAGAGCTTCGTCCGCTCCTTCGAGGAACTGCAGTCCACCCTGGACGACGGGACGCTGCACAGCGTCTTCCAACCCATCATCGACCTGGCTACCGGTGCCGTGGTGGCCTACGAGGCCCTGGCCCGGGGGCCGCTGGGCTCCCCGCTGCACACCCCCGACGCCCTGTTCTCCACCGCCCGCGCCCACGGGCTGCTGGCCGAGCTCGACGCCGCCTGCCGCACCGCCGCCTTCCGGGGAGCCCTCCAGCACGGCCTGGTGGACCCCATCACGCTCTTCGTCAACGTCGAGCCCGAAGTGCTGCACAGCGCCCCGATCGAAGAGCTGCTGGCCATCGCCGCCACCGTGCCGGACCGCCTGCGCGTGGTCGTGGAGCTCACCGAGCGCGCCCTGGCGCACCGGCCGGCGGAGCTGCTGTCCACCGTGGACAAGGTCCGCGCCGCCGGCTGGGCGATCGCCTTGGACGACGTCGGCGCAGACCCGATGTCCCTGGCTTTCATGCCGCTGCTGCGCCCCGACGTCGTCAAGCTCGACCTGCGCCTGGTCCAGGACGCCCCCGGGCCCGACGTGGCGCAGGTGATGAACGCCGTCAACGCCTACGCCGAGGACAGCGGCGCCGTCGTCCTGGCTGAGGGGATCGAGGATGAGCGCCACCTGCGCCTGGCGCTGGCCCTGGGGGCTCAGCTGGGCCAGGGCTGGCACTTCGGACGCCCCCAGGCCGGTCCGACCACCGGCCGAGCCACGGGTCAGCTGGTCCTGCCGGCTGCGCTGCCGCTCTCGCTGACGACCTCCGGAGGACCGCTGGACCCCTCTGCGGTACCGCAGGCGACGGCACAGGCGACGGCGCAGGTCAGCCCGTTCTCCCTGCTGCCCGCCGGCATCGTCCTGCGCCAGGCACCGAAGAAGGTGCTCATCGAGCTCAGCAAGCAGCTGGAGCGCGAAGCCCTGCGCCTGGGCAACACGTGCGTGGTGGCCTCCACCTTCCAGGAGGCACGGCACTTCACCCCCGCCACCACCAGCCGCTACCGCGACCTGGTCGAACGCACCGCCTTCGTCTGCGCCCTGGGTGAGGACCTGCCCGCCGAACCCCTGCCCGGCCTGCGAGGGACCACCCTGCACCCAGCCGACCCCGTCCGCGGGGAGTGGGACGTCGTCGTGATCGCACCCCACTTCGCCGCCGCGCTGCTGGCCCGCGATCTTGGAGACCAGGGCCCCGACGCCCAGCGGCGCTACGAGTACGCCCTCACCTACGAGCGAGCCACCGTCGCGGCAGCCGGACGCGCCCTGCTGGCCCGCGTCAGCGCGGCCAAGAGCGACGTGCCGTCATCAGCCGGCCACAGCGCCTCGCAGGTCCAGGCTCCTTCCCTCGCCCCCCCTGTCGCCGGGACCGAGGATCCGGGCGCGGGGTACGACCCCATGACCGACCCGCTCATCGTCGGGACGGCCCACGAGGCCCTCCTGCGCCGGGCCCTGGACGCCACCACCAGCGGCGTGACCATCGCCGACGTCCGCAGCGCCGACCAGCCCCTGGTCTACGTCAACCCCGCCTTCTACCGCCTCTCCGGCATGACCCCCGCACAGGTGATGGGCCGCAACTGCCGGTTCCTGCAGGGCCCGGACACCGACGTCCGCGCCGTGGACGCCATCCGCGAAGCCATCAGGAGCGGCCAGGAGTGGAGCGGCGTGATCCTGAACCACCGCGGTCCCCGGCGCGAGCCGTGGTGGAACGAGATCCACCTGGCCCCCGTGCACGACGACGCGGGGCGCCTGGTGCAGTACATCGGCGTCCAGACCGACGTGACCGAGCGCGTCACGGCCCAGCGAGACCTGGTCACCGAGCGCGACCGCAGCGCCGCCTACCTGGCGCGCATCGAGCAGCTCGCCTACACCGACCCCCTCACGGGACTGGCCAACCGGCGCCGCTTCGAGGAGCGCGCCGAGGTGGCGCTGTGGGAGGCGCGAGCGGCAGGCGAGGCCATGGCGGTGGTGCTGCTGGACCTGGACGGGTTCAAGGCCGTCAACGACACCCACGGCCACGCCGCCGGCGATGAGCTCCTGGTCGCACTCGCGGACCGGCTGCGGCGACGCCTGCGGCGCTCGGACCTGGTCTGCCGCCTGGGAGGGGACGAATTCATCGTGGCCCTCACGGGCCTGCCCGGTGACATCGCCGAGGAGCAGGCGGACGCCGTCGTGCAGAAGGTGCGCGAAGACCTGATGAGGCTGGTGCACCTGGACAGCGGAACCGGCGGCGTCCTGGTGGCCGTGGGGGTCAGCGCCGGCATCGCCCTGCACCCCGCCGACGGCGACGGCGTCACCGCCCTGATGCACGTGGCAGATCAGCGCATGTTCACCGACAAGCGCGCCCGGAACCTGAGGTCGCCGTCCGCGGCTGAGACGCGTTGAGGTCCTGCTCCCTCGAAGGTCGCTGCTGAGGAGCGCACCTGGATCCGCGGACCCGAGCTCGAGGGCGCTCCGGGCTGCGGTGACCGCGACGGCATCAGTGCGACGTCAGTGGCGCTAGAGGCGCAGCTCAGGATGCACCGGACGTACCAGGCATCCAGTCTGGCCGCTCCCACTGCACCGTTGCGCCGCACGACGTCCCCAACCGAGCACGACGACGGTTGCGCAACCGCGGCCGACACCAGGCGTTCCTCGGTGGCCCGTACCGCCGCGACCGAGCGGGCCCCGCTGGGCGTGGCACCGTTCCTGGTCGCAGCGGGGGCCATGGCGCTCCAGCAAGATCACCGTGGCCTGAGACCCCAGCTGCCTGAGTCCACCGAGTCGGGGCTCACCAGAGTGCGCTCCAGAGTCGGGGCGAGACAGACAGCCGCGCCGACGCCCAGGATCGCGGCGCTGGTGCGGGCGGCGGGGTGTGGATGAGGGGCTCACAGGCTCGGGTACAGGTGCATCGCGTCGACGTCGTCACCGCAGGCCGGTGTCTGGCGCTGCGGCGGAGACTCGCTCAGACGCAGGGACTGCGCAGCCGCGGGACGACCAGCCGCCACATCCCGGTGTCGGTCCTTGGATCTGCCCGTGTCCTGGGCTGAGCGGGCGGAACCTCACCTGCAAGACGCCAGGGACTGCCGCGACACCCTGCAGAACCCCATGAGGACGAGACGAGTGTCGCGCGTCAGGAGTCAACCGGAGCAGGGGCAGTCCCAGCCCGCCGAAAGGCCCCGTGCGGTCTGTCGGCCGCCAGTCCTAGCCTGGGCCCGTGGTCCAGCAGCGGTCCCTCGACCAGTCCAAGAAGCTCCAGCACGTCCTCTACGAGATCCGCGGGCAGGCCCTCGTCGAGGCGAACCGCCTCGAGGCCGAGGGACACACCATCCTGAAGCTCAACATCGGCAACCCCGCCGTGTTCGGCTTCGAGGCGCCGTTCCAGATCGTGCGCGACATGATCGCGCGCGATCCCCACCGCGCACGGGTACAGCGACAGCCGCGGCATCCTCTCCGCGCGCCGCGCCGTCGTCTCGCGCTACGAGCAGGTGGAGGGCTTCCCGCCGGTCGACCCCGACGACGTCTACCTCGGCAACGGCGTCTCCGAGCTCATCACCATGATCCATGCAGGCGCTGCTCGACGAGGGCGACGAGGTGCTCATCCCCGCGCCCGACTACCCGCTGTGGACGGCGATGACGAGCCTCGGCGGCGGCACGCCCGTGCACTACCTCTGCGACGAGGCGAACGGCTGGCAGCCCGACCTCGAGGACATCCGCGCCAAGATCACGCCGCGCACGAAGGCGATCGTCGTCATCAACCCGAACAACCCCACCGGCGCCGTCTACTCGCGCGAGGTGCTGCGAGGGCATCGTCGCAGATCGCCCGCGAGCACTCGCTGCTGCTGCTCGCCGACGAGATCTACGACCGCATCCTCTTCGACGGCGCCGCAGCACATCCCGCTGGCGACCGCTCGCGCCCGACCTGCTCGTGCCTCACCTTCAACGGCCTGTCCAAGACCTACCGGGTGGCCGGCTACCGCTCCGGCTGGCTGGTCATCACCGGCCCGAAGGACCACGCCGCGGGGCTTCCTCGAGGGCATCACGCTGCTGGCCTCCACCCGCCTGTGTCCCAACGTCCCGGCGCAGCACGCGGTGCAGGCGGCGCTGTCGGGTGTGCAGTCGATCGACGCTCTCATCGCCCCGGCGGGCGTCTGCACGAGCAGCGCGACGTCGCGTGGAAGGGCCTGGAGGCCATCCCCGGGCGTCTCCTGCGTGCAGCCGCGCGGGGCGCTCTACGCCTTCCCGCGGCTCGACCCCGAGGTCTACGAGATCCACGACGACGCGCAGTTCGTCTACGACTTCCTCGTGGCCGAGCACGTGCTGCTGGTCCAGGGCACGGGCTTCAACTGGCCCGACGCCCGACCACCTGCGCATCGTCACGCTGCCCGAGGCCCGCGTGCTCAGCGACGCCGTCGAGCGGCTCGGCAACTTCCTGTCGTCCTACCGCCCGCGTCGTCCCGCAGCGGTGTGACGGTCCCCGGGCCGCAGGCCGGGGACCCGAACACCACCGCAGGGGCACCCTCATGCGCAACCAGTGCAGAAGCGGCGCACTGCTCACACACGGTCGTCGACTGACTCTCAGAGTGTGTGGGGTCGCAAGGGGCGGATGCCGATCAGTCAGTGGTAGCAGCGCTCGACGCGACTGTCATCGTTGGAGAGGTCGTGATCACCGCGGTCATCGGTGCGCTACCGGTAGCGGCCCCTGCTCATGTTCGGACGGTGAAGGGGGCCAGGGACCCCACCTCGGTGAGGTCGGCGGCGGCTGTGCCCTGACCACCGGCAGGAGCACCGCCGGTGGCGGTACCGCTCTCGCTCGGCAGGAGGTGCGCCAGACGCGCTGGGAGTCGACGGGCCAGTTCGATGACACCGTGCACGTCCAGGTCGCCGCTCAGGGACGGCTGTCGACGCCGCGGTCCTCGGCGTGGTCCCTGCACGAGACCGAGCCGTCGTCGCCCCCCCGGGAGTCACGAGAGCCGGACCGACGCCGTCCCACCGGCATACCCTGACCGGCAGGCTGACGACATGGCCCACTGCACGATCAACCCGCTGTTCTGGACCCTCGCACACATCGGCTCCCGGATCAGTTCCAGCGCTCCCACCGGGGTCGAAGATCCCGTCCTGACCCTTCCCCACCCGCGGTGACCGCCACCCCCACCCGCCACGGCGACGTCCGCGCGCTCGTGCAGCGCCCTCGGGAACGAGCCGGCCCGACCGACCCGAGGCCGGTCGTGGTGCACCTGCACGGCGCCGGCTTCGTCAACCGCAACCCCGCCCAGGACCTGCACATCGCCCGCCACCTGGCCGCCCACCTGGGAGCTGTCGTGGTCCTGCCCGACGACGACACCGCCCCGAGGGTCCGCTACCCCGTCGCCGAGGAGGCGGCCGTCGACATCGTCCGGTGGACCGCCCGCTGCGTGCCGCCCGGGGCTGGGACGGTGACCGGCTGGCCCTGTCCGGCGACAGCGCCGGAGCCAAGCTCGCCGTCGCCGCCTGTCAGCAGGTGCACACCTCGAGCGAGCCGCAGCCGCGCGCTCTCGCGCTGGTCGTCCCGGTCACCGACGCCGTCCGCACCGACCGCACCTCCGCGATCACGAGGCCGGCGATCAGCCCGTGGGTGCAGCGCTTCGTGGCATGGGCCTACTACCCCGACGTCGCCCGGCGCCAGGAGGCACTGGCCTCTCCGCGCCTGGACCGGGGTGCTGTCCCGAGCGCTGCCGCCGAAGCTGGTGCTGACCGGGGAGCACGACACCCTCGCCCCGGAGGGGGCGGAGCTGGCGCAGGTCCTGCGGGCCGGTGGGGTCCAGGTCGAGCACCACCAGTACCCGGAGCCGACCACGACTTCATCGCCGCCGGGCCGGTCGAGACCGTCCGTGATGCGCTGCTCCGGATCGGAGGCTTCCTGCGACCGCACCTGACCACCGCCGAACCAGCCGGGCGCCGAGCACACGTCCGGGTGTCCGGGTGGCCAGGTGCGGTTCGCAGCGGCGGGGCCCCCGCCCGCAGGTACCCAGCCCGGCGGCGAACAGAGCGCGGGTGCGCTCAGCTCACCCTGCTCCGTCACACCTCGCGGGTCTTGGGCGAGCTGTCCTGGGTCTTGGCGGGGTCACGCTCGACGACTCCCCCGAGGGCCTCGTCGATCCGCGCCATCGCCTCCGCCGGGATGCGCACCCCGGAGGCCTGCACGTTGTCGTGGACCTGCTCCGGGCGGGAGGCGCCGATGATGGCCGTCGCGACGTTGTCGTTCTGCAGGACCCAGGCGATCGCCAGCTGCGCCATCGACAGACCCAGCTCGTCGGCGACCGGCGTCAGGTCCTGCACCCGCCGCAGGACGTCGTCGTCCATGAACCGCTTGATCATGTTCGCGCCGCCCTTCTCGTCGGTGGCGCGCGAGCCCTCCGGCGGCTGCTGGCCCGGCACGTACTTGCCGGTCAGCACCCCCTGGGCGATCGGGGACCACACCACCTGGGAGACGCCGAGCTCGCGGGAGGTCGGGACCACCTCACCCTCGATGACCCGCCAGAGCATCGAGTACTGCGGCTGGTTGGAGATCAGCTGGACCCCGAGGTCCTTCGCCAGGGCGTGGCCGGCGCGCAGCTGCTCGGCCGTCCACTCGCTGACCCCGACGTAGAGGACCTTGCCCTGGCGGACGATGTCGGCGAAGGCCCGCATCGTCTCCTCCAGCGGCGTCTCGTAGTCGAAGCGGTGCGCCTGGTAGAGGTCGACGTAGTCGGTCTGCAGCCGGGTCAGGGAGGCGTCGATCGACTCCAGGATGTGCTTGCGGGACAGGCCGGTGTCGTTCTTGCCCTTGGGGCCGGTGGGGCCGTACACCTTGGTGAAGATCTCCAGCGACTCCCGTCGCTGCCCCTTCAGCGCCTCACCCAGCACCGTCTCGGCCTTGGTGTTGGCGTAGACGTCGGCGGTGTCGAAGGTGGAGATGCCGGCGTCCAGCGCGGCGTGCACGCACCGGGTGGCGGTCTCGTTCTCCACCTGGGAGCCGTGGGTCAGCCAGTTGCCGTAGGTGATCTCAGAGATCTTCAGGCCGCTGTCGCCGAGGTACCGGAATTCCATCCCTCCATACAACTCGTCCGGGCACCGACCGGCCAGCGGACCTGCGTCGGTGGTCCAGGCGAGGTCCCTCCGTGTGACGGCTGGCGCTCCTGGTGGCTCCTCAGCGGCGCCGCAGCGCGCCGACCGGACGGGGGCGTCAGCGAGACACCGATCTCCACCACCAGTCCGCCGCAGCCGCTAGCCTCACCGACTGCACACCGGTGAGCCCACCACGGAGGCAGACCTCGATGAAGACGTCAGCACTGCGAGCAGCGACAGCGGTCGCGCTCGCTGCCCCTCTCCTCCTCGTCACAGCCGTCCCAGCGTCGGCGGCCTGGCACAACGGCGGGTCGACGTACCAGCAGTACACCTGCGAGAACTCGCGGAAGATCAACCACCCCACCCAGCTGACGCTGCCGTGCCACAGCTACCTGGCCAAGGACCCGAACAGCTCCTCCAAGTTCGCGCGCACGTTCTGGACCTACGACTACTGGTTGCCCTACTGAGCCTCAGCTGACGCGAGCCGCGCGTCCCGCTGGACGAGCCCGCCACGGAGGACGGCTGCCCACTGACGCAGACGCGCTCGAGGGGGTGGCCAGCCCTGCTGGCTCGACGTCTTGCTGGTGCTCGCAGGCGGCACGCGATGACCGGGAGTCGGCGGACGGTGCCGAAGGACGTCGGGGCCGTGCCGTCATCGGTGCGGACCGGAGCGCGCAGTCCTCTACGGCTCTCTCCAGGGCACGCGTCCTGACGCGGTCTCGTAGCAGGATGCCCACCCGTGACCGCTGCCCACCGACCCTCCGGCCGCCGCGCACCACGCCGCGAGCGCCGCCCCGCGGTGCGCGCGCCGCTGGACACCGCGTCGATGAGCCCCGGTGAGCTGGCGCGCGCCCGCAGCCGCATCTCCGCCTACGTCTACGGCAACGTGCTCGCCCTGGCGGCGGTCATCGGGTCGGCCCCCGAGTCCGTCCTCGACGGGCGAGCCATCATCACCGTGCTGGCCACCATGGCCACCACGTACCTGGCCCACCTGCTGGCCCACCGCATCGGCGAGGGCGTCGGTCGCAGCTCCGCTGACGTGCAGCTGCACCTGCGGGCCGAGCTGCGAGACGCCTTCCCCATCGCCACCTCGGGGGTGCTGCCGGCGGTCGTGCTGCTGGCAGCACCGCTAGGCTGGCTGTCACCCGGTGCTGCGCAGCTGCTGGCCGCGTCGGTGGCGGTGGTGCGCCTGGCCACCACCAGCGTGGTCGCCGGTCGCCTCGGCGAGGGCGGCTCCTCTTGTCGCACGATGTGGAGCGCCGTCGGCCTGGCGGTGCTCGGGGCGTTCATCGCGGCGGTCAAGGTCCGGCTGACGCACTGAGCCGAGCTGCGACGCACCCCGCACCGGCGGCCTCGAGCCTCGCCACTCACCAGCTCACCGCTCACCGCTCACCTCAACTGCTGAGCCTCGTGCTCCGGCTGCGGGCGCCCGCTGACTACGGTCGGCGGGATGAGCGGCGTGGGCGGGATGAGCGGCGGCGACGGACGGCACCGGCGGCACCGGCGGCGTGGGCGAGCAGCAGCGGACGGCGGTCGTGACGGGCGCGGCACGCGGCATCGGCGAGGCGGTCGCGCGGCGGCTGGCAACTGACGGGCTGGCGGTGACGCTGGCCGACCTGCCCTCGGCCGCCGGGGCGCTGGACGCGGTGGTCGCCGACCTCACCCGGCAGGGGCGCAGGGTGCGGGCCGCGCACGTCGACGTCACCGACGCGGACGCCGTCGACTCCCTCGTCGCCGAGCACGCGGCGGCGTTCGGCGGGCTCGACGTCCTCGTCGCCAACGCCGGCATCGCCGTCACCGCCCCGCTGCTGGAGACCACCGACGCCGACTTCGAGCGGGTGCTGCGGGTGAACGTCCTGGGGGTCTTCCACAGCTACCGGGCGGCGGCGCGCCTGATGGTGGCCCAGGGCCGGGGCGGGCGCCTCATCGGCGCCGGCTCCGTGGCCGCCCACCGCGGCGGGAAGTGGCAGGGCGCGTACTCGGCGTCGAAGTTCGCGGTGCGGGGGCTGTCGCAGTCCGCCGCGCAGGAGCTCGCCGAGCACGGCATCACCGTCAACACCTACTCCCCCGGCGTCGTGGCCACCCCGATGTGGGACGGCATCGACGCCGACCTGGCGAGCCGCCGCGGCACCGAGGCGGGGTCCGAGCTGGCGGCGATGACGGCTCAGATCCCGCTGGGGCGCCTGGAGGTGCCCGGGGACGTCGCCGGCGTCGTCAGCTTCCTGGCCTCCCCCGACGCCGCCTACGTCACCGGTCAGTCGCTCGTCGTGGACGGCGGGATGTGGTTCTCCTGACGCATCCGCTCCGAGACCCGGTCGAACTCCGCGGCGGCAGCGTCGCTGGCGGGGTCGGTCATCATCGCGAGCAGCACGGGGACGTCGGCGGTGAGGTGGCCCAGGCCCGCGAGCGCGAGCTCACCGGCCGCGGCGGCTGAGCGGACGCTCGCGACGAGCACGCGGGTCCCGGTGCCGGCGAGGACCCGGTCGACGGCGGTGACCGCGGCGAGGCCGTCGTGCCCGGCGTCGACCATCCGCCCGTAGTACGGGGCGACCCACTGCGCGCCGACGGACGCCGCGACCGCTGCCTGCGCCGGCGTGTACAGGGCCGTGACGAGCACCCGGACCCCGTCGCGCACCAGCCGGCGGGCGACGCGGAACCCGGCGTCGGTGGCCGGGACCTTGAGCACCACCTGGTCCCCGAGGCCCGCGAGCTCGTCCGCGGAGCGCTGCAGCCCCTCGCGGGTGCCGCCGACTGCCTGCACGAACACCTCCGGGGCCCCGGCCGCCACCAGGGCGGAGACCAGCACCGGGAGGTCGTGCTGGCCGAGGCCCGCGCGGGCCAGGACCGAGGGGTTGGTGGTGACCCCGTGCAGCAGCCCGTCGTGCAGCAGGGGCAGCACGGCGCCCAGGTCGGCGCTGTCGGCGTAGAGCTTCACGGTCGGTCCTCCTCGCACGGCCCGGGCCTCGAGCGCGGCCCCATGCTCCCAGCCCGCCGGCGGCCCCGGGAGGATGGGCGGGTGCGACGCGCGTGGGTGACCGGGGGCGGCTCGGGGGTCGGGGAGGCCTGCGCGCTGGCGCTGTCGGCGGCGGGGCTCGACGTCGTCGTCTCCGGACGTCGCGCCGGGCGCCTCGAGGCCGTGGTCGCCGCGGTGCGCGCTGCCGGTGGGCGGGCGCAGGCCCTCCCGCTGGACGTCGCCGACCCGGACGCCGTCGCTGCAGCCGGTGCGGAGCTCGCGGACGTCGGTGGCGTCGACGTCCTCGTCGCCGCGGCCGGGCTGAACACCCGGCGCCGGCACTGGGACGACCTCGACCTCCCGGCGGCCGACGCCGTCGTGGCCACCAACCTCACCGGGCTGGCGCACTGCGTGGCGGCGGTGCTGCCGGGCATGCGCGAGCGCCGCGACGGGCAGGTGGTGGTGGTCTCCTCGCGGGCCGCGGTGCAGCGCTCCCCCGGCGCCGGGGCCGCCTACCGGATGAGCAAGGCCGGGGCGGGGCACCTGGTCGCCAGCCTCAACGACGACCTGCACGCCCAGGGCGTGCGCGCCACCCACCTGTGTCCCGGCGACGTCGCCACCGACTTCGTCGACGCGCGGCCGCAGGTGCCCGACGCCGCGGCGCGCGCGGTGATGCTGACGCCGGACGACGTCGCGCGCGCCGTGGTCTTCGTCGTCTCGTCCCCGGCGCGGGTCCGCGTGGACGAGCTGGTCATCTCCCCGAGCGCTACCCCCTGAGACCCGCACCGCCGGACGCGTCGGCGGCCTCGTCGACCTCGCCGGCCGTGGGGATGCTCGGGAC
Organism: uncultured Actinomycetota bacterium; assembly: GCA_963781365.1. Taxonomy (GTDB): domain Bacteria; phylum Actinomycetota; class Actinomycetes; order Actinomycetales; family Quadrisphaeraceae; genus Quadrisphaera. The sequence continues at coordinate 576,796 of CAWAFR010000008.1, read as the reverse complement.
GGCGCCGGCCCGCTGGACGGCGAGCGACCCGGCGACCACGGCCCGGCGGACAGCACCGGGCAGGTCGAGCCCCGCCGCGAGCCCCGCGGCGAGGTAGCCGGTGGCGGTGTCGCCGGCGCCGGTGGTGTCGACGACGTCCACCCGCGGCGCCGCCACCTCCTGGGGGGCCTCGCCGCGGCGGACCACGAGCGCCCCGCTGCCGCCCAGGGTCACCACCACCGCGGACACCCGCCGGAGCAGGGCGCGGGCGGAGGCCGCGACGTCGTCGCCGTCCCCACCATCTCCGCCGTCGTCGCTCCCGGCGAGCAGCGCGGCCTCGTGCTCGTTGACGACCAGCACGTCGACGAGGTCGAGCAGCTCGTCGGGCAGCTCCCGCGCGGGGGCCGCGTTGAGGACGACGACGGCGCCCGCGGCGGAGGCCCGCCGAGCCGCCGCGACCACGCCCTCCAGCGGCACCTCGAGGGAGAGCACCAGGACGGCGGCGTCATCGAACGCCGCGGCGTCGGCGTCGGTGAGGGCGTCGAGGGTCCCGTTCGCCCCGGGGGCGACGATGATCGCGTTGTCGCCGTCGTCCTGGACGGCGATGTGCGCGGTGCCGGTCGGCTCGGCGACGCGTCGGAGCAGGCGGGTGTCGGCGCCGGCCTCCCGGAGGACCTCGACCAGGGCGGTTCCGGCCTCGTCGTCGCCGACGGCCCCGATGAACACCGCTGCAGCACCGGCGCGGGCCACGGCGACCACCTGGTTCAGCCCCTTGCCGCCGGGGTGGTGGGCCGTGGACGTCGCCAGCAGCGTCTCCCCCGCGGCGGGGACGCGCGGGACGGCGAGGACGACGTCGGTGTTGGCGCTGCCGAGGACGACGACGCGCGCTGGCTCTCCTGACGGGCTCACGGGGACACCGTGGCAGGTGCCGGTGGGCGCCGGCCACCGGGCACCGGGCCACCTGCGGCCGGGGTGCGGCCCGACTGTCGGGCCTCTGGCCTACGGTCGGTGGCGTGGCGAAGAAGAAGACCAGGGGTCCCAAGAAGGCGAACGCGCAGAAGCCGCGGCGCCGTCCGCTCGGGCGGGGGTCGGGCCCGGTCGCGCCGGAGCAGGGCGGCCACTGGCACGGCGACCAGTGGCACGCCGCGGGCCACGAGCACGCCGCCGGCCACGACGACCCCGAGCTGGAGGCCCGCCTCGCGCTCATCGCCGAGGTCGAGGCGATCCCTGAGGACGACGTGGTGGCGGCGCTGCTGGGCAACCCCCTGGTCGACCACCTGGGCACCGTGCTGCTGAGCGGCGCCGACGCGGACGCCGACCCGGTGGTCGCCTCTCCCGAGCCGCCGCTGGAGGAGGCCGACGTCGCGGTGCTCGCGCGGTGGAGCCGTGCCGCGCTGCTGCTGGAGACCCGGCAGGAGGCCGACGAGCTCGCCGAGGAGTGGCGCGAGGGCGGCATCGCCCGGACCATCGCGGCGCGCGCGGCGCTGTCGCAGTACCTGTCAGCCGTCGTCGCCGAGGGCACGGGCGCCGGTGGTGCTGCGGCGGCGGTGCCGCAGGGCGCGGCGTTCGGCGTCGCGCCGGACGGTGCTGCTGACGACGACGCGGGCGACGCGCCGGCTGACGCGCGCGGTGAGCTGCTGGTCGGTGTCGTCGGGAACCTGGCACTCACCGCCGAGGTCGACCTCGCCGACGCTCCCGACGGGCCGGCGCGCGACGCCGTCCGCCACGACCTGCGGCTGCTCGCGGCGGCGGGGCTGCTCACGCTCGACGGCGACGTCGCGAGCATCGACCCCGACCTGCGCAACGTGCTCCTCGCCGTCGCCGATGAGCTGGTCGACGCGCTCTACGGCCCCGAGGAGGGCTCGGACAGCGACGAGGACGACGAGGTCGCGCCCGTCGCCTGACCCGTCTCGCCCGGTCCGTCGGCGCCGGTGGGGGCCGGCTGCTCCTTCACGAGGTGGAGCAGCCAGTCCCGGCCGGTGTCGATGAGCGCGTAGCGACGGGGCTCGCCGCGGCCGTGGAGCACGAGCAGCAGGCGTCGGTCGGTGCGGTCCTCCAGCTGCCACCAGCCGGTGTCGGCGATGTCCTTGTCAGCGTCCTCGTAGGTGGCGTGCTCCAGCTCGTGGTCCGGGACGGCGACGGCCAGGCGGTCGTGGCGGGAGTCCGTCGGCAGCCCCTTCGGCAGCGCCCACGAGCGCAGCGCGCCGTCCTCCTCCAGCCGCAGGTCCCAGTGCAGGCGCGGGACGCGGTGCTCGTGGAGGACGAAGACGGGCCTTCGCCCGTCGTCCCGCTGGTCGCTCACAGCCGTCGATGCTGCCGCGCACCGGCCACGGCGCCACCCGGTGGGGCACCCTGCCCGGATGCACGCGCTGCCGACCCGGTTCACCGTCGAGCTGCCCGCCTGGGTCGCCGACGAGCTCTCTGACGTCCCCTCCGTCCCGGGCAGCGCCGAGGAGCGGATGCGGGTCGTCCACCGCCTCGCGTCGCGCAGCCACCGGGAGGGGAACGGCGGGCCGTTCGCGGCGCTCGTCGTCGAGGCGGACACCGGGAGGGTCGTCTCGGCCGGGGTGAACGTGGTGCTGGCCAGCGGGGTCTCGTCCGCGCACGCGGAGGTGGTGGCGCTGGGGCTCGCGCAGACGGCGGTCGGCGCGTGGGACCTCGGCGGCGCGGGGCAGCCGGTCCACGAGCTGGTCGTGAACTGGCGGCCGTGCATCCAGTGCTGCGGAGCCACGATGTGGTCGGGCGTGAGGCGGCTCGTCGTCGCCGGCGAGGGCCCGGAGCTCGAGGAGATCACCACGTTCGACGAGGGCCCGCTCGGTTCCGACTGGGCGGAGCAGTTCCGGGCGCGGGGCATCGAGGTGGTCTCCGGGGTGCTGCGGGAGGAGGCGCTGGCGGTCTTCCGCGAGTACCGGGCCGTCGTCGACGGCGGCGGGGCGCTGGTCTACAACGCGCGGCAGCGAGGTGGCGTGACTGCATGATCACCGGGTGACCCCTCCCCGTGATCGTGGACTTCCGAAGCACTTCCGCGGCCGCGAGCGCGCGACGCGCGGCACCACCGCGTGCCGGTGAGCCAACAGGACGATCATGCACTAGACCATGATCCTTCGGCGAAGGATCATGGTCTGCTACATGATCGTTCCCGCGAACCTCGTTCACCTGCGTCGGAGGTCCATGATCACGGGGAGGGGCGGGGCCTACCGTGACCGGGTGCGGCACGTGGTGGACCTCGGCGCGCTCGTCGTCGGGCGGCGCGTGGTGGTGCGCCACCGGCTGCCCGACGGGTCGGCCTCCGACGCGCTCGGTGACCTCCTGGACGCCGACGACGAGCTCCTCGTGGTGCGGACCCGGCGCGGTGACGTGGCCGTCGCCCGCGCCGACGTCCTCGCCGTCAGGGCGGTGCCCCCGCCACCGGCACGACGCCCGCGGAGAGCGCCCGAGCCGCCGCACCGCGCCGTCGGCGTCGACGAGCTGGAGCTCCTCGCCGCCGAGCACTGGCGCCCCACCGAGCGCGTGGACCTCGGGCAGTGGCAGCTGCGCGCCGCCGGCGGCTTCACCAGGCGCGCCAACTCCGCGCTCGCGGTCGGATCGCCCGGGTGCCCGCTGGCGGTCGCCGTCAGCCGGGTCGAGGAGTTCTACGCCGGGCGGAGCCTCCCGCCCGTCGTCGCCGTCCCCGACTCCGCCGCCGCGGTGGCCGAGGAGCTGGCCGGCCGCGGCTGGACCGTGCGGACGCCGATGCTGGTGATGACCGCGGCGGTCACCGACCTCCCGCACCCCGACGGCGCGGTGCAGCCCGAAGGAACGGTGCAGCTCGACGGAACCGTGCAGCTCGACGCCGAGCCGGACGGCGCCTGGCTGGCCGCGTACCGCGGCCGCGGCGAGGTGACGCCGCAGGGCCGGAGCGTGCTGGTCTCAGCGGACGAGGTCGCCTTCGCCAGCGTGCGCGACGACGCGGGCGCGGTGCTCGCGATCGCCCGCGGCTCGCTCTCGCGGGGACCGGCGGGCACCTGGGTCGGGCTGGCCGCCGTCGAGACGGACCCCTCCCACCGGTGGCGCGGGCTCGGGCGGCGGGTGACCGCTGCCGCCGCCGCGTGGGGCCGCGAGCGGGGCGCCGGCTCGGCGTTCCTGCAGGTGACGGCCGGGAACGACGCCGCCGTCGCGCTCTGCGGCGCGCTCGGGTTCACCGTCCACCACGGCTACCACTACCGCGTCGCTCCCGCGTCGCCCTCACACTGAGAGCGGTTTGAGAGCGCTCACACGTCCGAAGAGTGCGAGTCTGTCCCCGTTCGCCGGGGCACTGGAGCCCCGCGACCGACACTCCGGGAGACCCCCATGACGCACCCGTCGAGCACGCCGTCACCGACCGCTGCAGCACCGACGGGCGGCCTCACCCGGCGCGCGGCGCTCGCCGTCGCCGCGACGGGCGGCCTGGTCGCTGCGGGTGTCGGACGCGCCGGGGCGGCCCGCGCGAACCCCTCCCCCGGCGGCGGCAGCGGGGGCGGCGCGGGCGGCAGCTGGCGCCCGACCACGAGCTCCGAGGGCTTCGGCACCACGAAGGGCGGTGAGGCCGTCGAGCGCTGGACCTTCGGCCACGACGGCCTGCGCGTCACGATGCTCACGTACGGCGCCACCATCCAGAGCCTGCTGGTGCCCGATGCCCACGGGGACGTCGCCGACGTCTCGCTCGGGCAGAAGACCCTCGCCGAGTACGAGGCGCTGACCACGTTCTTCGGCGCCACCATCGGCCGCTACGCCAACCGCATCAAGGGGGGCCGCTTCTCCATCGACGGCCGCGGCTACCAGGTGCCGGTGAACGACCCGGGGACGAACCCGCAGAACGCGCTGCACGGCGGCCCGAAGGGCTTCAACACGCGCGTCTGGGACGCGGAGGCCGTCGAGCGCGACGGCGAGGCCGGCGTCCGGTTCAGCCTGGTCAGCGCGGACGGCGACCAGGGCTTCCCCGGGGAGCTGACCGTCCACGTGGAGTACGTCGTCACCAGCGGCGCAGAGCTGGCGATCCGCTACAGCGCGACGACGACCGCCCCGACCGTGCTCAACCTGACCAACCACGTCTACTTCAACCTCGCCGGGGAGTCCTCCGGCGACGTGTACGGCCAGGAGCTGCAGATCACCGCCTCGCGGTTCACGCCGATCGACGCGGTCTCGATCCCGCTCGGGCCGCAGCGCGACGTCGCCGGCACCCCGTTCGACTTCCGCGACGCCCACGCCATCGGCGAGCGGATCCGGGTGCCCGACGAGCAGATCCTCAACGCGCTCGGGTACGACCACAACTGGGTCTTCGACGACGGCGTCGACCGCGACGCGACGCCCGTCGTCGTCGCGCGGGACCCCGAGAGCGGCCGGTGCGTGGAGACCTTCACCGACCAGCCGGGCGTGCAGTTCTACAGCGGCAACTTCCTGACCGGCTCCCTCGTCGGGCCGGGCGGCACCACCTACCGCCAGGGCGCCGGGTTCACGCTGGAGACCCAGCACTTCCCGGACTCCCCGAACCAGCCCGGCTACCCCACGACCGTGCTGCGCCCGGGTGAGGAGTTCACCAGCTGGACGAGGTTCCGCTTCAGCGCCTGAGCCGACCCGAGGACGGAACAGGCGGGGCGTGCGCGCGGTTGCCCCAGGCATGAGCGCGCACGTCCCGCTGTCCGTCCTGGACCTCGCCCCGATCGAGCGCGGGGGCACCCCCGGACGCGCAGTGAGCGCCACGATGGCGGCGAGCGTCGAGCTCGCGCGGGCCGCGGAGCGCTCCGGGTACCGGCGGGTCTGGTACGCCGAGCACCACAGCATGCCGAGCATCGCCTCGTCGGCTCCCGCCGTGCTCATCGCGCACGTCGCGGCGCACACCTCGACGATCCGGCTCGGCGCGGGCGGCGTGATGCTGCCGAACCACTCGCCTCTGGCGATCGCCGAGCAGTTCGGCACCCTGGCCGCCGCCCACCCCGGGCGCATCGACCTCGGGCTGGGCCGCGCGCCCGGCTCCGACGGCGCCACGAGCCACGCCCTGCGCCGCGACGTCACCGCCGCCGACACGTTCCCGCAGGACGTGGTCGAGCTCCGTGCGCTGCTCGCCGGGGAGCCCCGCGCCGACGGCGTGCAGGCGGTGCCGCAGGTCCTCGACGACGCCGGCCTGCCCGTACCCCTGTACGTCCTCGGCTCGTCGCTGTTCGGCGCGCAGCTGGCCGCGATGCTCGGGCTGCCCTACGCCTTCGCGTCGCACTTCTCCCCAGACGCCCTCGAGCAGGCCGTCGACCTGTACCGGCGCGAGTTCACGCCGAGCGGGCGCGAGGGCGCGCTGACCGAGCCCCACGTCATCGCCGGCATCAGCGTCTTCGCCGCCGACACCGCCGAGGAGGCGCAGCAGCACGTGCTGGCCGCGCGGCGCCAGCGCGCCGTCGCGCTCTTCGGTCGCGGCCGCCTGCCGGAGGACCTGGAGGGCGACGCCTTCGACGAGGCCGCTGACACGCTGCTCGCCCACGGCGCGGGGGTGCACGTCGACCGCATGATGCGCCTGGCCGCCGTGGGCACCGCCGACGACGTCGCCGCGCAGCTCGACACCTTCGCCGAGCAGGCCCGCGCCGACGAGCTCATCACCGCGCACGGCGCCCCCGACCGCCAGGGCCGGATCCGGTCCCTGGAGCTGGCGGGGACCCGCCTGGCCAGCGCCGTCGCCGCCTGAGCTCCACCCGCGCGGACCACCGCAGCGGCTGCCAGGATCGCGGGGTGGCCAGCGACTCCCCCGGCAGCGCAGGCACCGACGACGCCGACGGCACGCAGGGGATCGACCTCAACGCCGACCTCGGCGAGGGCTTCGGGCGATGGTCGCTGACCGACGACGAGGCGCTGCTCGACGTCGTCAGCAGCGCCAACATCGCCTGCGGGTTCCACGCCGGTGACCCGGTGACGATGCTCGCCGTCTGCGGCTCTGCGGCGTCGCGGGGCGTGGCCGTCGGGGCGCACCCCGCGTACCGCGACCTCGCAGGGTTCGGGCGGCGCCGCCTGGACGCCTCCCACGAGGAGCTGGTCGGCGACGTGCTGTACCAGCTGGGTGCCTTGGCGGGCATCGCCCGCGCCGCCGGCACCCGCGTCTCCTTCGTCAAGCCCCACGGCGCGCTGTACAACGCGGCGGCCGAGGGCGGACCGCAGGGCGCGGCCGTGGTCGAGGCCGTGCTGCGGTTCGACCCGACGCTGCCCGTGGTGGGCCTGGCCGGGTCGCGCTTCCTCGACATCGCGCGGCGTGCAGGGCTGCGCGCCGTCGGTGAGGTGTTCGCTGACCGCGGCTACACCGCTGCCGGGACGCTCGTCGACCGGCGGGAGCCGGGGGCGCTGGTCACCGATGCCGACGACGTCGCCGAGCGCGTGGTCCGGCTGGTGCGCGACGGCGTCATCCGCAGCACCGCCGGCACCGACGTGGCCGTGGAGGCGGAGACCGTCTGCGTGCACGGCGACTCCCCCGGGGCCGTCGCGACCGCCCGCGCGGTGCGCGCAGCGCTGGAGGCGGAGGGCCTGGCCGTCCGGGCGTCCTCCTCACCGCCTGCCGGGGCCGCGTGACCGGAGCGGTCCCCGTCGGGCGGTTGCGGCCGGTGGGGTCGGACGCCGTCCTGGTCGACCTCGACGACCCCGACGCTGTGGTCCGGCTCGCCGCCCGGCTCGCGGCGGACCTGCGTGACGGCGTGCTGCCCGGGGTGGCGGAGCTGGTGCCCGCGGCGTCGACGCTGCTGGTGCGGCTGCACCCGGGCCGCGCCGGCGAGCGCGCCCGGCGGCTGCTGGCCGAGCGCTGTGCGACGTCCGCGGTGACAGGCCCGCCCGCGCCGGGAGAGGCCGCGCCGGCTCACGACATCGACGTCGTCGACGTCCCCGTCGTCTACGACGGCGAGGACCTGGCGGAGGTGTCCCGGCTCACGGGCCTGGACACCGCGGAGGTGGTGCGCCGCCACACCGCCTCGGCGTGGACCGTGGCCTTCACCGGGTTCGCGCCGGGCTTCGGCTACCTCGTCGGCGGGGACCCGGCGCTGCGGGTTCCGCGGCGCGCGAGCCCGCGGACGGCGGTGCCCGCCGGGGCCGTCGGCCTGGCCGGGGCGTTCAGCGGTGTCTACCCGCGCGCCAGCCCCGGGGGCTGGCAGCTCCTGGGCCGCACCGACCTGGTGCTGTGGGACGCCGAGCACGACCCGCCGGCCCTGCTGCGCCCGGGCGTGCGGGTCCGCTTCCGAGCCGTCGCCGCCCTCCCCGCCCCCGACCGTGATCATGGACTTCCCACCCCGCGCGTCAGGACTGGTCGCGCTGCGTCACCAGAAGCTGCGGCGTTCGAGGTGCTGGACCCGGGCGTCTCCACCACCGTGCAGGACCTCGGACGCCCCGGGCGGGCCGACCTCGGAGTCTCCGCCTCCGGCGCTCTCGACCGGTCGTCCCTGCGGCGGGCGAACCGGGCGGTCGGCAACGCCCCGGGTGCCCCGGCGCTGGAGTCCGCCGGTGGTCTGGTCGTGGCGGCGCGGGGGCGCCTCGTCGTCGCCGTCGCGGGGGCGACCGCTCCCGTGCTGGTGGAACGGGCCTCGGGCGCCCGGGAGCCCGCGGCGGCGGGGCTGCCGGTGGCCCTGGACGACGGCGACGTCCTCACCCTCGGCGCCCCGACCGCCGGTTCCGCAGCGCACCTGGCGGTGCGGGGCGGGCTCGACGTCGTCGCCGTGCTCGGCAGCGCCGCCCGCGACGTCCTCGCCGGCCTCGGGCCGGAGCCCCTGCGCACGGGCGACGGGCTGGCCGTCGGTCACGGATGGCTGGCGGGGTCGGTGGCCGTCGTCGCGGAGGCGGCACCCCAGCTGCCCCGGGCCGGGGAGGTGGTGGTCCTCGACGTCGTCGTGGGCCCGCGCGACGACTGGTTCGACCCCGCCTCGCTGCACCTGCTGGGCGAGCAGGACTGGGTGGTCACCCCGCGCAGCAACCGGGTGGGCGCGCGGCTGCAGGGCGCGGCGCCGCTGCTGCGGGGGCGCGCCGGGGGCAGCCCCGGCGACGCCCGGGAGCTGCCCAGCGAGGGCGCGGTGCGGGGCGCGCTCCAGGTGCCGCCGGACGGGCAGCCGGTGCTCTTCGGCCCCGACCACCCGGTGACCGGCGGCTACCCGGTCATCGCCTGCGTCGCGGCGCACCACCTCGACCTCTCCGGGCAGCTGCCCGTCGGCGCCCGAGTGCGCTTCCGCGCCGTCGAGCCGGCGCCGCTGCGCTGAGGCTGCCGCGGGTCAGGGCCGGGGGTCAGGACCGGCGGACGTCGGCGGCGAGCTGCTCGCGCAGCGGCACCGCCGGGTCGGCGACGGCGAGGCGGTCGTCGCCGGCGCGGACGTCGGGCCCGCCGCGCCAGGGACGGGCTCGCAGCTCCGCGGCGAGCCGCGAGGTCCGGGCCCGGCCGGCGTCGCCGTCACCGGCGTTGAGCCGCAGCGTCCACCCGGCGGCCCGGAGCTGGCGGAGCACGAGCCGGACGGCGTCGCCGGGCTCGTCCCCACCTGCTGCGCCGGAGGCACCGAGCAGGCACACGACGGCGACCGGCGCGCGGCCCTGCTCCGGCGGGCAGGCGTCGGCGATCGCGGCGAGCACGTCGGGGTCGGGGCAGACGAAGACCGTGCCCCGCTTCGGCGCCCGGCGCCACACCGGCGGCGCGGTGCGCAGCTGCCGGGCGGTGAGCACCACCGGCTGCCCGACGGCGCGCCAGGCGGCCAGCGCGGCCCCGGTCGCTCCGGCAGGGATGGCGGGCAGGCCGAGCGCGAGGACGACCTCGGTGAGCTCACACCCGGCCGCGGTGACCGCCGACGGCGGGGCGACAGCGACGTGGGCAGGCGGCGGTGGAGCGGGCGGCGCGGCGCTCGCCGACGTCGGGTCCGGGCCCGGGCTCGGCGCCCGGTCCTGCGGCGGGGCCACCGGCGGCACGGGGACGACCGCCGCCGCGGGCGCCGCCACCGGGACCACCGGGGAGGGCGGGACGACCGGGGAGGGCGGGACCACCGGCGAGGGCGTCGCCACCGCGGCGGGAGCCTCCGGCAGCACGACGACGTCGTCGTCGAGCGCCCGGACGGCGGCCGCGAGACCGCCCTCCCAGCCGACCAGCTCGCGCAGCAGCTCCTCGACGTCCTCCAGGCGCACGGCCACGCGGGTGCCGCGGACGCAGGAGGGCCCGAGCAGGGCCGCCGCCGCCGAGCGCTGGAGCGGGGTCGCGGTGAGCAGCTGCATCACCGCGTCGAGCCCGTCTCCGCTGGCGGCTCGGGCGCGGGCGCGCGCGACCACCCAGCTCAGGGCGGGCCCCTCGAGCAGCTCGGCGAGGTCGGCGCGCAGCCGCGGGTCGACGGCCCGCGCGAAGGAGGCGGGTGCCGCCGCGACGAAGCTGGCGGTGGGCCCGGTGGGGGTGCGGGACGGGTGCGCTGCGGCGGGCGGCGCCGTCGGAGGGCGCAGTGTCACGGGTCCATCGTCGCGCCCGCAGAGCCCCCCGCGCAGGCTTCCGGGCAGACTCCCGCGGCGCGTCGCGCGGTGCCGCGCCGGAGTGCACCGGGGGCGCACCGGGCGCACACCGGGGGGCCGCCGGGCGCACACCGGGGGGCCGCCGGGGGTGGCCGGACGGCGTCGTCGGTGAGGTGCGCCACCATGCACCCATGCGACCCCGCGCCTGCTTCCTCCCCCCGGCGATGCTCGAGCACCTCGTGCTGCGCGGCACCGAGGCCCAGCGGGAGAAGGCCCTCAGCACGCTGTCGATCGACAGCTCCCTGCGCTCCTCCCGCGCGCAGAACGCGCTGCTGCGCCGGGCCGTCGGGGGCCGGCTGCGGCCGGTGGTGGCGCACGCGCGCGCCGGCGCCGTCGTCAGCCGGACGATCTACGACTGCCGCGGCAGCGAGGACCTGAGCACTGCCGTCGTCGTGCGGTCCGAGGGCGGCCCGGCGACGGGCGACGCCGCCGCCGACGAGGCCCACGCCGGGCTCGGCGACACCTTCGACCTGTACTGGAAGGAGTACGGCCGAGACTCCATCGACGACGAGGGGCTCCCGCTGCGCGGGTTCGTCCACTACGGCACCGGGTACGACAACGCCTTCTGGGACGGGTCGGAGATGGTGTTCGGCGACGGCGACGGCGAGGTCTTCGCGCGGTTCACGATCGCCGTCGACGTCATCGGCCACGAGCTCACCCACGGCGTCACCGACGACGAGGCGCAGCTCGTGTACAGCCAGCAGTCGGGGGCGCTGAACGAGTCGGTCTCGGACGTCTTCGGGTCCCTCGTCAAGCAGCGCGCGCTGGGGCAGAGCGCGCTGGAGGCCGACTGGCTGATCGGGAGGGGCCTGCTGCTGGGCCACCCCGAGATGGGTCTGCGTTCCATGGCCGCCCCCGGCACCGCTTACGACACCCCCGAGCTGGGCAGTGACGCGCAGCCCGCGCACATGGACGACTACGTGGTGACCACCGCTGACAACGGTGGCGTCCACACCAACTCCGGCATCCCGAACAAGGCGTTCCACCTCGCCGCCACGGCCATCGGCGGCAACGCCTGGGAGGTCGCCGGGCGGGTCTGGTACGACGCGCTGCGAGACCCGGCGCTGCCCGCCTCGGCGTCGTTCGCGGTGTTCGCGCAGACCACGCTGACGGCCGCGGCCCGCCTGGGCCACGCGCCGGGCTCGACGGCTCACGACGCCGTCGCCCAGGCCTGGTCGCAGGTCGGGGTCCTGTAGCGGGCTGTCCCGCCGGCCCGCTCGCACCGCGAGCGGGCCAGGATGGCGGGGTGAGGGTGCTGGTCGAGCGCAGCGGCGGGTTCGCGGGCGTCGTCGTGCGCGGTGAGGCTGACACCGCGCAGCTCGAGGGGACCGACCCCGCGGCGGCGCAGGCGCTGCGCGAGCTCGTGGCGCGGGCCGACGTCGCAGACCTGGCCCGCACCGCAGCCCGTGGTGGCGACGACGGCGCCAGCGGCGGACGGCCCCGGGGGGCTGACCGGTTCAGCTACCGCATCCAGGTGCACGCCGACGACGACGGCGGCGGCGCCCTCGGCGCAGAGGACACTGCCCCGCAGGGCATCGACGTCCAGCTCGGCGAGGGCGACGTCCCCGAGGCTCTGAGACCCCTCATCGACCACGTGCTCGCGCGGCGCGGTCATCCCGCGGGATGACCGGTTCGTCCCGGTCCGTCCCACCCGACGGGCAGCGGACGTCCAGGGAACACCCCGCAGGGTGGATGCCGGCTCACGGGTTCCGGGAGCACTGTGGGACCACCACGGACCGGTCGGGCCCGCGGCTCTCCCGAGGAAGTGGTCGTCGTGCTCGTCCTGACATCCCTCACCGCCGTCGCCGGAGCCGTCGTGCTCGTGGCCCAGGCGTTGTCCACGCGCGCCGCTGCTGAGGGGCGGGAGGGGGCCGGTGGGGGTCTGCCGCTGGTCGCCGCCCGGGGCGCGCGGTTCGGTGACGCTCGTGCGCCGCCGCCCGCAAGGGGCTGCGGGTCGTCCCCGCACCGGACGCGGCCGCTGAGGGTCCGGTCGCCGTCCCCGCCGCGCCGGCGGCCGCGCACGCCGCCTGACCCGCGGACGGGCACCTGCGGGGAGCCTCTCGTCCGGTGGGTCGTCCTGGGTCCGGTGGGCCGTCCTGCGTCCGGCGGGAGCGCCCGGACCGGACCCACCGCTGCCCACCGGACCCGCACCTGCCCACCGGACCTCGCCGCGCCAGCGCGCCTGGCGGGTCCGGCCCACGGGTCAGACGGCGCTCAGGCGCCCCAGGTGCGCAGGACGGCGCTCGACAGGCGCGGCCAGGAAGACGCTGCCCACTCCCCGAACGGCTCGGCGGACGCCGTGACCAGCGCCAGGCCGCCGGAGCCCGCTGGCCCGGCCGCGCGGTCGACCCACAGCGCGGTGCCGCTCTGGCCGAAGTGCCCGAACGTCGCGGGGTCGTTCTCCGGGGCCGTCCAGTGGGGGTGCTTGTCGGCGCGCACCTCCGCCCCCAGCCCCCAGTCGTTGTGCACCTGGCGGCCGAAGCCGGGCAGCACGCCGCTCAGGCCCGGGCGGCTCGGGGTGCGCAGCAGGTCGACGACGGCGACGGGCAGCACCCTCGGGTCCAGCAGCTCGCGCGCCAGCAGCGCGACGTCCACCGTCGGCGCGACCAGCCCGTGCGCCGGCGAGCCCTCCAGCCGGGTGCGGGTCATGCCGAGCGGCTGGGCCACCAGCGCCGTCGCGAGCTCCGCGAACGGAGCCCCGGTGAGCCCCTCGACGTGGCGGGCGGCCACCTCGACGCCGGTGTTGGAGTAGATCCGCCGCTCTGCCACGCGGGCGCGCACGGAGCCGGTGGAGAAGTCGAGCCCGGAGGTGTGGTCCAGCAGGTCGCGCAGCACCGCGCCCGGCGGGCCACCGGCGTCCTGCACCGGGGCGTCGAGGTCGGCCTCGCCGTCGTGCACGAGCACGAGCACCGCGAGCGCGGACACGAGCTTGGTGACCGAGGCCCACCGGCGGTCGAGGTCGGTGTCGCCGACGCAGGCGAGCTGTCCGTCGGGGCCCAGGACGACGACGGACGACGCCGGGTCGGGCCACCCGCTGACCTCCTGCTGGAGCACCGCGCCACCGGGACCGCCCACCTCGTTCACGGCGCCACCCTGCCAGGCGGCTGGCCCGCGGCGGTCAAGGTGCCGAGGGCGGCGAGGAGCAGGTCACCGACCCGGTCGGTGGTGGCGCCGGGTGCGTGGTCGGCGACCGCGACGACGGTGGCGGGGTCGACGTCGAGGCCCAGGTCCGCGTAGGCGTCCCGCGTGAGGGCGCGCAGCGGGGCCGCGTCCTCGACGACCACGAGCACCGAGACCAGCCACGCGCCGCGGACCTGCCGCTGCGCCGTGCCCGCCACCTTCACGCGGCCGCCGAGGTTCACCGAGTGCTCCCCCGGGCAGTACTCGCGCGGCACCGGTCCGACGCGCACGTCGAGGGTCCCTGCCTCGACGTGCAGCGCGGAGAGCGCGGCGACGACGACGCCCGCGGCGGCCTCGAAGCGCGCGGTGGTGCCGGTGACGGCGTCGTCGGCGCGTCCGACGAGGTCGAGCACGAGGCAGCCCCGGTGCTGCACTGCCAACCGCCCGCCGACCGGGCGCACCACGGGTGCGAACCCGTGGCGCTCCGCCGTCGTCCGCGCCGCCGCGTAGCCGGGGAGCAGCGCGTCGCGCCGGCTGAACGCCGCGGTGGGCTCGGGACGCACCAGCCGCACCGCCGGGCCGGACCCGCCCGCGGCCACCGCCGCCAGGAGCGCCAGGCGCTGGGCGGCGTCGTCCTCGGGTGCCAGGCGCTGGTCGCGGAGGTCGTGCAGCGCCGCGGACTCGATCACCCCGATCACGCTAGGCCGCGGCCTGAGGTGTCCGCGCGGGCGCCGGGGGGAGCGCCCGTCCCGGTGACCGGCGTGCACCCGTGCGGGTGCCCCTGCGGCCACGGGGGTCAGGTCCGGCGCCAGCGGCCGATGCAGCGGTGCGGGTTCCTGCGCGACGCGCCGGACTCCACCGGACCGCTGACCCACCGACTGCTCGGAGCGATGCCATGACGACGTCGACCACCACCCCGGTGCCGGGGACCGCGGGCGCGACGACCGGCCCGGGAGCGGACGTCATCAAGCCCCGGCCCACGATCGAGGGCCTCCTCGAGCTCGTCGAGGAGCTCAAGGCGCGCCGTCCCGTCGCCACCCGCGTCGTCCTCATGACCAGCGACGACTCCGTCGGGTCCAAGGAGCTCGCCGGGACGCTGTCCGCCGACGTCGCCCTCACCACCCGCGTGATGAAGCTGGCCAACAGCGCCTACTTCGGCCTCGGGGGCCGGGTGCGCACCGTCGCGTTCGCCGTGACCGTGGTCGGGTTCTCCGCCATCCGCGCCATGGCGGCCTCGGCAGCCGCGGGCCTGGCCACCGACGACCTGCTGCCCGCCGACTTCTGGCCCCGGTCCAAGGCCGCCGCGGTGGCCAGCAGCGAGCTCGCGCCGCTGTTCTCCGTGCCCGCGCCCGACGCGTTCTGCCTCGGCCTGCTCAGCGGGCTGGGGCAGGCGATCCTCGTCCGCCACGACCCGGAGGGGTACCGGGCGCTGCTCGACCGGCCCGAAGTCGCCGGGATGGGCCGCCGCGCGCTGCTCGACGCCGAGGTGGAGGCGTTCGGCTTCAGCCACACCGCGGTCTCCGCCGCAGCGCTGTCGGCGTGGGGCTTCCCCGCCGAGTTCGTCAGGGCGCTGCAGCAGCTGGACCTCGCGCCGGGACGCGCCTCGGACTGGTCCCGCTGCCTGGCGACGGCGCTGGAGGCCGCAGCGCGCGTCGTCGACCCCGCGGCCCCGACCTCGGACGTGCTGCACCTCTCGGACGGCGCGGTGACCGAGGACCGGCTGACCGCGCTGCTCCCGCGGCTGCACGAGGCCCTCACCTCCTCGGACTGGTGAGCGGTGGTCCTGAGGCGGTGGACTCTGCTGCTGCCGGGCGTCGCCGCACCGGCGGCGGTGGTGCTGGTGGCGGACTCCCTGCACCCGCTGGGGGTCGCCGCAGCGGTCCCGGCGGCCGCGGTGCTGCTGGCCGTCACGTGCGCTGCCGTCCTGAGGCGTCGGCGCGCTGCGGCACCCGGTGACGTCCCGCTCGAGCCGCCCTCGTTCGAGCAGCCCTCGCTCGACCACCTCACCGGGCTGGCCGACCGCCGCGCGCTCCGCGCAGCGCTCGTCGCCGCGCTGCACCCCACCGCTCCGTCCCCGACCGACGGGGAGTACGGGCCGGAGGACGAGGAGGACGAGGAGGACGGGCTGGTCGCGCTGGTCGTCGTCGACCTCGACGGCTTCAAGGACGTCAACGACCGGTTCGGCCACGGCACCGGTGACGCGCTGCTGCGCCGCACCGCGGAGCGGCTCGCCGTCTGCCTGCCCCCCGGCGCGGTCCTGGCGCGGCTGGGGGGCGACGAGTTCGCCGTCCTGCTGCGCGGGAGCGAGGCGGCGCGGGCCCGCCTGCTGGCCGAGCGCGTCGCCGCCGCCGTCGCCGCCGCCCCCGCCGAAGGCGCGTCCTGGCGCACCAGCGCCAGCGTGGGCGTCGCGTTCGCCGACGACCCGGCGGACGACCCCGACGACCCGGCTGCCGACACCGCCGCCTCGAGGGTCCGCGCGGCGGACGAGCTGCTGCGCCGGACCGAGCTGGCGATGTACAGCGCGAAGGCCTCCGGCGGCGGGGTCCGCCTCTACGACCCCGCCGGTGACCTGGCCAAGCGCGAGCGGGCCCTGCTGGCCGACGAGCTGCGCGCCGCGCTGTCGGTCGTCGGGGCGCCCGACCGCGGGGAGACCGCGGAGCTGGTCGTGCACTACCAGGCCCAGGTCTCCGCCGGCAGCGGCCGCGTCGGGGGCGTGGAGGCGCTGGTGCGCTGGCGCCACCCCCGGCACGGCCTCATGGGGCCGGAGGCGTTCCTGGCGATCGCCGAGGAGCAGGACCTCATCACGCGCCTCACCGAGCGCGTGCTGCGGACGGCGCTGCTCGACGCCCGGGCCTGGCACGGCGCCGGCCACCGGGTCCGCGTCGCGGTGAACGTCTCCGCGAGCTGCCTGACGAGCCCGGCGCTGCTGCCGATGGTCGACGCCGCGCTGGCGGAGAGCGGCGTCGAGCCGGGGCTGCTCGTGGTGGAGGTGACCGAGACGACGCTGATGTCCGAGCCGCAGCAGGCGCTGGCCACGGCCCGCCGGCTGCGGGACCGGGGCGTGCAGCTGTCCATCGACGACTACGGCACGGGCTACTCCTCGCTGTCCTACCTCAGCGACCTGCCGGCGACGGAGCTCAAGCTGGACCGCGCGTTCACCGCCAGGGTGCTCAGCGACCCGGTCACCGCGGCGATCGTGGCGTCCACCGTCGACCTCGCGCACCGGCTCGGCCTCCGGCTGGTGGTGGAGGGCGTCGAGGACGCGCCGACGCTGGCCGCCGTCCGGGCCGCGGGGTGCGACGAGACCCAGGGCTTCCTGCACGGCCGCGCAGAGCCGGCGGCCGAGGTGACCCGCCGCCTGTCCCCCTCGGCGCCGGAGCCGGCGCCGGAGGCGCCCGCAGCGGGGCCGTCAGCGCCGGAGCCCGTGGGCGCGGTCTGAGGGACCCCGCTCAGGAGGGCAGCGCGGGCTCGGCGCCGTCCACGGCGTGCTCGGCACGCAGCAGGGCGATGGCCTCCTCGAAGTCCTCCAGGGACTCGAACGCCTGGTAGACGGACGCGTACCGCAGGTAGGCGACCTCGTCGAGCGCGCGCAGCGGGGCGAGGACGGCGACGCCGACGTCGTGCGCGTCGACCTCCGCGCGGCCGGCGGTGCGCACCGCCTCCTCCACCTGCTGCGCGAGGCGCGCCAGCTGGTCGGGGGTGACGGGCCGGCCCTGGCAGGCCTTGCGGACCCCGGCGATGACCTTGTCGCGGCTGAACGGCTCGGCGACCCCGGAGCGCTTCAGCACGGTGAGGCTCGCGGTCTCGGCGGTGGAGAAGCGGCGGCCGCACTGCGGGCACTGGCGGCGCCGGCGGATCGACTGGCCGTCGTCGGACGTCCGCGAGTCGACCACCCGGGAGTCCGAGAAGTGGCAGAACGGGCAGTGCACGTCTCACCTCCCTCACCCGGGCCACTGCTTGTGGCCGTTCGCGCGCGCGACCCCCAGATGTGGTGGCTCCGGCCACACGGTAGGGCTCCGGTGACTCTGCGTGCAAGCCCGCGCCCCGCGCCCCGGGGCGGCCTGCGCGACCGCGGCGCGGGGGTGCTGAGATGCCCGGGTGCAGGACGTCGCCGGAACCGGGTCCCCTGGCGCGGCGGCGGCCGGGCTGCTGCTCGGCGTCGACGTCGGCGGGACGAAGACGGCGGTCGCCGTGGCGGACCGCGCGGGCCGGGTGCTGTTCGCCGGCCGCGGGCCGGGCGCGTCTCCCGACGAGCGGGGTGAGGCCGGGTGCCTCGATGTCGTGCAGGCGGTGCTGGCCGCCGCGGGGGTCCCGACCACCGGGTACGCGGCGGTGGCGCTGGCGGTGGCCGGCGTCGACCAGCCCGAGGAGGAGCAGGCGCTGCGGGGGGTCGCCCACGAGCGCGGTCTGGCGGCGGGCGGTGCGCTCGTCGTCCTGAACGACCTCTTCGCGGTGCTGCGCTCCGCCGCCGACCACGACCGCGGCGGGGCGCACGGGGTCGCGGTGATCGCCGGGACGGGCACCAACGCGGTGGGGGTGCACGGCGAGCGGTCGGTGCGCTTCCTGTCCCTGGGGGCGATCTCCGGTGACTGGGGCGGCGGTCCGGACCTGGGCACTGCCGCGCTGGGTGCCGCGTGCCGCGCGCAGGACGGGCGGGGGCCGGCGACGGCGCTGGTCGGCGCGGTGCTGGAGCACTGGGGGACGACGACGGTGGCCGACGCGGTCCTCGCGGTGCACCGCGCGCCGGGCAGCTCCCTGGCAGCGCTGGCGCCGGCGGTGCTCGCGGCGGCGGACGCCGGCGACGACGTCGCCGCCGCCCTGGTGCGGCGACTGGCGGGTGAGGTCGCGGACTTCGCGCGCGCCTGCGCGGTGCGCCTGGACGTGCCGCTGCGCGACCTGCCGGTGGTGCTCGGCGGGGGGCTGCTGCACGCGCGGACGCCGCGGCTGTCGGCGGAGGTGCAGGCGGCGCTGGCCGCCGTCGACCCGGGGGTGCGGGTGCGCTTCACCGACGTCCCGCCGGTGGTGGGGTCGCTGCTGCTGGCGTTCGACGCCCTGGCGGCCGCCGGGGGCACCGGTGCCGTCGAGACGGGCGCTGACACCCCCGACCCCGCGGCGCTGGCGGCGCAGCTGGGTGGTGGGACTGCATGATCACTGCGGGGGTCCTCCCCCGGTGATCATGCAGTCCCACCACCCGCGACCAGGGCCGGAAGGACCCGCGCCCAGCACACCTCGGCGGCCCCCACCAGCGCTCCGTCCGAGCCCAGCGCGGCGGCGACGACGGGCGGCGGCGAGACGGCGCGGCGGCGCACGACCCCCGCGGCGCAGGCCTCGCGCACCCGGTCACCGGCGACGTCCAGGAGCGCCGGGCCGAAGCCGCCCAGGGTCACGAGGTCGGGGTCGAGGGCGTTGACGAGGCCCCCGACGCCCCGACCGAGGGCGGTGGCCACGACCCGCGCGGCGGCGAGCGCCTCGCGGTGCCCGGCGGCCGCGTCGGCCAGGACGCGTCCCGCGAACGCGACCGGGTCCGTCGGCGGGGCCGCCCCCAGGGCGCGGGCCAGGGCCGCTCCGCCCAGCTCCTCCCCCCAGCACCCCGACGCCCCGCAGCGGCACGCGCGCGACGGGTCGCCGAAGGGCACGTGCCCGAACTCCCCCGCCAGCCCGTGCGCGCCGAGGTCGGGGACGCCGTCGCGCACCAGCGCCCCGCCGATCCCCGCGTCGAGCAGCAGGTGCAGGTGCGCGTGCGCCGCCGTCCCGCTCCCCCGCAGGGCCTCGCCGGCGGCGGACAGCGTCGCGTCGTTGCCTGCGACGACGAGGGCGCCGGAGCCGCCCGGACGCACCGCGTGCAGGTCGACGCCGTGCCAGCCCAGCTGCGGGGCGTCCAGGTGGCGGCCGCCGTCGACCAGGCCGGGCGCCGCCACGCCCCACCCGCGGACGCGCAGCCCGGTGGAGGCGTCGAGGCGCTCCCCCGCGGCGCGCACCGCGGCGAGGACGGCGACGGGGTCCTGGCCGTCGTGGCTGCCGGCGACCTCCGCGACCGTGCGGCCGCCCAGCTCGACGGCGGCGACGCGCCAGCCCTCGTGCGTGACGGCCACCCCCAGCACGAGCGGGCCCCGCGGGTGGGCCACCAGGGGGCGCGTCGGGCGGCCCGGTCCGCGGCGCGCCGGCTCGCCCTCGGCCAGGAGGCGGGCGGCGCCGAGGGCCGCGACGAGGTCGCTGGTGGCGCCGCTGCTGGTGCCGAGGCGCTGGGCCGCCTCGGCGCGCGACGTCCCCGGCCGCTCGTGGACGAGCCGCATCAGCTGCTCGGCGCGCCCTCCGACCTCCCCCACCGACGACACCCCCGCCCCTACTCGGACCGCCACATTGGCTCGGAGCACGAGTATATTCGTCGCCGTGAGCGACGTCCCCCTCCCGGCCACCCGGATGCCGGCCGGCCAGCTCGCGCTGCTGTCCACCGCGCTGTTCGCCGCGGTGACCACCGAGCTGATCCCCATCGGGCTGCTCCCCCAGCTCAGCTCCGCCTTCGGCGTGTCACCGGCGCGCATCGGCTGGTGGACGTCGACGTACGCGCTCGTCGTCGCCGTCGGTGCCATCCCCCTCACCGGGCTGGTGGGCCGCTTCCCGCGGCGCCGCGTCCTGCTCGCGCTGCTCGGCTGCTACGTGCTGAGCAACCTGCTCGTCCTGACCGCCGGAGCGGTGGGCTCCTACCCGCTGGCCCTCGGGGCGCGGGTGCTCGGCGGTCTGGCGCACGCCGCCTTCTTCTCCGTGGTCATCGCCACCGCCGTCCGGATCTCGCCGGCGGGCCGGTCCGGGCGCGCGGTCTCGGTGGTCAGCGCGGGCGTCATGGCCGCCTTCGCGTTCGGCGTCCCCCTGGCCACCACGGCCGGGACGCGCCTCGGGTGGCAGGCGGCGTTCCTGGGCACCGCGGCGCTGCTGCTCGTGCTCCTGGTCGCGGCGGCGGTGCTGCTCCCCCGCGAGGGGCTCGACGAGCCGCGGCCCAGCGCGCAGACCTCCGCGCAGACCTCCGCGGCCACCGCCCCACGGGGGGCGGGCGCGGGGGGACGGCGGGCGCTGGTGCTGGTCGGTGCCTTCTCCGCGCTGTTCCTGCTCGGGCACACCACGGCCTACACCTACGTCACCGGTCTGCTGCGGCGCAGCGGGGTGGGCGCCGACGCCGTGGGCCCGCTGCTGCTGGCCTTCGGCTCCGGGGCGCTGGTCGGCGTGGCCGTCGTCTCGCGCGTCGCCGACGCCCGCCCCACCGCCGCCCTGCGGGTCAGCGGCGGCGTCATGGCGGCCTGCCTGGTCGCCCTCTCGCTGCCGCCGGCAGCGGGGGCGGCGGGTGCGGTGACGGCGGCGGTCGTCCTCGTCGTCTGGGGAGCGGCCTACGGCGGGCTGCCCGCGATGCTGCAGACGGCGGGGCTGCGCGTCACTGCCGACCCGGCGGCAGCGCCCGCGGTGGTCAACGCCACCACGAACGCGGGCATCGCCGCCGGTGCCTGGCTGGGTGGGCTCGTGCTGCCCCTCGGGACGGGGGCCGTCGCGGCGACGGCGGCGGTCGTCGTCCTCCTCGCCCTGGCGCTCACCCTCGCGCCCGGCGCGGGCCGGCCCGCAGCGGCGACGCCGACGACGGCGACGCGGGACGAGGAGCGGGTGACGGCCCAGCTGGGCAGCGGGACCACCTGATCACCGCGGGACCCCTCCCGCGGTGATCATGCAGTCCCGCCACCGCCGGCCGTCATCGGCTCAGTCCCCTCGGGCCATCGCTGCCAGGAGCGGGCACAGCAGGGCGACGACGGCGTCGCCCCGGGGCCCGAGCGCCGCGGCGTCGAGCCCGTCGAGCGCCCCGGTGCCGGGCGGCAGCGCCGGGTCCGGGGGCAGCGGCACCGGGCGGCCGCGCCAGAAGGCCTCGCTGACCGGCAGCTCGCGGGCCGACGGTGAGGACCGGCGGCCCCGGGGTCCGGCCGCGAGGCCCTGCGAGCCGGTCGGGTCCTCCCCGGCGGCACGGCCCTGGTCGACACGGCGCTGGGCGACCAGGCTCAGCAGCGCGTCGCGCTCGACCCCGCGCAGCTGCAGCGCGGTGAAGGGGTCGGTGTCGAGGCGCTCCGCCAGCAGGTAGACCACGGCGGCGGCGTGCTTGCACGGGTCGACGAGGTCGGGGCAGGTGCAGCCGGTGCGCAGGTCGGACAGCGACGCGGGCAGCAGGACCAGCCCCGCGTCGAGGCAGAGCTGCTCGAAGGACTCCGGCAGCACGCCGCCGAGCACCGCGGCGAGGGCGCCGGGGTCGTCGGCGAGGGCGTCGGCCAGCTCGCCGCGGGTCTCGGCGTCCCAGGTGGCGAAGGTCAGCACCACCTCGTACGGCGTCGGGCGGCTGCCCTGCACCGCGGCGGTGACCCGGCCGGCCAGGCGGGTGCCGGGCTCGCCGACGTCGAGGGAGACCACCTGCCCCTGCCGCGCGTAGGTGCGCCCGCGGGCCAGGCGGCTCGCGCCGGCGGCGTCCTCGACGGCGGCGACGAAGCGCTTGCCCCACCACGTCGTCGCGAAGGACCCGCGCTTGCTGCGCGCCCTGAGCCCGTCGCCGGGGATGCGCGTGCCCGGCGGCCAGGAGGAGTCCCACGGCGTGCGCGCCGACCCCCTCGCGGGCCGGCGCGACCCGCCGGACGCCGGCCGCTCACTCACCGACGGCCTCTGCGCCGAGGCGCACGAGGTCGTGCAGGTCCGACGTCGACAGCTCCGTCAGCCACGACTCCCCCGAGCCCACCACCAGCGAGGCCAGCTCGGCCTTGCGGGCCATCAGCTCGTCGACGCGCTCCTCCACCGTCCCCACGCACACGAGCTTGCGGACCTGCACCTGCCGGGTCTGCCCGATCCGGAACGCGCGGTCGGTGGCCTGGGCCTCGACGGCGGGGTTCCACCACCGGTCGACGTGGACGACGTGGTTGGCCGCCACCAGGTTCAGCCCGGTGCCCCCGGCGCGCAGCGACAGCAGCATGATCGGCGGCCGCCCCACCAGCCGGCCCCGCCGTGGAGAACTGCTCGACCATCACGTCGCGGCCCGCCCTGGACACGCCCCCGTGCAGGAACGGCACCTCGACGCCGTACCGCTCGCGCAGGTGCGGCACCAGGAGCGCCCCCAGCTCGCGGTACTGCGTGAACAGCAGCGCCTTCTCGCCGTCGGCGACGACGGCGTCGAGCACGTCGTCGACCAGCGCGAGCTTGCCGGAGCGGTGCTGGCCGCGGCGCAGGAACGGCGAGCCGTCGGCGAGCAGCTGCGCGGGGTGGTTGCACACCTGCTTCAGCCGCGTCAGCGTGGCGAGGACCAGCCCGCGGCGCTCGACGCCGTCCGCGGTCGGCGACCTTGGCCAGCATCTCGTCGACCACGGCCTTGTACAGCGCCGCCTGCTCGGTGGTGAGGTTCGCGCGCACCACCAGCTCGAGCTTGGCGGGGAGGTCGGCGATGACACCGGGGTCGGTCTTCGACGCGCCGCAGCACGAAGGGGCGGCGTCAGGGTGGCGAGCAGCTGCGTCGCGCGCTCGTCGGCCGTGCCGCTCGATCGGCACGGCGAACCGCTCGCGGAACCGCGCGGCGGACCCGAGCACCCCGGGGTTCGCGAAGTCGAGGACGGCGCGCAGCTCCGCGAGGCGGTTCTCCACCGGCGTGCCGGTCAGGGCGATCCTCTGCGTGCCGCCGGCGGTGCGGGGCCCCCGCCACCTGGCGCACCGCGCGCGCAGCGCGGGTGCCGAGGTTCTTCACGTGCTGCGCCTCGTCGAGGGCGACGCGGCGCCACGGGACGGCGGCCAGGGCGTCCGCGTCGCGGGCGACCAGCGGGTAGGTGGTGAGCACGAGGTCGGCTGCGCCGCGGCGGCCAGCAGCTCCTCGCCGCGCAGCCGCTCGGCCCCGTGGTGGACGTGCACCCGCAGGCCGGGCGCGAACCTCGCGGCCTCGCGCTCCCAGTTGCCGACCACCGACATCGGGCACACGAGCAGCGTGGGCGCGATGCCGTCGCCGTCGCCGTCGAGGGCGCGCTCCCGCTCCGCGAGCAGCAGCGCCAGCAGCTGGACGGTCTTGCCCAGCCCCATGTCGTCGGCCAGCACCCCGCCGAGCCCGTGGGCGTCGAGGAACGCCAGCCACGCGACGCCGCGCTCCTGGTACGGCCGCAGCGTCGCCCGCAGCCCGCGCGGAGCGGGCACCGGGGCGACGACGCGCGCCCCCGACTCGGCCCAGCTGCCCGCACCACCCGCGAGCAGCGCGCCGAGGGGGCCCTCGCCGTCGAGGGCGACCAGCGGCGCCGGCAGCGACCCGCTGGCCAGCTGCCCCAGCACGCCCACCAGCGACGTCATCGACGCGTCCTGGTGGGCGCTGCGCTGCAGGAACCGCAGCGACCTGGCGAGCGCCGCCTGGTCGACCTGCACCCACTGCCCGCGCAGCTGGACCAGGGGCGCGCGCTGCTCGGCCAGGAGCGCCAGCTCCCGCTCGTCGAGCTCGACGTCGCCGAGGACCACCTTCCAGTCGACGGCCACCAGGTCGGACTGCGCGATGCTGCCGCGGGCGCCGACGGGGGCGGGGACGTCGGACTCCCCCGGCGCGCGGGTGGCGCGGGTGCGCAGCGACAGCCCGACGGGCGGGCGCAGCCAGCGGCCCGGGAGGGCGACGGCGAAGCCCGCGTCGAGCAGCGCCGGGACGCCGTCCTGCACCAGGTCGACCACCTGCTGCGCGGTCAGCCGGGCGTCGGCGTCGGGCTCGGCGCCGAGCCCCGAGGGGCCGGCCTCCACGAGCGGGGGGTGGACGGCGGCGGCCCGGCCGAGCTCGGCGAGGGCGAAGGCCCACGGGTCGAGGTCGCCGTCCCACTCCTGGCCCCACTCCCCGGAGACCCCGCGGCGGGCCTCGGCGGCGGTGGTCACGGTGCTCGGGTCGTCCAGGGAGCGCAGCCGCACCTGCAGCGTCCAGCCGCCGCGGGTGTCGCCGACCGCCGGGCCGTCGTCGGCGTCGTCGCGGCCGGGGGGCGGCTCGGCGATGCGCAGCAGCAGCTCGGCGGGCTGCGTGGTGGCGCTGGCGCGCCAGCGCTCGGTGCGCACCGCGAGGTCGGCGAGCTCGCGGGCGGGGACGCCGGCGCTCACCGGGTCGGTGCCGCGCAGCGCCTCCCCCCACGCCGTGACGGCCTCCGGCGCGGCCGCCGGCTCCACGACCGCGGGGTCAGCAGCCGGGTCCTCCGGCGCGTCCGGGCGCGCTGCCCGCCGCGCGCCCAGCAGGGCGGTGACCTCGTCCACCAGGTGCTCCAGGACCTCCTCCGCCGGGCGGCCCCGGCCGGCCCCGACCACCTCCGCGCGCGCCGACGGCGGCGCGGCCGCGGCCGCCGCGTCGCTCCAGCGCCGCCACGGCCTGTCGATCAGCGGGTACCAGCGGCCCCACCACTCCCCGTCGGCCTGCTGCAGCCCCGGCACCAGCAGGCCCGCTGCGGCGCGGGAGTGCGCGGCGGCGGTGACGGCGCCGAGCCAGCGCAGGTCGTCGCCCAGGGTGACCGGCCACGGCAGCGCGGCGGGGCCGGCGGCGGCGAGCTCAGCGACCTCCAGCAGCAGGTCGAGGGCGCGGTCGGGGTTCAGCACCACGGCGGGGAGCCGGTGCCCCTGCAGGACGGCGTCGTCGTGCCGAGCACCCGCCGAGGGCAGCACGCGGCCGTCGAGCGTGGGAAGCAGCAGCTCGACGGTGCCGCGGGCCCGGGCCACGAGGGCGTGCGCCAGGCGGGGGGCGGCGCCGGCGAGGGCCTCGCGGACGGCGTCGGCGTCGTGCCCGGCCAGCGGGAGCCGAGCCGGGGGTTCCGCCCACAGGCACAGGGCGCCCCGCTGGGCCCAGACGCCGTGGACCGAGAGCACCCGCCGAGCCTAGGTCGCCCCACCGACAGCGCGGTGCCACGCTCGCCCGGGTGAGCGAGGCACCCCCGCCGTCCGCGGCGCCGCCGCCGACACCACCGCGGACACCGCCGGTCCTGGTCCTGTTCTGCGGCCTGCCCGGGTCGGGCAAGACGACGCTGGCCCGCCGCCTGGAGGCCGACGGCCGCGGGCTGCGGCTGTGCACCGACGACTGGAAGGCCGAGATCGGCGTCCCCGCGCTCGACCTGGAGGTCCACGAGCTGCTGCAGGCGCGCCTGGCCCGCCTCGCGCTGGAGCTGCTGCGCCGCGGGGTCGACGTCGTCCTGGAGGACGGGCTGTGGCTGCGCGCCGAGCGGGAGCAGAAGCTCGCCGACGCCCGCGCGGCCGGCGCGCGGGTCGAGCTGCACGTCTTCGACGTGCCGCGCGAGGTGCTCTGGGAGCGGCTGGAGCGCCGCCGCGCCGAGGGCGCTCCGGGGGCCTTCCCGATGACCCGGGAGGCGCTGGACCGGGCGTGGTCGCTGTTCGAGCCGCCGGTGCCGGAGGAGCTGGCGGGCCTGGACGCGTGGGAGGTCCACACCGGCGGGCTCCCCGCGGCGCCGCCCGGCCAGGACGTCGACGGCACGAGTCTCACGGTCCGTCACCGGCGCTTCAGGTCGACCCCCTAGCGTTGGTCCCCGTGCCGGGTCCGGCGCTGCACCGGCCCGAGCGGCCGCGAGGAGAGGGAAGCGCCTGACGTGGAGTGGTGGCACGCCGTCCTGCTGGGAGCCGTGGAGGGGGTCACGGAGTTCCTGCCGGTCTCCAGCACCGGGCACCTGACGATCATCGAGAAGCTGCTGGGCTACACCATCGACGACCCGGACATCACGGCCTTCACCGTGATCATCCAGGTCGGTGCCGTGCTGGCGACGGTGCTGTACCTGCGCCGCGACATCGTCCGGCTCATCGCCGCCTTCCTGGACGGGCTGCGCTACCGCGAGGCCCGGCACAACAACGACTGGCGGCTCGCCGTCGGCGTCATCGTCGGGTCGATCCCCATCGGCGTCGTCGGGCTGCTCTTCTCCGACCTCATCGAGACCACGCTGCGCAGCCTGTGGGTGGTCGGGACGGCGCTGGTGCTGTGGAGCTTCGTCATGCTCGCGGCCGACCGCACCGCGAAGCAGGACCGCCCGGAGAGCTCCGTGACCTGGAAGGACACCCTGCTCATCGGCGTGGTGCAGTGCCTCGCGCTGGTGCCCGGGGTCTCGCGGTCCGGGGCGACGATGTCGATCGGCCTGGCGCTGCGCCTCGACCGGGTGACCGTGACGCGGCTGTCGTTCATGCTCTCGATCCCCGCGCTGGCCGCCGCCAGCGTCTACCAGGGCTACAGCGCAGCCCCGCAGATCTCCGCGGGCATCGGGTGGGGCCCGACGGTGCTGGCCACGGCCGTCAGCTTCGTCGTCGCCTACGCCACCGTCGACTGGCTGCTGAAGTTCATCGCCCGCCACACCTACACGGTGTTCATCGCCTACCGGGTGCTCGCCGGCGCCGTCGTCCTGGCCCTGGTGGGCTCCGGAGTGGTCAGCGCCACCTGAGCGGTGGCACGGTGGGGCCGGTGACGACCCTGCTCGACTCCGCCCGCGCGCTCCAGCCCGACCTGGTTGCGTTCCGTCGCGCGATGCACGCCGCCTCCCGAGCTCGGGCCTGGACCTGCCGCAGACCCAGGCACGGTGCTCGAGGCGCTGGCGGGGCCTCGGCCTCGAGGTCACCACCGGCCGGCACAGCGACGACGGGCGTCGGGGCGGTCCTGCGCGGCGGTGGCCCCGACGCGGGCGACCGGCCGACGGTGCTGCTGCGGGGCGACATGGACGCGCTGCCGGTGAAGGAGGAGAACGGCCTCGACTTCGCCTCCACCAACGGGGCCATGCACGCCTGCGGGCACGACCTGCACGCCGCGATGCCTGGTCGGTGCGGCGCGGCTGCTCGCGGAGCGCCGCGAGGAGCTGGCCGGCGACGTCGTGCTCATGTTCCAGCCCGGCGAGGAGGGCATGGGCGGCGCCGAAGATCATGCTCGAGGAGGGCCTGCTCGAGGCCTGGCCGGCACCCGGTCGTCGGCCGCGTACGGGTCCACGTGGCGCCCGCGGGCCCCGCGGCGTCTTCGTGCACCCGGCCCGGGCCGCTGATGGCCGCTCCGACCAGCTCGCATGTGATCGATGCACGGGCCGGGCGGGCACGGCTCGAAGCCGTAGCTGGCGCTCGACCCCGTCCCCGCCGTTGCCGAGCTGGTCACCGCGCTGCACACCGCTGGTGTCGCGGCGTTTCGACGTCTTCGACCCGGTCGTGCTCTCGGTGACGCAGTGTCCGCCGCGGGCCGCAGCGAACATGATTCCCGCACGTCGGCGTCCTGGGTGCGACGGTGCGGGCGCTGTCCGGCGCGTCGATCGACACCCTGCGCGCGGAGTGCTGCGCCTGGCCGAGGGCATCGCCGCCGCCCACGGGCTGCGCGCCGAGGTGGAGTTCGCCGAGCAGTACCCGGTGACGGTCAACGACGCCGAGGCGGCGCCCCGGGCGCTCGACGTGGTGCGCGGGCTGCTCGGCCCGGAGCGCGGCTACGTCATGCCGGTGCCGCTGATGGGCTCGGAGGACTTCTCCTTCGTCCTCGACGAGGTCCCGGGCGCGTTCCTGTTCCTCGGGGCGAGCCCGGACGGCGTCGACCCGGCGACGGCGCCCTGGAACCACTCCCCGCTGGTGCTCTTCGACGACGCGGTGCTCGGCGACCAGGCGGCGGCGCTCGCCGCGCTGGCGCTGCACCACCTCGCTGCCTGACCGCAGCTGGGTGTTCGCGAGCGTGCACCCGAACATGATCATCAGCTTGATGAGCGTGCTGAGGTGCACGCTCGTCGACCCCCTCGCGGGCAGGGTCAGCGGGCGGCGGAGGTGGCGCCGTCGACGGCGCCCCGCACGGCGCCGGTGACGACGGCGACCCCCTCGCCCAGCACCGCACCACCGGCGGACGCCACCGTCTGCACCAGGCCCTGGGCGCGCTGCTCGACGCCCGTCGTGTCGAGGCCCGGGACCTGGACGCGGGGCAGGGCGAAGGCCAGGAGCACGACCGCGACGGCGGCCAGGACGAGCAGCGTGACGGCGGTGCTGGTCAGGGAGCGGACGGCGCGCACGGGGACCTCCGGGGGACGGATCGGGCATCTCGGACACCCCCATCAGACACCGCCGACCTGAAGCCGGCCTGAGGGCACCGGCCCGGTGCGTCGGCCGGAGGACCGCGAGGATGGCGGCATGAGGATCGTCGTCGTCGACGCCAACCTGCCCCTGGTGCGCACCGAGCTCGAGGAGGCCGTGGCCGCGGCCGTCCCCGGCGCATCCGTGGCGTGGCACCCGCGCTACGACGCCGACGCCGTCGCCCGTGACCTCGCCGACGCGCAGGTGCTCGTGGCCAGCCGCTACACCGCGGCGCTGGTCCCGCACAGCGGGTCGCTGCGGCTGCTGCAGTGCCCCGCCGCGGGCCTGGACGCGATCGACCTGGCGGCCCTGCCCGGGGGCGTGCTCCTCGCGAGGACCGGCCACCACGAGCGCAGCATCGCCGAGCACGTGCTGGCCGGTGTCGTCGTCCTCCGCCGGGGCGTGCGCGAGCACGACGAGGCGCTCCGGCTGCGCGGGGAGTGGACCGGCCCCACCTACGAGCCCGGCCAGCCGCTGCCGCTGGGGCTGGAGGGGGCGCTGGTCGGGTTCGTCGGGTTCGGTGCCATCGGGCGGGCCGTCTGGGCGCCGTTCGCGGCGCTCGGGGCGCGGGGCGCCGCGGTCACCGGCAGCGGGGACGTCGACGCCGCGGCGCACGGGCTGGAGCGCGCCGGTCGCGTGGACGACCCGGTCGACGGCCTGGACCGGCTCGTCGCCGAGGCCGACGTGCTGGTGGTCTCCGCGCCCCTGACGCCCGCCACGACGGGGATGCTCGACGCGCGCGTGCTGGCGCTGGCGAAGCCGGGCGCCGTCGTCGTCAACGTCGGGCGGGGGCCGCTGGTCGACGAGGACGCGCTCTTCGACGCCCTCGCCTCGGGCCGCATGGGCGGCGCGGTGCTGGACGTGTGGTGGCGCTACCCCCGCGGGGGCGCCCCGGGCGGCTCCGCGACCGGGGCGGGTGCGGGGCCGGTGACCGGGGCGCCGGGACGGCGGCCGTGGGGCGAGCTGACGAACGTGGTGGCCTCCCCGCACTCCAGCGGCACGACCCGGCAGACGTTCCTGGCGCGGACCCGGGACGTCGCCGAGAACGTCCGCCGCCTGCAGGCCGGTGAGCCGCTGCTGAACGCCGTCCCGCGCTGAGTCGGGCCGTCAGGGGGCGACCCGCTCGACCCGCTGCTCGACCTCCTGCTCGACCTGGAGGGCGCGCTCGGCCCGGCGCGCGCGGTTGCGGGCGTACTGCGCGGCGGCGAGCTGCGCCGGCGTCGGCAGCTCCGCGGTCGCGTCGGCGGGGCTCGCGTCGGCGGGGCTCGCCGGCAGCCGGGTGGATCTGCCGGGACCGTCCGGCGCGACGTCGAGCGCGCGCCGCCCGCTCCGCGGCGCCCGCACCGGGGACGGCCGGCGGCGTCGTGTCACGGAGGCGGCCGGGTGGCGCCCGGTGAAGACGCGGTCCGCAGCGGGGACCAGCACGTCGACGGAACGGCGCTGCACCGGCACCGGAGCCGGCGCGCGTGACGGCTTCGGCTTCCCGCGCATCACGAGCATCGGCAGCTGGACGTAGGCGGACAGGAGCCCGAAGCAGACCACCGCCCAGGTCTCCTGGATGCCGTGGGCCCAGGTGGCGGCCACCAGGCCCGTCCACACCGACGCCTGGGTGAGGGCGACCGTGGTCCGCATCACGCGGGTGATGGTGACGGCCAGCGGCGTCGTCCGCTGGTTCGCCGAGCCGGTGGCCACCCACTCCTTCGTGCGCCCCGTCAGAACGTGGGCGATGGCGACGGCGTGCGCGAAGGAGTACAGCTGCTGCACGCGCAGCACGTCCATCCGCCAGTGGCAGTGCATCACCGAGGGCAGCACGAAGTACCAGAGCAGGATGGCGCCCAGCAGCCACGCGGTGTTGCCGGGGTGGATGTGCTGGGGGAAGGCGTACAGCATCACCAGGCCGGCAGCGGCGCGAGGAAGATGTTGACGCCGGTGGAGATGTAGTAGAGGAAGCCGGACCAGAAGCTGACGCGCTGGCGCCAGGAGAAGATCGGGTTCTGGTGGAAGCTGCGGTCGGCCAGCAGCGACATCGAGCCGGTGCACCAGCGGTACTGCTGGTTGAGGAAGCCCAGCAGCTGGTCGGGGCAGAGGCCCTTGCTGACCAGCACCGGCACGTACCGCAGCTGGTAGCCGGCCTTCATGAGCTTGACGCCGGTGTGGACGTCCTCGCTGTGCCCGATCTGCGCGAACCCGCCCGCCGCGTCCAGGGCCGCGCGCCGGTAGATGGCGCAGGTGCCGACGCAGATGGCGGCCCGCGAGGCGTCGCGCGCCGGCTGGATCCAGCGGTAGAAGAGCTCCTGCGTCGCCCCCGCGGTGCGCTGCAGCCACGGCATGCCCTTCACGGCGTCGAAGTACTGGGGGCTCTGGACGATGCCGGTGGTCGGGTCGACGAAGTACGGGACGAGCTCGCGCAGGTAGTCGGTGCGGGGCACGAAGTCGGCGTCGAAGATCGCGATGAGGTCGCCGTCGGACTGCTGGTACCCGAAGCGCAGGTTTCCCGCCTTCTTCAGGTGCCCCCGGTTGGATCGGACCCGGTACTCGAACCCGTGGCGGGCGGCGAGCTCGGCGACCTCGGGCCGGTCGGCGTCGTCCAGCACCCACGCCACCACGCGCCCCGGCCAGTCCAGCCGCGCGACGTGCCCGTAGGTGTTGTCGAGGACGTCAAGGGGCTCCCCCGCGGTCGGCAGGAACACGTCGACGCTCGGCCACACCTGCGGCGCGTACCGGGCCACCCGCGAGCGGTGGTCGGCCAGCGAGGTCCGCTTGGTGCGCGTGGAGCTGAGCAGGGAGACCCCGCCGGTGCCCACGTACAGGGCCGCCGGCACCAGGAAGGGCAGCAGGCGCGGGTCCGACAGCGCGAACTGCGTGATGGAGGTGACCACGAGGAGCATGGCGCAGGCCTGCACGCCCAGCAGCCAGCGGTGCTGGCGGCCCATGTAGGCGTGCTTCTCGGCGTCGGAGGGGGGCTCGGGCAGCGCCGTGGCCGCCTGCACGAGGGCCCTGCCGCGCAGCGGCTCGGACCAGGCCGTCGTGCCCGTGCTGGTGGCGGGGCTGGTGAGGGTGCCGGTGGAGGTCATGCCGCGCGCCTCAGGTCGTCGAGGGGGTCGGGGTGGGGGCCGGGGTGCTCGCGTTGGGGCTCGCCGTCGGTGTGGTGGACGTGGTCGGGCTCGCCGTCGCGACTGACGTGGTCGGGCTCGCCGTCGGAGCGGTCGACGCGGTCGGGCTCGTCGTCGTCGTCGCGGTCGACGTCGTCGTCGGGCTGGGGCTCGACGTCGCGGTCGACGTCGCCGTCGGGCTGGCCGTCGCCGTCGCCCCGATGGGCTGGAGCCTGAAGCTCCTGCCCACGTCCAGGCCGTACTGCGAGGCCAGCAGCCCGCTCTGGAAGGCGGTGAAGACGGGCCGGGTGGAGTTCAGCCGCCAGTCGTTGGTCCGGCCGCTCTCGGAGACCGCGTAGTTGAACCAGACGAACCCGACGACGTCCGGCTGCTGGGCGAGGCCCTCGAAGAAGGAGGTCACCCACGCCGTCTTGTGGCTGCCCTGCTCCGTGGCACCGACCTCGGCGATCAGGACCGGCTCGGTCGAGAGCGCCCGCAGCTGGGTGAGGGTCTGCTGGTAGGTGCGGGCGAACGTGGTGGGGTCGCCGCGGGTGACGTCCTCGGGCCGGTAGTAGCCGGTCAGGCCGAGCCAGTCGACGTAGGCGTCACCGGGGTAGAGGGACGCGACGCTGGGGAAGCGCGCGCTGGAGATGTTGTCCACGCGGTTGGGGGCCCACACCCAGACCACGAGGTCACCGGCGCCCTGGGCGGCGAAGACGTCGTGGACGTGGCGCCACGCCGCGACGTACTGCGCGGGGGTGTTGCCGTACGTGTTGGCGTTGGCGGTGCCGCCGGTGGCGGTGCTCCAGCGGTACCAGTCGCCGTTCATCTCGTGGTCGAAGCGGATCGCGACCGGCAGCCCGGTCGCTGCGAGGTCGCGGGCGTAGCCGGTGAGGTAGTCGTCGAAGGCGCCCGCGGCGATGGCGCTCAGCGAGTAGTCGACGGTGCCGGTGTCCTCGCTCGCCAGCGGCCGCGACTCCCACGTGATCAGGGGGAGCGTGCCGGCGCGCCAGGCGTCGGTGACGCGGGCGGGCTCGAAGTCGGTGTCCCAGCCCTGGTAGGTCCCGGTGAGGTTCGCCTGCCGGCCGAGGGTGGCCTCCAGGGTGGTGAACTCCTCGTCGGTCGCCGTCGTCATGCCGAAGTAGCGGCCCGAGTCGACGATCTCCGCCTTGGTGGGGGCGGTGACGCGGGGCGGGGTGACCACCGGCGGGGTGATCCGCACGGTCGGGGTGGTGCGGCTGCGCAGCTGCTCGCAGGCCCGCCCGTCGCGGTCGCCGTCCAGCACGGCCAGGCGGACGGGGTCGGCGTCGAAGGCGGCCTGTGCGGCCTCCTGGTCGGGGTAGGTGTCGCAGCGCGGGTCGGGAGCGCTGCTCGCGGTGGGGGCCGTCGTGGGCGTGGACGCCGGGGCCGGTGCGGTGGCTCCCGAGCCGGCCCTCCCGGTGCCGGCACCCGTGCCGGTGCCGGTGGGGTCCTTCTTCTCCGCCGGCACCGTCGCGACGACGGTGGACCGGGAGCGGAGCTGCTCGCAGGCGCGCCCGTCGCCGTCGCCGTCGAGGGCTGCGAGCCGGGCCCGGTCGGCGTCGAAGGCGGCCTGGGCGGCCTCCTGGTTCGGGTAGGCGGCGCAGCCGGCGGCGTTGCCGGTGGAGGCCGTGCGGGTCCCCGCCGGAGCCACCGCGGTGACCGCCGAGCCGACCCGGCCGGGCCCGCTCAGGAGGACGGCGTCGGCAGCCGCCTGCCCCTCGCCCTGGTCGGTGGCCGCGGCGCCCGCGGCGTCGCCGGTGGAGGCCGCGGCGGCCCGCACCCGGCGGGCGTCGGCGAGCTCGGCGCGGGCGCTGCCCGCCTCGCGCTGGGCGCTGGCGAGCTGGTCGGTCAGGGCCGCGCTGGCGGTGGTGGCCGCCGCGAGGGCGGCGTCGGGTCCGAGCCTGACGTCGAGCTCGCTCCACGCGCCGGCGGCGAGGGCGGTGATGACGACGAGGGTCGTCGCGTAGCGGGTGGGTCGGCGTCGCAGGTCGGGCACGGTGGCCTCCGTCTGGTGGACCCGCCCGGGCTGGGCGGGTCGTCGGTCAGGCGTGGTCAGACGCGTCGACGACGGGGGAAGGACGTCGGTCGCTCACGTGGCGGGGCGGGACCCCTCCGACCCTCCGGAGGTGTCACCCAGGGTGCCGGAGAGATTGCTCTGCGTGAGGAATTCCGGTCGTCCACTCGCTCCGACCACTCGAACGGCCCACCGGGCCCGTCAGGGAGTGGGGACCAGGACGACGACGGCGCCCGCGGCGCCCAGCAGGAAGCACCCGGCGGCCACCGCGGCCAGCAGCCCCGCCGCCGGGCGGCGCCCCGGCGCTGCGCGCCGCTCGCGCAGCGGCGCGGCCACCAGCAGGAGCAGCCCGAGCAGCACCCCGGCGGCCCCCAGCGCCAGCCCGGCGCCGCCGCGCTGCGGTGCCAGCAGCCGCGCGGCCAGCAGCGAGCCGGTGACCACGGACAGCCCGGTGCGGCTCCACGCCAGCACCGTCCGCTCCGGCTGCAGGCCCGGGTCGCGCCCCCCGGACGGAGCTGCGGCGCTCACCGCAGCAGCAGGCCCAGCACGACCAGCGCGCCCGCGAGGGTGCAGCCGGCGGCGAGCGGCAGCGCGAGGACCGGGGCCGCCAGGGGCTCCCCGAGGCGCATCGCGCGCTCGTCGCTGCTCCAGCCGCGCCACGCCTGCACCGGGGTGAGCAGGCCCAGCGCCAGGAGCACCAGGGACGCCGCCAGGCGCAGTCCCGGCTGCAGCGGCAGCTGCAGGGACTCCAGCGCCACACCGGCGGCCATCAGGGCCAGCGCGGTGCGGACCCAGGCCAGGAAGGTCCGCTCGTTGGCGAGGGAGAAGCGCACGTCGGGCTCGGTGCCCGTGCCGTAGACGCGGCGCGGGAAGCGCCGGTCTCGACCGGCGTCCGGCGGGGACGGGCTCACGCCGCCATCCCACCACGCGCGACGACGGGGTGGCGGGACTGCATGATCACGACGGGGGTCTCCCGGTGGTCCTGCGGTCCCGCCACCCCGTCCGGGGGGGTGGGGTCAGCCCTTCAGGCCGGTCCCCGCGACGCCCTCGATGATGCGGCGCTGGAAGATCACGTACAGGACGATCAGCGGAAGCGCACCGAGGATGGCCGAGGCCTGGACGTCGGCGAAGCGCTGGCCGAACGAGCCCTGCACCGTCGCCAGGCCGACCGGGATGGTCATCAGCTCGGGGTTCGACAGCACGAACAGCGGCAGGATGAGGTTGTTCCACACCCCGACGAACGTGACGATCACCATCGCCGCGATGACCGGCTTGCTCAGCGGCATCACGATCCTCGCGTACGTCATCCAGTACCCCGCGCCGTCGATGCGCGCGGCCTCCTCCATCTCCTTGGGCAGCCCGTCGAAGAACTGCTTGAAGACGAAGACGGCGATGACGGCCGGCACCTGCGGGAAGATCACGGCCCAGTAGGTGTTGAGCAGGTTCGCCGCGTCGAGCATCTGGAAGATCGGCACCACGAGCACCTGCGCCGGGACCATGATCCCGAGCAGCATGAGCACGAAGACCGCGTTGCGCCCCGGGAAGCGCAGCCGCGACAGCGCGTACCCGGCCATCGAGGCGAACAGCACGGTCAGCGCCGTGGTGACCGCCGCGGTGATGAAGCTGGACAGGTACCAGTTCCAGATGTCACCGGAGGCCAGCAGCGTCGCGTAGCTGTGGAGCGTCGGCGACAGGTCACCGGCTATGGCGCCGGCTCCGAGCGCCGCGGTGGCGTTGCTCGACAGCGACGTCTTGATCGCGAAGAGGCTGGGGATCAGCCACAGCACCGCGAAGACGGACAGGACGACGGCCGCGACGGTGTTGAAGGTGCGGGTGCTGTCCTTGGCCTTCTCGCGGGGCACCTGCTGGGCGGGGGCCGCTGCTGAGACGCCGTTGCTGCGTCGGCGGGGCGCTGCGGTGTTGGTCGCCATCTCAGGCCCTCCTCTCCTGCGCGCGCTCCACCATCTGGCGGACCACGGCGATCACGATGATGACGATGAACAGGATCACGGAGGCCGCGGACGCGGCGCCGATGCGGTTGTCGGTGAACCCGACGCCCGCGATGGTCGTCAGGGCCACCTGCGTGGAGATGCCCGGCCCGCCGGAGGTCATCAGGTAGACCTGGTCGAAGATCTTCAGGCTCGCGATGATCTGCAGCAGGACGACGAGCGTCGTCGTCCTGCCCAGCAGCGGCAGGGTGATGAGCCGGATCTGCTGCCACGGGGTCGCGCCGTCGGTGGCGGCTGCCTCGTACAGCTCGCGCGGGATCTCCTGGAGCCCGGCGAGGTACAGCACGAAGTTGAAGCCGATGGTCCACCAGATGGTGGCGATGGCCACGCCCCACAGGGCCCAGGCCGGGTCGGCCAGGACGGCGGTCGGGGACAGCCCGATCGCCTTCTG
The DNA here is from genome assembly GCA_963781365.1 of uncultured Actinomycetota bacterium. Taxonomy (GTDB): domain Bacteria; phylum Actinomycetota; class Actinomycetes; order Actinomycetales; family Quadrisphaeraceae; genus Quadrisphaera. The sequence continues at coordinate 540,592 of CAWAFR010000008.1, read as the reverse complement.
GACGCTCGGCCACAGGCCCGTGTCGGGGGTGAAGAGGAACACCCAGATCAGCGAGATCGTCGCCGAGGGCAGCACGAACGGCACGAAGAACGCGAGCCGGAAGAACCACTGGCCGCGCTTGATGCGGTTCGCGAGCACCGCGAAGACGAAGCTGAGGATGACGAGCGGGACGGTCGTGATGACCGTGAACCACAGGGTGTGGCCCATCGCGTCGCGGAAGTCCGCCCGCCCGAGCATCTCCGCGTAGTTGGCGAAGCCGGCGAAGCTGCCGAGGCCGGGTCGCACCAGCGAGGTGTTGAAGAAGCTGGTGACGAGCATGTAGATCGTCGGCACGATGAGGAAGAGGGCGTAGAAGAGCGCGAACGGGGCGACGAAGAGCCATCCCGCACGAGCGTCCTGCCGCTTGCCCGGCGTCGTGGTGGTGGACCGGTCCGCCGGGCGGGCCGTGGGGGCGGTGGTGGTGAGGGTCGTCATCGGTCTCTCCTGTCGGTCCCGCTCACGAGCCCAGCACCGGGCTCGGGGTGCCCAGATAGGTCTTCAGCTGAGACTTGATGCTGGCCATCGCCTCCTGGGCGGTGGCCAGCTGCTGCTGCACGAGCCCGATCTGCGCGCCGACGATGTTCTCGAAGTTCGACCCGGAGCCGGAGTACCAGCCGGCCGGGTCGTACTTGGCGATCTCCGCCGCTGGGGCGTAGTCGGCCTGCGGCTCCAGTGCCTTGAACTCCGCGGAGTCCAGGGTGGGGATGTAGGCCGGGATGTGCCCGCCCTTGGCCCAGGGCAGGCTCTGGTCGAGCATCGACTTGACGAAGCCCATGGCCAGCTCCTTCTGGGCGTCCGTGCGGTCGAGCCGGGGGATGATGAAGGTGTGCGAGTCGGCCTGCGCCGCCGGCACGTCGAAGATCTGCGGGATCGGCGCCATGCCGAAGGTGAGCCCATCGATGCCCTGGGCCGTGGTGATCTCCCACTCGCCCTGGGTCTGGAAGCCGACCTTGCCGGTGTACAGCTGCGTGCCGGCGCCCGCGTAGTCCACGGTCGGCGTCAGCAGCCCCCGCTTCGCCATGCCGCCGATGTACTCCATCGTGGCGATCGCGAGGTCCTCGTTGACGGTCAGCGTCTGACCCGCGTCGCCGAGGAAGTCCGTCGCGCCGTCCATCTGCCAGTACAGGGTCTGGAAGAGGCGCCAGGAGCCCGAGGTGTCACCGACGTCGGAGGCGGCGTAGGCCGCTCCGCCCGTGACGCCCGCGATCGCCGTCAGCGCCTGCTCCCACGCGTCCTTGCCGGTGATCGTCACCAGCTTCCCGTCGCCGTCCAGCAGGCCGGCCTTCGAGCAGACGTCGCTGTTGTAGTAGAGGACGTAGGGGTGGGTGTCGAGCGGGATCGTGTACGCCACCCCGTCGACCTGCCCGGCCTTCCACACCGACTCGGTGAAGTCCGTCGACTTCAGGCCGGCCAGCGCGAGCAGGTCGTCGGTGATCGGCTCCAGGAGCCCCGCCTGGGCGAGGATCACGGCGCGGGTGGCGTGGGCGACGGCGACGTCCGGCGGCTTGTTGCCGAGCGTGGCCAGCACGACCTTGGTGTAGTACGGGTTGCCCCACGCGAACGTCGCCGCGGTCAGCGAGCCCGGGCCCTCCTCCTGGCGGTACTGGTCGAGCATCCCTTGCAGGCGGGCACCGTCACCACCGCCGAACAGGTTCCAGAACGTGATGGACTCGGGGTTCAGGGGCGTGCCGGCGACGCCGGCCGCCAGGGGGCTGCCGCAGGCCGACAGGGACAGCGCGCCGGCTCCCGCCAGCCCCCCTGCCAGGACCGAACGGCGGGTCGGACCGCCGGGCGGTGCGCTGCGGCGCTCCCCCGAACGACCCGACGTGGGACTCCAGACCATCTCGTCGACCTCCTCGTCGCGTGCTGGCGCTGAGTGTGCGCCCAACCGCCCCCGGTTTGCAACGATGGAAACCGAGTGGCGCGGCGTGGCAGGATGCCGGGCCGTGACGACGTCGACACAGCCCGCGGCCGCTGCCTCCCTCCCGGAACGCTCGGAGGGTCCCAGCGCCCTCAGCGGTCCCCGCCCGCCGCTGCGGGCCAGCCGACAGGACGGTACCCACCCCCGCCCGCAGCTGCTGCGGCAGGCCTGGACCGACCTGTCCGGGACCTGGCAGCTGGGCCTGGTCCCCGAGGGCGCGGCGGCGGCTGGCCCGCGGTGGCGCCGCGGCGACCTCACCGACCGCGACGGCTTCGAGCACGACGTCGTCGTCCCCTACCCGCCGGAGTCCTCGGCCTCCGGCGTGGGCGACCAGGGGCCGTTCCGCGAGCTCTGGTACCGCCGCGGGCTGCGCCTGGCCGACGTCGAGGGCGCCGTCGACGCCGACGGCGCGGTCCTGCCCGGCGGAGCGCGCCTCGTGCTGCGCTTCGGCGCCGTCGACCACAGCGCCCGGGTCTGGTTCGACGGGCACCTCGTCGCCGAGCACGTCGGGGGGCAGACGCCGTTCTCCGCCGACGTCACGGACCTGCTGGTGGGCAGCGACGGCGGCACCGACCACGTCGTCGTCGTCCGCGCCGTCGACGACGCCCGCGACCCCGAGCTGCCCCGCGGCAAGCAGGACTGGCTCGACGCCCCCCACGCCATCTGGTACCGCCGCACCAGCGGCATCTGGCAGACCGTGTGGGCCGAGGTGGTGCCCGCGGTGAGCATCGAGCACCTGAGATGGCGCACCGACCTGCCCGGCGCCGTCGTCCACCTCGGCGTGGAGCTGTCCGGTCCCGACGGCGGGGCCCACGTCGCTGGCTGTGCGCCTGACGCTGGCCGGCGCTGAGGAGGGCGAGCGGGAGCTGGCCGACGCCGTCGTCGCCGTCCCCGCCGGTGCGCAGCGCGCCCAGGTGGCGCTCGCCGTCCCCGCCCTGCACCACGGGCAGGACCGCGAGCACCTGCTGTGGAGCCCGGAGCACCCGCACCTGGTCGACGCTGCCGTGGCCCTGCGCGCGGGCGCGCCCTCGGCCCCCGGGGAGGTCCTCGACGAGGTCGCCAGCCACCTGGGATGCTGCCGTGGCCGTGGGCGGCGGCCAGCTGCTGCTGAACGGCACCCCGCGCACGCTGCGGTCGGTGCTCGACCAGGGGTGGTGGCCCGACACCCACCTCGCCGCGAGCGCGGAGCGGCTGCGGTCGGAGGCGCAGCTGGTGGCCGACCTGGGCTTCGACTCCGTGCGGATCCACCAGAAGGTCGAGGACCCGCGCTTCCTGCACTGGTGCGACCGGCTGGGGGTCAGGTCTGGGCCGAGACCGCCAACGCCTACGCCCACACCCCGCGGGCCGTGGCGCTGCTGGCCCGCGAGTGGCTCGACGTCGTGCACCGCGACGCGAGCCATCCCAGCGTCGTCGCCTGGGTGCCGGTCAACGAGAGCTGGGGCGTGCAGGACGTCGCCGTCCAGCCCGGTGAGCAGGCCTACCAGACGGGCCTGGCGGCGCTGACCCGCGCGCTCGACCCGACCCGGCCGGTGATCACGAACGACGGGTGGAGCACACCGACTCCGACCTGTGGACGGTGCACGACTACACCGACTCCGGCGAGGAGCTGCTGGCGCGGTACGGGTCGGTGGCGGCGGTGACGGCTCTGGTCGCCGACCCGGGCCCGACCACCCGGCGCACCCTCGCCAACGGGCGCCCGCTGCGGCTGCCCGGCGGGTCCGACCGGGGTCAGCCGGTGGTGCTCAGCGAGTTCGGCGGGGTGCGCTTCACCCCGGGCTCCAGCGCTCCCGAGGGGGCGACCTGGGGCTGACTCCACCGCCTCGGACGCTGAGGACTACGCCTGCCGGCTGGCCGAGCTGCTGGGTGCCGCGAACGCCTGCGTGCGCGCCGGAGCGCTGGCGGGGTGGTGCTGGACGCAGCTGGCCGACACGCTGCAGGAGGCGAACGGCCTGGTCACCGAGAACCGCACCCCGAAGCTGCCGCTGGCGCGGCTCCGCTCCCTGGTGACCGGGGAGCCCACCCCCTGAACCGCACTTCCCCCGGGAAGTGCGGTCCGGAGGAGGGCGGTCAGCGCCGGGCCAGCGCCCCCTGCTGCGCCCGGCGCGTCGACGGCGTGAGCGCGAGCTGGCCGAGGAACCCCAGCGCCAGCGCCACCAGGACGCCGAGGTTGGCGTACGCCCAGGCGCCCTCACGGCCGCCGAGGCCGAGCGGGCCCAGCAGGTAGCCCTGCCAGTCCAGCCACCCGGCGTAGGTGTTGGTGACCAGGCCCCAGCCGACGAGCGTGGCCCCGACCAGCAGCGCCACCGGGCCCCACCGCACCGAGCCGTACTGCCCGCGGGGGTCGAAGAGCGCCTCGTCGTCGTAGGAGCCGGAGCGGCGCGCGAGGTCGGCGATCGCCGCGCCCGCCCAGGCCGCCACCGGGACCCCGAGGGTGATGAGGAACCCCTGGAACGGCCCGAGGAAGTCGGTGGCCACGAAGACCACGTAGACCGCGCCGGCCACCATGAGGACGCCGTCGACCAGCGCAGCGGCCCACCGGGGCGCCGGGAGCCCGAGGGAGAGCAGCGCCAGGCCCGAGGAGTAGATGTCGAGCACCGCGCCGCCGACCAGCGACAGCACCGCGACCACGGCGAACGGCACGAGGAACCAGGTGGGCAGCGCGGTGGTGAGGGCGCCGATCGGGTCGGCGGCGATCGCGCTGGACAGGTCCGGTGAGGAGCCCGCGAGCAGGATGCCGAAGGCGACGAGCACCAGTGGGGCCGCGGCGCCGCCGAGCGTCGTCCACCCCACCACCCCCGGCCGGGAGGTGTGGCGCGGCAGGTACCGGGAGTAGTCACCGGCGGCGTTGACCCAGCCCAGCCCGAAGCCGGTCATCATCAGCACGAGGGCCCCCACGACGGACTGCCAGGGTCCGTTGGGAAGCGCCGAGACCGCCGACCAGCTGATCTGGCCGGCGCTCAGCACGAGGTAGACCACCGTCAGGACGCCCGTGACCACGGTGATGACGGCCTGCAGCCGCATGATCGCCGCGAAGCCGAGCACGCCGGCGCCGACCACCAGCACGACGACGACGACGAGGGCCACGCCTGGGTGATGGCCCCGCCGCCCCAGCCGAGCTCGCGGAACACCGTGGCGGTGGCCAGCGCCGCCAGGGAGACGAGCACCGTCTCCCAGCCGACGGTGAGCACCCAGCTGATGGCGGCGGGCACCCGGTTGCCGTGCACGCCGAAGGCCGCGCGCGAGACCACCATGGTCGGCGCCGAGGCCCGGGTGCCGCCCAGGGCCACCAGGCCGCAGAGGAGGAAGGAGAACAGGGTGCCGACGACGGCGGCCAGCAGCGCCTGCCACCAGGAGATGCCGAAGCCCAGCACGAAGGCGCCGTAGCTGATGGCGAAGACGGAGATGTTCGCGGCGAACCACGGCCAGAACAGGCCGGAGGGGCGGCCCCGGCGCTCGGACTCGTCGATCACGTTGATGCCGTTGACCTCGATGCGCGCCGGCACGGCGGTGGGGGCGCCACCCGGACCGCTGGCGGAGGCGCCGGCCGAGACGCTGTTCGTGCTGCTCACCCGGGGAAGGGTAGGGGCGCACCGGCCCTCGTGAGGGCGCGCCGGCCCCGCAGCGCGGCGCACCGTCCACAGGTCGAACGGGTGTTTGAGATCTGCGCGTCTGATCGACTACGCTGCGTAGACCGGTTCGCCGCGCGCCACGGCGTCGCACGGAGCGGACGTGCTGATCACGAGACGGTGTCGGCGGCCTGGGGCCGCCGCGGGAGGAGCGCTGCTGTGGCGTCGAAGACCCCCACGACGGCCCTCGCGGCCGCAGACGAGCTCACCGCGCGGCAGCGCGCCGTGCTGGAGACGATCCGGGAGTCCGTGGCCAGCCGCGGGTACCCGCCGAGCATGCGGGAGATCGGCAGCGTCGTCGGCCTCCACAGCCCGAGCAGCGTGGCCCACCAGCTCGTCACCCTGGAGCGCAAGGGCTACCTGCGGCGAGACCCGAACCGCCCCCGGGCGATCGAGGTGGTCGACGCGGGCCGCGCCGCTCCCGGCACCGACCAGCCGGCGTCCGACCTGCCCGCCGGGCGCGCCGGCACCGCCCTCGTGCCCCTGGTCGGACGCATCGCCGCCGGTGTCCCGGTGCTGGCGGAGCAGGCCGTGGAGGACGTCTTCGCCCTCCCCCGCCAGCTCGTGGGAGACGGGGAGCTGTTCACCCTGCGCGTGGTGGGTGACTCGATGGTCGACGCCGCGATCTGCGACGGTGACTACGTCGTCGTCCGCAGCCAGCCCGTCGCCGAGAACGGCGAGGTCGTCGCGGCCATGATCGACGGCGAGGCCACCGTGAAGGTGCTGCAGCGCCGTGACGGCCACGTGTGGCTGCTGCCGCGCAACGACGCCTTCGCGCCCATCGACGGTGACGCGGCCACGGTGCTGGGGCGCGTCGTCACGGTGCTGCGCAGCCTCTGAGGCGGGCCGGCGGCTCAGCCGCCGGTGACGTTCTGGTACTGCTGGGCGATGGTCAGCACGGTGGCCGTGCCGTAGATGAGGATCGCCGCCACCAGCAGGGCCAGGCGCACCCCGTGCACGCGCAGCGGCTTCGGCAGCAGCCGGGTGTTGGTCGCGATCAGCAGGCCCGAGTAGATCGTCATCATGAGGCCGCCGACGGTGGCGGAGACGACCACGAGGGCGATCGGCTGGTCGAAGCCCACCAGCAGCACGATGATGCCGATCACCACCAGGCCCCAGGTGAGCCAGAAGTAGATCCGGCTCTCGTCGGCGGACTTGAGGTAGCTGGTCTTGAGCACGTCGGCGGCCATGCGGCTGGTGTAGTCGGTGATGCCCAGCGCCGCGCCGAACAGCGAGAACGCGCCGATCACCCAGAAGAAGACCCCGAACCAGCCGCCGACTGCCTCCGCCAGCTGCTCCCCCTCCACCCTGACGAACTGGATGTCGTTCGGCAGGTCGTCGAGGCCGAACACGGTGGAGTAGGCCAGCAGCGAGGTGAAGAAGATCGAGACCACGGTGATGGCGACGAACGTGGAGAGCTGCTCGACGTTGGCGAAGCGCCACCAGCCCTTCCATCGCCGCAGGTTCTCCGCTCCCTGCTCCCCCTCCGCCTCGAAGACGTAGCCTGTGCTGGGCACCGACTGCGGCTCCCCGGTGACCGGGCTCTGCAGCCGCGGCACGTAGTGGCCCATGCCGAAGCCCTTGTCGCGGATCCAGTTCGACTGGACGAGGTTCTGGCCGCCGCCGGCGCCCGCGAAGATCATGGCGCCGAAGAGGGTGGCGAAGCCGAGCTCGGCGGCCGGGAAGTCGGCCTCGGTGACGATCGTGGGGACGGCGCGCCAGGCGGTCGCGGTGATGGCCGCGACGGCACCGACGAGCAGGAGCAGCAGCACCGCCGCCACCTTGACCATCTGGATCTTCTCCAGGGCCACGTAGACGACGGGCGCCAGCGTGAGGATCGCCCCGATCGCCACCAGCAGGCCGATCGCGATGTAGCTCGGCGTGCCCCCGGTGAGGAAGCTGATGAGGGTCGCGGAGCTGGTGGCCCACCCGGGCCACAGGTTGGCGCAGTACGTGAGGATCGCGAAGACGAGCCCCCAGTGCGGCCAGAAGCGGCTGAACCCGGTGACCGCCGTCTCACCGGTGGCCAGCGCGTACCGCTCCACCTCCATGGTCACGAAGTACTGCGTCACGACGCCGACGACGGCCGCCCACACGAACACCAGCCCGACCTGCGAGGCGATGAAGGGGAACAGGACGAACTCGCCGCTGGACAGTCCGACGCCGGCGGCGATGATGCCCGGCCCGATGAGGGGCAGCCAGCGCGCCGGCGGCTTCGGCATCTCCCGGACCTCGGGCACCGAGAGCTTGGAACCGCGCTGGAACGGCTCGAGGACGGAGATGGAGGCACCGGTGCTGCCGGGAGCCGCGTCGCTGCGGGACATGCCCGCCACCGTGGTGCAGGCCGCGCGCGGGCGCCACCCGACCGCCGCCTCAGCGGGTGAGCAGGGCCGCGCCCATCCCCCGCAGCACGCGCCCCGTGAGGCGCCCGCGGGCGAGGCCGATGTCGGCGACGTCGTCGAAGACCCCCTCGTCGCTGCCCGCGGCGCGCAGCGCGGCGTGCAGGAGCCGGTCGCTGCGCACCAGCCGGGCCGCGAGGTCGGTGTGGCGCAGGTGCCCCGTCAGGTGCCCCCGCAGCGCCGCGGAGTACCGCGCCCCCGCGCCGGCCCCGCCAGCGGTGCTGACCGCAGCGCGCCCGGCCAGGACGCCGGACAGCACCGCGTAGTAGATCCCCTCACCGGTGACGGGGTTGACCAGGCTCGCGGCGTCACCGGCCAGCAGCACGCGGCCGACGGCCCACGTCCCGCTGCGCCCGGTCGACAGCGGCAGCGGGTGCCCGGCGACCTGCTCGGCCCCGGCCGTGGTGCCGGGCAGCAGCTCCTCGAGGCGCTCCAGCAGGCGGGCGCGGGTGGGCCCGGTGCCCTCGGCGCCACGGCTGCCGCGCTGCGCGGGCACGAGCTGGCCGAAGCCGATGTTGGCCCTGCCGTCACCGACGGGGAAGGACCAGGCGTAGCAGGGGCGGTCGTGGTCGGCGGCGAAGGCGAGCACCTGGACGCCGTCGTGCTCGGGCAGCACCGGGGCGTACGCGCGGATGGCGATCGCCGTCGTGCCGGGGCGCTGGGCGGGCGCCTCGTCCGGACCAAGGGCGCGGCGCACCGCCGAGTGCGCGCCGTCGGCGCCGACGAGCACCCGGGCCCGCACCGCGCCGTCGTCGGTGAGGACGGCGACGCCGTCGCCGTCCTGCAGCACGTCGCGGACCCGGGCCCGGCGCAGGTGCGCACCGCGGTCGAGCGCCGCCGCCAGGATGCGGGCGTCGAGCTCGGCGCGCGGCACCACCTGCGCGGGGCGCGCCATCGACTGCTCGACGACGGGCGCCCCGGGCACCGTGATGCGCAGCCGCGGGGCCACCGGCCAGTCGTCGAGGAGGCCGTGGACGCCGACGGAGGCCAGCACGTCGAGGGCGTGCGGGGCGACGCCGTCGCCGCAGACCTTGTCGCGCGGGAAGTCGGACCGGTCGAGCAGGAGGACCCGTGCGCCGGGCCGCTCGGCGAGCGCCCCGAGCGCGGCGCTCGCCCCCGCGGGCCCGGCGCCGACGACGACGACGTCCCAGCGACCCTCGTCGGACTGCCCGGTCAGCTGCACCTGCGCAGGCTAGGCGGCGAGGCGGACCGTGAGGTCGGCGCCCTCCAGCGCCTTGGTGAAGGGGCAGATCTGCTGCGCCTGCTCCAGGACGCGCTCCGCGACGTCGTCGGGCAGGCCGCTGACCTCCAGGAGGAAGTGCGAGGTGTAGCCGGCGTCCTCGCCCGTGGTCAGGTGCACGGTGGCGGTGACGGTGGCGCCGCTGGCGTCGACGTCCTGCGTGGACGCCGCGATGCCGATCGACTGCTGCAGGCACGCGGCGGTCGCGGCGGCCATGAGGTGCTCGGGGGTGGTGCGGTCTCCGGCGGCCTCGCCGGACAGCTGGGTCTTGGCCTCCAGGACGCCGTCCTGGGTCTTGACCGAGCCGGCGACGGCGGTGGCCACGGCCTCCTGGACGGACTGGTTGCTGTCGGTGCTCATGCCTCGACGCTAAGCAGAGCGATCACCGAGCGCCCGTCGATCACGCGTTGGCCGCCGCGTCGAGGCGCGTGAGCGCGGCGAGCACCACCTGCCGGTCGGAGGTGGGCCACAGCGGCGGCAGGCTCGCGCGCAGGAAGGACCCGTAGCGGGCCGTCGCCAGCCGCGGGTCGAGGACGGCGACGACACCGCGGTCGGTGGTGCTGCGCAGCAGCCGGCCCGCACCCTGGGCCATGAGCAGGGCCGCGTGCGTGGCCGAGACCGTCATGAAGCCGTTGCCCCCGGCCTTGTCGGCGGCCTCGGCACGGGCGCTGGCGAGGGGGTCGTCGGGGCGGGGGAACGGGATCCTGTCGAGGATCACCAGCTGGCAGCTGGGCCCCGGGACGTCGACGCCCTGCCACAGGGAGAGGGTGCCGAACAGGCAGGTCGAGGGCTCCGCGGCGAACTGCTTCACGAGGTTGGGCGTGGTGTCGTCGCCCTGGCAGAGCACGGTGATGCCCCGCTCGGCGAGCCGGTCGCGCAGCGCTGCCGTGGCCGCCTCGGCGGCGCGCCGGGAGGAGAACAGCCCCAGCGCGCGGCCGCCGGCAGCGGTCACGAGCTCCTCCACCTCGGCCAGCACCGCCTCGACGGGGCCCTCCCGGCCCGGCGGCGGCAGGTGCTTCGCGACGTACAGGATCCCCTGCTTCGCGTGCTGGAACGGGCTGCCGACGTCGAGCCCCGTCCACGCCGGCGCCCCCGCCCCCGCCAGCCCCACGGCGCCGGCAGCGGCGTCGAAGCTCCCGCCGGGCGTGAGGGTGGCCGAGGTCAGGACGACGGTGGCGCTGCCGAAGAGGCTGTCGCGCAGCGTCATCGCCACCGACATCGGCGCCACGTGCAGCACCCGCGGGGGCGGCGGACCGCTGCGCTGGGTGCGCCAGGCGCCGGGGGCCTCGAGCCAGGCGACGTCCCCGCCCCCGCCGCGGCCGTCGGCCCCGGTGACCTCGACGAGGCGCTCGGCGACGTCGAAGACCTCCGTCAGCGCCGCCCGCGCGACCTGCTTGCCGCCGGCGTCCTCGGAGCCCTCGCCCCCCCCGGACCCGGAGCCGCCCTCGCCCTTGAGCCCTGACAGCGCCTCGCGGGCGCCGTCGCGCACCGAGGCCACCGCCAGGCGCAGCGACTCGGGCAGCCCGCGGGGGAAGCGGCCGGGGTCGGCGTCCTCCAGCACGTCGGCGAGGTCCTCCCCCGCCACCCGCAGCCGGTCCGTGGCACCGCCGTCGGCACCGCCCTGGCGCCGCGCCGTCGACGCCGCCTGCACCACCGCGCTCGCCGACAGGGACCCGGTGGCCACCGACGTGACCCGGTCGGCCAGCTCGTGCGCCTCGTCGATGACGACGACGTCGTGCTCCGGCAGCAGCTGCACGTCCTCCACGGCGTCGATGGCGAGCAGCGCGTGGTTGGTGACCACCACGTCGACCTCCTTGGCCCTCGCCCGGGCCAGCTCGACGTGGCACTCCTGCGCCATCGGGCAGCGCGTGGCGCCCAGGCACTCGCGGGCGCTGACGGAGACCTGCCGCCAGGCGCGGTCGGGCACGCCGGGGGTCAGCTCGTCGCGGTCACCGGTCTCGGTGTCCTCCGCCCAGCGGTGCAGGCGGGCGACCTCCCTGCCGAGCTGCGAGCTCGGCGCGGGCGGGCGGTGGTCGCTGGCCCGCTCGGCGCCGCCCGCGAGCTCCTCCATGCCGGGCAGCGCGTCGGGCTCCTCCGGGAAGCCCCCGACCAGCTTCTGGCGGCAGACGTAGTGGGCGCGGCCCTTGACGGTCTGCCAGGTCAGCTCCCTGCCGATCAGCGGCCGCAGCGCCGTCGACAGGCGCGGCAGGTCGCGGTCGACCACCTGGGCCTGCAGCGCCAGGGTGGCGGTGGAGACCACCCCGGGGGTGCCGGTGGCGACGGCGTGCGCGGCCAGCGGCACCAGGTACCCCAGGGACTTGCCGGTGCCCGTGCCGGCCTGCACCAGCAGGTGCTCACCGCTCTCGACGGCCTGCGCGACGGCCGCCGCCATCCGCTGCTGGCCCTCGCGGGGAGCGCCCCCGAGCGCCGCGACCGCGGCCTCGAGCAGCTCCGGGACGCCCGCTCGACGATCGGTCTTCGGCACCGCGCCACCCTACGAGCCGGGCCCGACCCCGCGTGCCCGTCGTCCACAGCCGCCCTCCCCGCTGCTCCGTGATCATGCAGGAGTCCCGCACCCCAGGGTCCGGGGTGCGGGTCTTCTGCATGATCACCAGCTGGTCAGGTCAGGCGGTCAGCTCCGCCGCCAGCTCCGGGCGGACCCGGGCCACCACGCGGGTGCCGGCCTCCAGGTGCTCCGTCGAGACGACCTCCCCGGTGGCGTGCACCCGCGAGACCAGGTCTCCCCGGGAGTAGGGGACGACGACGTCGACGAGCACCTCCGGGTGCGGCAGCACCTCCGCGATCCGCTCCCGCAGCGCCTCCAGGCCCTCGCCGGTGCGCGCCGAGACCACCACCGAGCCGCGCTCGCGGCGCAGCAGGCGGGTGACGACCTCGGGGTCGGCGGCGTCGGCCTTGTTGAGGACGACGACCTCCAGCGGCCCGTCCTGGCCGTGGGTGCCGATCTCCGCGAGCACGTCGCGGACCGCCGAGATCTGCCCCTCGGGGTCGGGGTGGGAGACGTCGACCACGTGCAGCAGGACGTCGGCCTCGCCGACCTCCTCCAGGGTGGAGCGGAACGCCTCCACCAGCTGCGTCGGCAGGGAGCGCACGAAGCCCACCGTGTCGGACAGGGTGAACCCGCGGCCGTCGGGGGCCTCGGCGCGGCGCACCGTCGGGTCGAGGGTGGCGAACAGCGCGTCCTCCACCAGCACCCCCGCCCCCGTGAGGCGGTTCAGCAGCGAGGACTTGCCGGCGTTGGTGTACCCGGCGATGACGACGCTGGGCACCGCACCGCGCCGGCGCGACTGGCGGCGGGTCTCCCGGGCGGGTCCCATCTCCTTGATCTCGCGGCGCAGCTTCGCCATCCGGGTGCGGATGCGGCGCCGGTCGAGCTCGATCTTCGTCTCACCGGGGCCGCGGGAGCCGATGCCCTCACCGCCGGCGACGCGGCCGCCCGCCTGGCGGGACATCGACTCGCCCCAGCCGCGCAGGCGCGGCAGCAGGTACTCCAGCTGCGCCAGCTCGACCTGCGCCTTGCCCTCCTTGGACTGCGCGTGCTGGGCGAAGATGTCGAGGATCAGCGCGGTCCGGTCGATGACCTTGACCTTGACGATGTCCTCCAGCGAGCGGCGCTGGGACGGCGAGAGGTCGCCGTCGGCGATCACGGTGTCGGCACCGACGGCGGAGACGACCTCCTTGAGCTCGGCGGCCTTGCCGGAGCCGAGCCAGGTGCCCGGGTCGGGCGTCGGGCGCCGCTGGAGCACGCCGTCGAGCACCTGCGAGCCGGCCGTCTCGGCCAGCGCGGCGAGCTCGCGCAGGGAGTTCTCGGCGTCCTCGGTGGTGGTGTCCTGCCCGGAGAAGACCCCGGCGAGGACCACGCGCTCCAGGCGCAGCTGCCGGTACTCGACCTCGGTGACGTCGGTGAGCTCGGTCGAGAGCTCTCCCGCGAGGCCGCCGACGCGGCGCAGGGCCTGGCGGTCGGCGAGGTCGAGCTGGTCGCCGTCGTACCCCTGGTCCTGGCGGGCCGCGGGTGCGGCGTCACCGGCCCGGGAGCCGTGGCGGGCGAGGATCCGGCTGACGGCGTCGGCAGCGGGCGTCGCGGCAGCGGCCGCGCCGGACGACGACGCGGCGTCGCGCGAGCCCCTCGCGAGGGTGCCGTCGGTGCTGTCGCTGGGCCGGGCGGTGGTGGTCATGCGCCTCCTGGGTCGGGGTGCGGCTCGCGGCCCTCCGTCGGGCCGGTCGATCGCTGTGCCGCCTACTGTCCATGACAACGCCCGCGGCGTCGACGGTGTTTCCTCCCCCTCGCCCCGCCGGCGGCGTCGGATAGCGTCCACGGCCGTGCCCCACCCCTCCAGCGACCCACCCGGCGGCTCACCCGGCGACGCGGAGCACTACTTCAGCGCCGAGCCGGCCACGCAGGAGCAGCGGCGGCCCCTGCACGTGCGGCTGGACGGCCGGGACGTCGAGCTGGAGACCGCGGCTTCGGTCTTCAGCAGCGACCGCCTCGACACGGGCACCGCCGTCCTGCTCGACCACGTGCCCGACCCCCCGGCCGGGGGCGACCTGCTCGACCTCGGCTGCGGCTGGGGCCCGCTGGCCCTGGCGATGGCGGCGCGCTCGCCCGCGGCCGCGGGTGTGGGCCGTCGACGTCAACGCCCGCGCCCGGGCGCTGACCAGCGCCAACGCCGCGCGGCTCGGGCTCGGCGGGGTGCGCGCCGTCGCCCCCGAGGACGTCCCGGACGACGTCGTGCTGGGCGCGGTCTGGTCGAACCCGCCGATCCGCGTGGGCAAGCCCGCGCTGCACGCGCTGCTGCTGGCGTGGCTGCCGCGGCTGGCGCCGGGAGCGGCAGCGCACCTGGTGGTGGCGAAGGACCTGGGTGCCGACTCCCTGCTCCGGTGGGTCGGCGAGCAGGGGGCCGCTCCCGAGCGCGGCGACGCCGGGTGGTCGGCGCGACGGACCGCGACGAAGCGCGGCTACCGCGTGCTGGAGGTCACGCGCTCCGGCTGAGGCGCTTCTGGCGCCGCTGGCGGTCCATGGCCAGCTGGTGCAGGACGCGCTCGCGACGGCGCAGGCGCTCGTCACCTTCGGTCCGGGACTCGTTCACGGCGGCCAGCGTCATGACGACGCCCAGCGTCCGCGCGTCGAGGAGGTCCGTGCAGACCCCCGTGCCCTCACCCACTGCTGCCTCCCCCGTCGGCCTGGGTCTCACTGTGGGCTGACCCAGGGTGACCAGCAACCGCTTTGGCGGAACTGGTCACCGGTTCGGCCCACGGCACCCCACCGCGAGCCGGACGAACCGGACTCCTGGCCCAGCAGTCAACACCCGTCACATCACGAACCGGTATCGACCGGCGTGTCGACACGCCGACGAGCGCAGTGGTCCGGCGGTGATCGGGCTGACGTCGCAGCGGCTCAGGCGGTGAGCCAGGCGGCGTCGACGACGCCGCGGCCCACGAGCACCGCGGGACCCGCCAGCTCGACCCGCTGCCCGGGCAGCACGCGCACCGCCAGGGTGCCGCCCGGGACGTGCACCAGCCACCGCTCGGGGGCGCCCCCGCGGTCTCCGCCGGCCCACGAGCGGACCGCGAGCGCCGCGGCGCACGCGCCGGTGCCGCAGGAGCGGGTCTCGCCGGAGCCCCGCTCGTGCACCCGCATCCGCAGCACGCCGAGCGCTCCCCCGACCTCGCCGCCGCCGTCGGCGTCCGGCACGTCCCCGGAGGACGAGGCGTCCTGGAGCACCACGAGCTCGACGTTGGTGCCGTGCTGCGGCAGCGGGTCGACCACGGGGGCGCGGGTGAGGTCGGCGGCGTCGAGCTCGTCCTCCGAGGCGAGCGCGACCACGGTGTGCGGGTTGCCGACGTCGAGCGACAGGCCGGGCCGCAGGACGCCGTCGAGGCCGTGGACGCCGACCTCGGAGTCGGCGCCGGTCGTGGCGGCGGCGTCGGGCCGGGTCAGCCGCCAGGGGCCCATGTCGACGGCGAGCCAGTCCTCCCCGGCCGGTCCGCGCACGCGCCGCACGCGCCGGACCCCCGCGCGGGTGCCGACGGCGAGGCCCGCCTCGGCGCGCAGCTCCGCCTCCTCGACGAGCCCCTCGGCGAGCAGGTGCGCCACGAGCACGCGCACGCCGTTGCCGCACACCTCGGCGAGGGAGCCGTCGGCGTTGCGGTAGTCCATGAACCAGGTGGCTTGCGCGTCCTCGGCGAGCGCGGCGGCGCCCTCGGGGAGCGCTGAGCTGCGCACCGCCCTGATCACGCCGTCAGCGCCGATGCCGGCTCGCCGGTCGCACAGCCGCGCGACGACGACCGGGTCGAGCGGGCGCTGCCCGTCGGGGTCGGTGAGCAGGACGAAGTCGTTCTCGGTGCCGTGCCCCTTGGTGAACGGCAGGGGCTCCGGGGTGCTGGTCACGGGCGCAGCCTAGGCGGGGTGCACGGCGGCCAGCGCGGCGTCCAGCGGCCGCCCGTCGGCCCCGCCGGCCCCGTCGAGCCAGACCACCCGCGGGTCGGCGCCGAACCAGGACAGCTGCCGCCGCGCGAACCGACGGGTCTGGTGGACCGTCGCCTCCAGGGCCTGCGGCACGGTGCAGCGCCCGTCGAGGGCGTCCAGCAGCTGCGCGTACCCCAGGGCGCGGCTCGCGGTGACGCCCTCGCGCAGCCCGCGCGCGGCCAGGTGCTCGACCTCCGCGACCAGCCCCGCGGCCTCCATCCGCGCCACCCTGACGGCGATGCGCTCGCGCAGCACCTCCCGCTCGGCCCGCAGGCCCAGCTGGACCACGCGACCGAGGCCGGCGAGCTCCGGTGCGTACCGGCGCACCGGCATGGAGGCGCTGAACGGGCGACCGGTGACCTCCACCACCTCCAGCGCCCGCACGAGGCGGCGCACGTCGCCGCGGGTGAGCGCTGCCTCCGCGACCGGGTCGAGCCCGGCCAGGCGGGCGCGCAGCACCCGCTCGCCGTCGTCGCCGAGGTCGGCGAGCTCGGCCTCCAGGGCGGCGCGGACCGCGGGGTCGGTCGGGGGGAAGTCCAGCTCGTCCAGGGCCGCGCGCACGTACAGGCCGGACCCGCCGGCCAGCACCGCGACCCGGCCCCGGCCGACGACGTCGGCCACCGCCGCCCGCGCCGCGCCCTGGAAGGCGGCCACCCGCGCCTCCTCGCGCACGTCGAGGACGTCGAGCAGGTGGTGCGGCACCCCCCGGCGCTCGGCGAGCGGCAGCTTCGCCGTGCCCACGTCCATGCCGCGGTAGAGCTGGGAGGCGTCGGTGTTGACCACCTCACCGCCCAGGGCGAGGGCGAGCTCGACGGCGAGGTCGGACTTGCCCGTGGCCGTCGGCCCGACGACGGCGACGACGGCGAGGGCCGCCGGGTCGGCGACGACGCGCGGGTCCGGCACCACGCCATCCTGCCGGGCTGCTCAGGCGAACAGGCGCGCCGCCCGGCGGGCGAGGTGCGCTCGCGCCGCCCGCAGGTCCAGGCCGGCCAGCTCACCGTCGGTGACGACGGGCCGCCCGCCGACCAGCAGGTGCCGCACGCGCCGCTCCGGCCCGAGCACGAGGCCGGCCAGCGCGTCGGGCACGTCGGCGAGGTCTTCGGCGGGCCAGACGGCGACGTCGGCCCGCTTGCCGACGGCCAGCTCCCCGATGTCGTCGCGGCCCAGGCACGCCGCTCCCCCGCGGTCGCGACGTCGAGGACGTCGGCGGCGGTCAGCTCCGTCGGGTCCAGGCGGCGCAGCCGCCCCAGGTACAGCGCCTGGCGGACCTCTCCGAACAGGGACCCGGGCTCGCTGGACGCCGACCCGTCGACGCCGAGGCCCGACCGGGGCCCCCGCGCGGCGCAGGTCGGCGACCCGCGCGATGCCGGACCCGAGGCGGGCGTTCGACGACGGGCAGTGCGCCACCCCGGTGCCGCGGCCCCCAGGCGGGCGACCTCGTCGTCGTCGAAGTGGATCCCGTGGGCCAGCCACACGTCGTCGGCGAGCCAGCCCCAGCTCCTCCAGCAGGTCGAGGGGGCGCTTCGCGAACCGCGCGAGGGCGTCGCGCTCCTCGTCGAGGGTCTCCGCGAGGTGCGTGTGCAGGTGCAGGCCCCCGGGCACGGCGCGCCGCGCGAGCTCCGCGGACTCGCGCATCAGCTCGCCCGTCACCGAGAACGGCGAGCAGGGGGCGACGGTGACCACCACGTCGACGCCGTCGTGCTGCTCGCGCGACGACGCGCTCGGTGCTGGCGAGGATCGCGTCGCGGTCCTCCACGACGGCGTCCGGCGGGAGCCCGCCGGAGGACTCCCCCAGGTCCATCGACCCGCGCGCCAGGTGCAGGCGCAGCCCGACCCGGCGGGCGGCGACGACGATGCGGTCGAAGACGGAGTCGTCACCGCGGGGCACGAGGTAGTGGTGGTCGGCGGCCGTGGTGCAGCCGGACAGCGCGAGCTCGGCCAGCGCCGACGACGGCGGCGGCCTCGACGTCGTCCGGGTCGAGGCGCGCCCAGACCGGGTAGAGCGTCGTCAGCCAGCCGAACAGCGTGCTGTCGGCCGCCCAGCCGCGGGTGATGCCCTGGTAGAGGTGGTGGTGGGTGTTGACCAGGCCCGCGGTGAGCAGGTCGCCGTCGACGCAGAGCACCTCGTCACCGGGCTCGGCGTCGACCACGCCCACGGCCGTGATCCAGCCGTCGGTGATCGCGACGTCGCCGGGCCACCGGGCCCCGCGCAGGACCAGTCGCGTCACAGCGCGGTCTCCTCCCAGCGGCGGGTCACCGCAGCCGTCGCGTCGTCGTCGAGGTCTCCCCACAGGCGCAGGCGGCTCATGCCCCCGTCGGGGTGGGCCTCCAGGCGCACGTGCGTCACCGGCGCCGTCGCAGCGCCCGGGCCGCTGCCGAGGGCCAGCACGTGCCGGGTGTCGGGCTGGGGCTGCAGGTCGAGCAGCACCGGCCAGGTCGAGGGGTCGCCGACGTCCCCGGCGCGGCTGTCGACGCCGCGCAGCACCACCCGCCCGGGGGCGTTGCCGACGAAGCAGGTCGTGTCGACCTCCACGCGCCGCAGCCGTCCCGCCGCCGCGAGCGCGAGCAGCACCCAGTCGTGGCCGCCGTCGCGGCGGCGGGCGTTCTCCCAGCCGTCGGCCATGGTGGCTGCGCGGCCGGGGAGCAGGAGGTGGTCGGCGGAGCCGTAGAACTCGTCCGACGTCGCCAGCACCCGCCCGCCGAGGTCGGCGGCGCCCAGGTCGACGGTGCCGGTGAGCAGCGCCGGGTCGGGCACCGGGCGGCCCATCACGCGCAGGCGGGCGACGCCGCCGTCGGGGTGGATCGTCATCCGGACGTGGGAGACCCGCCGCCCGGCGAGCTCCGGGGCGCCGTCGGCGGTGACCGGGAGCCGCGTCACGGCGTCGCCGGTGAGGGAGGTGCGGGGGGCCAGCGGCTTCCAGACGTGCTCGGGCAGCTGCCAGACGTCGTTGGGGGTCGGGAAGCCCTCCAGCCACGCGCCGTGCACCGTGACGGCGCTGGGGTAGTTGCCCTTGAACCACGCGGTGTCCACGAGCACCTCGTCGACGGTGCCCGGCGCTGCGAGCTTCACCACCACCCAGTCGTCGCCGACGGTGCGCCGGCGCCGGGTCTCCCAGCCGTCGTAGACCTTGCCCTTCGCGTCGTAGGCGTCGGGGTCGAAGGCCGCCGGGTGGGGCAGCAGGAGGTTGGAGGCGTCGGCGTAGAACTGGTCGTTGCAGGTCACGACGACGCCGCCGAGCACGCGCCCGGCCAGGTCGACAGCGGCACCCTCCCCCAGCGTCTGGGCGGCGGGCAGGGGGGCGACGGGTGCGCTGCTCACGGCGCGCCATCCTGGTCCATGCCCGGGTCTGCCCCGTCACGGCCCGCGTGCAGCAGGCGCCCTGCGTGGCCCCCAGCGACCCGGCGGCCGCGCAGCCACGTGGAGCGCACCGCCCCCCGCAGCCGCTGCCCGGCGTACGGCGTCACCTTGTTCTTGAAGGCGAGCATCCCGGGCTCCACCAGCACCTCCGCCTCCGGTGCGAGGACGACGAGGTCGGCGTCGGCCCCCACCGCCAGCGACCCCTTGCGCCCCGCCAGGCCGACCCGCGCCGCGGGGCGCTCGGCCATCCACGAGACGACCTCGGCCAGCGGCACCCCGCGCTCGCGGGCTGCGGTCCAGACCACCGGCAGGCCCAGCTGCACGCTGGCGATCCCGCCCCACGCGGCGAGGAAGTCGCCGGAGCCGTCGGGCTCGAGCAGCTTGAGGTCGGGCGTGCACGGGGAGTGGTCGGAGACCACGGAGTCGAGGACGCCGTCGTGCAGGGCGTCCCACAGCGCGTCCTGCGTGGTGGCGGCCTCGCGCACCGGCGGGCAGCACTTGAACTGGGTGGCGCCGTCGGGCACCGCGGCGGCGTCCAGCGACAGGTAGTGCGGGCAGGTCTCGGCAGTGACGCCGAGCCCCTCGGCGCGCGCGGCGGCCACCAGCGGCAGCGCGGAGGCGCTGGCCAGGTGGACGACGTGCACCCGCGCCCCGGCGTGCCGCAGCTCGCGGGCCGCGGCGATGACGTCGGCGACGGCGCTGTCCTCCGCAGCGGCGGGGCGCGAGTCGAGGAACAGCGCGAAGGAGCGGGGGTCCTCCCCCGCGGCGACCCGCGCGGCCACCGCCTCGGCCGCCTCGTCGAGCACGGCCGGGTCCTCCGCGTGCACGAGCAGGCGCGAGCCGAGCCGCGCCAGCTCGGCCAGGCCCTCGCGCAGCTGGGCGGGGCTGACGTGCTCGAACTCGTCGACGCCCGACGGCGTGGTGAAGCACTTCGCCCCGAACACCCCGGCCTCGACGAGCCCGGCGAGCTCGCCGGTGTTGCCGGGGACGACGCCCGCCCAGAAGCCGACGTCGACGTGCACCGCCCCCCGCGCTGCGTCCTGCTTCACCCGGAGCGCGTCGAGGGTCGTCGTGGCCGGGATGGAGTTCAGGGGCATGTCGATGACCGTGGTCACCCCGCCGAGGGCCGCGGCCCGGGTGGCCGTCTCGAAGCCCTCCCAGGCGGTGCGCCCGGGCTCGTTGACGTGCACGTGCGTGTCGACCAGACCCGGTAGGAGCACCTCGTCGTCGGCGAGCTCGAGCACCTCACGGGCTCGCGGGAGGTCCTCGACCTCGTCGAGGGGGACGACGACGGCGATCCGCCCACCGACGACCCCGACGGCGACGGCGCGCTCGCCCCCCGGCAGGACCGCGCGGCGCGCCAGCACCAGCAGGTCCAGCTCGGCCATCAGGCGACCCTCCGCGCTGCCAGCGCCCGCAGGGCGTCGGGGTCCAGGCCGGTGCGCGCCGCGGCGCCGTCGGGCCCGTCCAGCTCCAGCGCTCCGGCTCGTTCCGCGCGCACCAGCAGGGTGGCCATCGCCTGGGCGGTCGCCGGCTCGTCCAGGACCGCGCCGGCGCTGCTGGGAGCCCGGGTGGCGGCCCACGCCGCGAGGCGCCGCTCCGCCTCGGGCACCTCGGCCGCGCAGTGGACGAGGTTCGCGAGGTGTCGGGTCACGAGGTGCCCCGGGTGCAGGTCCCAGCCCTGCGCCAGGCCCCGGTGCAGCGCCCGCGCCACCAGGCGCGCGTGCAGCGCCCACGCGGCGCGGACCTGGTCGCCGTCGGACCCGTCCTCACCGCCGGAGGGGACGACGTTCGTCGAGCCGTCCGAGACCGCGACGCCCGTGCCCGCCGTCGCCAGCTGCAGCACCGCCTTGGCGTGGTCGGCCAGGGGGTGCTCCAGGCTCTGGTGCGCCGGGGGCACGCCGCACGCGGCGGAGAAGTCGTAGGTGCCGTAGTGCAGCCCCGTGAGGCGCCCGCGCGCGGCGGCCAGGCACTGCGCGACGGCGGCGCGCCCGTCGGCGGCGACCACGAGCACCGGCACCTCCACCTGCACCTCCAGCGCCACCCAGCCCTCGGGCAGCCCGCGGGCGGCCTCGAGCACGTCGAGGGCGTCGCAGAACGCGCTGACCTGCGCGGGGTCGCTGACCTTCGCCAGGGTCACCACGAGGCGCTCCGGCAGCGCCCCGACCTCCACCTCGGGGGCGCCGGCGCCGCGCTCGGCGGTGACGAGCACCGCGGCGACGACCCGCTCCAGCGTCCGCAGCGAGCGCCGGCGGGTGGCCGGCTCCATCGAGCGCACCCGCACCCCGGCGACCGCGGGAGCCACCTCGCCCCGCACCCGCAGCCCCGCGATCCGGGCCAGGGAGGTGCCGGCGCGGTCGGCGGCGGCGTCCTCGGCGGCGTCGGAGCGCTGCGCCGGGGTGCCGTAGCCGTCCTCCAGGTCGATCCGCAGGTCGGCGACGGGGCGGGTCCGCAGCAGGTGCAGGAGCCGCTCGTGGACGGCGACGACGTCGGCGGCGTCCAGCCCCGCCGGGGCGACGGCGGCGGCCAGCGCCGCGGCGTCGGGGGCGTGGCGGGCGAGCAGCCCCAGGGCGCGGCGCCCCCACTGCGCGGGAGTGGTCTCGTCGGCGGCGTCGGCCGGGACGTAGGCGGTGTGCACCGGCTGCCACAGCGCCGGCGGCCCGCCCATCGGGTCACCGGCGGTGACGGGACCGGGGGCGCGTGCGGCGAGGGCGGCGTCGGCGCCGGCGAGGTCGGCGTCCAGGCGCGCCAGCAGGTCCTCGCCGAGGACGGGCGCGGCGGTGGGCGCGGGGGTCGTGGTGGTCGGGCTCACCGGCGGCTGATCGTCCCCTCGATGAGGCCGTACGGCCGGTCGTCGGCGTGGTAGACCGCGTCGGGGTTGTCCAGCCCGAAGCGCGAGAGGTCCTGCAGGAAGTGGTGCTTGTTGGGCATCCTCAGGGTCACCGACTCGATCTCGGGGTGCGCCGCGAGCGCCGCACCGGCCATCGCGTGCAGGGTCTGCTGCAGCGCCAGGGAGTGCAGGTCGGCGAAGGTCGTGACCAGCGCCTCCTGGACGCCGGCGGTGACCGCGGCGAAGTCCGGGCCGCCGGGCGCGCCCGCGGCGCGCGCGACGTCGTCGGTGTAGCGCCACGACGCGGTGACCTGCGTCGCGAGGATGCGCTCGTCGGTCTCGGCGAGGGTGGTGAAGCGCTCCACGAGGAAGCCCTTGTACTCCGAGCCGGTCGTCTTCAGGACGACGAGGTCCTCCAGGCCGCCGCTCAGCTCCCGGGTGCCGTCGCGGGTCGTGTCGAGGCGGGCTGTGCGCACCTGGGAGCCGGAGCGGAAGAACGCGTGGTCGTGCCCGCCGATGCGGGCCCAGGGGAACTCCTGGACGTCGACGAGCACCCCCTCGGCGGCCGGGCACGCGGACAGCAGCTGGTGGGCGAGGGCGACGGCGAAGTCCTCCGGCTCCCCCACGCCCGTCTCGCGGGCCAGGCCGAAGACGGTGTTCTTCTGCGCGTCGGTGGTCAGCACCCCGGTGTTGTCACCGTCGGTGTAGGCGGCGTCGAAGGCTCCGCGCAGGGCGCTGGAGACGTTGAGGTCCCGGATGACGTGCCGCGGCGTCGACCTGTCGACGTGCACCACCCGCACCTCCGCCTTGCCGTACTGGCTCCAGGTCAGGACGGGCTCGCTCGCGTCGCTCATGAGGGGGTCAGCTCCCGCGGTAGGTGGTGTAGCCGAAGGGGGACAGCAGCAGGGGGACGTGCAGGCGCGGCACGGCGGCCCCGTCCGCTCCGACGGTGAACACCAGGCTCACCTCGGGGAAGAAGGCGCTCGCACCGGAGGTGTCGAAGCGCAGCTGGTAGGTGCCCGGCGCGACGTCGTGGTGGAGCAGGACGGCGCGGCCGTCGTCGTCGGTGGAGGCCGTGACCACCGGCGTCCACCCGTCGGCCCCGGCAGCGGGCCCCGAGCCCGCGGCCCGCACGAGCAGGGCGACGGGCACCCCGGCGGCGGGCACCCCCGCCGAGGTGTCCAGGACGTGCGTGCTCAGGCCCATCCGGCGGAGGCTAGCCGCGGACGGGCCCGCGTGGGCCCCTCAGGCCGCGAGCGCCGCCTGCAGCCGCAGCAGGGCGATCTGGCGGAGCTGGTCACCGGCGACCTCCAGCTCGGTCGCCGCGTCGTGGTCGAGCCGCTCGTCGAGCGCGTCGAGCACCTCGTCCTGGGACAGCCCCGCGGCGCGGATGAGGAAGACGTGCCCGAAGCGCGCCTCGTAGGCGGCGTTGCCGGCGGCGAGGCGCTCGCGGGTGCCCTCGTCCTGGGACACGCCCGACTGCTCCAGCCGCGACATCCGCTCGTGGGTGCTGTCGCCGCGGGGCCGCTCGCCGATCCGGGGGTGGGTCTGCAGCGCGGCGAGCACCGCCTCGGGCGGGAGCGCGCGGGCGGCGGCGTCGGCCTGCTCCAGCAGGGTCTCCAGGTCGGGGTAGGGCGCGCCGTCCAGCACGCTGGCCACCCACAGGGGGGCGTCGAGGCACGCCGCGAGGGCCGCCCCCTCGGTCCCGGCGGGCTCGGCCCTGCCCAGCAGCACGTCCCTCAGCTCGCCCGGCACCGGCGCTCCCCCGCTCCGAGGCAGCCCGTGCGGCCTCGCAGCGGAGGCTAGCCGTCAGCCGGAGGCGGTGGTGGACGCGGTGGCGGACGGGGTGGTGGACGGGGGTGGACGCGCCGGTCGTGCCGGACACCGCGGCCCGGCAGTCGGCGATGTCGCCCGGCAGCGCCAGGCGCAGCGGCCGGAGGCCGTCGATGAGGGTGTCGAGCCGCTCGGCGTCCAGGTCAGCGACGGCGTCACCCGCCTCGTCGATGGCGTCGAGCGCCTCCTGGGCCCCCTGGCCGGCCCGGACGCAGGCGGCGGCCACGTCAGCGGCGGTGACCGGTGCCGGAGCCGCGCTCGTCGCGTCCGCCGACGGGGTGGACGACGCCGACGGCTCGGACGAGGCGGTCCCCTCGGCGGTGCCTCCACCGCCGTCACCCCCGGCGACGCCGCCGACCAGCAGCCCCACCACGAACAGCACGACGCCAGCGACCGCGAGGATGACCCACTGCCGACCCGAGCGAGGGCGGTTCGCGGCCACGGCGGCTCCCGGCGGTCGGTCGGCGGTCGGTCGGCGGTCGGGTCCGTGTGGCCCCGCCGCGCGCGACCGCCCACGATAGGCCTCCGGCGACGGGTGGGGGGTGGGCGTGCTGCGGGTGCTGGGCCGGCTGCTGCGCGCCGCCGAGGCCGTCACCCGCCGCGCCGCGGCCGTCGGGGGCCGCGCCTACCGGGGGGCCGTCGTGGGCGGGCGCTGGTTCGTGCTCACCGGCTGGGTCGTCCTCGTCGGCGCCGTGCTCGCGCTGGTCCCCGTGGGCGGCCTGGGAGGCGGCGGGGCGGCCTTCAACAACCTCCTCCCGGACGACAGCCCCGCCGTCCAGGCCGTCCAGCGCTCGCTGCAGCAGTTCGGCGTCCCCGTGGTCTCCGGCACCGCCGTGGTGCTGCACGACCCCGACGGGCTCGCCCCGCTGACCCGGGCCCACGCCGTCGTGCGGGCCCTCGCCGTGCTGCAGGAGGCCCAGGCCGACGACGCCGCCGCCCGGCGCAACCAGGTGGTGGCCGCGGTGCCGATCCCCCTGGTCTCCGCCGACACCTCGGTCACCTACCTGTTCCTGTCCGACGGCTCTTCGCTGCGGGGGTCGACGAACGCGGCGCTGCGGTACGGGCAGCACTTCCAGACCACGGACGTGCCGGGGCTCACCACGGCGGTCACGGGGTTCGTGCCGGCGCAGCGGTCGATGGCGACCATCCTCAGCGACCACCTGCAGGTCTTCGAGCTCGCGAGCCTGGCCCTCGTCGTCCTCGTCGTCGCCCTGATCTTCCGGTCACCGGTCGCCTCGGCGGTGGTGCTGGGCGTCGCGGCGGGAGCGCTGCTCGTGTACTACCCGCTGCTGTCGTGGATCGCCGACCGCTTCGGCTTCGCCGTGCCGGACCAGCTGCAGCCCGTCCTGGCCGCGCTGCTGATCGGGGTGGTGACCGACTACTGCGTGCTGTTCTTCCACTCCTTCCGCCACGCCCTGGAGCAGGGGAGGGGGGTCCACGAGGCGGTGCGGGGAACCACCCGCAGCGACTCCCCGGTGGTGGCGGTGGCGGCCACCACCGTCGCGGTGGGGACGCTGGCGCTGCTCGTCAGCCCGTTCGGGCTGTTCGCGGCGCTCGGGCCGGCCCTGGCGTTCACGGTGATCGTCGGCGCCGTGGCCTCCCTGATGCTGACGCCCGCGCTGATGGCCGTGCTGGGCCACCGCGTCTTCCGCCTGCGGGGTCAGGTGCCCGTCACCCGCCCCCTGGAGACCGCCGACGCCGCCCCCGCCTGGGGCTCGCGCGCCGCGACGGGCGAGCCGGGAGCGCCGCGGGACCGGGACGAGCCGGCCGTCGCCCCCGGGGGCTGGCTGAGCCGACCGCTCCTGGCGGTGCTGACGCACCGGGTGGGCGCCGTCGCGGCGGTGGTGGTCGTCGGCGGGGCCCTGCTCGGCGCCGCGTCGCCGCTGCTGCACGCCTCCCTGTCGATGTCGTTCACCGCCGGGCTGCCCGCCGACGACCCGGTGGCGCAGGGGGCGCGGCTGCTGCAGGACTCCGGGGTGCGGGGGCTGGAGGCGCCGACCGAGGTGCTCGTCGAGGGCGACGGGGTGGTCACCCAGCGGGCGGCGCTGGACCAGCTGCAGGCGGGCCTGTCCACGCAGCCGGGCGTCGTGCGCGTGGTCGGGCCGGGTGACCTGCCGGGCGACGACGACCTCGGCGTCGTCCTGGCCCGCAGCGGTGACGCGGCGCGCTTCCTCGTGGTCCTCGACACGGACCCGCTGGCGGGGCCGGCCATCGCCGACGTCCGCGCGCTGCGCGCGGCGCTGCCGGACCTCGTGGCGCGGGCGGGGCTGACCGACGCGCAGGTGTCGGTGACGGGACAGACCCGGATCGCCAGCGAGGTGGCCGAGCTGACCGTCCGCAGCCTGTTCACCACGCTCGTGGTGGCGTTCGCGCTGCAGATGCTCGTGCTGGCGGTCTACCTGCGCTCGCTCGTGACGCCCCTGGTGGTGCTCCTGGCGAGCCTGCTGAGCATGGCGGGGGCCCTGGGGCTGACGGTGCTGGTCTTCCAGGACGTCCTCGGGCAGCCGGGGCTGACCTTCTACGCCCCGTTCGCCACCGCCGTCCTGCTGCTGGCGCTGGGCGCCGACTACAGCGTGTTCGCCCTCGGCGGCATCTGGGAGGAGGCGCGCCGGCACCCGCTGAAGCGGTCGATCGAGATCGCCGTGCCGCGCTCGGCGGGGGCCATCACGGCCGCGGGCTTCATCCTCGCCTCGACGTTCGCCCTGGTGGCCGTGGTGCCCCTGGTGACCTTCCGGCAGATCGCCTTCACCATGGCCGTCGGTCTTCTGCTCGACACCCTGCTGGTGAGACCGCTGATGATGCCCGCGGCGCTGACCCTGCTCGGGCGCTGGGCAGGGTGGCCGGGGCGCCGGACGTCGCTGACGGTCTCGACGGAGGGCGTCCGGTCGCCGGTCTCCCCGGCCGAGCCGGCAGGACCCACCGGGTCCGCCGCCGGTCCCCCACCGCGCAGGGCGCCCTCGCCCGCCGGGACCGGCGCGTGAGCGGACCCGGGCCCGACCTGGAGACCGGACGCGGCTCCCAGCGCTCCGCTGACCACCACCGCCACCGGGAGCGCGCGGCTCCCCGGAGGTCGCGGCGCCTGCTGGGGGTGCTGGTCGTGCTCGCGGTCCTGGGGGGCGGCGCCGCCGTCACCGCCCCGCTCCTGGACGACGCCGCGCGCGGGGTCGCGGAGCGCCGCGTCGCGGACCAGCTGGCCACCGAGACGGGAGCGACGGGCGGGGTGCAGGTCGACATCGGGGGGCGGTGGTTCGTGCCCCAGCTGCTCCGGGGCAGCTACCCGCGGGTCGGCGTGGTGGCCCGCGACGTCCCCACCGGTGCCGGTGTGGAGCTGGCGAGCATCGACGCCGACCTGCGCGGGGTGAGCGCCCCGCTGCGCGAGGTGCTGGACGGCGGGGCGGTGCGGGTGGCGCGGTCGCAGGTGCGCGCCGAGCTCACCTACCGGGAGCTCAACGCCTTCCTCGCCGACCGCGACGACCCCCTGGAGGTCTCCCCGGAGGCCGACGAGGGGCTGCTGCACGTCACCGGGTCGACCCGCGTGCTGGGCGTCGGCGTGGCCCTGTCGGGAGAGGTCGCCCTGGAGGTGGCGAGCACCGACGACGGCGGGGTGCTGAAGGCCGTGCCGCAGACCCTCGACACCGGGAACGGCCTGCTCGACGGCCTGTCGCGGTCGGTGCTGCGCGGCCTGCGGGACCAGCTGGCGTTCACGGTGCCCCTGGACGCGCTGCCCCTCGAGCAACGTCTCGTCGACGTGGAGGTGGCCCCCACCGGCGTCGTGGTCCTCACGGAAGGCTCGTCCATCGTTGTCGGATCGTGACTCCGGGTCACCGGATTCGACATGCCGCGTTCATGTGAAACGAGTAACAAGGAAGGGTGACGACCACCCCGGCGCCCGTGCAGCACAGCGCGGTCACCTCGGCGCCGGTTCCCGAGCCCTCCTCCAGCCCCACCCCGAGCACCGCCTCCCGCCGCGAGCTCGCGGCCCGGTGGCTGGTCGCGCACTGGCCGGTGCTCGCCGCGGTGGCCCTGGTCGCCGTGCTGTTCGACCTGCTCACCGGCGGCCCGGTGACCCGGGTGCTCGACCCCTGGGTGAGGAACCACCTCCTGGCGCTGCCGCACACCGGCCCCGACCTCGCCGTCGCCCACGTCCTCGACCACACCGGCAAGATCACCGTCGTGACGCCGGTCGTGGTGGCCGTCGCCGCCTGGGCCTCGTGGCGGCAGCGCAGCTGGTCGTCGCTGCAGATGGCCGTCGGCACGCTGTTCGGGATGCTCGCGGTGGTCGCCGTCGTGAAGTTCGGCCTCGCGCGGGGCCTGGCGATCAACGGCGACCCGTCCCTGTTCGTGCAGGGCGGCCAGGCCTTCCCCTCCGGTCACGCCTCGCAGGCCGCTGCCGCCGCGGGCCTGCTCGTGGCCCTGCTGCCGCGCGCCCTGGGACGCGGGATGCGCCGCTCGACGGCGCTGCTCCTGGTGGCGGTGCCCTGCGCGGTGATGACCTCGGTCTCGCTGTACCTCGGCTTCCACTGGACCAGCGACCTCGTCGCCGGCACCCTCTGCGGACTCCTCGCCGTGCGCGCCGGCCTGGCCGTGGAGCGCCGCGCGGCGCTGCGGCGCGCGGAGCACCGCATCGGGATCCCCCCGCTGGGCCTCTTCCTGGGCACGGAGGGTCCGGTGGCGGAGCCGTTCGACGTCCGCGACGACGCCGAGCCCGCCGCGATCGAGCGCCCGGGCCCCCGCGCGGGCGCGCCCTCGGCTAGCGTCGCCGCCTGACGTCCGGGCCTCCCCGCTCGGCGGGAGGAGGTCCCGGTGCTGCTGAGCCCGCACGAGCAGGAGCGGCTGATGCTCTCCTACGCCGCTGACCTGGCCAGACGGCGCCGGGAGCGGGGCCTGAGGCTCAACCACCCCGAGTCCGTCGCCGTCATCAGCTCCTTCCTGCTGGAGGGGGCCCGCGACGGGCGCACCGTGGCCGACCTGATGTCCGCCGGGCGCGGCGTGCTCACCCGGGACGACGTCATGGACGGCGTCCCGGAGATGCTGCCCGAGGTGGCCGTCGAGGCGACCTTCCCCGACGGCACCAAGCTCGTCACCGTCCACGAGCCGATCCCGTGACCGGCACCTCCTCACCGTCTGCGCCGTCGGCCGGCGGTGCCGGCTGGGCGCCCGGGCAGGTGCTCGTCAGCCACGAGGGCCCCATCACCACGCTCGCGGGAGCGCCGCGCACGACGCTCGTCGTCGTCAACACCGGTGACCGGCCGGTGCAGGTCGGCTCCCACTTCCACCTCGCGCAGGCCAACACCGCGCTGAGCTTCGACAGGACGGCGGCGCACGGGATGCGGCTCGACGTCGCCGCCGGCACCGCCGTCCGCTTCGAGCCCGGGGTGGAGCGCGAGGTCGTGCTGGTGGCGATCGCGGGGGCGCGCGTCGTCCCCGGCCTGACCGTGCCGGCGCCCGGGCGGCTCGACGGCGAGGCGCTGGGGGCCCACGAGCCGGAGCCCGGCGAGCCGGGCGGACCCGCAGGCCGGGACGCGCCCCAGACGGCACCGGGCGGCTTCGGCCGAGGAGACGAGGACTGATGGTCGACCTCTCGCGCGAGCGGTACGCCGCGCTGTTCGGACCGACGACGGGCGACCGGATCCGCCTCGCCGACACCGACCTGGTCATCAGGGTGGAGGAGGACCGCTGCGGCGGCCCCGGCCGCTCCGGTGAGGAGGCGGTGTTCGGCGGCGGCAAGGTGATCCGCGAGTCGATGGGCATGGCCCGCGCCACCCGCGCCGAGGGCGCGCTCGACACCGTCATCACCGGCGCCGTCGTGCTCGACCACTGGGGCGTGGTGAAGGCCGACGTCGGCATCCGCGACGGGCGCGTCGTCGCCCTCGGCAAGGCGGGCAACCCCGACACGATGGACGGGGTGCACCCGGACCTGGTGATCGGGCCGTCGACCGAGGTCATCGCCGGCAACGGGAAGGTCCTCACCGCGGGCGCCGTCGACTCCCACGTGCACTTCATCTGCCCGCAGATCGTGCCGGAGGCCCTCGGCAACGGGGTCACGACGCTGGTCGGCGGCGGCTCGGGCCCCGCCGAGGGCACGAAGGCGACGACGGTCACCGGCACCTGGCACCTGCCGCTGATGCTGCAGGCGATGGACGGGCTGCCCGTCAACGTCTCGCTGCTCGGCAAGGGCAACACGATGTCGCAGGCCTCCATCGACGAGCAGGTGCTCGCCGGTGCCTCCGGGCTGAAGCTCCACGAGGACTGGGGCTCCACCCCCGCCGTCATCGACGCCGCCCTGCGCGCCGCCGACCGGCACGGCATCCAGGTGGCGCTGCACTCCGACACCCTCAACGAGGCCGGTTTCGTGGAGTCGACGCTGTCGGCGATCGCCGGCCGGGGCATCCACGCGTACCACACCGAGGGCGCCGGGGGCGGTCATGCGCCGGACATCATCACCGTCGCCTCGCACGCGAACGTGCTGCCCAGCTCGACGAACCCGACGCGGCCGCACACCGTCAACACCATCGACGAGCACCTCGACATGCTCATGGTCTGCCACCACCTCTCCCCCCGGATCCCGGAGGACCTGGCGTTCGCGGAGAGCCGGATCCGGCCCTCGACGATCGCCGCGGAGGACGTGCTGCACGACCTCGGCGCCATCTCGATGATCGGCTCGGACAGCCAGGCCATGGGCCGCATCGGCGAGGTGGTGCTGCGCACCTGGCAGACCGCGCACGCCATGAAGGTGCGGCGCGGGGCGATGTCCGGTGACCCGGGCGGGCCCGACGGTGACGACAACCTCCGCGCCCGCCGCTACGTGGCGAAGACGACCATCTGCCCCGCCATCGCCCACGGGCTCGACGGCGAGGTCGGCTCGGTGGAGCCCGGCAAGCTCGCCGACCTGGTGCTGTGGGACCCGGCGTTCTTCGGCGTCCGCCCGCACCTGGTGATCAAGGGCGGGTTCATCGCCTGGGCCGCGATGGGCGACGCGAACGCCTCCATCCCGACGCCGCAGCCGCAGCTGCCGCGGCCGATGTTCGGGGCCGCGGCGCTCGTGGCGGCGGCGACGTCGGTGCACTTCGTGGCGCCGAGCGCGCTCGAGCACGACCTGGCCGACCGCCTCGGCGTCGCGCGGCGCCTGGCCCCGGTGAAGGACGTGCGGCGCCTGACCAAGGCCGACATGCCGGAGAACTCCGCGCTGCCGCGCATCCAGGTCGACCCCGACACGTTCACGGTGCGCATCGACGGCGAGGTGGTGGAGGAGTCGCCCGCCGCCGTCCTGCCGATGGCGCAGCGGTACTTCCTCTTCTGAGGTGAGCACCGCAGCGCTGCTGGCGCTCGCCGACTCCCGCCTGCCCGCCGGCGGGCACGCGCACTCCGCCGGGACGGAGCAGGCGGTGGTGGACGGGTACGTCACCGACGAGGCGTCCCTGGGCACGCTGCTGCGCCGGCGACTGCTGACCGCCGGGGTCGTCGCGGCGCACCTGGCCGCGGCCGCGTGCGCCGCCGCCCTGCCTCCCGCGGGTCCTGACGATCATGCAGCAGACCACGACCCTTCCGGGAAGGATCATGGTCTGCTGCACGATCACGGACGGGAGGGGCTCCGGGAGCGGCTCGCGGCGCTCGACGCCGAGGCCGACGCCCGCCTGCCCGCACCCGCAGCCCGCTCCGCCTCCCGGGCGCAGGGCCGCGGCCTCGTCCGCGTCGCCGCGCTGGCCTGGCCGAGCGCCGCGTGGGCCGCGCTCCCCCGCACCCCGCACCACCCGCTGGCCGTCGGGGTCGCCGCGGCGGCGGGTGGCTCCGGGCCCCGCGACGCGGCCCTCGTCGCGCTCTACCTGACCGCCACCGCGCCCGCGTCGGCCGCCGCGCGGCTGCTGGGTCTCGACCCGGCGACCGTCGCCGTCGTGCTGGCGTCCCTCGGCCCGCTGCAGGACGACCTCGCCGGCGCCGCGGCGGCCGCCGCCGCGAGCGGCCAGGAGGTCCCGTGCGAGTCCGACCCCCTCGCCGACCTGCTCGTCACCCGCCACGCCCCCCGCACCGACAAGCTCTTCGCCTCGTGAGCACCACCCGAGAGGACCCCCGATGACGCAGCCCCACACCCACCCGGTCGACCCGCGCGACCCGGTGCCCACCGGCGCCGAGCGCACCCCGGACCTCGACCACCCCGCGACGATGCCCGACGTCGACGCCGCGCTGCGCTTCACCGAGCCGCCGCACAGCCACCCCGCGCGCCAGGACCGGTACGGCAACCCGGTCGAGGACCACGACCACGACCACACCCACGAGCACGACCACACCCACGACGACGGCGTCCCCCACGCGCACGCGCCGGTGGCGACCCCGCGGCGGTCGGCGTCGGCGCCGCTGCGCATCGGCATCGGCGGGCCGGTCGGCTCCGGGAAGACCGCGCTGGTCGCGGCGCTGTGCCGGACGCTCGGCACCGGCGGCGCCGGGCTGGAGCTGGCCGTGGTGACCAACGACATCTACACCACCGAGGACGGTGACTTCCTCATCCGCCACGGCGTGCTCCCCGCCGAGCGGATCACCGCGGTGCAGACCGGGGCGTGCCCGCACACCGCGATCCGCGACGACATCGCGATGAACCTCGACGCCGTGGAGGACCTGGAGGACCGGTTCACGCCCGACGTCGTGCTCGTGGAGTCCGGCGGCGACAACCTCACCGCCACCTTCAGCTACGGGCTGGTCGACGCGCAGGTCTTCGTCGTCGACGTCGCCGGCGGTGACAAGGTGCCGCGCAAGGGCGGGCCCGGCGTCATCACCTCCGACCTGCTGGTCATCAACAAGACGGACCTGGCGCCGATGGTCGGTGCCGACCTGTCCGTGATGGACCGCGACTCCGCAGCGCTGCGCGGTGCCCGCCCGGTGGCGTTCACGAGCCTGCGCGAGGACCCGGCGGCGACGCCGGTGGCCGCCTGGGTGCAGGGCCTGCTGGCGCAGCGCCGCGAGCTCGCCGCCGCGTCGACCGGGATGTCGAGCGGGACGTCGGCGGCGAGTGCGCACCAGGGTTGAGCTGGTCGCCCGCCGGGCGGCGGGCAGCGGGCGCACGGCCCTCGCGGTCAACCGCGCCGAGGGGATCCTCAACGCGCGGCGCACGGGCGAGTCCGAGGTGCACCTCGTCGGCACGGGCGCGGGTCCGCTGGGCGGGGACGTCGTCGAGGTCGACGTCGTCGTCGAGGCCGGTGCCCGGCTGAGCCTGCGCGGGGTGGCCGCGACCCTGTCGATGCCCGACCGCGACGGACGCCCGGCGCAGCTGCACGTGCACCTGCGGGTGTCGGAGGGAGCCTCGCTGGACGTGGCGCTGGAGCCGCTGGTCGCTGTCCGCGGCAGCGACCTGCACGTGACGACCACCGCCGTCGTCGCCGACGACGGGGCCCTGGACCTCACCGAGGCCGTCGTGCTGGGGCGCTGGCGCGAGGCGCCGGGCCGGTGGCGCGGCACCCTGCGCGCCGACCTCCTGGAGGGCGGACGGCCCCGCGCCTGGCTGCGGCAGTCCGTCGCCCTGGGGCCGGGAGCACCGGCCTGGACGCCCTCGACGCGCCCCGCGTGCTCCTCAGCCGCCTCCGGAGCCCGGCGGCGCTGCCCGCGGCGACGGAGGCCACGGGCGCTGCGGGGCCGGCATCGGGGAGGGCGGGGACGGCGGTCGGGTGCGCGGTCGCCCTCCCCCTCGCCCGGGGAGGAGAGCTCGCCCAGGCCCTCGGGCGCGACCTGCTCGCCGCGCGCCGGGACCTGACCGCGGTGACGAAGCCTGCGGAGACCGGCGCGCCTCAGGTTTCGGTCGGCCGAAACTCTGGCATGCTCCCCTTGTGACCTCAGCGACCCGCACCCGCTCGGACCGGGCGCCGGCCCCCCCCTCCCCCGAGCGCGGGCTGCTCGGCCTGCTCGGTCCCGCGTTCGTCGCCGCCGTCGCCTACGTCGACCCGGGCAACGTCGCCGCCAACCTCACCGCCGGCGCCCGCCACGGGTACCTGCTGCTGTGGGTGCTCGTCGTCGCCAACGCGATGGCGGTGCTGGTGCAGTACCTGTCCGCGAAGCTCGGTGTCGTCACGGGCCGGACCGTGCCGGAGCACCTGCGCGAGCGCCTCGGCCGCCGCTCGCGGCTGGCGTTCTTCGCGCAGGCGCAGCTGGTGGCCGTCGCCACCGACGTCGCCGAGGTCATCGGCGGCGCCGTCGCGCTGGGCCTGCTGTTCGGTCTGCCGCTGTGGCTGGGCGGCCTCGTCGTCGGCGCCGTCTCCACGGCGATGCTCGCGCTGCACGGCAGTCGCGGGGTGCGCCGCTTCGAGGCCGTCATCATCGCGATGCTCGCGGTGATCGCCGTCGGATTCCTCGCGGGGCTGTTCGTGGCGCCGCCGGACGCCGGGGAGGCCGTCGCGGGCCTGGTCCCGCGCTTCGAGGGGACGGGCACCGTGCTGCTGGCCGCGAGCATGCTCGGCGCCACGGTGATGCCCCACGCGATCTACCTGCACTCCGCGCTCGCCCGCGACCACCACGGGCACGTGACCCCGGAGCGCCTGCCGCGCGTGCTGCGGGCCACCCGCACCGACGTCGTCGCCGCCCTGGTCCTGGCGGGCGTCGTGAACATCGCGATGCTGCTGCTGGCAGCCAGCTCCCTGCGGGGCGTCGACGGCACGGACACCCTGGAGGGCGCGCACGCCGCCGTCGTGGCGAACCTCGGCCCGGTGGTGGGGCTGCTGTTCGCCGTCGGGCTGCTGGCCTCCGGGCTCGCCTCCACGTCGGTCGGCTCCCAGGCGGGCGCGGTGATCTGGGGTGGCCTGCTGCACCGCACGCCGCCCGTGCTGGTCCGGCGCGTGATCACGATGGTGCCGGCGCTGGCGGTGCTGTTCGCCGGCGTCGACCCCACGCGCGCCCTGGTGCTCAGCCAGGTGGTGCTGAGCTTCGGCATCGCGTTCGTGCTGGTGCCGCTGGTCCGGTTCACCAGCGAGGGCCAGCTGATGGGCGGCTTCGCGAACGGTCCGGTCGTGAGGGTGCTGGCGTGGGTGGCGGTGGCCGCCGTCGTCGCGCTCAACGTGGTGCTCCTCGTGCTCACCGCCACGGGGGCCTGAGGCCCCGCCCTCGCGGGGTGCCGGCTGACGTCGCGCACGCGGACGGCGCCCGCGGCACCGACGGCAGCGCGCTGATCGTCTCGCCGCCGGAGCGGCCCCGTCGTAGCGTCTGCACGGTGAGACCTGCGGAGCACCCGTCCGGACCACGAGGCTCGCTCGAGGCGGTGAGGAGGGTCGCCTCAGGCGCCGCGCAGAAGCTGGGCGACCGCCTCCCACCGGCGGTGGCCGGTCACCTCCCCGTCCCGGCCAGCGGCCACCACGTCCCCGCCCAGCAGACCCTGACCATCGCCGCGAGCGCCGTGCAGGTGCTGGGTCCCTGGTCGGAGCCGTCAGTGCTGGGCCGTCTGCTCGGGGACCTGGGCAGCGTCGAAGCGACCGGCACCGACAGCTACCGCTGGACCTTCGGCAGCGGCGACGGCAGCAACGCCCCGGCGTGGGACACCACCCTGGTCCGCCGCCACGACGGCCTGCGCTTCGAGGGCGGCGGCTCGAGCCTGGAGCTGACGACGAGCCCGGCGCCGCGCGGCCTCGGCACCGAGGCCCGTCTGCGCGCGGATCTGCCGATCCCTTCGGCTGCGGCCGGCGCCGCGGCGTTCACCCTGCTCTACCGCCTGCGCGCCCTGCTGCAGACCGGGGAGATCCCCACCCTGAGGCCGCAGCCCGCGGCCCGCGACGAGAGGGGCTGACCCGTGCGCGCCCTGGTCTGGAACGGTGTCAACGACCTCTCGGTCGAGTCGGTGGACGAGCCGAAGATCATCAACCCGCGTGATGTGCTCCTCGAGGTCAGGCTGACCACCACCTGCGGCTCCGACCTGCACTTCATCGACGGCTACCTGCCTGGCATGCGCGCGGGTGACGTCTTCGGTCACGAGTTCATGGGCGAGGTCGTCGCCGTCGGCCCCGAGGTGCAGCGGGTGCGGGTCGGCGACCGGGTCGTCGTCCCCAGCTTCATCTCCTGTGGTGCCTGCTGGTACTGCCAGCAGGGCATGCCCTCGCTGTGCGACACCACCAACCCGAACGCGGTGGTGCAGCAGCCGGTGCTGGGTTTTCCCAGCGGCGGGATCTACGGGTACACCCACCCCTTCGGCGGGTACGCCGGCTCGCACGCCGAGTTCGTCCGGGTCCCGTTCGGCGACGTCAACTGCTTCACCGTGCCCGACGGCGTCAGCGACGTGCAGGCGCTCTTCGCCTCCGACGCCGCCCCCACCGGATGGACCGGTGCGGACTTCTGCGAGATCACCCCGGGTGACGTCGTCGCGGTCTTCGGCGCCGGCGCGGTGGGGCTCATGGCGGCGGCGGGTGCCAGGCTCATGGGGGCCGAGCGCGTCATCGTCGTGGACCGCCTGCCGGAGCGTCTCGCCGCCGCCCGCGACCACCTCGGCGCGGAGACGCTCGACTACACCGGCACCGACAGCGTCCAGGAGGCGCTGAGGGAGATGACCGGTGGCCGCGGGCCCGACGCCGTCATCGAGGCGGTCGGCATGGAGGCGCACGGAACGGGCCTCCAGCAGGCCGTCGACCGCGTCAAGCAGGCCGTCCGCCTCGAGACCGACCGAGCGACCCCGCTGCGCGAAGCGGTGATGGCCTGCCGCAAGGGCGGAGTCGTCGCCGTGCTCGGGGTCTACGGGCTGACCGACTCCTTCCCCATGGGTGTGGTGCTCAACAAGGGACTCACGCTGCGCGCGGCGCAGCAGCACGGCCAGCGCTACGTCCCGCGCCTGCTGGAGCACCTGGTGAAGGGCGAGCTCGACACGTCCTTCCTGGCCACCCACCACCTGCCGCTGGAGGACGCCGTGCACGGCTACCAGATCTTCAAGGACAAGCAGGACGGCTGCCTCAGGGCGGTGTTCACCCCGTGACGACCTCGACGACGACGGCCGGGGTCCGCCTCACCGACGTCCGCCTCACCTCCCGCACCGGGGGGAGCCCCGAGCTGCGCGGGGTGCTCGCCGTCCCCGCCGGGACCGGGCCGTGGCCGGGGGTCGTCGTCGTCCACGAGGCCTTCGGGGTCGACGACGTCATGCGCCGCCAGGTCGAGCGTCTGGCCGAGGTCGGCTACCTCACGCTCATGCCCGACCTGTTCAGCGCGGGCGGCGCGAGGCGGTGCCTGGTCGCCACCTTCCGGGCGCTCGCCGCGGGCGAGGGCCGGGCCTTCCAGGACGTGGAGTCCGCGCGGTCCCAGCTGACGGCCCTCCGGGAGTGCACCGGGCGGATCGGGGTCATCGGGTTCTGCATGGGCGGCGCCTTCGCGCTGCAGCTGGCCTCCCGCGGCTACGCAGCCTCCGCCGTCAACTACGGCCAGCTGCCGGGTGACGACGCCGCCCTGGACGCGGCGCTCGCGGACGCCTGCCCCGTCGTCGCGAGCTACGGGGGCCGCGACTCCTCGCAGCGCGGCGCCGCGGACCGCCTCGAGCGAGCCCTGGTGCACGCCGGCGTTCCCCACGACGTGCGTGAGTACCCCAGCGCCGGCCACAGCTTCCTCAACGACGCCCCGACCGGTCCGGTGCTTCTGCGCCCGGTGATGCAGCGGGTGCTCGGCGCCGGGCCGGAGCCGGAGGCTGCCGCGCACGCGTGGCAGCGCATCGAGGCCTTCTTCGGGGAGCACCTGGACGGCGCGCGCGACGGTGCGGTGTGAGCGGGAGTCCACCGGACCCGCGCGGCGACCTCGCCGTGTGGCGCCGGTTCGCGCCGTCGGGCCTGCTGCTGTTCGGGGCGGGCACCTCGATCACCCTGGACGCCTCCTCCCGCCGGGCCGCCGGCGTGACCCGGCTCCGGTGGGTGGCGCAGGGGACGGCGGGCCTGGTGCTGCTGGGCGCCGGCCTGTCGCTGTTCGGCGAGGCCGTCAAACGACGGGCCCTGTTCGACGTCGCCCAGCGCTCCTGAGCCGGGTCCGGGGCCGGCGGTGAGTGACGTCCGACGCGAGCTGGGTGATGGTGACGCCCCTGCTGAGGACGAGGTCGGGGAAGCCTTCGACAGGATCGTCAGCGAGGGCGCCCAGCGGCTGCACCGCAGCTGGCGGGAGGTGATCACCACGGGCCTGGCCGGGGGGCTGGAGGTCGGCACCGGGGTGCTCGCGCTGCTGTCGGTCTTCGCCGCCACCGGAAGCCACCTGCTGGCCGGCCTCGCGTTCAGCGTCGGCTTCGTCGCGCTGCTGCTCGCCCGCAGCGAGCTGTTCACCGAAGGATTCCTCGTGCCCGTCACCGCGGTGGTCGCCGGCAGGGCTGACGGGTGGCAGCTGGCCAAGCTCTGGAGCGGCACCCTGGTCGCCAACCTGGCCGGCGGATGGATCTTCATGTGGCTGGTGGTGCGAGCCTTCCCGGACCTGCGCGCCACCGCGGTGCAGACGGCGTCGCACTTCGTCCAGGCCCCGCTGGACCTGCAGTCCGTGTGCCTGGGCGTGCTCGCCGGGAGCACGCTGACGCTGATGACGCGGATGCAGCACGGCACGCAGTCCGAGGGCGCCAAGATCGTGGCGGCCGTGATCGGTGGGTTCCTGCTCGCCGGGCTGCAGATGTTCCACTCGGTGCTGGACAGCCTGCTCGTCTTCGCCGCACTGCACGCGGGAGCCCCCTTCGGCTACGCGGACTGGCTGGCGTGGTTCTGGTACACCGCCCTGGCGAACGTGGCGGGCGGCCTGCTGGTGGTGACCCTGCTCCGGCTGGTCCGCAGCAAGGACCTCATCCTGGAGGAGCGCCGGGAGGCCAGGTCCGAGGGCTGAGGGGGTACGACCGCCAGGTGGCCCGGGCGGCCCGGTGGGGCTCAGTAGCGGAGGCGGTCGGTGCGCTCCTCCCACGCG
Organism: uncultured Actinomycetota bacterium; assembly: GCA_963781365.1. Classification (GTDB taxonomy): domain Bacteria; phylum Actinomycetota; class Actinomycetes; order Actinomycetales; family Quadrisphaeraceae; genus Quadrisphaera. The sequence goes on along the minus strand of CAWAFR010000008.1, from coordinate 501,997 downwards.
GTGAAGGGTGCCAGGCGACTGGCGTGCGGCACCTGCGACACCCGCAGCTGCCAGGTCTCCCGCGGGGCGGCGAACAGGTCGTAGAAGGCGCGGTCGTCGAAACCGGCGACGGCCGCGTCCTCACGGTCCGCGGCGAAGACGACGGCGTCCACCCGCGCCCACAGCGAGGCGGCCAGGCACAGCGGGCACGGCTCGCAGGAGGACACCAGCACGCAACCCGTGAGCCGGAAGTCCCCGACCGCCGCGCACGCGTTGCGGATGGCGACGACCTCGGCGTGCGCCGTCGGGTCGAGCGTCGCCGTGACGAGGTTCGTGCCGGTGGCGATCACCTCGTCGGCTCGGACGACGACGGCACCGAAGGGTCCGCCGCCGCTGTCGACGTTCTCGCGTGCGAGGTCGATCGCTCGGGCCAGCCACAGCTGCTCCAGGGCGCTCGGCCCCGTCGTGCCCCCGGTGTCGGTGCTGCTGTCGGTGCTGCTGTCGGTGCCGCTGTCGGTGCTCATGCCGTTCCCTCCTGCTGGTCCGTGCTCCGGGCGCCCCCGGTGGGGCCCCCCGCGTCGTCGTCGCTGCCGCCCCCGGCCCCGCCCTGCCAGGCGAGCCACACCCGGTCGCGCGCCATCGGCAGCCGCCGGAACCGCACGCCCGTCGCGTCGCGCACGGCGTTCGCCAGCGCCGGGGCCACCGGGTTGTAGGGGCTCTCGCTCATGGACTTCGCCCCGAGCGGGCCCGTGGTGTCCGACGTGGCGGCGAACAGCACCTCCGTGGCGGGCACGTCGGCCCAGGTCGGCAGGTGGTACCCGCGGAACGCGGGGTTCACCACCCGCCCGTCGTCGTCGATGCGGACCTCCTCGTACAGCGCCGCCCCGATCGCCTGCGCGACGCCGCCCTCGACCTGCCCGCGGCACTGCTCGGGGTTGACGACGACGCCGGCGTCGGCGCCGTGCACCGACCGCAGGATCCGCACCTCGCCCGTGGCCGGGTCGCAGGCCACCGTGAACGCCTGAACGTCGAAGGCCACCGACCGCGGCGTGCCCTCCCACGACCCGCGCCCGACCAGCTCGACGCCCTCGCGCGCGGCGGCGGCGGCGATCTCGGTCAGCGGCACGCGCACCCCACCGGCGAGGACGGCGTCGCCGTCGAGGCGGCACTGCGCGGGCACCACGCCGGCCCGCACGGCGGCGCGCTCCAGGAGCAGCTCACGGAGCGCCACCGCCGCGGCGTGCACCGCCCGTCCCGCCACGACCGTGCCGGTGGAGCCGAAGGCGCCGGTGTCGTGCGGGACGACGTCGGTGTCGGACTGGCGCACCACCACCCGCGACGGCGTCGTCCACAGCGCCGTCGCCGCGAGCTGCGCGTGCACGGTCGTCGTGCCGTTGCCGAACTCCGCCGTGCCGACGCGCACCTCGTAGCTCGGCCCACCAGCACCCCCGGGCAGGAGCGCGACGGCGGCGTCGGCGTGGTGGCCCCGCGGCGGCACGGTGTCGATCATGGAGATCGCCATCCCCTCCCCCACCGGCCAGCCCGCGGGCGCCTCGGCGCGCGCCGCCTCCCGGTCTGCGGCCACCCGCGCCTGCACGCCGTCGAGCAGCTGGTCGAGGCCGTAGCTGCCGTAGACGACGTCGTCGTCCTCGTCGGTGGTCGCCGTCATCGGGTCTCCGGGGACGACGGCGTTGCGGCGCCGCAGCTCGTAGGGGTCGATGCCGAGGGCGCGGGCGAGCTCGTCCATCGCCGACTCCACCGCGAAGACGACCTGGGACAGCCCGTAGCCGCGGAAGGCGCCCGCGGGGACGGTGTTCGTGTAGACGGCCCAGCCGTCGACGCGCTTGCTCGCGCAGCGGTAGACCCCCAGGGACTCCCCGCAGCCGTGGAAGAGCACCCCCGCGGCGTGGTTCCCGTACGCGCCGGTGTTGGAGACCACCCGCAGGGCCATCGCGGTCAGCGTGCCGTCGGGCAGCGCGCCCAGCTGCGCGGTGACGGCCATCGGGTGGCGCGTCGTGGTGGCCTCGAACTGCTCGCGGCGGGTCAGCTCCAGCTGCACCGGACGGCCGGTGAGCAGGACGGCGAGGCCCACGACGTCCTCCACGAGCATCTCCTGCTTGCCGCCGAACCCCCCGCCGACGCGGCCGGCGACCACCCGCACCTGCTCGCGCGGCAGCCCGAGCACCACCGCGAGGGCGTCGCGGGTGAGGAACGGGGTCTGCGTGGAGGAGCGGACCACGAGGCGGCCGCCCTCGGCCAGCGGGCCGTCGAGCCACCCGACGGCAGCGTGGGTCTCCAGCGCGGCGTGCGCGAGCCGCTGGCTGCGCCAGGTGCCGCCGACGACGGCTCCCCCGGCGGCGCGGGCGGCGGCGAACCCCGCCTCGACGTCACCGAGGTGCCCGTGGACCTCCGCGACGACGTTGTCGTGCGGCCGGGCGATGCGCGTCAGCGAGGCGTCCTTGTCACCGTGCAGCACCGGGGCGCCGGTGCGCGCGGGGTGCATCGCGACGTCGGGGTCGAACACCGCGGGCAGGACCTCGTACGTCACGCCGGTCGAGAGCGCCGCGACCCCGGCCTCGGCGGCGGCCTCGGTCTCCGCGACGACGGCCGCCACCCGCTGCCCCGTGAAGCGGACCACCCGGTCGAGCAGCAGCGTGTCGTCGGGGTCGTCGCTGGAGCGGTGGTGGCGGGCGCTGGAGTGCAGGACCGGGACGGCCACGTCGTCGGCGGTGAGCACCCGCACCACGCCGGGGACCGCGAGCGCGGCGGTCGCGTCGACGCCGACCACTCGCGCGTGGGAGTGCGGGGAGCGCAGCAGCTTCAGGTGCAGCGGCGCCGCCTCGCCCCAGGGCTGCTCGCCCGGCGGCAGGTCGAGGGTGAAGCGGGCGGCGCCGGTGACGACCGCGGGGCCCGCGGGGGCGGGCGTGGAGCGCCCGACGGCGGCGCCGTCCGGGGGCGCGCCGACGTCGACGGTGGTGCGACCGGCGACGGCGTCGCGGATGGAGCGGTACCCGGTGCAGCGGCAGAGGTTGCCCTTGAACGCCCGGGGCAGGTCGTCGAGGAGGTCGTGGTCGTCGGCGTGGTGGTGGTCGGTCAGCGCCGCCGTGGTCATGACCATGCCCGCGGTGCAGAAGCCGCACTGGAAGCCCTGGGCGTCGAGGAAGGCCCGCTGGGTGGGGTGCAGCTGCCGCCCCGGGCCCTGCCCGGTGGTGGCGCCGCACGGCGTGAGGCCCTCCACGGTGGTGACCTCGCGGCCCTGCGCGCGCTGCGCCGGGTACAGGCAGCTGTGGACCGCCCTCCCGTCGACGTGCACGGTGCAGGCGCCGCAGTCTCCGGCGTCGCAGCCCTTCTTGACCCCGGTCCACCCGCCCTCGCGCAGCCAGGTGCGCAGGCACTGCCCGGGCCGGGGCTCGCGCGCGTCGGGGCTGCCGTTGACGACGGCGCTCACGCCGCTGCCCCGTCCGGCGCGGCCGCCGGCCCCGCAGACAGCTCGATGACGACCTCGCCGGCCTGGCGCAGCGCCATCGCGCGGCGCCAGGCGGGGTGGCCGTGGACGTCGTCGTGCCAGGTGGTGCGCTCGCTGGAGCCGTCGACGGCGGCGTCGAGCGCGGCGGCCACGGCCTGCGGCCCTCCGGAGGCGCGCAGGGACGGCCAGCGCAGCTGCACCGGGGCGCGCACGGCCGCCGTCACCGTCACCACCAGCTGGCCGCCGGCGTCGAGGCGCCCCACGACGAGGCTCGCCGAGCGTCCCAGCGGCGTCAGGCTGACCCGCCGGAAGGCGGTGCGCGCTGCCAGCGCGGCCGCCGGGACGACGGCCTCGCGCAGCAGCTCCCCCGGGGCCAGGGAGGTGGTGTGGTCGCCGGTGACGAGCTCCGCCACGGCGACCTCCCGGGCGCCGCCGCCGGGCCCCCACACCACGGCGGTCGCGTCGAGGGAGGCGAGCAAGGACACCATCGGCGCCGCGGGCAGCGCGGTGGCGACGTTGCCGCCGACCGTGGCGACGCCCTGCACCTTCCAGCCGGCCAGGAACGCGTCGGCGCACTGCCCGACGAGCAGCGCGGCGCGCAGCGAGCCCGTGCCGAGCGCGCCGTGCTGCCCGCGCGCGGCGGCCGCTGCCCAGGCGGCGAGCTCGCTCACGGTGCAGGTGGCCGCGACCCGCAGGGCGCCGTCGGCGTCGTCGCCGGGCTCGACCAGCGACGGCCAACCGAAGCCGGACAGGTCGACGAGGCGCTGCACGCCGGGGTGCGGCTCGGAGAACAGGAAGGTGCCGCCCGCGAGCCAGGCGTCGCCGGCCCGGTGCGCGCCGGCGGCGGGGGCCGGGACGAGCTCGGCCACGGAGTGGAGGTCCATCGCGGGCACGGTAGGCGACGCCACCGACCGCCGGGTGGTCCGTCCGGCGGATCGGGGGGACGGACGCTCAAGGCGGTCGCCCCCGGCGTCGATGCGCGGTCGAAGCCCCGACCGGGGCCGGTGGTTCGCGGGAGGGGGTGGACGTGGCGCAGGACGACGCCGGCGGCGCTCCCCGCGAACGCCCGCGAGCCCGCCCGCGAGGCGGCCAGCGCCGGTGGTCCCACCGCAGCCCCCTGCTCCGCCGCCACGGCTGGCGGCGCCTCCCGACGGCGGCCCAGGTGCTCCTGGCCACCGCTGTCGGGACCGCGCTGCAGGTGCTCCTGAGCCTGCTGCCGTGGACCCGCGGCGCCGCCACCACCGCGTCCCTGGTGATCGCGCTGGCGTTCGTCGGCGTGCTGGCCGTGGCCTCGGCGCGCCGCCCGGACCGGGGCACCTGGCTGCTCCTGACGACGGGCCTGTCGGTGCTGCTGGTGGTGCGCATCGCGGGAGCCGCCGCCTCCGGGTCGCTGGCGTCGCCCGCGATGCCGCTCACCGCCTACCGCGACCACCCGGTCGTGCTGGTGCTGGCCCTCGCCGGGTACCTGCTCGTCTTCGGCGGCCAGTTCCGCATCGTGCGCGAGTCCCTGGAGGGTGTCGCGGCGAGCGCCTGGCTCGACGCCCTGACGGCGTTCCTGCTGGTGGTCTCGGTGGCGGTGGCGCTGGTCGTGCCCGTGCTCGCCGCTGACGGCGTTCCCGAGCTCGGCGCGCTCGCCCTGGTCAGCAGGCCGCTGGGGTCCGGGCTCCTCGTGGTCCTGTGCGTGGCGGCAGCGGTGGTGAGGGGCCGTCGGCGCGACCGGCGGGTCGACGCCCTGGCCGCCGGGAGCGCCACCTTCTTCGCCGGCGACCTGGTCTCCGTGCTGTGCACGGTCGGTGCGCTGCCCCCGTCGCCGCTGGTGACGGTGGTCCTGGGCGCTCTGCGGCTGGCGCCGCTGGGTCTGCTCACCGCCTCGGCGCTGGCTCCCGCCCCCGCCCGGGTGGTCCTGGTCAGCCCGCGCCGGACCCTGGCGCTGGTGAGCTCCTCGGTGCTCCTGGGGGCCAGCGCGGTGCTGGCGGCCGACCACGCGCTGGGGCTGCCCGACCTGACCGTGGTGCTCGCCCTCGCGTGCGTGCTCAGCGCGGGCGTGCGGCTGCTGGCGCTGACCGAGGAGGTGCGGGGCCTGCTCGGCAGCCGGCAGCTCGCCCTCGTCGACGACCTCACCGACCTCCTGAACCGCCGCGGCCTCGGCGCCGAGGTGGCGCGCGCCCTGCAGGCGCCCCGCGGCAGCACCGGAGCGGAGGGCGACGACGGCGTCTGCCTGCTGCTGGTCGACCTGGACGCGTTCAAGGAGGTCAACGACCACCACGGCCAGGCCACCGGCGACCTCGTGCTCCAGGAGGTGGCCCACCGGCTGCGCGGGCTCACGACGGGGCGCCTCGCGCTGGCCCGGCCCGGGGGCGACGAGTTCGCGCTGCTGGCCCCGGACGCGGACGAGGCCGCGGGGGCGGAGCTGGCGTCGCGGGTCGCCGCCGTGCTCGCCGCCCCGATCGCCGCCGGCGGCCACCTGGTGCGGCTGGGGACGAGCATCGGCGTGGCGCACGTCGCCGCGGGGTCGGCCCCCGAGGAGCTGCTGCGGCGCGCCGCGCTCGCCCTGCACGGCGCGCAGAGCGCCGGTGGGGCCGTCCAGTGGTTCGACGAGGCCGTCGACGCCGCGGCGCGCCACCGGGCGCGGCTGCTCGACGACCTGCGCGCAGCCCTGGCGGAGCAGCCGCGCCCCGGTGCCGCCGGCCAGCTCGTGGCGCACTACCAGCCGCAGGTCGACGCCGACGGCGGGATCAGCGGCGTCGAGGCCCTCGCCCGCTGGGAGCACCCGGAGCTGGGGCTGCTGCAGCCCAGCGCCTTCATCGACCTCGCCGAGGAGCACGGCCTGCTGCCCGCCATCACCGAACGGGTCCTGCACCAGGCCGTCGCCGCGGCCGCCGGGTGGCGCCGCGAGGGCCACGAGCTGCGGGTCGCGGTGAACCTCTCGGCCAGCTGCCTGGACTGGGCGCCGCTGCTCGACGTCGTCGACGCGGTGCTCGCCACCCGCGCGCTGCCGCCGGAGCTGCTCGTGCTGGAGGTGACCGAGACCGGCCTCGTCAGCGAGGCGGCCCACGGCCTGGAGGTCGCCGCGCAGCTGGTGGCGCGGGGCGTGGAGCTCTCGATCGACGACTACGGGACCGGGTACTCCTCCCTGGCGCACCTGGACCACCTGCCCGCCAGCGAGCTGAAGCTCGACCGCGCCTTCACCGTGCGCCTCCTGGAGGACCCGCGGACGGCGCTCATCGTGCGCGCCACCGTCGACCTCGCCCACGACCTGGGCATGCGCCTGGTCGCCGAGGGCGTCGAGGACGAGGCCACCCACCGCGCGCTCACCGAGATCGGCTGCGACGTCACCCAGGGCTACTGGCACAGCCGCCCCGTGCCCGCCGGGCAGCTCAGCGCGTGGCTGTCTCAGCGGTCGCGACCAGCTCGTCCAGCACTCGCCTGATCACGGGCCGCTCCGCGCGGTCGGTTCGCACGAGCGCCTCCACCCACCGGCCGGCGCGTACCCCCGCCAGGGGCACCAGGCGCACGCCGGGGTGGCGCCCGCAGGTGTGGCGCGGCAGCAGCGCGACCCCGTGACCGGCGGCGACCAGCTCCAGCACGACGTGGAAGTCGTTGATGCGCGCCACCACCCGCGGGGCTCCGGCACCGGCCATGACGGCGCGCAGCACGTCCGCGACGGGGAAGCCCTCCTGCACCGAGATCCACCGCTCGTCGACGAGGTCGGCGGCCGAGGCGGTGGCGCTGCCGGCCAGGGGGTGGTCGAGCGGGACGGCGACGTCGAGCGGCTCGCGCGCCAGCGGCACCACGCGGATGCCGGGGGCCCCGGTCCACGCCGGGACGTCCTCCGGGCGGTGCGCGACGACGACGTCGACGCGGTCCGTCAGCGGTGCGAAGTCGTCGAGCGGCACGTCCTCGTCGGTGTACTCGACCTCGACCCCGGTGCCCGCCAGGCGCGTCAGCAGGCCCGGCAGCAGCAGCTCGGCACCGGAGGAGAACGCCGAGACGCGCACGAGGCCGGTGGGGGCCTCGCGGGCGTCGCGGACGGCGGTGCGGGCGCGCTCCAGGGCGACGGCGACGTCGTCCGCGGCCGCCGCGAGCGCCGTCCCCGCTGCCGTGAGCCGGAGGCCGCGCCCGACGCGCTCGGTGAGCGGGACCCCGGTCTGGCGCGCCAGGGAGGCGAGGTGCTGGGAGACCGCTGACGGCGTCAGGTGCAGCACGGCGGCGGCGCTGGTGACGCCGCCCTGGGAGCGGACGGCGCGCAGCGCCTCCAGCGACCGGGGATCCACACCGCGATCATGCGCGCCGCGCCCTCGTCCCTGAAGTCGCGCTGCACCGTCGGTGTGCCAGATGTCGATGGACTGCACGGTCGGGGCGGCCGCAGGGTGGTTGCGTGCCGCTCACCGCCCGCCTCCTCGCCCTCGCCGTCGCCGTGACGTGGGGGCTGAACTTCGTCGCCATCGACGCGTCGCTGGCGCAGTTCCCGCCGCTGCTGTGCGCCGCGGTGCGCTTCGCCGTGATCGCGGTGCCGGTGGTGCTCTTCGTGCCGCGACCGCGGGGCGTGCCGCTGCGCTGGCTGCTGGCGTACGGCGCCGGCTTCGGGGTGGCGCAGTTCGTGTTCCTGTACTCGGCGATGGCCGCGGGGATGCCGCCCGGGCTCGCGTCGCTGGTGCTGCAGTCCTCAGCGCCGTTCACCGTGGTGCTGGCTGCGGCGCTGCTGCGCGAGCGGCTCTCGGGCCGGCAGGTCGCCGGCATCGCGGTGGCGGCGCTCGGGCTGGCCGGCATCGCGCTCTCCCGCGCGGAGGCCGGCGGGGCCGCCTCGCTGCTGCCCGTCGTCCTCACCCTGCTCGGGGGCCTCGGGTGGGCGTTCGGAAACCTCGCCTCGCGGCTCGCCTGGCGCGACGCCGTCGCCGCCGGCCGCCCCCCGACGGCGGGTGACTCCCTGCGCCTGGTGCTGTGGGTCTCCGTGGTGCCGCCGCTGCCGCTGGCCCTGGCGTCGCTGGTGCTGGAGGGCCCGGCGCGGATCGGGGCGGCGTTCACCGGGCTCGGCACCCGGACCGGGCTCCTGGCCCTGGGCGGGCTGGCCTTCACCGTGCTGGTGGCGACGCTCGTCGGGCAGGTGGCCTGGTCAGCGCTGATGGCGCGCCACCCGTCGAGCTCGGTCGCCCCGTTCTCGATGCTCGTGCCCGTGGTGGGGATGCTCGCCGCGCACCTGCTGCTCGGCGAGGCGACGCCGTGGCGGGAGGTCGCGCTGGGCGCCGTCGTGGTCGGCGGGGTGCTGCTCGGCTCCCTGCGCCGAGCCCCGCGCTCCCCGTCCCGCGACGATCGAGGAGAGGGCGGGGAGGGCGGGTCTCAGGCCACGGGGACGCGCAGCGTCGGGATCCCCAGGCCGACCGAGCGTCCGGAGGCCGCGGCGACGCCGGCTCCCTGAGCGGGGACGCCGCAGCTGGCGAGCTGGCGGCGGTCCCAGGCGTCGCCGCCGCGGGTGCGGCGGACCCGGAGCGGCTGGCCCAGCGGCACGTCCGCCACGAGGTGGTGCGGCGCGGAGCGGGTGACCTCGACGGTGACGAGGTCACCCGGGCGGGGGCGCTCGGCGTCCGGAGCGCTGGTCGGGAGGCCGACGTGCACCAGGCGGTTGTCGCGGGCGCGCCCGGAGACGCGGTGGGCGGCGTCGTCCTTCTTGCCCTTCGCCTCCGCGACGAGCACCTCCACGGTGCGCCCCACCTGCAGCGCGGCCTCCTCCTCGGAGATCCGCTCCTGCAGCGCTACGAGCCGCTCGTAACGCTCCTGCACCACGGCCTTGGGCAGCTGGTCGGGCAGGGTCGCGGCGGGCGTGCCCGGGCGCTGGGAGTACTGGAAGGTGAAGGCGCTGGCGAAGCGGCTCGCCTCGACCACGCGCAGCGTCTCGGCGAAGTCGTCCTCGGTCTCCCCGGGGAAGCCGACGATGATGTCGGTGCTGATCGCCGCGTCGGGGATCTGCGCCCGGACCCGGTCGAGGATCCCCAGGAACTTCTCCGACCGGTAGGAGCGGCGCATCGCCCGCAGCACCCGGTCGCTGCCGGACTGCAGCGGCATGTGCAGCTGCGGCGCCACCGTCGGCGTCTCGGCCATCGCGGTGATGACGTCGTCGGTGAACATCGCGGGGTGGGGGCTGGTGAAGCGGACCCGCTCGATGCCGTCGACGCGCCCGACGGCGCGGAGCAGGTCGGCGAACGCGCTGTTGCCGCGGCCCCGCACCGGGCCGCCATCGGCCCCGTCGTCGTCGAGCCCCCCGCCGAACCCGCCGACGCCGGTGCCGTAGCTGTTGACGTTCTGCCCCAGCAGGGTCACCTCGACGACGCCGTCGGCCACCAGCGCCTCGACCTCGGCGAGGACGTCGCCGGGGCGGCGGTCCTTCTCCTTGCCGCGCAGCGCCGGGACGATGCAGAACGTGCAGGTGTTGTTGCAGCCCACGCTGATGGAGACCCACGCGCTGGCGGCGGACTCGCGGGCCTGCGGCAGCGTCGAGGGGAACACCTCGAGCTCCTCCAGGACCTCGACCGCCGCCTCCTCCTGCACCCTCGACCGCTCCAGGAGGGCCGGCAGGGAGTGGGTGTTGTGGGTGCCGAAGACGACGTCGACCCACGGCGCCTTCGCGATGATCACGTCGCGGTCCTTCTGCGCCAGGCACCCGCCGACGGCGATCTGCATCCCCGGCCGGCGCGCCTTGACGCTCGCGAGGTGCCCGAGGTTGCCGTAGAGGCGGTTGTCGGCGTTCTCGCGGACGGCGCAGGTGTTGAGGACGACGACGTCGGCCTCGCCCGTCTTCGCGGCGTCGTCGTCGGCGCGGGTGTAGCCGGCTCCCTCGAGCAGGCCCGCGAGGCGCTCGGAGTCGTGCGCGTTCATCTGGCACCCGTAGGTGCGGACGGCGTACGTGCGCTGGCTTGCGGGGAGGACCACGCAGAAGAGGATAGGTCGTGCCCCCACCCCCTCCCCGCCCGTGATCATGGACCGTAGGCCGCCCTCCGAGGCTGTCGGCGCCGCCCCGCCGCTGCACGGGCCGGTGATGATGGGCCAGGCCTGGCGCGACGCGGCCTTCCTCCACTGGGCGGTCCCCCCGGCGCGCGTGGCGAGCTGGATGCCGCCGGGCGTCGAGCCGGACGTCCGCGACGGCGTCACCTGGGTCGGGCTGATCCCGTTCCGGATGGTCGGCGCGGGGGTCGGCACCGGGCCGGGCGTGCCGTGGGCCGGCACGTTCCTGGAGACCAACGTCCGGCTGTACTCCGTCGACGCCACGGGCCGGCGCGGCATCGTGTTCTGCACGCTGGAGTGCTCGCGGCTCGTCGTCGTCGCCGGGGCGCAGGCGGCGTTCGGGCTGCCGTACCGCTGGTCGCGGATGGCGTTCGGCCGGCGGGCCGCTCCCGGTGCCGCTGCCGGTGTCGGCGGCGCGGCTGCGGGTGGCCGGGTCGCGTACGCGGTGCAGGGCCGGGGTCGGCGGGCCGGGGTGCGCTCGCGCCTGGAGCTGGAGCTGGGCGACGACCTGCCCGACTCCGCGACCGGCGACGACTCGCTGGCCACCTGGCTGACCTCGCGCTGGGGGCTGCACCAGCGCCACCTCGGCCGCACCTGGTACGTGCCGAACGAGCACGGGCCGTGGCCGCTGCGCGCAGCGCGGGTGGTGGCGCTGGAGGACTCCCCCGGCGGGGCGCACCCCGGGCTGCTCGCCGCGACGGGCTTCGCCGACCTCGCGCTCCGCCCGCCGGACCACGTGCTGGCCTCCTCGGGCGTGGTGACGCGCTTCGGCCTGCCCGGTGACGCTCGGAGGCCCCGCCCCTGACCGCTTCCCGTCCCAGCGCCCTCCCCGGGGGACGTGCGGGTCAGGTGGGGCGGGTGAAGGCCGCGCGGGCGACGGCGACCTCCTCGCGGACGGCGCACCCCTCGACGTGGTCGTTGACCAGGCCCATCGCCTGCATGAACGAGAACACCGTGGTCGGTCCGACGAAGCGCCACCCGCGACGCTTGAGGTCCTTCGACAGCGCCACCGAGGTCGGGGTCGTGGTGTGCGTGGCGGGCGGCTCGGCCTCGGCGGGGTCGGGCTCCCAGCTCCAGGCCCACGCCGCGATGCTCCCGTGCTCGTCCACGAGGTCCGCGGCCAGGCGGGCGTTGCCGATGGCCGCCTCGATCTTGCCGCGGTGGCGCACGATGCCCGCGTCGGCGAGGAGCCGGGCGACGTCGGCGTCGGTGAACGCGGCGACCGCCTCGTGCTCGAACCCGGCGAAGGCCGCGCGGAACGCCTCGCGCTTGCGCAGGATGGTCAGCCAGCTCAGCCCCGACTGGAACCCCTCGAGGCAGAGCTTCTCGAACAGCCGCCGGTCGTCGTCGACGGGGAAGCCCCACTCGGTGTCGTGGTAGGCGAGGTAGTCCGGCGTCGACCCCGCCCAGGCGCAGCGGGGACGGCCGTCAGGGGCGATCGCGAGGTCCACGGTGGGATCCTCCTCGACGTGCCTCTCGAGGACGGCGATCACCCGTGATCCTCTGGGTCAACGGGCCGTTCGGTGCGGGCAAGACGACGACGGTCTCCCACCTGCTGCCGCAGCTGCCCGGGTGCCGGGCTTTCGACCCCGAGTCGGTCGGGCACCTGCTGCAGCCTGCGCTGGCGGACTTCCCCGTCACCGACTTCCAGCACTGGCGCCCGTGGCGCCGGCTCGTCGTGGCCGCGGTCACCGAGCTGCACGGCTGGACCGGCCAGCACCTGCTGTGCCCGCAGACCGTGCTGCGCCGCGAGCACTGGGAGGAGATCACGGACGGGCTCGCCGAGAACGGCCTCGACGTCGTCCACGTCCTCCTCGACGCGCCCACCGAGTGCTGCGGGCTCGGATCGAGGCCTCGGGCGAGGCCGTCGCGTGGCGGCTGGAGCACCTCGAGCCCTACGAGGCGGCTCGGCCCTGGCTGCTGGAGGCAGCGGACCTCGTGGTCGACGTCGCGCGCCACGACCCGGACGAGGTCGCCGCGCAGGTGCTGCGCCACGTGGCGGAGCGGCCTTCGGCTGACGGCTGAGGAGGTGCCTCAGCCGTCGAGGGCCTCCTCCTCCAAGGACTCCCTGTCAGCGGTGACCGCCTCACGGACGATCGCGCATCACCAGCCCCTGCGGGTAGCCCTTGCGGGCGAGCATCCCCGCCAGGCGCCGGATCTTGACGTCGGGCTCCAGCCGGGACATCGAGCGCAGCTTCCGCTCGACGAGCTGGCGCGCGAGGGCTTCCTCGCTGGCGTCGTCGACCTGCTCGAGGGCCTCGGCCGCGGTGGCGTCGTCGACGCCCTTCGCCCGCAGCTCGTGCGCGAGGCCGCGCCGGCCGAGGCCCCGCGTGAGCTGCTGGGAGCGCACGAGGACCTCGGCGTAGGCGGCGTCGTCCACGAGCCCGACCTCGGTGAACCGGTCGAGCACCGCCGTGGCAACGTCGTCCGGAACGTCGCGCTCGGCGAGCTTCTTCGCCAGCTGCGCCCGGCTGCGCGGTGCTGCGGTGAGCTGCCGCAGCACCACGTCGCGGGCGGTGGCGGCGGGGTCGCGGTCGACCGGGCGGGCAGCCCCCTCATCTCCGCCGGAGCGGCCCGAGCGGCCGGGCCCGCGCTGTCCGCGGCCCCGGCGCTGCCCGCGCTCCTCGTGCTGCGTGCCGGTCAGAAGTCGACCTTCACCTCAGCGGGCAGCTCGACGGTGTCAGCACCCTCGACCGCCTTGGGCTGGCCGATGCCCAGCTTCTCCTTGATCTTGCGCTCGATCTCGTCACCGAGGTCGGGGTTGTCACGCAGGAAGGTGCGGGCGTTCTCCTTGCCCTGCCCGAGCTGGTCGCCCTCGTAGGTGTACCAAGCACCGGACTTGCGGATGAAGCCGTGCTCCACGCCCATGTCGATCAGGCCGCCCTCACGGGAGATGCCGAACCCGTAGAGGATGTCGAACTCGGCCTGCTTGAACGGCGGGCTGACCTTGTTCTTGACGACCTTGACGCGGGTGCGGTTGCCGACGGGCTCGTTGCCGTCCTTCAGCGTCTCGATGCGGCGCACGTCGAGGCGGATCGAGGCGTAGAACTTCAGCGCCTTGCCGCCCGTGGTGGTCTCCGGCGAGCCGAACATCACGCCGATCTTCTCGCGCAGCTGGTTGATGAAGATCGCGGTGGTGCCGGACTGGCTCAGCGCACCCGTCATCTTGCGCAGCGCCTGCGACATCAGGCGGGCCTGCAGGCCGACGTGGCTGTCACCCATCTCGCCCTCGATCTCGGCGCGCGGCACCAGGGCGGCCACCGAGTCGATGACGAGGATGTCGAGGGCCCCGGAGCGCACGAGCATGTCGGCGATCTCGAGGGCCTGCTCGCCGGTGTCGGGCTGGGACACCAGCAGCCCGTCGGTGTCGACGCCGAGCTTCTTCGCGTAGTCGGGGTCGAGCGCGTGCTCGGCGTCGATGAAGGCGGCGATGCCGCCGGCCTTCTGCGCGTTGGCCACCGCGTGCAGCGCGACGGTCGTCTTGCCCGAGCTCTCCGGGCCGTAGATCTCCACCACGCGGCCGCGCGGGAGGCCCCCGATGCCGAGCGCCACGTCGAGCGCCGTCGAGCCGGTGGGGATGAACTTCATGGGCTCGCGCACCTCGTCTCCGAGGCGCATCACGGTGTTCTTGCCGAACTGCTTGTCGATCTGCGCCAGAGCGAACTCGAGCGACTTGGACTTGTCGTTGGTCTTGGTGGGAGCAGCCACGCGGATCACCTCTGTCGACGGGCACCCGGACCGGCCGGGCGCTGCTGCGGTGCGTTCGGAGACGACGCTAGGCGCCACCACCGACAGTCCGGTGCTGCGCGCCGGGGACCTGTGGACAGGACCCCCGCGACGACCAGCACGAGCCCCACCCTACCGCGCACCACCGAACGCGCGTTCGACATCGGCCCAGCAGCCCCACCTCCCGCCACCCGTGACGGATCCGGCCACAGAGGACCAGGCTGGCCGCGTGGGTCCCGCCCGGACCACCTCCGGATGACGCACCCCAGGTGCCGCCGTGGCTCCTGCGGCGCCGGCCGCCCACCAGCTGGGAGAGGCTCGTCACCGGCGTCCTGGCCGGGGTGCTGCTGAGCACCGGCGTCCCGTCCTGCTGTCCGGACCGGGGCAGGACGCCGCGGCAGCGCAGCTGCGCGAGCACGTCATCCCGGTCACCGCCCGCACCACCGGCGCTCGAGATCCCCGTCGTCGAGGCCTTCTGCAGCGCGGACTGCCTCCAGCCCGGCGACGTCGCCGATCTCGTCTCCCGGCCGGACGCCGTCCTGCGGGTGAGGGGCCGCGACGAGGTGGACGTCGCCCCGCCCGCCTGCCGGTGGGTCGACGGCCGGCCGGTGCATCCGGATCGCACCGCTCTGCTGGTCGGTGTCGCTCAGCCCCTGGGGTGCAGCAGCGGGCCTGGCGGGGTGGCGCAGCAGGCGGAGGGCCTGCCGCACCTGGGAGGGCCGGGCACGGGGGTGCTCTGGTGTGGCGACGCTGCTCACGCGACGATGGTGACGCGGACGCGCGGTGCACGCGAGACCGCGTGGGCCGACCGGGTCTGGAACGACCACGACGGCCGCCGCAGCGCCGCAGGAGGGCGCCGTCGTCGTCACCATCCGGCGCCGGCTTCGACCGCACGACCTCGACGCCGCGCTCACGGCCAGCGCCGCGGCCGGGACCTCAGCCCGCAGCAACGAGGTGTCGACGCGAGGGGGTCGACACCTCGTCCGCTCAGTCTGTGCGGGCCCCACCTGCCACGGCGCTCACATGGCCTCCTTGGTGCCCCGGCGGATCAGCCACCAGTTCATCGGGTAGCTGGTCAGGAACCCGATGCACATGCCGATCGCCATCAGGAACCAGAACGCCGCGCTGTCGGGGCGCAGCGGTGCCCCGGGGAAGAAGGCGTAGCGCATCAGCGCCATCCACCCGAAGAGCCCCACCTCGAACGCCGTCAGGCTCAGCACATCAGCCTTGGCCGCCTCCCACAGCCCCTGCCCCACCCCCAACCCGCGCATCGGGGCGATCGCGAAGTACTGGAACACCACCCCCAGGGCGACGGCCAGCAGGTAGCTCCAGGCGTACTCGGCGTACAGGTGCTCACCGAACAGCTCCCACCCCAGGAGGAAGACCCCGGTCTCGGCGATGATGTCACCGAGGGTGCAGCCGGCTCCGCAGTGCGTGACGCCGACGGCGACCGAGGCCCAGAACGGCTTGGCGGGAACGTGCGAGCCCCGTGCCTGCGCGGCCTGCTGGGCGCGGTGGGTCGAGGGCCGGCCCCAGCGCAGGTACGCCCAGACCGCGAGCGGTCCGGCGTAGAGGGCGGTGACGGGCCAGACCCACTCCATGACGGCCATCCGCTGCCGCCAGCCGGCCACGCGGGCGTCGTAGACGATCCACGCGGCGCAGGCGAAGGCCACGACCAAGGCGGTCCAGGACAGGGTTGTCAGCCACGCAGGTGCCACCGAGGGACGGTAGCCTCCCGCACCGGCCGCCTGCCGGAGCGGCCGCCCGTCCACGCCTCCGGCCCGCCCGGGGCCGTCAGCGCCTCCAGCTCGGTGGCGGTGGTGGTGGTGGAGGGGAGTTCGCCGGGCCGTCCCGGGTCGGTCGCGAGCCACCGCGCTCACCCCCCGCTTCCGGGAAGGGGGGGCCGACCGGTGGTGGTCGGACGCGGTGCCGCCGGTGCCGCCGGTGCCGCCGGTGCCGCCGGGCGCCCCGCCGATGCACCCTCAGGCGCCGGTAGGAGGTGCGGCCGGGATCCGTGACCGACCGGCGGCGCCCCCTGGGCGTGAGGAGTCGGTGCGGTCGCGGCGCGCCGCGCTCGGTGCTGCTCGACGCACCGGCGGCCGGCCCGCCTCGTGGACGGCTGACCGCCGTCGCAGGCGCTGGCACGGGGTGAGCCCCTGGCGGACCGTCCACCAGCACAGCGGTCGATGACTCCGCGGGGCAGCGGCGGTCGTGGTGGGTGCAGCTGTCCCGAAGCGACCAAGGAGCCCCCGTGCCGGACGTGACGTACTCGATGAGCACCTCCCTGGACGGCTACGTCATCGGGCCCGACGGGCGCTTCGACTGGTCCGTCCCCGACGCGGAGGTCTTCGCCCTGGCCACCGAGGAGGTGAGGGGCCTCAGCGCCCACCTGCTGGGGCGCCACCTCTACGAGACGATGCTCTTCTGGGACACCGCCGACACCGACCCGTCCCAGGACGAGGCCGAGCGCGAGTTCGCACGGCTGTGGAAGCGGCTGCCGAAGGTGGTGCTCTCCACCACCCTCACGACGGTGCGCGGCAGTGGCACGCGCCTGGCGACGGCCGGGCTGGCGGAGGAGGTCGAGCGGCTGCGCGCGGAGTCGACCGGGGGTGACATCGGCGTCGGCGGGGCGCGGCTGGCCGCGGAGGCTGCTGCGCTGGGTCTGATCGACGAGTACCGCGTCAGGGTGTACCCGGTGCTGGTCGGTGGCGGGGTCCCCTTCTTCGCCCAGGGGCGCCGACGGGTCGACCTCGACCTCGTGGAGAGCCGCACCGTCGGTCAGGGCGTCCTGTACCTGCGCTACCGGCCCGTGCGGCGCTGACTCGCGCCGATGACGTCCCGGGCCGTGGTGCGCAGCCGGCGGTGGTGGGTGACCTCATCAGGGTCCTCCAGCTCGTCCAGGACGGCCTCGAGATCGGCCATCAGCCGAGGCGGGAGCCGCTCGTGGGTGCGGGACAGCCGTTGGCCGCCGTCGAGCCAGCTGACGACGATCCCAACGACGTCGGCGTCCACCACCACCGCGTCGACGCCGGCGACCTCCTCTCCGCGCAGGCGCGCGGGGAACGACGCCGCCCGGTGCTCCTGCAGCAGCTCAGGGACCCGCCCGCGCGCGCTCCGCGGATGCCGGCCCGTCGACGGGGCAGCCAGCTGCCCCAGGAACGCCATCGGGTCCGCGAGGAGCTCGGACTCGCGGGCGTCGTCGAGGTGGTGCTCGCCGACGTGGACGGAGTCGTCGTCCTCCACGATCGCCACCTCGGACCCGCCGGGCAGGACGACCTCGACCCGGCCGGTCCGCCAGTGCGGCGCGGGCGGCGCCCACGTCGCCGACGCGCCCGCGGCGCGCAGCCGGAGCTGGACGTGGTGATGTGGCTCCCCCACCGGATGCGTGGGCGCGGCTGCACGCTGCACGTCCATGACGGTTCGGGGCGTCGGCTGGCCCGTGAGCGGTACCGCACGCGGGCCGAGGCGGAGGCTGCCCTGGTGGCCCGCCGTGACCGCGCCGACCGGCCCCCGCGCCAGGCCGTCGGACCCTCGCGCACGAGACGAGCGCACACCGCTGACCATCGTCTGGCGCCACCAGCTCCGGCACCGGCGGCGGGCGACATGGACGGCCCCTTCCGCCGCGGATCGGCCTCGAACCGGCCTGCACCCGCGGCGCGGGGTGAGCAGTAGACGATCATCACCCGAACGCCCACGCCTGAGGCCTCACAGAGCGAGGTGGAGACGCAGAGCCTCATCGACCTCCGCGAGGCGCTCACCGAGGAGGCGACCGAGCGG
Source organism: uncultured Actinomycetota bacterium (assembly GCA_963781365.1). Classification (GTDB taxonomy): domain Bacteria; phylum Actinomycetota; class Actinomycetes; order Actinomycetales; family Quadrisphaeraceae; genus Quadrisphaera. The sequence goes on along the minus strand of CAWAFR010000008.1, from coordinate 484,053 downwards.
GGATCCGACGCGCTCGACGGAGACCGAGCGGACCTGTTCCGCCTGCGCCTTGGAGTCCCGGTCGAGTCCAGTGCTCTCTGCTGGCAGCAGCACCTGGAAGGGCCACACCCGGGACGTGCTGCTGGTCAGCGGCACAACCGTGACCACGCCTCTTCCGCTCCTGGCTGCAGCAGCGTTGGCGTGGTCGTTGCTCACGACCACTGCAGGGCGCCGCTTGTTCGCCTCACTGCCGCGCACGGGCTCCAGGTCCACCAGGCGGACCTCACCGCGCAGCATCGTCAAGGCCGTCCGCCGCCGCTGCGTCCCACGCACTGCGCTCTCCGGACGCGTCCCACTCGGCGAAGGCGTCGACGTAGGCCTGCTCCAGGCCCGCGCGGCGCAGCTGCCTCACGGCGAACTGCACCGCAGCCGAACGGGAGGGCAGTCCGGCGCTCCTGACGTACTCGTCGAGGGCGGCGACGTCGTCGTCGGTCAGGCTGACGCTGAGCTTCACGTACTGATGCTACTCATGTGCTACTGAGGTAGGAAGACCCGCGAGCCCCAGGGGCTGTGACGGAGGTCGATGGCGAGGTGCTCGCCGTGGCCGACCCCGGTCCAGGCAGCTGCACCCCGTGGGTCGGCACCTTCCTCGTGGTCCAAGGAGACCGCTGGATCTGGGGCAGGTGACCAGGCCGGGCAGCGCCCACCTCCGGGAACTGGGCCTGTGGACGAGCTGCCCACAGGCCCCCGAGGCGCACCCGGGCAGTGCCCCCACACCCCGGGAGAGTCACACCCCGCCCCGGCCCGGCCCATCGCCCGCCCAGATCCGGGGTGACAGGCCGGTCAGGCCCAGCCGGTCGAGAGCGGACTCAGCCAACGACTGCCCGCCGCGCCCGGTAGGCCGCCACCGCTGCGCGGTTGCCGCAGGAGCCGTCGCAGTAGCGGCGGGAGCGGTTCTTGGAGAGGTCGACGTAGACGTCGTCGCAGTCCTCCCCCGCGCAGCGCTGCAGCCGGCCCAGCTCACCGGTCCGCACCACGTCGACCATCGCCATCCCGGCCTCCACGGCGATCCGCTCGGCCAGCGGCGCCGACGCGGAGGTGGCGTGCAGGTGGTAGCCCCAGTCGTCGTGGCGGACCAGCTGCGGCAGAGCCCGCGCCTCGGCCAGCAGGGCGTTGACCAGGACGACGACGCCGTCCTCGTCGTCGGCCGCCGCCATCTCCCACAGCCCCAGCAGCCGGGGGCGCAGGGCGCGGACGGCGGCCAGCTCGACGTCGTCGCGGTCGCGGCGGCCGGTCCAGCCGCGCTCGTCGAGGAAGACGTCGAGGGTGGCGACGTCGGGCAGCTCGTCCTCCCCCGAGACCGGCCCGGCGGTGTTGACCAGGGCCGCCGTCGTGACGAGCGCGACCTCGGTGTCATGAGCGAAGAGCACCTTGACCCCTTTCACCGCTGTCGATAGTGTCACCGCGAGATGTCATGAGCGTAGGAGGTTTCGGTCATGTCGGCCAGCACCACGGCGGCGGCGCAGCACGTCGTCCCCCGCCCGGCGGTCACCCCCGCGACCCGCGGCCTCCTGCTCGGGCTCGCGTCCGCAGCCGCCTTCGGGCTCTCCGGCACCTTCGCGAACTCCCTGCTCGCCGCGGGGTGGACTCCCGGCAGCGCCGTCCTGCTCCGCATGCTCGGCGCCGCCGTCGTGCTCGCACCCCTGGCCCTCACCCAGCTGCGGGGCCGCTGGGCGCTGATCTGGGAGGCCCGCTGGCGCACCCTGGCGTTCGGCCTCTTCGCGATGGCGGGCTGCCAGCTCGGCTTCTTCGCCGCCGTCGCGACGGTCCCCGTCTCCCTCGCCCTGCTCGTGGAGTACGCGGGTGTGCTGCTCGTCGTCGCCTGGGCCTGGACGGCCGGGGGGCAGCGGCCGCGGCTGCGCACCGCCCTCGGGGGCCTCGCCGCGCTCGGCGGCCTCGCGCTGGTGCTGGGCGTCGGCGGCGGGTCGGGCGGCGCGGGCGGGGTCGGGCTGGTCTGGGCCGGCGTCGCGGGCGTCTGCCTGGCCGTCTACTTCGTGCTCGCGGCCCGCGCGGACGACGGCGTCCCCGCCCTCGCGACGGCCTGGGCGGGCATGGTGGTCGGTGCCGCGGTGCTCGGCCTGGCGGCGCTGGTCGGGGTGCTGCCGATGGCCGTGAGCAGCAGCGACGTCGTCCTGGCCGGGGTGGTGGTGCCGTGGTGGGCGTCCCTGCTCGGGCTCGTCCTGCTGGCGACGGCGTTCTCCTACAGCACCGGCATCGCCGCGGCCCGCCACCTCTCGGCGGCCCCCGCGTCCTTCGTCGCGCTCACCGAGGTGCTCTTCGCCGCCGCGTGGGCGTGGCTGGCGCTGGGCCAGCAGCTCAGCCCGCTGCAGCTGGCCGGGGGCGCGGTGGTGCTGGCCGGCATCGTCGTCGTCCGCAGCGACCGCTCAGCAGCCGCCTGAGGGATCCGAGGGCGACGGCGCCCCGCTGAGTGCCGTCCGCAGCACCGAGACGGGCACCGCGTAGGCGTGCTCCCCGGTGACGGCCCCCGCGTAGACCACCCCGACGACGGCGCCCGCCGCGTCGACCACGGCGCTGCCTGAGCTGCCGGGAGCCACCTGGGCGTCGACGGCGAGGACCGGGCCCGCGCTCGTCCCCAGCGGGTCGGTGACCGGACCGACCACCGTGCCGGCGGCCCTCGCCAGCGCCTCCCCGCGGGGGTAGCCGACCACGGTCACGGCCTCGCCGGCCGCGGGGTCGGCGTCCGCGAGGCGCAGGGAGGTCGGCAGCTCCTCGCGGGTGCGCACGACGGCGAGGTCGGCGCCCGCCTCGACGACGGTGCCCGTGACCTGCAGCTCGTGGCCGTCCCAGGTGTCGACCTGCAGCTGCTGCGCCCCCACCACGACGTGCGCGTTGGTGACCAGCACGTGGGGGTCGACAGCGAAGCCCGAGCCGGTCTCGACGCCGGTGCAGCCGATCGAGCGCAGGCGCACCGACGCCCGGGCAGCGGTGCGCAGGGCCTCTGCCGGGGCGGGGGTGGCTTCGGCGGAGGTCGTCGTGGCGGCGGTCGCCGCGGTGGTGGGCTCAGCGGCGGCGGACGGGGGCGGGACGAGCCCGCAGCCCGCGAGCGCCGCGGCGACGAGGGACGCGGCGGCGAGGGACGTGGTGAGCGCGGCCGCCGGCGACGTCCGCCGCGTCACGGCAGGGCGTCGGCGAGAGCGGAGCCGTCGCCGACGCCGTCCACCCGGGCGCAGTCCTCGTCGGCGCTCACCGCGAGGCGCCGCACGGCCGTGGCGTCGGGAGCGCTGCCGGCCAGCACGACGTCGAGCAGGGCCCGCAGCGAGGCCGCGCACGCGGTGCTCCGGGTCAGCCCCGCCGCGCTCGCGGCCGCCGACCTCGCCGAGCTGCCCGAGCGCTGCGCCGTCGCCGCGGCGAGGTCAGCAGCGCGGGCCCTCTCGGCGGCCAGCTGCTCGACCCGGGCGTCGGAGGCGTCCAGGTCGCCCTGCAGCGCGGTGACCCGCTGCTGCAGCGCCGTCGCGGAGGCGGCGAGCCGGGCGCGCTCGGCGTCACCCCCCTCGGCGCGGTCGCGCCACGCGTCGACGGACACCCACAGGTAGCAGGCGAGGCCCAGCGCGACGACGAGCGCGCAGGTCAGGGCCACGACCACCGGGCCGGAACCCGGGCGCGGTGAGCGGCGGGGCCGACGCGGGGTGACGCCGTCGAGGTCGACCGCGGCGGTCGAGAGGTCTGCCGGGGCGTCGATCGAGGTGTCGGCCGGCGGCTCGGGCGAGCGGCGCGGGGCCGGGAGGACCGCCTGCGCCCGCGTCGCGCCGGAGCGCAGCGCGGGGTCGGCGGTCGGCACTCCTCCATCGTGACGACCCGTCACGCTCCGCGCTGGCGTTTGGTCCGGTCGGCGCGCTCCGACTCATCACCGACGTCCCCACGACCATCCGTGACACGGCGGAAACACTGCGCAACGCCGCTGTCGCACGCGGTGCGTACCCATCACCTCTGAGGAGCAGCACCCGACCCCTTCCGCGGGCACCCGGGTGCACCCCACCATGAGCCCCTGCTCACGGCCGAGCGGACGTCGCGCGGCCGCGGCAGCACCCAGCACCACCACGAAGCGAGGAGGCCCGATGACGCGCACCGTCCGCGCCGCGCTGGTCCAGACCACCTGGACCGGCGACAAGGAGTCGATGATCAAGGCCCACGAGGACTACCTCGTGCAGGCCGCCGAGCAGGGCGCCCAGGTGATCTGCTTCCAGGAGCTGTTCTACGGCCCGTACTTCTGCCAGGTGCAGGACGCCGCAGTTCTACGAGTACGCCGAGTCCGTCCCGGGCCCGACCGTCGAGCGCTTCCAGGCGCTGGCGCAGAGCACCGGATGGTCATGGTCCTGCCCGTGTACGAGCAGGAGCAGCCCGGCGTCCTCTACAACACCGCCGCCGTCATCGACGCCGACGGCACCTACCTCGGCAAGTACCGCAAGCACCACATCCCGCAGACCACGCGGTTTCTGGGAGAAGTTCTACTTCCGCCCCGGCAACCTCGGCTACCCCGTCTTCGACACCGCCGTCGGCAGGGTCGGGGTCTACATCTGCTACGACCGCCACTTCCCCGAGGGCTGGCGAGCGCTCGGCCTGAACGGCGCGGAGATCGTGTTCAACCCCTCCGCCACCAGCCGCGGGCTGTCGCAACTACCTCTGGAAGCTCGAGCAGCCGGCGGCCGCCGTCGCCAACGAGTACTACGTCGGCGCGATCAACCGGGTGGGCGTCGAGGACCTCGGCGACGACGACTTCTACGGCACCAGCTACTTCGTCGACCCCGAGGGCAAGCCGGTCGGCGAGTACGCCTCCGCACACGACCCCGAGCTCGTCGTCCGGGACCTCGACATGGACCTGCTGACCACCGTCCGCGACCGCTGGGCGTTCTACCGCGACCGGCGCCCCGACTCCTACGGGGACCTGGTGAAGCCCGATGCCCTCCACCAGCACCCGGACCCTCATCTCCGGCGGCACCGTCGTCTCCACCACGGGAGCCGTCCCGATGGACGTGCTCGTCGACGGAGAGGTGATCGCGAGCCTGCACCTGCCCGGCGGGGCCGACCACCTGGTCGGGCCGGACGTGAGGCGCATCGACGCCTCCGGCTAGCTACGTCGTGCCGGGTGGCATCGACGTCCACACCCACATGGGCTGCCGTTCGGGGGCACCGAGGCCTCCGACGACTTCACCACCGGCACCGTCGCGGCGGCCTGGGGCGGGACGACGACGATCGTCGACTTCGCCGTCCAGACCGCGGGGCAGGACGTGAGGAGGGCCTCGCCGCCTGGCACGCCAAGGCCGACGGGAAGACTGCGCGATCGACTACGGCTTCCACATGATCATGGGCGGCGTCGACGAGGCGGCACTCAAGGCCATGGACCGGCTCGTCGCCGAGGAGGGCGTGACGAGCTTCAAGCTGTTCACCGCCTACCCCGGCGTCTTCTACAGCGACGACGGCCAGATCCTGCGGGCGATGCAGACGCGCCCGCGAGAACGGCGCGATGATCATGATGCACGCGGAGAACGGCATCGCCATCGACGTCCTCGCCGCCCAGGCCGCCGCCCGCGGCGACACGACGCCGGTCTGGCACGGCCTGACCCGCCCGGCGGTCCTGGAGGGCGAGGCGACGCACCGCGTCATCAACCTCGCCGAGGTCGCCGGCTCGACGCCGGTCTACTTCGTGCACCTGTCGGCGACCCAGGCGCTGCAGCACGTCGCCGCAGCGCGCGACGCCGGCCGCAACGTCTTCGCCGAGACCTGCCCGCAGTACCTCTACCTGACCCTGGAGGACCAGCTCGGGGCGGTCTCCGCCGACGGCGACCCCTTCGAGGGCGCGAAGTGGGTGGCCTCCCCGCCGCTGCGCAGCAAGCACGAGGGCCACCACGCCGACCTGTGGAAGGGCCTGCGCACCGACGACCTCGCCATCGTCTCCACCGACCACTGCCCCTTCTGCTTCAAGGACCAGAAGGAGCTGGGCCGCGGCGACTTCCGGAAGATCCCCAACGGGATGGGCACCGTGGAGCACCGGATGGACCTCGTCCACCAGGGCGTCGTCGCCGGGAAGATCTCCCTGGCGCGCTGGGTGGAGACCTGCTCGACGACGCCGGCGCGCATGTTCGGCATGTACCCGAAGAAGGGCGTCATCGCGCCCGGCTCGGACGCCGACGTCGTCGTCTACGACCCGGCCGAGCAGCACGTCCTGTCCAAGGACAGCCACCACATGAACCTCGACCACTCGGCGTGGGAGGGCTTCGCGGTGACCGGCGGGGTCCGGACGGTGATGTCGCGCGGCTCGGTGGTGCTGGACGACGGCGTGTGGACCGGCCGCGCCGGCCACGGCCGGTTCGTGCGCCGCGGCCTGTCGAGCTACCTGCGGTGAGCGCCTGATGGACGTCGGCGTCGTCTTCCAGACCGACCCGCCCGGCCGCGCCGTCGTCGAGGCGACGGTCCGCGCGGAGCAGGCGGGCTTCTCCCACGCCTGGACCTTCGACTCCCACGTGCTGTGGCAGGAGCCGTACGTCATCCACGCGGCGATGCTCGGCGCGACCGAGCGGATCGTCGTCGGGCCGATGGTCACCAACCCCGCCACCCGCGACACCACGGTGACGGCGTCGACCTTCGCCACCCTCGCCGAGATGCACGGCGGCCGCGTGGTCTGCGGGATCGGGCGCGGCGACTCCGCGGTGCGCACGATCTCCGGGAAGCCGGTGACGCTGGCCGACCTGCGCGAGTCCGTCACGACGATCCGCACGCTGACCGGCGGGGGGACCGTCGAGCGCGGTGGCGCCGAGGTCCACCTGCCCTGGGTGGCCGCGGGCACGCCCGCGGTGGAGGTGTGGGTCGCTGCCTACGGGCCGAAGGCCCTGCAGCTCACGGGCGAGGTGGCCGACGGGTTCATCCTCCAGCTGGCCGACCCGGCCATCGCCGCGTGGACCATCGCCAAGGTCCGCGAGGCCGCCGGGGCCGCCGGGCGGGACCCGGCGTCGATCCGGTTCTGCGTCGCGGCGCCGGCGTACGTCACGGACGGGTCCGACACCCAGCTGGCGCACGCCCGGGACCAGACCCGCTGGTTCGGCGGGATGGTCGGCAACCACATCGCTGACATCGTCGCCCGGTACGGCGGTGACGGCGGCGGCGTCCCGACCGCGCTGAGCGACTACATCAAGGCCCGCGAGGGCTACGACTACTCCCAGCACGGCCGCGCCGGCAACACCCACGCCGCGTTCGTCCCGGACGAGGTCATCGACAGGTTCTGCGTGCTCGGCCCGCCCGAGGAGCAGCTGCGCCGCCTGGCGGAGCTCGCCGAGCTGGGCTGCGACCAGTTCGCCGTCTACGCCCAGCACGACGCGAAGGACGCCGTCGTCGACGCCTACGGCACCCACGTCGTCGAGGGCGCGGGAGCCCTGTGAGCACGCCTCTCCTCCGCGACGATCAAGGAAGTTCGGCTCGCTCGCTGAGCCGTTCCTCCTCGATCGTCGCGGGGGGTGACGAGGGGCGGGCCAGCCGGGCGGGGACGGCGGTGCGCAGGGTCGGCGCTGTCGTCCTGGCCCTGGTCGTCCTGGCCGTGGTGTGGGAGGTCTACAAGGCGCTCGGGCCCGCCGACGGCGCGAGCATCGGCACCACCCGCCTGCTACCCCGCACCGACGACCGCGCCATGCCCCACCTGTGGACCGTCGTGACCACGCTGGGCACGCCCGAGGTCGCCGGCGTCGCGGGCTCGCGCACCATCGGCGCCGCGGTGCTCTCCGGAGCCCTGTTCTCGCTGCGGCTGGCCCTGCTCGGCCTGGTGCTCGGCGGGCTCGTGGGGGCGGTGCTCGCCGTCGTCATGCAGCGGCTGCGGCTGCTGGAGTCCGGGCTGCTGCCGTGGGTGGTGCTGAGCCAGACCGTGCCGATCATCGCGCTCGCCCCGCTGGTCGCCGGGTGGGGCGGGGTGGTGCGGTTCGGGTCGGTGGCGTGGTCGCCGGAGGCGTCCGTCGTCGTCATCAGCGCGTTCCTGTCCTTCTCCCCCGTCGCCGTCGGGCTGCTGCGCGGCCTGCAGGCGCCGGGCGCGGTGGAGGAGGAGCTGTTCGCGTCCTGCGCCGCGAGCTGGCGCCAGCAGCTGGTGCACCTGCGGCTGCCCGCGTCGGTGCCGTTCCTCGTGCCGGCGCTGCGCCTGGCGGCGGCCAACGCCGTCGTCGGGGCGATCGTCGCGGAGATCTCCACCGGCACCCGCGGCGGCGTCGGCCGCCTCGTCATCGAGTACGCGCAGCAGGCGACGTCGTCGCCGGCGCGCGTCTACGACGCCGTCCTCGGCGCGGCGCTGCTGGGCCTGCTCGCCGCGGGCCTGGTGACGCTGCTCGACGTCGGCGTGCTGCGCCGGAGGAAGGCCCTCGCATGAGCACCACCACCCCGACGACGAGCCCGAGCGCGATGGTCGAGGTCGACGGCGTCACCCAGCGCTTCGGCGCGACGACGGCGCTCGACGACGTCTCCCTGACCATCCCCGCCGGCCAGTTCGTCTCCCTCATCGGCCCGAGCGGGTGCGGCAAGTCGACCCTGCTGCGCGTCGTCGCCGACCTCATCAGCCCCACCGCCGGCACCGTGCGGGTGGCGGGCAAGACCGCCCGCGCGGCCCGCGAGGCGCAGGACTACGGCATCGCGTTCCAGCAGGCGGGCCTGCTGGAGTGGCGCACGGTCGTGCGCAACGTGGAGCTGCCGCTGGAGCTGCACGGAGTCGGCAAGCAGGAGCGCCGCCAGCGCGCCGAGCAGCTGCTGGAGCTCGTGGGGCTGGCCGACGTCGCCGGCTCGCGGCCGAGTGAGCTCTCCGGCGGGATGCAGCAGCGGGTGGCGATCGCCCGCTCCCTGGCGGCCTCCCCCGCGCTGCTGCTCATGGACGAGCCGTTCGGCGCGCTCGACGAGATGACCCGCGAGCGCCTGCAGGACGAGCTGCTCGCGATCCGCGCCCGCGAGGGCACGACGGTCCTGTTCGTCACGCACTCCATCCCCGAAGCGGTGCACCTGTCCGACCGGGTGGTGGTGATGTCGGCGCGGCCCGGCCGGGTGGCCGCCGTCGTCGACGTGGCGCTGCCCGGGCGCTCGCCCGAGCGGGCCGCGGCCGGCGACGTCGACGGCGCCGCCGTGCGCGAGGCCCCGGAGTTCTTCGCGGGCATCACCGCCGTCCGCGAGGCGCTGCGCGGCTCCCCGGCCCGGGTGGTGAGCTCGTGAGGCGCGCGCTGCCGGCGTGGGCCGGGGTCGCGGCGCCCGTCGTCGTCGCCGTCGTGGTGCTCGTGGCCTGGCAGGTCTTCGTGACCCTCGGGCGGGTGGCGCCGTTCGTGCTGCCGAGCCCGCTGGCGATCCTCGACGCGCTGCAGCTGGTGGTCTCCCAGGTGGTGGCCGCGGGGCTGGCCACCGGGTCCAACGCGCTGTGGGGCCTGGTCTCCGGAGCGGTGCTCGCGCTGGTCGCGGCGGCGCTGGCCTCGCGGCTGCGGTGGCTGGAGGGCGTCATGGTGCCGCTGGCGGCGATGGCGGCGGCGCTGCCGATCGTCGCGCTGGCGCCGATCTTCGCCACGATGTTCGGCGCCACGAGCGAGCTGCCGCGGCGGCTGGTGGTGACCGTCGTCGTCTTCGTGCCGGTGTTCGTGAACTCCCTGCGCGGGCTGCAGGCCGTGGCGCCGGTGCACGCCGAGCTGATGCGGGCGTGCGCGGCCAGCGGCTGGGCGATGACCCGGACCGTGACGCTGCCCGGGGCGCTGCCGTTCGTCTTCACCGGGCTGCGCCTGGCCGCCGCGGGCGCGGTGATCTCCGCCGTCGTCGCCGAGTACTTCGGCGGCCTGCAGTCCGGGCTGGGCTCGCGGATCACCTCCGCCGCGGCCAACAGCGCCTACCCGCGGGCGTGGGCGTACGTCACCGCCGCCTGCGTCCTCGGGCTGCTCTTCTACGCGGCCGCCCTGGCGGCCGAGCACGTCGCCACCCCGTGGCGCCGCACCCGTTCCACCCCCTGACCCCGCTCACACCTCGGCGTCTCCCGACGATCAAGGAACCCCGCGCCACACCGGAGGACCCCATGTCACGCACGATCACCCGCCGCTCCCTGCTCACCGGCGCCCTCGGCGTCGCGGGAGCCGGCGCGCTCGCCGCCTGCGGCACCGCCGACACCGCCGCCACCGGCAGCGGGAGCTCCTCGGCCGGCGCCGCGTCGTCGTCCGGCGGCCTGACCCCGGTGAAGCTGCAGCTGCAGTGGTTCAAGCAGGCGCAGTTCGCCGGGTACCTCGCTGCGCTCGACCAGGGGTACTACGAGGACGAGGGCCTCGACGTCACGATCGTCGACGGCGGCACCGACATCGTCCCGCAGACCGTGCTGGCGCAGGGGCAGGTCGACTACGCCATCGCCTGGGTGCCCAAGGCCCTCGCCAGCCGCGAGCAGGGCGCCGGCATCACCAACGTGGCGCAGGTCTTCCAGCGCTCCGGCACCCGGCAGGTCTCCTTCGCCTCCGCCGGGATCTCGACCGTGGCGGACCTCAAGGGCAAGACGGTCGGCAACTGGGGCTTCGGCAACGAGTTCGAGCTGTTCGCGGCGATGACGAAGGCCGGTCTCGACCCCGCCACCGACGTCACGCTCGTCCAGCAGCAGTTCGACATGAACGCCTTCATCGCCGGAGACATCGCCGCGGCCCAGGCGATGACCTACAACGAGTACGCGCAGGTGCTGGAGGCCGTGAACCCGGCCACCGGCAAGCTCTTCCAGCCGAGCGAGCTCACCGTGCTGAACTGGAACGAGGTCGGGACGGCGATGCTCCAGGACTCGATCTGGGCGAACACCGAGAAGCTGTCCGACTCCGCCTACGGCGACCAGACGACGGCGTTCGTCAAGGCGTCCCTGAAGGGCTGGGTCTACGCCCGCGACAACGCCGAGAAGACCCGCGACATCGTCGTGGCCGCCGGCTCGACCCTCGGCGCGAGCCACCAGCTGTGGCAGGTCAACGAGGTCAACAAGCTCATCTGGCCCTCCCCCTCCGCCGGCGTGGGGTCCTTCGACAGCGCGCTGTGGAAGCAGACCGTCGAGATCGCCCTGCAGACCAAGAACGCCGACGGCGCCACGGTCATCACCCAGGACCCCGGGGCCGACGCGTACACCGACGAGCACGTCACGGCCGCGCTGGCGGCGCTGACCGGTGAGGGCGTCGACGTCGTCGGGGCCTCCTTCACCCCCGTCGAGGTGCCCCTCACCGAGGGCGGCGCCTGAGCCCTTCCTCCCCGCCATCAGCCCGCTCTCGGTCGTCGCCGGACCTCTTGGAGCGCCAGAAGCGGGCTGATGGCGAGGGCGGTGCCCCTCAGCGGGCGCCGGCGAAGGTGCGCCGGTAGGCCGTCGGCGTCGTCCCCAGCCGGGGGAGACGGGCGGCGTCGACTTCTCCCCCGCGGCGCTGGCCGAGGCTGCGGCCCTCGCGGACCGGACCGGCGCGGAGGTCGACTTCCACCGGGCGGACGTGTCCGACGCCGACGCCGTGCTGGCCGCAGTCGGCACCGGCCGCTACGACCTCGTCTACACGGGCGTCGGCGCGCTCTGCTGGCTGCCGGACGTGAGCCGCTGGGCGCAGCTGGTGGCCGCGCTGCTCGCCCCCGGCGGGCGGCTGTTCCTGCGCGAGGGCCACCCGGTGCTGTGGGCCACCGACCTCGACCGCACCGACGGCCTGCTCGTGCTCGCGTTCCCCTGCTTCGAGCGCCCGGAGCCGACGGTGTGGGACGAGCCGGGCAGCTGCGTCGAGACCGACGCCGAGTTCGCCCACACCCGCAGCGCCGAGTGGAACCACGGCACCGGGGAGATCATCACCGCCCTGCTGGACGCCGGGCTCGTCATCACCGGCTTCGAGGAGCACCGCAGCCTCCCGTGGAAGGCGCTGGAGCGGATGGAGGTGGGCGAGGACGGCGAGTGGCGCCTGCCGGGCTCGGAGGCCGGCTGGATCCCGCTCAGCTGCACGCTGCAGGCGGTGAGGCCCCGCTGAGCACCATCGCCGTCGGTCAGCGGCGCTGGCGCTGGGGCGGGCCACCTCGCGGGGGTCGACCCAGCGACGGCCGGCCGGCACGTCCTGGGCGTCGCAGAGCGCGTCCCACACCTGCCGCGGGGGGATCCCGTCGTCGAGGGCCTGCAGCGCGGTGCGACCGCCGAGGTCGCCGATCACGAGGTCGGCGGCCAGGGACCGGGAGTACTCCGGCCCGAAGACCTCGTCGGACAGCTGCCAGAACTCGCTGTGGCGCATCCACCGATCCTCGCTCCGGGCGGTGAGGCGCGCCACGTCGGCAGGGCCGACGGCGCACCGACCGGTCCCGTCCGTGGTGTGATCACGGACGTGGCCGCGCCGACCGAGACCCCGACCGACTCCACGACCGACCTCCGCCCCGCCCCGACGCGCCGCCAGGTGCTCGTGCTGCGCGCCTTCACGACCGTCGCGGTGCTCGAGGCGCTCACCTGGGTGGCCCTGCTGACCAGCATGTGGTTCAAGTACCTGGCCGCCGACCCCACGCCGGTCGGGGTGCAGGTCGCCGGCCCGGTCCACGGCGGTGCGTTCGTCGCCTACCTGGTGATGACCGCGGTGGCGTGGCGGACGCTGCGCTGGAGCCCGGCCACCGTCGTCGCCGCCGTCGTCGCGAGCGTCCCGCCCCTGTTCACCGTGCTGTTCGAGGTCTGGGCGGCGCGCACGGGCCGCCTCGTCCCGGTGCGCCCCCGCGCCTGACCGGACTCCTGCCGCCTCCACCGGTCGGTGGAGGCGCGGACCAGCCGACGGGCCCTGCCGCGAGGCGTCCGCACAGGGCACTCTCGACGCATGCCCAGCAGCAGCACCAGCGCCGTCGTCGTCGACGGCCTCCACAAGCACTACGGCACGGGCCACCACCTCAAGCGAGCCGTCGACGGCATCTCCTTCGAGGTGCCCCCCGGGCAGGTCTTCGCCCTGCTCGGCCCGAACGGCGCGGGCAAGTCGACCACCGTGGAGGTGCTCGAGGGCTACCGCGCCCGCACCGCCGGGGCCGTGAGCGTGCTGGGCACCGACCCGGGGCACCCCACCCCGGCGTGGCGCAGCCGGATCGGGATCGTCGCGCAGTCGACGAAGGACCTCTCCGACCTCACCGTCGCCGAGGTCGTCCAGCAGTTCGCCACCTTCTACCCCCGGCCGCGCCGCCCGCGCGACGTGATCGAGCAGGTCGGCCTGACCGACGACGCCGGCACCCGCGCCAGCGCCCTGTCCGGTGGGCGGCGGCGGCGCCTCGACGTCGCCCTCGGGATCATCGGGGCCCCGGAGCTGCTCTTCCTCGACGAGCCGACCACCGGCTTCGACCCCGAGGCCCGCCGCGAGTTCTGGGCTCTCGTGCAGCTGCTCGCGGCCGACGGCACGACGATCCTGCTCACCACCCACTACCTCGACGAGGTCGAGGTGCTCGCTGACGCCCTCGCCGTCATCGACGACGGCCGGATCGTCGCGGCGGGCACACCCGCCTCCCTGGGGGGCCGGGACGCGGCCACGGCCACCGTGCGCTGGCGCGCCCCGGACGGCGGCTGGCGCACCGAGCTCACCCCCGAGCCGTCGGCGCTGGTGGCCCGGCTGCACGCGCAGCTCGGCGAGCTCGACGGGCTGTCGGTGCACCGCCCCACGCTGGAGGACGCCTACCTGTCCCTGATCAGCCAGACCACGACCGGCGCCGAGGGAGCAGCACGATGAGCACGACGACGACGCCCGCGGCCACCGCCCCCGCGAACCCTGCGGCCCGCTCGCTGCGCTCCCCCGCGTTCCTGGCCCGCACCTCGCTGGCCCGGGTGGTGGTGGAGCTGAAGGAGCTCAGCCGCTCGTGGGACTCGATGATCTTCAACGTCGCCTTCCCGATCATCTTCCTGTTCATCTTCGGGTCCGTCTTCAGCGGTGACGTGGCGCCCGGGGTGAGCTTCACGCAGTACTTCACCGCCGGCATGGCCGCCTCGGGCGTGCTGCTCGTGAGCTTCCAGTCGCTGGCGATCTCCATCGCGGTGGAGCGCGACGAGGGCCTGCTCAAGCGCCTGGAGGGCACCCCGATGCCGCCCGCCGCGTACTTCCTGGGCAAGGTGGGGCTCGTCGTCGTCACCGGGGTCGTGCAGCTGGCGGCGCTGCTGACCGCCGCGCACCTGTTCTTCGGCGTCGACCTGCCGTCCGGCCCGCAGCAGTGGGCGACGCTGGCGTGGGTGACCGTCCTCGGTGCCTCCGCCGGGACGCTGCTGGGCATCGCCTACTCCAGCGTGCCGCGCACCGGGCGCTCGGCGAGCGCCGTCACCGCACCGGTCGTCCTGGTGCTGCAGTTCATCTCGGGGGTCTTCTTCGTCTACTCCCAGCTGCCGGGGTGGATGCAGGACGTCGCGGCGGTCTTCCCGCTGAAGTGGATGGCGCAGGGGTTCCGGGCGGCGCTGCTGCCGCAGACGATGGCTGCGGCGGAGCCCGCGGGGTCCTGGCAGCTGGGCCTGATCGCCCTCGTGCTGGCCGGGTGGACCGTCGTCGGGCTGCTCCTGTGCCGGACCACCTTCCGCTGGCGCCGGAGGGGCGACCGGTGACGCCCGCGGCCGCGGGCTCCGCCGGGGCGCTGTCGGCGGACCGGGAAGCGCGCCGCCCCGGGCAGGAGCAGCGGGACTTCTGGGAGCGCTCGCGCACCGGCTGGCACGTCGCCTTCGGGGCGATGGCCGCTGTGACGGCGGTGCCGCTGGCGGCGGCCGCGCTCGACGGCAGCGGGCGGGCGCTCGCCGCCGTCGTCGCGCTGGCGGCCGCAGGGGCGGTGTACCCCGTGCTGGCGGCGCCGATGCTGCGGGCCCCGGACGTCCGGGGCTGGCGGATCGGGGCCTGGGCAGCGGTGCTGCTGGTCGCCGTGCTGCTCGTGCAGGAGGCCGCCGGGGGCGGGCTCGCGCTGCCGCTGCTGTTCGTGCTGTTCCCGCAGGCGTGGGCGATGACCACCCGGCGCCTCGCCGTCGTCGTCGTGGCCGCCGTGCCGCTGGTGCTCGCCGGCGCCGAGGCCGCCGGGCGGGGGTGGTCGTCGGCGGGGCTGCGCGACGCGGCGTTCACCGGGCTGCTGCAGGTGGGGCCGGCCGTGGTCCTGGGGCTGTGGATCACCGGGCTGGTCCGCGAGAGCGAGACTCGCGCCGAGCTGGTGGCCCAGCTGACCCAGGCCCGCGCCGAGCTCGCGGCCGCCGACCACGCCCGGGGGGTGCTGGCCGAGCGCAGCCGGATGGCCGGGGAGATCCACGACACCCTCGCGCAGGGCTTCACGAGCATCGTCGCGCTGGCCCAGGCCGCCGACGACGCCGTCGCCACCCTGTCCGGCCCCCAGGTCGGGGTCGCCCGCGAGCGCCTGGCGCTGGTGGAGTCCACGGCACGGGTGAACCTCGCCGAGGCGCGCGCGATCGTGGCGGCGACGGCGCCCCCCGACCTGCACGGCGCCGCCGGCGGTGACCGGCTCAGCGGCGCCCTGGCCCGCCTGGTGGCCCGGGTCGACGCCGAGGGCGCCCTGCGGGTGCGCCTGGAGGACGGCGGCCCGGTGCCCCCGATCTCCGCGGAGGCCGAGGTGGTCCTGCTGCGGGCCGCCCAGGAGGGCCTGACCAACGCCGGTCGGCACGCCGGGGCCAGCACCGCGGTGGTGGCCCTCGCCGTCGACGTCGAGGGGGTCGAGCTCACCGTCAGCGACGACGGCTCGGGCCTCGGACCCGCGGGGACGGGCGGGCCCGGCGCCGGCTACGGCCTCGCGGCGATGGCCGCGCGGGCGGCGCAGGTGGGCGGATCGGCGGCGCTGGAGGCGAGCCCGGCGGGCGGGTGCGTGCTCCGCGTGCGCGTGCCCCTCGGCGGGGTGGCCCCGCCGACCGGGCCGGAGCCCCGGGCCGCGGGGGCGCTCGCGTGAGCCCGCCGGTGGGGCCGCTGAGGCTGCTCGTGGTCGACGACCACCCGGTGGTCCGCGCCGGCATCGTCGCCCTGCTGTCCGCCGAGAACGACCTGGCGGTGGTCGGGGAGGTCGACGACGGCGCCGGCGTGGTCGCGGCCTACGGCGAGCTGGCGCCCGACGTCGTGCTCATGGACCTGCGCATGCCCGGCGTCGACGGCGTGGCGGCGACCACCGCGCTGCGGGAGGCGCACCCCGGGGCGCGGGTGCTGGTGCTGACCACCTACGACACCGACGCCGACATCCTGCGCGCCGTGGAGGCAGGAGCGACCGGCTACCTGCTCAAGGACGCCCCCCGCGCCGTGCTCACGGACGCCGTCCGCCGTGCCGCCCGGGGCGAGACCGTGCTGGCCGCGCCGGTGGCGGCGCGGCTGCTGACCCGGATGCGCGAGCCGGCGCAGGAGCGGCTGACGGCCCGGGAGACGCAGGTGCTGGCGTGCGTGGCGCGGGGGCTGAGCAACCCCGGCATCGGGGCGGAGCTGTTCATCGGGGAGGCGACGGTGAAGAGCCACCTGCTGCGGGTCTTCGCCAAGCTCGGCGTCGACGACCGGACGGCGGCGGTCACGGTCGCCATGTCCCGGGGGCTGCTCCCACCCCCACCCCCGGCGTGATCATGCAGTCCCGCCGCCCGGCTGGCAGAAGCGCAGAGCGTTGCCGAACGGGTCGAGCACGGTGAAGGTCGGGCCGCCCGGGGCGTCGTCCTCCAGGCCGGGCCGCTGGCGGTCCCGCAGGCGGGGCGCCAGCTCCGCGTGCAGCCCGCGGACGTCGCGCACCGGCACCCACAGGACCGTGCCGGGCGTGCCGTCGCCGTAGTGCTCGGACAGGTCGACGACGGCGGCGTCGCGCTGGAGGCGCAGGTAGAGCGGCAGGTCGGGCTCGAAGCGGTGCTCCCACAGCACCCGGAACCCGAGCCGGTCGACGTAGAAGGCGCGCGCGGCGTCACCGTCCTGCACCCGCAGCACCGGGACGGCAGCTCCGAGCTGGTCCTCCACGTCGCTCCCCTCCGCTCGACGGTCTCCGACGCTGCCCGCACGCGGCCGGGGTCAACGCCGCGGGGTGGCGGGACTGCACGATCACGCCGGGGAGCCGGGGAGCCGGTGGGCCGGTCCTGGCGGGTCAGCGCTGGGGAGCCGTTGTCGGTGGTCGGTGCGACGATCCGCCGGTGGCAGCACGGAAGCACGGGGTCGCGGCAGACGGCGCCTCCGACGACGTCCTCGAGCGCTTCTCCGCGCCCACCCGCGACTGGTTCCGCGGCGCCTTCGAGAAGCCGACCTCCGCTCAGGAGGGTGCCTGGCGAGCGATCTCCAGCGGTGACCACGCCCTCGTCGTCGCCCCGACCGGCTCCGGCAAGACGCTGTCGGCGTTCCTGTGGGCCCTGGACCGGCTGGCCGCCGACGGCCGCCCCGAAGACCCGCTGCGGCGCACCCGCGTCATCTACGTCTCGCCGCTGAAGGCGCTCGCGACCGACGTCGAGCGCAACCTGCGCTCCCCCCTGCTGGGCATCGGGTACGCCGCCCAGCGGTTGGGCCTGCCGGTGCCGGAGGTCAGCGTCTCGATCCGCTCCGGTGACACCCCCGCCGACGAGCGCCGCGCCTTCACCCGCCGCCCGCCGGACGTGCTGATCACCACGCCGGAGTCGCTGTTCCTGCTGCTGACCGCCAAG
Organism: uncultured Actinomycetota bacterium; assembly: GCA_963781365.1. GTDB lineage: Bacteria > Actinomycetota > Actinomycetes > Actinomycetales > Quadrisphaeraceae > Quadrisphaera. The sequence goes on along the minus strand of CAWAFR010000008.1, from coordinate 466,454 downwards.
GCGCGCGAGGTGCTCGGCGGGGTGGAGACGGTGATCCTCGACGAGGTCCACGCGGTGGCCGGAACCAAGCGCGGCGCGCACCTGGCGCTGACGCTGGAGCGGCTCGACGCGCTGCTCGAGGCCGGCGGCGGCCGCCCGGCGCAGCGGATCGGCCTGTCGGCCACGGTGCGGCCGGTGGAGGACGTGGCGCGGTTCCTGGCCGGAGCCCGCCCCGTCGGGGAGGCCGCCGACGGCGCCGACGGCGGCGGCCGTCCCGTCACGATCGTCCAGCCGGCGTCGGTCAAGACGTGGGACCTGTCGGTCGTCGTGCCGGTGCCCGACATGGGCGAGCTGGGGCAGGTCGTCGAGGAGGACCTCACCGGCCTGGCCGCCGGGGAGCCCCAGCGCCGGTCCATCTGGCCCGCCCTGGAGGAGCGGGTGGTCGACCTCGTAGCCGCTCACCGCTCGACGATCGTCTTCGCCAACTCCCGCCGGGTCGCCGAGCGCCTCACCACCCGCCTCAACGAGGTCTGGGCCGAGCGCAACGCTGACCCTGATGATGAGGTCGAGGGTGAGGGTTCCGACGACGACGCAGGTCAGCGCCTCGTCGGTCGAGCCTCCGCGCCCAGCTCCGTCCGCCCCACCCGTCCTCCCGCGGAGGTGATGGCCCAGGCCGGGCAGACCAAGGGCACCCCCGTGAGCGCCCCGGTGCTGGCCCGGGCGCACCACGGGTCGGTCAGCCGCGAGCAGCGCTCGCTCATCGAGGAGGACCTCAAGGCCGGGCGGCTGCCCGCCGTCGTCGCCACGTCCAGCCTGGAGCTGGGCATCGACATGGGCGCCGTCGACCTCGTGGTCCAGGTCGGCTCCCCGCCGTCGGTGGCCTCCGGGCTGCAGCGCGTCGGGCGCGCCGGCCACCAGGTGGGCGCCACGAGCCGCGGGGCCCTGTTCCCCCAGCACCGCAGCGACCTGGTGCAGACCGCCGTGGTCACCGAGCGGATGCGGACGGGCGGCATCGAGGCCCTGAAGGTGCCGGCCTCACCGCTCGACGTCCTCGCGCAGCAGGTGGTCGCGATGACGGCGATGGACGAGGTCACCGTCGACGACCTGGAGCGGGTCGTCCGTCGCGCAGCGCCCTTCTCGGGGCTGACGCGCGGGGTGCTGGAGGCGGTGCTCGACATGCTCGCCGGGCGCTACCCCAGCGAGGAGTTCGCCGAGCTGCGCCCCCGCATCGTGTGGGACCGGCTCACCGGCGTCCTCATCGGGCGCCCCGGCGCGCAGCGCCTCGCGGTCACCAGCGGCGGCACCATCCCCGACCGCGGCCTGTACGGCGTCTTCCTCGCCTCCGGGGAGGGGCCGGGCCGCCGCGTCGGCGAGCTCGACGAGGAGATGGTCTACGAGTCCCGGGTGGGCGACGTCTTCACCCTGGGCACCTCCACCTGGCGCATCGAGGACATCACCAGCGACCGCGTGCTCGTCACCCCGGCGCCCGGCGTGCCCGGCAAGCTCCCGTTCTGGCACGGCGAGGCGATCGGGCGCCCCTACGAGCTGGGCCGGGCCATCGGCTCCTTCACCCGTGAGATCGGGGCGCAGATCAGCCAGCGCTCCGCCGGCACGGGCAGCGGACCGGGCGGCGGCGCGGACGCCGAGGCCGCACCGGACCCCGCCCGGGAGCGCGCGAAGGCCGCCGGGCTCGACGACTGGGCCGCCGACAACCTCCTCGCCTACCTGCGCGAGCAGCAGGAGAGCACCGGCCACCTCCCCGACGACCGCACGATCGTCGTGGAGCGGTTCCGCGACGAGCTGGGCGACTGGCGCGTGGTGCTCCACTCCCCCTTCGGCGCCCAGCTGCACGCGCCCTGGGCGCTGGCGCTGACCGCCCGGCTGCGCGAGCGCTTCGGCCTCGACGCCCAGGCCATGAGCGCCGACGACGGCATCGTCCTGCGCCTGCCCGACCTCGACCTGCTGTCCGGCACGTGGGACGGCGACGGCGGCGAGGCGCTGCTGGGCTCGTCATCGGGGTCGCTGGGGGGCGGGCTCAGCGCCCGCAGCGAGCCGCCCGACGTGCTGGAGGCCGTCCTCGTCGAGCCGGAGGACCTCGAGGCCCTCGTCACCGCCGAGCTGGGCGGCTCCGCGCTGTTCGCCTCGAGGTTCCGCGAGTGCGCCGCCCGGTCGCTGCTGCTCCCGCGGCGCCGCCCGGACCGCCGCACCCCGCTGTGGCAGCAGCGCCAGCGCGCCGCGCAGCTGCTGGAGGTCGCGAGCCGCTACCCGTCCTTCCCGGTGGTGCTCGAGACCGCCCGCGAGGTGCTCTCCGACGTCTTCGACGTCCCCGGGCTCGCGGGCCTGCTGCGCGACCTGCGCTCCGGCGCCGTCCGCGTGGTGCAGGTGACCACCGAGCAGCCCTCGCCGTTCGCGCGCTCCCTGCTGTTCGGGTACGTCGCGCAGTTCCTCTACGAGGGCGACACCCCGCTCGCCGAGAAGCGCGCCGCCGCGCTCTCGCTCGACCCGACGCTGCTCGCGGAGCTGCTGGGCCGCGGCGACGGTGCGTCCCTGGCGGACCTGCTCGACGCCGAGCAGCTCACCCGCACCCAGTCCGAGCTGCAGCGCCTCGCCCCGGACCGCCGGGCTCGTGACGGCGAGGACGTCGCCGACCTGCTGCGGGTGCTCGGCCCGCTGACGACGGCGGAGGTCGCGCTCCGCTCGCGCGGCGAGGCGCCCGCGCCGGTGCCGGCCGAGGGCGACGGCGAGCCCGAGGCGCCGGCAGCGCCGTCGGCGTCCGAGGGCGAGGTCGCCCGGTGGCTCGTCGACCTCGAGGAGGCGCGCCGCGTGATCCGCGTGCGCATCGCCGGCCAGGAGCGCTGGGCCGCGATCGAGGACGCCGGCCGCCTGCGCGACGCCCTGGGCGCCCCGCTGCCCGTCGGGGTGCCGGAGGCGTTCACCGCCCCGGTGCCCGACCCGGTGGCCGACCTCGTCTCCCGCTGGGCCCGGTCCCATGCGCCGTTCACGGCGGCCACCGTCGCCGCGCGGCTGGGCACCGGCGTCGCCGTCGTCGTCGACGCCCTCAAGCGCCTCGCCGCCAGCGGCCGCGTCGTCTCCGGAGACCTGCTGCCCTCCGAGGTGCGCCTCTCGCTGGACGGCGCGCTCACCACCGACCCGGGCGGGACCCCGGACTGGTGCGACGCCGAGGTGCTCCGCCTGCTGCGCCGCCGTTCGCTGGCGGCGCTGCGCTCGGAGGTCGAGCCGGTGCCGCCGCGCGACCTGGCGCGCTTCCTGCCCGGCTGGCAGCAGGTCGGGTCCCGGCTGCGGGGCGCCGACGGGCTGCTGCGGGCCGTGGAGCAGCTGGCGGGCGCCGTCGTCCCCGCGAGCGCCCTGGAGACCCTCGTCCTGCCCGTGCGGGTCGAGCGGTACGCCCCGGCGCTGCTCGACGAGCTCACCGCGGCCGGCGAGGTGGTCTGGCAGGGCCACGGGTCGCTGCCCGGGGAGGACGGGTGGGTCTCCCTGCACGCCGCCGACGCCGCGCCGGTGACCCTCGCCCTGCCCGACGAGGCCCTGGAGCTGACCGACGTGCACACGGCGGTCCTGGCGGTGCTCGCAGGGGGTGGGGCGCACTTCTTCCGGTCGGTCGCAGGGGCCCTGGAGGCCCAGGTCGACGCCGAGGGCAAGCCCCTCGGCGGGGTCGACGACGCCACGCTGGAGCGGGTGCTGTGGGACCTCGCCTGGGGCGGGTACGCCACGAACGACACGCTCGCGCCGCTGCGGGCCCGCCTGTCCGGGGGCCGCACCGCGCACCGGGCGCCGCGCTCGACGCCGCGGGCCCGCTACGGGCGCACCTCACCGACCGGGGCCCGCTACGGCGGGCTCGGCCGGGCCGGCGGGGGCCTGGGGCGCCCCGGCGGCGGCTTCGGCGGTGCACCGCGCACGGGTCCGCCGAGCACGGTGGGCCGGTGGTCGCTGCTGCCCGACCTGGAGCCCGACGCCACGGTGCGGGCGTCCGTGACCGCCGAGGTGCTGCTCGACCGGCACGGCGTGCTCACCCGCGGCGCCGTCGCCTCCGAGCGGCTGCCGGGCGGGTTCGCCGCGGTCTACCGGGTGCTGGCGGCGATGGAGGAGGCCGGGCGGGTGCGCCGGGGCTACTTCGTCGAGGGGCTGGGCGCCTCGCAGTTCGCGAGCACGGGCGCCGTCGACCGGCTGCGCGCCGCGAGCCGGCCGCTGTCGACGATCGGGCGCGGGCAGTGGCAGCGCGGACCCGCCCGCCCTGACGCCGGGAGCTCCGACCCGTGGCAGGCCGCGGGTCTCGGCCCCGCGGCGGGCGCGAAGGGCTCCGGGTCGCAGGACGGCGCCGACGGCATCCGCACGGTGGTGCTGGCCGCCGCCGACCCGGCCAACCCCTACGGCGCGGCCTTGCCGTGGCCGGAGCGCGAGACCTCCGGCGCCGCCGGCACCGGCCACCGCCCCGGCCGCAAGGCGGGTGCGCTGGTGGTGCTGCTGGAGGGTGACCTGGTGCTCTACGTCGAGCGCGGTGGCCGCACCCTGCTGTCCTTCACCGAGGACGGCGAGGCCCTGCAGGCGGGGGCCGACGCGCTCGCGCTGGCCGTCCGCGACGGCGCCCTCGGCCGCCTGACCGTGGAGAAGGCCGACGGCGCCGCGGTGCTCGCCCCGGGCAGCTCCACCCTCGCCTCCGCGCTGGAGGCGGCCGGCTTCACCGCGACGCCGAGGGGCCTGCGGGTGCGCAGCTGACGTCCGGCCTCGCAGCCGCTGCCGCCGCGGTCTCCCCGTGATCATGGACCTCCGCCACCCCGTCGGAGGATGATGGGGGCGTGGAGGTCCTCGTCGGTCTCGGGCTCGCGTCGGCGGCCGGTCTGAACGCCTACCTGCCGCTGCTCCTGCTCGGGGTCCTGGCCCGGTGGACCGACCTCGTACCGCTGCCGCAGGCCTGGGACTGGCTCACCGACCCGGTCGCCCTGTCGGTGCTGGGCGTGCTGCTGGTCGTGGAGGTCGTCGCTGACAAGGTGCCGGGGCTCGACCACCTCAACGACGTCCTCGGGGCGGTCGTGCGGCCGGTGGCCGGGGGCATCGCGGTGGGGGCCGGCACCTCGAGCACCCTCGTCGACGACCCGGGCGCCTGGGCCGCTGACGGCCGGTGGGTGCCGGTGGTCCTGGGGGCGGGGCTGGCGCTGGCGGTGAGCCTCACGAAGTCGGCGACCCGCGCCGCGGTCAACGCGACCACTGTCGGGGCCGGAGCGCCGGTGGCCTCCACCGCCGAGGACGCGGTGAGCCTCGGCCTGACGCTCGCGGCGATCCTGGCGCCGGTGCTCGTGCTGCTCGTGGCGGTGGTCGCGCTGGTCGGCCTGGGGCTCGGGGTCCGCGCCGTCGTCCACCGCCGGCAGAGGAGGGGATCGCCGCGGAGAGGGGCGAAGACGATCATGCAGTAGGCCATGATCCTTCCCGAGAGGATCATGGCCTACTGCATGATCTTCGGCCGGCTCGCTCAGTGATCACGTAGGATTGTGTAACAATCCTACGTGCGCGCCGTCCTCCTCGTCCTCCTCGCGGCGGTGTGCTTCGGCTCCACCGGCACCGCCGTCGCCATCGGGGCTGCCGACGCGTCGCCGCTCTCCGCGGGTGCCGCGCGGATCGTCGTCGGCGGCGGCCTCCTGGCCGCCCTGGCCGCCTCACCGCTCCTGCGGCCCCCCGCTCCCCCGCGTGACCACGGGCACCCGGCCGTGCGGCGGCGAGCGACCGTCGTCACCGCCGTCGTGGTCGGTGCGCTCGGCGTCGCCGCCTACCAGCCCCTCTTCTTCGCCGGGACCGCCGCGAACGGCGTCTCCGTCGGCACGGTCACCGCGCTGGGATCTGCGCCCCTGCTCACCGGCGTCCTGGGCTGGCTGCTCACGGGCGTCCGCCCCGGCCGCCGCTGGCTGGTGGCGACGGCGGTCGGCGTCGCCGGTCTCGTGCTCCTCACCGGCGCCGGCACCGGGAGCGACGTCGACCCGCTCGGCGTCGCCGCCTCCGTCGGCGCCGGCGCGAGCTACGCGGTCTACACGCTGGCCACCAAGCGGCTCCTGGACGCCGGCTGGACGCCGGGCGCCGCCGTCGGTGCGGTCTTCGGCGGCGCCGCCGTGCTGGGCCTGCCGGTGCTGCTGGCGGGCGAGACGGCCTGGCTCGGTGACGCCCGGTCCCTGCTCGCGGTGCTCTGGCTCGGCGGCGTCACCACGGCGCTGGCCTACGTGCTGTTCAGCCGCGGCCTGCGCGACCTCCCCGCCGCGACCGTGGCCACGCTCACCCTCGCCGAGCCGCTCACCGCGACGGTGCTCGGCCTGGCCGTCCTCCACGAGCGGCTCACCGCCGTCGACGCCGCTGCCCTGCTGCTCATCGCCGCGGGCCTGGTGGTCCTGGCCTCCGCCGGCCGGCGCAGGGCCCCGCTCGCCGAGCCGGTGCCCTCGTGACGACGACCACCGCCGCGGCACTCGCCGACGGCCTCCGCGAGCGGGTCCTCGACGGCGCGCTGGCCCCGGGCACCCCGCTGCGCGAGGCAGCCCTCGCCGCCGAGCACGGGGTCAGCCGTCACACGGTGCGGTCCGCGCTGGCGCTGCTCGTCGCGCAGCGGCTCGCGACCTCGATGCCCTTCGCCGGGGTCCGCGTGACGGCGCTCGACGACGACGAGGTCCGGTCCCTGCAGGACCTGCGCCGCGCGGTGGAGAGCGAGGCCGTCCGCCTGCTCGTGGTGCGCCACGGCCGTGACTGGCCCGCCGAGGTCGACGCCGTCCTCGCCGAGCACCTGGATGCCCTGGCGGCCGCCGTGGTCGCTGGCCCGGGCCAGCAGGTCCTCGCCGAGCACGCCGCCCTCCACCACGCCCTCGTCGCCGCTGCCGGGAGCCCGCGCCTCACCGAGACCTCCGCGGGGCTCGACGCCGAGGTGCGGCTGTTCACCGCCCACCTGCACCTGCACGAGGCGCCCGCAGACCTCGCCGAGCAGCACCGCGCCTACCTCGCCGACGTCCGACGGCGGGGCCCCGCCGCCGTCCACGACCACCTCGCGGCGTCGGAGCGCACCCTCCTCAGCGGCCGCTGACGCCTGAGCCGCCGCCGGTCACCGCGTCCCACGCCACCGCCCGCACCGGCGCCCCGTCACCTCCGGCGACCCGCAGCGGCAGCAGGCTCACCCACGGGCGGCCGCCCGGCCCCGAGGGCACCGCCCCGAGGTCGCGCAGGTTCTCGGCGACGACGCCGCCGCGCCGAGCACCGCCCGGTGCACGCGGAGGTCCTCGGCCCCGGTCTCGTCCGGGCTGAGCGCGTCGACGCCGAGCGTGCGCACCCCCGCCCCACCAACCGCTCCGCCACCTCCGGGGCGAGCCACGGCTGGTCGGGGTAGGCGTCGGCGTCGTCGAACAGGGCGTCCCACCCGGTCCGGACGAGGACGACGACGCCGGGCCCGAAGCTCCCCGCGTGCGCCGCGAACGGCTCCCACCCGATCCGCTGGCGCGGCCGGGCGCCGCGGACGTCGACGACGACCGCCGGCCCCGCGAAGAGCGCCAGGTCGAGCTGGTCGATGCTCGCCCCGCCGGGCACCACGTGGGAGGGCGCGTCGACGTGCGTCCCGCTGTGGGTCCCCAGCCGCAGCGCCGCGACCGCGCAGCCGTCCCGGGCCAGCTCGAGCGCCGGCGAGACCTCGACCGCGGGGTCACCCGGGTACGTGGTCATGCCGGTGGCGAGCGGGTGGGAGAGGTCGACGAGCCGCACCCTGCGATCCTGCCGCCGGGTTTCAGCGACGGCACCCCTGCGTGTGATGCTCGACCGGTGAGCACGACGACGGCGGCCCCCCGGCTGCACGGGCTGCTCCCCCGCCCGGACTGGCAGCAGCGGGCCGCCGAGCACGAGGCGCGCGCCGACGCCCTCACCGCCGGCCGCCGCGAGCGCCGCAGCGCCGGGCGGGGAGCGCCGCGCAGCCACCCCGTCGACGACTTCCTCTACGACTACCACGCGCTGCGGCCCGCGCAGCTGCGGCGCTGGCACCCCGGGGTCGGCACGCGCCTGGCCGACGCCGCCGACGCCCCGCACGCGATGCGGCGCTGGTACTCGGTGGTGGGCACGGTGGTGGGCCCGGAGGTCGGCGCCGGACCGGGCGCCGAGGTGGGCCTGGACGTCGAGCGCTTCGTCCAGGACCGCGGCCGTGCGCTGCGCGCCACGCGGCGCCTGCTCGCCGCGGTGGGCCGGCGCGCCCCGCACCTGGGCTGCTTCGGGATGCACGAGTGGGCGATGGTCTACCGGACCGGCCACGGCGACGGCGGCGGCGAGGACACCGGAGCCCGCCGCCACTCCCTCCCCCTGCGGCTGGGCGCGGCGGGCACCGACGCCGTCGTCGAGGCGCACCCGCTGCGGTGCACGCACATCGACGCCTACCGGTTCTTCACGCCCGAGGCGCTGCCCCGCAACGCCGTCGTGCCCACCCGCGAGACCCAGGCCGCGCTCGACCAGCCGGGGTGCGTCCACGTCTCGATGGACGTGCTGCGCCACGCCGTCGCCCTCGGACCCGCGTGCCCCGGCGAGCTCCTGCTCGACTGCTTCGCGGCCGCCCGCACCGCGCGAGAAGTCGACATGCGCGCCTCCCCCTACGACGTCTCCGGCCTGACCGGCGCCGACGGCGGCGAGCTGCCGGCGATCGCTGTGGAGACCCGCGAGGGGAAGGCGGAGTACGTGCGGGCCCAGCGCGACCTGGCCGACCTGACGGCGCCGCTGCGGGCGCGGCTGCTCGCGGTCGCCGAGGCGGTCCTGGCCGACGACGACCAGGACGACGACGAGCGCGCCAGCCCCACCACCCCCATCACCGGCAGGAGCACCCCGTGAGCGCGACCCGGCTGGCCCTGGACCTCGAGGCCGAGGCCCGGGCCCTGCTGCCCGCCCACGTCTCCGGGTACGTCGGTGCCACCGCGGGCGGCGGGGAGTGCCACGCCGAGGGCCTGGCCGACTGGGCCCGCCTGCGCCTGGTGCCCCGCGTCCTGCGCGGCGGCACCGGCAGCACCAGCACGGCCACCACCGTGCTCGGCACCCCGGTGCGGACGCCGGTGCTGCTGGCGCCGATGGCGCAGCAGGTCGCCGCCCACCCCCGCGGGGAGGCCGAGGCGGCCCGCGCCGTCGCGGCGGCGGGGAGCCTGCTGGGGGTCTCCACCAACACCGCGGTCCCCTTCGGCGACGTCACCGCCGCCGGAGCGCCCTGGTGGTACCAGGTGTACGTGCTGCGAGACCGGGCGCTGACAGCGCTGCTCGTGGAGCGCGCCGCCGCCGCTGGGGCCTCGGCGCTGGTGCTCACGGTCGACACCACGGCCCTGGCGCGACCCGACGACCCCTCGGCGGGGAGCATCGAGCCCACCGAGTGGCCCGACGGGCCCGGCCGCGAGCGCCTCACCGCGCTGACCGCCACCGACCTGGCCGACGCCGACGAGGGCGCTGCCTCCCCCGCGCTCGACGTCGACCTCGCCACCATCGGCTGGCTCGCCGACCGCACGGGGCTCCCCGTGGTCGTGAAGGGCGTGCTGCACCCCGCCGACGCCGCGGCGTGCGTGGAGGCGGGTGCCGCCGGGGTCGTCGTCTCCACGCACGGCGGGAGGCGCCTGGGCGCGTCGGTGACGGCGGCGCAGGCGCTGGCGGGGGTCGTCGCGGCGGTGCGGGCGAGCGGGACGGGAGCGGAGGTCTACGCCGACTCCGGCGTCCGCAGCGGCGCCGCCGTCGCCGCGGCGCTGGCGCTGGGGGCCCGCGCGGTCTTCGTGGGCCGCCCCGCCTGGTGGGGCCTGGCCGCGCGGGGCGCCGACGGCGTGGCCGCGGTGCTCGACGCCCTCACCGAGGAGCTGGCCCTGGCGGTGCGCCAGTGCGGGGCGGGCACCGTCGCCGACCTGACCCCCGACCTCGTCGTGGCCCGCGGAGCCGCCGGTGCCTGAGGGCGACGTCGTCTGGCGCAGCGCCCAGCGCCTCCACGCGGCCCTGGCGGGGCGGCAGCTGGTGACCAGCGACCTGCGGTGGCCGTCCCTGGCCGCCGTCGACCTGCGCGGTCGCACCGTGACCGAGGTCGTCAGCCGCGGCAAGCACCTCCTGCTGCGCGTGGCCGCCCGCCGCGGCAGTGCGACGGGCGGCGAGACGGGCGGTGTCACGGGCGCTCCCGAGCCCGCGGTGACCCTGCACAGCCACCTGCGCATGGAGGGCAGCTGGCACGTGCACGCCACCGGTGAGCCGTGGGCGACGGCGCGCGCCGCCCACGGGGTGCGGGCGGTGCTCGCGAACGACCGGTGGACGGCGGTGGGCCACCGGCTGGGGATGCTCGACCTGGTCCGCACCGCCGACGAGCACCGCCTCGTCGGTCACCTCGGCCCGGACGTGCTGGGCACCGGGTGGGACGACGACGCCGTCGCGCAGGTCCTCGCGAACCTGCGGGCCCTGGCCGCGGCCCGCCCCGCCACCACCGTCGGGGAGGCGCTGCTCGACCAGCGGGTCCTGGCGGGGGTGGGCACGTTCTTCATGGCCGAGGCCCTGTTCCTGCGGGGCACTTCGCCGTGGACGCCGGTGGCCGCCGTCCGGGGCGGGGAGGAGGGGCTGCGGAGCCTGGTCGAGCTGGTGCGCCGGCTGCTGCTCGCGGGGACCGTCGACGTCGCGCAGTCGAGCACCGGCGAGACCAGCCACGGCGCCCGTGCCTGGGTGCACGGCCGCTCCGGGCTGCCGTGCCGGCGGTGCGGGACGGCGGTGCGGGTGGCGCCGATCGGCGTCGCGCCCCACGACCGGGTCGCGTTCAGCTGCCCGCACTGCCAGCCGGGCCCCCGGCCCACCGACGATGGCGCTCCGCAGGCGCCCCTGGGCGCAGGGAAGCGCACCCGGGGAGGCATCAGGTTCGGCGCCCCCGACCCCCGAACGCGCCGATCATGGGCTCGAGGATGATGACCAGGGGCTTCGGGGACCACGTCCTGCGGCGATGGGCCCACAAGTCCATGATCGCGATCCGAAGGCCCATGATCGTCCTGTCTCGGAAGCGACCGCTCCTGCAGCGATCACCTAAGCGGCAGAGACCAGCCCGTCGCGCGTGATGATGACCGGCTTGATGCCGAGGTCACCGACGGGCAGCGCCGCGGCGGGGGGCTCGGCGCCCTCGAAGCCGCCGAGCGCCGCGGGAGCGGCGGGGGGCATCGCCGAGACGGCACCGACGGGCCGCACCGGCAGGCCCGGGGCCGCGCCCTCGACGGCCGCGACCCGGTCGCTGACGGCGCGCAGCACGGTGGACATGGGCATCTCGAGCGCGTCGCAGATCGACGACAGCAGCTCGCTGGACGCCTCCTTCTGACCCCGCTCGACCTCGGAGAGGTAGCCCAGGGAGACGCGCGCAGCACCGGAGACCTCGCGCAGGGTGCGCCCCTGCTGCTGGCGGGTGGAGCGGAGGACGTCGCCGATCTCACGTCGGAGCAGTGGCACGGGCCGCCTCCCTTCGCTCGCTCCGGCCGCTGCACCAGCAGCGGGCCCGGTCGGCGAAGAGGTCGCCGAGACACCACGATACCCCGTCGCAGCGCTGCGTGACGGGACGTCCACAGGGACCGGGACCCGCGGCGCCGGCCGGCCGGCGGGGCGGGTGGGCGTGCGGGAGCCGGGGCGGACCACGGGGCGGTCGGTGGGACGTCGGAGGGCGGGGGCGCGGCGGGCGGTCGTGCTGGGCATCACCTGGTCCAACGCTCCGCCTCCCCCGCGCGTTCCGGGGCCCCCTCCGCGACCGGAGCGCCCGCGCGCCCCGTCACGGCAGGGCCGCCAGGAGCAGCCGCAGCGCCGCCGCCGTCGCACTGGCCCTCACCGCTGCGCGGTCGCCGGGCAGCGCGAGCCCCTCGGAGCGCGCGGGCCCCTCGCCGGGGGCGGCGACGGCCACGAAGACCGTCCCCGCCGGGTGCCCGTCGTGCGGGCCCGGGCCCGCGACGCCGGTGGTCGCGACCCCCAGGTCGGCGCGCAGCAGCCGGGCCGCGCCGCGGGCCATCGCGATGGCGACCCCGGCGTCGACCGGCCCGGTCCCCTCCAGGTGGGCTGCGTCGACTCCGAGGACGGAGGCCTTGACGTCGGTGGCGTAGGCGACCACGCCGCCCCGCAGCACGTCGGAGGCGCCGGGCACGTCGGCGAGGGCCGCGCTGACCTGCCCGGCGGTCAGCGACTCCGCCGTCGCCACGGTCAGGCCGCTGGCGCGCAGCGCCGCCACGACCCGGCCGGCGAGCCCGTCGGCGGCGGCGTCAGCGGCCACGGACCAGCCGCCACGCCCGCACCAGGTAGTCGACCCCGGTGACCAGCGTCACGGCGGCCGCGGCGAGGAGCAGCACCAGCAGGAACCCGTCGACGACGTCGAGCGCTGTCCCCGACAGCCAGGACGCCCACGGCAGCAGGTACAGCCCCGCGGCGGCCATCTGCAGCACCGTCTTGAGCTTCCCGCCCGGGGAGGCGGCGATGACGCCGTACCGGATCACGACGAACCGCAGCAGCGTGATGCCGACCTCGCGCACGAGGATGACGACGGTCACCCACCACCAGACCTCGCCGAGCACCGAGAGCCCGACGAAGACGGCTCCCAGGAGCAGCTTGTCGGCGATGGGGTCGGCGATCTTGCCGAAGTCGGTGATGAGGTTGCGGCTGCGGGCGAGGTCGCCGTCGATCTTGTCGGTGATGCTCGCGACCGCGAACGCGGCGAAGGCGCCGAGGCGGAACCACGGGTCCTCGCCCCCGTGGGCCAGCAGCAGCCACGCCACCAGCGGCACCAGCAGCACCCGGAACACCGTCAGCGCGTTGGCGATGTTCCAGTTGCTGACCCGCTGCTCCGGGCCCGCGGTGCTCACGGGACGTCTCGTGGCAGCGGCCGGGCCACGAGGTCGACGCCCTCGCTGGCGACGACCTCCACCGCGACGAGGTCACCGACGGCCGGAAGGGGCGCACCGGGGGCGAGCTCGAGGCGCGTCGTCCCGTCGACGTCGGGGCCCTGGAACGCGGTGCGTCCCACCGCGGACGGGCGGCCGTCGGCGTCCGGCTCGTCGTCGTCGTGCTCCTCCACGAGCACCACGGCCCGCTCCCCCACGCGCTCGGCGGCCCGGGCGTCGACGAGGACCTCCACGAGGCGCGAGACGCGGTCGACGCGGTCGGCGACGACGTCCTCGTCGAGGTGGCCGTCCAGCCGAACGGCCTCGGTGCCGTCCTCGTCGGAGTAGCCGAAGACGCCGGTCACGTCGAGCCGCGCGGCCTCCAGGAACCGCGTCAGCTCCGCGACGTCGTCCTCGGTCTCGCCCGGGAACCCGACGATGACGTTCGAGCGGACCCCGGCCTCCGGGGCCAGCGCGCGGACCCGGTCCAGCAGGGCGAGGAACTCCTCGGTGCTGCCGAAGCGGCGCATCCGGCGCAGCAGGCCCGGGGCCGCGTGCTGGAAGGACAGGTCGAAGTAGGGGACGACGCCGGGGGTGCCGGCGATCGCCTCCAGCAGGCCCGGGCGGACCTCGGCGGGCTGCAGGTACGACACGCGCACCCGCTCCAGGCCGTCGACGGCGGCGAGCTGCGGCAGCAGCGCCTCCAGCGCCCGCAGGTCGCCGAGGTCCTTGCCGTAGGAGGTGGAGTTCTCGCTGACGAGGAAGACCTCCTTGACGCCCTGCTCGGCGAGCCAGCGCGCCTCGGTGAGGACGTCGGCGGGGGGACGGGAGACGAAGGACCCGCGGAAGGACGGGATGGCGCAGAACGAGCAGCGCCGGTCGCAGCCCGAGGCGAGCTTCAGCGGGGCCCAGGGCGCGGTGCCCAGGCGGGCGCGCACCACGGGCGGGCCCGACTCCGGCACCCGCGCCGCGTCGGAGGCGCCCAGCTCGCCCAGCCCCGGCAGCGCCACCGCGCCGCCGCGCGCCGCCTGCTGGCGCTTCGCGGGGCTGACCGGCAGCAGGGTGCGGCGGTCCCGCGGGACGTGGGAGGCGGGGCGCTCGCCGTGCAGGATCGCGTCGAGGTGGGAGGAGAGGTCGGCGTAGGAGTCGAAGCCGAGCACGGCGTCGACCTCCGGGAGCTCGTCGGCCAGGCCCTGGCCGTAGCGCTCGGACATGCACCCGACGGCGACGACCGCCTGCGTGCGGGCCTGCTCGTCGTCGCGGAGCTCCGCGACGTCGAGGAGCACGTCGACGCTGTCCTTCTTCGCCTGCTCCACGAACCCGCAGGTGTTGACGACGGCGACGTCGGCCAGCGCCGGGTCGCTCTCCAGGCGCCACCCCGCGGAGGCGAGCCGGCCGGCCAGCTCCTCGGAGTCGACCTCGTTCCTGACGCACCCGAGGGTGACCAGCGCCACCGACCGGGGGGCTGGCGCGGTGGCCGGGGGGGAGGGAGCTGGCACCGGGGAAGCCTACGGCGCCCGCAGGGGGCACCCGGTCAGCAGCGACCGACCGGGGACCGGCCGGGGACCGGTCAGCGACCGGCCGGCGACCGGCCGGCCGTCAGTACCGGTCGGTGAGCTCCCAGGCGTCCTCGGAGGCACCGGCGTCCTCGCCGCCGCGCCCGTCGACGTCCCCGTCGTCCCAGCCCTCGCCCTCGGCGAGGTCGACCACGGCCGTCGCGCCCGGCGGCACGACCACCGGCGCGCCGCCCCGGCCCAGGCCGCTGGCCTCGCCCTGCAGGCGGGCCAGGGCCTCGTCGAGGTCGTCGGGCTTGACGTAGACGTCGCGGGCCTTGGACCCCTCCGACGGACCGACCACGCCCCGCTGCTCCAGCAGGTCCATCAGGCGCCCGGCCTTGGCGAACCCGACGCGCAGCTTGCGCTGCAGCATCGAGGTCGAGCCGAACTGCGTCGTGATGATGTGCTCGGCGGCCGCGAGCATGAGCTCGAGGTCGTCGCCGACGTCCTCGGCGATCTTCTGGGCGCTGCTGGGCGCGATGACGCCCTCGATGTACTGCGGGTCCGCCTGGCTCTTGACGTGCGCGACGACGCGCGCCACCTCGGACTCGGTGACCCAGGCGCCCTGCACGCGGTTGGGCTTGGAGGTGCCCATCGGCAGGAACAGCGCGTCGCCCTGCCCGATGAGCTTCTCGGCGCCCGGCTGGTCCAGGACCACGCGGGAGTCGGCGAGCGACGACGTCGCGAACGCCAGCCGCGAGGGCACGTTGGCCTTGATGAGGCCGGTGACGACGTCGACCGAGGGGCGCTGCGTGGCCAGCACCAGGTGGATCCCCGCCGCGCGGGCCAGCTGCGTGATGCGCACGATGGAGTCCTCGACGTCCCGCGGCGCGACCATCATGAGGTCGGCCAGCTCGTCGACGACGACGAGCAGGTACGGGTACCGGATGAAGGCGCGGTCGCTGCCCGGGGGCCCCTCGATGCGGCCCTCCTCCACGGCGGCGTTGAAGTCGTCGACGTGCTTGAAGCCGTACTCGGCGAGGTCGTCGTAGCGGCGGTCCATCTCCTCGACCACCCACTGCAGCGCCTCGGCGGCCTTCTTGGCGTTGGTGATGATCGGGTTGAGCAGGTGCGGGATGCCCTCGTAGGCGGTGAGCTCCACGCGCTTGGGGTCGACGAGGATCATCCGGACCTGCTCGGGCGTGGCCCGCATGAGGATCGAGACGATCATGGAGTTGATGAAGCTCGACTTGCCCGCGCCGGTGGCGCCCGCCACGAGGAGGTGCGGGGTCTTCGCGAGGTTGGTGATGACGTAGCCGCCCTCGACGTCCTTGCCGATCCCCATCACCATCGGGTGCGCGTTCTTCTGCGCCACCTCGCTGCGCAGCACGTCGCCCAGGACGACGACCTCGCGGTCGGTGTTGGGGATCTCCACGCCGATCGCCGACTTGCCGGGGATCGGCGACAGGATCCGGACGTCGGCGCTGGCCACCGCGTAGGCGATGTTCTTGCTCAGCGCGGTGACCTTCTCGACCTTCACGCCGGTGCCGAGCTCGACCTCGTAGCGCGTGACCGTGGGACCGCGGGTGAAGTCGGCGACCCGGGCGTCGATGCCGAAGTTGTCGAGCACCCCGGTGAGCGCGTCGACGACGCGGTCGTTGGCCTCGGTGCGCACCGCGTGCCCCTCGCCGTGGCCGAGGACGTCGTCGCCGGGCATCTCGTAGGTGCCGGTGAACGCCAGGGCCATCTGCTCGACGCGGTGCGGGAGCTGGGTGGTCGGCGGAGCCTGCAGCTGCGCGCCCGCCATCGCCTGCGCACCCCGGGCGTGGGCGGTGACGCCGGCGGCCGAGGAGGTGCGGGCCTGCTCGACGGCCGTCGTCTCGGCGCCGGGGTCGGCCACCGGGCCGGTGGCGGTGCCGAAGTCGCGGAACGGGTCGAAGACCTCCCCGGAGCCGTCGGTGGAGCCGTCCGCCGGGGCGTCCGGCGGCAGCTCGACGACGGCGCCGGCCTGCTCCTCGAACGCGGGCCGGTCGTCGCGCTCGGGCTGGCCCCTGCGACCACGCCGGGGGCGCTTGCCCTCGAGCTCCATCGCCTGCTCGTACGCCTCGTCGCCGCGCCGGGCGCGCCGCTCGGCGCGGGCCTGGTCGAGCTGGCGGCGCTCGAGCTCGCCCTCGGGGTCGTCCCAGCCGTCGCGGGGCCCGTGGACGTCGTCGCCGCCGGTGAGGGTCCGGTAGAGCAGGCCCAGGCGGTGCGGCACCAGGTGCACCGGGGTCGCGGTGGTGACGAGCACCCCGAAGACGGCGAGCAGGCCCAGGAGCACGTAGGTCAGGGCGTGCCCGACGGCGGCGTCCAGCGGCGTGGCGACCAGGTAGCCGAGCACCCCGCCGGCGCTGCGGACGCCGGAGGCGCCGTCCAGCGGGCTCGGCGAGCCCCCCGCGACGTGCAGCACCCCGGCCACGGCCACGCCGAGCACCGCCAGGCCGACGGCGACGCGGCTGTTGTCCCGCCCCGCGTCCGGGCGCAGCAGCAGCCGCAGCGCCAGCACGGCGAGGGCCAGCGGCAGCGCCAGGCCGACCCGACCCGCGGTGCCCGCGACCACGGCGTGGACGACGTCGCCGAAGACGCCGGGCATCCCCCACCACTCGCGGGCGGCGACGACGATGGCGGCGGCGACCAGCGCCAGGCCGACGCCGTCGCGGCGGATGTCGGGGTCGAGGTCGGCGCTGTCCGGGCGGCCGCGCCGGGCGCTGCCGCCGACTGCGTGCGCGAGACCCATCCAGGTGCCGCGCACGGCGCGCAGGGGCCACACCGGCCTCGTGCGGGCGTGGGCCGCGGGTCGGGCGGCCTTCGAGGCACCCGCCCCCTTCGACGCGCCCGCCCCGCTCGACCGGCCGGAGGTGCGGCCGGTCGAGCGGGCGGGTGCCTTCGTCGCTCCCGACGACGCTGGGGAGCGCGAGGGCGAGCGGGTGGCCATGCGACCACGCTAACCCGCTGTCACACCCCTCACACACGCCCCACGCCGGGACCGGTCACCGGTCAGGCCTCGACGACCACCGGGATGATCATGGGACGGCGGCGCAGCGACGTCCCCGCCCAGCGGCCGACGATCCTGCGGACCACCTGCTGCATCTGGTGCAGGTCGACCTGCCCGCCCGCGCCTCCGCTCGGCGCCTGCGCCACGGCCTGGGCCAGCGCCTCGGTGATGCGCGGTGCGATCGACTGCAGCGTGGTGGTGTCCTCGGCGACGCCGCGGGCGTGGACCTCCGGTCCGGCGATGACGCTGCCGGTGGCCCGGTCGACCACGACGAACACCGAGATGAAGCCCTCGTCGCCGAGGACGAGGCGGTCCTTGAGGTCGGCGTCGGTGATGGAGCCCACCGAGGACCCGTCGACGTACACGTAGCCGCAGGGCACCTGGCCGACGACCTTCGCGCCGGCCGCCGCGCAGGTCGACCACGGTGCCGTTGTCGGCGATCACCACGCGCTCGCGCGGGATGCCGGTCTTCACCGCCAGCTCGGCGTTGGCGTGCAGGTGGCGCACCTCGCCGTGCACGGGCATGACGTTCTTCGGCTTGACGATGTTGTAGCAGTACAGGAGCTCACCGGCGCTGGCGTGGCCGGAGACGTGGACCCGGGCGTTGCCGGAGTGCACCACGTCGGCGCCCAGGCGGATCAGGCCGTTGATGACGCGGTAGACCGCGTTCTCGTTGCCGGGGATGAGCGAGGACGCGAGCACCACCGTGTCTCCGGCGCCGACGGTCACCCGGTGGTCGTTGTTGGCCATCCGGCTCAGGGCGGCCATCGGCTCGCCCTGCGAGCCGGTGCACATCAGCACGACCTTCGCGTCCGGCAGGTCCTCGACCTGCTTGATGTCGACGACGACGCCCTGGGGCACCTCGAGGTAGCCCAGGTCGGCCGCCACGCCCATGTTGCGGACCATGGAGCGGCCCACGAAGGCCACCTTGCGGCCGTGCTTGTGGGCGGTGTCGAGGACCTGCTGCACGCGGTGCACGTGGGAGGCGAAGCTCGCCACGATGAGCCGGCGCTGGGCGGTGGCGAAGACGCGGTCGAGCACGGGGGTGATCTCGCGCTCGGAGGTGGTGAAGCCGGGCACCTCGGCGTTGGTGGAGTCGACCATGAACAGGTCGATCCCGCGCTCGCCGAGGCGGGCGAAGGCGCGCAGGTCGGTGATGCGGCCGTCGAGCGGCAGCTGGTCCATCTTGAAGTCGCCGGTGTGGAGCACCGTGCCGGCGCTGGTGCGCACGGCGACGGCCAGCGCGTCGGGGATGGAGTGGTTGACGGCCACGAACTCGCACTCGAAGGGGCCCATCTGCTCGACCTGCCCCTCCTTCACCGCGAGCGTGTAGGGGGTGATGCGGTGCTCCTTGAGCTTGGCCTCCACGAAGGCCAGCGTCAGGGTGGAGCCCACGAGGGGGATGTCGGGGCGCAGGCGCAGCAGGAACGGCACCGCGCCGATGTGGTCCTCGTGGCCGTGGGTCAGCACCAGGGCGACGACGTCGCCGAGCCGGCCGGCGATGTAGGAGAAGTCCGGGAGGATCAGGTCGACGCCGGGCTGGTTGTCCTCGGGGAACAGGACGCCGCAGTCGACCAGGAGGATCTTGCCGTCGACCTCCAGGGCCGCCATGTTGCGACCCACCTCGGCGAGGCCGCCGAGGGCCACGATGCGCAGGGTGCCGGGGGCCAGCCGCGGCGGCGGGGTGAGGCGCTCGGGCGCGCCCACGGGCTGCTCCGGCTCCTCCCGGCGTCCCTGCCGGTCGTTCCTGTCGTTCCCGCTGCGGTCCTGTCGGCCCTGGCGGTCGTTCGTGCGGGTGGTGGGTGCTGTCACAGCAGGGATGCTCCTCGCAGGTCGTCGGCAAGCTGCGCGACCTGCTCGTCTGTCGCCTCCACCAGGGGGAGGCGCACGTGGCGGTTGGGGACGGCGCCGAGCAGCTCCAGGGCCGCCTTGACCATGACGGCGCCCTGGGCGCGGGTCATGATCGCGGTGACCGCGGGGATCAGCTGGGCGTTGAGGCTGCGGGCGGTGGCCAGGTCACCGGAGTCGACGGCGGCCACCATCTGCGCGTACTGCGCCGCCGCCACGTGGGCGACGACGCTGACGATGCCGGCAGCGCCCTGGGCGAGGTGCGCCAGGTTGATCTGGTCGCTGCCGGAGTAGTAGGCGAGGTCGGTCTCGGCCATGACGCGGGCCGAGGCGAAGAGGTCGTCCTTGGCGTCCTTGACCGCGACGACGCGGGGGTGCTCGGCGAGGCGCAGGAGGGTCTCGGTCGCCACGGCGGTGCCGGTGCGGCCCGGGATGTCGTACAGCATCACCGGCAGGCCGGTCGCGTCGGCGACCGCCGTGAAGTGGCGGTACAGGCCCTCCTGGGGGGGCTTGCTGTAGTACGGGGTGACCACGAGGAGGCCGGCGACGCCGGTCTTCTCCGCGGCGCGCGCGCGGCGGAGCGTGTGGTCGGTGTCGTTGTTGCCGCAGCCGGCGACCAGGTGCGCCCGGTGGCCCACGGCCTCCACCACGGCCTCCAGCAGCGCGTCGTGCTCGTGCTCCGCCAGGGTGGGCGACTCACCGGTGGTGCCCGCCACGACCAGGCCGTCGTTGCCCTCGTCGACCAGGCGCTCGGCCAGGGCCTGCGCCGCCGCGACGTCCAGGGCCCCGTCAGCGGTGAAGGGGGTGGCCATCGCCGTCAGGACGGCGCCGAACGGGCGTCGCGCCGTCGGGGAGGACGTCGCGGGCTCGGTGGCGGGGGGCACCGGGGAAGGCTACCGGGCGGTCAGCGGGGCTCCGTCCCGCCGTCGTCGGGCTCCGGCGACGGCGACGGCTTCGCGGGCGCGGACGGCGCGGACGGCTCGGCAGTCGGGCCGGACGACGACGCGGCCTCAGCGGGCTCGGGCGGCAGGGCGGTCCCGACGTCGCCCAGCTCCTCGGGGCCGAGCTCGGGCTCACCGGCCCGCTGCGTCGTCGACGCCGCTGCCGGGCCCGCGGCGAGCACGGCCGCCGCGGCGGCGTCCGCGGCCGCGGCCTCCGCCGGCTTGGCGGGGCGCGTGCGGCGCTCCTTGACCGACGCCGCCAGCTTCTCCTTCATGGAGGAGGCGTAGACGTCGACGTACTCCTGGCCGGACAGCCGCATGATCTCGTAGGTGATCTCGTCGGTCACCGAGCGCAGCACGAACCGGTCGTTCTCCAGCCCCTCGTAGCGGGAGAAGTCGAGCGGCGCGCCGATGGTGATGCCCACCCGCCGGATCCGCGGGAGCTTGCGGCCGATGGGCTGGATGACGTCGGTGCCGTGCATGGCCACCGGCAGCACCGGCACCCCGCTGCTGAGCGCGACGCGGGCGACGCCGGTCTTGCCGCGGAACAGCCGGCCGTCGGGGCTGCGTGTGCCCTCGGGGTAGATGCCGAACAGCTCCCCCCTGTCGAGCACCGACAGCGCGAGGTCGATGGCGGCCTGGCTCGCCCTGCCGCCCGACCTGTCGACCGGCAGCTGGCCGACGCCCTTGAAGAAGCCCGCGGTGAGGCGCCCCTTGACGCCGCGGCCGGTGAAGTACTCCGACTTCGCCATGAAGCTGACCCGCCGCGGGACCATCAGCGGCAGGAAGAAGGAGTCTGAGACGGACAGGTGGTTGCTCGCCAGCACCGCCGGTCCCGTCAGGGGGACGTGCTCCAGCCCCTTCACCGTCGGCCGGAACAACGAGGTCAGCACCGGGTAGAGCACCGCCTTGAACAGCCAGTAGAGCAACCCGTCCTCCTCGCCGTCGCGGCCGGTGCCGGCCCTGGGCCGGCCGCCCGCCGCCGACGGCGAGCGGCCGAGCCGCTCCCGCCGTCGGTGGGCCCAACTCTAGGGTCGCGGACCACCGACGGTCGCGCGCGACCGGCGCCCGGGCCGCCGGGGTCCGTGCGACCATGGCGCCGTGGCAGTGCTGGCCGGTGCCGAGCCCTTCGCCGCCGACGCAGCCGCTGGCGGCCCGGGGGCCGACGGCGGCGTCGACGGGGGCGTCGCGGTGCTGCTCTGCCACGGGTTCACCGGCTCCCCCCAGGGCCTGCGCCCGTGGGCGGAGGACCTGGCCGCGGCGGGCCTCGCGGTGCGCCTCCCCCGGCTCCCCGGCCACGGCACCACCTGGCAGCACCTGGCCCGCACCACCTGGGCCGACTGGACGCAGGCGCTGGCCGGCGCGCTCGCGGAGCTGCGCGCGCAGGGCCGATCCGTCGTCGTCGGCGGCTTGTCCATGGGCGGGGCCCTGGCGCTGCGGCTGGCGGCCGACCACCCCGACGACGTCGCCGGCCTCGTGCTGGTCAACCCGGCGGTCCGCCTCGAGGACCGGCGGCTGGCGGCGCTGCCCCTGCTGCACCGGCTGGGGCTGCTCGACCGCCCCGGGCGGCCGGCGCCGACGGTCGCCGGGATCGCCGGCGACATCGCCCGCCCCGGCGCGGTCGAGCTGGGGTACGACCGGGTGCCCCTGGCGGCGCTCGCCTCCATGCTCGAGGGCGTCTCCGGCGTGGTGGACGACCTGCCCCGCGTGCGCCAGCCGCTGCGCCTGCTCCGCTCCGCCGTCGACGGCGTCGTGCCCGCCTCCAGCTCCGCCCTGGTGCTGGCGCGCGTCGGGTCCCCCGACGTGCGCGTGGAGGTCCTGCAGCGGAGCCGGCACGTCGCCACCCTCGACCACGACGCCCCGCGCATCAGCGCGGTCACCCTCGACCTCGTCGCCGAGGTCGCCTCCCGGCGCGCCGCCAGCGGGGCCGGGGCATGAGCACCGAGCGGCCCCCCGGCGACGACGGGCCGGACGGCGAGGAGGAGGCGGCGGGCTCCGACGGGCGCCACGAGGGCGTCGACGTCGACGCCGCCTGGGCCCAGATCCTCGCCCACTGGGACGACCCGGCCCCGGCGCGCAGCCCCGCCCGCCAGCACGGCTCCGCGGCGGGCGAGCGCGACGCGGCCCCCGGGCGCGGCGCCCCGCCCGGGCGCCCGGCGCCCGGTGACGACCGGCCCGGCCGCCACCGCCTCGACGGGACCGGCCCCGGCGCCGTCCCCGCTGCCGGCGACGGCCCCGCGGCGTCGGCGGCGGACCAGCGCCGCCGCCGCACCGACCCGCGGCCCGAGCCCACCCGGCCGCCCGCGGCTCCCCCGACGCCCTCTCCGCGCTACGACGCCGGCGGCGGCACGGACGCCGACCCGCTGGCCGAGGACCACTGGACGCCGCCCGAGCCGCCGCCCCTGCCCCGCAGCGGCTGGCGGGGGTGGCTCCCGTGGGTGGGCGTCCTGGGCGTGCCCTTCTTCTTCGTGGTCGTGGTCATCACCAAGCCGTCGCTGCCGCCGGTGGTCATGCTCGTGGCGGTGCTGGGCTTCGTGGCGGGCTTCGTCACCCTCGTGATGCGCCTGCCCAGCCACCGCGACGACGACGGCGACGACGGCGCCCGGGTCTGACCGACCCGGCGCCGCACCCCGGCGTCAGACCCGGGCGTCAGACCCGGGTGTCAGACCCGCGCGAGGTCGGCGACGCCGATCATCCCCGCGTCGTTGCCCAGCTGGGCCGGCTCGATCGGGATCCCGGGGCGGTGGCCGCGCGCGGTGAGCTGGCGGGCGAAGCCCGCCCGCGCCGGCTCCAGCAGCAGGTCACCCGCCTCCGAGACCCCGCCGCCCACGACGACCATGGCCGGGTCGAGCGCGGCGACGACGCTGGCGGCACCCTCGCCGATCCAGCGGCCCAGGTCGGCCAGCAGCTCGACCGCCGCGGTGTCGCCCTCGGCGGCGGCGCGGGTGACGGTCGGCCCGGTGATGGCCTCGACGTCGCCGCCGGCCAGCTCCAGCAGGCGGGCGGCGTGCGGGCTCCCGCCGCGGGCGGCGTCCCGGGCCTCGCGCACCAGCGCCCGCCCTGAGGCGTACTGCTCCCAGCAGCCGCGGTTGCCGCAGCCGCAGCGGTGGCCGTCCGGCACCACCCGCACGTGGCCGAGCTCCCCCGCGAACCCGTTCGCCCCGCGCAGCAGCCGGTCTCCGATGACGATGCCGCCGCCCAGGCCGGTGCCGATGGTCAGCAGCACCATGTCGTGCACGTGGCGGCCCGCGCCGTGGGCGAACTCCCCCCACGCCGCCGCGTTCGCGTCGTTCTCGACCACCACGGGCAGCCGCAGGGACTGCTCCAGGTCGGCGCGGATCGGCTCGTCGCGCCAGGCGAGGTTCGGGGCGAAGGTGATGATCGAGCGCCCGGCGTCCACGAACCCGGCGGCCGCGACGCCGACGGCCCGCGCGTCGTGGTCGCGGCGCAGCTCGGTGACGGCGTCGACGACGGCCGCCTCGATCGCCCCGACGTCGGTGGCGGGCGTGTCGCGGCGCGTGCGCGCGAGGATCCGGCCGGCGTCGTCGACCACGCCCGCCGCGATCTTGGTGCCGCCGATGTCGACGCCGATGGTCGTGCCGGTGCTGCTCACGGGGCGCTCCCTCCTGGGGTGCTGCTGGGGTCGGGGGGCCCGCCGGGTCGGACGGGTCCGGTGGTGCTCGCGGTGGTGCTTCCGGTGGTGCTCGCGGTCGTGCTGCCGGGGGCGCCGGTGACGCGGTCGCGCAGGTCGGACAGGACCCGCTCGACGAGGAACCGCTCGGCGCGCCGGCGCAGCGCCGCCAGCAGCGGCACCCGCGTCTCCAGCAGCAGCCGGGACGTCACCCGGGTGCCGCCGAGGACGGCGCGCAGCTCGTGGCTGCCCTCCAGGGACCGCAGGACGTCGCCCTCCACGAGCGACCACGCGACGGTCCCGGTGCCGTCGGGGCGCACGTCCCACCGGTAGTCGAGGGTCCAGCTGCCGCGCAGGGGACCTCCGGCGACCCGGAAGCGGGCGCGCTCGGGGCGGCCCGGGCCACCCGCCTGGAGCACCTCGGCCTCGGTGGTGCCCGACACCCACTCCGGGTAGCGGGCGAGGTCGGCCACGACGGCGAGCACGGTGTCGGGGCGCGCGGGCAGCACGGCGCTGGCCTGCGTCCGTCCGTCGTCCACCGCGGCTCCCCCGCTCGTCACCGCCGCCTCAGCCCGCCGGGCGCGGCGCCCGCGAGGCTACCGGCCGCCGCGCCGGCGCCCGCCGCTGGTGGCCGGAGGACGCCGGGGCCCCGCGGATAAGATCACCTCGGCGGTGCCGCCGCGGGCGCCGCGCCGCGGGCACCGCCCCGCGTCCTCCCCGCTGTCGAGGAGACCTGTGCTGACCGAACGAGCCGAGCCGCTGGCCGTCGACGTCGACCCGTCCGCGTCCGTCACCGACCTCCTCCTCGAGGTGGCGGTGAGCACCCCCGGCCACCCGGTGCTCGCGCGCCCCGTCGGTGACGGTTGGGAGGAGCTGCCCGCCTCGGCCGTGGTCGAGCGGGTCCGGGCGCTGGCGGCCGGCCTCGCCGCCAGCGGCGTCGGCCCCGGAGACCGCGTCGCCCTGCTCTCGCGGACCCGCCTGGAGTGGACCCTGGCCGACCTGGCGATCTGGTGGGCCGGCGCGGTGACCGTGCCGGTGTACGAGACGTCCTCGGCGGAGCAGGCGCAGTGGATCCTCGCCGACTCCGGGTGCGTCGCCGCCGTCGTCGAGCAGCCGCGCCACGCCGCCCTGCTCGCCTCCCTGGCCGCCGTGGTGCCGCTGCTGTCCCCCGAGCGCACCTGGGTGATCGACGCCGGCGGCCTGGAGGCCCTCGAGGCGCTGGGGACCGACCCGGCGCTCAGCATCGGGCCGGAGGAGCTGGAGCGGCGCCGCGCCGCGGTGACCGGGGCCGACCTCGCCACGATCATCTACACCTCCGGCACCACGGGGCGCCCCAAGGGCTGCCGGCTGACGCACGGCAACTTCGTGGTGCTGGCCCGCAACGCCGTCGCCGCCATCCCCGAGGTCTTCGGCCCCGGCGGGTCGACGCTGCTGTTCCTGCCGCTGGCGCACGTCTTCGCCCGCTTCGTCCAGGTGCTCTCGATCGCCGGGCGCACCACCCTCGCGCACACCCCGGACTCCAAGGACCTCACGCGGGACCTGGCGAGCTTCCGGCCGACGTACGTCCTCGCCGTGCCCCGCGTCTTCGAGAAGGTCTACGCGAGCGCCGAGCAGAAGGCGCTCGAGGGCGGGCGGGGCCGGGTCTTCGCCCGGGCGGCCGCTGTCGCGGAGGCGCACAGCCGCGCCCAGGCGGCCGCCGCTGACGGCGGCCGGGGTCCCGGGCCCCTGCTGCGGCTGGAGCACGCCGTCTTCGACCGCCTCGTGTACTCCCGCCTGCGCGCGGCCCTGGGCGGCCGGGCCACCCACGCGGTCTCCGGCGGGGGCCCGCTCGGCGAGCGGCTCGGCCACTTCTTCCAGGGCGCCGGCATCACGGTGCTCCAGGGGTACGGGCTCACCGAGACCACGGCACCGACCACGGTCAACCGGCCCGGTCGCGTGAAGGTCGCCACCGTGGGCCGCCCCCTGCCCGGCTGCGCCGTGCGCATCGCCGAGGACGGCGAGGTCCTCGTGCGGGGACCGCACGTCGCCGCGGGGTACTGGCACGACGACGCCGCCGACGCCGAGGCGTTCGTCGGCGGCTGGTTCCGCACCGGTGACCTGGGGTCCCTCGACGACGAGGGCTTCCTGTCCATCACCGGGCGCAAGAAGGAGATCATCGTCACCGCGGGCGGCAAGAACGTCGCGCCGGCGGTGCTGGAGGACCGGCTGCGGGCGCACCCGATCATCAGCCAGGCGCTCGTCGTCGGCGACGCGCGGCCCTACGTGGGGGCGCTGCTCACCCTCGACGCCGAGGCGCTGCCGGGCTGGCTGCGCGCCCGCGGCATGCCGCCGCTGGACGTGGCCGCAGCCGCGACCGACCCCGGGGTGCGCGCGGTGCTGCAGGAGGTCGTCGACGACGCCAACCGGGCGGTGTCCCGCGCGGAGTCGGTGCGGCGGTTCGCCGTGCTCACCGAGGACTTCACCGAGGCCAACGGCCTGCTCACCCCGTCGCTGAAGCTGCGCCGGCGGCAGGTGCTCACGGCCCACGCGGCGGCGGTCGAGCAGCTCTACGCGGGCTGAGACCCCGGCCGAGCGGCCCGTCAGCGGCGGGTCAGCGGCGGGTCGACGGCCGGTCAGCGGCCCGGGTCGAGCATCGCGGCCAGCTCGTCGGCGCGCTGCTGCCAGCCCCACTCGCGCGCCACCCAGGCCCGCCCCGCGGCGCCCAGGGCGCGGGCGCGGGCGGGGTCGCCGAGCAGCTCCACCAGGGCCGTGGTGACGGCGCCGACGTCGCGGCCGTCGACCAGCAGGCCGGTCTCCCCGTCGAGCACCGCGTCCGGGGCCCCGCCGGAGCGCCCGACCAGCACCGGCAGCCCGCTGGCCGCCGCCTCGAGGAAGACGATGCCGAGCCCCTCGGTCTCCAGCCCCCACCGCAGGTCGCGGCAGGGCATCGCGAAGACGTCGCCGGCCGCGTAGGAGGCGGCCAGCTGCCCGGGGGGCAGCCGCCCCGCGAAGACGACGTCGGGGGCGTCACCGCCGCGGCGCAGCCCGAGGGAGTCGGCGAGGCGCTCCAGGGAGCGGGCCCGGGGGCCGGTGCCCACGACGACGAGGGCGGCACCCGGCACCGCGGCCCTGACGGCGGGCAGGGCGCGCAGCAGCACGTCCTGCCCCTTGCGGGTGACGAGCCGCGAGACGCAGACGACGACGGGCCGGCCCGCCAGCCCCCAACGCTCGCGCAGCGCGGCGCCGGGTGCGCCGTCGCCGGGGTCGAAGTCGGCGGCGTGGACGCCGGCGGTCAGCGGCACCACCCGCCCGCGCAGGCGCCGCGGCAGCGCCGCCGTGATGGGCCGGCCGGTGGCCTCGGTGAGGACGGTGAGGACGTCGTTGCGCGCCGCGATGGACCGCAGCAGCTGCCGGGATCCCGGCAGGCGGGCCCACCACACCTCGTGGCCGTAGGTCGTCGCCACCGTGCGGCGGACCCCGGCGCGCCGCAGGGCCGGCGCGAGCAGCCCCAGCGGGGCCGCGGCGCCGAACCACGCCCGGTCGCAGCCGTGGGCCCGGGCCGTCGCCGCGGCCCGGCGCGCCAGGCCCGGTGTGGGCAGCAGGACCCGGGCGCGGTCGCGGACGACGACGACGCCCCGCCCGGCCAGCTCCGCGTCGACGGCGGCGTCGGTCCCCGGCTCGTCGGCGGGGCCGCCGACCTGGGCCCTCGTGTGCACCACGACGGTCCCGGCCGGCAGGCGCCGCACCAGCTCGACCACGAAGGTCTCGATGCCGCCGGCGCGCGGGGGGAAGTCGTTGGTGACCACCAGGGTGCGCCCGCTCGCCGCTGGCGCCGTCGTCGCGGTCGTCGCGGTCGTCGTCGTGGTCCTTGTCCTCACGTGCCCGCCAGCTCCTCGAGCTCGTCCTGCCACCCGGTCACCACCGCGGCCCGGTCGGTGTGCATCACCGAGTCGAGGGCGGCGTCGAGGGCCGCGTCCGCCGAGGCTGCGTCCCCGGCGGCGTCGTCGTCCGACGCCGACCCCGTGGCCC
Source organism: uncultured Actinomycetota bacterium (assembly GCA_963781365.1). GTDB lineage: Bacteria > Actinomycetota > Actinomycetes > Actinomycetales > Quadrisphaeraceae > Quadrisphaera. The sequence goes on along the minus strand of CAWAFR010000008.1, from coordinate 438,663 downwards.
CCTGCGCCGGCGGTGCCTGGGACGCGGCGCGGTAGAGCTGGACCACCGCGTCGTCGCCGTAGCGGCGGGCCAGGGAGTCGACGGCCAGCCAGGCCCCCGAGTAGGCGGGGCCCACGTCGGTCTTCGACGGGTCGAACGCGTCGGCGGCGGGCAGGTCGGCGGGCGGGCCGTCGGCGCGGACGGTGCGCAGCAGGTCGTCGGCCACCTGCGCGCGCGCCAGGCCCGTGCCCCGGTAGCCCACCCAGTCGGCGAAGCCCTCGGAGAACCACAGCGGGACGGCGCGCACGGCGTCGTGCCGCGTCGCCACGTGGGTCAGCTCGTGCGTGAGGACCACGCGCTGCCCCAGCGGCGCCAGCTGGCCGAAGCCCTTCGGGTTGACGACGACGTGGTCGCCGCGGGTCGCGCCGTCGGCACCGGTGAGCTCCCCCGTGGTCACCGCGGCGATCTGGTCCAGGCCGGTGTCGTCGTCCCGGCCCAGGAGGCGGGCCATCTGGTCCTGGTCGGCCGGCACCTCGATCACGGTGCGGCGCGGCCACCCGGTGCCCCAGACCGCGTCGACGCCCTGCGCCGCCGTGGTCGCCACCGCCGCGGCGCGCCGGAGCTCGTCGGCGCCGGCGGTGCCGAGGACGACGGCGCGGTCGCCGCGCAGCACCGAGACGTCGCCGAGGTCCCACAGGTCGGGCACGGTGTCGCCGTCGGCGTCGTCGGCGACCGCCCACCCGCCGTCGCCGCTGGGCACCACCGTGAGGTCCTGCTGGCGGCGCACCGGGTCGTCCCCGGCGCCCTCCAGGGACCACACCAGGGTGGTGCGCGCGACCCAGCTGCCCGCGGGGAGCTGCTGGGCGCGCTCGGCGGACAGGGCGGTCCCGCTGCCGGTGACCTCCCAGGTCCAGATGGCCAGGGGCACGGCCCCGAGGCGGTCGAAGGTCCGGGCGGTGCGGGCCGCGTAGGCGGCCAGGGCGCTGCGCGCCGGCTCGGTCACGGACCCCTCGCCCGCCACCGGGGCCAGCCAGGCGGTCCGGTCGCGCCCGAGGAGGGCCGCCGCCCGGGCGTCGAGGACGGCCTGCACGGCGCGGACCGCCGACGGTGCGCCCGCCGTCGAGCCGCCGGCGCTGCTCGCGGAGGCCCCGGCGCCGGCCGTGACCGCGGTGGCCGCCGGCTGCGGCGAGCTGTCGAGCAGGCGGTGCCCGCCGACCCCGAGGGCGACCAGCGCCACCACCAGCAGCGCGGCGACGAGCAGACCCGACGCACCGGGCGACGAGCGGCGGCGGGCGGGGAGCGCTGAGCGGCGCCCGGGGCTCCGGGCGCCGGCGCGCCGCAGGTCGGCCCGCCGGACGGGCGGGGCCGGGGGCGCGAGGACGGGAGGCGCTGGGACCGGGGGCGCGGGGACCGGAGGCGCTGGGACCGGTGCCGGGGGCGCGAGGACGGGGGCCAGGACGGGCGCCGGCGGGGACGGGTGCGGCGCGCCGGGCGCGAGGTGCCGTCCTGCCACCCCTGGATGCTAGGTGCCGCCGGGCTGTCGGACCCCCCGCCTAGCGTCCGCGACGTGGCACCGCCCCCTTCCCCCGTCCCGCCACCGCTCCCCGTCCAGGGCAGCTTCGAGGAGCTGTGGGCCGAGGAGGCCCTCCCTGCCGGCACCGGCGGGATCGACCCGTCCACGTCGCTGGCCGAGGTCGACTTCGTCGTGGTCGACCTGGAGACCACCGGCGCCTCCGCCGCCACCTGCGGCATCACCGAGGTCGGCGCCGTCCGGGTGCGGGGCGGTGAGGTGGTGGGCGAGCTGGCCACGCTCGTGCGCCCCGCCGGGAGCATCCCGCGGGAGATCACGGCGCTCACCGGGATCTCCGACGCGATGGTCGCCGGGGCGCCGCACGTCGGGCAGGTGCTCCCCCCGCTGCTGGAGCTGCTGCGGGGCGCCGTCCTGGTGGCGCACAACGCGCCGTTCGACGTGTCCTTCCTGCGCGCTGCGTGCACGGCGACGGGGCGGGAGTGGCCGGCGCCGCCGGTGGTCGACACGCTGCGGCTGGCCCGGGCCGTCCTGAGGGACGGGGAGGTGGCGAACCACAAGCTCGGGACGCTGGCCCGTCACCTGTCCTCGCGCACCACCCCCACGCACCGGGCCCTGGACGACGCGCGCGCCACCGTCGACGTGCTCCACGCCCTGCTGGGCCGGGTCGGCGGCGTCGGGGTCACCGGCCTGGGAGACCTGGTCAGGCTCTGCGCCGCCGGCGGAGGCCGGGTGCCCGACGCGGTGCGGCGCAAGCGGACCCTGGCCGACGGGCTGCCCTCGGCCCCCGGCGTCTACCTCTTCCGCGACGCCTCCGGGCGGGTGCTGTACGTGGGCACCAGCCGTGACCTGCGCTCCCGGGTCCGCAGCTACTTCACCGCTGCCGAGCGGCGCACGCGCATGGCGGAGATGGTGTCGCTGGCCACCAGCGTGACGCCGGTCGTGTGCGCGACACCGCTGGAGGCGCAGGTCCGGGAGCTGCGCCTCATCGCGGAGCACGACCCGCACTACAACCGCCGCTCCCGCCGCCCCGACCGGCTGCCGTGGGTCAAGCTCACGGCGGAGCCCTACCCGCGGATGTCCGTGGTGCGCGAGGTGCGCGACGACGCCGCGGCCGGTGCCGCCTACCTGGGGCCCTTCGGGTCGGTGCTGTCCGCCCGCGCCGCGGTGGAGGCGGTGCAGGACGCGCTGCCGCTGCGGCGCTGCACCGGCCGCCTGCCGCTGCGGCCCGCGCCGGGGGCGAGCGCCTGCGCGCTGGCCGAGATCGGCCGCTGCGGCGCTCCGTGCACCGGCGCGCAGTCCCACGAGGCGTACGGGCGAGGTCGCCGCCGCGGCGCGCGAGGCCGTCCGGGCCGACCCGTCACCGGTCCTGGCAGCGGCGCGGGCGCGCCTGGCGGAGCTGGTGGCGCTCGAGCGGTTCGAGGAGGCCGGCGCCGTGCGAGACCGGTCGCTGGCCTTCCTGCGCGGCGCCGCCCGCTCGCAGCGGCTCGCGCCGCTGGCAGCGGCGGCCGAGGTCGTGGCCGCCCGGCGCCGACCCGGCGGGGGGTGGGAGCTGGTGGTGGTGCGCCACGGCCGCCTGGCGGGCACGACGACGACGCCGCCGGGCGCCGACCCGCGCCCGGCCGTCGAGGCGCTGCGGGCCACCGCGGAGGTGGTGCTCGCGCCGGTGCCTCCTGAGCCGGCGTGCTCGGCGGAGGAGGCGGAGCGCGTGGCGTCGCTGGCTCGAGACCGACGGGGTGCGCCTGGTCTCGGTGGAGGGCACGTGGGCGTGCCCGGTCTCGGGGGCGGGCGCCGTCGCGTCGGGCAGCGCAGCGGCAGCGGTCCTAGGCTCGCAGTCGTGATCACCGCCATCGTGCACGTCGACGTCGAGGTCGCCCGGGTCCCGGAGGCGGCGCAGGCCATCGCCGACCTGGAGGGCGTGAGCGAGGTCTACTCGGTCACCGGTGACACCGACCTCGTGGTGCTGGTGCGCGTCCGCCAGCAGGACGCGCTGGCCGACGTCATCGCCGACCGGATCGGCAAGGTGCCGGGCGTGCGGGCCACGCGGACCTACCTGGCCTTCCGCACCTACTCCCAGCACGACCTCGAGGCGGCGTTCTCCCTCGGCGCGGAGGACTGAGGCTCGGTCGCGCCCCCCGGTCAGGACCGGGTCGCCGCCACCCACCGCTCGAGCACGGCTGCCGAGCTCCCGTCGTCGACGGCGCGCGCGGCCACCTCAAGGCAGCGGGCCAGGGCTGCGTGCAGGTCGTCCTCGGCGCCGGGGCCCAAGGGGTCCGCGACGACCTCCCCGCCCTCGGCGGCACCCTCGGCCGCGACGAGCGCCGCGGCGGCGTTCAGCAGCACGGCGTCGCGCACCGGCCCTCGCGCACCCGAGAGCACCGAGCGCACCGCTGCCGCGTTGACGGCGGCGTCGCCGCCCCGCAGGTCCTCCAGGGAGGCCGGCGCCAGACCGAGGCGCGCCGGGTCGACGCCCGTCTCGCTGACCGTCCCGCCGCGCACCCGCCACGCGCGGGAGGGCCCGCTGGTGGTCAGCTCGTCGAGCCCGTCGTCGCCGCGGAAGACCAGGGCGCTCGTGCCGCGGGAAGCCAGGACCCCGGCGACCAGCGGTGCCAGCCGCGCGTCGGCCACGCCGACGGCAGCAGCCCCCGGCCGGGCCGGGTTCGTCAGCGGACCCAGCACGTTGAAGGCCGTCGGCACCCCCAGGCCGCTGCGCGCGGCCGCCGCGTGGCGCATCGCGGGGTGGAAGACACGCGCGAACGCGAAGGTGATGCCCACCTCACCGGCCACCTCGGCGACCCGCGCCGGCGGCAGCTCAAGGTCGACCCCCAGCGCCTCCAGCACGTCAGCGGCGCCGCAGGCCGAGGAGGCCGCCCGGTTGCCGTGCTTGACCACGGTGCGCCCGGTGCCGGCGACGACCAGGGACGCCATGGTGGAGATGTTGACCGTGTTCGCGCGGTCGCCGCCCGTGCCGACGACGTCGACGGCCGCGGACGCGGGGCCCGCGGCGGCCGGCAGCTCCAGGGGCACCGCGCTGGCGAGCATCGCGTCGGCCAGGCCGGTCAGCTCCTCGACGGTCTCGCCCTTGGCGCGCAGCGCGACCAGGAAGCCGGCGAGGGCGATGGCGGGCGCCTCGCCCGCCATCACCTGCTGCATCGCCCAGGCGCTGTCGGCGGCCCGCAGGTGCTGCCCGGCCACCAGCGCCGAGATGAGGCCCGGCCAGGTGCGCGCGTCGGGTGCCACGGGTCCACCCTGCCAGGTGGCGCGCGGTGCGCGCCCAGCCCGTCTCCAGCCGGCCGCGGTCTGCTGGACGCGGCCGGGAGGAGCCCGCCGCTGCGACCGGCTCCGCCCCGGGCCGCCGTGACGGAGCCGTGACCAGGAGCACGTCTCCCCGGCGGGTCCCCGCCCCCGTGCCGTCCTGCCCTGACCCCATAATGGCGCCGTGTCGAGCACAGCAGCCCTGCCGCACGCGCCGTCGGCCGTGAACCGGCCAGACCCCGTCTCGGTGGGCACCATCGTCTGGCTCTCCAGCGAGCTGATGTTCTTCGCGGGCCTGTTCGCGATGTACTTCACGATCCGCTCGGTGGTGCCGCAGCTCTGGGTGACGCAGCCCGAGCTGCTGAACATCCCGTTCTCCGCGACGAACACGGGGATCCTGGTCGCCAGCTCCTTCACCTGCCAGATGGGCGTCTTCGCCGCCGAGCGGTACCAGGTCTCGCGCACCGGCTCCTTCTGGGACGGGCGCACCTGGGGCATGCGCGAGTGGTACGTCCTGACGTACCTGATGGGGGCCACCTTCGTCGCCGGCCAGATCTTCGAGTACTCGGAGCTGGTGCACGAGGGCCTGACCATCTCCTCCAGCCCGTACGGCTCGGTCTTCTACCTGACCACCGGCTTCCACGGCCTGCACGTGACCGCCGGCCTGCTGGCGTTCCTGCTGGTCATCGGCCGCAGCTTCGCCGCGCGGCGGTTCGGCCACCAGGAGGCCACCAGCGCCGTGGTGACCAGCTACTACTGGCACTTCGTCGACGTGGTCTGGATCGGCCTGTTCCTCGTCATCTACGTGATCAAGTGATCGGCGCCGAGCGTCCCGTGAGTCGCGTCACGTCCACCCCGCGCCCTGTCGCGCACCGCTCCCCAGGGATGAGGATGTCCTTGTGAAGGCTCTCGCCGCCCGCCGCCGGCACCCGCTGGCGACCGTGGTCGTGACGCTGCTGGCGCTGCTCGTCGTCGGCGGTGCCTACGCGCTGCTCACGCCGGCCCGCGCCGTCGCCGCCAGCGCCAGCGCTGACGACGTCCAGACCGGCAAGGAGCTGTTCCTGGCGAACTGCTCCAACTGCCACGGCCTCCAGGCGCAGGGCACCGGCGCCGGCCCCACGCTGATCGGTGTCGGTGCCGCCTCGGTCGACTTCCAGGTGGGCACGGGGCGCATGCCGCTGTCGGCCAACCTGCCGCAGGCGATCAAGCGCGACCCGCAGTTCGACCAGGAGCAGGTGTCGCAGATGGCCGCCTACGTGGCCTCCCTGGCCCCGGGCCCGGCGATCCCGTCGGAGGAGTTCCAGACCGTCACCGACGAGGCCGACCGGATCTCCAAGGGCAACGAGCTGTTCCGCACCAACTGCGCCATGTGCCACAACGTGGTCGGCGCCGGTGGTGCGCTGACGCGGGGGAAGTTCGCCCCGAACCTGCAGGGGGTCACCCCCAAGCACGTCTACGAGGCGATGCTCACCGGGCCGCAGTCCATGCCGGTCTTCAACGACGCGAACATCACGCCGGAGGAGAAGCAGGACATCGCCAGCTACCTCCACTTCGTCAGCACGGAGCCGTCGCCCGGAGGCCTGAGCCTGGGCAGCCTCGGCCCGGTCTCCGAGGGGCTGTTCGCCTGGGCCGGCGGCATCCTGGCGCTGGTCGGCTGCGCCGTCTGGCTCGGGTCGAGGGCGTCATGACCGCGTCCGGCTCGACCACCCCCACCACGCCCTCCCGGGAGGACCGGCGATGAAGGACTCCGCCACCACGGGCCACAACGCCGTGGGCCCCAGCGCCGGCGGCACCGGCACCGACGTCGCGGCCCCCGAGGGCACGGCGCTGGAGAACCGCTTCGCGAACCCCGGGCTGCCGGCCCACCGGTTCCGCACCACCGACACCGACCCGGCCGCCGCCAAGCGCGCCGAGCGCCAGGTCTCGACGATCTTCCTGCTGTCCGCGGTCGGCACGATCATCTTCATGGTCGGCTACTTCGCGCTGCCGATCGAGGAGGACAAGAGCTTCGGGCGCCTGCAGGCCTCGACGCTGGTGCTCGGGCTGGGCCTGGGCATCGCGATCTTCCTCATCGGCATCGGCCTCGTGCACTGGGCGAAGACCCTCATGCCCGACCACGAGCAGATCGAGCTGCGGCACGACATCCGCGGCTCCGACGAGGACCGCCGCGACGCGACGAACATCATCCTCGACGGGGTCGAGGAGAGCGGCGTCATGCGCCGCACCGTGATCCGCAACTCCCTCATCGGAGCCCTGGGCCTCCTGCCCTTCCCGGTCCTCGTGCTCTTCCGCGACCTGGGCCCGCTCCCGGGCACGGTGCTCCGGGAGTCGCTGTGGAAGAACGGGGTCCGCCTCACGCGCGACCCCGACGGCACCCCGATCCGCGCTGCCGACGTCACCTTCGGGTCCGTCTTCCACGTCATCCCCGAGAACCTGGCCGACTCCGACCACCCCATCGAGGACAAGGCGAAGGCCGCGGTCCTCCTCATCCGCATCCAGCCCGGAGACGTGCAGCCCCTCGAGGGTGACCTCGCGGTCCGCAACGACTGGGACTACGAGGGCATCTACGCCTACTCCAAGATCTGCACGCACGTCGGGTGCCCCGTGGCGCTCTACGAGCAGCAGACCCACCACCTGCTCTGCCCGTGCCACCAGTCGACGTTCGACCTGACGCAGCACTGCAAGGTGATCTTCGGTCCGGCCAAGCGGCCGCTCCCGCAACTTCCGATCACTGTGGACAGCGAGGGGTACCTGGTCGCCACCAGCGACTTCCCCGAGCCGCCCGGCCCGAGCTACTGGGAGCGTGGCGAGTCATGAGCTCGATCCTCACCGACAAGCGGACGGCGGGCCTCGCCAGCTACGTCGACGACCGCGTCGGCGCGTCCAAGGTCGTCAAGACCTTCGCGCGCAAGATCTTCCCCGACCACTGGTCCTTCATGCTGGGCGAGGTCGCCCTCTACACCTTCGTCGTGCTGCTCGTCTCGGGCACGTTCCTCACGTTCTGGTACTCCCCCGGCATCGCGCTCGAGCCCTACGAAGGCAGCTACGCGCCGCTGGTGGGGCAGACCGTGTCGGAGGCGTACGCCACGACGCTGCACCTCAGCTTCGACGTCCGCGGCGGCCTGCTCATGCGGCAGATCCACCACTGGTCGGCGCTGCTCTTCGTCGCGGCGATCCTGGCGCACATGGCCCGGGTGTTCGTGACCGGCGCGTTCCGCAAGCCGCGCGAGGCGAACTGGGTGGTCGGCGTGATGCTCGCCATCCTGGCGCTGGCCGCCGGCTTCACCGGCTACTCCCTCCCGGACGACCTGCTGTCCGGGAACGGGCTGCGCATCATCTCCGGCGTCATCCAGGCCATCCCGGTGGTCGGGACCTACCTGACGTTCTTCGTCTTCGGCGGGGAGTTCCCCGGCGAGATCATCCCGCGCCTCTACATCGTGCACGTCCTGCTCGTGCCGGCAGCGCTCCTGGCCCTCATCGGCGTCCACCTCGGGCTGCTGGTGATGCACAAGCACATGCAGTTCCCGGCGCCGGGCCGCACGAACAGCAACGTCGTCGGGTACCCCGTCTTCCCCGTGTACGCGGCGAAGGCCGGCGGGTTCTTCTTCATCGTCTTCGGCGTCGTGGTGCTCATGGCGGGCCTGGTGACGATCAACCCGATCTGGAACTACGGCCCGTACGACCCGTCGCCCATCAGCGCCGGGACGCAGCCCGACTGGTACATCCTGTTCGTCGACGGCGCGCTGCGCCTGATGCCGGGCTGGCTGGGACCGGTGCCCCTGGAGTTCTCGCTCGGCGGGTACATCGTCTCGCTGAACGTCCTGCTCCCGTCGCTCGTCCTGCCCACGATCATGATCGTCGCCCTGATGACCTACCCCTTCATCGAGGCGTGGCTGACCAAGGACACCCGTGAGCACCACCTGCTCGACCGGCCGCGGAACAAGCCCACCCGCACCGGTCTCGGTGTCGCCGCGCTCGTCTCCTACGTCATCAGCGCCATGGCGGCCACGAACGACCTGGTGGCCACCCACTTCCACATCTCGATCAACGACATGACGTACGTGCTCCGCGCGCTGTTCTTCGTCGGGCCCCCGCTCGCCTTCTGGGTGACGAAGCGGGTCTGCCTGGGCCTGCAGCGCCGTGACCGCGACCTCGCCCTCCACGGGCGCGAGTCCGGCCGCATCGTGCGCACCGCTGACGGCGAGTACTTCGAGGTGCACGAGCCCCTCGACGTGTACGAGCGGTGGACCCTCGTCCAGCACGAGGCCGACCTGCTGGTGCCGCTGCCCACCGGTCGCACCTCCCCGCTGGAGCGCCTGCGGGCCCGCACCTCGGCGTTCTTCTTCGAGGACCGCATCGAGCCCATCACGCCCTCGGAGCTCGAGGCCGCCCACGGCCACGGGGAGCACGGCGACGACCAGCTGGAGGGTGCAGGCGCGGGCATCCCCGCGGTCGGTGCCACCGGCCACGGGTCCGGCGGCTGAGGCTCGCGGCACCGCGCGCACGGCGCCGCTGAGCGGCACGGAGAGGGCGGGACTCCCCCACGGGGGGGTCCCGCCCTCTCCGCGTTCCCACCGACCCTCTCGGCGTCTGCGCCCGGCCCCTCCGCGGCGTCGTCCGTCGTGCGACCGACCGGCATCTGTCAGGTCGGTCCCGTCTGTCAGGTCGCGGAGGCCGAACAGGGCCTGGAGGACCTGGCTCACCGCGAGGAGGACCTGACAGATCACGACCCTGCCCGGGCAGCAGACGGGGGGGTGGCGCTCCACCCGGCCGCCAGCGGCCCAGCGCCCCGCTGGGCCGCGCCGCAGCTGACGGGGTGGCGACGGTTGGCCGCTTCGGGGTTCGCGCTGGCCCAGGAGCCCCCCGTCGGCCCCTCAGGCCGCCTCCGCCCCCGGGCTCGACGAGCGGCAGCGCTGCAGACGCCAGAAAGCCCCGGAGCTGAGCTCCGGGGCCTTCCTCGTCGTGCGACGCGGGGTCAGTGGGCGTGGGCCCCGCGGTAGAACTCGAACAGCCAGCCGACCAGGCAGACCAGGGCGAGGATCCCGCCGAGGAGCGCGAGCCACCAGCCGACGGCCAGACCCGAGATCACCAGGGCGATGCAGAGCCCGATCGCCAGGGGCCACCAGGAGTGGGGCGGGAAGATGCCCTGCTCTCCGGCGCCGTCGGCGATCTCGGCGAAGACGTCGTCCTCGGGCCGCGGGTCGATGCGCCGGGCCGTCAGCCACAGGTAGCTGCCCATGAGCGACGCCAGCCCGCCCGTGAGGAACAGGCAGACGGTGCCCACGGGCTCCCACGAGGAGAGGACGCCGTAGACGACGGCCAGCGGGAGGAAGAAGAACGCTCCTCCGCCGAAGGTCCAGAACTCGGTCTTCACGGCGTCCTCACTTACCGCGCAGGTCGGGCTCGCCGACGAGCTTGTCGAGCAGGGTCTGGTCGGGCGTCGCGCGGTCCGCTGCCGCGACCTCCGGGTGGTGGAGGTCGAAGGCCGGGGACTCGCTGCGGATGCGGGGCAGCGAGGTGAAGTTGTGGCGCGGCACCGGGCAGGCCGTGGCCCACTCCAGGGAGCGGCCGAAGCCCCACGGGTCGTCGACCTCGACCTTCGGCGCGCGCACCGCCTTGTACACCGCCCACAGGAACGGCACGAAGGAGGCGGCGAGCACGAACGAGGCGACCGTGGACACCTGGTTCATCCAGGTGAACTGGTCGTCCGCGGAGTAGTCCGCGTAGCGGCGGGGGAAGCCGCGGACGCCGAGCCAGTGCTGGATGAGGAAGGTCCCGTGGAAGCCGAAGAACAGCAGCCAGAAGTGCCACTTGCCGAGCTTCTCGTCGAGCATCCGGCCGGTGAACTTGGGCCACCAGAAGTAGAAGCCCGCGAACATCGCGAAGACGACGGTGCCGAACACCACGTAGTGGAAGTGGGCGACGACGAAGTAGCTGTCGGAGACGATGAAGTCGAGCGGCGGGCTGGACAGGATGATGCCCGTCAGGCCGCCGAACAGGAACGTCACCAGGAAGCCGATGGCCCACAGCATGGGCGTCTCGAAGGTGATGGAGCCGCCCCACATGGTGCCGATCCAGTTCACGAACTTCACGCCCGTCGGCACCGCGATGAGCATCGTGGTGAAGGCGAAGAACGGCAGGAGCACGGCGCCGGTCACGTACATGTGGTGCGCCCACACGGCCACGGAGAGGCCAGCGATGGCGATGGTGGCGTAGACGAGGCTCTTGTAGCCGAACAGCGGCTTGCGGCTGAAGACCGGTAGGACCTCGCTGATGATGCCGAAGAACGGCAGCGCGATGATGTAGACCTCGGGGTGGCCGAAGAACCAGAACAGGTGCTGCCAGAGGATGGCCCCGCCGTTCTCCGGGTTGTAGACCTGCGCCTGGAAGATGCGGTCGGCGGCGAGGGCGAACAGCGCGGCGGCCAGCGCCGGGAAGGCCATGATCACCAGGACGCTCGTGATGAGCACCGTCCAGGAGAACAGCGACATGCGCCACATGGTCATGCCGGGCGCGCGCATGCAGATGATCGTGGTGATGAAGTTGACGGCGCCGAGGATGGTGCCGAAGCCGCTCATCGCGAGGCCGAGGACCCAGAGGTCACCGCCGATGCCGGGGGTGAAGGAGTCGTCCGAGAGCGGCGAGTACGCGAACCAGCCGAAGCTCGCCGCGCCCGAGGGTGCCAGGAATCCCGCCACCGCGATGCCGCTCCCGAACAGGAACAGCCAGAACGACAGCATGTTCAGACGGGGGAAGGCGACGTCCGGAGAGCCGATCTGCAGCGGCATGATCGCGTTGGCGAAGCCGGCGAACAGCGGCGTCGCGAACATCAGCAGCATCACGGTGCCGTGCATGGTGAAGAGCTGGTTGTACTGCTCGCTGGTCTGGACGACCTGCAGTCCGGGCTCGAAGAGCTCGGCGCGGATCAGCAGCGCCATCACCCCCGCGAGCAGGAAGAAGATGAAGCTGCTGATCATGTACATGGCGCCGATGACCTTGTGGTCGGTGCTCGTCACCCACTTGACGAGGATCGACCCCATGGACTCGCGGCTGCTGAGGGACCGCGACCTCGTGGCGGCCGTCGACCCTGCCTCGTAGTACGTCGTCATCCGTTGCCCCCGTCGGTGCTGTTCTCGCCGCCAGCGCTCTCGCCCTGCTGGTCCTCGGTCTGGTTGTCGCTCGGCGTGCCGCCCTCGTCGGTCAGGGAGTGCGCCGGGCCGATGTCGTCGCCGAGACGACCGACGTTGCCCGCAGCGCGCAGGTCGGCCAGGTGCTGCTCGTAGTCCGCCTGCGACACCACGGCGACCTTGAAGAGCATCCGGCTGTGGCCCTCGCCGCAGAGCTCGGTGCAGCGCCCGATGTAGGTGCCCTCGCGCTCCGGGGTGACGCTCATGTAGTTGGTGCGCCCGGGGATGACGTCCTTCTTGTAGGAGAAGGCCGGCACGTAGAAGGAGTGGATGACGTCGCGGGAGTGGAGGGTGAGCTCCACCTGCTGCCCGACGGGCAGGTACAGGGTCGGGATGGTCTCCGGCGCGTCGAGGTCGAGCCCGTCGGGCGACTCCTGGGCCTGGATGCCCGCCGTGTAGACCCCGGCGTCGGTGTAGTTGAAGTCCCACGCCCACCGCTTGCCGACGACCTCGATGTTCACCGCGGGCGTGTCGTACCGCTGCTCGATGATGTGCTGGTCACGGGCGGTGAAGAAGAAGAGGACGCCCACCATGAACAGCGGCATCACGGTGAAGAGCATCTCGACCGGCACGTTGTACCGCAGCTGCGGGGGGAGACCGGCCTCGCCGCGACGGCGGCGGAACTTCACCATGCAGTAGACCATCAGGCCCCACGTGATGACGCCGACGATCAGCGCGGCGATCCAGGACCCCACCCACAGGCTCTGCGACAGCGGTGTCGTCGTGGTGGTGTCCGGCGCCGTGGGCAGCCAGCCCCGCGTCACGTCGGTGTTGACGGCTGACGTGCAACCGGTGGTGAGGAGGGTCGCCGCGACAGCGACGACGCCCCAGGCGCCGGCGACCCTGGCTGTCCCGGATCGGCTGTCGCGCCGAGGGTGGCGGTGCTGCTGCGACACGTGCGCTCCTGCTCGTCTGGCGGCCCGGCGACCGGCCGCCGCGGGGCGCCGCGGCGGTGGACCCGGATCGCCCGCACAGTACCCCGCCGGCACCCTGGCGGACCCTGCTGGGGCGCTCCCGCGTCGCACCTGTGACCTGACCCACCATCCGCCGCTCGGCAGCGCGCCGGGGCGCAGCCGCCACGGGGGTCACCAGGCGGCGTGCGGCGCCCGCAGCGCGACCGCCAGCCGGCGCAGGTAGTCCTCGCGCCCCACCTCGACCACCCCGAGGGAGGCGAGGTGGTCGGTGCGCCACTGGACGTCGAGCAGCCGCCGCGGGTCGTCGTCGGCCCGGAGCACCTCGACCAGCCGCACCAGCGCCGTCTTGGAGGCGTCGGCTGCGCGCGAGAACATCGACTCCCCCGCGAAGAGGCCGCCGACGGACACGCCGTACAGGCCGCCCACCAGGGCTCCCCCGGCGGCGTCGTCCCAGACCTCCACCGAGTGGGCCCACCCGAGCCGGTGCAGGCGCCCGTAGGCGCCCGCGACGTCGTCGGTGATCCAGCGCCCCGACCGCGAGGGGTCGCCGCAGCCGGCGACGACGTCGTCGAAGGCAGCGTCGACCGTGGTGCGGTACCGGCGCGCCGAGCGCCGCAGGGACCGCGAGACGCGCAGCCCGTCCAGGGGCAGCACGCCGCGGGGGTCCGGGCTCCACCACCCGACGGGCCCGGCGCCGCCGCCGCCCAGGCCCATCGGGAACAGCCCGAGGCGGTAGGCGGCGAGGAGGGTTCCGGGCTCGAGGTCGGCCCCGGCGGCGGCGACCTCGTCGACCTCCTGGCCCGAGCCGTCGTCCGCGGCCGCCGGCTGCCGCCCGCAGACGCGCGAGAGCCGCCGCCAGCCCCTCGGTCCAGGGGCTCGGCGGCGGCTCGCGCGGCGTCAGCGGTGCGTCAGTGGAAGGAGTCACCGCACGCGCAGGAGCTCTGCGCGTTGGGGTTGTCGATCGTGAAGCCCTGCTTCTCGATCGAGTCGGCGAAGTCGATCACTGCGCCCTCGAGGTAGGGGCGGCTCATCTTGTCGACGATGACCTCGACCCCGCCGAAGTCGCGCGCGGCGTCCCCGTCGAGGAAGCGCTCGTCGAAGTAGAGCTGGTAGATGAGGCCGGAGCAGCCGCCGGGCTGGACGGCGACCCGCAGCCGCAGGTCGTCGCGGCCCTCCTGGTCGAGCAGGCTGCGCACCTTCTCGGCGGCCACGTCGGAGAGGTCGACGCCGTGGGCGGCGTCGGCGACGGCGGGCTCGGCGACGGTCTGGGGGGTCTGGGCGAGATCGGTCACGGGTCCTCCTCGGAGCCTGGGGTGCTCTGCACGGGCAACGCCCTGCCCCGCGATCGTGTTCCGGGGTGCGAGCGCCGGGGCCGTTCGTGCTCCAGGCTACGCCGGGTCGGGCCAGGCCGCGGCGACCTGCGCCACGCTCGCCGCGAGCGAGGCCGCAGGTCGGGCCAGGGACTCCCGCAGCTCCGCGTCGTCCCGGGCGACGGCGCGGACGAGGGCCAGCCCCGCCGGCTCCGCCTGCCCCGGGGCCAGGACGACCCGCCCCGCCACCGCCACCGCGGGGACCCCCGCCGCAGCGGCCGCCCGCGCCGCGCGGGCCACGACCTTGCCGCGCAGCGACTGCCAGTCCAGGCAGCCCTCGCCGGTCAGGACGACGTCGGCCCGGGCCGCGCGGGCGTCCAGCCCCACGGCGCGCGCGACGGCGTCGGCTCCGGCGGTGCGCCGCCCGCCCAGCAGGGACAGGGCGTGGCCCAGCCCGCCGGCCGCTCCGGCCCCGGGCAGGTCGGCGAGCCCGGCGGTGCCCGGGTCGGCGTTCTCGACGGCCGCCACCCACGCCGCGAGGGCCGCCTCCAGCACCTCCACGTCGTCGGCCGAGGCCCCCTTCTGCGGCCCGAAGCCGCGGGCGGCGCCGTGCTCGCCCAGCAGCGGGACGTCGACGTCGCTGGCGACGACGAGCTCGATCCCCGCCCACGCCCGCCGCAGGTCGGCGAGACCCGCCAGGTCGTGCGCGCTGACGCCGCCCAGGCCGCCTCCGCCGCCCAGCAGGACGCCGGGCAGGACGCGGGGTGCGGCCAGCGTCCCTCCCGCGGCGCCCAGGACGGCCAGCGCTCCGGCGCCGGCGTCGGTGCTGGCCGTGCCGCCGAGCCCGACCAGGACGCGACGCGGACCCTGCGTGCGGGCGGCGGCGAGCAGGTGGCCCACGCCGGCGGACCCGGCGGCGAGGGCGTCGCGCTCGGCGACGGGTCCGGGGGGCAGCAGCGCGGTGCCGCAGGCCAGGGCCACCTCGAGGGCGACCGTCGCGCCGTCGTCAAGGACCAGGAGCGAGGCGGTGACCGGCTCCCCCAGCGGCCCCGAGACCGGGACGCGCACCCGGCGACCCCCGCCCGAGGACTCCAGGACGTCGAGGAAGCCGGGACCGCCGTCGGACATCGGGCACAGGTCGACCTCGTCGCCGGGGCGCGCCGAGAGCCATCCGTCGGCGGCGGCGCGGGCCGCCTCCGGGGCGGTCAGGGTGCCGGTGAACCCGTCCGGCGCGACGAGGACGCGCACGGGTCAGCTCGCTGAGGGGGCCAGGTGGTCCAGCAGCAGCGCCTCCGCGAGCAGCGCGCGCCCGAAGACCGCCAGGGACAGGGACTCGTCGTGCCCGTGGGCCCGGGTGTCCGGGTCCTCCACCCCGGTGACCAGGACCGTCGCCGCCGGGAACTGCTCCACCAGCTCGGCGATGAAGGGGATGGACCCGCCGACGCCGGCGTGCACCACGTCCTGCGGGCCCGCCAGCCCCCAGGCCCGCGCCAGGGCGGTGCGGGCGGCGTCGTAGACGGGGCCGTCGACGTCGCCGGCGAAGGGCTGGCCGCTCTCGTCGAGCTCGACCTCCACGTGCGCGCCGAACGGCGCCGCGGCGAGCAGGTGGTCGCGCAGCGCCGCGAAGGCGTCGGCCGGCGTCGTCCCTGGCGGCACGCGCAGGGAGACGCGGGCGCGGGCCGCGGCGGCCAGGGTGTTGGAGGCGCGCTCCAGCGGCGGGACGTCGACGCCGATCACGGTGATCGCCGCGGCGTGCCAGAGCCGCTGCGCGAGCGGGCCGGAGCCGACCAGCGCGACGCCGTCCAGGACCCCCGCGTCGGCCCGCAGCCGCTCCGGCGTGACCTCCGGGAGCCCGCGCACCGTCCGGGCGTCACCGGGGCGCAGCCCGGGGACCGCGACGGCGCCGTCGTCGTCGCGCAGCCGGTCGAGCAGCCGCAGCAGAGCCGTGGTCGCGTCGACGACCGGTCCCCCGTACATGCCGGAGTGCACGGCGTGGTCGAGGGTCCGCACGGTCACCGTCGCGTCGACGAGGCCGCGCAGGCTCGTGGTGAGGGACGGGACGTCGACCGACCAGTTGTCGGAGTCGGCGACGACGATCACGTCGGCGGCGAGGAGGTCCGCGTGCGCGGCCAGGAAGGCGCTGAAGGAGGGCGAGCCGACCTCCTCCTCCCCCTCGACGAAGACGACGACGCCGACGCCCTCGTCCGGGCCCCAGGTCGGCAGCAGCGCCCGCAGGGCCCCGACGTGCACCAGGACCCCGGCCTTGTCGTCGGCGGCGCCCCTGGCGAACAGGCGCCCGTCGCGCTCGGTCGGCTCGAAGGCGGGCGTGGTCCAGCCGTCGGGGGTGCCGGGCGGCTGCACGTCGTGGTGGGCGTACAGCAGCACAGTGGGCGCTCCGGGCGGCGCCGGTCGGCGGCCGACGACGGCGGGCGCGCCGTCGCTGCCGTCCGGGCGGGGCGCCGACAGCACGCGCACGTCGTCGAGGCCGGCCCCACGCAGGAGGGCGGCGACCGCGTCGGCGCTGCGGGCGAGCACGGCGGCGGACGCCGGGTCGGCCGAGACGCCGGGCAGGCGCACCAGGGCCTCCAGGTCGGCCCGCGCGCCCGGCAGGACGGCTGCCACGGCCCGCTCGACGGCGCGGTCGGTCTCGGCAGGAGGAACTCCGGTGCCCGTGGCACCCTCTCCAGGAGCAGTGGTCACCGGACCGACGCTATCCGCACACCAGCACGCAGGGGGATCCCGGTGACCACGAACGAGCAGGCGCGCCCGGGCGGGGAGAGCACCACCACCGTCGTCATCGCGCTCGGCGCCAACCTCCTGGTGGCGATCGCCAAGGGCGTCGCGGCGGTGCTCACCGGCTCCGCTTCGATGGCTGCTGAGACGGCGCACTCCTTCGCTGACACGATCAACCAGGTCTTCCTGCTGACTGCGCTGCGCACCAGCGCGAAGCCCGCCGACCGCGCGCACCCCCTCGGCTACGGGCGGGTCCGCTACTTCTGGGCCCTCCTCGCCGCGGTGTCGATCTTCGTGACCGGAGCGCTGTACTCGGTCTACGAGGGCATCAGCGCCCTGGTCTCGGAGGAGCACGAGGTCGTCTCCCCCGTCATCAACTACGTGGTGCTCGGCGTCGCCTTCGTCCTGGAGGGCACCTCCCTGCTGCGCGGGTACCGCCAGACGCGCGACGAGGCGGTCGAGCACCGCCAGAGCCTGCGCGACTTCCTGCGCACCAGCGACGACCCCACGGCGACCACTGTGGTCTTCGAGGACAGCGCCGCCCTCGTCGGCCTGGTGCTGGCCGCCGCCGGCACCGCGGTCCACCAGGTGACCGGCCAGTCGTGGGGCGACGGCATCGCGAGCCTGGCGATCGCCGCGCTGCTGGCCGCCGTCGCGCTGCGGCTGGGGCGCTCCAACATGCGGCTGCTCACCGACGTGCAGGCCGACCCCCGGATGGTGCGCGCGATCCTCGTGCACCTGGGCGACGAGCCGGAGGTCGACGCGGTGGTCGACCTGCTGACGCTGCAGCTGGGCACCGACCAGGTCCTGGTGTGCGCGCGCCTCGACATCGCCGACCCGCTGGGGTCCACGCAGGTCGAGCAGGCCATGGTGCGGATCGCCGCCGACCTGGAGCGGGTCTTCCCCGAGGTCGTCGAGGTCTTCCTGGAGCCGGTGCCCCGGGAGGACGCGGAGGTGCGCGAGCGGGTCCGCAGCCGCTACGGCGACCGGGTGGCGCAGTTCATGGTCGACGAGGCGGGCAGCTGACGCGCGGCCGCAGGGGCGCTCCGGCCTGCGCGCTTGACCTACTCTTGGTGCGTGTTCGGACGGACGAAGGAGCCCCCCGCTGCGGAGCAGCCGGCGGTGACCGCTGAGGCCAAGGCCGGTGGCAAGAACCGCCCCACGCCCTCGCGGGCCGCGCAGGAGGCAGCCAACCGGCGTCCGCTCGTGCCGGCCGACCGCAGGGCCGCGGTGACCGGCTCCAAGGACGCCGTGCGCGCCGAGCGACGCCGGGTCCAGCAGGGGCGCATCAACGGCGAGGAGAAGTACCTCCCGCTGCGCGACCGCGGCCCGGTCAAGCGCCTGGTCCGCGACGTCGTCGACGCGCGGCGCAACCTCGGCGAGTACTTCCTCTTCTTCGTGCTCGTGGTCCTCGTGGTGCAGCTGGCCGTCGGCCAGACGGCGAACCTCACGCTGCTGGCGGTCTCCTACGCGCTGCTCTACCTCGGGCTCGTGGCCGTCGTCATCGACTCGCTGCTGCTGCGCCGGCTCGTGCGCCGGCGGGTGGCGGAGGAGTTCGGGGACGACGCACTGGTGCGCACCGGCGTCGTCGGCTACGCGGTGATGCGGGCCCTGCAGCTGCGCCGCAGCCGCATCCCCAAGCCCCAGGTCGAGCGGAGCGCCAAGGTCTGACGGGCTGAGGGCCCGGGCGCCCGTCCGGCGTCCCGGGCCTCAGCCCCCGGGGCGCAGCGACAGCCCGTCGTAGACCCGCGCCCCGTCGCGGTGCAGGGCGGCGCTGTGGGCGCCGCCCGCGGCCAGGGCGCGCCAGTGCTCCCCGACCCACGTCTCGGCGTCCGCCTGGGCGCTGAAGCCCTCCGCCGGCGGCGCCACCGCCGGCTCGACCGGGCTCCCCTCAGCGTCCTGCAGGGACCAGCTCCACTCGGGCACGCGGTCACGCTAGGCCACGGCGACCGGCGACGCCGGTGTGAGGGGCTGCAGGTGCTTCCGGAGTCGGCCCTGACCACGAGTGACGGCCCGGGACCGAGGGTCAGGGCCGACTCGGGGAGCACCTCCGCCGTGACTCCCGCACCGGCGCAGGAGTCACGGTGCAGAGCCGGTGCTGCGAGGATGGGCTCGTGGGCCTGGGCGGCGGACCGAGCGAGCGAGACGACTACGAGTGGGTCGACCTCGCGGCGCTGCCCGCGCGCCCGCAGGGGGTGCAGACGGCGCAGACGGCGCAGTCGGCGCAGCCACCGCAGCAGCGGCAGGGGCGCCAGCCCCGGCGATCGTCCCGCGCCGGCCAGGCGGGGCAGACGGCACAGACGGCACAGGGCGTCCCCGCGGCCCGGGTCCCGAGCCCCTGGCCGACGCCCTCGTGGCCCTGCTCACCGACCGGCCGCTGTGGCTGGCGCTGCCGGTGCGCAAGGTGCTCCTGGTCGACCTCGACAACCTGCGCGCGGGCCCGGTGCGCTGGCGCGCCCGGATGGCCGCCGTCGTCACCCTCGCCCGCCAGGCCGACACCGCCCACTTCGCCGGGCAGGCGGGGCCGGTCGAGCGGGCGCGGCCGCACCTGGAGGAGTTCTCCGCCCGGGCGGTCGCCGTCGCCGACGGCTCCGACATCGCCGACCACGTGCTCCTGGAGGCCGCTGCCGCCGACACGGCGGCGGCCCTGGCCGCCGGGGAGGACGGGCCCCAGGTGCTGGTGGTGAGCAACGACGGCATCTTCGCCGCCCTCGCGGAGACCGGGCCGCTGATCGTGCTCTCGCCCGGCGTCGAGGCGCTGTCGGACCGGCTCGATGACGCCGCCACCGACATCCTCGACCTCTCGGCCCTGGAGGCCGACGTCGTGCTCACCGACGCGGCGGGGGTCGCTCATCCGTGAGCGCCACGCTCGTCGCCCGCGGACCTGGCCGCCGGGCACGGCGACCGGACCCTGTTCTCCGGGCTCGACCTGGTCGTCGCCCCCGGCGACGTGGTCGGGCTCGTCGGGGCGAACGGCGCCGGCAAGTCGACGCTGCTGCGCCTGCTCGCCGGGCTCGACGCCGCCCGAGCAGCGGGCTCGGTCGCGCTGTCGCCCGCCGACGCCGACCGTCGGGTACCTCCCGCAGGAGCCGTCGAGCGGCGCGCCGGGGAGACCCTCGCGCGACTTCCTCGCCCGGCGCACCGGCGTCGCCGCGGCCGAGCGCCGTCCTCGAGCGGCCGCGGCCGACGCTGGCCGCGGAGCCGCCGGGGGCCGACGACGCCTACGCCGACGGCGCTTCGAGCGCTGGCTGGCGCTCGGCGGCGCCGACCTCGACGAGCGCGTCCGAGCAGGTGCCGCCGACCTCGGCCTGCGCGCGTCGACCTCGACGCGCCGATGACCGCGCTGTCCGGCGGGCAGGCGGCCCGCGCCGGCCTGGCCGCGCTGCTGCTCAGCCGCTACGACCTGCTCCTGCTCGACGAGCCCACCAACGACCTCGACCTCGACGGGCTGGCGCGGCTGGAGCGGTTCGTCGCCGGGCTGCGCGCCGGCATCGTCGCTCGTCAGCCACGACCGCGAGTTCCTCGCCCGGACGGTCACCGACGGTCGTCGAGCTCGACCTCGCCCAGCAGCAGGTCGGCGTCTACGGCGGCGGCTACGAGGCCTACCTCGAGGAGCGCGAGGTCGCCCGCCGGCACGCCCGGGAGGCCTACGAGGAGTTCGCCGACACGAAGGCCGGGCCTGGAGGAGCGCGCCCGCACGCAGCGCGCCTGGATGGAGAAGGGCGTCCGCAACGCCCGCCGCAAGGCGACGGACCCCGACAAGATCGTCAAGGCCTTCCGCCGCGAGTCCAGCGAGAAGCAGGCCGCCAAGGCCCGCCAGACCGAGCGGCGCATCGAGCGCCTCGACGTGGTCGAGGAGCCCCGCAAGGAGTGGGAGCTGCAGATGGAGATCGCCGCGGCCCCCCGGGCCGGGTCCGTCGTCGCCGCGCTGCGCGCGGCGCCGTCGTGCGCCGCGGCGGCGTTCACCCTCGGTCCGGTCGACGCTGCAGGTCGACTGGGGCGACCGCATCGGCGATCACCGGGCCCAACGGCGCCGGCAAGACGACGCTGCTGGCGGTGCTGCTGGGCCGGCTGCCGCCGGACGAGGGCACGGCGTCCCTGGGCACCGCACGTAGTCGTCGGGGAGGTCGACCAGGCGCGCGGTCGCTGGCCGTCCCCCGACGGCCGGCGGCGGCCCGCTGCTGGAGGCCGTTCGCGCCCAGCTCCCGCACGGCCCGCACCGCCGAGGTCCGCACGCTGCTCGCCAAGTTCGGGCTGCGGGGCGACGCCGCGCTGCGCCCGGCGACGACGCTGTCCCCCGGGGAGCGCACCCGCGCCGCGCTGGCGGTGCTGCAGGCCCGCGGCGTCAACCTGCTGGTGCTGGACGAGCCGACCAACCACCTCGACCTGCCCGCCATCGAGCAGCTGGAGGAGGCGCTGGAGGCCTACACCGGCACCCTGCTGCTGGTCAGCCACGACCGGCGGCTGCTGGAGGCCGTCAGCCTGACGCGGCGCTGGCACGTCGACGCCGGGCACCTCACCGAGACGTGACCGGCGTGACCGGCGTGCTCGGTGCGGTGACGGGGGCGCTGCAGGACGTCTGGGACCGCGCCACCGCCACCGCGCAGCCCGCCCCGGCGCTGCTGCTCCTGATCACCGGCGCCGCTGCCCTCGCGCTGGTCACCTGGCGCCCCTCCTGGCGGGTGGTGCGCACCGGGCTGGTGCTGGCCCACGAGGGCGGCCACGGCCTGGTCGCCGCGCTCGCGGGGCGGCGCCTGCGCGGCATCCGCCTGCACCCGGACGCCTCGGCGGTCACCGTCTCGGTGGGGCCCGCGCGCGGCGCCGGCGTCGTCGCCGTCCTGCTCGCGGGCTACCCCGCTCCCGCGGTGGTGGGTCTGGGCGCGGCGGCGCTGCTGGCGGCGGAGCGGCCCGCGGCGGTGCTGTGGCTGGTGCTCGTCGCGCTGGCGCTGCTCGCGGTGCAGGTCCGCGGCTGGCGGGCGGTGGGGGCCCTGGCGCTGACGGCGCTGCCGGCGGCCGCGGTCACGTGGTGGGCGGGGACGGGGGTCGCAGCAGGTGGTGGCGGCCCTGCTGGCCTGGACGCTGCTCCTGGGCGCGCCGCGGGGCGTGGCGGAGCTGGCGCGGTCGCGGCACGGGGGCCGCTCCCCCAGCAGCGACGCCGACCAGCTCGCGCGCCTCACCGGCGTCCCGGCGGTGGTGTGGGTGGGCTGCTTCTGGCTGCTCACCGGGGCCGCGGCGGTGCTGGGCGCGGTCTGGCTGCTCGACCTGCCGCTCCCGTGGTCCGCCGGGCGCTGAGGTACGGCCCAGGGGTCCGGCCCAGCCGAGGTCGGGACCGGGGTCAGGCCCGGCTGCGGTCGGGCACGAACGGCGGGCGCACCACCCGCACGGGCAGCGGGCGCCCCCGCACGTCGACCACCAGCTCGTCGCCCTCGGCGACGCCGGCAGCTCCCCCGCTCCCACCGGTCCCGTCCGCGTCCAGCAGCGCCAGCGCGATCCCCTGCCGCAGCACGGGGGAGAACGTCCCCGACGTCGTCGTCCCGAGCACCTGCTCGCCCCGGCGGACCTCCATGCCGGCACGGGGGACGCCGCGGCCCAGCGCCAGCAGCCCCCACGAGCAGCCGGGCCGGCCCGCCGCCCGCTCGGCGAGCAACGCCTCGCGGCCCCAGAACGCGGCCTTGTCCCAGCCGACGGCCCACCCCAGCGCGCGCCTGCAGCGGCGTCGTCTCCGGCGACAGCTCGTGGCCGTGCAGCGGGTACCCCATCTCGGTGCGCAGCGTGTCGCGCGCCCCGAGGCCGCAGGGCAGGCCGCCGAGGCGGCCCGGCTGCGGCGAGCAGCGCGTCCCACAGCTCTCCGGCGTCCTCCCAGCGCGGCAGCAGCTCGTACCCGCGCTCGCCGGTGTACCCGGTGCGGCAGACGACGACCGGGCAGCCCGCGCCAGCGTGGCGTCGACGAAGGCGCCATGTAGTCCTGGCCGGCGGGCAGTCCCGACGGCGTCCAGCACGTCGTCGCTGCGGGGTCCCTGCACCGCGAGCACCGCGTACTCCGTCGTGCTCGTCGCGGACCGTCGACTCCGCCGGCGGGCCGCGCGGCGCAGCCGGCGGGCCACCTCGGCGGCGTTCGCGGCGTTGGGCACCAGCAGAGCTCGTCGTCGTCGTCGCGCGCAGGTAGACGATCAGGTCGTCGACCACGCCGCCGGTCGCTCGTCGCAGCACAGCGTGTACTGCGCCTGCCCGGGCGGATCCGCCAGGTCGTTGGTCAGCGCGGCGTCGACGAGCCGCGCGGCGCCCGGGCCGCGACCGCCACCTTGCCGAGGTGGCTGACGTCGAAGACGCCGACGGCGCTCGCGCACCGCGCGGTGCTCGGCGAGCACGCCGCCGCCCGGGTACTCCAGCGGCATCGACCAGCCGCCGAAGGGCGCCAGCGGGCGCCGGAGGCGGCGTGGCGGTCGTGCAGCGGGTCCGGTCCGCGTCGCGCGCGCCGTCCTGGCGACGACCTGCTGCAGCGTCCGCACCGCCAGCGTCGAGCATGGCCTGACGCGCCGGCCGAGCGCCCGGCGTGCCCCCGCCCGCAGCAGGAGGCCGTGACGCGCGACCTCGTCATCGCGGCGGCGCCGCCGCGGGTGCCAAGGCCGGCGCCCTCGTCGTGCGCGCCGCCGGGATCGGCGGCCGGGGCTGCTGGCCGAACGCCCTGCCGGCGGCGCTGCACCGGCGCTGCGCGTCGCGCTGCGGCGCTGGGCGTCACCGGGGCTGCCGACGAGGTCGTCCGCCTCCCCGCCGGCGACGGCGTCCGCGCGCCGGTGGTGGTGCTCACCGGCACCGGACCGCTGGCCGCCGGCCCGCTCGGCACCGAGCCCGCACCCGGCCCCGAGCAGCTGCGCCGCGCCGCGGGCGCCGCCACCCGCACCCTCGCCGGCACCGCCTCGGCCGTCCTCGCGCTGCCCGCCGACGACGTCGACGAGCGCGGCCGCCGTCGCCGAGGGCGCCCTGCTCGGCGCCTACGCCTACCGCGCGCAGCGGCGCCGGCACCGCCGCCGACGCGCCCGTCGCCGTCGGCTCGCTGCTCCTGGTGACGCCGCTGGCCCGCGACCGCGCCGCTCGGGGCGCGCCTGCAGCGGGCCGCCGTGTCGCCGACGCCGTGGCCCGGCGCGCGCGACCTGGTCAACGCCCCGCCGCAGCGACCTGTACCCGCGAGACCTTCGCGCAGGCGGCGCGCGACGCCGTCCGCGGCACCCGCGCCACGGTCACCGTGCTCGACGAGGAGGCCCTGGCCGCGCGGCGGGTACGGCGGCATCCTCGGCGTCGGCCAGGGATCGGTGCCGCCCGCCCCGGCTGGTGCGGCTCGAGCTACGCCCCGGCCCGGCCGGCGGCCCACCTCGCGCTGGTCGGCAAGGGCATCACCTTCGACTCCGGCGGGCTGTCCCTCAAGCCCGCCGGCGGCATGGATGACGATGAAGTGCGACATGGCCGGGGCCGCCGCGGTGCTGCGCGGTCGTCGTGGCCGCCGCCCGCCTGGGCCTGCCCGTGCGGGTCACCGGCTGGCTCGCGCTGGCCGAGAACATGCCCTCGGGCACCGCCCAGCGGCCCTCCGACGTCCTCACCACCTACGGCGGGCGCACCGTGGAGGTGCTGAACACCGACGCCGAGGGCCGCCTCGTGCTCGCCGACGCCCTGGTCGCCGCGGGCGAGCGAGGAGCCCGACGCTGATCGTCGACGTCGCCACCCTCACCGGCGCGCAGGTGGTCGCCCTGGGCACCCGGGTCAGCGCCGTCATGGGCAGCGACGACGCGCTGCGCGACGCAGGTGCTGGCCGCCGCGGACCGCGCCGGGCGAGCAGTTCTGGCCGATGCCGCTGCCGCGAGGAGCTGCGCGCCAGCCTCGACTCCCCCGTCGCCGACATCGCGAACATCGGCGACCGCTACGGCGGGATGCTCGTGGCCGGGCTGTTCCTGCGGGAGTTCGTGCCCCGCCGCCCGGGCGGCGCCGGCGCACGGCCGGCGAGCGGGTCCCGTGGGCGCACCTCGACATCGCCGGCCCGGCCTTCAACGACCAGCTCGCCCCACGGCTACACCGGCAAGGGCGGCACCGGCGTCGTCGGTGCGCACCCTGCTGGCGCTCGCGGAGGACCTCGCGGGCGCGGCGCGCCGGTGAGCTCTCCCCTCGTCCTGCCGGAGCACCCCGCCCGCCCGCTGGCCGGTGCCAGCGCGCTGGTCACCGGGGGCGCGGAGGGATCGGCCGGGCGATCGCCCTGGCGCTGGCCGCGGCGGGCGCGCGCGTGCACGTGGCCGACCTCGCCGACGGCGGCGGCGCCGGGACGGCCGCGGCGACCGGCGGGCTGGCGCTGCCCACCGACGTGACCGACCCGGCCTCGGTGGAGGCCGCCGTCGACGCGGTGGTCGCCGCCGACGGTGCACTCGACGTCCTGGTCAACAACGCGGGCACCTGCGACAACACCCCGAGCCTGGAGGTGCTCGACGAGGAGTGGCACCGGGTCTTCGCCGTGAACGTCGACGCCGTCTTCTGGGGCTGCCGCGCCGCCGGGCGGCACATGACGGCCCGCGGGTCGGGTGCCATCGTCAACACCGCCTCGATGAGCGCGCGCGTGGTGAACCGCCCGCTGCCGCAGGCCTCCTACAACGCCTCCAAGGCCGCCGTGGTGCAGCTGACCCGCAGCCTGGCCGCGGAGTGGGCGCCCTTCGGGGTGCGCGTCAACAGCGTGCCCCCGGCTACACCGAGACCCCGATGACGCGCGCCGCGCTGGACGACGAGGATCTGCGCCGCACCTGGGAGTCGCACACGCCGATGGGGCGGGTGGCCCGCCCCGAGGAGGTGGCCGCGGCGGTGGTGCACCTGGCGAGCCCGGCGGCCTCGTTCACCACGGGCACGGACCTGCTGGTGGACGGCGGCTACACGGCCTGGTGAGTCCCGGTGCCGCCGCCCTCCTCGCGGCGCTTGCGCGCCGTCCAGTCCCGCATCCGCTGCGGGTAGCCCGTGAGGTTCACGTCGTAGACGGGGATGCCGGTGCGCTTGGCGAAGTCGACGCGCCGTGCGCGGGTCGGGCACCCGCCGGCGCGTCCACTCGCCCGTCGTGGCCACGAGCACGACCGTGGTCGGGCGTGACGTTGGTGGCCGGCTCGACGTAGGCCTCCACGCCGACGCGCGTGGCGGCGAAGTCGGCCAGGTGCGCCGAGTCGGGGCCGCTGGGCGCCGTCCCGCCGGAGCCGCGAGCCGCGACGTCGACGCCAGCAGGCCGAGGCGCGAGAGCAGACCCACGCGGCACAGGTACGCGGCGCATGGGAGCATGGCCGCCGGCACTGCGCGGTGACCGCCGCAGCGGATGCCCGCCGGATGCTGAGACACGCGAGGTGGGGCGCCGGTGGCCGACTCCGCACAGCGGACAGGTCCACGACGTCGTCATCCTCGGGGGAGGCAGCGGCGGCTACGCCTGCGCGCTGCGCGCCGCCGAGCTCGGCCTGAGGGTCGCCCTGGTCGAGAAGGACAAGCTGGGCGGCACCTGCCTGCACCGCGGCTGCATCCCGACCAAGGCGCTGCTGCACGCGGCCGAGGTCGCCGACGCCGCCCGCGAGAGCGAGCAGTTCGGCGTCCGGGCCACCTTCGAGGGCATCGACATGGCCGGCGTCAACAAGTACAAGGACGGCATCGTCGCCCGCCTCTACAAGGGCCTGCAGGGCCTGGTGAAGTCCCGCAAGATCACCTGTCGAGGGCGAGGGCAAGCTCGTCGCGCACGACACCGTCGAGGTCGACGGCGAGCGCTACCGCGGCAGGAACGTCGTCCTGGCCACCGGCTCCTACTCCCGCTCGCTGCCCGGCCTCGAGCATCGGCGGCCGCGTCATCACCAGCGAGCCAGGCCCTCGCAGCTCGACCACGTGCCCGAGCAGCGTCGTCATCCTCGGCGGCGGCGTCATCGGCGTCGAGTTCGCCAGCGTCTGGAAGTCCTTCGGCGCCGACGTGACCATCGTCGAGGCGCTGCCGCGGCTGGTCCCGCTCGAGGACGAGGCGCGCCAGCAAGGCCCTCGAGCGCGCCTTCCGCAAGCGCGAAGATCACCTTCTCCATGGGCGTCCGGTTCCGGGCGTCGACGCAGGACGACTGCGGCGTCGACCGTCACGCTGGAGGACGGCGACGAGCTCGAGGCCGACTTCCTGCTCGTCGCCGTCGGCCGCGGCCCGACCACCGCGGGCCTGGGCTACGAGGAGCAGGGCGTCACGATGGACCGCGGCTTCGTCCTCACCGACGAGCGGCTGCGCACCAACGTCGAGGGCGTCTACGCCGTCGGCGACATCGTCCCCGGCCTGCAGCTGGCCCACCGCGGCTTCGCCCACGGCATCTTCGTGGCCGAGGAGATCGCCGGCCTCAACCCGGTCGCCGGTCGTCGACTCGGGCATCCCGCGGGTCACCTACTGCGACCCCGAGGTCGCCTCCGTGGGCCTCACCGAGGCAGGCGGAGGAGGCCTACGGCGCCGACCAGGTCGAGGCCCTCGAGTACAACCTCGGCGGCAACGGCAAGAGCCAGATCCTGGGCACCGCGGGCTTCGTCAAGCTCGTCCGCCGCAAGGACGGGCCCGTCGTCGGCGTTCGCACCGTCGGGGCCCGCATGGGCGAGCAGGTCGGCGAGGCCCAGCTGATCGTCAACTGGGAGGCCTACCCCGAGGAGGTCGCCCAGCTCGTGCACGCCCACCCCACGCAGAACGAGTCGCTCGGCGAGGCGCACCTGGCGCTCGCCGGCAAGCCGCTGCACTCCACGCCTGACGCCCGCGCCGTCAGCCCCCTCGTCACGCGACCTAGGAGAACGAACGATGCCGTCCGTGCAGATGCCCGCGCTCGGGGAGAGCGTCACCGAGGGCACCGTCACCCGCTGGCTCAAGTAGGTCGGCGACACCGTCGAGGTCGACGAGCCGCTGCTGGAGGTCTCGACCGACAAGGTCGACACCGAGATCCCGTCCCCGGTCGCCGGCACGCTGACGCGAGATCCTCGTCGCACGAGGACGAGACGGTCGAGGTCGGCGCCGACCTCGCCGTGATCGGCGACGCCGACGAGGCGGCGGCGGGGTCCGGCGAGCGGCTCGGCGGAGGCCGCGTCAGCAGCCCGACGCCGGAGCCCGAGCCCGAGCCCAGCCGGAGGAGGCGCCCCGAGCAGCCCGCAGGCGCCCGCAGCGGAGGCTCCGACGCCGGAGGCTCCCGAGGTCCGGCGGCGACTCCGCCGGTGACGATGCCCGCGCTCGGCGAGAGCGTCACCGAGGGCACCGTCACCCGGTGGCTCAAGGCCGTGGGCGACACCGTCGAGGTCGACGAGCCGCTGCTGGAGGTCTCCACCGACAAGGTCGACACCGAGATCCCCTCGCCCGTGGCCGGCACCCTGCTGGAGATCCTCGTCGCCGAGGACGAGACCGTCGAGGTCGGCGCCGCAGCCTGGCGCTCGTCGGCAGCGGCGACGCCGGCGCGTCGTCGGGCGGCGGCGCCTCGGGCTCGTCGGGTTCGGAGGACTCCGCGGCCGGTGACCTGGGCGCCGAGGTCGAGGAGCGCCGCGCCGCGGAGAAGCAGTCCGAGGACGCCGCCGAGCGGGAGCAGGCCGAGACCCGAGGCAGCTCGTCGGCCGCGCTGCGCAGACCTCCCGCAGCCGGATCGCCAGGTGGCCCCGGAGGCGCCCGCCGGCGCCAGCGGCGCCGAGCAGGCCAGCGAGGACTACAACTGCCCCCGCCCCGCAGACCGGCGGGCCGGTGCAGCCCCCGGTCGACCCGGGCACCACCGCCGCGTCCGCTCCCGGTCGGACATCTCGGCCTACGTCACCCCGCTGGTGCGCAAGCTGGCCCAGTCCGAGGGCGTCGACCTGTCGACGGTCACGGGCACCGGCGTCGGCGGGCGCATCCGCAAGCAGGACGTGACCAAGGCGGCCGAGGCCGCTAAGGCCGCCGCTGCGGCGAAGGCCGCCCAGCCCGCGGCCGCGGCACCGCGGCCGCACCCTCGGCGGCGCCCGCCAAGGCCCCCGCCGCCGCGCCGGTCTCCGCCAAGCGCGGCACGACCGAGAAGATGAGCCGCCTGCGCAAGGTCATCGCACAGCGGATGGTGGAGTCGCTGCAGGTCTCCGCGCAGCTCACCACCGTGGTCGAGGTCGACGTCACGCGGGTCGCGCGGCTGCGGGCGCGGGCCAAGGACGCCTTCAAGGCCCGCGAGGGCGCCTCGCTCAGCTACCTGCCGTTCTTCACCCTGGCCACCGTCGAGGCGCTGAAGCAGTACCCGCAGGTCAACGCGCAGCATCGAGGGCGACTCGATCGTCTACCACGCCGCAGGAGAACCTCGGCATCGCCGTCGACACCGAGCGCGGGCCTCCTCGTGCCGGTGATCAAGGACGCGGGCGACCTCAACCTCGCCGGCATCGCCCGCAAGATCGCTGACCTCGCCGAGCGCACCCGCGACAACAAGGTGACGCCGGACGAGCTCGGCGGCGGCACGTTCACCATCACCAACACCGGCAGCCGCGGCGCCCTGTTCGACACCCCGATCATCAACCAGCCGCAGGTGGCCATCCTCGGCACCGGCGCCGTCGTCAAGCGGCCCGTCGTCGTCACCGGCGCCGACGGCGACGACGCGATCGCCGTCCGCTCGATGATGTACCTGGCGCTGTCCTACGACCACCGCATCGTCGACGGCGCGGACGCCGCCCGCTTCCTCGCCGCCCTGAAGGAGCGGCTCGAGGAGGGCGCGTTCGAGGCCGAGCTCGGCCTGTGAGGATCGTCGCCGCCGGCGCCTCCGGCATGATCGGCGCAGCCGCTGCGTCCGCTGGCGGCGCGCCGCGGGGCACGACGTGGTCCGGCTCGTCCGCACGGGCTCCCACCGCGCCGGGTGAGGTGCAGTGGGACCCGTGCGTCCGGGAGGCTCGACCCGGCGGCCGCTGGGTCGCGTCGACGCCGCGGTGAACCTCGCCGGGGCCGGTGTCGGCGACCAGCGCTGGGACGAGGAGTGGAAGCGGACCATCGTCGAGTCGCGCACGTCGTCGACGGCTCTGCTCGCACGGACCCTCGCCTCGCTCGACGCCGCCCCGGCGGTGCTGCTCCAGGGCAGTGCGATCGGCTACTACGGGAGCCGCGGCGAAGAGCTGCTCGACGAGTCCGCCCCAGCGGGCGAGGAGTTCCTCGCCCGCGCCTGCGTCGCCTGGGAGGCGGCGGCGGCACCGGCGCGGGCCGCGGGCATCCGCACCGTGTCGCTGCGCACGGGTCTGGTCATGGCGCCGGAGGGCGGCGCCTTCGGGCAGCTGCTGCCCCTGGTCAAGCTGGGGCTCGGGGGGCCGCTCGGCGACGGGCGGTCGTGGTGGTCGTGGATCACCCTGGAGGACGAGCTGCGGGCGATCGACCACCTGCTCCACGCCGACGTCTCCGGCCCGGTGAACCTCGTGGCACCCGACGCCGAGCGCAACCGGACCCTCATCACCGCTCTCGCGAAGGCCCACCACCGCCCGTCGGTGCTGCCCGTCCCCGCGTTCGCCCTGCGGGCGGCCCTCGGGGAGTTCGCCGAGGAGGTCCTCGCCAGCCGGCGGCTGGCGCCCGCGGCGCTGCTGGCGAGCGGGTTCCGGTTCAGCCACCCCGACGTCGCCTCCGCCGTCCGCTGGACCGGGCGGTCGGCGCAGCGCACTGACGGCTGGCGCAGCGGCCACGCCGAGGCGGCCGGCGGCGCTCACGCGCTGTCGGCCACCCGCCACGCGCCGTCCTCGCGACGCAGCAGCAGGCGGGAGGTGACCGGCGCCCCCTCGGGGACGTCGGTCACCTCGGCGCCGGTGACCACCCGGTGCGCCGAGACCACGGAGACGACCCGCACCCAGGCTGCTGGCGCCGTCCCGCTCCTGAGCCTCCGCCGACACGATCCGCACCCCCAGCCCCGCGACGCGGCTCCCCGCCAGCGAGCCGATCAGGGCGGCGTCAGCGGACGCCGCCGGTGAGCCCGCGACGTCGACGGCGGCGAGCAGGGCCGGGTCGGCGGCGCTGATGGCGGCCGCCCTCAGGTCGGACAGCGCCGGGACCGCGGCTGCCGCGTCGTTCCCGGTGAGCCGCACGTCCGCGGCGGGCGTGGCCGCCGCGGTGGGGCCCTCCGAGCTCCCTGACGGTGTTGTCGCGGGAGACGGGGCGGGAGTCGTCGCCGGAGGTGGAACCGGGCTCGGTGCGGCGGCGGACCCCGGCAGCGGGAGCACCGCGACCGCCACGGCGCCGGCCACGACCGCGGTGGCGGCCAGACCGGCCACCCACCACGTCCTCCGGGGCCTCTCCGTCCTCCGGGGCCTCGGGGAGACGGCACCCGTCGGGTGCCCGAGCAGGCGGTGGAGCACCGCGGAGGCCCGCCGCCCGGAGACGGCCGGCACCGGGGCCGGCGCGGTGGCGGCGCCGGCCCGTGCGGCGCTGCGGCGCACCCGCTGGGTGATGGCCGTGGCCGCCGACCCGAGCGGCTCCCCATCCCCGCCGGCTCCCCGGAGGGCAGCGACGCCGCTCCCGAGCGGCACCGGC
This sequence comes from uncultured Actinomycetota bacterium, assembly GCA_963781365.1. GTDB lineage: Bacteria > Actinomycetota > Actinomycetes > Actinomycetales > Quadrisphaeraceae > Quadrisphaera. Next base: position 407,254 of record CAWAFR010000008.1, on the reverse strand, counting down.
GCGACGAGCTCCCAGCAGGCACGGGCCAGCCCCTGCGCCGAGGGTGCACCCGTGGACTCCGCGCCGGCGTCCTGCGCGCCAGCTGGCCCCGCGCCCGCGGCGGCCGTGAGCAGCGCCGCCAGCGCGTCACCGCCCTCGGCCGCACCCGGTCCGCCGAGGGCCAGCAGCCCGAGCCGGGCCAGCGCCCGCACGTCGTCACCCGGCCGTCCCAGCGCCGGGCCGCCGCGGCGCAGGTCACGCCGCCGGACGTCGGCACGGCCGGCCAGCACGGGCCGCGCGGCGCCCCAGCCGAGCAGCAGCGGCATCCCGCCCGCGCCGACGAGCACCCCCGACGCCTCCACCTCCCCGTGCGCGAGGCCCTCCTCGTGCAGCGCCTCCAGCGCGCTCGCGACCCCCGCCACCAGCACCACCACCTCGCCCGGGCTCAGGCGGCCCCGCTCCTCCAGCAGGTCGAGCAGGGACCCGCCCGGCGCCGGGCCGAGGACCTGCACCGCTCCCTCGCGGCAGCGGGCCACCCGCACCAGGCCCAGCACGTGCGGGTGCTCCAGGTGCCGGCGCAGCGACGCCTCGTCACGGCCGCCGGGGCCCCCGGCCGGACGGACGCGCTGGACGACGACGTCCCTCCCCTCGTCGTCCAGCGCCCACCACGCGCAGGGACGGCCCGCCACCGGCGGGGACACGGGAGCACCGAGGAGGAGCCCGTCGACCTGCGGGGCCGCGGGACCGGCAGCCGCGGAGGCGCGGGCGGAACGGGAGCTGACGATCACCCGGCCACCCTGCCCGGACGGGGCCGGTCCGCGCTGGAGCCGGCGGCGGGCCTGTGGACGGAGCAGCGGGTAGCGTCCGCGCGGTGGGAGCTGGGGCGACCGACGTCGTCGTCGTGGGGGCCGGTCTGGCCGGGCTGGCGTGCGCGCTGCGCCTGGCCGCCGCGGGCGTCGACGTCCTGGTCCTGGAGGCCGGCAGCGCCCCCGGGGGCCGGGTGCGCACCGACGTCGAGGACGGCTTCCGGGTCGACCGGGGGTTCCAGCTGGTCAACCCGTCCTACCCGGCGCTGCGGCGCGTCGTCGGCGACCTGCGCCCGCTGGGCCTGCGGCCGTTCGGGGCGGGCGCCGCGGTCGCCGCGGGGACCCGGCGGCACGTGGTGGGAGACCCGCTGCGGCTCCCGTCGGCGGCGCTCAGCTCGGTGCTGGCGCCCCTCGGCTCGCCGCGGGAGAAGGCCGCCTTCCTCGCGTGGGCGCTGCGCGCCGCCGCCGCCGACCCCCGCGCCGTCCGCGACGGCGCCGACGAGCCCCTGTCCAGCGCCCTGGACCGCGCCGGGGTGCGCGGTCGGCTGCGCACGAGCGTGGTGGAGCCCTTCCTGGCGGGCGTGCTCGGGGAGGACGGGGGCGCGACGTCGGCGTCGTTCGCGCGGCTGGTGGTCCGCTCCTTCGTGCGCGGCACCCCCGCGGTCCCCGCCACCGGCGTGCACGTGCTGCCGGACCTGCTCGCCGCGCGCCTCGTGGCGCACGACGGCGCCCAACTGCGCCTGGGAGCGCCGGTGCGGGGCGTGGCGCGCCGGGCCTCGGGACCGCGCGGGGAGGTCTCGGTGGCCACCGATGACGGGGAGGTGCGGGCGCGCGCCGTCGTCGTCGCGACCGGCCTGCGCGCAGCGGCGGAGCTGCTGCCCGGGCTCGAGGTGCCGGGAGCCCGCGGCCTCACGACGTTCTGGCACGAGGCGCCGCAGGCCCCCGCGACGGGGGTGCGGGCGCGGCTGCTGCACCTGGACGGCGACCGGCGGGGACCGGTGGTGAACAGCGCGCTGATGAGCGCCGTCGCCCCCGGTTACGCCCCGCCGGGACGCCACCTGGTGGCCTCCACGGTGCTCGGCGCGGCCGACGCCGGGGCCGTCGAGCCCGTGGTGCGCCGCCAGCTCGAGCACGTCTGGGGGGTCTCGACCGGCGGGTGGCGGCTCGTGGCCACCAGCGTCGTGCCGGACGCGCTGCCGGCGCTGGTCGCACCGCTGCGCGCGCGGAAGGAACCCGCGCTGGGCGGTGGCGTCTTCGTCGCCGGTGACCACCGCGACACCGCCAGCCAGCAGGGGGCGCTCACCTCGGGCCGCCGGGCCGCGGGGGCCGTCGCGGCGCACCTCGGGCTGGACGGCCCCGGGGCCGGCTGACCCCGCCCCGCCGGGGCGGTCAGACGGCGGCACCGCCCAGGTGCACGACGCGCAGCTCGGCGGAGCTGGTGCGGGCGGCGTCGAGGACCTCGGCCACGTGCAGCGACTCCCGTGGCGGCACCGGCACCGCCGACGGGTCGGCGTCGCGCACCGCGGCGGCCACGGCGCGGTAGAAGTCGGCGGGCTCACCCGGCGCCGTCGGCACCGGGCGGCGGTCGGTCCCCGCGACGAGCCAGCCGGTGCAGCGCGGGGCGTCCGCGAACCCCGTGAACGCCGCGGGCTCCCCCTCCAGGTCGGTCACCACGTACGCCCCGGAGGTTCCCAGCACCCGCGTGCGCGGCCCGGGCGCCCCGACCAGCGATCCCACAGCGAGGTGCGAGCGGACCCCTGAGGTGTGGGTGAGGGCGAGCACGGCGTCGTCGTCAGCGTGGGTCGTGCGGGCCGCGACTTCGGCGTACACCGCGCTGACCGGCCCGAACAGGTCGACGGCGGCGTCGACGGCGTGGCTGCCGAGGTCGAGCAGCAGACCCCCGCCGGCCGCGGGGTCGGCGTCCTCGCGCCAGCGCTGCCGGGGCACCGGGCGCCACCGCTCCCAGCGCCGCTCGAAGCGGAACACCCCGTCGAGCCCACCGCCCCTCAGGAGGCGGCGCAGGGTGCGGTGCTCCGCGTCGAAGCGCCGGTTCTGGAACGTCGTGAGGACGACGCCGGCCTCCTCCGCGGCGCTCACCACGAGCGCCGCCGTGGCCGCGTCGACGGTCAGCGGCTTGTCGACGACGACGGGCACCCCCGCGCCGATGCACGCGAGCGCCTGCTCCGCGTGGACCCCCGTCGGCGTGGCCAGCACGACGACGTCGACCTCCCCGTCGCGGGCCGCCGCGAGGACGCCGCCGAGGTCGGGCACCACCCGGGCGCTGGGGTGGTCGGAGCGGACGGCGGAGCTCCGCACGGCGTCGCGGGTGGCGACGACGGCCACCCGCAGGCCGGCCCGCAGGAGGAGCGGGGTGTGGAACCGCCTCCCGGAGTCCCCGTACCCGACCAGCCCGACCCGCACCGTCGTCCCCGCACCAGCACCCGCAGCCACCCGGACCACCCTGGCGGACCGGGACCGGCGGAGCGCGGCGGGGGCCGACCTACGCTGGTGCGGTGGCAGCGCAGACCGAGCCAGCAGCACCGGTCCGCAGCGCGTCGGGCCTGGACGTGGTGCGCGTCGGAGGGGTCGGTGCCGGCGGGCTCGTGGGGTACCTGGAGGCCTGGGAGCTGCAGCGCTCCGTGCACGCCGACGTCGTCGCCGGGCGCCGCCCGGACACCGTGCTGCTGCTGGAGCACCCGCCGGTCTACACCGCGGGCAAGCTCACCCAGCCCGAGGACCGGCCGGCCGACGGCACGCCCGTCGTGGACGTCGACCGCGGCGGCCGCATCACCTGGCACGGCCCGGGGCAGCTCGTCGGCTACCCGGTGCTGCGGCTCCCGGGGCGGATCGACGTCGTCAAGCACGTGCGCCGCGTGGAGGAGCTGCTCATCGCTGTGGCCACCGACCTCGGGGTGCCGGCGCAGCGCGTGAAGGGCCGCAGCGGTGTCTGGGTGCCGGCCGACCCACCGGGAAGCTGGCCGGCGCGGGGCGAGCGCAAGGTGGCGGCGATCGGCATCCGCGTCGCGCAGGGGGTGACGATGCACGGCTTCGCGATCAACGCCGACAACGACCTCGCCGCCTACGGGGCGATCGTGCCGTGCGGGATCGCCGACGCCGGGGTGACCACCCTGTCCGCCGAGGCGGGCCGGGACGTCGGCGTCGCGGAGGTCCTCCCGCTGGTCGAGCGGCACCTGCAGCTGCTCGACCCGACCCGCGAGCCCGCCTGAGCCCCGCCGGCGGCTGGACTCAAGCGGCGGCCGCGAGCAGAGCGCGGCCGGCAGCGCGGACCGGCTCGAGGTCGCCGGCCCAGCCCGACAGGCGCAGGGCGGCGTCCGCGACCGCGAGCGGGGCGCCGTCGACAGGCAGGTCGTCGTCGCGCATGACGTGGACGGACTCGACGAGGCGGAAGCTGAGGTCGCCGCAGGCGGGCGGCGCGCCGGTGCGCGCGGCGAGCGCGGCGCCCAGCTCGAGGTAGCACCCTCGCAGCTGCTGGCGGACGTCCCGGAACGCGGCGAAGCGCTCGGCGCGGACCTCGGGGAGGTGGCAGAGCACGCCGAGGTTCCAGCGGGTGCTGCACAGGACCCCGGCGTCGAAGAGGCACAGCGCCCAGAGGCGGGCTGCGTCGTCCGCCCCGTCCACGGCGGTGCTCGCCGGCAGCGCCACCAGGGCACGGGCGCGGGGCAGCGACGGCTCGACCGTGGTGGCGAGGAGCTCGGCGAGCAGGTCGTCCTTGGTCGCGAAGTGGTGGTAGAGCGAGGCCTGCCGGACGCCGACCGCCTCCGCGACCTCCCGCGTGGAGGTGGTGCTGTACCCGCGGGTGGAGAAGAGCTCGCCCGCGGCGTCGAGGATCTGCTCGCGGGCCGTGGCGCCGGACCGGCGCGGAGCGGCCAGGCGGGGGCGCCCGGGGCCGGGAGCCGCCTCGGCGGGACGGGCGGGTGCGCTCACGCGGGCATGGTGGCAGCCGTCACCGCCCGCGTCACGCCGCCGTCACGCGTCGGCACCCGAGCCCTCGCCTGTCGCCCGACAGGTTTTACACGCGCGCAACCTGCGGGGGCTGGACGACACGAGCCGCCTGCCTAGCGTCCCCCACGATCCGCGCCCCCCGGGCGCCCGCCCAGGTCACCCCGACGAGAGCCGAGGACCGATGCGCCGCCGCTCCTTCACCCACCTGACCGCCGCCGCCCTCGTCTGCGGCGTGCTGGCCCTGTCCGGCTGCAGCGGCGGCTCGACCACCGCGGAGGTCACCAGCACCGCGCCGGCTGACAAGGTGCTCAAGCTGGCGTTCCTGGAGGACCCGGGGATGCCGCCGGACCCCGACGTGTTCTACGCGGGGCAGGGCCTGGTGCTCACGCAGAACACCTACGAGGGTCTGCTGCAGTACCAGCCCGGCACCGACCAGCCGACCGTCGAGGCGGCCCTGGCCACCGACTGGACGGTCTCGGACGACAGCCGGGTGTACACGCTTGAACCTGCGCCAGGGCGTCACGTTCCACGACGGCACCGCCTTCGACTCCTCGGCCGTCGCGCCGTCGTTCGCGCGGCGCACCGCCGTCGGTCAGGGCCCCTCGTACATGGTGGCCGACGTCGCGTCCGTCGAGGCGCCGAGCCCCACGCAGGTCGTCATCACGCTGAACAGGCCCGACCCGGCGTTCCTGTCCTACCTCGCCTCGCCCTACGGGCCCAAGATGATGAGCCCGACGGCGCTCGCCGCGAACGCCGGCAGCGACCAGGACCAGACGTACCTGGCCACGCACGACGTCGGTACGGGCCCGTTCACCCTGACCCGCGCCGACGTCGGCGAGGGCTACGAGCTGACGGCCTACCCCGGGTACTGGGGCGACGCGCCGTACTTCCAGAAGGTCCAGCTGCCGGTGGTCAACGACTCCTCCGCGCTGCAGGTGCAGTTCAACCAGGGCGACCTGCACGGCATCCTCTACGGCCTGAACGCCTCGGCGTCGCAGAGCTACCAGGACAGCGAGGCGGTCTCCAACTACTCCCTCCCGGACCTGCAGACCGAGCAGATCTACGTCAACCCCAACAAGGGCTTCCTCACCACTCCGGAGGCGCGCACCGCGCTGCTGCAGGCGATCGACCTGGAGAAGATCCGCAAGCAGGTCTACCCGGGCCGCTCGACGCAGGCCACCGGCAACTTCCCGGCCAACCTGCTCCCCGAAGGCGCCTCCCCGCAGGACCTCACGCACGACCCCGCGGCGCTGACCGCGATCATCGCGGGCCTGCCCGCCGGCCAGAAGGCGCTGACCATCGGCTACGCCAGCTCCGACGCCGACGAGCAGACGGTCGCCAACATCATCGCCGCCGACCTCACGGCGCTCGGGCTGCAGGCCACCGTGCAGGGGCTGACCACCTCGCAGGTGTTCGGCTTCGTCGGCACCGACGGCCAGGACGCCCCGAACATCCACATCGCAGGCGCCTGGCCGGACTCCGCCGAGGCCTACGCGTGGGCGCACATCATCTACGACGGCAGCGGCGGCCTGAACTACCTCTCCTGCTCCGACCCGGCGCTGACCTCGGCCATCGCGGCCGCCAGCGCGGTCTCCTCCGCTGCCGACCCGGCCACCTGGGGCGCCGTCGGCGAGCAGGCGCTGGCCACGGGCTGCTGGGCGAACCTGGCCTACCGGCAGGACTTCATGGTCGGCCAGACGTGGCTCACCGGCGTGGAGGAGGCGCACGTCGTGGCGGCCCCGACGTCGCTGCTGCTGGCGAAGCTCGGGGTGTCGGGCCGGTGAAGGGCGGGGCCCTGACCGGCGTGCGGGAGGTGGTGCTCCTGACCCTGGGGTGGGAGGTGCTCCCCAAGTCGGTCTCGGTGGAGGGCGCGCCCGACGACGTCGTCCTCGTCGAGCCCGTCCCCGGCGTTCTCCTGCACTGCGACGGCGGGTGGTTGCTGGTCGACACCGGGTTCAACACGGCGCTGCTGCGCGACGCCGCCCTGGCCCGGCGCTTCCACCCCGAGCACGCCGTGGTCCGCTCGGTGCTGCCCGGCCCGGGCGAGCCGCTCGACGAGGCGCTCGACGCCGTGGGAATCGACCTGCGCGACGTCGCGGCGGTGGCGGTCAGCCACCTTCACGTCGACCACGCCGGGGCGCTGAAGCTGTTCGCCGGCCGCGCACCGGTGCACGCCCAGCGCGCCGAGCTCAGCTACGGGATGGACCGCTCCGCGGACGCGGAGCGGCACGCCGTCTACCGGGTCGACTTCGACGACCCGTCCCACGACTGGCGCCTGGCCGACGGTGACGCCGAGATCGCCCCCGGCGTGACGGCCGTCTCGACGCCCGGCCACACGCCCGGCCACCAGAGCTTCGTCGTCGACCTCGACCCGAGCGTCGGAGGCGGTGGCCTGGTGCTGGCGTGCGACGCCGCCGACCTGGTGGAGAACATCGACGACGAGGTCAGCGTCGGCGGGCGGATCGACGCCGGGCCCGAGGTCAGCGTCGCGGCGATCCGCCGCCTCAAGGCGATCGGCGCCGAGCGGGGCTACCGCGTGGTGCCGGGGCACGACCCGCACCTGTGGCCGGCCCTGACCCGGGAGTACGCGCAGCGCTTCGGGAGGGCGGCGCACCTGCCGGCCTTCCCCGCCGGCGTCGACCTGGCCCACGGGGCCCTGCCCGACCCCGCCTACGCCCTGCCCGCGCAGCCGCGCGTCCACGCGCACGCCGACGGCACCGTCCACGCCCACCCCCGGGGCGACGGGCGGTGAGCGCGGTGACGCTGCAGCCGACGTCCACCGCCGTCGCGACGGTCAGCGACCTGCACGTCAGCCTCGCGCGCGGCGGGACGCGCTCCCCCGTGCTGCGCGGCGTCGACCTGGAGATCAGGCCCGGTGAGGTGCTGGGCATGGTCGGTGAGTCCGGCTCCGGCAAGAGCGTGCTCGGTGCCACCCTGATGGGCCTGCTGCCCGCCAGCTCCTCGCCGCTGACCAGCGGCAGCGCCGTCGTCGCCGGCACCGACATGCTCGCCGGAGCCAGCACCGAGGCGCAGCGGCGCGCAGTGCGGCGCCTGAGCCTCGGCGCGGTCTTCCAGGACCCGATGACGTCCCTGAACCCCACGATGCGCGTCGGCGACCAGATCGCCGAGGCCGCCCGCCGTTCGAGCGACCCCGACGCCGAGGTGCTGCGGCTGCTGCGCGCCGTCGGCGTCCCCTCCCCCGAGCGCCGGGTGCGGGCCTACCCGCACGAGCTCTCCGGTGGCCTGCGCCAGCGCGTCATGATCGCGATGGCGGTGGCGGGCGACCCGGCCCTCGTCATCGCCGACGAGCCCACCACCGCCCTGGACGTCACGGTGCAGGCGCAGGTGCTGCAGCTGCTGCGGGGCCTGCGCGACGAGCTCGGGTGCAGCGTGCTCATGGTCACCCACGACCTCGGTGTCGCCGGTCAGGTCGCCGACCGGATCGCCGTGATGTACGCCGGCCGCATCGCCGAGGTCGGACCCACGCCCCTGGTGCTGCGCGCGCCGTCGCACCCGTACACCAGCGGGCTGCTGGCGTCCCGCCTGACGATGGACGCCGACCGCGCCGCCCCGTTGCGCACCCTGCTCCCGGAGTCGGGCGACCCGGCGCTGCGCGAGGTCGGCTGCGCCTACCGCGCGCGCTGCGCCCTGGCCCACGACCGCTGCGCGCAGGAGTCGCCGCCGATGCAGACGGCCCCGTCCCCGCTGCCGCAGCAGCGCACCCCCGAGCACGTGCGCGCCTGCTGGGCCGGCGACGTCGAGGCCCGCCCGGAGACCGACCTCACCGAGGCTGCCGGGGCCTCCGCGGAGGTCGTCGAGCTGGGAGGCGCGCTCCACGAGCGGCCCCCGGTCGGCGACGGCGAGCCCGTCGTCGTCGTCACCAGGGTGCGGTGCACCTTCCCGGTGAGGAGCGGCGGCCGCCGCCAGCTGCTGCACGCGCTGCGCGGCGTCGACCTGTCGATCGCGCCCGGCGAGGCCGTCGCCGTCGTCGGGGAGTCCGGCTCCGGCAAGTCGACCCTGCTGCGGGCCATCGCCGGGCTGCAGCGCACCAGCGGCGGCTCGATCGTCCTGGGCGGCACCACGCGCCCGCAGATGGTCTTCCAGGACGCCGGGGCGTCCCTGACGCCGTGGCTGTCGGTGGGCGCGCTGCTCACCGAGCGCCTGGTCACCGAGCGGGTGCCCGCGAAGGAGCGGCCCGAGCGCGTGGCGGCCGCGCTGGAGCAGGTCGGGCTGCCGCAGTCGACAGCGGGCGCCCGCGCCTCGGAGCTGTCCGGCGGTCAGCGCCAGCGCGTGGCCCTGGCCCGCGCGACGATCGTCCCGCCGCCGGTGCTGCTGTGCGACGAGCCGACGTCGGCGCTGGACGCCTCCCTGGCGGCGACCGTCCTCAACCTGGTCACCTCGCTGCGCCGCCAGCTGGGGATGGCCGTCGTCTTCGTCACCCACGACCTGTCCGTGGCGCGCCTGGTCGGAGACCGCATCGCGGTGATGTACCTGGGGCGCCTGGTCGAGGTGGGGCCCGCGGAGCAGCTCGTCACCAGCCCCGCGCACCCCTACACGGCGTCGCTGCTCGCGGCGGTGCCCGAGCTCGGCACCGCGCTGCCGGAGGTGCGCGGGGAGCCCGCCAGCCCGCTGGCCGTACCGCCCGGCTGCGCGTACGCCCCGCGGTGCGCTCACGCGCTGGCCCGGTGCGCGGAACCGCTGCTCGACGTGCGCCTGGAGCGGCGCGAGCCGGGCCCCCCGGCGGGCGGGGAGCGCGCGGCGCACCTCGTCGCGTGCATCCGGCACCGCGACCTGGACGCCGAGGGGGTCCGACCGTGAGCACCACCGCACCGGCCGCGCCGGCCGTCCGCAACGTGCTCACCGGAGCCCCCGCGGGCACGGCCCGGCGCGCCCTGGTCACCAGCCGCGGCCTGGCGTGGACGACGGCGAGCCTGCTCGTGCTGGTCACCCTGGTCGCGCTGCTCGCACCGCTCCTGGCGCCGTACGACCCGATCTCGCCGGTGGGCATCCCCAACTCCGCGCCGGGCCAGAACGGGTTCCTGCTGGGCACCGACACCATCGGGCGCGACCTGCTGTCCCGCACGCTCTACGGCATCCGGTCCTCCTGGCTGGTGGCGCTGCTCGTGGTGGCCGTCGGCCTGCTCGTGGGCGGCGTCGTCGGGCTCGTGTCCGGCGCGTCGGGCGGTTGGCTCGACGCGCTGCTGATGCGCGTCACCGACCTGTTCCTGTCGCTGCCGTCCACGCTGGTGGCGATCGCCGTCGTCGCGGGCCTCGGCCCGGGCCTGCGGAACACGGTGATCGCGATCTCGATCGTGTGGTGGCCCTTCTACGCGCGCATCGTGCGCGGCGAGGTGCGCGCCCTGGCGGCGCGCCCGCACGTGGAGGCGGCCCGCCTCGCCGGTGCCGGCCCGGTCCGGGTGGCGCTGCGGCACCTCCTGCCGGGCGTCGTGCCCTCGGCGGTGGTGACCGCGAGCCTGGACATCGGCAACGTGGTGCTCACCCTGGCCACGCTGTCGTTCCTGGGGCTCGGTCAGCAGGCCCCGACGCCGGAGCTGGGCGCCGACACCGCCCGAACGCTCTCCTCCGTCCTGCAGTACTGGTGGGTGCCGGTGGTGCCGGGCGTCGGGGTGCTGCTGCTGTCCCTGGCCGGGAACGTGGGCGGGGACGGCGTGCGCGCCCTGCTGGACCGCAAGCGCTGAGCCGGAGGACACCGTGGTCACCTACGCCGTCAAGCGCCTCGGGGCGCTCGTGCTGCTGCTCGTCGTGCTCTCCGGGCTGCTGTTCTTCCTGCGCACCTTCGGCTCCGCCGACCCGGTGCGCGCCATGGTCGGCCCCAACGCCAGCCGGGCCGCGGTGGCCGCGGCCCGCGAGCGCCTGGGGCTGGACGAGCCGCTCCTGACCCAGTACGTCCACTACCTCGGCGGCCTGGCCACCGGTGACCTGGGCACCTCCTACCGCACCCGGCGGCCGGTGCTGCAGGACGTGGCGTCGTTCCTGCCGCCGACGGCGGAGCTGGTGGCGGTGGCGTTCGTCCTGGCGCTGGTGCTGGCGGTGCTGTTCGCGGTCTCCAGCATCCAGCGCTGGCCGGGCACCGCGCCGCTGCGGGGACTGCTGCTCGTGGCGGCGACGGCGCCGACGTTCCTGCTGGGCATCGGCGGGATCGTGCTGTTCGTCGTCGTGCTGGGGTGGCTGCCCAGCAGCGGCCGCGGCGGGCCGGACCACTTCCTGCTGCCGGCTCTGGCGCTGGCGCTGGGACCGGCGCTGGCGGTGGGGCGCGTGCTGCGCTCCAGCATCCTCACCACGCTGGAGTCCGACCACGTGCGCACCGCCCGCGCCAAGGGCCTCACCGAGGGCGGGGTGCTGCGCCGGCACGTGCTGCGCAACAGCGCCGGGCCGGCCCTGTCGATGGCGGGCCTGCAGCTGGGCTTCATGCTGGCGGGCGTCCTCATCGTCGAGAACGTCTTCACCTGGAACGGGCTCGGCAGCTACCTGGGCGCGTCCATCCCGGTCAGCGACTTCCCCGCCATCGCCGGGGTGACCCTGGTGCTGGGCGCTTCCTACATCGTCATCAACGCGGTGGTCGACCTGCTGCAGGCCTGGGCCGACCCGCGCACCAGCGCCTGAGGAGGATGCACCCCATGAGCGACCCCACCCCCGACACCCCCACCCCGGCGCCCACCCCCTCCCCCGCCGCCGGGGCACCGCAGCTGCGCACGCGCGGCCTGGTCGAGCCGGCCTTCGAGGTGCACGGCGACGAGCACGCCCACGCGCACGCCCACGAGCACGCGCACAGCCACGACGGAGACCCGGAGATCATCGCCGCGCTCGACGAGCTCTCGGCCGACCTCTCCCCCGACCTGGGCACCGGCCTGGAGGGCCACGGCGCCGTCGACCCCTACGGGTCGGCCGCGGGCCGCGCCGCTGGGCCGATGTACGTCGACCGCTACGACGGCGGTGGCTCCTTCGGCATCCAGACCTTCGGCAAGCTGCCCGTCTGCCTCACCCCGGAGGACCTGCGGGCCGGGGAGATGGAGGTCGTCGTCGCCGGGGTCCCGTGGGACGCGACAGCCACCGCCCGCCCGGGCACGCGCTACGGGCCGCAGGCCATCCGCTCGTGCGACTACGTGGGCGGGTTCGGCTACCCCGCGCCGCACCTGGGGGTCCGCGTCGACGCCTTCGCCGACCTGCGGATGTGCGACTACGGCGACGCCCCCATCGCCCTGGGCAACGTGATGCGCTCGTTCGTGGGCATCCGCAAGTTCGTCGGCACGATCGTGGAGACCGGCGCCATCCCGATCATCCTCGGCGGGGACCACTCCATCACCTGGCCGTGCGCGATGGCGGTCGCCGACCACTACGGGCACGGGAAGGTCGGCATCGTCCACTTCGACGCCCACGCCGACACCGCCCCGGACTCCCCCGGCCACCTGGCCAGCCACGGCACGCCGATGCGCAAGCTCATCGAGTCCGGCGCGGTGCCCGGGAAGAACTTCGTGCAGGTCGGGCTGCGCGGCTACTGGCCCACCGACGACACGCTCGCCTGGATGGCCGACCAGGGCATGCGCACCCACTTCATGGCCGAGATCTACGAGGACGGCTTCGACGCCGTGCTGGAGCGCGCCGTCGACGAGGCCCTCGACCAGGCCGACGTGCTGTACCTGTCGCTGGACATCGACGTCGCCGACCCCGCGTTCGCCCCCGCCACCGGCACCCCCGAGCCCGGTGGGCTGACATCGGCGGAGGTGATGGGCGCCGTGCGCCGGCTCTCCGCGGAGGTCGGCCTCGTCGCGATGGACGTCGTGGAGGTCTCCCCGCCCTACGACGGCCCCGGGGCGATCACCGCGCTGCTGGCCAACCGCGCGGTGCGCGAGGCGATGACCGGCATCGCGATGCGCAAGCGCGGCCTCGTCCAGCCGCGGTACGTCGACCCGCGCGCCCGGGGCACCGTCGAGCCCCGCTCCCTGCGCCCGAAGCCCTGACCCTCCCCCTGCGCACCCCCTCCCCGCGACGACCAAGGAAGTTGGCCCCGTGCTCACCACGACCGGAGTGACCGTGATCGTCGTCGTCGACATCCAGGGAGGTGACGACCAGGGCCGCCACGAGATCCCCCTCATGGCCGGGCAGCACGAGCGCACCGCGCGCGTGGCCGGCCTGCTGGCGGCGGCCCGCGAGCGCGGCGTCCCCGTCGTCTTCATCCAGGAGGTGCACAAGCCGAGCCTGCGCGACATCGGCAGGGAGCTCGACGGCGCCGAGGGCCCCCACTGCGTGGAGGGGTGGGCCGAGACGGAGATCACCGCGTCGCTGGCCCCGCGGCCGGAGGAGTACGTGGTGCGCAAGCGGCGGTACTCGGCGTTCTTCGGCACCGAGCTCGAGATCGTGCTGAAGGGCTACCGCGCCGAGACGCTGCTGCTGGTGGGGGGCCTGACCGACGTCTGCGTGCACTACACCGCCGCCGACGCCCACCAGCACGACTACCGGGTGCGGGTGCTCACCGACTGCGTCGGCGGCTCCAGCCCGGCGGCCCACGACGCGTCGCTCGCGGCGATCGCCTACCTGCAGCGCGACGCCCTCGTCACCAGCGCCGACGTGCACTCCTGGCTGCTCGACCTGCCCGCCGGGGCCCTCCCGGCACCGGCGGCGGGCGAGGTGCTCGCCCTCTGACGGCGGGGGCCGTCGCAGGTTGAGACGCGCGCTGGCCGTCGGCGCACCCCACGGCCAGGGTGGTGGGCACCCACCGCCGGTGTCCCGCCGGCCCGGTGGGCCTCGACGAGGAGGAGCGCCGTGAAGGCCCTGCGCGTGCACGAGTACCAGAAGCCGCCGTCGCTGGACGACGTGCCCGAGCCCGAGGTGCGGGGCCCCTGGGACGTCGTCGTCGACGTCGGTGCCGCCGGGCTGTGCCGCACCGACCTGCACATCATCGAGGGGCAGTGGGAGGCGATCCAGCACCCCGACCTGCCGTACACGATCGGGCACGAGAACGCCGGCACCGTGCGCGCCGTCGGCTCGGCGGTCTCGAACGTCGCCCCCGGCGACCTGGTGATCATGCACCCGCTGGTCACCTGCGGCCTGTGCCTGCCGTGCCGCAACGGCCAGGACGCGCACTGCGAGAACTCGCTGTTCCCGGGGCTGGACGTCGACGGCGGCATGGCCGAGCAGATGCTCACCAACGCCCGCTCGGTGGTGAAGCTCGACCCCGGGCTGCAGCCCGCCGACGTCGCGGCCCTCGCCGACGCCGGCGTCACGGCCTACCACGCGGTGCGCAAGGCCGCGGGGGTGCTCTTCCCCGGCACCCACGCCGTCGTCGTCGGAGCCGGGGGTCTCGGGCACATCGGCATCCAGACCCTCGCCGCGATCACCAGCGCGAAGATCACGGTGGTCGACCGCAACGAGGCGGCGCTCGAGCTCGCCCAGCAGATCGGCGCCCACCACACGGTGCTGGCGACCAGCGACGGCGAGGTCGAGAAGGCGGTCCTGGAGGCGACCGACGGCGGGGCGCACGTGCTCTTCGACTTCGTCGGCGAGCACGGCGCGGAGCTGCTCGCCCCGAAGCTGCTGCGCAACCGCGGCCAGCACTACGTCATCGGCTACGGCGGCGAGGTGCGCCTGCCCACCATCGACGCCGTGATCCGCGAGATCAGCGTCGTCGGCAACCTCGTGGGCACCTACCAGGACCTCGTGGAGCTCATGGCGCTCACCGCGCAGGGCCGGGTGACGCTGCACACGAAGAAGTACCCGCTCGAGGCGGCGCTCGACGCCATCCACGACCTCGAGGCGGGCGCCATCCGCGGCCGGGGGATCCTCGTCCCCTGAGCGGGCCGGTCGGCGGGGGTCAGCGGCGCGGCACCTCGATGCCGTAGCGGGAGACCCGGCGGTAGACGGTCGCCCGGGAGATGCCGAGCTGCTCGGCGGCCCGGGCGACCGTCGTCCCCGGGACGGCGAGGGCCTTGACGATCTCGTCGCGCTCCACGGCCTCCAGGTGGGTGAGGCGGCGGACGCTCCCGGCGGGGGCCGCCAGCACCTCCGGCGGGAGGTGCTGGACGTCGACGACGTCGGTGCGGGCGGCGGCGACGCGCACCACGGACCGCAGCTGCGTCGTGCCACCGGGCCACGGGGCGCCGCTGAGCGCCCGCGCCGCGGCGGGGGTGATCTCGACGTCGCGGTGCCGGTGGGCGCGAGCGAAGTGGTGGGCGAGGGGGACCACGTCCTCCGGCCGGTGCCGCAGCGGGGGGACCTCGACGACGACGTCGACGAGCGCTGCCAGCGGTGCCGGCAGGGAGGCGGCGTCGTGCCCGGTGAGGACGAACGGCTGCGGCTGCGCGCCGTCGTGGCGGGCCAACCGCAGCAGCCCCGCGAGCTCGTCGACGGCCCAGGCCGGCAGGGCGGCGGTGCCGGACACGACGATGCAGGCGTCGTGCTCCTGCAGGACCGGCATCCACGCGGCGAGCCAGGCCCCCACGTGCTCCGGCGCGGGCGTGCGCGCCGCGAGCAGCGTGCCGCGCTGGTGGGACCGGCGCCGCGCGGAGGCGACGAGCGCCGTCTTGCCCGCCCCCGGGCCGCCCGCCAGGGCCAGGACCCGCCCCGCGGACAGGGCGTTCCCCGCCGTCTCCACGGCGCGCAGCCACGCGCGCGACGTGCAGGGGTCCTCGGGCCCGGCGGCCCGGTCGGGCAGCACGCGGTAGACCTGGCCGCGCAGCCCCTCGCCACCGGCCGGAACCACCGACCCGGACACCAGCCCCGCCACCGACCCCGCGGGGGCAGCACCGGGCGGCCGGGGGCCGCGGGTGCCCGAGCGGGCGAGCATGAGCGCGGACGTCGTCCGTGCCGCCGACGTCGCGAGGGCCAGCAGCAGCCCGGACGCCGAGCGCGACCAGGTGGTGAGGTTCACCGTGCCGGCGACGTCGCCGGTGCGCGGGTCCAGCACCGGGGCCGCCGCGCAGGTGTACTCCCGCAGCGCCTCGACGTAGTGCTCCGGGCCGCGGACCAGGCTGGGAGCGCGGTCCGCGAGCGCCAGGCCGAGCCCGTTGGTGCCCGCGTGGGCCTCGGCGTAGGAGAACCCGGGCGCCAGGTGCACGCGGTCCAGGGAGCGGTGCATGGACGCGTCGTCCAGGAAGCGCTGGAGCACGAGCCCGGTGGCGTCGGTGAGCATCACGCCGACGGCCTCGCCGGCCAGGCTGGAGCGGAGCTCGGTCAGCACGGTGCGGCCGGAGTCGACGAAGAGCGGGTCGACGTCGACGCCCGCGCTGTAGACCGGCAGCACCTCGTCGGGAGGCACCTCCAGGTCCTCGCTGCGGCGCCACGAGGCGCGCAGCCGGGCGGAGACCGCAGCCGGCGGCGTCATCGGGTCACGTCCTGGCACCTGCCACCCCCTCGGCGCTGCACTGCGCCGGTCGAAGGCTAAGGCCGCCGTCCAGGCCCGGTGCACGCAGCGGACCGCGAGGCCGCGCCCGCGGTGCTCGGCGTCTCACAGTGAGACGGCAGCTCCCTGGTGCCGCGCCCGCCACCGGTGCCACCGTCCTCGTGGAGAGCAGAGCTGCTCGACGCGTCACCGGCGAGGAGGCCGCTGTGTACAGCAAGGACGGCAAGGACTACTTCATCCTCGACTCCCACATCGCACTGTGGGACGCACGCCCGGAGAACCAGAAGAACGTCCACGGGAAGCAGTTCATCGACTGCTTCTACGACTACCACCGCAACCTGTCCCCGGAGTCGGAGCTGTGGTCCTACGAGGACTACCTCTACTACGGCGGCCAGCGCCTCATGAAGGACCTGTTCCAGGACGGGTACGTCGACCACGCGATCTTCCAGCCCGCCATCCTCGGCGCGTTCTACAAGAGCGGCTTCGGGCAGACCGAGGAGGCGTTCGCGCTCGCGGAGGCGCACCCCGACAAGCTCACCTACAACCACGCCTTCGACCCCCGCTTCGGCGAGGACGGCCTGGCGCGGTTCCGCGACGACGCGCAGCGCATGCACCTGAAGGGCGTGAAGCTCTACACCGCGGAGTGGCAGGGCGACTCCCGCGGCTACAAGCTCACCGACCCGTGGACGCGCCGCTACCTCGAGGCGTGCCTGGAGATGGGCGTCAAGAACATCCACGTCCACAAGGGCCCCACCATCCGCCCGCTGGACCGCGACGCGTTCGACGTCGCCGACGTCGACGCCGTGGCCAGCGACTACACCGACCTCAACTTCATCGTCGAGCACTGCGGGCTGCCGCGCCTGGAGGACTTCTGCTGGATCGCCACGCAGGAGCCGAACGTCTACGCCGGCCTCGCCGTCGCGATGCCGTTCATGCACACCCGCCCGCGCTACTTCGCGCAGATCCTCGGCGAGCTCATGTACTGGATCGGGGACAGCCGGATCCTGTTCTCCTCCGACTACGCGATCTGGACGCCGAAGTGGCTCGTGGAGCGCTTCGTCGACTTCCAGATCCCCGAGGACATGAGCGAGTACGCCCCGCTGACCACGGACAGCAAGAAGCGCATCCTCGGGCTGAACGCCGCCGCGCTGTACGACATCCCCGTCCCGGAGCACCTGCAGGTCGCCCCCGAGCCGGCAGACGTGCGCGAGCCCGCCGTGGCGGTCGCCGAGCCGCAGGCCGCCGACTCGCAGATGGCGGGGATGGCGTGACAGCGGCCACCGTCGAGCTGGCCGAGCGCACCACCACGCGCGAGGCGTGCTGGGACGCGCTGTCGGGCGTGATGGACCCCGAGCTCGACGAGGCCATCACCAGCCTCGGCTTCGTGCGGTCGCTGGTGGTGCAGGAGCGCGGCGGCGGCGCCGGCGACGTGGACGTCGTGGTCCACCTGCGGCTGCCGACGTCGTTCTGCTCGCCGAACTTCGCCTACCTCATGTGCTCGGACGCCAAGGACGCCCTGACCGGTGTGGTCGGTGGCCCCGAGCCGGGCCGTGCCGGTCGGGTGCTGGTGGAGCTCGACGACCACCACGACTCCGACATCATCAACCGCGGCCTCGCCGCCGACGCCGGCTACCTCGGCACCTTCGGTGACGAGGCGGAGTCCGACCTCGACGAGCTGCGGCTGGTGTTCCGGCGCAAGGCCCACACGGCGGCGGCGGAGCGGGCGCTCACCGGGCTGCTCCGGGCGCGCCCCGACCTCGCGGAGACGGACGTGCACGCCGTCCGGCTCCGCGACCTGCTGCCCGGGAGCTCCCGGGAGGCGCTGGTCCGGCGACGCGAGGCGCTGGGGATGCGGGTCGACGACGCGGCGCCGGTCGCCGTCGACGACGACGGCGCGCCCGTCCCGCCGTCTGTGGTCGGGATGTGGCTGCGGAGGGCGCGGTCGGTGCGCATCAGCATCGACGGCAACGCGCACTTCTGCCGCGGGCTGCTCGCGACCCGCTACCCGGGCGCGGACGCCGACCAGGCGCCCCGCGAGGAGGGCACCGCGCCGGTCCCGGTGCAGCTGCTCACCCGCCGTCCCGCCTGACCACCCGCTCCACCCGTCCCGCACCACCCGCAGCACTGTTCGAAGGAGAGCAGTCATGAAGCGCTTGCTCGCGCTCGGGATCTCGATCGGCGTCCTCGCCGGTCTCTTCACCTGGGTCGGCTCCTCCCTGCCGACGGCCGGCACGACCGTCGTGGTCGTGGTCTGGGTCGGCTTCGCGGCCTGGGCCCTGTTCTACGCCGCCGGCGCCGGGACCGGGGGGCTCGCCAAGACCGTGGCGTCCTCGCTGTCCGGCGTCGTGTGGGGGTGGCTCATCCTGCAGGCGGCCACCGCCGCGATGGCCGGCAACGCGGCGGTGCTCGGCGTCGCCGTCGCCGTCGGGGCGTTCGGGATGTGCGTCCAGGCGGCGTGGAAGCCGCTGGCGTTCATCCCCGGGGCGTTCGTCGGGGCGGCGTGCTTCTTCGGCACCGGCTCCTGGTGGGCCGCTGCCCTGTCGCTGGTGGTGGGGGCGCTGCTGGCCTTCGCCTCGGAGAAGGGCGCCGACGTCGTCGAGCGCGCCCTCGGCGAGCGGGCCCACCACACCCCCGCGGAGACCGGCCGCACCGCCTGACGCACCCCCTCAGGCGACGATCGAGGTGGTCCGGCTCACCGGAGCGAGCCGGACCACCTCGATCGTCGCGGGGCGGGGGCTGCGGGGGTCACGTGAGCTGGGGGACGACCTCGCTGGCGACCAGGTCGAGCTGGTCGAGGTCGGACAGGTCCATCAGCTGCAGGTAGAAGCGGCTCGAGCCCACCTCGGCGAAGCGCCCGAGCAGGTCGACCACCTGGGCCGGCGTCCCGACGAAGCCCTGCGCGCGGACCTCCTGCGGGTCGCGCCCGATCGCGCGGGCACGGCGGTCGACGGCGGCGTCGTCGGACCCCACGCAGAGCAGGTGAGCCACGGACAGCGTGAGCGTGCCCGGGTCGCGCCCGGCGGTCTCGCAGGCGGCGCGCACCCTCGCGTACAGGGCACCGACCTCGTCGGGTGAGCCGAAGGGCGCGTTGAACTCCGCGGCGTACCGGGCGGTCAGCTCCGGCGTCCGCCTCCTGCCGGACCCGCCGATGATCACCGGAACCGGCTGCTGCACCGGCTTGGGCAGCGCCGGGGAGTCGACGAGCGTGTAGTGCTCCCCGGAGAAGGAGAAGGTCTCGCCCGCCGGCGTCCCGAGCAGGCCCGTGACCACGGCGAGCTGCTCGGAGTACCGGTCGAACCGCTCCCCCACGCCCGGGAACGGGATCCCGTACGCGGCGTGCTCCTCCTCGAACCAGCCCGCGCCCAGACCCAGCTCGACGCGGCCGCCGGACATCGCGTCGACCTGCGCCACCTGGATCGCGAGCACGCCGGGGTGCCGGAACGTGGCAGAGGAGACGAGCGTGCCCAGGCGGATCCGCGACGTCTCACGAGCCAGGCCGGCGAGCGTGGTCCACGCGTCGGTGGGGCCGGGGAGCGCTCCGGCCGGGTCGTCGCCCATCGCCAGGTAGTGGTCGGAGCGGAAGAACGCGTCGAAGCCCGTCTCCTCGGCCCGCTGCGCGACCGCCAGCAGCTGCTCGTAGTCGGCGCCCTGCTGGGGCTCGGTGAAGATCCGGTAGTCCACGGACGACGAGCCTAGGCGCGCGGCCGGATCCGCGCCGACCCCGTTGACGCCCCGCCGGGCCGCACCTACCGTCCACCGGGTGATCACCGCGCCCACCCGCTGCCTGCGGGTCGAGCGCAAGATGCCGCTGTACGCCGAGGACACCACCCGCGGCGACCTGCGTCCCTGAGCTCCGCCGTCAGCTGCCCGGCAGCCCGGCCTGCACCACTCCCCAGCTCAGGAGCACCAGCGATGACCAGCACCTCCAGCACGCCCGGCAAGCAGGTGCGCCTCGGCCTGTTCGAGACGCCCGTCCTCAACGTCGGCGGCATGACGACGTGGACCCACCCCGAGAACCAGACCCACCGCTACGCCGACCTCTCGTACTGGGTCGAGACCGCGCAGCGCCTGCAGGACGCCACCTTCGACTTCTGCTTCCTCGCCGACAGCTACGGCCACGGCGAGATCGGCGGGGTGCGCCCCGACGTCAACGCCCGCGAGGCGATGGAGCTCCCCCGGCTCGACCCGATGCTGCTCGTGCCCGCGATGGCCCAGGCCGCCCAGCAGCTGGGCTTCGTCGTCACCGCCTCGACGATGTTCGAGGCGCCCTTCGCCAACGCCCGCCGCTTCTCCACCCTCGACCACCTCACGCGCGGCCGGATCGGCTGGAACGTCGTCACGTCGAGCTTCGCCGAGAGCGCCTCGGCCGACTTCGGGCGCCCGATGGTCCCCCACGACGAGCGCTACGCGATGGCCGAGGACCACCTCATGACCACCTACGCCGTGCTCGAGGGCTCCTGGGAGCACGACGCCGTCCTCGCCGACAAGGCCAGCCGCACCTACGCCGACCCGGCGAAGGTCCACCGCGTCACCCGCACCGGCCCGTACTTCTCCGTCGACGGCTACAGCAACACCGCTCCCTCGCCGCAGCGCACGCCGGTGCTGTTCCAGGCGGGGACGTCGAAGGCCGGGCTCGGCGTCGGCTCCCGGCACGCCGAGTGCGTCTTCCTGCAGGGCTCCACGAAGGCGAAGCTGGCCGAGCACGTCACGACCCTCGACTCCCTGGCCCAGCAGGCGGGACGCGCTCCGGGGTCGGTGCGGACCATGGTGGGTCTGAGCGTCGTCGTCGCCCCCACCCGCGGGGAGGCCGAGCGCCGCTACGCGGAGTACCTGGCGCTGAACACCCGCGAGACGGCGATCGCCTCGTACGCGCTGTTCACCGGGATCGACCTCGGTGCGTACGACCCCGACGCGCCGTTCGCGGACATCCGCACCGAGATGGGCCAGAGCCAGGTCGAGCGCCACGCGCGCGCCGACGGCCCCGGCCCCAGCGTCGGTGACGTCATCGAGGCGCACCGCACCCGCGGGTCCCGCGGGATGGTGGCGGTGGGCTCCCCCGACGACGTCCTCGAGACCGTCCTCGACCTCACCGACGCGACCGGCGTCGACGGCTTCCTGCTGGAGCCGTTCGTCGAGCCGGGCTCGGTCGACGACGTCGCCGAGCACGTCGTCCCGCTGCTGCGGGCGGCGGGGCGCTTCCGCACCGAGTACGCCGAGGACACCCTGCGCGAGCGCCTCTTCGGCGCCGGCCGCCGCCTGCTGCCCGACGACCACCCGGGCGCTGCAGCGCGCACGTGGGCATCGGCGAAGATCGACGCGTGAGCGACCACGACCTCGACCCTGGGCTGACCGCTGTGCTGACCCGGGTGACCGACGCGCCGGAGGGGGCTGAGCGGAACCGCGCGCTGCGCGACGCCTTCGGGCGCTTCCCCAGCGGCGTCGTCTCGGTGTGCGCCCGCGTCGACGGGCAGCCGGTGGGGATGGCGGTGAGCTCCTTCACCTCCGTCTCGCTCGACCCGCCGCTGGTGCTCGTGTGCGTCGACCGCGCGTCGTCGACCTGGCCGCGGCTGCACGAGGCCGGCGAGCACGGCCGCCTCGGCGTCTCCGTGCTCGGGGAGGCCCACGACGCGACGGCCCGCCAGCTCGCGTCGCGCACCGCCGACCGCTTCGCGGGCCTCGGCCTCGTCGACGCCGGCGAGGGGGCGCTGCTGGTCGAGGGCGCGACGGCGTGGCTGGAGTGCTCCGTCGAGGCGGAGCTGCCCGGCGGTGACCACGTCGTCGTCCTGCTGCGCGTCCACGCCCACCGCACGCTCGAGACCGGCCCCCTGGTCTTCCACGCGAGCACCTTCACGACGGTGGCGCCTACGCTTGTCCCGTGATGAGCGAGGCGAAGGCATGACACTGGCACCCGAGGGTCGTCGCATGCTGCGGGTGGAGGCCCGCAACGCCGCCGTCCCGATCGAGCGCAAGCCCGAGTGGATCCGCACCACCGCCAAGACCGGCCCCGAGTACACCGCCCTGCACGCCCTGGTCAAGAGCGAAGGGCTGCACACGGTCTGCCAGGAGGCCGGCTGCCCGAACATCTTCGAGTGCTGGGAGGACCGCGAGGCCACCTTCCTCATCGGCGGTGACCAGTGCACCCGGCGCTGCGACTTCTGCCAGATCGACACCGGCCGCCCCGCCGCTGAGGACCGCGACGAACCGCGCCGGGTCGCGGAGTCGGTGGCCTCGATGGGTCTGCGCTACGCGACCATCACCGGTGTCGCCCGCGACGACCTGGCTGACGGGGGGGCGTGGTTGTACGCCGAGACCGTCCGGCGCATCCACGCCAACCCGACGGTGGATGGTGCGGGGACGGGGGTGGAGCTGCTGATCCCGGACTTCAACCGCGACCCGGGCCAGCTGGAGGAGGTGTTCTCCTCAGCGCCGGAGGTTTTGGCGCACAACGTGGAGACGGTGCCGCGGGTGTTCAAGCGGATCCGTCCGGCGTTCACCTACGAGCGCTCCCTGGGTGTGATCACCGATGCGCGGGCTGCGGGTCTGGTGACCAAGTCCAACCTGATCCTGGGGATGGGGGAGACGATCGCTGAGGTCGAGGAGGCGCTGGCGGACCTGCACGACGCGGGCTGCGACATCATCACGATCACCCAGTACCTGCGCCCGTCGCCGCGTCATCACCCGGTGGAGCGGTGGGTGGCCCCGGAGGAGTTCGTGGCCCTGTCGGACGTGGCGGAGCGGATCGGCTTCCTCGGGGTGCTGGCGGGTCCGCTGGTGCGTTCCTCCTACCGGGCGGGGCGGTTGTACGCGGCGGCCCTCGCGGCTCGCGGGCAGGTGCTGCCGGCGCAGCTGGGGCACCTGGCGGCGGCGTCGGCCGCTGGTCCGGCGCGCCAGGAGGCCTCAGCGCTGGTGGCTGCGGCGGCAGCCCGCACCGGCGGTCGCCGCATCCCCAACGCCCGCTGAGCAGGCGGGTGGCACCCGCGCGCGCTGACGGGGCCTGACGCCCCCGGCGCCTAGACTCGCGGGCATGGCACGTCGCGCTGACCCGACCCCCTCCCCCGCCCCGGCGGATGGGCGTCGGGGGCTGTTCCGCCGCAGGCCCCGGGCGGCGAAGGCCGGGCCGGGCCGCATCCGGCAGATGCGCGACGTCTACGCGATGACGCGGCGGGTCGACCCGTCGATCCGGTGGTGGATGCTCGGGGCCCTCGTCATCCCCTTCGTGGTCTTCGAGGCCGTCGGCCTGCTCACCGGCCACTGGATCTACTTCGGCATCATCGGGCTGCTGTTCTCCGTGCTCGCCGCGCTGTTCGTGCTCGCGCGGCGCGCGGAGTCGGCGGCGTACAAGAGCCTGGAGGGGCAGCCGGGCGCCGCGGGCGCCGCGCTGCGCACCCTGCGGCGCGGCTGGCTCGTGGAGGAGGAGCCGGTCGCGATCGACCCGCGCACCCGTGACACGGTCTTCCGCCTGGTGGGGCGGCCCGGCGTCGTCCTCGTCGGTGACGGGCCCCGCGCACCGGGTGGCGAAGCTGCTCGACGACGAGCGGCGCCGCACCTCCCGCGTGCTGCGCGACGTGCCGCTGCACACCATCCAGTGCGGCCGCGGTGACGGTCAGACGCCGCTGCCCAAGCTCCCCCGCACGGTGATGCGCCTCAAGCCGCAGCTCACCAAGCAGGAGGTCTCGGAGGTCACCAAGCGCCTCAAGGCGCTCGGCGGCCTGCGCGCCCCGATCCCCAAGGGCATCGACCCGTTCCGCGCCCGGCCCGACCGCAAGGCGGTCCGAGGCCGCTGACCGCCGTGCCGGCGCCCGAGGGGGCGCGTTCGGGCGTGCGCGCCCTCGTCGTCGACGTCGACGGCGTGGTCCGCCGCTGGGACGACGCCGTCTGGAGCGACGCCGACCGCGCCCACGGCCTCCCGCCGGGCAGCCTGAAGCGCCAGATCTTCTCCGCGCCGGACATGGAGCGCGCCGTGACGGGTGCGGCCACCGACGAGCAGTGGCGCGCGGGCATCGCCGACCGGCTCGCGGCGGTCGACGGGTGCTGCGCCGGCTGCGGCTCGCGGCGCCGTCGCCCAGTGGTCGCGGTCGATCGGCGTCCTGGACCGCGACGTGCTGGAGCTGCTGCGCGAGCAGCGGGCCCTGCGCCGCGTGGTCCTGCTCAGCAACGCCACCGACCGGCTCGACGCCGACCTGGCCGAGCTGGGCGTGACCCGCGAGGTCGACGCCGTGTACGCCACCTGGCGGCTGGGGGTCTCCAAGCCGTCGCCGGAGGTCTACCGGCTGGTGGCGGCCGACCTCGGCCTCGACCCGCAGCAGTGCGCGTTCGTCGACGACTCCGCCCGCCACGTCCGGGGCGCCCGCGCGGCGGGCATGCGCGCGCACCTGTTCACCGGGGCGGTGGGGATGCGGGAGTTCCTGGCGCGCCTGGTGAGGCTCAGCGCGCCCGGCGCTCGTGGGCGGCGAGCAGGGTCAGCGCTGCCAGGGACACCGCGTCGACGAGCACGCCGTCGGTGACCATCGCGTCGAGCTCGGTGTGCGCCACGAAGCGGGTCACCAGGTCGGCCTCGGTCTCCTCCAGGTGCTGCTCCCCCGGCAGTGAGGCCCTCCGCCAGCCAGACGTGGCCCGCGCTGGGAGCCAGCCCGGCGGCGAGGTCGACGCTGCCCAGCGGCGTCCACCCTGCCGCGGTGCGCCCCGTCTCCTCCGCCAGCTCGGCGCGGGCCAGGCTCCTCCAGCGACCCGCCGGCACCAGCGCGCCAGGTGCCCTGGGGGAACTCCCAGCGCCGCGCCCCACCGGGTAGCGGAACTGCTCGACCATCCACCACCCGGGCGTCCGTCGTCGCCGGTCCGCGGGGCAGCACGATGCAGAAGTCGGGCTTGTCCACGACGCCGTAGACGCCGGTGCTGCCGTCCTCGCGGCGGACGACGTCCTCCCGGACGCTGGTCCAGGGGTTGGCGTAGACGACCCGGCTCTCGACCTTCTCCACGGCGCAGATCCTGCCCGCAGTCGCGGAGCAGCAGCACGGTGCCCGCCGGCCCGGTCGTGCAGCCCGCGTCCGTCGCCGTCCGGCACGAGCGCGGGGACGACCAGCGCCAGCAGCGCGGTGCGCACCACGGCGGGCAGCGGGCCCGCCGGCGTCGTCCCCACCGGACCGCCGGGGCGCAGGCGGTGGACGCGCAGGCCGAGCAGCACGTGCCCGAAGCTGCCCCCCAGCAGGCCCACCAGCAGCACGTGCTCGGCGACGAAGACGAGGAGCGTGGCCCAGGAGTCGTAGCCGAAGAACGCCGCCGAGAGCAGGGAGCACGCCGCCCAGTCGACGGCGAGGGCCGCGAACCGCCGCCCGACCCGCCCCATCGAGCCGGGGCCGCCGGCGGGGAGCCCCAGCCCGCGACCCGGCCAGTCCGACGGTTCCGCCGGCTCCGGCGGCGCGGTCGCCGGGTCGCTCACCGCACCACTGTAGGAGCGCGCTGGGAGGCTGCCGTGACCTGCGGGTGCGCCGGTCCCGGGCCCGGGGCGCGCTACTAGGGTGATCGGAGCGCCATCCGCCCCCAAGCTGCCTGACCCCCGAGGAGGGTTGATGTTCAAGGACGCGAACGAGGTCGCCCGGTACATCACCGACAACGACGTCAAGTTCGTCGACGTCCGGTTCTGCGACCTGCCCGGTGTGATGCAGCACTTCAACGTGCCCGCCGCGACGGTCGACGAGGACTTCTTCACCGAGGGCCAGATGTTCGACGGCTCCTCGATCCGCGGCTTCCAGGCGATCAACGAGTCGGACATGAAGCTCATCCCCGACCTCGGGACCGCCTACATCGACCCGTTCCGCGTCGAGAAGACGCTGAACATCAACATGGGCATCGTCGACCCGATCACGGGACGAGCCCTACAGCCGCGACCCGCGCCAGGTCGCCGCGAAGGCCGAGGCCTACCTCAAGAGCACCGGGATCGCCGACACGGCGTTCTTCGCGCCGGAGGCGGAGTTCTACATCTTCGACGACGTGCGCTTCAAGACCTCCCAGCAGGAGGCCTACTACCACATCGACTCCATCGAGGCCGCGTGGAACACCGGCCGCGTGGAGGAGGGCGGCAACCGCGGGTACAAGACGCCCTACAAGGGCGGCTACTTCCCGGTCCCGCCGACCGACCACTACTCCGACCTGCGCGACCAGATGAGCCTCGCGCTCGACGCGCAGGGCCTCGGCGTCGAGCGCGCCCACCACGAGGTGGGCACCGCCGGCCAGACCGAGATCAACTACCGGTTCGACACCCTCGCCAAGTCGGCCGACAAGATCATGCTCTTCAAGTACATCATCAAGAACGTGGCCTGGGAGGCGGGCAAGACCGTCACCTTCATGCCGAAGCCGCTCTTCGGTGACAACGGCTCGGGCATGCACGTGCCACCAGTCGCTGTGGAAGGACGGCGAGCCGCTCTTCTACGACGAGTCCGGCTACGGCGGCCTGTCCGACATGGCCCGCTGGTACATCGGCGGCCTGCTGCACCACGCGCCGTCGCTGCTGGCGTTCACCAACCCGACGGTGAACTGCTACCACCGCCTGGTCCCGGGCTACGAGGCTCCGGTGAACCTCGTGTACTCGGCGCGCAACCGCTCCGCGTGCGTGCGCATCCCGATCACCGGGTCCAACCCCAAGGCGAAGCGCATCGAGTTCCGCGTGCCGGACCCGTCGTGCAACCCCTACCTGGCGTTCTCCGCGATGCTGCATGGCCGGCATCGACGGCATCCAGAACCGGATCGAGCCGCCGGACCCGATCGACAAGGACCTCTACGAGCTGCCGCCCGAGGAGCACGCCGGGATCCAGCAGGTGCCCGGCTCGCTCGGCGAGGTGCTCGACGCCCTCGAGGACGACCACGACCTACCTCACGGACGCGGGCGTCTTCACCGAGGACCTCATCGAGACGTGGATCGAGTACAAGCGCCTCAACGAGATCGACCCGATCCGCTTCCGCCCGCACCCGCACGAGTTCGAGATGTACTACGACATCTGATCCAGCTCGCTGCTCATGCAGAAGACCCGCACCCCGGCGCCCGGGGTGCGGGTCTTCTGCATGGTCACGGAGGATGACGCATGACCACGCTCGCCATCGTCGGCGCCGGCCGCGGCCTCGGCGCCGCTGCCGCCCGCCGCTTCAGCGTCGAGGGCTTCGACGTCGCCCTCATCTCCCGCAGCCCCGACCACCTGCGCGACCTGGCCGCTGACCTGACCGCTCAGGGGGTCCACGTCCGCGGCTACCCCGCCGACGTCAGGGACCCCGGAGCCCTGACCGAGGCTCTCACCGCCGCCAGCAGCGAGCTGGGACCCGTCGAGGTCGTGCAGTACAGCCCGATCCCGCAGCCCCAGTTCCTGCGCCCGGTGCTGGAGACCACCGCCGAGGACCTCAGAGCGGCGGTGGAGTTCTCGGTCTACGGCCCCCACGCCGTGGTCACCCACGTGCTGCCCGGGATGCGGGCCCTCGGGCGCGGCACGCTGCTGTTCGTCAACGGCGGCAGCGGCGCCCGCCCGAACGCCGCGGTCGCAGGCACCTCCGTCGCCTTCGCCGGCGAGGGCGCCTACGCCCGCATGCTCCACGGCGCCCTGGCTGCAGACGGCATCCACGTCGGGCAGCTGATCGTCCCCGGCGGCATCGTGCCGGGACACCCCACCCACGACCCCGACGTCCTCGCGGGTCGCCTGTGGTCGATGCACACCGAGCGACAGGGCTTCCGCACCTTCGCCGAGCCCATGGACGACCTGCCCTCACCGTCGTCCTGACGGGCGCTCCGCCAGGCCGGTGGAGGGGGCCACCAGCCGGGCGGGCGCACCAGCACCCAAGATCGTCACGACCGCTCCGGCTCCTCCCTCGGCGTGCTCCTGCGGGGACTGCTGTGACCACCGGAACGGGCCGTCGGCCGATACCGCGTCGACACAGCCCCCCGGGACGGGCACGCTGCCCCCGATGGCATGCGACGACGAGATCCCCACCGGCACAGGGGCCGACGCAGGCGCCGACGCCGACGTCCTGGAAGCCCTCCGCACGGGCTGGGGGCTGCGGGTCGACCAGCTGACACCCCTGGACGGCGGTATGAACTCCCGCACCTGGCGGGTCCGGCCAGACGTCACCGGCGACGACTCGGAGCGCCCCGCGCCCGGCTGGGTCGCCAAGCTCGTGCGCAGCGACCAGCACGACACCTCCGTCCGCGGTCTGCACGCCGCCGCCCTGGTCCAGGCCGCCGGGATCCCCGCGGGCGCCCCGGTCCCCACCCGCACCGGCGCCGACCACGTCCACCTCGCCGGCGGCGCCCTGGCGCTGCTGAGCTGGGTCGACGGCGACCCGCTCACCGGCCACCAGGACGGGGAGCAGACGCTGATCGGGGCCACGCTCGGCGCCGCGCACCGGGTGCTGCGCGAGGCCGCCGACGAGACCGCAGCGGACTTCCCCGCCTGGGTCGACGTCGACGCCGACCACCTCGACGTCCAGGACTGGGTGCGGCCCGCGGTCCGCGCGGCCCTCCAGGCCTACCGGGACCTGGACCACGACCACCTGGAGCTCGGGCTGCTGCACGCGGACCCCGAGCCGGGAGCCTTCCTGCGGGACCCCCAGCGCAGTGGTGGGATGTGCGGGTTGATCGACTGGTCCAGCTCCGAGCAGGGCCCGCTGCCCTACGACCTGGCCTCAGCGCTGATGTACGTCGGGGGCCCCCTGCGCGGACGGGCGCTGCTCGTCGCCCACGCCGACGCGGTGTGCATCCCCGTCACCGACCTGGAGGCTCAGGTGGAGGTGCTGCTGACGCTGCGGCAGGCGGTGCAGGCGGACTGCTTCGCCCGGCGCCTGGCCACCGGTGACCTCACCGGCATCCGCGACGCGCGGGAGAACTGGCACGGACTGCACGCAGCGGAGAGCCACTTCCAGCAGCACCGGTGACCGGTCCCCCCGGCCGGCGGTGGCCACCGGTGAACGCCCCGCTCGGAGGCTGGTCCGCGGCACCTGGACGGCGACGGCGGATCCAGCTCGCTCGTCGTGGTGCTCGACTTCCTCCGTGTCCGATCTGCCCCGCTTCGACGGCGCCGCGCTCATCGCCGAGCTCGATGCCCAGCGCCTCGAGCGCGGTCTTGGACTGGGCGGCGCTGGCCGACGTCCTGTGGGACCAGTCCCACGACCTCAACCTCGAGCTGGCCGACGACTGCCTGTGCTCGGGCGCCCTGGTGCGCACGGCGAAGCGGGGCACCATGTCCTGCCAGTACGCGCTCATCCTGCTGCGTCGGGTCGGCCGGGCGCCGGAGGACTTCCTCACCGGACCGGTCGTCGACGTCGGCGGCACCACCCTCCCCGTCGCCGGACCCGACCGGCGGCTGCGGTTCGACCTCCCGCAGCTGCACGCGGCTCTGGACGAGCAGCGCCAGGACCGCGGCCTCACGTGGGCTGCGCTGGCCGACGACCTCGGCTGCACCCCCGCGCGCCTGACGAACCTGCGCACTGCGCGCCTGGCTGACACGGACCTGACCCCGCGCGTCACGCAGTGGCTCGCCCGCCCCGCGGCCGAGTTCGTCCACCCCTCCTGGCGGTGAGGCCGACGCGTGCCGCTGCTGACCGGCAGGGTGTGCCGATGACGCTTCCTGCCCGCCCGGCTGCTCCCGGGTGACCGCGTGGTGGTGCTCTCCCCGAGCAGCTGGCCCGAGTCCCGCGAGGACCTGCAGCCGCTCGTGGACGAGCTCGCCTCCTGGGGCCTGCGACCCGAGCTGAGCGCGCACGTCGCAGACCGCCGCGGATGCATGGCCGGGACAGTCGACGACCGCCTCGCGGACCTCGACGGGGCCCTGCGCGACCCCGGAGTCCGCGCGCTGGTCGCCTCGCGCGGAGGGTGCGGGGGCCTGCGCCTGGTCCACGGCATCGACCGAGAGGCGCTCGCCCGAGACGCGAAGCCGCTCGTCGGCTACAGCGACATCACCGCCCTGCACCAGGTCTGGCGGGCCTCAGGGGTCCCGACCGTGCACGGCGCCGTCGTCGGTGCGCACCGGGAGCGGGTCAGGGACCAGCTGATGGGCGGCGCACCCACCTCGGTGGACATCGACCCGACGGCGGTCACCGCGGCCCTGACCACGGGCGGCACGGTGCGCGGCGACCTGGTGGGCGGCGACCTGGAGCTGCTCGCCCGGTCGGAGGGCGTGACCGCGACGCCCTGGGAGGGCTGCGTCGTGCTGCTGGAGGCCAACCGGTCGGCGGGGCTGGGCGTGGTGGACCGGGCCCTGAGCCAGCTGCGGCTCGCGGGTGACCTAGACGGCATCACCGGTGTCGCGCTCGGGAGCTTCGAGAAGTTCGCCGGCTACCAGGACCGCGGGTGGACGATCGTCGACACGCTGCACGACCTGCTGGACGACCTGGGCGTCCCGGTCCTGGGCGGGCTCCCTCTGGGGCACCTCGACGACCCGGGCCGGTGCCGCTAGGGGTTCCCGCCGTGCTCGACGCCGACGCGGGCGGCTGACGGTCGCCCCGGTCGTCCGGTGGCGGAGGATCCTCGGGGACGGCGACCGGCGAGGCGGACCGACCCGGCGCCCGTCAGGAGGAGCGGGAGGCCAGGAAGCGGCGGACCGCCTCGGCGGAGGCGGCGTGGTCGACGACGTCCGGCTCCCCCGACGTGGTGAGCGTCCCGACGACCTCCCCGCTCACCCGCAGCGGCACCGATCCCCCGTGGGCCTTCAGCTGGTCGTGGTCGACGTCGTCGCGCTCCTCGAAGGGGGTGCCGGCCTCCTCGTGGCGCCGCCGCACCAGCAGCGAGGCCTCCCCGAAGCGGTGCACCACCCGGGCCTTCGCCGCCAGCCACGCCTCGTGGCCGGTGTCCGTGGTGCCCGTCTTGGCCAGGAAGACGGTCTCGCCGTACAGCTCCACGCGCACCGCGAGGTCGAGCCCCCGCTCGCGGACCAGCGCGACGGCCACCAGGCCGAGGTCGACGGCGTCGTCCTTGCTGAGGGCCGGGAGGTCGAGCAGGGGCTCCGCCTGCAGGTCCGAGGCGGTGAGGACGGGGAGCTGGGTCACCCGCCCATCCTCGCGCCCGCCGCGCACGCGCTGCGGAGCGCACCCGCCGGGGGCTGCGGAGCGCACCCGCCGGGGGCTGCCGCTGGGCGTGAGCGTGCACGCGGAGACCCCGCGCCGGCGGTCGTGCAGCGGCTGACCGCGGCTTCCTGGGCCAGCCCCGCCAGCTGGCGCACCTGTTCGGCGTGAGATGTGGGCGAGGTTCAGCTTCTACGGGATGCAGGCGCTGTGGTTCCTGTCCACGGCTCTCGGCACCTCCCTGGCCGGGGTGTTCGCGAGCCGGTGGAGCCCGGAGGGGCAGGCGAGCTGCTTCGGCGTGCTCGAGGCGGTGGTGATCGCGCTCGCCGTCGTCCTGGCGGTCGTCGCGAAGCCGGTGCACCGGCTCATGAGCGGCGTCGACTGACCGGCGTCCCCCGAGGGGCGCCACGGGGGCTCCGGCGTGACCCGTCCGTGGCGAGGCCCGAGCCGACCGGCGGCGCGTCCAGTACCGTGGGCCCAGCGGACCCGCTCGCGGGCCCGCTGCCACCGGGTCCGGCCGCCGTCGGGGCGAACGGGCAGCAGGGCCGGGAATCCCCCGCCCTGACCCGCGCCGCTGCGGACGGCGCGACGGTGGCGCAGCAGGGACCGGTCGTCCGCCGGCCCGCCCGTCAGCGGGCGGCGGGAGCGGCGCCTGCCGCGGTCCTCCGTCAGGGCGCGCCCTCGGGCGTCCGCAGCACCGGGCCCCCACCCGGACCCGGCCAGCGCGCCCGCCTGCCGCGACCACCACCGTCCTGTCCCGCCGTTCCCCAGGAGGAGTCCTTGGCCCGACCAGGTCAGCGCCGCGCGGACGCTCGGCGCGCCGCCCCGCGCGACCAGCAGCCCGCCCGCCGCCGCGACGTCGTCTCGGTGCTCACCCAGGCCGTCCGGGAGGTGCAGGCGGCCGCCGAGGGCGGTCGCGTGACGCCCAGCGTGCGCGTCAAGTTCCAGGCCGTCGCGCTCGCGCTGCGGGAGGAGCGCGCCCGGGTGCAGGGCGCCTCCGGCGGCGGTGAGAGCCGCCGCGCCGACCAGCTGAAGCGGCTCGACGGCATCGCGACCGTGCTGGCGGTCTCCGCGGTCCGCGACGCCGGGCTGCTCGCCCTGCTGGAGGAGGACGCCGTGGTCTCCCCGGCGGCCCTGTCCTACAAGCGCGACCTGCAGTCGGCCGGTGGCGTCGCACCGGCCCCCGTGGAGGAGGAGCCGGCCCCGGCGGAGGCCCCGGCGGCCCCCGTCGCCACCGAGCACCGCGCGGTGCCGCAGTCGGTGATCTCCCGGCAGCTGGCCAACCCGTTCCTGGCCCCGGACTTCTCCAGCGCCGTCCAGCAGACCTCCCGCCCGCGCCGCCTGGGCCGCTGGGACCTCATCGGGCCGCTGCTGAGCTCCTTCGAGCGCGCGGGCAGCGGTGAGCCGGCGTGCATGGAGCTGCCGGCGCCAGTCACGCAGCACGCGCCGAAGGGCCTGGAGCTGATGCAGCACCAGGCGCGGCTGGTCGCCGCCGCGGCGCAGGGCCACCGGACGTTCCTGCTCGCCGACGAGCCGGGGCTGGGCAAGACCGCGCAGGCGCTGCTCGCCGCGGAGGCCGCGGGCGCCTACCCGCTGCTGGTGGTCGTCCCAAGCGTGGTGAAGACGAACTGGGCGCGCGAGGCCGGCCTCTGGACGCCCCACCGCTCGGCCACGGTGATCCAGGGCAGCGGGGAGTCGGTCAACGGCTTCGCCGACATCGTGATCGTCAACTACGAGGTGCTCGACCGGCACCTGGGCTGGCTCGGCGACTTCGGCTTCCGCGGGATGGTCGTCGACGAGGCTCACTTCATCAAGAACAAGACCTCCCAGCGCTCCCAGAACGTCCTGGGGATCGCCGACCGGATCCGGCTCCGCACCCCGCGGCCGCTGATGATGGCGCTCACCGGCACCCCGCTGATCAACGACATCGACGACTTCCGGGCGATCTGGCAGCTCCTCGGCTGGATCGACGACAAGGAGCCGCTGGGCCCCCTGCTGGACTCCCTGGAGGACATCGGCTGGACCCCGGGCGACCCGCAGTTCTACCCCGAGGCCCGCCGGAGCGTGATCGACCTCGGCATCGTCCGGCGCCGCAAGGTCGACGTCGCATCCGACATCCCCGCGCGCCGGGTCGCCGACCTGCCCGTGGACCTCGACGGGCCCGCCGGCCGGTCCATCCGGGCCGCCGAGCGCGACCTGGCCGCACGGATGGTGGAGCGGTACGAGCGGGCGCTCGCCCACCGCGGCGCCGACTCCGTGCTCGAGGGCCTCACGGTCCAGGACGCCGCCGAGGGTCCGGTCGAGGTTCAGGTCGAGGGTCAGCTGGAGGGCCCGCCCGAGGACGGCTTCGCGGTCGACGTCGTCGACGTCGTCGACGACGTCGACGACGCGGCCGCCGGCCTCGACCTCGCCCTCGTGCGCCGGGTGGCCCGCGCCGAGCTGAAGGACTCCGAGACCGAGACGGGCGAGAACGTCTTCAGCGTGGTGCGGCGCATCGGCCAGGCGAAGGCCGGGCTGGCCGCTGACTACGCGGCGCAGCTGGCGCGCAGCGCGGGCAAGGTGGTCTTCTTCGCCAAGCACGTCGACGTCATGGACGTCGCCGAGGAGTCCTTCGCGCAGAAGGGCGTGCGGTTCTCCTCGATCCGCGGCGGCCAGACCCCGACCGCGCGGCAGAGGAACATCGACGCGTTCGTGAAGGACCCCGGGTGGCCGTCGCGGTCTGCTCGCTGACGGCCGCCGGCGTGGGCCTGAACCTGCAGGTGGCCTCGAACATCGTCCTCGCCGAGCTGTCGTGGACGGACGCCGAGCAGACCCAGGCGATCGACCGCGCCCACCGCATCGGCCAGACGGAGCCGGTCACGGCGTGGCGCATCATCGCCGCCCAGACCGTCGACGCCCGGATCGCGGCGCTGATCGACAGCAAGGCGGGGCTCGCCGCCCGCGCGCTCGACGGGTCGGAGGAGGAGGCGGGGTCCGCCGTCGACGTCCAGCTCGAGGCGCTGGTGGGGCTGCTGACCGACGCCCTGCGCGCGCGGTCCGCGGCGTGAGCGCCGACGGCGGGCTCCAGCGGCTCGGCTTCCACCCCGTCCACCTGGCGGCGGTCCGCGCCGGCACCAAGCGGATCACCATGCGCTTCCAGGAGCCGGTGGCGGTGGGGCCGGCCCTGCTGGTCTTCGAGCTGCCCGAACCGGTCGTGCTGACCGGCCGGGTCACCGCCACCACCGCCAAGCGGGTCGACGAGGTCTCCGACGCGGAGGCCCGCGACGACGGCTTCGACGGCTCGGGCGCGGTCCTGGCGGGGCTGCGCGCCTACTACCCGGACCTGCGGCTGGACGACGAGGTGGTCGTGGTGAGGTTCGCCGTCGACGGCGACGAGGTGGCCGGCGCCGGCTCCTGACCCCCCTGCGCGAGGTCCGGGGGCTGATGGGAGGCGCGACGAACGACGATCATGTCCGCCGTGACCGTCGGGATCGTCGGGGCCGGGCCGGGCGGACTGCTGGGTCGGCCGCACGCTCGCCCGGTGCGGCGCGTGCTCACGTCCTTCCAGCGGGGCTGACGGCGGCCGCCCGCGTGATGGGCCGGACGGTGGAGCGGGCCTCCAGGCCCCCGGTGCTCCCGCCGATGCAGCGGGCATGGGACGCAGCACCGGGTGGGAGCGCGTCCGGCACTCGGTGCCGTCGGTGCGCCGCGGCACGCTGCTGCGGCTGTTCGTCGTCTTCCAGCTGGCCGCGACGGTGCCGGTCGTGCTCGTGGGGCTGCTGCTGCAGGCGCGCTACACCGAGCAGCGCACGTCGGAGACCCTGCGTGAAGCCTCCGTCCAGGCGGACCTGCTCGCCGACCTGGTGATCGGTCCCGCACTGGCCACCACCGACCTCGACGACGCCGACCCGGCCTCGGTCCAGCGGGAGCTGGTGGGGCTCCTCAGCGACCCCGCGGTCCGCTCGCAGGTGTACCGGGTCAAGGTGTGGGACCTGGACGGGCGCGTCGTGGCCAGCGACGACGCCGACATCGTCGGTCAGGTCTTCCCCGACGACGACGAGCGCGCCCGCGCCGCCGCCGGGAGGACCTCCGCGGAGGTCACGTCCACCGAGGACGAGGAGGAGCACGCCTCCGAGCGGCTGCTGGGCCGCGCCGTGGAGGTCTACGCGCCGCTGCACTCCACCGCCGGCGACCAGCGCGTCATCGGCGTCGTGGAGATCTACCTCCCCTACGAGGGGCTCGCCCGGGACCTGCAGCGCTCGACCCGCACCCTGGCGCGCGACCTGGTGGTGGGCCTGGCCGTCATCGTCGTCTCCCTGGGCGCGGTGACCTGGCCCGTGCTGCGACGGCTGCGGCGCCAGGCCGTGGCGGCGGAGCGCTCCGCGGTCACCGACCAGCTCACCGGGCTCGCCAACCGCGCAGGGCTCCTGCAGCACCTCGAGCGGCGCGACGGGGCCGGCGCCACGCTGGTCCTGGCGGACCTGCTCGGGCTCAGGGCCGTCAACGAGGCGCTCGGCCACGCCGGCGGCGACCAGCTCCTGACGGCCGTCGCCGACCGGATGAGCGCGGCCGCGGGCCGCGGGGCGGCGCGGCGCAGCGTCGCGCGCACCGACGGCGGGGAGTTCGCCGTCGTGCTCCCGCACCTCTCGCCAGCAGCGCTCGAGCGCCGCCTCGCCGAGCTGCGGCGGGCCCTGTCACGGGAGCTGCAGGTGTGCGGGGTGCCGGTGACCCCGATGCTCGCCGTCGGCGCCGCCCTCTCCCCCGACCACGCCACCACCCCGCGGGAGCTGCTGCAGCGCGCCGACGCAGCGCTGGAGGCCGCCCGCGCTGCGCCGTCGCGCACCGCCGTCTACGACGGCGGGCTGGACCCGTTCGACGCCGACAGGCTCCGGCTCCTGACCGACCTGCGGCACGCCGTCGTCGCCGGTGACCTGCGCCTGCACCTGCAACCGCAGGTGGCCGCGGCCAGCGGCCGGCTGGTCGGGGTGGAGGCGCTGGTGCGCTGGCAGCACCCGACCAGGGGGCTCCTCGGACCGGACGCCTTCATCCCCTCCGCCGAGCGCACGGGCCTGGTCACCGAGGTGACCGCCTGGGTGCTCGCCACGGCGGCGGGCTGGGCCGCGGCGCAGCGTCGCGCCGGGGACGGCGCCGCGGCGGTCCCCGTGAGCGTCAACATCAGCGCCGTCGACCTCGCCGAGCCGGGCTTCGCCGATCGAGCGGTCACCGTCGTGCTGCAGGCGGGGGCGCTCCCGGAGCAGGTGTGCCTGGAGCTCACCGAGACGGCGATCGTCGCAGACGCCGCGCAGGCGCGCGCCGTGCTCACCGACCTCTCGGCCGCCGGTTTCCGGCTCAGCCTGGACGACTTCGGCCAGGGGGCCACGTCCCTGGCGCAGCTGCGCGACCTGCCCTTCGACGAGCTCAAGCTCGACCGCGCCTTCGTGGCCGGCATCGAGGGGAGCGCCGCGGACCGCACCATCGTCACCACGGTGGCGCACCTCGCGCACGACCTCGGGATGACGGTGCTGGCTGAGGGCGTCGAGACGGCGTCGCAGGCGTCAGCGCTGCACGAGCTGGGTTACGACGTCCTCCAGGGCTGGCACTGCGGGCGGCCCGTCCCGCTCGAGCGCTTCCCCGGCGCCACCGGACGCGTGACGGCCGACGCCCCGCCGCCCGTGCTGTCGGCCCCGGGGGCATGAGGCCGCCCGCGGACGGCGGTGTCCCGCCGCCGTGCGGTGGGCACGGGACCCGGCGGCCTGCACGCCGCCGCCCAGGCGCGGCGCCCCGAGCCGCGCGTCCTGCTGCTGGTGCCGGCCCCGCGGCGCCCCTCGCCCACCGAGGGCCTCAGGGGGCCGACGGCGCCTCGGTGACCGCCGCGCGGATCACGTCGGTGAGGCCGTCGCGCAGCGCCGACCAGCTGCGCCGGGCTCATCCCGAGGCGGGCGGCGACCGCGCGGGGAACGGCCGGGGCGCGCCGTCGCAGTGCCGACCCGGCGGGGCTCAGGGACACCACGACGGATCGCTCGTCGGCGGCGGCGCGCTCCTTGGTGACCAGCCCGGCGTCGACGAGGCGCCGCACCAGCGGCGAGAGGGTTCCGGAGTCGAGCTGCAGCAGCGTCCCGAGCTCCTTGACGCTGAGGGAGCCGTGCTGCCAGAGGGCCAGCATCACCAGGTACTGCGGGTGGGTCAGGCCCAGCGGCTCCAGGGCCGGCCGGTAGAGGGCGATCACGCTGCGCGCCGCCACCGCGAGGGCGAAGCAGACCTGCTGGTCGAGCGCCAGGAGGTCGTCGTCGCCGGCCGCGTCGTCAGCTGCGTCGCCGGCGCCGGCGATGACGGCGCCACCCCCGCTGCGTCCTGGAGCACGCTCATGGCGCGCAGCCTACGACATCGGTGGCGTACCATTGAGTTGTCCACCATCGATCGGCGGCACCCTCGGGTCGCGCCAGGCGCGGAGGAGGTCCCCGTGGGGCGAGGTGCTCGCTGGGTGGCGGCGCGGCTCGACCGCGCCGTCGGCGCGGTGGAGAGGAACCTGCGGACGGTCTACGGCAGCGCGCAGATCGACCCGCGGCAGATGGGCACGCAGGCCCGCCGCTCCACCGACCGCATGGACGGGGTCGAGGGGCGCTACGAGGTGCGTCGCGACAGCGCGGGCCAGACGTACGTGGTGCGCACGCCCGACGAGGCTCCCTGACCCCGACCCCCTGACCCCGGCCTCCTCGTCGCGGCGGCGCCCGGCGTGGTCTGCTGGCAGCGGCGACCCGCACCGGAGCGGGTCGTAGTGCACATGCGTGCGCGTTCATGGGATAGCGTGAAGGCCGGCGCCCGTCGTGGGGCGGCGGGTCGCGCACGGGCGTGAGGTGGGGTCGATGGTGACGGGACAGCCGGGCGAGCCGCTGCTGCTGGGCGTCGACGGCGGGACGGAGGGCGTGCGCGTCGGCCTCTTCGACGCCGCAGGCGGCCTCCTGGCCATCGCCCGCCACGCCTACCCCACGCGGTTCCCGCGGGCGGGCCGGGCCGAGCAGGACCCGGCCGACTGGTGGGCCGGCGTCGTCAGCGGCATCCGCGCCGTCCTGGCCGAGTCCGGCGTCGACCCGGCTCGCGTCGCCGGCATCGCCACCGCGGCGACGAGCTTCACGATGGTCTGCGTCGACGCCCACGACCGGCCGCTGCGCCCCGCCCTGATGTGGATGGACTCCCGCGCGAGCGCCGAGGCCGCCGAGATCGCCGCGACCGGCTCGGAGGCCCTGCGCTGCAGCGGTGGCCAGGCCTCGGCCGAGTGGATGCTCGCGAAGGCGATGTGGCTGCACCGCCACGAGCCGGAGACCTACGCGGCGACGACGTGGTTCGCCGACTACGCGGAGTGGGTCGCGTTCCGGATGACCGGCGAGCGGGCGGCGTCTGCGGACTCCGCGGCCATCCGCTGCTACTACGACCCCCTGCGCGGCGGCTGGCCGGTGGACCTGTGGGACGCCGTCGGCCTCCCCGACCTGCGCGCCCGGGTGCCCGACCGCGTCGTCCTCATGGGCGACGTCGTCGGCAGCCTCACGCCGGCGGCGGCCGTCGAGCTCGGGCTGCCCGAGGGGGTGCCGGTCGCCGCGGGGGGTGCCGACGCCTTCGTCGCGATGCTCGGCCTGGGCGTCACCCGGCCGGGCAGCCTGGCGATGGTCACCGGCTCCTCCCACGTCCACATGCTGCAGACGGCGGAGCCGCGGTACACCGAGGGCCTCTTCGGCTCCTACACCGATGCCGTCGTCCCGGGCCAGTTCACGATCGAGGGCGGCCAGATCACCACCGGCGCGATGGTCAGCTGGTACGCGCGCCTCCTGCAGGGTGGCGCGCCGGGGCCGACCGACAGCCGGCAGCTCTTCGAGCGGCTCAACGCGCAGGCGGAGCAGCTCCCGCCGGGCTCGGAGGGGGTGGTGGCGCTGGACTACTGGCAGGGCAACCGCACCCCCCACGTCGACCCGCACGCGCGCGGCGTGATCTGGGGGCTCTCGCTCTCCCACGGCCCGCACCACGTGTTCCGGGCCCTCATCGAGTCCGTCTGCTACGGCACCGAGAGCATCATCGCCACGATGCGGGCGGCGGGGAACCCCGTCGAGGAGGTCGTCGCCTGCGGCGGCGCCCTCAACAGCCCGCTGTGGGTGCAGACCCACGCCGACGTCTCGGGCCTGCCGATCCGGACCACCGGGTCCTCCGACGTGGCGGTGCTCGGCGCCGCGGTGCTCGCCGCCGCGGGCGCCGGGATCCACGGCTCGACCGTCGAGGCCGCAGCGGCGATGGTGCACCCCGGCCGCGTCGTGGAGCCGCGGCCCGACGTGACCGAGGCCTACCGGCCCTGGGTCGACCTCTACCGGGAGACGTACACGGCGATGAGACCGCTGCTGCACCGCGCGTCGGCCCTGGCTGGCCAGGACTGATGGCCGTGCGTGACGACGACCTCGCCCGGCGGGAGCTCCTGGCCTCCGTCGCCTCCCTCTACTACCTGCAGGGCCTCGACCAGAACGCCATCGCCGCGGCGGTCGGGCTCTCCCGCTCCTCGGTCTCGCGCATGATCACCGAGGCGCGCCAGATCGGCGTGGTCCACATCCGCGTCGACAGGCCGGTGCCCCGGGCGGGAGACCTGGAGGCGCGGCTGAGCGACGCCTTCGGGCTCCACGAGGCCGTCGTCCTGGCCGACCCGGCGGCCGGCGTCGTCACGCCCGCCGTCGAGCGCCTCGGGGCCCTCGCGGCGCACCACGTCCACCAGCACCTGCCGGTCGGGGGCACCCTGGCCATCTCCTGGGGCGAGACCCTCGCCGCTGTCGCCGCGGCCCTGCCCGAGGACCACGCCCGCGGGGCGCGCGTGGTGCAGATGATCGGCGCGTCCGGAACCGCCCGGCCTGAGATCGACGGCCCCGGTGTCGCCCTGGCGTTCGCCGCTCGTCTGGGGGGGCACCACCGGACGCTGAACGCGCCGCTGGTGGTCGACGACGCCGAGCTGGCGCTCGCCCTGGTGCGGCAGCCGCCGGTGGCTCAGGTGCTCCGGGAGGCCGCCGCCGCCGACATGGCGCTGATCGGGCTCGGCAGCATGGAGCCCAGCTCGTCGTCGCTGGTGCGGGCCGGGTACGTCGGGCCGGAAGAGCTGGCGCGGTGCGCGGCGCTGGGGATCGTCGGTGACGTCGCCGGCCACATGGTCGACGCCGACGGCGCCGTGGTCCCCTCCGAACTGGGGGCGCGGATGGTGACCCTGGACGAGGCCTCGCTGCGGGGCATCCCCTCGGTCGTCGGCGTCGCGCACGGCCCCTCCAAGGTCGACGTCGTCAGGGCCGCGCTGCGGGGCGGCTTCCTCGACGTGCTCGTCTCCGACGCCGAGACGGTGCGCGCGGTCCTGGGCACCCCCGGCAGCACCCCGAGAACGCCGAGCACCCCGAGCACCCCGAGCACCACCAGGAGGACGTCGATGAGAGCAGTCCAGTACCGCGGCGCAGGACGCATCGAGGTCGTCGAGGTCGACACCCCGAGCCCGGGGCCCGGGGAGGTGCTCGTGCGGGTCGCCTCCAACACCATCTGCGGCACGGACCTGCGCATCGCCTCCGGGGCGAAGTCCAAGGGCGTCCGCGACGGCGTCGTCCTCGGCCACGAGACGGCGGGCACGGTGGCCGAGGTCGGCGACGGCGTCGAGGGCCTGCGGGTGGGCGACCGCGTCGGCATGGCCCCCTCGGTGGTGTGCGGCCACTGCGACATGTGCCGCCGCGGCGCCTCGAACCTGTGCCGGGTGGCGCAGGTCCTCGGGCACGACCTCGACGGCGGCCTCGCCGAGCACCTCCTGGTGCCGCGCAGCGCCGTGGCGGCGGGGAACCTCGCCGTCGTGTCCGACGCGGTCCCCTTCGAGCAGATCTCGCTGGCTGAGCCGCTGTCGTGCGTGCTGCACGCCCAGGGGCTGTTCGGCGTCGACGTCGACGACGTGGTCCTGGTGCGTCGGCGGCGGGGCGATCGGCCTCCTGCACGCGCAGCTGGCGAAGGTCTCCGGCGCCCGCACCGTCATCGTCAGCGAGCCGGTGGCCTCGCGCCGGGCGCTGGCCGTCCGCCTCGGCGTCGACGTCGTCGTCGACCCCACGACCGAGGACCTGCCGGCGGTGGTCGCCGACCTCACCGGCGGCGTCGGGGCCGACGCCGTCGTGGTCTGCATCGGCGTCCCGGCGCTGGTCGACCAGGCGCTGTCCCTGGCCCGCTTCCGCGGCCGGGTCAACTTCTTCGCGGGGTTCCCGAAGGACCGGCCCTCCCAGGTCGACCCGAACCGGATCCACTACGGCGAGCTGACCGTGACCGGCAGCTCCAACTCCACCATCGACGACCACCGCGCCGCGGTGCGGCTCATC
Organism: uncultured Actinomycetota bacterium; assembly: GCA_963781365.1. Classification (GTDB taxonomy): domain Bacteria; phylum Actinomycetota; class Actinomycetes; order Actinomycetales; family Quadrisphaeraceae; genus Quadrisphaera. The sequence goes on along the minus strand of CAWAFR010000008.1, from coordinate 365,780 downwards.
GAGGGCGGCCGCGTCGACGTCGGCGCGCTGGTGACCCACACCTACCCGCTGGAGGAGGTCCACGCCGCTCTGGCGACGGCCGGCTCGGCGGAGGCGGTCAAGGTCGCGGTGCTGCCGGGGGCCTGAGCGCCGGCGGCCCTCCAGCACAGCGTCCCGGTGAGCTCGAGGGCCCACCGGGACGCTGTGGTGATCGGGGTCAGACGACGCGGATGTTGCCGCCGTCGACCGGCACCTGCGCGCCGGTGGTGCGGGAGAACCGGTCGCTGAGCAGCGCGAGGACGGCGTCGGTCACGTCACCGAGGCGAACGTCGACCTTGAGCAGGTTGTTGCGCTTGTACTCCTCGACGGTGAGGCCGTAGCGGCGCGCGCTGGACGCCAGCGCCTCGTCCGTCCACAGACCGGTGTTGAAGACGGCGTCGGGGTGGACCACGTTGACCCGCACGCCCTGCGGCGCGAGCTCGAGGGCCGCCACGCGCGCGAGCTGGGTGAGCCCGGCCTTCGCCGCGGAGTACGCGGCCGCGCCCGGCCCGGGGGCCGCGACGTTGCGGGACCCGATGACCACGATCGAGCCGGTGCCCCCGCCGATGGCCGCGAGCACCTCCTTGAGCACGATGAGGTGGCTGGTGAGGTTGACCTTCAGGCTGCGCTCGAAGGTCGCGACGTCGAGGTCGACGATGTTCTTGCCGGCCGTGAAGATGCCGGCGTTGGAGACCAGCAGGTCCAGGCGCGGGCCGGTCCGGCCGAACGCGGACGACTGCCTCGTGCACCGCAGCCTCGTCGGTGACGTCGGTCGGTACGCCCGTCCAGGCGGGGTGCGCGCTGGCGGTCACCACGGCCTCGGAGATGTCGAGGCCGAGGCACGTGCGCCCCCTGCTCCATAAGGGCCTCGGCCACACGCGAGGCCGATGCCGCCGGCGGCGCCGGTGACGACGGCGCTGCGGCCGCGAACTCCTCGCTCATGCGGCGCCGCGCTCGCGGTAGAGCTCGAACGCGTGCGTCGACGGACGCGCCGTCGTGGACGATGGCGCAGACGGCCTGGATCATGGCCGCGGGAGCCTCGCTCTGGAAGATGTTGCGGCCCATGTCCACGCCCAGGGCGCCCTCGGCGATGCAGTTGTAGCGTCATCTGCAGGGCCTCGCGCTCGGGCAGCTTCTTGCCCCCGGCCACCACCAGCGGCACCGGGCAGGCGGCCGACGACGGTGCCGAAGCCCTCGGCGACGTAGTAGCACTTGACGATCTGGGCGCCGAGCTCCGCCATGATGCGGGTGGCGAGGCGGAAGTAGCTGCGCGTCGCGCACCATCTCCTTGCCCACCGCCACCACGGCCATCACCGGGATGCCGACGCTGCTGGCCCTGCGTCGACGAGGGTGGTGAGGTTCTTGATCGACTGGCGTCTCGTTCTCGCTGCCGATGAAGACCTGCACGGCCAGCACCGAGGCGTTGAGCCGCACCGCGTCCTCGATGCTCATCGCCAGGCGCTCGTCGGAGAGCTCCCGCAGCACGCTGGGGCCGCCGCTGGCGCGCACGACGACGGGCTTGCCGGTGGCCGCGGTCACGCTGGTGCGGATGGCCCCGCGGGTCGCCATCAGGGCGTCGGCGTGCGGCAGCAGCGGCGGGATCGCCAGGTCGAGGCGCTCCAGGCCGGTGGTGGGCCCCTGGAAGTAGCCGTGGTCGACGGCCAGCATCACGGTGCGCCCGCGAGCTGGGCCGGAAGATCCGCGCGAGGCGGTTCTTCATGCCCCAGTCCAGGGAGCCGGCGCCCTTGAGGAAGAACCCGGGGGTCTGGACGGGCACGTCCTCGTAGTAGTTCTTCGTGGGGGTCGCGTCAGCCTCGGGCATCGTCACTCCTGAGAATATTCTCGCGCCGGTGGGATCGTGCCCAGCCTAGCCGTTCGCAGCCGTCGGGGGAACCTCACGGGCGGGCCGCTGCGTCCCCGGCTGCGGACAGCACGACGGGCCGCGGCGAGGTGCCGCGGCCCGTCGTGGTGGTGCCGGTGGTGCGGTGGGGCAGGTCGTGCTGTGGTGCCGGTGGTGCCGCCCGTCAGCCCTTGCCGCTGGCGATCGGCCCGCGGACCGGGTCGTCCTTGTAGACCTCGGCGATGTTCTCGGCCGTGACCAGCGTCGGGTCGAGGAAGTCCGTCGGGATCTTCGTCTTGCCGTTGTCGGACTCGCCGTTGGTGATGTCGACCTTCTGGCCCGCGGCCAGCTGCTTGACGATCTCCACCGAGGCGTTGACCTGCGACAGCGTGGGCTTGTCGACGGTGCTGTACTGCACGCCGTCGACGATGAGCTGGATGCTCTCGGGGTCGGAGTCCTGGCCCGTCATCGGCGGGACCGGCTTGCCGGCGTTCTTGATCGACGTGATCAGCGCGCGGGCGATGGTGTCGTTCGGGGAGAGCACGCCGTCCAGCGTGGCTCCGGAGTAGTTGGCCGTGAGGATGGAGTCCATCCGGTTCTGGGCCGTCTTGGGGTCCCACCCCTGCGTGGCCACCTGCTGGAAGGTGACCTGGCCGGAGGGGACGACGAGCGTGCCGTCGTCGATCTTCGGCTGGAGCACGCTCATGGCGCCCTCGAAGAAGATCCGGGCGTTGTTGTCGTCCGGGGACCCGGCGAACAGCTCGACGTTGAAGGGGGCCGCGTGGCCCGCCTTGTCCGTCAGGCCCTGCAGCAGGCTCTGGCCCTGCAGCTCGCCGACCTTGGTGGGCTGGAAGGTCACCAGGTAGTCGACGTCCGCGGTGTTGGTCAGCATGCGGTCGTAGGAGATGACCGGGATGCCGGCGGCCTTCGCCTGGGCCAGCTGGGACCCGAGCTGCGACCCGTCGATCGGGCCGACGATCAGCACCTTGGCGCCGCGGGTGATGAGGGCGGAGATCTGGCTCTGCTGCTCCGCGACACCGGAGTTGGCGAACTGCACCTGGCTGGTGAAGCCGGCCTCCTTCAGCTTCTCCGGGAAGAGGCGCTGAGCGTCCTCCCAGTTCTGGCTGGTCTTCTGCGGCAGCGCCACACCGATGAGGCTGCCCGCGGCGAAGCCCCCGGCCGCGGCGCTGCCGCCGGCGGTGCTGGTGGTGGTGTCGGAACCGGCGCGCTGGCTGCAGCCGGACACGGTCAGGGCGAGCCCCACCGCCCCGACGCCGGTGATGGAGAGGAACTGCCTGCGAGCGATGTCGACCATGACGTCGTCTACCCATCTGTCTGGTGGTGTTGGTCGGTGGACGGCACCGGCGACCGGGGTTCGGTGGTTCGTGGGACGGGCGAGGAGGGTGGGGACGGGGGCGGGCCGTGGGCCCGTCCCCGCCGGGCCTGCTGCCGTGTGGTGGTCAGCGGGGCGTCGGCGGCCGGCTGGGGGGTGCTCGGCGGGCCGTCGCCGCGTGGGTCGCGTCGCATGCCGCGCATGATCAGCCCGATGATCGAGGGCTTGCCCTGGCTCTTGTTGTAGACGTCGAGCGCGACGGCGAGCAGCAGCACCAGGCCCTTGATGACCTGCGTGATGTCCGCCTGCACCCCGAGCAGCTGCAGGCCGTTGTTCAGCACCGCGATGACGAGACCCCCGATGACGGAGGCGACGACGGTGCCGATGCCCCCGGAGACGGCGGCGCCGCCGATGAAGACCGCGGCGATCGCGTCGAGCTCCCAGCCGGTCCCGTCAGCGGGCCCCGAGGACGTGGAGCGGCCGATGAAGACGACGGCGGCGACGCCGGCGAGGAAGCTCATGTTGGTCATCACGAAGAAGTTGACGCGGCGCACGTTGACGCCGGTCAGCACGGCGGCCGCCCGGTTGCCGCCGACCGCGTAGACGTGCCGCCCGAGCGGCGTCTTGCCGGCGATGAAGGCGTACACGACCACCAGGACGAGCAGGATGATCCCCGCGATCGGGAAGGAGCGCCCGACCGGCGCGGAGGCGAACAGGTAGGTGGCGATGAGGATCGCGGCCCCCAGCAGCACCAGCTTGGCGGCGACGGCGCCGACGGAGCCGGCGGGGGCACCCAGGCGCAGCGCGTTGCGGCGCTTGCGGAGCTCGGAGAGGATCAGCACCGCGAGCCCGGCCAGGCCGAGCAGCACCGTGAGGTTGTTGAACCCGGTGCTCGGGCCGACCTCGGGCAGGGACGCCGTCCCGAAGTAGATGATCTGGTCCGGCACCGGGATCGTCGTCGACTGCCCCAGCACCTGGTTCAGGCCGCGGAACAGCAGCATCCCGGCCAGGGTCACGATGAAGGCCGGGATGCCCGACCACCGCCACCCAGAACCCCTGCCAGGCGCCCACGAGGACCGCCACGACCAGCCCGAGCAGGATCGCCAGGTAGGGCGGGAGGCTGCCGTCCTGGATCAGCTTGGCGACGACGACGCCGACGAAGGCGGCCACCGAGCCGACCGAGAGGTCGATGTGCCCGGCGATGATCACCAGCACCATGCCGACGGCGAGGATGAGCACGTAGGCGTTGCCCTGGATGATGTTGATGATGTTGCCCGGGGTCAGGGCGACCCCGGTCTGCAGCTGGAAGAACAGCAGCAGCAGGACCAGCGCGATCACCATGCCGAACTGGCGCAGGTTGCTGCTGACCAGCTGACCGATCTGCTGGGCCCTGCTGGTGCTGCGCTCACCGGTGGGCGGGGCACTCGTCGTCGAGGTGCTCATCGGGCGACTCTCCTCTCGAGGGTCATCAGCCGCAGCAGGCTCTCCTGGTCCGCCTCAGCGCGGTCCAGGACGCCGGAGATGCGGCCCTCGTTGATGGTGTAGATCCGGTCGGACAGGCCCAGGAGCTCGGGGAGCTCCGAGGAGATGAGGATGACGCCCTTGCCCTGCTTGGCGATCTCCTGGATGACGCCGTAGATCTCGTACTTGGCGCCGACGTCGATGCCTCGCGTGGGCTCGTCCAGGATCAGCAGCTCCGGCTCGGTGAAGAGCCACTTGGCCAGGACGACCTTCTGCTGGTTGCCGCCGGAGAGCTCGCTTGACGCCCTGGGCGACGCTGGTCGACTTGGTGCGAAGGCTCTTGCGGTAGCGCTCGGCGGCGACGAAGGACTTGCTCTCGTCGATGACGCCACCGCGGGAGACCCGGTCCAGGGCCGCGGAGATCGTCGTCTCCCCGATGGAGTCCAGGAGGTTCAGGCCGAGGGACTTGCGGTCCTCCGAGACGTACCCCATCCCGGCGCGGATGGCCTGGCTGACGGTCTTCGGCGCGATCTCCCGGCCGTCCAGGGTGATGGTCCCGGAGACCCAGGTGCCGTAGGAGCGCCCGAAGAGGCTGCGCGCCAGCTCGGTGCGGCCGGCGCCCACCAGACCCGCGAACCCGACGATCTCGCCCTTGCGGACGAAGAAGCTCTCGTCGTCGCAGACGAGGCGCTCGGGGACGTCGGGGTGACGGACCGTCCAGTTCCGGACCTCGAAGAACGTCTCGCCGATCGAGGGCGTGTACTCCGGGAACCGGTGGTCCAGGGTGCGGCCCACCATCGCCCGGATGATGCGGTCCTCGTTGATGCCCTCGGTACGGACGTCGATCGTCTCGATCGTCTGACCGTCGCGGATGATCGTCACGGCGTCGGCGACGCGCTCGATCTCGTTGAGCTTGTGCGAGATGATGATGCAGGTCAGACCGCGCTCCCGGAACTGCAGGATCAGGTCCAGCAGGTGCTGGGAGTCGCTCTCGTTCAGAGCCGCCGTCGGCTCGTCGAGGATGAGGAGCTTGGCGTTCTTGTGCAGGGCCTTGGCGATCTCCACGAGCTGCTGCTTGCCGACGCCGAGGGTCTTGATCGCTACCGTGGGCTCCTCGCGGAGGCCCACCTGGGTGAGCAGCTCGACGGCCGTGGCGTAGGCGGCGTTCCAGTCGATCACGCCGCGCTTGGTGTGCTCGCTCCCCAGGAACAGGTTCTCCATCACGGAGAGCTCGGGGATCATCGCCAGCTCCTGGTGGATGATCGCGATGCCGGCGTGCTCGCTCTGCTTGATGTCGGAGAAGCGGCACTCCTGGCCGTCGAAGAAGATCTGCCCCTCGAAGGTGCCGTACGGCTCGACGGCGGAGAGCACCTTCATCAGCGTCGACTTGCCGGCGCCGTTCTCACCGCAGATCGCGTGGATGTCGCCCTGGCGGACCGTCAGCGAGACGTCCTTGAGCGCGGTCACCCCGGCGTAGCGCTTGATGATGTGACGCATCTCCAGCAGGGCTGGCGCTGTCCCTCGCGTCGCCTCCGGCGCAGGACCTGATGCCTCCACGGGCACTCCCATCGTCATCGATGCACATCCGTGCACGCAGGTGCACGGATTCTTTCAGAATACACGTTCCATGCTGTCGTTCCCGGGTGTCGCGCCCGGCCGGCGGGTCAGGTGCCGGGGAGAAGGGAGACCTTGACCGAGCTGGCGCCGCTGGCGACCAGGTCCAGGCCCTCCTGGAACTGCGAGAGCGGCAGCTGGTGGGTGCAGATGTCGTCCATGGGCAGGATCCCGGACTCCAGGATCGAGATCGCCTTGGGCCAGGTGTGCGGGCCCAGGTGCGCCCCGCGCACGTCCAGCTCCTTGTCGTCGCTGATGATCGACCAGTCCGCGCTGGCCTCGGAGCCGAAGACGCCGTACTCCACGTAGGTGCCGAGCTTGCGCAGCAGGTTCAGGCCCTGCTTGACCGCTGCCGGGTGCCCGGTGCCCTCCAGGTAGACGTCGGCGCCGAAGCCGCCGGTGAGGTCGCGGACCGCGGCGTAGATGTCGGTGCCGGGGTCGGTGATGTCCAGGGCGGTGTCGGCGCCGGAGCGGCGGGCCAGGTCCAGCTTGGAGGCGACGGCGTCCAGGGCGACGACGTGGGCGGCGCCCTTGGCCTTCGCGCCGGCGATCATGCCCAGGCCGATCGGGCCGCAGCCGGCCACGACGACGACGTCCTCGAACTGGATGTCGGCGCGCTCCACCGCGTGCAGGGAGCAGGACAGGGGCTCGGCGAAGGCGGCGTGCGCCGGGGCCAGCGCGGAGGAGATCTGGTGGACCAGGGCCTTGGCGGGGAAGGCGATGTACTCCGCCATCCCCCCGTCATAGCCCTTGAAGCCGTACATGTCGTGGGTGGCGCACATGTGGTAGGCCCCGCGCAGGCAGTACCGGCAGTCCCAGTCCGGCACGATCTGCTCGGTGACCACCCGGTCCCCCACACCCACCCCCCAGCGGGCGGCGGCCTCCGGGGAGATCTCCACGACCTGCCCGGTGATCTCGTGGCCGGGGATGCGGCCCTTCTGGGCCCAGGCGGGGCGGTGCTCATCGCCCCAGAACTTCGCCGCGCCGTGGTAGCACTTCAGGTCGCTGGCGCAGATGCCGACGGCCTCCACGCGGACCAGGGCCCCGCCGGCGGGCAGGGTCGGGACGGGGACCTGCTCGAGGCGGTAGTCCTCCGGTCCGTGGCAGACCACGGCCTGCATCGACTCACCCACTGCGACCTCCACGTCGTCCACAGGGCCTCGCTGCCCCGCTGCGCCAACGTAGGTACGCGCTGAATGAATGACCAGGCACGATTATTCATCGTGACCAGATCGTGACCGATCGGCGCTCTGCGGCGAGCATGATGGGCAGCGTGGACACCGACGTCGACGATGGAAGACTGGTCGTGTGAGCGCTCACGCGGGCCCCGGCCGCGCCCCCGGAGAGCTGCTGCACGCCGCCGCTGTCCTGTACTACGAGCAGGAGGCCACCCAGGCGGAGGTCGCCGCCCGGCTCGGGATCAGCCAGGCGACGGTCAGCCGCCTCATCTCCGAGGCGCGCCGCCGCGGCATGGTCTCGATCAAGGTCCTTCCCCCCTCCGACGGTGACGAGTCCCTGGGGGGCCAGGTGGCCGACCGGCTCGGCCTGCGCCGCGTCCACGTCTTCCCCGACACCGCACCGGAGGTCCTGGGCGCCGGCCTCGGGCCGGCGCTGGGCGCGGCGCTGCTCGACGCCGACCTGGGCCGCGGCGACGTCATGATCGTCTCCTCGGGCAAGATGTGCTACGCCGCGGCCCACTGCGAGCTGCCGGCCCTGCCGGGCGTGGTGGTGGCCCCGGCGGTCGGCGGGATCTCCGAGCCGGAGCCCTGGTACCAGACCAACGAGATCACGCGCGAGCTCGCCGCCCGCGTCAGCGGCCAGCCCGCCTTCCTGTACGCCCCCGCGGTCCCGAGCCCGTGGCTGCGGGCGAGCCTGCTGGAGGACCCGGCGATCGCCCGGGTGGTGGAGATGTGGAGCCGGGCCCGGTGCGCCGTCCTGGGCATCGGGGCACCCCCGGGCTCGCGCCGCTCGCTGCCGCACTACGCCTCGGAGCACACCGCGAGCCTCACCGACGCCGTCGGCGACGTCTGCTCGCGGTTCTACGACGTCGACGGGCGCGAGGTCTCCTTCCCGGGGAGCGGCTCGATGCTGTCGACGAGCCTGGACGTGCTGCGGTCCATCCCCACCACGATCGCCGTGGCCGTGGGCCAGGAGAAGGTGGTGCCCGTGCTCGCTGGTGCCCGCGCCGGGTTCTTCAACCGCCTGGTCACCGACGCCTCGACGGCTGAGCTGCTCCTGCGCTGAGCCGGCGGCCGCCGGTCGAAGGGCCGCCGGCCCGCGGTGCGCGGTTCGCGCGGGTCAGACCCCGTCGGCAGCGGTGAAGCGCGTCAGGCGCGGCGGCCCGGCGAGGACCTCCCCGAGCCGGGAAGCGCCGTCCGGGGTCCGGCGCCAGGCGCGGTAGGCGTCGTCGTGCTCCAGGGAGTCCCAGCGCTCGACGACGACCACGTGCGCCGGGTCCTCCACGTCGACCACCACCTCGCATCCCCGGCAGCCGTCGAAGGCGCGCGTCGCCTCCAGCACCCCGGAGATCAGCGCGCGGGTACCGGCGCCGTCCGCGACGGCGTCGGGGGTCAGCGTCAGGGCGAGCAGGGAGGTGAGGGCCACCCCCGCATGATCGCCGAGCCGCAGCGCCTCTGTCTCACCGGGGGGCGCCCGGGGTCGGAACCTCAGGCGACCGTGACGCCCAGGGCCACGGCGAAGGCGCCGTAGAAGGCGGCGGCCAGGCCCAGCCGCCCGGGGGTGACGCGGCGGGTGGCGAACAGGACCAGCAGGTAGGCCACGCACAGCGCCGTCGCGCCGGCCGCGAGCAGCAGCGGGCCCTGGAGGTGCCAGGGGGTGAACACGACGGCCAGGCCGGTGGGGACGGTCGCCTGGATCACCATCGACCCCGAGAGGTTGCCGAGCGCGAGCGCCGTCTTGCCCTGGCGCACCCAGATCAGCGCGTTGACCATCTCGGGCAGCTCCGTGGCGACCGGCGCCAGGAGCAGCGCCACCAGGGAGGCCGGCAGGCCGAGCTCGGGGGCGAGCGCCTCCAGCTGCCCGACGAAGACCTGGGAGGCGGCGAAGACCACCGCCAGCGACACCACCACCTGCGCCACCACGGCCCAGGTGGCCGGCCGTGCCCGGCGGGGCTGCAGCCTCAGCGGCTGCAGGTCGTCGTCGGCGTGGGCCTCGGCCGAGGACCGCACCTGCCGCCAGCAGTAGACGGCGTAGGCGAGGAAGAACAGCCAGCCCAGCCAGGGCTTGAGGGCGAAGGCCAGCAGGCCCAGACCCGCGGCGGCCACGAAGACGGCGAGGAACCAGCCCTGGTCCCGGGCCAGGGCCCGGGTGTCGAGGCCGCGCAGCTGGGCGTCCTGCCACCGCCGCCCGGCGTCGGCGTCGACCTCGGCACCCGGGCCAGCGGGGGCAGCCGGAGCGCCGGTGGGAGCGGCCCCGACGGCGGCGAGCGCGCGGGGCGCGGCGCGGCGGTGGGCGCGGCGGGTGGTCACGAGGACGGCGCCGGCCACGGCGTACGCGAGGCTGCCGACCACCAGGGGCCCGCCCAGCGCGGAGCCGACGCCCACGTCGGCCCCCGCCCCGTCCGAGCCGAACAGGACGGCGACGAGGGTGACGACGCTCTCAGGGAGCGCGGTGCCCGCTGCGGCGAGGACGGTCGCGACGACCGCCGAGCCGACGGCCATCCGCGCGCCGAGCCACTCCACGGCGTTGATGAACCACTCGCACGCGAGGTAGATGAGCACCGCGCACCCGAGCAGCACGACGACGGTGAGGAGCACGGTGAGGGCCTTCCGAACGGGGGTCCTGCGCCGTCGGGCGGCGCAGACCGGCGAGCCGGGGACCGCTGGGGCCCACGACCAGCTCACCGGCGAGGTCTGCGGCCCCGTCCAGCAGGGCCGTCACCGACGGTACCCACCACTGCGGCGGAGGTCGAGCGATTCGGCCACCCGAAATGATCAGGCCCCTGACCTGCACCGACGCCGTCGCCGAGTTCGGTCACCCGAAACCCGCGGGCGTCCGGGAAGACGCCCTCAGCCCAGGTCGTAGACCCTGGCCCGCGGCCCCGCTCCACCGGGGCGCAGGACCACGCCACCGTCGGCGTCCTCGACGCGCCACGGCTCGAGCCGGCGCGGGTAGAGCTCGCGCAGGTCGGCGGCCCGGACGCCGGGGAGCGCCAGCACCACCTCCGCGCCGGCACCGCCCCGGTGCCAGACGACGAGCACGCGGCGGGGCCGGCCCCGGCGCCCCCGGGGGCCTCCAGGACCAGGGCGACGGCGTCGCCGTCCCACCGCGCGTGCCCGAGCGGCCAGGCCGGCACGGCGCGCACGAGGTGGTGGCGCAGGTCGTCGCGCCACAGCGCCGTCGCGGCGTGCACGAGGTCGCGCTGCTCGGCGTCGAGCAGGTCCAGGCGCCCTGACTGGTACAGCCGGCCGGCGAGGCCGGTCACCTGGGTGAAGGCGATCTCCTCGGCGCTCATCCACGCCTGCGGGTACGCCCAGTTCCCGCCCTGCTCGGGCAGCACCTGCAGGGGGGCGCCCGCGGCGATCGGGGGGTAGAGGCGGAAGTCCTCCTGGTCGGAGGTCGACTGCAGGTCCGCACCGCCAGCATCCCGGAGTCGGCGCGCATCGCCCCGGAGGCGCAGTTCTCCAAGACCACGGCGCGGGTGCCGGGTCCGCAGCCGCCGCAGCCAGGCCAGGTGCGCGCGCTGGTGCTGCAGCAGGCCGTCGCCGGCGGACAGGGCGCCCGCGTCGGTGCCCGGCCCGGGCACGACGTTGTAGTCGAGCTTGAAGTAGCTACCCCGAGGCCCAGGTCAGGCGACGAGCCGGTCGACGCAGGCGTCGAGGTGCGCCACGCGCGGCGGGGTGGCGCAGGTCGAGGAACTACCGGCCGTGCTCGTGCACGCGCCGTCCGTGGCGCTGCAGGAACGCGGCGTCGGGCAGCGCCGTCGGAGCGCGACCGGGCTCTCCACGCCCACGACCTCGGGCTCCAGCCAGAGCCCGGCCCGCATCCCGCGCCCGCTGATCTCGGCGATGACGCGCTCCAACCCGCCGCCGGGGAACGGCGCGACGGCACGGCACCCACTCCCCGACGCTGCGCCACCAGTCGAAGCCGCGCCCGGTGTCGTCGTACCAGCCGGCGTCGATGCAGAAGACCTCGGCGCCGGCGTCGGCGGCCGCGGCGACCAGCGGCAGCAGCCGCTCGGTGGTCGGGTCGCCGTTCAGCGTGTTCATGTAGTCGTTGAACACCAGCAGCGGCACCGGCTCTCGCCGTCCGGTGGCGCCGCGACCAGCGGCGGTGGCGCGTGAGCTCGGCGACGGCCGCCTGGTGCCCGCCGGCCTCGGCGAGGGCGATGCTCGCGCCGACGGTGGTGAACGCCTCCCCGGGGGCGAGCTCGCGGGACCACTGGTGGTCGGTGTCGGTGGGCCCGAGCAGGACGAGCGCCAGGGCGTCGTCACCGCTGAAGCGGTCGGCCACCTCCCAGCGCCACCCGCCGGGGTGCTCCACCTCCCAGGCGAGGGCGCGCCCGGACCCTCCCCGAGCGGCCGCGTGCTCCAGGACAGCGGTCGGCAGGTGGCGCGCCGTCGACCAGGTGCTCGTGCTCACGGCGACGACGGCGCCCCGCCCGAGCGGGTCCTGGCGGTCGGTGGTGGAGTCCGCCAGGGCGTCGTCGTCGAACAGCGGCCGCGCCGACCAGCGGAACTCGGCGAGCTGCTGGCTGGTGCCCCGGTGCAGCAGCAGCTGGTGGGGGTCCTGCCCGGTCCCCAGGACGGTGCCGGTGGACAGCGACGACACGAGCTCGAGCACCACGGCCTCGGGCCCGGTGTTCTCCAGCGTCGTGGTGACCCGCACGGCGGCGGCGCCGGTGGCCGCGGCGTCACCGGTGAAGGTCGTGGTGGCGGTCAGGCCGCTGGCGGGGTCGTGCTGGACGACGTCGAGGCTCCGCTCGCCGTCGGCCTCCCGCTCGAGGTGGCGCAGGTGCCGCAGGCGGCGGCCCACGCCGGTGTCGGTGGACCGCGGACCGGTCCGGGCGCGGCCGTCGCCGGTCAGGAGCACCTCCACCAGCGGGGCTCGCGCCCCGGTGGGCTCCGGCGGGCCGCCGGCGCCGAGGCCGATGAGGGCGACGGGCTCGGAGGGGTCGGTGCGCAGCGCCAGGTGCAGGCCGCCGGCGCTCCAGCGCAGGAGGGTGTCGGCGGGGTGCTGCGCGGGGGGCTTCGTCGCGTCCACCGCAGCACCGTAGGGGCGGCTCCGTTCCCGATCGCGCCGGAGGGCCACCCTCGACCACGCCTCGCAGGCCGCCCACATGACGGAGCTCGCGAAGGTGCTGCGCTCCTCCCACCCGGTGGCCTGACCGGGCGGGTCCACCGACCCGGACACGACCACGGGCGCCGGCCACCTGCGAGAGGTGGCCGGCGCCCGTGGTCGTGCGGCGGCGGGGCCGTCAGAGAGCCGTCAGAGGATGAAGAGCATCTCCTGGTAGGTCGGCAGCGGCCACAGGTCGTCCGCCACCACCGTCTCCAGCTCGTCCGCGGCGGCGCGGACGGCGCGCCATCGCCGGCAGCAGCGCGTCACGGGCGTGCAGCGCGTGGCCGGCGGTGCCGCCCTCGGGGTGCTGCGCCGCCTCGGCGCGCAGGGTGGCGACCGCCGGTCCGCAGCGCCGACGAGCGGCGTGGCGACCGCCGTCAGCAGGTCCGTGTCCGCCTCCACGCCGGCCGCCTTGAGCGCCGCGACGTTCTGCGCCAGCTCGGTCTGGTACCGGACCGCGGCGGGCAGGATGATCGTCGCGCCGATCTCCAGGGTCAGCTTCGCCTCGACCGAGACGGACAGCGCGTACTGCTCCAGGGCGACCTCGAAGCGGCTGTGCGACTCCTCCTCGGTGAGCACGCCGTACTTCGGGAACAGCTCCAGCGACTCCGGGATGATGAGCTCCGGGAGGGCGTCGAGCGTCGTGCTTGAGGTTCTTCAGCCCGCGGGACTCGGCCTCGACCTGCCACTCGTCGGAGTACCCGTCGCCGTTGAAGATCACGGCGCCGTGGTCGCTGACGATGCCCTCGAGCACCTTCTGGACCGCGTGGTTGAACTCCGCGCCGTCGGCGATGAGGCCCTCGAGCGCGGTGGCCACGAAGTCGAGCGACTCCGCGACGATCGTGTTGATGGTGATCATCGGCGGGGCGATGGACTGCAGGGACCCCGGGGCGCGGAACTCGAACCGGTTGCCGGTGAAGGCGAACGGGCTGGTGCGGTTGCGGTCTCCCGGGTCGGTCGGCAGCACCGGGAGGGTGTCGACGCCGATGGTCAGGGTGCCCTTCTCCTTGGAGGAGGTCGCCCCGCCCTTGGCGACCTGGTCGAAGACGTCGGCCAGCTGGGCGCCGAGGAAGATCGAGATGATCGCCGGCGGGGCCTCGTTCGCGCCCAGGCGGTGGTCGTTGGTCGAGGAGGCGACCGAGGCGCGCAGCAGCCCGCCGTACAGGTGCACCGCCCGGATGATCGCCGCGCAGAAGACCAGGAACTGCGCGTTCTCGTGGGGGGTGTCACCCGGGAGCAGCAGGTTGCCGACGCTGCCGCCGCCGAAGGAGAAGTTGACGTGCTTGCCGGAGCCGTTGACGCCGTCGAAGGGCTTCTCGTGGAAGAGCGCCTCCATGCCGTGGCGCTGGGCGACCTTGCGCATCACGACCATGAGCAGCTGCTGGTGGTCGGCGGCGAGGTTGGCCTGCTCGAACATCGGGGCGATCTCGAACTGCCCGGGGGCGACCTCGTTGTGGCGGGTCTTCGCCGGGATGCCGAGCTTGAACAGCTCGCGCTCCGCGTCGAGCATGAACGCCAGCACGCGGTCGGGGATGGCCCCGAAGTAGTGGTCGTCGAACTCCTGGCCCTTCGGCGGCTTCGCGCCGAACAGGGTGCGCCCGCAGTTCAGCAGGTCGGGGCGGGACAGGGAGAAGCTCCGGTCGATGAGGAAGTACTCCTGCTCCGGGCCGGCGTAGGAGACGACGTTGCCGGGCTCGGTGTGGCCGAACAGGGCCAGCACGCGCTTGGCCTGGTCGGCCATGGCGCGCTGGGAGCGCAGCAGCGGGGCCTTGAGGTCGAGCGCCTCACCGGTGAAGGAGACGAAGACGGTGGGGATGCACAGCGTGTTGCCGTTGGCGTTCTCGAGGATGTACGCGGGGCTCGTCACGTCCCAGGCGGTGTAGCCGCGGGCCTGGAAGGTGGAGCGCAGCCCGCCGTTGGGGAAGCTGGAGGCGTCGGGCTCGCCCTGGACCAGCGTCTTGCCGGCGAACTCCGCGATCGAGGAGCCCTCGCCGTCGGGCTCCAGGAAGCTGTCGTGCTTCTCCGCTGAGCGGTTGGTCAGCGGGTAGAAGACGTGGGCGTAGTGCGTGGCGCCCTTGTCCATCGCCCAGTCCTTCATCGCCGAGGCGACGGCGTCGGAGACGCTGGGGTCGAGCGGCGAGCCGCCCTCGATGGTCGCCATCACCGACCGGAACACGGCCTTCGGCAGCCGGGACTGCATGACGTCCCGCGAGAAGACGTTCTGCCCGAAGATCTCGCCCGGCGTCTCGTGCGCGGCGAACGACGGGGTGGGCGGGACGTAGGACTTGACGGCGTTGATGGCGTCGAGACGCGCGGCGCTGCCGCTCATGGAGGCTCCTCGGGGTCGCTTCGTCGCCGGGTCGGCGCGGAGAACGAACCGCACCGTAGGCGGCGAACCGCCGTCGCGTGTTACGGCGGTGTTCCGGGAGCGGGTCGATCGCGTGAAGGACGCTCGGCGCCCCCCAGACCCTCCCCCGGACCCTCCCCCGGGCCGTCAGAGCGCGTCAGCGCGCGTCGGGGTCCTGCTGGCGGACGTCGGGGCCGTCGGCCTCGGGGTGGCGCAGCACCAGGAACAGGCCCGTGTACGGGCTCAGCCAGACGCTGAAGCTGTTGAGGTCGTCGACCCAGCCGATCTCCCCGTCATCGCGCGCGTCCATGACGGCCATGCGCGGCGTGAACTGCTCGGAGCGGACGGTGCCCTCGATCCGCTCACCGGTGAAGTTCAGCACCGTCACCTGGATCGGGGCGTCGGCGAGGGAGGCGTCACCGCCGTCGAGGCGGTGGACCATGACGAGCATCCCCGGGTGCGCGACGGCGGGGACGTCGATCTGCGTGGCCGTCGCGATCTCGTGCTTCGCCCGCAGCTCCAGCAGCGCCCCCAGGCGGGTGGCGAAGGAGGTCTCGTCCTCCAGCTGCGCCGGCAGCGGGCCGTACAGGGCGCGGGTGCGCGGCATCCCGCTGACCGAGGCCGTCGCGGTCGGGTCGCAGCCGAGCAGGTCGTGCGCGCCGCGCTCGACCCAGCGGGTGTCGCCGGTCTCGATGAGCTCGGCCACGGACTCGCGCGGCACCGGCAGCGCGCCGACGAGGTCCCAGCCGGACAGGGCGAACACCCCGGGCTGCCAGGCGTTGAACATCGCGAGCAGCAGGTGGGCCCGGCGGATGCGCTCGACGTCGCCCTCGCCGATGGCGTCGAGCGTCGTGAAGCCCTGGCTGGCTGCGATCACCGAGGCGGTGGTGCACGCGATGCCGTTGGTGGTGAAGACGAGGTTGTAGTCGGCGGCCTCCCCCGTCAGCGTCCGCAGCAGGTCTCCGCGGATGGTCTCCGCGAGCTGGCCACCGGTGGTCTGGCGGCCGCGGAAGACGTAGGTGTCGTCGGCGTGCGTGGTGGCCCAGTGGACCAGCTCGTAGGTGAGCTCGTCGTGGTTCTGCATGCCGTGGACCAGGGAGACCGGGTCGACCCCGAGCTCCAGCGACGTGCGCAGGGTCAGGCGCAGGAACTCCGTGTCGCCCGTCGCCAGGGCGTGCTGGTACGCGGGCCGGTTCACGAAGTCGTAGGACAGGTCGGCGCCCACCCGGCCGGTGTCGCGGATGTCCTCGACGGTGAGGTTCAGCTCCTGGAAGGTGAACCCGCCCACCTTGCGCACCATGCTCGCGATGACGTGGTTGGCGGCCTGGGACAGCGGGTGGCCCTCCGACCACGCCGGCAGGCCCTCCGCCGACTTCTCCACGCCCAGGAAGCCGTTCGCGTCGAGGCGCAGGGCGCTGGTGCCGAGCTCGGCGAGGCTGTGCAGCGCGTCACCGATCACCAGGCGCATCCCGGAGAACGTCGGGTCGAGCCAGTTGATCGACGGCTGGCCCATCTTGAAGTAGTGCAGGTAGACCCAGCGGCGCACCCGGCCGTCGACCCCGGTGACCTCGGCCGTCGCGCTCCAGTTGGTCTCCTTCACGCCGGGCGCGTAGAAGATCACCCGCTGCAGCGCGCCGATGATGTAGCCGGCGTCGGCCAGCCGCTGCTCGGTCTCGGCGTCGAGGTTCGCGGCGTCGCGCCCCGCCGGCACCACCGGGAGCAGGTGCCAGTCCTCCTCCGGGATCTCCACCATGTGGTAGATCCCCGGGTAGTCCTCGTACGCCATCTCCGCGAGGCGGAAGTCGGCGCCCTTGCCGGTGTGACCGGGGACGATGTCGTCGATGACGGAGCCCCCGTGGGCGTCGGCGACCTCGCAGACGGTGCGGAACTCGTCCTCGGTGCCGAAGACCGGGTCGATCTGCGTGCTGATCCTGTCGAAGTGGCCGTCGACGCTGGGCGTCTCGTTCCACCCCGACAGGCCCCCGGCGCGCTTCACCGGCCCGGTGTGCACGCCGTCGATGCCGATCGCCTCGAAGACGCGCCACAGCTCGTCGTCCCCGAGGGAGGCGAGGAACGACTCGCCCGGGCGCGTGATCAGCGAGATCGGGTACGCCGTGAACCAGACCGAGGCGGTGCCGACGGCGCGCCGCGCGTCGGGGCGGGCGTAGGGGTTGCGCCACATCGCCGCGCTGCCGGACAGCTGCCGGCTCAGCACGTCGGCGTCGGCGAGCATCGACTGCCGCACCAGCCACCCCACGTAGGCGGGGTTGGTGCCGTCGGCGGTCCGCGGGCCCGAGGTGCGGCGCGTGCGGCCGGTGCCGAGCTGCGCGCGGGGCGTCAGCCGGCGCGGCCGCGCGGGGTAGCGCTGCTCGTCGTAGGTGATCTCGGAGGAGTCGTGCCCGGTGGCCTCCTCGGCCACCTGGCCCGTCGCCTGGTCGTCCGCCGCGCCGGGGAGAGCCTCTGCCACCAGGAGACCCTAGGGCTGATGCCGGCCGGGTTCTCGCTGAGGGACCGCAGCGCGTCCGGGCGGCCGGTGCGGCCCCCGGGCGGTCACCCGTCCAGGACGCCGACCATGACCGCGAGCGCCGACCTCTCGTGCAGCTCCGCCAGCGCCGCCGGGTCGGCCAGGAGGCGGGCCTCCACCTCGGCCATGGCCTCGCCCGCCCGGTGCGGTGCCAGGTCGAGGGCGTCGTTGAGCGCCCGCCAGGAGCTCAGCACCCCGCCGTCGGGCTCGCCGCGGGAGCGGCGCGCTCCTGCACGGCGTCAGGCACCGACGTAGTCCGCCAGGTGCTGCCCGGTCAGAGTGGAGCGGGCGGCGACCAGGGCGGCGGGGGTCCCCTCGAAGACCACGCGCCCCCCGTCGTGCCCGGCGCCCGGCCCGAGGTCGACGAGCCAGTCGGCGTGGGCCATGACGGCCTGGTGGTGCTCGATGACGATGACCGAGCGGCCGGAGTCGACCAGCCGGTCGAGCAGGGCGAGCAGCTGCGCGACGTCGGCCAGGTGCAGCCCGGTGGTGGGCTCGTCCAGCACGTAGACGTCGGCCCCCCGGTCGCCCATCTGGACGGCGAGCTTGAGGCGCTGGCGCTCGCCGCCGGACAGGGTGGTCAGCGGCTGGCCCAGCGTGAGGTACCCCAGGCCCACGTCGGCGAGCCGCTCCAGGACGGCGTGCGCCGCCGGGGTGCGGGCCTCCCCCTGCCCGAAGAACGCGGCGGCCTCGGCGACCGGCATCGCGAGCACCTGGCTGATGTCCTTGTCGCCCAGGTGGTGCTCCAGCACCGCCGCGCTGAACCGCTTGCCGCCGCACTCCTCGCACGGCGTGGAGACGGTGCCCATGCCCGGCAGGTCCGTGTAGATGACCCCGTTGCCGGTGCAGGTGGGGCAGGCGCCCTCGGAGTTGGCGCTGAACAGGGCGGGCTTGACCCCGTTCGCCTTGGCGAAGGCCTTGCGGACCGGCTCCAGCAGCCCGGTGTACGTCGCGGGGTTGGAGCGGCGTGACCCGCGGATGCCCCCCTGGTCGACGGTGACGACGCCCTCGCGCCCCGCGATGGAGCCGTGCACCAGCGAGCTCTTGCCCGAGCCGGCGACGCCGGTGACCACGCAGAGCACCCCGAGCGGCACGTCGACGTCGACGTCGCGGAGGTTGTGCGTCGAGGCGCCGCGGACCTGCAGGCTCCCGGTGGGCGCGCGGACGGCCTCCTTGAGGCGGGCGCGGTCGTCGAGGTGTCGGCCGGTGAGGGTGCCGCTGGCCCGCAGCCCCGCAGCGGTGCCCTCGAAGACCACCTCGCCGCCGGCGGTCCCCGCCCGGGGCCCCAGGTCGACGACGTGGTCGGCGATGGCCACGACCTCCGGCTTGTGCTCGACCACGAGGACGGTGTTGCCCTTGTCGCGCAGCTGCAGCAGCAGGTCGTTCATCTTGCCGATGTCGTGCGGGTGCAGGCCGATGGTCGGCTCGTCGAAGACGTAGGTGACGTCGGTCAGCGCCGACCCGAGGTGCCGGATCATCTTCACGCGCTGCGACTCCCCCCCGGACAGGGAGCCCGAGGCGCGGTCGAGCGACAGGTACCCGAGGCCGATGGCGGTGAAGGCGTCGAGGCTGGCCTGCAGCCCCCGCAGCAGCGGCGCCACGGCTCGTGCCGCGGGGGTGGCGGCCAGCTCGCGGACCCACTCCGCCAGGTCGCTGACCTGCACGGCGCAGACGTCGGCGATGCTCCGGCCGGCGACCAGCGAGGACCGGGCGGTGTCGTTCAGCCGGGTGCCGTCGCAGTCGTGGCAGGTGGTGAAGGTGACCACCCGCTCCACGAAGGCGCGGACGTGCGGCTGCATCGCCTCCACGTCCTTGGAAAGGAACGTCTTCTGGATCTGCGGGACCACCCCGGTGAAGGTGAGGTTGATCCCGTCGACCTTGATCCTGGTGGGCTCCGCGTGCAGGAGCGCGTGGAGCTGCTCGGGCGTGAAGTCGCGCAGGGGGGTGTCGGCGTCGAAGAGGTCGACCCCGTTGAGGATGCGGCCCTGCCAGCCGTCCATGGAGTACCCGGGGATCCGCAGCGCGCCCTCGTTGAGGGTCTTCGAGTCGTCGTACAGGGCTGCCAGGTCGAAGCCGTCGACCCTGCCCCGCCCCTCGCACGTCGGGCACATGCCGCCCTGCACGGTGAAGTTCGCGCGGTCGACCTTCTTCTCCCCTCCCCGCTCGGAGGTGGCAGCGCCCTTGAAGGTGGTGGTGGCGGTGTTGAAGGAGAACGCCACCGGCGAGCCGACGTGCGGCTGCCCGAGCCTGCTGAACAGGATCCGCAGCAGGGCGTTGACGTCGGTGGCCGTGCCCAGCGTGGACCGGGGGTTGGCGCCCAGCCGCTCCTGGTCGACGATGATCGCCGTCGTCAGCCCCTCCAGGACGTCGACGTCGGGGCGCGCCTGGCTCGGCATGAAGCCCTGCAGGAACGCCGGGTACGTCTCGTTGATGAGCCGCTGGCTCTCCGCGGCGATGGTGGCGAAGACCAGGGAGCTCTTGCCCGAGCCCGAGACCCCGGTGAACACCGTGAGGCGCCGCTTCGGCAGCTCGACCGAGACGTCCTTGAGGTTGTTCTCGCGCGCGCCGATGACGCGGATCAGGTCGTGCGTGTCGGCGGCGGGCGGGGTCTGGCTCACGCTCGCGATCGTGCCACCCGCCGCCGACACGGCGGGGCCGTCAGGGGACGAGTGTGGCCCGGCGGCGGTGAAGAGGCGGTACCACTCCGGGCCGGGTGAGCCGCACGTCCGCAGCCGGCCGCCGCCTCGCGCACGCGCTCGCGGCTTCGTCGTCCCGAGCACCACCTGCATGTCGGCGGGGTGCCGGGTGATCCACGCCGTCGCGATGCCGGTCGGCGTCACGTCGTACTGCGTCGGCGAGCTCGTCGAGCACGTCGTTCAGCTCCGGCGTAGTGCTCGCGGTCGCCGATGAACGGGCCGGTGAAGAAGCCGCCCTGGAACGGCGACCACGCCTGCAGCGTGATGCCGTTGAGGCGGGCGTAGTCGAGCATCCCGTTGTCGCGGTCGATCGACTGGTCGAGCGCGACGCATGTTCGAGGCGACGCCCGCGGCGATCAGCGGCGCGTGCGTGATGCTCAGCTGCACCTGGTTGAACGCGAGCGGCTGGCGCACCGCCGCTTCAGCAGCTCCACCTGCAGCGGCGTGTGGTTCGAGACGCCGAAGTGCCGCACCTTGCCCGCCGCCTCCAGCGCGTCGAACGCCGCGGCGACCTCGTCCGGCTCGACCAGCGCGTCGGGGCGGTGGAGCAGCAGCACGTCGAGGTGGTCGGTGCGCAGCGCCGCGAGCGACTCGTCGACGGAGGCGAGGATGTGCTCGGTCGAGAAGTCGAAGTACCCGTCGCGGATGCCGACCTTCGACTGAGCATGCACCGCTCCCGCTCGGCGGGGGAGAATGCCACCGCCTCGCCGAAGCGGCGCTCGCAGAGGTGGTCGCCGCCGTAGACGTCGGCGTGGTCGAACATCGTCACGCCGGCGTCCAGGGCGGTGCCGACGAGGGTGCGGATCTCCTCGTCGCTCATGTCGCGCGATGCGCATCAGGCCGAGCACGACGCTGCTGACCTCGAGGCCGGTGGTGGACAGCTGCTGGTTCTTCACCCGTCCATCGTGCCCCGGCGGCCGGTCAGGGCTGCAGGTACCCCGGGCCGTACCCGGGAGTCCACGCGGCGCCACCCTCGGGCGAGGGGCCGAAGCGGTCGGCTCCGGGCTCGGAGTCCTGCAGGACGAACACGAGCACCACGACCCACCCGACGACGGGGACGAGGGCGATGAGGTTCCACAGGCCGGAGCGGCCGGTGTCGTGCAGGCGGCGCCAGGCCAGGGCGAGGCCCGGGACCAGCACGGCCAGGGTGGCGAGCGCGGACAGCACGCCGGTCTGACCGAGGCCGGTGCCGAACAGCGCGCGGTCCAGGACCGAGGTGGCCACGGAGAGGACGACGGTGAAGCGGGTGAACCACCAGTACTCCGAGCGCCGCGCCCGTCCGCGGAAGCCGCCGTACTGGCGGAAGGCGCTGCGGACGGCGTCGACGGGGCTCATGGGTCCTCCTGGGCTGGTCACGGGGCAGGTCGCTCGCAGTGACGCGTGAGCCTCCCACTGGGCGCCCGGCCCGGCCCCACGACCGGCCCCGACCTCGAGCGCAGCAGCGAGACCTGGTGGGACCCGTTGGTGCGCCACGACCCCTCCGGCACGGGCTGGCACATGCTCCTGGCGGCGCGCGCGGTCGGGGCGGACCAGAACGATGACGGCGTCGTCGCGCACGCCACCAGCGCCGACCTGGAGCGCTGGGAGCTGCAGCCTCCGCTCACGGCCCCCGGTGCGGGCTTCGGGCAGCTCGAGGTGCTGCAGCACGCCGTCGTCGACGGTCGCGGCGTGCTCGTGTTCACCTGCCACCCGCAGGAGATGGCGCCGACGCGCCGCGCCGAGGCGCTGGCGGCCGGGAGCGCTTGCCCGTGGTCGGTGCCGTCGTCGGCGGCGAACCTCGCCGGGGGCCTGCTCGGCCTGTGGGACATCACCGCGGCCCGGCCCGTGGGGGGTGTCGACGCGCAGCCGTTCGCAGCGCCGCTGGTGCAGCGGCGCGACGGCTCGTGGGTGCTCGTCGGGTTCCGCAACCTCACCCCGCGCAGGGCGAGGACCCGTTCCCGCCGGAGGACGGCGTCGGCTTCGAGATCGGCGACCCGGTCCCCGTGACCACCGACGACGACGGCTACCTGGTCGCCCGCTGACCACCCGTGCTGCCGTGATCACGCTCCGGAACGCCGTGTGCCCCGGACGCACGCAGCCCCGTCCCGGGCAGATCCCCTTCGAGTTGCCGGTGATCGAGAGCGCGAGGACAGTCTGCGGCGTCTGGAGCGTTCCAGGCGTCGTCATCTGGAAAGGGGCCTCCCGTGATCATCCTCGGCCTGGTACTGCTGCTCCTCGGTTTCTTCCTCGGCATCCAGATCCTCTGGATCCTGGGCATCATCCTGCTCATCGTGGGGCTCGTCCTGAACTTCGTGCCGATCGGCGGCTCGCGGCGCAGGGTGTTCTAGCGCAGCACCGCTGCGCCCGCGGGGGCCACGACGGCGCCGCGCTCCTCCGGGAGCACGGCGCCGTCGGCGCACCCGGCGCCGTCAGAGCGTGGCGGCGGCCGGGTCCCAGTCCGCCGGCAGCGCCGGGGCCAGCTGCACGGTGCTCTCCACGTCGACGGGCCGGCGCCGCTGCGCCGCCTCGGTGATCGAGACCATCACGTCGAGGACGTGGAAGGCCTGCTGGCCGCTGGCGCGCTCCGGACGGCCGGCGCGCACCGCCCGCGCCAGCTCCAGCACTCCCGCCCCGCGGCCGGCCGTCGACCCCACCGCCGGCTCCGACCGGGTCGACCCGTCCAGGCCGTGCACGGTGATCTCGCCGTCGAAGGTGTTCGGGTCGGGCAGCTCCAGGGTGCCGGTGACCCCGGCGACCTCCAGCTGCGTGCGGCTCACCGCGGAGTCGAAGCTGAACAGCGCGCTCGCGCTCGCCCCGCCCTCGAACTCCAGCAGGGCGCTCACGTGCGTGGGGACGAGGACGTCGAAGACCTGGCCCTCCTTCGGGCCCGAGCCGATGGTGCGCTGCGCGCGCGCGGTGGAGCTGGTGGCGCTGACGCGGGCCACCGGGCCGAGCAGCTGGACCAGCGCGGTCAGGTAGTAGGGGCCGATGTCGAACAGCGGGCCCGCGCCGTCGGCGAACAGGAACGCCGGGTCGGGGTGCCAGCCCTCCGGGTCCCGCCGACTGCAGCAGCACCAGCGCGGTCAGCGGGTCGCCGACCTCGCCGGCCTCCAGGAGCCGCCGGGCGGTCTGGATCCCGGCGCCCAGGAACGTGTCGGGCGCCGTCGCGACCCGCCGGTCGGCTGCGCGCGGCGGCCTCCAGCAGCGCGGTGCCGCTGGCCCGGTCCAGCGCGAACGGCTTCTCCGTCCACACGTCCTTGCCCGCGGCCACCGCGGCGGTGGCGACCTCCACGTGCGCGGCGGGGATGGTCAGGTTCACCACCAGCTCGACCTCGGGGTCGTCCAGCACGTCCTGCACCGCCCCCCACCGGGGCACCCCGAACGCCTCCGCCTGCGCGCGGGCGCGGTCGACGGCGAGGTCCGCCACCACCTTGACGTCGACGTCGGGGAAGGACGTGAGGGTGGTCAGGTACTGGGTGGAGATGGTGCCGGCGCCGATGACGCCCACGCCGACCCGGCCGGAGCCGCGGGGGCCACCCGCCGTCGCGCCCGCCGACCCGGTCGTCCCGGCGGTCACGCCAGGCCCTGCGCGCGCAGGAAGGCGAGACCGTCGGCGACGGCGGTGAAGCGGTCCCCGCGGGAGTCGTCGAGCTCGATGACGCGCAGCGCCGTCGGTGCTGCGGCGACGATCCCGGCGACGGGGAGCGTCCCGGCGCCGAGGGCGACCTGGTCGAGCACCTCGGCGGTGGCGGGGCCGTCCTTGAGGTGGAGGGCGACCACGCGGTGGCCGAGCCGCTGCAGCAGCGCCACCGGGTCCTGCCCGCCGACGGCGGCCCAGTAGGTGTCGAGCTCGAGCACCACCTCGGGGGCGACCTCGTCGAGGCGCTGCGCGAGCACCTCCAGCGCCGGCGTCCCGTCGACGGAGCTCTCCAGCTCGTGCGCGTGGTTGTGGTAACCGACGCGGACGCCGTGGCGGGCGGCGACACCCGCCGCGACCGCGAGCTCCGCGGCGACGGCCTCGACGGCCTCGCGGGTCCGCCAGCGGTCCGGCGGGGTGAAGGGGTCGATGACGGTGGTCGTCCCCCGGGCCGCGGCAGCGGCGAACAGGGCGTCGAGCGCGTCGTCGTCGGAGCCGACGAAGCCCTGGTGCATCGTCGGCGCGGCGATGTCGTGCTCCGCCAGGGCGGCGGCGAGCTCGTCGGACAGCGCCAGCGGGCCGAAGGGCTCGACGCTGGCGAAGCCCAGCGCGGCCAGGCGGGCGACCGTGCCGGCGACGTCGTCGACGAGCGCCTCGCGGACCGTGTACAGCTGGACGCTGACCTGGCTGCTCGCCCGGCCAGCCGGGTCGTCGCCCTGCTGCTGGGACTGCTGCGAAGCGGTGGCTGAGGTGCTCACGGCTCTCCTCGTCGGGGGCCCGGCGAGCGGCACCGCTGCCGGGAGGACGCTCCTGAGTCAACCACCACGACGCCGGTTGCCGACCACCCGGTCGGGGTCTGCCGGCGGCACCCGGGGCGGCGGCAGCAGGGGCCCGGCGGCCCCATGATGGGCGGCTGGACCGGCCCCGGCTCGGGGCCCTGGAGGGAGTGGTGCGCGTGAAGATCGTCTACAACAGCTTCGACGGTAGGTACTCCGACAGCCCGAGGGCGCTGCACGAGGCGCTCACGACCCACGCGCCGGACCCGGCCCCGGCGTACCGCTCGAGCACACCTGGCTCGCGGCCCCCGCCCACCTGGCGGGCTTCCCCGACGGCGCTCGGCCCGTCCGCCCGACCGGCCCGGACGCCGTCGCCGCCCTGGAGGCGGCCGACCTGGTGGTGTCGAACACCCACCTGCAGCCGCAGTGGTCAAGCGCCCCGGCTGCCTGTACCTGCAGACCTGGCACGGCACGCCGCTGAAGCGCATCGCCGCCGACGAGCCGCACGTCGGCCCGGCCGACCCGGTGCCCGGCTGGCACGACGTCGACCGCTGGGACCTGCTGCTGTCCTCCGGCCCCGTGGCCACCCGGTCCCTGACCAGCGGTTTCCGCTGGACCGGCCCGGTCGCTGAGACCGGTTGGCCCGCGCAACGACGTCCTGGGCTCCCCCGGGCGCGGCCCCTGCGCGAGGACGTGCGCGCCCGCGCTCGGCGTCAGCGAGGGCACCACCGCCGTGCTGTACGCGCCCACCTGGCGCGACGACGTCCTCGACGCCGACGGCCGCCGCGACGTCGACCTGTGCCTCGACCTGGAGGAGTTCAGCCGCCGGTTCGCCGGCACCCACGTGCTGCTGCTCCGGCTGCACTACATGCTCTCGGGCCGCCTCGCGGCGCAGGTCGAGCGCGGGGAGGCGGTCCTGCCCCCCGGCGTCGTCGACGTCTCGGCGCACCCCGACATCGCCGAGCTGTACCTGGCCGCCGACGCCATGGTCACCGACTACTCCTCGACGCTGTTCGACTTCGCCGTGACCGGCAAGCCGCTGGTGCTCTTCGCCTACGACCTCGAGCACTACCGCGACGACGTGCGCGGCTTCTACTTCGACCTGTTCGTCGCGCCCGCCGGGGCCGGTGCTGCGCACCAGCGCGGAGCTCCTCGACGCCCTGGCCGACCCGGTCGCAGCGACGCGCCCGCCTGGGAGGGGGCCGCCGCCGCGTTCCGGGCCGAGCACTGCCCCGCGGACGACGGCGGCGCCGCCCGCCGCGTGCTCGACCTGGTGCTGCCCGGGCGCGGCGACGGTCCCTCCGGTCGCCGCGGTCCTCGGCGACGCGGCGCACCCGACGGCTCCTGGCCGGAGCGGTGGTGCTCCGGTGAGCCGGCTGCAGGCCGTCGTCCTCGCCGCGGGCAAGGGCACCCGGCTGGGCCGGCCGCTGCCCAAGCCGCTGACGCAGCTCGCCGACGGGCGCAGCATCCTGCAGCAGCAGGTCGACAACCTGCGGTCCGTCTTCGGCGACCAGATCATGATCACCGCGGTCGTCGGCTACAAGGCGCCGCGTGATCATGGAGGCGCTGCCTCGGCTGCTCTTCGCCTACAACGAGGACTACGAGGACACCAACACCTCCAAGTCCCTGCTGCGGGCGCTGGAGCTGTCCGCCGACGGTCCCGTGCTCTGGCTGAACGGCGACGTCGTCTTCGACCCCTCGCTGCTCGACCTGCTGCTGGCCCCGGTGGCGCGCGACGAGAACGTCGTGTGCGTGAACACCTCCGTGGTCGGTGAGGAGGAGGTCAAGTACACGGTCGACGCCGACGGGCACATCGCCGAGCTGTCCAAGCAGGTCGTCGGCGGGCTGGGCGAGGCCGTGGGGATCAACCTCGTCTCGAGCGCCGACAAGGCCCTGCTCATCGAGAACCTGCGCGCCTGCGGCGACCAGGACTACTTCGAGCGCGGCATCGAGCTGTCCATCACGCAGGGCATGAGGGTGCTGCCCGTCGACATCTCCGCGCACGTCGCGGTGGAGGTCGACTTCGAGGAGGACCTGCTGCGCGCCGAGCGCCTGGTGGCTGCCCACCGCGAGGGCTGAGCCGGCCCGGGCCACCGGCCCGGGGCGGACCGGTCAGGCCGAGATCGCCACCAGCACCTGGTCGGCGATCTCGGCCTCCTCGTCGGTGGGGACGACGGCGACGCGCTCGCCGATGGAGACCGCCTCGGACGGGCCGCGCGCCGCGTCGTTGAGCGCGTCGTCGACCACGACGCCGAGGTGGGCGAGCGGCGCGCACACGGCGGCGCGCACCGCGGCGTCGTTCTCCCCGACCCCGGCGGTGAACACCACGGACCTCACGTCCGCCACCAGCGCCAGGAACGAGCCGACCGCTGCCGACAGGCGGTAGCAGTAGACCTCCATCGCCAGGCGCGCCCGCTCGTCGCCCGCACGGGCGCGGGCCTGGACGGCGCGCACGTCGCCGTCGCCGGTGAGGCCCAGCAGCCCGCTGCGCCGGTTGAGCAGGTCGTCGACGTCCTGGGCCGACATGCCCGCCTCCCGGACCAGCGTCATGACGATCGCCGGGTCGACGTCGCCGCTGCGGGTGCCCATCACGGCCCCTGCGAGCGGGGTGAGGCCCATCGTGGTGTCGACGCTGCGCCCGCCCTGCACCGCGGTCACCGACACGCCGTTGCCGACGTGCGCGACGACGAGGTCGGCCCGCTCGACGGGCACGCCGAGGAAGGCAGCGGCGCGCTTGGTGACCACCTGCACGCTCGTGCCGTGGAAGCCGTACTTGCGCAGCCCGTACCGGGCGGCGACGTCGGCGTCGATCGCGTAGGTCGACGCCCGGGCGGGGATCGTGGCGTGGAACGCGGTGTCGAAGACCGCCACCTGCGGCACGCCGGGCAGCGCGGCCCGCAGGGCCCGGATCGCCGCGAGCTGCGGGGGGTTGTGCAGGGGCGCCAGGGCCGAGAGCTCGTCGATGCCGCGCTCGACGCCGTCGTCGACGACGGTCGGGGCGGTGTAGCGGGTGCCGCCCTGGACCACGCGGTGGCCGACGCCGACGAGCCCGTCCAGGCCCGGGCCCCCCTGCTCCTGCGACAGCAGGCCCATCACGCGCGCCAGCGCAGCGGCGTGGTCCGGCACGTCGTCGGACCCGATCCGCTCGACGGTCCCCTTCGCCAGGACGTCACCGGCCCCGCTCGCGGAGCTGGAACTTCAGGCTCGACGAGCCGGCGTTGACGACCAGGACCCGGCTCATCGCTGCTCCTCCTGCTGGTGGCCCCGCTCGGGAGCCCGCTGCGCGGTCCGCGGCGACTGCTGCTGGGACTGGACGGCCGTGATGGCGACGGTGGAGACGACGTCGGCGACGGTGCAGCCGCGCGAGAGGTCGTTGACGGGACGGCGCAGGCCCTGGAGCACCGGGCCGACGGCGACGGCGTCACCGGAGCGCTGCACCGCCTTGTAGGTGGTGTTCCCGGTGTTGAGGTCGGGGAAGACCAGCACCGTCGCGCGGCCGGCGACGGGGTTGCCCGGCATCTTCGCGGCGCCGGTGGCGGGGTCGACGGCGGCGTCGTACTGGATCGGGCCCGCCAGCGGCAGGTCCGGCGCCCGCTCGGCGACCAGGCGGGTGGCCTCGCGGACCTTGTCGACGTCGACGCCGGCGCCGGAGCTGCCCGTGGAGTAGCTGACCATCGCCACCCGGGGCTCCACCCCGAACGCCCGCGCCGTCTCCGCGCTGGACAGCGCGATGCCGGCCAGCTCCTCAGCGGTGGGGTCGAGGTTCACGGCGCAGTCGGCGAAGACCAGCACGCGGTCGGGCAGGCACATGAGGAAGGCGCCGGAGACGCGCGCGGCGCCGGGGACCGTCTTGATGACCTCCAGCGCCGGGCGGATGGTGGCCGCGGTGGTGTGGGTGGCGCCCGAGACCATCCCGTCGGCGTGGCCCGTCTCGACCATGAGGGTGCCGAAGTACGTCGGGTCGAGCAGCGCCTCCATCGCGAGGTCGAGGGTGACGCCCTTGTGGGCGCGCCGCTGCGCGTAGACCCCGGCGAGCTCGGCGCGCAGCTCGGAGGTGGCGGGGTCGACCACCCGGGCTCCGCTGAGGTCGACGCCGAGGCGGTCGGCCGTGGCCCGGACCTCGTCCTCGCGGCCCAGCAGCACCAGGTCGGCGACGTCGAGGTGCCCGAGCTCCTCCGCCGCGCGCAGGACGCGCGTGTCGTCGCTCTCGGGGAGCACGATCGTGCGGCGGTCGGCGCGGGCCCGGGCCAGCAGGCGGGCGTTGAACATCGCCGGGGTGACGGCCTCGGTGCGGACCAGGCGCACCCGCTCGGCCAGCGCGTCGACGTCGACGCCGGCGTTGAACGCCCCGAGCGCCGCGGAGACCTTGCGGTGGCTCGTCGGGCGGATCTGCCCGGTGGCGCCCTCCAGGCGGTGGATCGTCGTGTAGGTGTCGGTGGGCACGCTGACCAGGGGCAGCCCGCTGGGGCGCAGGAGCTTCAGGCCCAGGTCGTCCGGGCGGGTGCCGTTGGTGAGCACCAGGCCGCCGGGCGTGGGCAGCTCGCGGTGGATCGCGCAGCCCGCGGAGACGAGCATCAGGTCCAGCCGGTCGCCGGAGGTGACGAGCAGGGTGCCCTCGCGCAGCAGGCGCAGGACGACGTCGGCGTGCGCGGACCCCGCCAGGTACCCGCCCACCTCGCGCTCCAGCGCGGAGTCGGACCCGGTGAGCACCTCCCCGTCGAGCACCGCGGCGACCTCGCCGACCGTGAGGGCGGACAGCAGCGGCACGTCCTCGACGGCGTAGACGGGTCCCTCGGTGGCACCGCCGCTGTGCCCTCCCGCGGCGCTGACGGCCGCGAGCACCGCCCCGCGCTGCTCCGGGTGGACCTTGTTGACCACGGTGGCCAGACGGGTGCAACCCCGCGAGCGCAGGGCGGAGCCGGCCTCGCGGGCGGCGGCGGCCGTGGTGGCGGCGTCGCGCCCCTCCGCCGACAGCACCACCACGACGGGGGCGCCGAGGTTCACCGCCAGCAGGGCGTTGAGGTCGAGCTCGGTGCCCGGGGAGGGGCCGGTGAAGTCGGTGCCGACCACGAGCACGAAGTCGGAGCGCTCGGCGAGCCGCTCGACGCGCTCGACGAGGGTGGCGACCAGGCGGCGCGGGTCGGGCCCGGCCTCGGTGTCGTCGACGAGGGCCGCGGCCTCGGCCCACGTGAGGCCGACGGCGTCGTCGTCCGTGGTGTCGAGGTGGTACCGCTCGCGCAGCAGCTCGACCAGCGGGTCGGGCTCGGAGCGGCTGGAGACGACGGGGCGGAACACGACGGGGCGCCGCACCGAGCTGGCGAGGAGGTCGAGCAGCCCGAGGGCGACGACCGTCTTGCCCGCACCCGCGCGGTCGGCGGTCACGTAGAGGCGCTGGGTCACGCGCCCACCCTGGCGGGAGCGGGGCCGCGGCGCCACGGCGGGGGCGTCCGCTGCGCGGGGGCCCCCGCCTCGCCGGGGGTCACCGGCCGGCGTCGTCGCGCAGGTCGAGCCAGGAGACCTGCTCGGGCGTGAGGTCGACGCGCAGGCCCGCCATCGACGAGCGCATCTCGGCGATGGAGCGCGGGCCGAACAGCGCGAACGTCGGGAACGGCTGGGCCAGGACGTAGGCGAGGGCGACGGCGGTGGCCGGCACGCCCAGCTGCGCGCCGAGCGACTCCGCCCGGCGCTTGCGCTCGAAGTTGTCGTCGCTGTAGTAGCAGCGCACCAGCTCGGCGTCGGAGGTGTCGGCCGGGTCTGCGCGGGCGAAGAAGCCGCGTGCCTGCGACGACCACGGCAGCAGGGGCACCTGGCGCTCCTCGAGCCACGCCTTGGAGGCCGGGTCGGTGACGTGCTCGCACCCGGCCCAGGGGACGTCGAGCGCACGGGCCAGGCCGAAGTGGTTGCTCAGCACCGAGAACGGCCCGCGGCCGTGCTGCTGCGCGTGGGCGTTGGCGGCGTCGAAGCGGGCGGGGGTCCAGTTGGAGCCGCCGTAGACCCCGATGCGGCCCGCGCGGGCGTGCTCGTCGAGCGCGTCGACGAACTCCCCCACCGGGACCGAGGGGTCGTCGCGGTGCATGAGGTAGAGGTCTGCGCGCTCCAGGCCCTGGCGGTCGAGGGACTCCAGCAGCTGGCGCGTGAGCGACTCCGGGTCGCAGTGCGGCGTGTGGGCGCCCTTGACGACCACCGTGACGTCGTCGCGGATCCCGCGGTTGGCCAGCCACCGCCCGAAGCGCCGCTCGTAGGTGCCGCCGCCGTAGAGCCAGGCGGTGTCGAACGTGGTGCCGCCGGCCTCGACGAAGGCGTCGAAGATCGCGCTGGCGTGGCTCAGGTCCGCCTGGTTGTCGCAGCCCATCACGAGGCGCGACAGGGGCTTGGCCAGGCCCGGGATGCTGCCGACGGGCATCCTCGAGCCGGGCTCGGGGACCCGCAGCGGGCCCCCGGAGACGGTGGGGATGCGGGCGGTCTCGGCCTCGAAGGGGTAGCGCAGCCCGAGCGCGGCGCGCCAGGCGTCGAGCACGGCCAGGGTCCCCAGGGAGTCGGCGTGGGTCTGCTCGGGGGCCTCACCCGTGCCGCCGGAGGCGATCCCCCGGGCGGCCTCCGCCAGCGCGTCGGCCTCCAGCGCGAACGCCTGGTGCTCGGGGGCGCCGCCGTCGTAGGAGGTCTCCTGCGGCGCCTCGCCGGCGCGGGTCAGCACCACCCGGGAGCGGCCCTGGACCGTCCACGGGTCGTGGAGCTCCAGCACGCCCTCCGCACCGCGGACCACCACGACCTGGGGCTCCTCCAGGCGGGTGCCGCACCGGACGGTGGCCCGGAGCCCGCCGCCGAAGCCGAGGTGGGCCACGGCCCACTCGTCGGTGCCGGTGGCGCCGAGGACGCCGTCGGCCTCGACCACCGCGGGGTCGGCGGACGGACGCGGCTGCGGGTGGGCGGCTCCCGCGACCGCGCGGGCCAGGGAGACCGGGTAGCAGCCGACGTCGAGGATGCCGCCGCCGGCGAGCGCCGGGTCGAACAGGCGCCCGGGCGCGTCGTCCGGCCCCGGGCTCGCGGCGAAGGAGAAGCTCGCGTCGACGTGCAGCACCCGCCCGACGGCCCCCTCGGAGACCAGCTGCAGCAGCTGGCGGGTGGCCGGGTGGAAGCGGTAGGCGTAGGCCTCCAGCAGGGCGACGCCGGCCTCGCGGGCGGCGTCGACCACGGCGCTCGCGCTGCCGTGGTCCGGCGTCAGCGGCTTCTCCACGAGCAGGTGCTTGCCGGCCCGCGCCGCCGCCACGGCGAGCTCGGCGTGGCGGGTGTGCACGACGCTGACGTAGACGCCGTCGACGCCGGGGTCGGCGAGGACGTCCGCGTAGGTGCCCGAGGTGACCGGCCCGCCGCGGGACGCGCCGGCGGCTCCGGCCGCCTCGACCTCGTCGGCGAGCGCACGGGCGCGGGCGGGGTCGCTCCCCCCGACGGCGACCAGGCGCCCCCAGCGGCTCGCGGGGAGCTCGCGCACGAAGCGGCGGGCGATGCCGCCGGGTCCGAGCACGGCCCAGCGGAAGACGGCGTCGTCGGGCTCTCCAGGCACGCGGGCAGGCTAGGCGAGGGCGCCGACAGCGCGTCCGGCGGCGGGTCGGCAGGCGCGTCCGCGGGCCGGGTCCGGGCGGGTCCGGAGCGGGTCCCGGCCGGGCCGGACCCGGCTGTCGGTGGCTCGTGGCAGGCTCGTCCCGCACGCCCAGCGGGGGGTCGCGGAGACCCGACACGCCGTGACGAGCAGGCAACACCACCACTACGTGTAGTTCGCTGGCGGACCCCGCCCCACAAGATGTAGCGTCGGAGCACCGGCGGGCGCCCAGCGAGCGCACCCGGTCCCCCACTCCCCAGGGCCGCTCCGCGGACCCCGGGACAGCACGCCCAGGCAACGACGCACCAGCACGTACGCAGCACGCAGGCAGCACGCAGGCAGCACGCAGGAGCAGCAGGCAGCACGCAGGCAGCACGGCCCGAGAGCACAGGAGACGCACATGACGCAGGTGGCAGACGAGGTCCTCGAGGTCACGGCCGGAGCGCCGGACGGCAGCGGCACCGAGGGCGCCGCGCCCACCGCCGTCATCAACCGCCGCGGCGAGGTCGCGCCCTTCAACGCCTCGCGGATCTCCGTGGCGCTCCAGAAGGCGTTCCTGGCCACCGAGGGACAGGCGGCCGGGGGCTCCGCGCGGGTGCGCGAGCTGGTCGAGGAGATGACCCGCACGGTCGTCGACACCCTCGTGGCCCGCTCCCTGGCCGGCACCGGGTCCTCCGGCCGCCCGGTGCTCGTGGAGGAGGTGCAGGACCAGGTCGAGCTGGTGCTGATGCGCTCCGGCGAGCACGCCGTCGCCCGCTCCTACATCCTCTACCGCGAGGAGCACGCCCGCGCCCGCCGCGAGCGCGAGGCCGCCACCCCCAGCGTGGAGTCGGTGCGCCAGCTGTCCGTGCGCACCACCGAGGGCTCCCTGGTGCCGCTCGACCGGGACCGCGTGGCCGCCGTCGTCGCCGAGGCGTGCGCCGGGCTCCCGACGGTCGACCCCGACGCGGTGGTCACCGAGGCGATGCGGACGCTGTACGACGGCGTCGGCGAGGTCGAGCTGGCCCAGGCCCTCGTGCTGGCCGCCCGCACCAAGGTCGAGGCCGACCCGGACTACACCTACGTCTCCGCCCGGCTGCTGATGGACATGCTGCGCACCGAGGCCCTCACCGCGGTGCTGGGCGAGCGGACGCTGGCCACCGCGCCGCAGATGGCCCAGCTGTACCCGCGCTACCTCACGGGCTACATCACCAAGGGCATCGAGCTGGGCATGCTCGACCCGCGCCTGGCGGAGTTCGACCTCGACCGCATGGGCGCGGCCATCGAGGCCGGCCGCGACGGCGACTTCACCTTCCTCGGCCTGCAGACGCTGTACGACCGGTACTTCCTGCACGACCGCGGGCAGCGCTACGAGCTGCCGCAGGCCTTCTTCCTGCGCGTCGCGATGGGCCTGGCCCTGAACGAGGAGCACAAGGAGGAGCGGGCGATCGAGTTCTACCGCCTGATCTCCAGCTTCGACTTCATGTGCTCCACCCCGACGCTGTTCAACGCCGGCACCACGCGCCCGCAGCTGTCCAGCTGCTTCCTCACGACGGTCTCCGACGACCTGTCGGGCATCTTCCAGTCCATCAAGGACAACGCGCTCCTCGCGAAGTACTCCGGCGGCCTCGGGAACGACTGGACGCCGGTGCGCGGCATCGGCGCCCACATCAAGGGCACCAACGGGCAGAGCCAGGGCATCGTCCCCTTCCTGAAGATCGCCAACGACACCGCCGTCGCGGTGAACCAGGGCGGCAAGCGCAAGGGCGCCGTGTGCGCCTACCTGGAGACCTGGCACATCGACGTCGAGGAGTTCCTCGAGCTCCGCAAGAACACCGGTGACGAGCGCCGCCGCACGCACGACATGAACACGGCGAACTGGGTGCCGGACCTGTTCATGCAGCGCGTGGCCGCCCAGGGCGACTGGACGCTGTTCTCCCCCGACGAGACCGCCGACCTGCACGACCTGTACGGCCCGGCCTTCGCCGCGAGGTACGAGGAGTACGAGGCGATGGCGGCCCGCGGCGAGCTGCGCGTGCACCGCACCCTGAAGGCCGTCGACCTGTGGCGCCGGATGCTCACCTCGCTGTTCGAGACCGGGCACCCGTGGATCACCTTCAAGGACCCGTGCAACCTGCGCTCCCCGCAGCAGCACGTCGGCGTCGTGCACTCCTCGAACCTGTGCACCGAGATCACGCTGAACACGAACGCCGACGAGGTCGCGGTCTGCAACCTCGGCTCGGTGAACCTCGCGGCGCACACCACGACCACCGGTCTCGACGTCGAGCGGCTGCGCCGCACGGTCCGCACCGCGGTGCGGATGCTCGACAACGTCATCGACCTGAACCTGTACACGATCCCCCAGGCCGAGAACGCGAACCAGCAGCACCGCCCGGTGGGCCTGGGCCTGATGGGCTTCCAGGACGCGCTGTTCACGCTGCGCCTGCCGTACTCCTCGGAGGAGGCCGTGCAGTTCGCCGACACCTCCATGGAGCAGATCTCCTACGCGGCGATCGAGGCGAGCTCGGACCTGGCGGCCGAGCGCGGCTCCTACCGCAGCTTCGACGGGTCCCTGTGGAGCCGCGGCGTGCTGCCGATCGACTCCCTGGAGATCCTGCGCGAGGCCCGCGGCGGCGACGTCGAGCTGGACACCTCCGCGACGCTGGACTGGGCGCCGCTGCGCGAGAAGGTGCAGCGCCAGGGCATGCGCAACTCGAACGTGATGGCGATCGCCCCGACGGCGACGATCTCCAACATCGTGGGCGTCGCGCAGTCGATCGAGCCGATGTACCGCAACCTGTTCGTGAAGTCGAACATGTCGGGCGACTTCACCGTGGTGAACGACTCGCTGGTGCGCGACCTCGCGGCGCGCGGCCTGTGGGACGAGGTGATGGTCTCCGACCTGAAGTACTTCGACGGCTCCCTGGGCCTCATCGACCGGGTGCCGGACGACCTGCGGGCGCTGTACGCCACCGCCTTCGAGGTCGACCCGTCCTGGCTGCTGCGCTCCGCGGCCCGCCGCCAGAAGTGGATCGACCAGGCGCAGTCGCTGAACCTGTACGTCTCCAGCCCCAACGGGCGCAAGCTCGACAACCTGTACCGCACCGCGTGGCAGCTGGGCCTGAAGACGACGTACTACCTGCGCTCGTCCTCGGCCACGCACGTGGAGAAGTCGACGCTGCGCGGCACCGACGGCAAGCTGAACTCGGTGACCTCCGGCGCCCCGGCCACCGCGCCCGTCGCGGCGGCACCGGTCGCCGCGGCCGCCACCGTGCCCGCGCAGGTGGCGGCCCCCGCCGCCGTCGTCAGCCCGCCGGCCGCCGTCTCGTCGAGCCCGTCGCCGATCGTCTCCCTCCCGGAGACCGCTGCGGCCGCGTGCTCGATCGAGAACGGCGACGAGTGCGAGGCCTGCCAGTGAGCGCGCCCGCGAGCCACCTCCCGACCACCCGCACCTCGCACGAGGAGATCACCGTGACCACCACCGCCGAAGACCGCGGGACCACCGACGCCCTCGGCAACGTCACCGGCCTCGGGGAGATCGAGACCGGCGCCGCACGGGTCGACGTCAGCCAGAAGGCGATGATCAACGCCCGCGCCGACGTCAACCAGCTGCTGCCGCTGAAGTACGGCTGGGCGTGGGAGAAGTACCTCGCGGGGTGCAACAACCACTGGATGCCCACCGAGGTCTCGATGCAGGCCGACATCGCGCTGTGGAAGAGCCGCGACGGGCTGACCGAGGACGAGCGCCTGATGCTCAAGCGCAACCTCGGCTTCTTCGCCACCGCGGAGTCGCTGGTCGCCAACAACATCGTGCTCGCGGTCTACCGCCAGCTGACCAACCCGGAGTGCCGCCAGTACCTGCTGCGCCAGGCCTTCGAGGAGGCCGTGCACACGCACACCTTCCAGTACATCTGCACCAGCCTCGGCCTCGACGAGGGCGAGCTGTTCAACATGTACCGCGAGGTCCCCTCCATCACCGCCAAGGACGCGTGGGCTCTCAAGCACACCCGCAACCTGGAGTCCGGGGAGTTCTCCACGGGCACCCCCGAGGCTGACCAGGACTTCCTGCGCGACCTCATCGCCTTCTACGTGGTGTTCGAGGGCATGTGGTTCTACACCGGGTTCGCGCAGATCCTGAGCCTGGGCCGGCGCAACAAGATGGTCGGCATCGCCGAGCAGTACCAGTACATCCTGCGCGACGAGTCGATCCACCTGAACTTCGGCATCGACGTCATCAACCAGATCAAGGTCGAGAACCCGTCGCTGTGGTCGGTGGAGTTCCAGGCCGAGGTCCGGAGCATGCTCAAGGAGGCGTGCGAGCTGGAGATCGAGTACGGCAAGGAGACGATGCCGCGCGGCGTCCTCGGGCTGAACAGCGACCTGACCAGCCAGTACATGCGCTTCATCACGAACCGCCGCTGCGTCCAGCTGGGCCTGGCGCCGGTCTTCGACGACGTCGACAACCCGTTCCCCTGGATGAGCGAGACGATGGACCTCAAGAAGGAGAAGAACTTCTTCGAGACCCGCGTCATCGAGTACCAGAGCGGTGGCGGCCTCTCCTGGGAGTGATCTGACCTCCCCCCGGTCACGGCGGCCCGTCGTCCCCCTCGAGGGGGCGGCGGGCCGCCGTCGTCCTCCGGCCGGTCCCGGCCGGTCCCGCGCCGGCTCGCGCGTCAGGGCGTGCGTCAGGTCACGGAGGCCGGATCCGGCCTCCGGGCCTGACGCACCGCGAGGACCTGACAGACGCGGGTGACCGGGCGCGGGAAGGGCGGCGTCTCGGCGTGCGCGGTGACGCTGCGAGCGGGATGATCGCCCGTTCGGCGCAGATCGCCCCCTCGGGCCCCACAGAGCCGGACGCGCCGTTATCGTTCCGTGACATGTGCCGGAACATCCGCGCGCTGCACAACCTCGCGCCGGCGACGACGCACGACGAGGTCCACGCAGCGGCGCTGCAGTACGTCCGCAAGGTCGCGGGGACGACGAAGCCCTCGCGCGCCAACCAGGACGCGTTCGACCGCGCGGTCGCGGAGGTCGCCCACGCCACCCAGCACCTGCTGGCCGACCTCGTCACCGCCGCTCCCCCGCGCGACCGCGAGGTCCTCGCCGAGCAGGCCCGTGCCCGGGCCGCTCAGCGCTACGGCACCACGCCCATCGCGGCGTCGACGACGGCGTCGCAGTCCCTCGTCGGCGAGGGGTCCTCGTAGCCCGCCGCGGGGCCGGCGCGTGGGCGCGCCAGGAGCGGCCCGCGCGCCCCCGCGAGGAGGCGCTTCGCCTGGTGGCGCGCAACAAGCGCGCCGCCCACGACTACGTGCTCGGCCACACCTTCGAGGCGGGGCTCGTGCTCGTCGGCACCGAGGTCAAGGCGCTGCGCGCCGGCCGGGCCTCGCTCTCGGAGAGCTGGGTGGAGGTCAGCGAGCGCGGCGAGGCGTGGCTGCACGGCGCCCACATCCCGGAGTACTCCCAGGGCAGCTGGACGAACCACTCCGCCCGGCGCCCCCGCAAGCTGCTGCTGCACGCCGCCCAGCTGCGCCGCCTGGAGGAGACCTCCCGGGAGAGCGGCTGGACCGTGGTGCCCACCAGCCTGTACTTCCTGGGCTCCTGGGTGAAGGTCGAGGTGGCCCTGGCCCGCGGCAAGCAGGAGCACGACAAGCGCCAGACCCTGCGCGAGCGCCAGGACGTCCGGGAGGCGGCGCGCGCCATGGCCGTCCACCGCCGCAGCAACCCCCGGGGCACCGCCGCAGCCGAGCGGGCAGCCCCGTGAGCGCGGCGAGCAGCCCGAGCGCGGCGAGCGCGGTGCGGCTGCTGGGGACGACGCGCGCCGCCCTGGCGCGCCGCATCGTCGCCGCGGTGGCGGTGGCGCTGCTGTGCTGGCCGGTCGTGGAGGTCGCGGGGAGCACCGCCTGGTCCCACCGCAGCGTCGACGCCGCGGGCCTGGACGCCGTCGTCGTCCTCGGCTCGAGCCTCGAGGCGGGACGGGCCACCCCGCTGCTGGAGAGCCGCATCCAGCGCGCCGCGGCCCTCGTCTCAGCGGCCCGCGCCGCCGGCGCCGACCCGTGGGTGGTCGCCAGCGGCGCGGTGACGGGCACCCCCGGCCCCGACGGCACCCGGGTCTCCGAGGCGCAGGTGGTCGCGGCACGCCTGGTGGAGCTGGGGGTGCCCCGCGACCGCCTGCTGCTGGAGGACCACTCGCACACCACCGCGCAGAACCTCGCGCTGACCTTCCCCCGGCTCGAGCACGTCCAGCCCGGCCTGCACCGGGTGGCGATCGTCACCTCCGACGGGCACACGGCGCGGGTGCGGCTGCTGCTGCACCGCGCGGTGGCGGAGGGGCGCCTGAGCAGCGGCTACGACGTCGTCCTGGTCGGGGCGTGGACGCCGCTGGCCGACGTGAGGGGCGCTGTGCTGCGCGAGCTGCGCCTCGTCAGCGGCCAGCGGGCCGACGAGCTGCTGGTCAGCGCGGCGAACCTGCCGCGTCGGGCGGCCGCCCGGGGCTGACCGCCTCCGTCGCGGCCCGGTCGACCGGGGCAGCCCCGACGGCCCTGTCGGCCCGGCCGCCGCCGTCGGCGCGCAGCAGCGCGACGAGCTCGTCGGAGGGCCCCACCAGGTGCACCCGGTCGCCGGCGGCCAGGCGCGCACCGCGCCGCGGGGACAGCTCGACGTCCCCGCCGCCGGCCCGCAGCAGCCCGAGCACGCGGGCGCCACCGGGCAGGTCGGCCAACGCGACGCCGTCCAGGCCGCCGCCGGCGGTGACGCGGAGGCGGGCGATGAGCAGCGGCACGTCACCGGCGTAGAAGGTGCTGACGACCTCCAGGCCCAGGGCCGCCCCCACGAACCAGGGGGCTGACAGCGCCGCCGTCGACCGGACGTGCCGGAACCCCAGCGCGCCGCGCAGGGCCGTCGCCAGGTCCCGGTCGGCGACCCGCACCACGACCGGCACCGACCACCAGCGCTCCCCCAGCAGGTCCTTCACCGCCAGGCCCGCCTCGACGTTGACGAGGTCGTCGCTGGTCATCACGGCCACCGCCCGGGCCCGGGCGAGCCCCGCGAGGGCGAGCACGTCGGGCTGCGTCGCGTCGCCGACCAGCACCTGCGCCCCCCGGGCGCGCGCGCTCGCGGCGCCGCGGTTGGCGGGGTCGGGCTCCACGACGAGCACAGGCACGCCGCGCTCCCGCAGCTGCCGCACCAGCTCCGCGCCCACGGTGCCGAGCCCGACCACGATGACGTGGTCGTCCAGCGCCGTCACCCTCCGCCGCCCGAGGCCCTCCTCCAGGCGCCGGCTCACCAGCGCGTTGGTGAGCAGGGCGAAGAACACCGTGGCGAGCGTGGCCCCGATGAGCATCAGCAGCACCGCCCACGCCCGGAGCCAGTCGGGCTGGTCGCGGAAGTAGAAGTCGCCGAACCCGACGGTGGCGATGGTCTCGACCGTGAAGTAGACGGCGTCCAGGAGGTCCATGCGGCGCCCGTCGGGCTCGCGCTAGCCGAGGAGCAGCACCACGACGGAGAGCAGCCCGAGCAGCCCGAGCGACGCCAGCGCCAGGCGCAGCCGGACGTCCAGGGAGCCGGCGAGGGAGCGCACCAGCGACGCGGGGCGGTGGCGCTCGGGGCGGGGAGCCCTCGCACCGACGAAGACCGGCCCCGCCGCCCGCTCCCGCGGCAGCAGCGCGGCGACGGCGGCCGCCGGGCCCGCCAGGTGCACCGCGTCGCCCGCAGCGACGACGGCGTCGCGCCCCGGCGAGAGCACGGTCGCCCCCGTGGCCGCGGAGACCACCGCCACCGGGGCCAGGTCGCCGAACAGGTCGCGCAGCACCCCGCCGCGGGCCACGACCACCTCCACGACCACCAGCTGCTCCCCCTCGACCGACAGCGGGTGCACCGCGGTGCCCAGGCACGCGTCGAGCACCGCGGGGGCCGAGAGCTCCGCCACGTCGAGCACCGCCACCCCCGTCCCGGCCAGCGCCCGGCCCACCGCGGCGTTGCGCAGCTGGGCCACCACCCTCAGGTCGGTGCGCACCTGCCGGGCGTGCAGCGCGGTGGACAGCGTCGCGAGGTCGTCGTCCTCCACGCACAGCAGCGCGACAGCTCCCGCGAGACCGGCCTCGCGCAGCACCTCCGGCCGGCTCGGGTCACCGACCACGACACCCGCCCCGGTGCCGTCCAGCGCCGCCAGCAGCCCGGGGTCGGGACGGGCGTCGACCACGACGGCGGCCACGCCGGCGGCGCGCAGCTGCTGCACCGCGCGCAGCCCCTCGGCGTGCAGCCCGGCGACGACGACGTGCCCGGTCCAGCCCGCGGGGCTCGCGGCCGACTGCTGCGCGGGGGCGGTGCGCTCCGGTGCGGGGTCCACGGCGGTCACCGTGCCACCCGGCGCACCGCCGCGGGGGGCCAGCGGGCGGTTCCGCCGGTGCGAGCCGCGTCTGTGACGCTGGCCCCGTGGACCCCACGCCCGCCGACCTCGCCCCCCGCCGCGTCGCCGAGGCCGTCGCGGCCGCCGAGACCGCCATGGAGGCCCTCGACCGGGTCCGCCGCGGCGTAGCCGGTGGGAGCGCCGCCAACACCCACGGCGGCGACCCCGGGCTGCACCGCAACCGCAGCACCGTCGTGCGCCACGCCGTCACGCACCTGGTCGGCGCCCGCGCCGCCGCGGCGGTGGAGGTGGCCGGCCCCGTGGTCGACGTCGGCGCCGGCACCGCGGCGTTCTCCGGCCTGCTCTCCGAGCACCTCGGCCGGGAGCTGCACGTCGTCGACGTCGACGCGCGCCACACGGCCCTGGCAGCGGCGGCCTTCCCGGGTGCCCGGGTCCACACCGACCTCGCGCAGGCCCCGGCGGGCGCCGTCGTCACGGCGTTCGAGGTGGTCGAGCACCTGCCGCCGGCGGAGCAGGTCGCCTTCGCGGCCTCCCTCGTCGCGAAGGTCCTGCCCGGCGGGGCCCTGGTGCTCTCCACCCCGGACGAGTCCGGCTACCCCGGTGGCTGGTCCGGGTACGCCCCGCACGTCGGTCCGGTCGACGCCGACCGCCTGGCCGCCGTCGTGGCCGAGGCCACCGGCGGATGGCCGGTGCGGGTGCTGCGCGTCGACGGCCCCACCTTCGGCCTGACCCGTGCCGGGGCGCTCGTCCAGCGCGGGGCGAACCAGGCCTGGAACCTCGCCTCCCGCGCGGTGGGCGGGCTGGACGGGGCCGCCGTCGCCGCCGTGCACCGGCTGACCCGCGGCCGCCCGCCCGCGGCCGTCCCGCCCGAGGGCTCGTGGACGGTCACCGACGCCGCCGACGGCGACTGGCGCCGCGGCACCGGGATGGTCGCTGTCGCCCGCCGTCCCGCCTGAGCCGGCGGCTCCCCCCTCAGAGCTGGGCGAGCTCCATCGCGCTGGCGAGCAGGTGGCGCAGGTGCTCCCGGTTGGTGGCGGAGACGCTCAGCCCGTCGCCGCCGTAGTGCTCGGTGCAGAACGGGCCGGTGAACCCGACGCGCAGCGCCTCCTCCACCGCCCAGCGGTAGTCGATGACGCCGAGCTCCAGCGGGGCGGGTGCCGTCGCGTAGGAGCCGGTGGCCGGGTCGTGGTCGCGCAGGTAGTTCTTCACGTGCCAGAAGTTGGCGTGGGGCAGCACCGCGGCGAGCTGCTCGCGCCACGGCTGCACCGGCCGGTGGAGCCGGACGATGTTGGCGACGTCGGGGTTCAGGCCCGTGTTGGGCAGGTCGATCGCGGTCTTCAGGCGCACCGCGGACTCCGGGGTGCCCAGGTGGGTGTCCTCGTACATCTCCAGGCTGAGCTGCAGGCCGAGCTCCGCGGCACGCCGGCCGAGCGCGCCGAAGCGCTCCACCGCGAGCGCGAACGACGCCCCGCCGTCGGTCTCCGGGTCGGGGTCGGCGGTGCTGGGCGCGAGCCAGAACCACTCGGCGGCCTGCTGCTCCGGCGTCAGCCGCGGCAGCAGGCCGACGGAGACCACCGGCGTGCCGAGCTCGGCGGCGGCCTCCAGGGTCCGGCGCAGGTACTCGGTGCTCGAGGACGCCAGCTCGGGGTCGGGGTCGATGACGCTGCGACGGGCCGTGGTGATGGCGGTGACGCCGAGGCCCTCCTCGCGCAGCAGGCGCCCCAGCAGGGCCAGCCGGTCCGGGGTGAGGTCTCCGGGGCGCACCCAGGAGTCGGTGAGGTCGACGTGGTCGAAGCCCGCCAGGCGGACCCGGCGCAGCACGCGGCGCCACTCGACCTCGGGGGCGTCCTGGGCGGGGGTGCCGTCGGGGAGCACGGGAGCTGCTTGCAGCAGCGCGGCGCCGACGGGCCAGCTCTGCGCGGTGAGGCCGGCGTCCTGCCAGCGCTGGGTGGCGGGGGTGGGGGGGGGGGTGGGGGTGCTCACGGGCGGGCCTCCCCCGTGGTGACCTCCGGGTCGACAGCCGGCTCGACGGCGGGCTCTGCTCCGGGAGCGGCGGCGTCGGGGTGGGCGTGCGCCAGCTCCGCGAGCAGCTGGCCCTGCTTGGCGTAGGCGAGGTCCCGGTAGGCGATCATCCGCGCGAGCTTCGCGGCGTCGCCGTGGACCGTGAAGCCCTCGCCGTTCTTGGCGCCGTGCTTGCCGGCGTCGACGAGGTCGGTGAGCGCCTTCGGCGGGGAGATCCGCTCGCCGTAGGACTCCTGCATGATCTTCATGCCGAGGACGTAGACGTCGAGGCCTGCCATGTCGGCGATGGCGAACGGCCCGAAGAACGGGTACCGGAAGCCGAACGTGGTGGAGACGATGGTGTCGACGGCCTCGGGGGTGGCGACGCCCTCCGCGACGATGTCGGCGGCCTCCTTGAACAGCACGTACTGCAGCCGGTTGAGCACGAAGCCGGGGGTGTCAGCGACCTGCGCGGAGCGGCGGCCGGCGCGCTCGAGCATGTCCTGGACCACGGGCAGCACAGCCGCGTCGGTGGCCTCGCCGACCACCAGCTCGACGCCGGGGATGAAGGGCGCCGGGTTCGACCAGTGGACGGTGAGGAAGCGCTCCGGGCCCACGACGGCGGGCGCGAGCACGGCCACGGGGATGGTGGAGGTGTTGGTGCCGATGATCGCGTCGGGGCGCGCGGCGGCGGAGGCGCGGGCGAGCACCTCGTGCTTCACCTCGACCTTCTCGAAGACGACCTCGTGGACGAAGTCGACGTCGGCGACGGCCTCCTCCACCGAGGACGCCGCCCGCAGGTTCGCCGCCACCCGGTCGGCGTCCCCGGGGGCGAACAGGCCCTGCTCCTCGTAGGTGCGGGCCTCCCCCAGCAGGCGCTCGAGCTGGCGGGCGGCGGCCTCGGCGGAGACGTCGGCGAGCACCACGGACAGGCCGGCCCGCGCCATGGACTGCGCGATGCCCCCGCCCATGTACCCGGCGCCGACGACGGCGGCGGTCTGGATCCTGTCGACGATGACGCTCACGTCGTCCAGCCTGCCCGCCCCTGCGGCGCGCCGCACCACCGGGAGGGTCCGGGCCGCCGGCCCGGGGCGGGCTCAGGACCGGACGCGCGCGGCGAGGACGGCGACGTCGTCGGATCCGCCGACGCCCACCAGGTCGGCGATCACCGCGTCGACCACCGCCAGCAGCTCCGCCCCCGCCACCGCGTCGAAGGCGGCGGCGAGCCGCGCGACGCCCTCGGCGAGGTCGCTGTCGCGGCGCTCGACGAGCCCGTCGGTGTACAGCAGCAGCGTCGAGCCCGCGGGCAGCCGGACCTCGCTGTCGCTGCGGGGGCTCTCCGGCGCCAGGCCGAGCAGCAGGTCGACCTCGTGGCCGTCGAGGACGTGGACGCCCTCCCCGGGGACGTGCAGGAGCGCCGGCAGGTGGCCGGCGCTGCTCCACCGCATCCGCAGGGAGCCGTCGTCCGGCCCGTCCGCGGGGGCTGCGTCCTCCAGGCGGATCGCCATCACCGTGGCGAGCACCTCCGACCCGAGCACCGCCAGGGTGCCGTCCAGGCGGGTCAGCAGCTGGGCGGGGGTGTCCTCCGTGGCCACCGCGAGCGTGCGCAGCGCGCTGCGCACCTGCCCCATCGACGCCGCAGCGGCGATGTCGTGACCGGTGACGTCCCCGATGACGAGCAGCGTCGACCCGTCGGGGTGGCGCAGCGCGTCGTACCAGTCGCCGCCGACCTGGTGGCCGGCCGCCGCGGGGGCGTAGCGGGCGGCGAGCTCGACGTGGGGCAGGTCCGGGAGCTCGGTGAGCATCGCCCGCTGCAGGGTCCGGGCGGCCTCGCGCTCGGCGCGCAGCGCCACGCAGCGCTGCACCCCGTGGGCCGCAGCCTCGGCCAGGGCCGTCACCAGCTCCCGCTCCA
Source organism: uncultured Actinomycetota bacterium (assembly GCA_963781365.1). GTDB lineage: Bacteria > Actinomycetota > Actinomycetes > Actinomycetales > Quadrisphaeraceae > Quadrisphaera. The sequence goes on along the minus strand of CAWAFR010000008.1, from coordinate 321,401 downwards.
CCGGCACCAGCCCGCGGGGGCGCTCCCACCCGACGGTCAGGACGCCCAGGCACTCGCCCTCCAGGACCAGCGGGGCGTGGACGACGGCCTCCACCCCCGCCAGCGCCGACGTCCCGGGCGAGGCCGTCGCCGCCGCCGACGCCGCGTCGGGGGCGAAGACGAGGCGCTGCTCGCGCGCGGCGGTCACCGCGCCCTCGGGGACCTCGGGGTCGGCGGCCGCTCCGAGGGCGCCGTCGGCGTCGACGGCGACGTAGCGCAGCACCCCCGAGGTGCGCTCGCGCAGGGCGACGGCGGCCAGCTGGGCACCGAGCCCGTCGCGGACGTGGGCCACGGCGGCCTCGGCGACGTCCTCGGCCTCCCGCGCGCGCGCCACGGCCTGGGCCAGCTGGAGCAGGAGCAGGCTGCGGGCCTGCGCCACCTCCGCGTCGCGCCGCTCCCCGACCGCCCGCATCTGCGCCGTCGTCGCCTCGTCGCGGGCGCTCTCGGCGGCCGCGCGGACCTCCGCGGCGTCGGACAGCGCACGGCGCAGCTGCAGCTCGGCGGAGCAGGCGGCGGCGAGGTCGGCCAGGAGGGCCACCTCGCGGCGGGTCCAGTCGCGCGGCACCGGGGACAGGGCCGCGAGCGAGCCGATCGCCTCGCCCTCCGGTCCGCGCAGGGGCGCACCGAGGTAGCCCACGGCCCCCAGCTCGGTGACGACGGCGTCGTCGCGCAGGTCGGGGTCCTCGCGGGCGTCGCGCACAGCCAGCGGCTGGCCGCTGGAGACCACCTGCTGGCAGGAGGAGCGGGACAGGTCGGCCAGCCGGGTGGTCTGCCAGGGCTCCGGCAGCCCCACGGCACCGGGGAACAGCTGCAGCCGGCGGGAGACGAGGCTGACCACCGCGGCGGGCACCCCGAGCACGGAGCAGACGAGCCGTGCGTGGCGGTCGAGAGCGCCGTCCCGGCCGGCACCCGCCGCGCCGCCGCCCGCGGGGACGACGGCACCGGGCGCGGCGGGCTCCGGAGCCGGTGGTGCGGTGGGCAGCCCCAGCGGCGGAGGCAGCCCGAGGGGACCCATCGAGGCGTCGACGAGGGCGGTCTCGGGCAGCACGAGGGCGCCCTCGGCAGGGCCGAGGGCGTGGTCGTCCTGCTCGCCGGCGGAGGGGCCGCGCTGCGGCACCACCGCGGACGGGGTCCCCCGGCTCGCCCCCACACCCCGATGATGCCGCAGCCGGGGCCCTCGCGAGGGCAGTTGCGCAGACCGGTCCCACCCGGCCCTCCCCGGCGGGCGGGTCGGACGGCCGCGGGGGAGGATCGGTGCGGGGCGGGCGACAGGCCGCCGGGCGCCGAGGACCGCCGAGACCCGCTGAGACCCGCTGAGACCCGCTGAGACGAGGAGGCGCACGCCCGTGTGCGAGATCACGCCGGCGGCGAGCACCCGGCTGCCGCCCGACGCGAGCGCCCCCCGGCGGGCCCGGAGCTTCCTGCGCGGCGCCCGCTGCCACGAGCACCACGCCAGCGTCCTGGACGACGCGGAGCTGCTGACCTCCGAGCTGGTGACCAACGCGGTGGTGCACGGCGCGCCCCCCGTGACCCTGGCCGTCGAGTGCGACACGTCCGCTGGCATGCGGGTGCGAGTCACCGACGGCAGCCCCCAGGCCCCGCAGCCGCGCGACGCCCTCCCCGCCGACCTCGACGGGCGCGGGATGGCGCTGGTCGACCTGCTGTCCGCCTCCTGGGGAGCCGAGCCGACCCGCGAGGGGAAGGCCGTCTGGTTCCTGCTGCGCCGGGGCCGCGAGGAGAGGCCCGGCGACCCCGACGCCGGCGGGCCGGCGTCGCCCTGACCGGCCGGGGCCCGTGCACCGGCAGGTCGTCGGCGCGGGAAGATGGACGGAGCACGACCGCGGGCGCTCGTCCGCGGACCGCACCCGCGACGCCCCGGGCGTCCGCACCGAGGAGGCCGCGCTGAGCGCCACCGAGCCCCGCGAGCACCACCGAGCCACGTCGGCGCCCGATGTCGTCCTGGTCGGCGGCGGCATCATGAGCGCCACGCTGGCCGCGCTGCTCGGCCTGGTCGAGCCCGGCTGGGACGTCGCGGTGCTCGAGTCGGCTGACGCCGTCGGCCGGGAGAGCTCCGACGCGTGGAACAACGCGGGCACCGGCCACTCCGCGCTCTGCGAGCTCAACTACACGCCGGCCGGCGCCCGACGGCACGCGTCGACGTCGTCCAAGGCCGTCGGCATCGACGAGCAGTTCCAGGTCTCCCGGCAGCTCTGGTCCTCCCTGGTGCGCGCCGGGCGTACCGGCTCCCCGAGCGACTTCATCAGCTCCGTGCCGCACATCAGCTTCGTGACGCGGCGACGCGGGCCGGCGCTACCTGCGCGCCCGCTACGAGGCGCTGTCGCGCCAGCCGCTGTTCGCCGAGCATGGAGTACACCGAGGACCCCGCACGATGCTGGCCGAGTGGATGCCGCTGGTGATGGAGGGCCGCGACCCGGCGCAGCCGGTCGCCGCGACCCGCTCGCTGCGCGGGCACCGACGTCAACTTCGGCGCGCTCACCGCAGCCTGCTCCTGGGGGCCGCGCAGCAGCGGGGCGTCCACGTGGCCACCGGCACCACGAGGTGACGGGCCTGCAGCGCACCCCGAGCGGCCGCTGGCAGGTCAACGTCCGCGACGTCGCCACCGGTCACCGAGCGCCGCTGACCGCCCGGTTCGTCTTCGTCGGCGCCGGCGGCGGTGCGCTGCCGCTGCTGCAGAACGCCGGCATCCCCGAGATCCGCGGCTTCGGCGGCTTCCCCGTCAGCGGCCAGTTGCTCGCGCACGCGGCGTCCCGACCTCGTCGCGCGCCACCAGGCGAAGGTCTACGGCCAGGCCGACGTCGGCGCGCCGCCGATGTCGGTGCCCCACCTCGACACTGCGCGTCCGTCGCCGGCGAGCAGTCGCTGCTGTTCGGCCCCTACGCCGGCTTCACCCCGAAGTTCCTCAAGGCCGGCTCGGTCTTCGACCTGCCCCGGTCGGTGAAGCGCGAACAACCTGGCCTCGATGCTGGGGGTCGCGCGCTCAGAGCTGGCGCTGACCAAGTACCTGGTGCAGCAGGTGCTGCAGACCCGCGGGCAGCGCCTGGAGGCCCTGCGGCGTTCGCCCCCGAGGCGACGGCCGATGACTGGGAGCTCATCACCGCGGGCCAGCGCGTGCAGGTGATCAAGCGCGACCAGCGCGGACGCGGCGTCCTGCAGTTCGGCACCGAGCTCGTGACGGGCGCCGACGGCACCATCGCCGGCCTGCTGGGCGCCTCGCCCGGCGCCTCCACGGCGGTCTCCGTCGATGCTCACCCTCCTCGAGCGCTGCTTCCCCGAGCACACCGACCGGTGGCGGCCGAAGATCGCCGAGGCGATCCCCTCCTACGGGCGGAGGCTCTCCGACGACGCCGCCCTGTCCGAGCAGGTGCGCACAGAGACGGCCCGCACGCTGCAGCTCACCGCTTGAGCGCGGACGTCGCGGGGGCGCCCGACCCCTTCGCCGCCGCCGGGGAGCTGCGGGAGGTCTACCTCGCCGTCGACTGGGCGGCGAGCCCCGTCGGGCCGCCCGAGGGCTGGTCGCCGTCGCTGCGCACCGCGCTGGCGCTGGTGTTCGCCACGAGCTTGCCGCGACGCTGCTGTGGGGCCTCCCCCGTCGACGGGCCGGACGGGCGCGTCGAGGGCGTGCTCGACCTGACCATCGAGACCACCCGCTCCGTGGTCGACGCCCGCCGGGCGCACCTGCTGTCACGGCTGGCCGACCTGCCGCTGGTGCTGACCGACCCGGCGGAGCTGGCCGGCCTCGCCCTCCCCCTGCTGCGGACCGACCGGGAGGACCTGCCGCTGGTCGAGCTCCTCGTGCCCGGTGAGCCCGCACGGGCCCTGGAGCCGGCCCTGGCGGCGGCGCCGCCGGAGGCGGGCGTGCAGACGGTGGTGGTCGCCGGCCCGGCGGGACGCACGGCGTGGCTCCCGCTGGGGGGCCTCGGCGACACTGGCCGACGCCCCCTGCTCGAGGTCGTGCTGTCACCGGCGCTGGCCGAGGACGAGCACTACCTGGGGTTCCTGCGGCAGGTCGCGGCGGCGATGGGCAACGCGGTGGCGGTGGCGTCGGCGGCCCGCGACGCGCGTGCCCGCATCGACCTGCAGGCGGAGCAGGTGCACCGCCTCGTGGGGCTCGTCGAGGCGCTGCGCGCGCTGCTGGACGCCGACGGTCCGGAGCAGCTGGAGCGCGTGGTCTCCGACCACGCGGCACGGCTCATCGGCGCGCGGTGGGCGCGTCCGGTGCTGACCGACGACGACGCACCCGCCCCAGCTGCGGGTCCGGCGTCCTGGACCACCGGAGCCGGTGCCGGGTCGGCCCCGGTCCCGAGGACGGCACCACCGGCGTCGTCCGGCTGGAGGTGGTGGGCCGCCACCTCGGCACGCTCCACCTGGCCTGGAACGGCAGCCGGACCGCGCACGACCTGACCGCCGAGGAGCGCGCCCTGCTCACGGTGCTGGCCAGCTCGGCGTCGCAGGCGCTGGACCGCAGCCGGACGCGGGCCGCGCAGCGGGTGGCCACGGAGGCGGTCCGCGCGATCGCCGAGGAGCTGCAGCGGAGCCTGCTCACCGACCCGCCCGCCGTCCCGGGCCTGGAGGTGGCGGTGCGCTACCTCCCGGCCGCCGAGCACGCCCAGGTCGGCGGCGACTGGTACGACGTCTTCACCACCGCCACCGGGGACGTGCAGGTCGTCATCGGCGACGTCACCGGCCACGACCAGCGCGCCGCCGCGGCGATGGGCCAGCTCCGCAACCTGCAGCGCGGGGTCGCCCACAGCGACGGCGGCTCACCGTCGCAGGTGCTCGCCGAGCTGGACAACGCCTGGGACCACCTCGGCATCACGTCCCTGGCGACGACGGTGCTGGGGTCGCTGTCCCGGCCCGGCCCCGACGGCGGCCGCGACCTCGTGGGCAGCCCTCCCCCGACCCCAGCTGTGCGACGCGCTGCTGGAGCTGGTGGGGGGCCGGGTCGACGACGACATCGCGCTGCCTCCGCCGTCCGCTTACCCGCCGCCTGAGGCCCCGACGCCGGCCGCGCTGCCGCCGGGTCCGGTCCGACCCGCGGCCCGCCCGCCCGGTCCGACCCGGCCCGGCCCGGCGCCTCAGGCGAGGGCCACCCGGCCACCGTCGTCGGCCGGCAGGTCTCCGGCGACCACGGCGGTGACCGACAGCTGGTCCAGCACGATCCCCCCGCGCATCGAGGTGAGGAACGCGGTGTCGGCGGCGTCGCGCCCGGTGCTGATGCGGGCCAGGGCGGGGCGGGAGGACAGGCGCGTGGCGTCGTGCACCTGCCACGTCGAGCGCCCGTCCTCCTCCTGGACCCGCACCTCGGCGACGGCGTGGAAGTCCATCGGCGACAGGCCGGGGGCGTACACCGCGGCCAGGCGCGCGGGCAGCTCCAGCGCCCGCGCGAGGGCGACCACGAGGTGGGCGTAGTCGCGGCAGACGCCCTGCCCGCGCAGCATCGTCTGCACGGCCCCGTCGAAGGGCGTCGAGGACCCCGAGGTGTAGACGAGCCGGTCCGCCACCCAGGAGTCGACGGCGGCGGCGAGGGCGGCGTCGCTGTGGTCGGCGCGGGTGCCGAACTCGCTGGCGGCGAAGGCGACCAGCTCGTCGGAGGGGCAGTAGCGGCTGGGGCGGCACAGCTCGAAGCGCTCCACCGCGCTCGACGCGTCGTCGGGGTCGGCACCCGACGTCCCGTCGCCGGTGGCGCCGGCGGTGTCGGCGCCGTCGACGGGGCTGACGCGGCCGCGGTACTCCAGCACGAGGCGCCCCACCGGCACCCCGGTCATCACGTGCATCCGCTCACCGCGGGAGCCCGCGGGCACCTCCCGGGGCCGCGCCGGCGCCGGCAGCTCCTCCCCGTCGAGGTGGGCGACGAGGGTGTCGTCCACCTGCCAGCCCGGCGTCCGGGCCGCGGCGACGAGCAGGGACAGGTCTGCGGTGGACCGCACCTGCAGCACCAGCCGGGCGGCCACCTCGCGGGCCCGGGCCGCCGGCGCGGTCACGGCGGGAGCGGGTGCGGCGGGAGCGGGCGTGCGGAGGGGGCTGCGGGCGCGGTGGTCACGGGAGATCATCGTGCCGCACCGCAGCCCCTCCGACGACCGGTGGCCCGAGGTCCCGGCCCAGGGCCGCCGGAGGGTCAGGAGCGGGTCAGGAGCGGTCGCTCCCGGTGCCCGGGCGCTCCGCGACGACCGGGTACTCACCGGTGAACCCATGGCGCTCCTGCGGCCACCGACAGGACCCGCCCGCGGACCGCGTACCACCCGCCGATGAGCGCGGGCACGATGACGACGAGGGTCGCGACGGTCCAGCTGCCGATCGGTGCGTCGAACGCCATCAGCACCAGCACGGCGAGCAGGAAGACCAGGTCGGCGTAGCCGGTGTACGGGCGCGCCGAACATCCGGAACGCGCGGCCGCTCCACGACGCCCTTCTTCGACCAGCGTGTAGAGCTTCAGCTGGCACAGCACGATGGTCCCCCAGGCGGCGATGATGCCGAGCGCCGACATGTTCAGCACGATCTCGAACGCCTGCCCGGCGCGACGGCGTTGAGCCCGACGCCGAGCAGCGTGATGAACGCCGGTCAGCAGGATGCCGCCGAAGGGGACGCCGTTGCGGGTCATCTTCGCGGTGAACTTCGGCGCGCTGCCGTTCATCGCCATCGAGCGCAGGATGCGGCCGGTGGAGTACAGACCGGCGTTGAGGCTCGACAGCGCGGCGGTGAGCACGACGAAGTTCATGATCGTCGCCGGCGCCGGGCGACGCCGATGCTGGAGAAGAACGTCACGAACGGGCTCTGCCGGCCTTGTAGGCGGTGTACGGCAGCAGCAGTGCCAGCAGCACCAGCGAGCCGACGTAGAACACCGCGATGCGGAAGATCACGGAGTTGATCGCCCTCGGCATGATCTTCTCGCGGGTTCTGCGGTCTCGCCGGCGGCGGTGCCGACCAGTTCGACTGCCGCGTAGGCGAAGACGACGCCCGAGGTGACGATCACCAGCGGCAGCAGCACCGGTCGGGAAGAGCCCGCCGTTGTCGGACGATGACCGACGAGGCCGGTGGACTGGCCCTGGATCGTCGAAGCGCCCGGCGAGGAAGACGATGCCGACGACCAGGAACGTCACCAGCGCGACGACCTTGATCAGGGCGGCCCAGAACTCCATCTCGCCGAACAGCTTGACCGAGATCATGTTCATCGCTCAGCACGATGACCAGCGCGACCAGGGCGATCACCCACTGCGGGATCACCTCGAAGGCGCCCCAGTAGTGCATGTAGAGCGCGATCGCGGTGACGTCGACGATGGACGTCATCGCCCAGTTGAGGAAGTACATCCACCCGGCGACGAACGCGACCTTCTCGCCGTAGAACTCGCGGGCGTAGGAGACGAACGAGCCGGACGACGGCCGGTGCAGCACCAGCTCGCCCAGCGCGCGCAGGATGAGGAAGACGAACACGCCGCAGACCGCGTAGACGATGAAGAGGCCGGGGCCGGCGCTGTCCAGGCGCCCGCCGGCGCCGAGGAAGAGCCCGGTGCCGATCGCGCCGCCGATGGCGATCATCTGGATCTGCCGGGGTTTGAGGCCCTTGTGGTAGCCCTCGTCCTCAGCGGTGAGGCCGGCGTCGTGCGTCTTGGCCGGTGGCTGGGCTGGCTGTGCCGGTGCGCTCATGGAGTCCCCCGTGCTGGTGGGCCTGTCGGAAGACGGCGGTCCAGTCTTCGAACCGTCGCCTGACCGGTGACCGTAGGCCCGCTGGACGCCTCGAGCGCCCCCGGAACGTCACGATCCTGTGACGCCCGGCCCCAGCGCCACCTCGAGCGCCGCGGCGAGCAGCTCCACCAGCGCCGCGCACGTCGTCGGCCGGTCCCGGGGCTGCTTGGCCATCCCCCGGGCGACGACGCCGTCGACGGCGCGCGGCAGCCACCGGCGCCGGCGGCTCAGCCGCGGCGGGTCGGCCGAGACGTGGGCCCGCGCGATCGCGAACGTCGTCGGCAGCGGGAACGGCGGCTCCCCGGACAGCAGCTCGACCGCGGTGCACGCCAGGGAGTAGACGTCGGCGGCCGGGGTGAGGCGCTGGGCCTGCAGCACCTCCGGGGAGGCGTAGGGCAGCGAGCCCGCGACGCGGCCGTTGCGGGCCAGCGGGCGGGCGTCGTCCAGGAAGCGGGCCAGCCCGAAGTCGGTGACCGCTGCCCGCGGCGACGGGGGATGGGCGAGGAGCACGTTGGTCGGCTTGACGTCGCGGTGCACGACGTCGACGGCGTGCACCGCGTCCAGGCCCGCCGCGGCGCGGGCCAGCACGTCGAGCACCCGGGGGACGTCGGGAGCGCCGCGGCCCCGCGGGCGCAGCACCGCGGCGGTGCCCCCGTCGAGCAGCTCCATCGCCGCCCACAGCAGCGGCGCCCCCGCCGGTGACCGTCCCGCCGCGCGCTCCTGCTCCCCGTGGCCCAGCACGGACACCACGCCGGGGTGGTGCAGCTCCCCCGCGATGTCGCACTCCCGGTGGAAGCGCTCGCGGCCGCGCTCGGTGAGCGCCACGTGCGGCTCCACGACCTTCAGCGCCTCCAGCGCCCTGGGGCCTCCGGCCGTCCCGGTGCCGCGCAGCACCCGGTACACCTGCGCGGTGCTGCCCCGCCCCAGCAGGGCGAGCACGCGGCGCCCCGCGAAGACCTCCCCGCGCGCCAGCAGGTCCGCGCTCGGACGGGCTGCGGCCTCCGCGCCGACGTCCCAGAGCACCACGCGGGCAGTGTGGCCCGCCGCGGGCTCCCGCGGAGGCCCGGGCGCCACCTACGCTCCAGCCCGTGGCCGGACCAGCAGCTCCCCCAGCAGGCACCCCCGCAGCGGGCTCGGAGGACGCGCCGGTGCGCGTGGCCGTGCTCGGCACCGGGACGATGGGCGAGGCGGTGCTCGCGGCGGTGCTGCGCGGCGGGGAGCCCCCCGCCGGCGTGGTCGCCACAGCGCGCCGCCCCGAGCGGGCGCAGGAGCTGCGCTCCCGCCACGGGGTGCGGGTGGTCGACCTCGCGGCGGCAGCCGCCGCCGACGTCGTCGTCCTCGGCGTCAAGCCCCAGCAGCTCGACGCCGTCGTCGCCGAGGTCGGCGCCGCCGTGCGGCCCGGCACCCTCGTCATCTCCCTGCTGGCCGGGGTGACGACGGCGCGCCTGGCCGCCGCGCTGCCGGGCACCCGCGTGGTGCGCACCGTGGTCAACACCCCCGCGCTGGTCGGGGCCGGCGTCACCGTGCTCGCCGCCGGGGAGGGCGCGCAGGAGGACGACGTCGCCCGCGCCGAGCAGCTCCTGGCCGCCACCGGCACCGTGATGCGCCTGGCGGAGTCCCAGCTCGACGCGGTCACGGGCGTCTCCGGATCCGGCCCGGCCTTCGTCTTCGCCGTGGCCGACGCGCTCGCCGAGGGCGGCGTCGCCGCCGGCCTGCCGCGGGCGGTGGCGCTGCAGCTGGCGGCGGCGACGGTGATGGGCGCCGGCCGCCTCATGGTCGAGACCGGCCAGCACCCCGCGCTCCTGCGCGAGCAGGTCACCTCCCCCGCGGGCACCACGGCCGCCGGGCTGCGCGAGCTCGACGCCCAGGGAGTGCGGGCCGCGCTGGTCTCCGCGGTGCTGGCGGCGGCGGCGCGCTCGCGGGAGCTCTCCGGCCACTGAGCCCACCCGGGCCCCCACGCGGCGCCGCTCCCCCGGGCGCGGCGCGTGGGCCAGCAAGGTCGCCGTGAGCAGCCGCAGGCCCCCGGGGGCCGGACCCGCGCGCATCGGCCTCGTCCTGCACGCCTCGCGCGACGTGCGGAGCGTCGCGCTGGACGTGGAGCGGTGGGCGGCGGCGGAGGGCGCGGAGGTCGTCGTCACCGCCGGTGAGGGCAGCCGGGTCGGCGACGGCGTGCGGGAGGTCCCCGCGGAGGACCCGCCGGCGTCGTGCTCGGCGCTCGTCTCCCTGGGCGGCGACGGCACCGTGCTGGGCGCCCTGCGGGCCTCGGCGGGCACCGGCGTGCCCGTGCTGGGCGTGGACCTGGGGCGCGTCGGGGTGCTGGTGGAGGTGGAGCCGGCGGAGGTCGCCTCGGCGCTGCAGCGCATCGTCGAGGGCCGCTTCTCGCTCGAGGCGCGGCCGGCGCTGAGGGTCAGCGGCGCGGGCCTGGAGCAGCACGGCGGCTCGGCCGTGGCGTTCAACGACGTCGCCCTGTCGCGCTGCCCCGGCGACGGGATCGCGTCGGCGGCCCTGAGCATCGACGGCCAGGGGTACGGGGTCTACCGCTGCGACGCCGTGATCGTCGCGACGCCGATGGGGTCGACCGCGTACAGCTGCGCCGCGGGCGGACCCGTGGTCTCCCCCACCGTCTCGGCGACGGTCGTGGCACCCGCCTCAGCGTGGTCGGGGATCTCCCGGCCGGTGGTGCTGTCCCCCGAGGACCGCCTGGCCCTGGAGCTGCTGCCCGACAGCGGCAGCCTCGCGCTGGAGGTCGACGCACGCGTGCTCGCGCACCTGGAGCCCGGGATGCGCGTCGAGGCCGTCGAGAGCGCGACGCCGGGCCCGTCGTCCGCCTCGACCGGACCCGTCACGACCGCCGCAGCCGGGTCAAGCTCAGCCTGCTGGACCTGCCGCTGCTGCCGGAGGAGCTCCGGGAGCTTCTGCCGCACCCCCTGCCCGACGAGCTGCCCGACGGGGTGCCCGAGCGGTGACGCCTCCGCTCGGGGGCCGGGATCAGGCGCGGGGCTCGAGCACCAGGACGGGGATGAGACGGTCGGTCCTCGTCTGGTACTCCGCGTAGTCGGGCCAGACCTCGACGGCGCGGTCCCACCACGTCCGGCGCTCCTCGCCCTCCAGCTCCCGCACGTCGTAGTCGGCCTTGGCGGGGCCGTCCTGCAGCTCCACGTGGGGCTCGGCGAGCAGGTTGCGGTACCAGGCGGGGTGGTCGGGGGCACCGCCCTTGGAGGCGACGACGGCGTACCGCCCGTCGTGCTCCACGCGCATCAGCGGCGTCTTGCGCAGCTTGCCGGAGGACGCGCCCCGGTTGGTCATGACGATCACGGGCACCCCGCGCAGCGTCGTCGCCTCCGTGCCCCCGGAGGACTCGTAGGCCCGGACCTGGTCGCGGACCCACTGCTCCGGGCTCGGCTCGTAGTCACCACTCAGCGGCATGCGACCAGCCTGCCGTCCGCCCACAGGGCCCGCACGCCGGGTCCGCGTCCACAGGCCCGCCCGCGCCCGTCCCGCACCGGGGGGCCGGGGCGCCAGGATCACCGGCATGCAGCTGCGCCACTCCGTCCTGGACTCCCCCGTCGGCCCGCTCACGGTCGTCCTCGACGACGACGGCGCGCTCGCCGGCCTCTACTACCTGCCCGGGCACGTCCCGTCCCCGCGCGCGTCGGCCCTCGGGCACCCCGCGCCGCCGGACGACCCGGCGGTGCAGCGCGCCGCGGCAGCGGTCGGCGCCTACCTGGCGGGCGAGGTCGACGCTGTCGACCTGCCGATCTCGCCGGCTGCGGGCACCCCGTTCCAGCTGGCGGTGTGGGAGCAGATCGCGGCCGTCCCGCGCGGCGCCGTGATGACCTACGGGGAGATCGCCGCCGCGGTGGGGAGGCCCACGGCGGTGCGGGCCGTCGGCCAGGCGGTCGGCCGCAACCCGGTCAGCCTCGCGGTGCCCTGCCACCGCGTGGTCGGGCACGGCGGCCGGGTCACCGGGTACGCCGGTGGCGTGGAGCGCAAGCGCTGGCTGCTGGCCCTGGAGGCCGGGCAGCCGCTGCCCGACCTGCCCCCGGACCTGCTCGGCCCGCAGCCCGCGGCCGCGCCCTGAGCCCCGTCCCCGGGGGCCGCCCGGAGGGGGTCGACGGGCCGATGTCGGTGCCGTCGGTTAGAACCGTGCCCATGGCAGCAGAGCCCGACCCGGCGCGCCGGGCGGAGCCGGTGAGGGCCGTCCTCTTCGACCGGGACGGCACCCTCGTCCACGACGTCCCGTACAACGGCGACCCGTCCCAGGTCCGCCTCGTCGACGGGCGCCGTCGAGGCCTTCGCCCGGCTGCGCGCCGCGGGGCTGAGCACCGGGATCGTGACCAACCAGTCCGGCGTCGGGCGCGGCTTCATCAGCCGCGCCCAGGCCGACGCGGTCACCGCGGAGGTGGTCCGGCGCGATCGGGGGGCTCGACGTCCTGGCAGGTCTGCCCGCACGCCCCGCACGACGGCTGCGCCTGCCGGAAGCCCTCCCCCGGCCTCGTCCTGGCGGCGGCGCGGCGGCTGGGCCTGCGCCCCGAGCAGGTCGCCGTCGTCGGTGACTCCGCCGCCGACGTCGGTGCCGCCCACGCCGCCGGCGCCCGCTCGGTGCTCGTGCCGACGGCGACCGCGCCCCGAGGACGTCGACCGCGCGCGCCGGGAGGCCGTCGTGGCGCCCGACCTCGCCGCCGCCGTCACCCACCTGCTGGCGGCCGCGCGGTGAGCGGCGGCCCCGCGATCCTCGCCGTGCGCCTCGACAGCGACGGCGACGTGCTCATGACCGGCCCCGCGGTCGCCGCGCTGCGCACCGGCCCCGACGGGGTGCCCGTCGCCGGCGTCGACCTGCTCGCCGCCCCCGGGGGCGCCGCCGCGGCGCGCCTGCTGCCCGGGGTCGACGAGGTCCTCGTCGCCGACGTCCCGTGGTCCGGCTACCGCCCCCCGGCCCCGGACGCCGAGCCGCTGCTCGCCCTCGTGGAGGTGCTGCGGCAGCGCGCTACGACGAGGTGGTCGTCTTCACCTCCTACCACCAGAGCCCGCTGCCGATGGCGCTGCTGGCGCGCCTGGCGGGCGTCCCCCGCGTCGTCGCGGCCAGCGACGACTACCCCGGCACCCTGCTCGACCTGCGCCACCGCCGCCCCGGCGACCCCGACGGCACCGGCGGGGAGCACGAGGTGGTCGCCAGCCTGGGCCTGGTCGTCGCCTCGGGGCGGTCGGTGCCCGCCGACCCCCGGATGGCGCTGCGCCGCCCGCTGCCGCCGGTGCCCGCCGACCTGGCGGCCGAGGTCGCCGACGCGGTCGACCTCGACCGCGAGCGGCGGAGGCTACGTCGTCGTCCACCCGGGCGCCTCCGTTCCCGCGCGGGCCGCGGACCCCGAGGCGGTCGCCGCGGCGACGCGGGCCCTGGCCGCGGCGGGCTGGGCGTCGTCGTCACCGGCGGTCCCGGGGAGTGCGACGCTGGCCGCACGGGTCGTCGACGGGCGCGGGGCCCGGCGTCGTCGACGCCGGCGGGCGCACGTCGCTGGCCAGCTCGCGGCGCTGCTGGACGACGCCGCCGTCGTCGTGGTCGGCAACACCGGCCCCGCGCACCTCGCGGCCGCCGTCGGGACACCGGTCGCGAGCCTGGTTCTCCGCGGTGATGCCGGTCGAGCGCTGGGCGCCGTTCGGGGTTCCCGTGGTGTGCTCGGCGACCTGTCCGCCCCGTGCCGCCTCACCCGCGCCCAGGTCTGCCCGGTCCCGGGGCACCCGTGCCTCGACGTCGCCCCGCGGCGGTGGTCGACGGCCGTCGCGGCCCTCGCCGCCGGCCACGTCCCGAGCCCTCCCCCGGCGGCGCCGCTGCCGGTGACCGCCCCCGGGCAGGCCCTGTGAGGGCCCCGGCGCGACGAGCCGCCCGCCCGCCCCGCCGAGGTGGACGACGAAGACGAGCGCGGTGCCCGGTCAGGACCGGCCGTCCCAGCAGCTGCAGACCGAGGGAGCGTCATGAGCGAGACCGCACACGGGCCGACGAGGCCCCCGGACCACCCGACGACCGGGCCCGCCACGGCGTGGCTGGCGGCACCAACCGCGGAGGTCGCCGCGGCCGTGGCCGGCCTGCTGGCGCAGGGACCGCGCCCTCGACGGCTGGGGCGCGCACCTGGCCGCCGTCTGGCGCGGCGGCGGCCGCCTGCTGGCCGCCGGCAACGGCGGCAGCGCCGCCGAGGCGCAGCACCTGACGGCCGAGCTGGTCGGCCGCTTCGACGGCGAGCGCCGGCCGCTGTCGGCGATCGCGCTGCACGCCGAGACCTCCGCCACCACGGCGATCGGCAACGACTACGGCGGCGGCCGAGGTCTTCGCCCGCCAGGTCGAGGCCCACGGCCGCCCCGGTGACGTCCTGCTGCTGCTGTCGACCTCCGGGCCGCAGCGCCAACGTCGTGCGGGCCGCGCGAGCGCGGCCGTCGCGCGGGCCTGCGCGTCCTGGCCCTGACCGGGCCCGACCACAGCCCGCTGTCCGAGGCCGCCGACGAGGCGCTGTTCGTCGGCGCCGCGGGCGTCGTCGACCTCGGCGGTCCAGGAGGGGCACCTCGTCGCGGTCCACGCGCTGTGCGCCGCCGTCGACGCGCACCTGCTGGGCACCGTCGGCGCGTCCACCGCGGCCGGTGAGCCCCCCGCCACCTCCTCGGCGACCGCTGCCCAGGGTCCAGCTCCGCGCGCGGCCGCGTCGACGGCGCCCGCGAGCGACGTCGCGGCAGACGCTCTCGACCTGACGCGCGAGGGGCCCGCGCCCCGCACCGCGGGTCCGCGCCGCCGCCGCGTGGTCGTCGTCGGCGACAGTGTCCTCGACCGCGACCTGCTGGGCCGCACCGACCGCATCGCCCCCGACGCGCCCGTCCCCGTCGTCGACCTCTCGCCCTCACGAGAGCCCCGGCGGCGCGGGCCTGACGGCGCTGCTCGCCGCTGCCGGTGCCGCCGGGGGGACCGACGCGGTGCTCGTGGCCCCGCTCGCCGACGACGACGCCGGCCTCGGCTGCGCGCGGCGCTGGCGGGCGCAGCGCACCCGGTGGAGGTCTTCGCGCTCGGCCACGCGGCGGCACCCGCACCAAGACCCGGGTCCGGGTGGCCGGGCAGTCGCTGGTCCGCCTCGACGAGGGCGGTCCCGGCACGCCCTCCGGCGTCGACGCCGCGGCGCTCGCGAACGTGCTCGCCGGTGCCGACGTCGGTGCTGGTCAGCGACTACGGCGCGGGCACCACGCGCGACCCCGCGGTGCGCGCGGTCCTCGCGGCCGCCGCCCGCCGGGTCCCGGTGGTCTGGGACCCGCACCCGCGCGGCGGTCCCCCGGTGCCCGGCTGCGCGCTCGTGACTCCCCGAACCTGGCCGAGGCCGGCGGGGCCGCCGCGCTGCTCGGCACGACGGGCGGCCCGGGGCGCGGTCCGGCGTCGCCGGACGTGCTCGCCGAGCGCCTCGCCACGGCGTGGGGGGCGCGCTCGGCGTCGCGTGACCACGGGCGCCGAGGGCGCCTGGCTCGCCTCCCCCGGCACCGAGGCGCATGTTCGTCCCGGCGCCCGTCGTCGCCGTCGGCGACCCCTGCGGCGCCGGTGACCGCTTCGCCGCCTCCGCCGCGCTCGTCGCTGGCCGCGGGCCGGTTGCCGTCGGAGGCGGTCGTCGAGGCGGTGCGCGACGCGTCGGCGTGGGTCGCGGGCGGTGGCGCCTCGGGTGGCGCGCCGCCCAGCGCGCCGACTCCTGCACGGCGACGCGGTGCGGCAGCGCGCCGCCGGGGCGGGGCAGGGTCCGCCGACGACGTCGCTGGCGCGGGTCCGCGCCGCCGGCGGGACGGTGGTGGCCACCGGCGGGTGCTTCGACGTGCTCCACGCCGGGCACGTCGCGTGCCTGGAGGCGGCGCGCCGGCTCGGTGACGCCCTGGTGGTGCTCCTGAACTCCGACGCGTCGGTGACGCGGCTGAAGGGTCCCGGACGGCCCGTCAACGACGAGGTCGACCGGGCCCGCGTGCTGGCGGCGCTCGACAGCGTCGACGCCGTGGTCGTCTTCTCCGAGGACGACCCGCGGGCGGCCCTGGAGCAGCTGCGACCCGACGTCTGGGCCAAGGGCGGCGACTACGGCGGCGCCGAGCTCCCGGAGGCCCCGCTGGTGCGCAGCTGGGGCGGGCGCGTCGTGCTGCTGCCCTACCTGGACGGTCGCTCCACCACCGCGGTCCTGGCCCGCGGGGCAGCGCCCCGTCCGGCCCCCTCGGCGGACCGCGCGGACACCGCCTCCTGAGTGCTTCTCACGCCGGTAGACCCGCGCGGCTCCGCGCGGGTCTACCGTGATCAGGTGAACGGGACGGTGACAGCGGGAGCAGAGACGCCGGTCGAGGCGGGCGCTGAGCCCCTTGCGGTCCAGGACCTCCTCTGCCTGGCGCTGCACCGCGCCTCCCGCGCGATGACCGCGCAGTACCGGCCGCTGCTCGCGCCGCACGGCCTCACCTACCCCCAGTACCTCGTGATCTCGCTGCTCCACCAGGACGGCCCGATGACGGTGGGCGGGCTCGGCTCGCAGCTCGGCCTGGAGTCCAGCACGCTCTCCCCGCTCCTGAGCCGGCTCGCCGAGCGGGGCCTGGTGGAGCGGTCGCGCGGCACCGACGACGAGCGGCGGGTCCGCGTCTCGCTGACGGGCCGCGGGCAGGAGACGGGTGAGCAGCTCGCCGACCTCCCCGACCGGGTCTGCGCCGCTGCGGGGCTCTCGCGCGGGCAGGCCCGGGAGGTCGTCTTGGAGCTCGCCGCGCTCGTCACCGCGCTGGAGGACGGGCACCCGCAGTCTGCGGCGCAGCCCTGAGGTGAGGACGCCGGATTCGAGTCGCGCACGACCGAACCCGGTGCCACGGTGGTCGGGCGGCCCTGCTCGCAGCAGCCGCGTCCGTGAAGCCCACCGGAAGGACGTACCATGCCCCGCCTCGTCGTCGGCCAGACCGGCTCCTCGATCACCGATGTCGACCTCTACTACGAGGACCTCGGGGCCGGTGCGCCCGTCGTCCTCATCCACGGCTGGCCGCTGTCCGGCCGCTCCTGGGAGGCGCAGGTGCCCGCCCTCGTCGAGGCCGGCCACCGCGTCATCACCTACGACCGCCGCGGCTTCGGTGACAGCTCCCAGCCGTGGGACGGGTACGACTACGACACCCTCGCGGCCGACCTCGACGCCCTGCTGACGCACCTCGACGTCACCGGCGCCACCCTGGTCGGCTTCTCGATGGGCGGCGGTGAGGTGGTCCGCTACGTCTCGCGCTACGGCACCTCGCGCATCGCGAAGGCCGTGCTGCCTCCGCCGTCCCGCCGTACCTGTACCAGAGCGCCGACAACCCCGACGGCGGCCTCGACGACGCCACCATCGAGCAGTTCGAGACGGGCGTGAAGACCGACCGGATCGCGTTCCTGGAGGAGTTCACCACCAACTTCTTCACCGCCGGCAAGGGCCTGACCGGCCCGAAGGTCGCGGTCAGCGAGCCGCAGCGGCAGTACGCCCGCCACATCGCGGAGTTCGCCTCCCCCAAGGGCACCCTCGACTGCATCGCCGCCTTCGGCCGCACCGACTTCCGCGGCGACGTCGACGCCGTGGCCGCCTCGGGCATCCCGGTGCTCGTCATCCACGGCGACAGCGACGCCGTCGTCCCGTTCGAGGTCAGCGGTGAGCGCAGCGCGAAGCTCATCCCCGGCGCGAGGCTGCACGTCGTCGAGGGCGGCCCCCACGGCATCAACGCCTCGCACGCCGCGGAGTTCAACGAGGCGCTGCTGGGCTTCCTCGCCAGCTGACCCCTCCCACGACGACCGAGGACGTGAGCGCCACCCGGCGTGGCGCTCATGACCTCGGTCGTGGGAGAGGAAGGGGCTCAGGGGGCGGTGAGGATGACCGGGCCGTCGTCGGTGACGGCCACGGTGTGCTCGACGTGCGCCGCCCGGCGCCGGTCGCGGGTGAGCACGGACCAGCCGTCGCGCGCGGTGCGGTACTCGCTGGAGCCCGCCAGGAGCATCGGCTCGATGGCCAGCGTGTGCCCGGCCCGCAGCCGCTGGTCCTGCGCCCCGGGCTGCGGCTGGTTCGGCACGAAGGGCGCTTCGTGCATGGCCCGCCCGATGCCGTGGCCGCCGTGGTCGGGCAGGTGCGCGAACCCGTGGCGCCGGGCGACGGCGTCGACGGCGGCGGCGACGTCGAGCAGCGTGGCCCCCGGCACCGCGGCGGCGACCCCCGCGGCCAGCGCCTCCTCGGTGGCGGCCACCAGGCGGCGGTCCTCCTCGGTGGAGGAGCCGATGAGCACGGTGATCGCGGCGTCGCCGTGCCACCCGTCGACGGCGGCGCCGAAGTCGATGCTCAGCACGTCGCCGTCCTTGACCTTCCGCCCCGTCGGCGGTCCGTGGACGACGACCTCGTTGGGCGACAGGCACAGCACGCCCTGGTACGGCGTCGGGGCCCACGCCGGGGCGTAGCCGAAGAAGGAGCTCTCGGCCCCCGCCTCGTGCAGCGCCGTGCGGGCGATGTCGTCGAGCTCGCGCAGCTTCACGCCCGGGACGGCGGCGGCGCGGACCACCTCCAGCGCCAGGGCGACCACGCGGCCGGACTCCCGCATCGTCTCCAGCTCGGTGGCGGAGCGGACGGGGTGGGGCGCAGCAGGCACACCTCGACGCTACCCGCCGCCGCGTAGCGTCCACGCCGTGACGTCACCCGGTGCTCCCCGCGAGCACCTGCTGCCCTTCACGCCTCCGCTGCACGCCGAGCAGCTGTTCGGGCACCTCGCGGCGACTGCGGTGCCCGGCGTCGAGGAGTGGGCGGGGCCGTCAGCCGCCGCTCCGCGGGGGGCGTTCCGCAGGACGCTGCGCCTGGCCGGGGGCCCCGCCGTCGTCGAGCTGCACGTGCCCGAGCCCGGGTCCGCCGTCGTGCGCGCCCTGGTGACCGCGGCCGCCGCCCGCGGCGCGGACGACGACGGCGACGCCGTGACCGCGTGCCGCCGGCTGCTCGACCTCGACCTCGACCCCGCGCTCCCCGACGCCGCGCTCGCCGCCGACCCCGCCCTGGCGCCGCTGGTGGCCGCGGTCCCGGGGCGGCGGGTGCCCGGGGCGGGCAGCGCCGAGGAGGTGGCGGTGCGCGCGGTGCTCGGCCAGCAGGTCTCCACCGCCGCCGCCCGCACCCACGCGGCGCGGCTGGTGGCGGCGCTGGGCGAGCCGGTCGACGACGCCGGCGGCCGCCTGACGCACCTGTTCCCCACCGCGGAGGCGATCGGCGCGCTGGACGATGACGCCGCGGTCCGCCTGCTCGCGCTGCCGGTGCGGCGACGGGCCGCGCTGCGGGGGCTGGCGCGGGCCCTGGCCGACGGCGCCGTCGACCTGCGGCACGTCCGCGACGGCGGTGACCCGGTGCGCGCCCGCGCGCAGCTGCTGGCGCTGCCGGGCATCGGCCCGTGGACGGCGCAGACGGTCACGATGCGTGCGCTCGGCGACCCCGACGCCTTCCTCGCCACCGACCTCGGCGTCCTCGCCGCGGCCCGGGTGCTCGGGCTGCCGGGCGAGGCGAGGCCGCTGGACCGGGCGGCCCGGGCGTGGAGCCCGTGGCGCTCCTACGCGGTCCAGCACCTGTGGGGGGTGCTGGAGCACGCGATCAACGACCTGCCCCGGCCGTGAGGGAGAAGCTGGCCACGGGGGCCCAGGGGCCGCCGTCGTAGCGCCACAGCTCCAGCGCGTCGGCGTGCGCCGTCCACGGCACCACGTCGACCTCCAGCCGGTCGGCCAGGGCCCGCGCGGCGTCCGGGGTCACCTTGTTCTGCACCGTGACGTGGGCGCGGAGCCGCTGGCGGTCCTGCGCGGTGAGCGCGTGGTCGCCCAGCTCGTCGCGCAGGCGCCGAAGCAGGCGGGCGTGCAGCGCGTCGAGCTCGGGCGCGACCAGGCGCAGCGCCGTGCCGCGGCCGAGCCGCACCACCTCGCCCGCGCGCACCGCGAAGGGCTCGACGCCGGCCGCCGCGGCGAGCAGCTGGCTGCACCGCGGCCACCTGCGCACCGGGCAGCGCGTGGAAGAGCGTGACGTGCGCCGGGAGGTGGTTGCGGTCGGCGGGGAAGTGCGCGCGGCGCAGGCCGTCGAGGCGCTCCTGGCTCGCGGCGTCGAGCGCGAGCGTGACCACCAGCGGGCGCTCGTCGACGGCCCCGGCGCTCGGACGGGCCGGGTCGGTCGGGTCGGTCGGGAGGGACTGGGCCACGGGGGCCTCCCCGGTCGTCCTCGGAGGGGACCGCGGCCGTCGGCTCGACCGGGCCCGAGCAGTGGACACCACCCGGGGGCGGTGCGCGAACCGGGCGGCGCCGGGGCAGGATCGGTCGCTGTGACCGGCAGCACCGCCCCCGCAGCACCGCCCACCTCACCCACCGCGCCCGCCTACGCCTCCGCGCAGGAGGTGCGCCTGGTGAGCGAGGGCGTCGTCGACGGCGTCGAGCTCTTCACCTGGTACGACGGGGCGGGCCGGGTGCTCGCCGAGCACGCCCCGCTCGACCCGTCCCTCAAGCAGTGCGGCTGCTGACCGTCCTGTCGAGCCGCCGCCCGCGAGCGCGGCGGCGCAGATCAGGGGCGTCCTGGCGAGGCTCACGCCCCGGGAGTGCGCACCCGCAGTGCCGCGACCGTCAGAACGCCGTCGACGGGACGTCGCGCTCGTCGTCGGCCAGGGCCCTCACGAGGCGCTCCGCGACGGCGTCGGGGTCCTTGCCCCGCGGCAGGCGCGGCGCGGTCCCGGTGACTGGGCGTTTCGCCAGGCCGGTCTCGGTGTGCGGCGGGCGGGCGTCGACCACGCGCACCCCGTCGCGGCGCAGCTCCTTGGCCGCGGCGCCGAGGTAGCTCGACAGCGCGGCCTTCGCGGCGCCGTACGCGGCCATCCCCGCCACCGGCTGCTCGGCGAGCACCGCGGAGACCACCAGCGCGGTGCCGCGGCTCTCCCGCAGCGCGGGCAGCGCCGCGCGCAGGAGGCGCACGGGGGCGAGGTAGTCGGCCAGGAGCAGGTCGTCGAGGGCGTCGTCGTCCTCGGTGCCGGCGGCGCCGAAGCCGGAGACCCCGGCGAGGTGGACGACGGCGTCGAGCCCGCCGAGGTGCTCCACGGCAGCGGCGACGACGGCGTCGGGCCGGCCCGGCACCACCAGGTCGGCGGGGACCGCGAGCGCCCCGTGCTGGGCCGCGAGCGCGTCGAGGCGGCCCGCGTCGCGGGCGGTGACCACCAGGCGGGCTCCCGCGCCCGCCAGCCGCGCGGTCACCGGCAGCCCCAGCCCCCCGGTCGACCCGGTCACCAGCACCCGCGCGCCGCTCAGCTCCACGCCCCGACCCTCCCCCGCCCGCCCCCCCTTCGCACCTCCACCGGAACGTGCGGTCCGGGGCGGGGCGGGTCAGCCGTAGAAGACGCGCTCCACCACGGCGCGGGCGCGCCGGCAGGTGCGGCGCAGGTCGTCCTCCACCGCGACCGCCGAGCCCGCCGGGTACCCCAGCAGCCGGGCGGCGGCGTCGAGGTCGCGCGCCTCGCGGGGCAGCACGTCCGTGGGGCGGCCGCTGTGCAGGACGAGGGCGTCGCGCAGCCGCGAGACCGTCTCCCACGCCTCCACGAGCACGCGGGCGTCCTCGGCGGCCAGCAGCCCGGCCTCCGCCGCCGCCGCGCAGCGCGCCCGGGGTCGAGGTCGTCCGCATCGCCGGGACGTCCCCGCGCGTGCCGCAGCTGCAGCAGCTGCGCCGTCCACTCCACGTCGGCGAGCCCGCCCGGGCCCGAGCTTGAGGTGGCGGCGCGGGTCGATGCCGCGGGGCAGCCGCTCGCGCCTCCACGCGGGCCTTGACCCGGCGGACCTCGCGCACGCACCGCCTCGTCGGCGCCCGCCGTCGGGGTAGCGCAGCGGGTCGACGAGCGCGAGCAGAACGCGCCGGCCCACCTCCGGGTCCCCGGCGACCGGGCACCGCGCGCAGCAGCGCCTGCGCCTCCCAGGCTCAGCGACCAGCGCGGTAGTACTCGGCGCACGAGGCCAGCGAGCGCGCCAGCGGGCCGTTGCGGCCCTCGGGGCGCAGCCGCGCGTCGACGTCCAGCGCGCGGCTCCGGCCCGGCGGCCATGAGCAGCGCGGCGTGACGCTCGCTGACCACGGCCAGCGCCGCCTCCTGCGCCTCGCCGGCTCGTCGGCGCCGTCGGCGCGGGTCGTGGACGAAGACGACGTCGGCGTCGCTGCCGTAGCCCATCTCGCGCGCCGCCGAGCCGGCCCATCCCGACGACCGCGAAGCCGCGTGGCAGCCGCCCGCCGGAGCGCGGCGCGCCGGCCGCCGCGACGACCGCCGGCGAGCGCCACGCGCCTCGACGCGCGGCGTCGAGCGCCGCGCCGGTAGAGGCGCTGGCGCCGACCGGCGGTCGCCGGTCGACCAGGCCGAGGACGTCCGCCAGCGCCGTCCGCAGCAGCTCGCGCCGGCGCAGCCGCCGCGCCAGCGCCACGGCGGCGTCGGGTCGTCCTGCCGCGCGGTGGAGCGGTCGACCTCGGCGCGCAGCGCCGGCGCGGCTGCGCGGGGCGCGAGCTCGGTGTCGTCGCCGAGCCAGCGCACCGCCTCGCGCGTCGCGCTCCAGCCCGTCGGCGACCAAGCGGCTGCCGACGACGTCGCCAGCGCCACCCGCTCGGCCGCGGCGCCCTCGTCGCGCAGCATCTTGAGGTACCAGTGGGTGCTGCCGAGCTCCTCGCTGATGCGGCGGAAGCTCAGCAGCCCCGCGTCGGGGTCGGCGCCGTCGGCGAACCAGCCGAGCATCACCGGCAGCAGCTGGCGCTGGATGGCGGCGCGGCGGCTGACCCCGGAGGTCAGCGCCGCGATGTGCCGCATCGCGCCGGCCGGGTCGCGGTAGCCGAGCGCGCACGAGGCGGGCCCGCGCCGCCTCGCGGGGAGAGCCGCACCTCGTCGGTGCGACAGCGCGGCCGACGGCGGCCAGCAGCGGGCGGTAGAACAGCTCCTCGTGCAGGCGGCGCACGCGGCCGGCGCAGCCACGGCGAGCTCGCGCTGCAGGCCCTCAGCGCCCCCCGGGCACCCCGGCGGCGCGGCCGAGCCGGCGCAGGTCGCCCTCCGAGCGTCGGCAGCAGGTGGGTGCGGCGCAGCCGGTGCAGCTGCAGGCGGTGCTCCAGCGACCCGCAGGAACCGGTAGTCGTGGTCGAGCTGGGCGGCGTCGTGGCGGCCGACGTAGCCGTAGGCCGCCAGGCGCTCCAGCGCGTCCAGGGTGTTGCGCGGTGCGCAGCGCGCGGGTCGGCGCGCCCGTGCACCAGCTGCAGCAGCTGCACGCTGAACTCGACGTCGCGCAGCCCGCCGCGGCCCAGCTTGAGCTGGCGGTCGGCCTCCTTGGGCGGGCACGTGCTCCTCGACCCGGCGGCGCATCGCCTGCGTGCCCTCGACGAGGTCGGGCCGCTCGGCCGCGCGCCAGACCAGCGTCGGCGGCGGCCGCCGCGTAGGCGGCGCCGAGGTCGACGTCGCCCGCCGCCGGGCGCGCCTTCAGCAGCGCCTGGAACTCCCAGGTCTTCGCCCAGCGCCGGTAGTACTGCAGGTGGCTGTCGAGGGTGCGCACCAGCGGGCCGTCGCGGCCCTCCGGGCGCAGGTTCGCGTCGACCGGCCACAGCGTCGCCCTCGGCGGTGCTCGCGGAGCAGGCCAGCGCCAGCTCGCTGGCCAGCCGGGTGCCGACGGCGACGGCGTCCTCGTCCGTCGCTCGCCGTCTGCACCGGGGGCCACCGACGTAGATGACGTCGACGTCGCTGACGTAGTTCAGCTCCCGCGCCGCCGCACTTGCCCATCGCCACCACCGCGATCCGGCAGCGCTCCGAGCCGTCGACGACGGCGCGCGCGAGCGCCAGCGCCGCCTCCAGCGCGGCGTCGGCGAGGTCGGACAGCGCCCGCGTCGTGACGTCGACGGCCTCGGCGGGCTCGGCGTCGGCGAGGTCGGCCCCGGCGACGGCGAGCAGCTGCTCGCGGTAGGCCACCCGCAGCGCGTCGCGGCCCTCCTCACCGGTCACCGACGCCACGGGGGCGTGGGCGTCGGGGTCGGCGCCCACGGCGGCCAGCAGCCCGGAGCGCAGGACGTCGGCGCTCGCACGTCGCGCCCGTCGCGCTCGCAGGGCGGCCCAGTGCTCGGGGTGGCGCACCAGGTGCTCGCCCAGCGCCTCGGAGCCGCCGAGGACGGCGAGCAGGCGGTCCCTCAGGCGGTCCGGCTCGGTGAGCGCGTCGAGCAGCGCGCGCTCGGAGGAGCGCTCCAGGAGGCGCACCAGCACCAGCAGCGCGCGGTCGGGGTCGGCGGTGGCGGCCAGGGCCGCGGCCAGCTCGTCGAGCCCGGAGCCCCACCGCTCGAGGCGCTCGGCGAGGGGGCGCAGCGCCGCGTCGGCCAGGAGCCGCTCGGCGGTGCGGCCGCCGGAGAAGCCCAGGCGCAGCAGGCGCGCGGAGGTGCTGTTGTGGCGGGCGCCCGGGTCGGCCGGCGTGGTGCTCACCGCAGCGCGCCCGCTGAGCCCGCGAGGACCGTGGCGTGGACGTCGGCGAGCCGCGCCAGGGCCGGCTCCGCAGCGGCCACCGCCGCCAGCTCGGCCGCCGCGTCGGTGCCGCGGGCCGCGAGGGCGCCGACGTGGTGCCCGAGCCAGTCGGCGAGCACCGGCGGCGCCACCTCCGGGTGGTACTGCACGCCCCAGGCGCGCTCGCCGACCCGCAGCGCCTGCACGGGGTAGGCGGCGCTGGTGGCGAGCAGCTCGGCGTCGGGCGGCAGCCCGGTGATGGCGTCGCCGTGCGCCTGCGGCGCGCGCCAGGTGGTGCCGAGGGCCGCGACGACGGCGCCGACGAGCGGGTCGGCCCCACCGGCGGGGGTGGCCGTCACCGCCAGCAGCCCCGCCTCCTCGCCCGCGGCGCCCGCTCGACCCGGCCGCCGGTGGCCAGGGCGAGCAGCTGCGCGCCGAGGCAGACCCCGAGCGCGGGGACGCCTTCGCGGGCCGCTGCGGCGAGCAGCGAGCGCACGGCCGGGAGCCAGGGCGCCGCCTCGTCGTCCCAGGAGGCGACCTGCCCCCCGAGCACGAGGAGCGCGCCGACGCCGTCCAGGGCGCCGTGCCCGCCGGGCAGGGGCTCGCCGCGCCAGGGGCGGCGCAGGTCGAGCTGGGCACCGGCGGCGAGCAGCGGCGCCTCGAGGCGGCCCAGGGCGGCAGCCCGCCTCGTGCTCGACGACGAGCACCCGCAGCTCGCTCACAGGACCGGCAGGTGCCGTCGCAGCTCGTAGGGCGTGACCTGCGCGCGGTACTGGCGCCACTCCTCGCGCTTGTCGCGCAGCAGGTAGTCGACGACGTGCTCGCCGAGGGTCTCGGCGACCAGCTCGGAGGACTCCAGCACGGTCAGCGCCCGGTCGAGGCTGGCGGGCAGCGGGGTGATGCCCAGCACCCGCCGCTCGGCGTCGGTCATGCGCGTGACGTCGTCGTCCGTCGGGCTCGGGCAGCTCGTAGCCCTCCTCGATGCCCTTCATGCCCGCGGCGAGCAGCAGCGCGTACGACAGGTACGGGTTCGCCGCGGAGTCGAGCGCCCGGTACTCCACCCGCGCCGCGCCGGCCTTGCGCGGCTTGTACAGCGGCACCCGGACCAGCGCCGAGCGGTTGTTGTGCCCCCAGCAGACGTAGGACGGCGCCTCGTCACCGCCCCAGAGCCGCTTGTAGGAGTTCACCCACTGGTTGGTGACCGCGGTGATCTCCGGGGCGTGGCGCAGCAGCCCGGCGATGAAGGAGCGGCCCGTGCGGGAGAGCTGGTACTGCCCGCCCGGGTCGTGGAAGGCGTTGCGGTCACCCTCGAAGAGGGACATGTGCGTGTGCATGCCGGAGCCCGGCTGCCCGGCGATCGGCTTGGGCATGAACGTGGCGTACACGCCCTGCTGGATCGCGACCTCCTTGATGACCGTGCGGAAGGTCATGATGTTGTCGGCGGTGGAGAGCGCGTCGGCGTAGCGCAGGTCGATCTCGTTCTGCCCGGGGCCGGACTCGTGGTGGCTGAACTCCACCGAGATGCCCATCGCCTCGAGCACCGTGATGGCCTGGCGGCGGAAGTCCTGCCCCTCCCCGCGGGGCACGTGGTCGAAGAAGCCGCCGGAGTCGATCGGCACGGGGACGCCGGTGTCCCGCGCGTCGTCTGCCAGCAGGTAGAACTCGATCTCGGGGTGCGTGTAGAAGGTGAAGCCGGCGTCGGCGGCCCGGGCCAGGACGCGCTTGAGCACCTGCCGGGAGTCCGAGGCCGCCGGGGTGCCCTCGGGGGTGAGGATGTCGCAGAACATCCGCGCGGTGCCCTGCCCGGAGGTGGCGTCGGTGCGCCACGGCAGCACCTGGTACGTCGCCGGGTCGGGCCGCATGAGCATGTCGGCCTCCGAGACGCGGGTCAGGCCCTCGACGGCGCTGCCGTCGAAGCCGATCCCCTCGGCGAAGGCGCCCTCCAGCTCCGCCGGGGCCACCGCCACCGACTTCAGCGCGCCGTTGACGTCGGTGAACCACAGCCGGATGAACCGGATGTCGCGCTCCTCCACCGAGCGGAGCACGAACTCCTGCTGCCTGTCCATGCGGTCATCATGCCGAACCCCCACCCCGCCGCGGCGGGGCCCGCCGGGCTCGGGCGGGCGCCGTGCGTCATCGGCGCTGAGGATGGTCGTTCGTGACACCCGCGCGGCCCGACGCACGCCCCGGCACCCCGGACGCCCAGCCCGACGTCGACCCCGACCGGTGGCGCGTGCTGTGGGTCTGCCTGGTCGCGGGCTTCATGACCCTGCTCGACGTCAGCATCGTCAACGTCGCGCTGCCCTCGATCTCGCAGGGCCTGGGCGCCTCCGGCAGCCAGCTGCAGTGGATCGTCACCGGGTACGCCGTCGTGTTCGGCCTCGCGCTGGTCCCGGCGGGGCGGCTGGGCGACTCCTTCGGCCGCAAGAAGATCTTCCTGGTGGGGCTGGTGCTCTTCGCCGTCGGCTCCCTGGCCTGCGGCCTGGCGCCGGACCCGGGCACCCTCATCGCCGCCCGCGTCTTCCAGGGGCTCGGCGCCGGGATCCTCAACCCGCAGATCACCGCCATCATCAACTCCGAGTTCCGCGGCGCCGAGCGCGGCAAGGCGTTCGGGCGGTTCGGCGCCGTCGTGGGCCTGTCGACGGCGGTGGGCCCGCTGGCTCGGCGGGCTCCTCATCACCCTGGTGCCCTGGCAGGAGTCCTGGCGGCTCGTCTTCCTCGTCAACATGCCCGTCGCCGCCGTGGCCTTCGTGCTCGGCTGGCGGCTGATCTCCGACCGCGCCAGCGCCGAGCGCTCCCGCCTGGACTGGGTCGGCACCGTGCTGCTCGCCGTCGCCGTCGGCCTGGTGCTGGGCGCGGTGCAGGAGCGGGAGGTCCTGGGCGCGTGGCTGGTCGCGGCGGCCCTCGCCGTGGCCGCCGTCGCCGGCTTCGCCTTCGTGCGCTGGGAGCGGCGCTACGCCGCGGCGGGGCACCTCCCCCTGGCGCGTCCCGGCCTCATGGGGGCACCCGGCTTCGGGCCGGGCGTCGTCCTCGGGTCGCTGTACTTCGGCGGCTTCATCGCGATCTTCTTCACCGTGACGCTGTACCTGCAGGACGCGCTGGGCTACTCCGCGCTGCAGGCGGGCCTCACGCAGACGCCCTTCGCGCTCGCCTCCGCCGCGGCCGCGCCGTGGGCGGGCAAGCGCGTCGTGTCCCAGGGGCGCTCCCTGGTGATCCGCGGGCTCGTCGTCGTGCTCGTCGGGCTGGTGGCGGTGATCGGGGTGGTGGAGCTGGTCGCCCCCGCGGTCGGCGACCGCTGGACCGGGCTGCTGCTGCTGGTGCCGTTCCTGGTGGCGGGCTTCGGCAGCGGCATGGTCATCGGCCCCAACGTCAACCTCTCCCTGGCCAACATCGACCGCGCGCGACGCCGGCAGCGCCAGTCGGGGTGTTCCAGACCTTCCAGCGCGTGGGCTCCGGCATCGGCCTCGCGGTGGTCAGCGCCGTCTTCCTGGCCGTCAGCGCCGCCGGCGACCCCCGCGACGCCCTGGCGGCGGCCCTCGGGATGAGCCTGCTGCTGGTGCTGGCAGCGCTCGCGGCGGCGCTCGTCGACGTCCGTCGCAGTCGACCGGCGCGAGCGGCCCGGCAGCGCTGGCATAGCCCCTCGACCCATGCCCTCCGCTGCGCCTCGCGCTGGCCCAGGTCGACGCCACCGTCGGCGACCTGGCCGGCAACGCCGCCCTGGTCCGCGAGCGCGCCGCGGCAGGCCGCGACGGCCGGCGCCGACCTCGTGGCCGTTCCCCGAGATGGTCCTCACCGGCTACCCCGTCGAGGACCTCTCGCTGCGCTCGTCCTTCGTGGAGGCCTCCCGCACCGCCGTCGCGCAGCTGGCGCGCGGACCTGGAGGCCGACGGCCTGGGCGAGCTGCCCGTCGTCGTCGGCTACCTCGACCGCGTGACCGACGCCGAGACGCAGCTCGACGTCGAGGCTGCGGCCCGCGCCGGGTCGGGCCGTGACGAGCGCGGGGTCGTCGGCGTCCCCAAGGGCATGCCGCAGAACTGCGCGGCGGTGCTGCACCGGCGGCGCCGGTCGTCGCCCGCTACGCCAAGCACCACCTGCCCAACTACGGCGTCTTCGACGAGTTCCGCTTCTTCGTGCCGGCGCGCGACCTGACCGTGGTGCGCGTGCGGCGGGGTCGACGTCGCGATCGTCATCTGCGAGGACCTCTGGCAGGACGGCGGGCCCGTCGCCGCGCGCGCGCCAGGCCGGCGCGGAGCTGCTCCTGGTCATCAACGGCTCCCCGTGGGAGCGCGACAAGGACGACACCCGCCTGGAGCTGGCCGCAGCGCCGCGCCGCGCGAGGCCGGGTGCCCGCTGGCGTGGCTGAACCTCGTCGGCGGGCAGGACGACCTGGTCTTCGACGGCGACTCGCTGGTGGTGGCCGCCGACGGGGAGCTGCTGGCCCGCGCGCGCGCAGTTCGCCGAGGACCTGCTGGTGCTCGACGTCGACCTGCCCCACACCGGTGTCGACCCCTCGCAGCTGCCCGACGGGGTCCAGCACGTCGTGGTCTCCGCCGAGCGAGGTCGACGCCGCCGCTGCCGCCGCCCGCCCGCCGCTGGACCCCGCAGCGGGCGCCGGCCGCGAGCGCCTCGACGAGGTCGGGGAGGTCTGGGCGGCGCTGGTGCTGGGCCTGCGCGACTACGTGCGCAAGAACGGCTTCTCGCAAGGTCGCGCTGGGGCTGTCCGGCGGCATCGACTCCGCGCTCGTGGCCGCGATCGCGGTCGACGCGCTGGGGCCGCAGGGGGTCACCGGGATCTCGCTGCCGTCCTCGTACTCCAGCGACCACTCCCGCTCCGACGCCGACGACCTGGCCGCGCGCACGGGGCTGGACTACCGGGTGATCCCCATCGCGCCGATGGTCGACGCCTTCACGGCGGGGCTGGCGGACGCGATGGCGCTGTCGCCGGTCGCGGAGGAGAACCTGCAGGCGCGCGTGCGGGGGACGACGCTGATGGCGCTGAGCAACTCCGAGGGGCACCTGGTGCTCGCCACGTCGAACAAGAGCGAGCTCTCCGTCGGCTACTCCACGCTCTACGGGGACTCCGTCGGCGGGTACGCCCCGCTGAAGGACGTGCCGAAGATGCTGGTCTGGGAGCTGGCGCGGTGGTGCAACGCCCGCGCCGCCGCCCGCGGGGAGGTCCCGCCGATCCCGGAGGCGAGCATCACGAAGGTGCCCTCGGCCGAGCTGCGCCCCGGCCAGACCGACCAGGACTCCCTGCCGCCCTACGAGGTGCTCGACCCGCTGCTGGAGCACTACGTGGTGGGGGCGCAGGGCCGCAGCGAGCTGCTCGCCGCGGGCTTCGAGGAGGACGTCGTCGACGACGTCGTGACGCTCGTCGACCGCGCGGAGTGGAAGCGCCGGCAGTTCGCGCCCGGCGTGAAGATCAGCTCGGTGGCCTTCGGGCGCGACCGGCGCCTGCCCATCACCTCGCACTGGCGGGAGAACCGGTCACGATGAGCGAGCCGACCCCGACGACGGCGACCGCCCCCATCGCCCCGAAGCGCGTGCGGGTGCACCACCTGCGCGAGATGAAGGCCGCCGGGCAGCCGGTCACGATGCTCACCGCCTACGACGCGGTCACCGCCGACGTCTTCGCCGAGGCCGGCATCGACGTGCTCCTCGTCGGCGACTCCATCGGCGACAACCTCCTCGGGCACGCCACCACGCTGCCCGTGACCGTCGACGACCTGCTGCCGCACGTGCGCGCCGTCGCCTCCCGCGGCGGGCGGCCGTTCGTCGTCGCCGACCTGCCGTTCGGCTCCTACGAGGAGGGCCCGACCCAGGCGCTGCGCACCGCGGTGCGGATGCTCAAGGAGGGCCTCGCGCACGGGGTGAAGCTGGAGGGCGGCCGCCGGGTGGTGCCGCAGGTGCGGGCGCTCGTCGAGGCCGGCATCCCCGTGATGGGGCACCTCGGCTTCACGCCGCAGTCGGTCAACGCGATGGGCGGGCCCCGGGTGCAGGGCCGCGGGGCCGCCGCGGAGGAGCTGATGGCCGACGCTCTGGCGCTGCAGGAGGCGGGGGCCTTCGCGGTGGTGCTGGAGGTGGTGCCGGGGCCGGTCGCCGCGCGCGTCTCCGCGGCGCTGGACGTGCCGACGATCGGCATCGGCGCCGGGAACGGCTGCGACGGGCAGGTCCTGGTGTGGCTGGACATGGCGGGGCTGACCGCCCGGGCGCCGAAGCTGGCGAAGGCCTACGCGCAGCTGCGGACGGCGCTGCGCGACGCGGCGTCGGAGTACGCGGCCGAGGTGCGCTCGCGCGCCTTCCCGGGCCCGGAGCACACCTTCACCGAGCAGCCCCCGCCGCCCGTCAGCTGACGCAGAACTCGCCGCCCTCCGGGTCGGACCGGCCGGACCGGGTCGGCCGGACCGGGTCGGCCTGTCGACCAGCCCGCCGATCATGGACTCAGCGATGATGACCATGGACTTCGGGGAGCACGTGCTGGGGCGATGTCTCCACGAGTCCCTGATCGAAGCGCAGGAAGTCCATGATCGTCTGCGCGGGCGGGACGAGTGCGCTGGCGATCGCGGGTCGGCGGCTGACCGCTGGGGAGCACCTCCCCGGGTCAGCTGACGCAGAGCTCCCCGCCCTCCGGGTCGGTCATCACCACCCACCGCTGCGGGCCCTGCGAGCGCTCCTCGACGCGGGTCGCCCCCAGGGCGACGAGCCGCTCGACCTCCGCCTCGACCCGCTCCGGGCCGACGTGGAGGTCGAGGTGCACCCGGTTCTTGACGGTCTTCGGCTCCGGCACCCGCTGCACGTAGAGCCGGGGCCGCACCCCGCCCGGGTCGCGGGCGGCGGAGGCGTCGCGCCAGACCAGCACCCCGTTCCGCTGCAGGACGTCGGCCTCGGTGGCGCGGCCCTCGTCGAGCATCTCCTGCGCGAAGCCGCCGACGTCCTCCACCTCGTACCCGAGCGCGGCGGCCCAGAACTCGGCCAGCGCGTGGGGGTCTGCCGCGTCCATGACGACCTGCACGCCGGGGACGGTCGCCTGCTCGTGGCTGCTCTGCTCGCTCATGCGCGCGAGGCTAGGACCGACCGCGGTCAGGCGCCGCCCGCGGTGACAGCGGTCACCCGGCGGCGCTGACCAGGCGGGGGGCTCGTGCTGCACATCACCCGGGAGGCGGTCCACCACGGCGCCGAGGTCTGCCTGCTGCGCGACCTGTGGGCGCACCAGCCGGGCCGCGGCGTGCGCGACGGCGGGGCCCGGGGCTAGCGTCGCCCGGGTGGCAGACCTCACGATCGGGTACGCGGCGGCCCTGGAGCAGTTCGCACCCGCCGACGCCGTCCGGTACACCGCCCTCGCCGAGGAGCACGGCTTCTCCGGCTGCATGGCCGCCGACCACTTCCAGACCTGGGTGCCCGCGCAGGGCGAGGCCAGCTTCGTCTGGTCGGTGCTCGCCGCGGTCGGTGAGCGCACGCGCGGCGACCTCGGCCCGGGGGTGACCTGCCCGAGCTTCCGCTTCCACCCCGCCGTCGTCGCGCAGGCCGCCGCGACCCTGGAGTCGATGTACACCGGCCGCACCTGGCTGGGCGTGGGCGCCGGGGAGGCGCTCAACGAGCACGTCATCGCCGGCTACTGGCCCGAGGCCGCCAAGCGCAGCGCGATGATGTTCGAGGCGGTCGACCTCATCAAGCGCCTCTTCGACGCCTCGATCGCGGGCAAGGACGTCCGCTTCGACGGCACCCACTTCCAGATGCACACCACGCGGCTGTGGACGATGCCCGAGCAGGCGCCGCCGGTGCTGGTGGCCACCGCCGGCCCCGTGAACGCCAAGCGCACCGGGAAGCACGCCGACGGGATCATCACCGTCGGCGCGCCGCTGGAGAAGATCGGCGGGCTCTTCGACCGCTTCGCCGAGGGCGCCCGCGAGGCCGGCAAGGACCCCGACGCGATGCACCGGGTGCTGCAGCTGCACCTGGCGTGGGCGCCCGACGTACGAGGAGGCGCTCGCCGACGCCCTCGACCAGTGGCCCAACGGCGGCATGGCCTTCCCCAAGGCCGACATCCGCTCCCCGCACGACTTCGCCGCCATGGCCAAGCTCGTGCGCGAGGAGGACTTCCGGGGCCGCCTGCTCATCAGCGAGGACCCCGACGAGCACCGCGCCTACGTGCAGCGGTTCATCGACCTCGGCTTCGACCGGGTGTACCTGCACAACGTCGGGCGCGACCAGGAGCGCTGGATCCGCGTGTTCGGCGAGCAGGTGCTGCCGAAGCTCCACCGCTGACCCCGGTCCCCCGCCCCACGGGCCACTCTCGGGCGGGGCGGGTGCACCTGCCCGGTGCCCGGGCACTGCCCGGTCCCGACGGCCCCTCCTGTGGACGACGGCTCTGCGTCCACAGGGGGGCGCGGGCTGCCCGGGCACTGCCCGGGGTGGCGCCGGGATCCCCGCCCCGGGCGGGCCCCGCGCCGCGACCGTCAGGCGTCGTCGTCCTGGCGGTCCCACGCCTCGGTCTTCGCGCGGGCCGTGGCCAGCGCGCCCTCGGCCTCCTCGCGGGTGCCGTAGGGACCCAGCAGCGTCGAGCCGGGCTTGAGGTGCCCGACGTCTACCTGCCCGGTCTTCGTGTTGAACCAGTACTGCTGCGGCTGGTCGCTCATGGCCGAGATCGTGCTCCAGGGAGCCGGGTGCGCGCGACCTAGACTCCCGCGGTGCCCGCCCGACCGCCCCTGGTGCCCGGCCGCGTCGGCCCGCGCCGCGCCGTCCCCGCCGACCTCCCGCGCCCGGAGTACGTCGACCGCCCCCGGCCCGCGCCCCACACCGGCGGCGACGTCCCCGGCGCCGAGGTCGTCGAGCGGATGCGCGTCGCGTGCCGGGTCGCGGCCGGCGCCCTGGCGGAGGCGGGCCGTCACGTGCGGCCGGGGACGACGACGGACGCGCTCGACGCCGTCGTCCACGAGTTCCTCCTCGACCACCGCGCCTACCCCTCCACCCTGGGGTACCGCGGGTTCCCGAAGTCGTGCTGCACGAGCGTCAACGAGGTCGTCTGCCACGGGATCCCGGACTCGACCGAGCTCCTCGACGGCGACCTGTGCAACGTCGACGTCACCGCCTACGTGGTGCTGGACGGCGTCGGGGTGCACGGCGACACCAACGCCACCTTCGCCGCCGGAGACCCGGCGGAGGAGGACGCGCTGCTGCTGGAGCGCGCCCGCACGGCCACCGACCGCGGCATCTCCGCGGTGCGCCCGGGCCGGGAGCTCAACGTGGTGGGCCGGGTGATCGAGACCTACGCGCGCCGCTTCGGCTACGGCACCGTGGCGGAGTACACCGGCCACGGGATCAGCACCAGCTTCCACTCCGGGCTCGTCGTCCCCCACCACGACGCCGCCCCCGACCACGCCGAGGTGATCGAGCCGGGCATGACGTTCACCGTCGAGCCGATGATCACGCTGGGCAGCGCGGAGTGGGAGGTCTGGGACGACGGCTGGACCGTCGTCACCCGCGACCGCCGCCGAACGGCGCAGTTCGAGCACACCGTCCTGGTGACGGAGGCGGGCGCGAGGTGCTCACCCGGCCGTGAGCGCCTAGCCTGCGTCGCCGTGGCACCCCAGAGCAGCCAGACGCCCCCGACCGCCCAGCCCACCCGGACCGGGACGGGCAGCGGCCCGACCGCTCCGCCGGGAGCGGTCCTGTCGGGCACCGGGTTCGGCATCGACATCGGCGGGTCCGGCATCAAGGGCGCCCCGGTCGACCTGGCCACCGGCGAGTTCCTCGCCGAGCGCACCCGGATCCCCACCCCGCAGCCGTCGACGCCCGACGCGGTCTCCCGGGTGGTCAAGCAGATCGTCGACGGGTTCGGGGAGTCCCTGCCCGACGGCGGCGCCGGGATCCCTGTCGGCATCACCTTCCCGGCGGTCATCCAGCACGGCGTGGCCCGCACCGCGGCGAACGTCGACAAGTCCTGGGTCGACTACGACGTCGCCACCCTCATGACCGCGGTGACCGGGCACCCCGTGCACGTGGTCAACGACGCCGACGCCGCCGGCGTCGCCGAGGCCCGCTACGGCGCCGCCAAGGGCGTCAAGGGCGTCGTCGTGCTCGCCACGCTCGGCACCGGCATCGGCACCGCGGTCCTGGTCGACGGCGTGCTGCTGCCCAACACCGAGCTCGGGCACCTCGAGGTCGACGGGCACGACGCCGAGACCCGCGCCTCCGACGCCGCCCGCGAGCGCGACGACCTCTCCTGGAGCCACTGGGCGAAGCGCCTGCAGAAGTACTTCTCCTCCCTGGAGGCGCTGCTGTGGCCGGACCTCATCGTGGTCGGCGGCGGTGTGTCGAAGAAGTCGGAGAAGTTCCTGCCGGAGCTGTCGCTGCGGACGCCGATCGTCCCGGCGCAGCTGCTCAACTCCGCGGGGATCGTCGGCGCCGCGGCGCTGGCCACCGAGCAGCACCGCTGACACCCGCCGGCGCCGCTCCGGCCCTGCGGTGAGCCGGCTCTGAGAGGCCGGAGCGGCTGATGGGTCGGAGGTCAGCGGCCCGTCAGCTGCTGGCGGGGCTGGCTGCCACGTCCGACGCGGCTCCGCCCGCCGTCGAGGCGCTCTCGGCGCCGTCGGAGGTGCTGCTGCTGGGGGCGGCGGTCCCCGACCCGCGAGCCGCCAGCGTCGTGACCTGCGGCTCCTGGGCCCCCGAGGGGGCGGCGTCCTGCGTCGACGGCGGGGGCGCCACGGCGCCGGGCCCCGCCGACCCCGCCGGCCCCTCCGTCGCCGCGTCACCGCCACCACCGGCGCCGACCGACGGGACCGCGCTGGAGGGTGCGCTGCTGGGGACGGCGTCGCCGCTGCCGGTGCTGCTGGCGCTGGGAGCCGGGTCGGTGCTCGACGGGGCCGGCGCGGCGGGCGCCGAGCCCGCCGGCGTTCGGGCCGCGGTGGGCACGGGGTCAGGGGCGTCGTCGACCGGGAGCTGCAGCGGGGTGAGCTCGGTGGCCAGGACGCCCATGCCGGGCAGCACCGCGCCGGTGCCGCTGGGCACCGACAGGGGGGCAGCGTCTGGACTGCGGTGGCGAGCCTCGCGACCTGCATCGAGCTGTAGGCGGTCGCTGCCGACGCCGCGGATGCCGCGGCCGAGCGGGACCCGGCCGCGGTGGCGCTCGGCGTCGTCGCCGTCCCCGAGGTGCTCGCCCCCGACGCGTCTGCGGCGACCACGTCGCCGGACGAGGAGCCGCCCGGCAGGTCGGGCAGGCCGCCCAGGGAGATGGTCAGGGTGGCGGCCACGAGGAGCCCGGCGACGCCGAGGGCCACGCCCTCGGCCGGGTGCGCCAGGCGCAGTCGCGCACCCGGCTTGGCCCGTCGTCCCACGGATCTCCTCCTGCAGTCAGCCCCTCGCTCACGGTAGCCGGATGACACCCGCGGGTCAGGGACTTCGGGACAGACGCGCCGGTCGCGGGCGCGCCCCGCCCTGGCTAGCGTGACGAGGGCGGCACCACAGCAGTCCCCGTCCGTGCGCCGGCCGGCCCGCGCGCCGGCCCCAGCTCGACCCCCCGCCCCCGTTCCCCCCGAACCCCGGAGGTCTCCGTGCCCAGCCCTGTCGTCCCGGCCCACCTGCCCGCCCGCTTCGCCAGCGGGATCTACATCCTCAACTCGGGCCTGTCCAAGCGCGGCGCCTCCGCGGAGACGGCGGCGGGCCTGCACGGCTTCGCCTCCACCGCGTACCCGTTCCTGAAGGACGTGCCGCCCGCGCGGTTCGTGAAGGCGCTCTCGACGTCGGAGATCGTGCTCGGGTCCGCGCTGCTGGTGCCGTTCGTGCCCACGGGCCTGGTCGCCGCCGGCCTGGCGGCGTTCAGCGGGGGCCTGCTCGGCCTCTACCTGCGGGTGCCCGGCATGCGCCAGCCCGGCAGCCTGCGCTGGACCGAGCAGGGGCAGGCCATCGCGAAGGACGTGTTCCTGGCGGGCATCGCGGGCACCCTGCT
Organism: uncultured Actinomycetota bacterium; assembly: GCA_963781365.1. GTDB lineage: Bacteria > Actinomycetota > Actinomycetes > Actinomycetales > Quadrisphaeraceae > Quadrisphaera. The sequence continues at coordinate 285,244 of CAWAFR010000008.1, read as the reverse complement.
GGCCGACACCGCTCGACGGGCGAAGGACGCCGGCTGACGCGAGGATGGGGGCATCCGATGAAGGAGGGCTCTCATGTCCGCTGTTGACAAGATCAAGAACGCTGCCCAGGAGACCGGCGGCAAGGTCAAGGAGGCCGTCGGCGAGAAGACGGACGACCGTGACCTGCAGGCCGAGGGTCAGCGCGACCAGGTCGCCGGCGACGTGAAGCAGCGCGGCGAGCACGTCAAGGACGCCTTCAAGGCCTGAGACCCCCGCGACCTCCGACGGCCGCCGTCCCTGCCGGGGCGGCGGCCGTCGTCGTGCACCCCCGGGCGCGTCCCCGGCGTCCCCCGCCGTCGATCCGCATCGACCCGGGCGGGAGGATGGGGGGGCACCTGATCACCTGGTGGCCCCTCACCGGAGCCGCTGCGGAACTCACGGAGGAGCGCGATGACGCGTCCCGTCACCCTGTTCACCGGCCAGTGGGCCGACCTGCCGTTCGAGGAGGTGGCGCGGATGGCGGGCGAGTGGGGCTACGACGGCCTCGAGATCGCCTGCTGGGGCGACCACCTCGACGTCGTCCGCGCCGCGGAGGACCCGGAGTACGTCGCCGACCGGAAGGCCGATCCTCGAGCGCAACGGCCTGAAGGTCTGGACGATCTCGAACCACCTGCTCGGCCAGGCGGTGTGCGACTCCCCCATCGACGAGCGGCACCGCGACATCCTGTCCGACCGGGTGTGGGGCGACGGCGACCCCGAGGGCGTCCGGCAGCGCGCCGCCGCCGAGATGATCACCACCGCGAAGGCCGCGAAGGCGATGGGCGTGAAGACCGTCACCGGCTTCACCGGCTCGTCCATCTGGCACGCCGTCGCGATGTTCCCGCCGGCCTCCGACGCCTTCGTGCAGCGCGGGTTCGACGACTTCGTCACCCGGTGGACGCCGATCCTCGACGCGTTCCAGGAGCACGGGCGTCCGGTTCGCGCTCGAGATCCACCCGACCGAGATCGCGTACGACTACTGGACCGCGAAGCGGGCGCTGGAGGCGATCGACCACCCGGCCTTCGGGTTCAACTTCGACCCCGTCGCACTTCGTCTGGCAGCAGCTCGACCCGTCGATGTTCCTGCAGGACTTCGCGGACAGGATCTTCCACGTGCACTGCAAGGAGTCGGTGACGCACCTCGACGGCCGCAACGGCCGGCTGGGCAGCCACCTGCCGTGGGCCGACCCGCGCCGCGGCTGGGACTTCGTCTCCGTCGGCCACGGCGAGGTGCCGTGGGAGCGCATCTTCCGCACGCTGAACGCGATCGGCTACGACGGCCCGACGAGCGTCGAGTGGGAGGACGCCGGCATGGACCGCACGGTCGGCGCCCCCGAGGCGCTCGAGCATCGTCCGGAAGCTGAACGCCATCCAGCCGCCCGCCGCCGCCTTCGACGCCGCCTTCTCCACGAAGCAGAGAGCCCAGGACGCACGACATCGACGAGCAGCTGAACGTCGCCGTCGCCGGCTACGCCTTCATGGGCCGGATCCACACCGCCGGGTGGGCGCAGGCCGCGAAGTTCTTCGGCACCCCGCGCCCGCGTCACGCACGTGATCGGCCGCAACCGGGAGAACACGCAGGCCTTCGCCGACGCGTTCGGCATCCCGAACGTGCTGACCGACTGGCGCGACGCGGTCGCGGACCCGGACATCCACGTCGTCGACGTCTGCACGCCGGGCGACAGCCACGTCGACATCGCCATCGGCGCGCTGGAGGCCGGCAAGCACGTGCTGTGCGAGAAGCCGCTGGCGAACTCCGTCGCGGGTGCCGAGCGGATGGTCGCGGCCGCCGAGGCCGCGACCGCCCGCGGGGTCCGGTCGATGGTCGGCTTCTCCTACCGCCGCACGCCCGGCGCTCGCGTACGCGAAGCAGCTCGTCGACGAGGGCCGGATCGGCGACATCCGCCACATCCGCGCCCTGTACCTGCAGGACTGGATCGCGGACCCGGAGTTCCCGCTCGTCTGGCGCCTCGACAAGGACGCCGCCGGCTCCGGCGCCCTCGGCGACGTCGGCGCGCACATCATCGACCTGGCGCACGTTCCTCACCGGGCACCGGCTCACCGGCGTGACGCGGGCTCACCGAGACGTTCGTGAAGACCCGGCCGCAGCTCGCCGAGCAGACCGGCGGCCTCACCGCCAAGGGCTCGGAGGAGCGCGGCGAGGTCACCGTCGACGACGCGGCCGTGTCTCGATCGCCCGCACCGACCAGGGCGCGCTCGCGACGTTCGAGGCGACGCGCTTCGCCGTCGGCCGCAAGAACGCGATGCGGATCGAGCTGAACGGGTCGAAGGGCTCGCTCGCGTTCGACTTCGAGCGGATGAACGAGCTGGAGTTCTTCGACTTCACCGAGCCCGCCGTCGAGGCCGGCTTCCGCCGGATCCTCGTCACCGAGCCCGACCACCCGTACGTCGGCGCCTGGTGGCCGCCCGGGCACGGCCTCGGCTACGAGCACACCTTCACGCACGAGGTCCGCGACTTCGTCGACGCGATCGTCGCGGGCCGCGACCCGCAGCCGTCGTTCGCGGACGGCCTCGCGGTGCAGCGGATCCTCGCCGCCGTGGAGGACAGCGCCGCCCACGAGGCGCGCTGGACGCCGCTGGCCTGACGGCCGCCCGCTGCTGGACGGCCGCCGGGGTCCGGCGGTGCCGGCGCCGTCAGTCCTTGACGGCGCCGGCGGTGACCCCCGCGGCGACGTAGCGCTGCGCCAGCACGAGGAGCACGGCCGCGGGGACCGACGCGACCACGGCGGTCGCCATGATCGAGTTCCACTCCTGGTTGTTGTTGCCGATGCAGCGGTAGATGCCCATCGTGATCGGCTGCAGGTCCGACCCGGCGGCGAGCGTCGAGGCGAAGATGAGTCCGACCACGCCCACAGGAACGCGAACAGGCTCACCGTGACGAGGGCGTTGCGGCTCACCGGCAGCACCACCGATCTGCGCCCAGAACGAGGAGGTGAAGATCTTTTCCTGGGCGGCGATCTTCGTCGCACCCAGCCTCGTCTGCGGCATCTGCGGCATGAACTTCCAGCACGTGCCCGAGACCGCGGCGCGGTGGGGCTACCCCCTTCGCCCTCGTCCTGGTGCTGCCGGTGAGGACCCGGCGGCCGCCCGGCAGCTCGGCTCCCCGTGACCTCGGTCACGTCGGTGGCCCCAGGCCGCCAGCCGTCGACTGGGAACACCTGATCGAGGCGGCGAGCGGGCCTTACAGTGTCCTGCGTGCGTCGCGGCCGGGAGGGGCTGCGGGCGCGGAGCGCGCGACGGGGGGCGTGGACGGTGGACGCCACTGACGTGGTCGAGGTGGTCGGGCGGGGTCAGCACCGGCCGGTGGGCACCGCCGGAGCGCCGCGCCGGGTCGCGCAGGTCCGGGCCGACGCACCGGCGGCCGTGCTGATGGTCGACCTGGCGGAGCGCCGGGTGCTCCACGCCAACGACGTCGCCGAGCAGCTGGCCCCCGGCCTGCGGCCTGCCCGTCAGCCTCGACGACTGGGCCGACGCCGCCGAGCTGCGCGACCTCGACGGCGCCGAGCTGCTCGACGAGACCGCGCACCCGCTCTCCCGCATCGCCCGCGTCGAGCCCGTCGCGGGCCAGGCCGTCTCCGCCGCCCGGCGCAGCGACCTGGGCGCGCGCCGCGAGCCGCTGTGGGTGGTGGCGCTGCCGCATGTCGACGCGCCGATGCTCGACGAGCACGCCCTCGTCGTCCTCCTGCCGCTGCGCGACCGCGCAGCCGCAGACGCTGCGCCGCGGCCGCCGACGCCGCGCCGACGAGCACCGCTGCCGCCGTCGTGCTCGACGCCGTCGCCGACGCGGCCGACGGCGTCGCGACGCCGTCCCGGTCGGCCAGGACCTCCGCGACCGCGCGCTGAGCGCCACGGCGCTGTCCTTCACCGTCGCCGACGCCCTCGACCCCGAGCAGCCGCTGGTCTGGGTCAACCCCGCCTTCACCGCGATCACCGGCTACACCTTCGAGGAGGTCGTGGGCCGCAACTGCCGCTTCCTGCAGGGCCCGAGCACCGACCAGGCGGCCGCCGCGCGGCTGCGCGAGGCGCTGTCGAGCAGGGCAGGCTCGGCCAGCGTGACGCTGCTCAACTACCGCAAGACGGCACGGCGTTCTGGAACCAGGTCGACCATGAGCCCGATCCGCGACGCCGAGGGCGCGGGTCACCCACTACGTCGGCATCCAGACCGACGTCACCGGGCAGGTGCCGCCGACGCCGAGCGCGACCGCGCCCTGGCCGCCGAGCAGAGGCCCGGGCCGACGCGGAGCGCGCCCAGGCCGAGGCCGAGGCCGCGCACGCGCGGCTGCAGCTGCTCGCGGAGGTCAGCGGCCAGCTGTCGGAGGTCGTCGACCCCGAGCAGTCCCTCGAGCGGCTCGCCCACCTGGTGGTCCCCGAGCTCGCCGACTTCGCGGTGCTCGCCTTCGTCGCCGACGACGCCGTCGTCCCCGCACCGGTCTCCGCCCGGCCCGGTGGGGGGCCTCCCCCACCCGGCAGGTGGCGCGCGGGCGGCACGGGCTGCGCGACGTCGCCTGGTGGCACCACGACCCGCAGCGGCGGGACGACGTCGAGCGGCTCGCCCGCACGCGACTGACCTCCCTCAACGCCGCCGGGCGGACCGTCCTGACCTCCCTGCTCGGCCCCGAGGCCCGTGCGGTGCACGGGCTCGACCGGCACGACGAGCAGCGCGGGCCCGGCTCCCCGGCCGACGTGGAGCAGCTCGCGGGGTCGCTCGACCCGGGTGAGGCCCGCGACGCCCTCCTGGCCCTGGCGCCGACGTCGATGGTGACGTGGGCGCTGCGCAGCCGCGGGCGCACCCTGGGCCTGCTGACCCTCGGCACCGGCCCCGGGAGGGCGCCGATGAGCGCGCGGGACACCGACCTCGCCTCGGACATCGCCGCGCGTGCCGGCCTGGCACTGGACCGCGCGCGCCTCTTCCGCCAGCAGCGGGACCTCGCCGAGGGGCTGCAGCGCTCCCTGCTCGACCTGTCGCCGAACGCTGCTCCGGCGCACGTCAGGACCGCCGTGCGCTACGTGGCCGCCGCCGAGGCGGCGCAGGTGGGCGGTGACTTCTACGACGTGTTCACCCAGCCCGGCGGCGCCGCCGTCGCCGTGATCGGCGACGTCATGGGCCACGACACCCAGGCGGCAGCGGCGATGGCCCAGCTGCGCTCCATCGTGCGGACGCTCGGCATGGTCGGAGACGGCGGCCCGGACGAGATGCTGCGGCGCGCCGACGAGGTGATGCGCGCCTCCGGTGTCGACACGACGGCGACCTCCGCCATCGTGCGGATCAGCGCTCCGGCGCCGTGCGAGGCGGAGGAGGAGACCGGGTCGGTCGAGCTGGCGTGGTCCAACGCCGGCCACCCGCCGCCGGTGGTCATCTCCGCCACCGGGGAGGTCGCCCTGCTGGAGGCCGACAGCACCGACCTGCTGCTGGGCGTCGACCCCGGCACCCGCCGGCAGCTGAACCGGACGCGGCTGGCGCCCGCCGCGATGCTCCTGCTCTACACGGACGGGCTCGTCGAGCGGCGCGACCAGCCGCTGTCCGAGGGCATCGCCCGCCTGCGCACCGCGGCCCACCGGGCGTGGGAGGGCTGCGACGACCTCGACGGCCTCGTCGACGCGGTGCTCGCCGACATGGTGCCCGGCGCCCCGAGCGACGACGTCGCCCTCGTGGCCCTCTGCCTCAGCTGAGCAGGCGGCCTGGGCCGTCGGTGTCATGACCGGCCCGGACACCGCCCCACCGCGTGAGGCGCTGCCGCCGCCAGCCGGTCACCGCTGGCGGCGTCAGCGGCCCTCAGTGCTCGTGGCTCCCGGCCGCGGGGCGGTTGGCGACCACCGGGTAGTCCCCGGTGTAGCCGACGCGCTCGGCGGCCACCGCCAGCACCCGGCCGCGCACCGCCATCCACCCGACGATCAGCGCCGGCACGATGACCACCAGCGTGGCCACCGTCCAGGTGCCGATCGGGTAGTCGAACCCCATCAGCACGATCACGGCGACGAGGAACACCGGCGTGGCCCACCCCGTGCAGGGGGCGCCGAAGAGGCGGAAGTGCGGGCGCTCCAGCAGCCCCTGCTTCGACAGGGAGTAGAGCCGCATCTGGCACAGCACGATCGTCCCCCAGGCCGAGACGATGCCCAGGGCCGACATGTTCAGCACGATCTCGAACGCCTGGCCCGGCGCGACGGCGTTCAGCCCGACGCCCAGCAGCGTGATGAACCCGGTCAGCAGGATCCCGCCGAAGGGGACACCGTTGCGGGTCATCTTCCCGGTGAACTGCGGGGCGGAGCCGTTCATCGCCATCGAGCGCAGCACCCGTCCGGTGGAGTACAGACCCGCGTTCAGGCTGGAGATCGCCGCGGTCAGCACGATCACGTTCATGATCGAGCCCGCTCCGCCGACCCCCAGGCGGGAGAAGAACGACACGAAGGGGCTCTCACCGGCCGCGTAGGCGGTGTACGGGAGCAGCAGCCCCAGCAGCACCAGCGAGCCGACGTAGAAGATCGCGATGCGGTACACGACGGCGTTGATCGCCCTGGGCATGATCTTCTCGGGGTTCTCGGTCGCGCCGCCGATGGCGATCATCTGGATCTGCCGGGGTTTGAGGCCCTTGTGGTAGCCCTCGTCCTCGACGGTGAGTCCGGTGTTCTGAGGGGTCTGAGCCGGAGCGCTCATGGCGGCCTCTCGGTGGGGGTGGGGTGCCGCGGGGACGCTACGGACCCCGAGCGCGCGCCAGCCGCCTCCGCGTGACGGTCGTGCTTCGTGCTGCGGGCCCGCCCGGCGCGGCGGCGGCGCGGCGGCGAGGAGCCCTCAGCGGGCGGCGGCAGCGGTGGCCGGGAGCCGGTGCTCCACGCCGTCGGCGTCGACCAGCACCACCGGCACCGGGGAGTCCACCGTGACGTCACGGCCGTCGACGACGACGCGCACCCAGCCGTGCGGCGTGGGCACCTCCCCCTCGACCCGCTCGACGACGCCGAACGCCGGCGCCACTCGCACCGCGGCGAACCCCGGCTCGGCCGGAGTCACCCCCAGCACGGAGCGCACGAGGTCGCGGGTGGGCGTCGCCGACCAGCCGTGCACCGGCGTCCCCCAGCCCCAGCACTCCCCGAAGGTGTCGTACCCGTCGGTCAGGAACACCGACCAGCGCCGGCAGCTCGCCACCACCAGGTCGGGGCGCCCGGCGGCGGCGTAGGCGTCGTGCACCAGGTGCGCGGCGAACGGCTCGGCGACGACGACCTCCCGCTCGGCGTCCCAGTCGACGCGCTGCACGCCCCTCATCTGCTCGTCGATCTTGGCGAGGTGTACCCGCCGTCTCCGCCCACCCAGGAGCGGACCACCTGCCGCGCGATGTCGGAGGTCCACGCGACGACGCGCTCGACCCGCTCGGCCGGCGCGAGCCCGGACACGACGGCCAGCGCCACCGGCCAGCTGCGACGCCGGCAGACGGCGCAGCCCGCCGCCGTCACCGGCGCCACCGCCGTCACCACCAGAGCCGCTGGGCAGGTGGTCGACGTACGTGCCGCGCCCCTCGTCCCAGAACTGCTCGAACCCCGCCCGTGCCTGCTCCCAGCGCTGCCGCGCCCACGCGGCGTCGGCGCGCTGGCCCAGCGCACCGGCGAGCACCTCCAGGTCTCGCAGCCCCCGGGCCCACAGCGCGGTGAGGACCGCGCTGCGGCCGGTCAGCAGGACGCTGCACCAGTCGACCAGCGTCCACTCCGGCACATCGACGAGCACCCCGTCGTCGCGCTGGTAGGGGGTGAACCACTCCAGGACCCGCCGGACGACGGGCAGGTGGCGGGCCAGCGCGTCGGCGTCGCCGGTGTGCTCCCACAGGTCGCGGACGCCGCGCACCCAGTACAGCGACCAGTCGGGGATGGTGTGGCCGCCGTCTGCCTCCATGTCGCCGACCACGCTCATCGGCAGGATGCCGTCGGGGCGCGGGGAGGCCGCCAGGTCGACGTAGCGCAGCGCCATCGTCCAGTCCTGGGCGGTGGCCAGGTGCACCGAGGCGTGCACGACGCCGTCGCCGACCCAGGCGCGCTGCTCGCGGGTCGGGCAGTCGGTGTAGGAGTCCAGGGCGTTGAGCGCCACCGTGCGGACCCCGGCGGCGTGCAGCGCGTCGAGCTCGGGGTCGCTGGAGGCCCACCGCCCGGTGCGCCCGGCGGGGAAGAGCTGCTCGACGACGGCGAGGTCGCGGAGCACCACGCGCCCGTCAGCGGGTGCTGTCACGAGGGCGTGCACGTGGCGGAACCCGTTGACCTCCTGCGCCAGGAAGTCGTCGCCGTCGCCGCGGGCGGTGTAGCGCGCACCGACCCGCGGGACGGAGTCGATCGCGGCGTCCGACGTCGACGGCGCCGCCTCGCGGTACAGCAGCTCCACCACCGTCCCGGCGGGCGCGTCGAGGGCGAAGCGCACCCGGCCCGCGGTGATGCGGCCGACGTCGACGGAGACCGGCACCGGCCGGCCCGCCGGGGCGTCGAGGACGACGGCGGTGGGGTCGTCGACGGGCGTCCCGGCATCGACGCCCGGCCAGGCGGCGAGCACCCGCTCGACCGGGGCGTCGTCCGCCACCGGGGTTCCGTCACGTGCGGTGCTGCCGGAGTCCGCGGCGAGGGGCGCGTGGACGCGGGCGGTGGCGGGCACGACGACGTCGCCGGCCAGCGGCGGCACCGGACGCGGGAGCAGCGCGCCGTAGGGGTCCGTCGGCGGGCGGGAGCGGGCCAGCGCCCCCAGGTGCACCGCGCGGCGGACCACCACCGGTGACCAGCCGTCGCCCTCGCCGGAGCGCCACCCGGAGTGCAGCGCCCGGGCGTCGAGCAGCTCCACGGGGATGCCGCCGTGGATGCCGGCAGCGGACGTCGTCTGCGACCACGCGGCCTCGCGCCGCACCTCCCAGTGCGGCCCGGTGACCAGCCAGCGCTCGTCTTCCTCCCCGGCTTCCGCGCCGAGGTCGGTCTCCAGCACGAGGACGGCGTCGGCCCCCAGCCCCGCGTTCGCGGCGGCGGGCTGCCAGGAGGAGTTGGCGCGGGCGTAGTGCGTCACCAGCACGACGACGGTGTTCTCCCCCACCCGCAGGTGCGGTGCGACGTCGTGGGTGTCGTAGGTGAGCCGGCGCGGCTGGGACCGCACCGGGCCCCGGCCCACCTCGGTGCCGTTGACGTGCAGCGCGTACCGCGAGTCGGCGGTCAGCCGCAGCGGTGCCCGCTCCGGGACGGCGTCGAGGTGCACGCGCACGCGGAACGACCAGCGCCCCGGCCCGCGGGTGGGCGCCACGACGTCGTGCCGGTCGGCGGCGACGGGCTCGAGCGCGGCGACCCACTCCCCCCGCCAGGAGTGCGGCCACCCGCCGTCGGGCGCGACCTGCGGCGCGGTGGTCAGCGCCGGCGCCGAGCCCGGGCCCGCCGCCGGCACGGCACCCGTCACGCCGGTCACGCCCGCTCCAGCGCCGCGGCCACCTTCTCGACCAGCGACCCGCCGACCGGCGGGCTGCCCGGCCCCGCGGCCGCGCCGGCCATCTCCGCCACGCTCTTGGACAGCGTCGGGGCGATGCGGCGCGCGACGTCGCCGTCGTCGGCGCCGACCCCCGCCGCCACGAGGACGTCGGAGACGGCCGCCCACGCCGCCGCGTCGTCGAGGAGCTCGCGGGTGCTCGACCCCAGGCCGACCGGCCGGGAGGCTCCCGCCAGCGCCGAGGCTGCGGGCAGCGAGAAGGCGTGCTCCCCGCTGCCCACGCGCACCGGGTCGCTGCCGTCGGGCAGGTGCACCACGGCGGTGGCACCCGGCGGGACGACGACGTCGAGGTGCCACGTCGCTGCGTCACCGGAGCCTTCGACGCGCCAGCCGGCCGAGGCGGTGCCGTAGGGGGTGTCGTGGCTGGCGGAGGCCCGGGTCAGGCCACCACCGGGGTGGGGCTCGATGACCAGGGTGCGGTAGCCGGGCTCGCCGGGAGCCAGCCCGGCCAGCGAGCGGTGCATCCAGTCGGCCACCGCGCCCAGCGCGTAGTGGTTGAACGAGGTCATCTCCCCGGGGTTGATGGTGCCGTCGGGGAGCATCGAGTCCCAGCGCTCCCACACCGTGGTGGCGCCCATCGTCACCGGGTACAGCCAGCTGGGGACCTTCCGCTGCAGCAGCAGGCGGTGCGCGACCTCGACGTGCCCGGTCAGCGTGAGCGCGTCGGTGACCAGCGGCGTCCCCACGAACCCCGTGCTGATGCGGAACCCGGAGGCGCGCACGAGGTCGGCGAGCCGGTCACCGGCGTGCTGGCGGGAGCCCTCGGGCAGCAGGTCCCAGCAGATCGCGACGGCGTAGACCGTCGGGCAGTCCGACAGCACGCGTCCGGAACCGGTGACGTACTCGGCGACGAACGCGTCGCGCACCCGCGCGGCGACCCCGTCCCAGTGCACGGCGTCGGCCTCGCGGCCGAGCACGCGGGCGGTGCGCGCCAGGAGCGCCGCGCCCCGGGCCAGGTGCGCGGTGGCGATGACGTCGGGGTCGGCCTGCGCGGCGGCGGCGTCCTCCGGCGGTGCCGTCGGGTCGAGCCAGTCACCGAACTGGAACCCGCCGGACCACAGCAGGTCGTCGCCGGCCTCGCGCAGCAGGCGCTCGACCCAGGCGACCATGCTCGGCCACTGCCGCTCCAGCACGCCGGCGTCACCGGTGCGCTCGTGCACGACCCAGGGGACGACGACGCCCGCGTCGCCCCACGCCGCCGCCGGGACCGGGGCGTCCTGCACCCCGGCGAGCCCGGCACCGGAGAGCACGTCGGGCACGACGAACGGCACCACGCCGTCGACCTGGTCGGCGGCGACGTCCTTCAGCCAGCTCGTCCAGAAGCCGCCCGAGCGCGCCAGGAACGACGCCGTCGGGCTGAACACCTGCGCGTCACCGGTCCACCCGAGGCGCTCGTCGCGCTGGGGGCAGTCGGTGGGGACGTCGACGAAGTTGCCCTGCATGCCGCGGCGCACGTTCTCGTGGAGCGCGTCGAGCAGCGGCTCGGAGGAGGAGAACTCCCCCGCGCGCTCCAGGTCGGAGGTGAGGACGACGCCCTCGACGTCGTCGGCGCTCAGCTGCGCCAGCCACGCGGGCCCGGAGACCTCGGCGTAGCGGAAGCCGTGGAAGGTGAACCGCACCTCGAGCAGCTCGTCCGCGCCGCTGCCGGCCAGGTCGAAGACGTCGGTGCACCGCGCGGTGCGCAGCGGGCGCACACCCAGCGCGCCGTGCTCGAGCACCTCCGCCTGGCGCACGACGACGCGGTCGCCCCTCTGAGGACCTGGATCGCCGCCGACGTCCGACCGCACGCGCACGCGCAGGTGGCCGACGACGTTCTCGCCCAGGTCGACGCGGACGGTGGTCTGCCCCGCGTCCGCGCCGGCACCCGGCCCGTCGAGCACCTCCAGGGCGACGGGGTGGACCGTGCGCACGGCGCGCACCGGCGCGGAGTCGGCGGCCACGAGCACCGCCTCCGGCAGCCCGAGCTCGGTGACGGCCTCCCAGGCGGAGTCGTCGAAGCCCGGCTGCAGCCAGGCGTCGTCGCGCAGGCGCAGGTCGACGTGCTCGCCGTCGTAGACGTCGTCGTCGAGCACCTCGCTGCTCGACCAGCGCCACGAGCCGTCCGTCACCACCCGCTCGGTGCTCCCGTCGGCGTAGGTCAGCTCCAGCTGCGCGAGCAGCGCCCGCTGGGTGCCGTACAGCGCCCGCCGCCCGCCCCAGGCGAGGCGCCCGCGATACCAGCCGTTGCCGAGCAGCGCCCCGAGGGCGTTCTCGCCCTCGACCAGCGCAGCGGTGACGTCGTGGGTGCGGTAGCGCAGCCGCGACCGGTACGCGGTCCAGCCGGGGGCGAGCTGCTCGTCACCGATGCGCGCCCCGTTGAGGTGCGCCTCGACCAGGCCGTGCGCGGTGAGGTGCAGGCGGGCGCGCACCAGGCCGGGGCGCACCGCGAAGCCGCGGCGCAGGCGCGGGGCAGGCGAGGCCACGGGCGCCCCCGGCTCGCCGGCCGGGTCGGCGGTGACGAGGACGGCGTCCCAGTCGGAGCGCTCGAGCAGGCCGGCCTCGACGGTCTCGGGCGCCGACCAGTCCGAGGTGCTGCCGTCGGCCCCGGTGACGCGGACCTGCACGAGGACGCGCTGCCCGCTGGTCAGGGGCGCGAACGGCCAGGCGACGAAGAGCTGCTCCGCGGAGTCGACGGGGTCGGCGGTGGCGAGCACCCCGCCGTCGTCGTCGACCAGCCGCAGCTCGCAGCGGGCCTGCACCCAGTCCCGCGGCCCGGGCGCCACCTGCCAGGACAGGCGGGGCCTCGCCTCACCGGTCCCCACCGCCTCGCCGGAGCGCTGGTGCTCCACCCGGAGCGCGCTGATCTGGAGCTGCATCGTCATCGACGTCGTCCTGCCTTCGTGGTCGGTCATCAGGTGCGTGCGCGGGAGGTGGGCTCGTGGCGCACGAGGTCGTGGGTGGCGCGCACGAGGGCGCGCAGGTCCTCCAGCTCGCCGTGCAGGGTCCCCGCGGCGCGGGCCTGGACGAGCACGCTGCCCAGGGCCGTCGCCTCGACCGGGCCCGCGAGCACCGGTCGCCCGCAGGCGTCGGCGGTGAGCTGGCACAGCAGCGCGTTGCGGGCGCCGCCGCCGACGAGGTGCACCACGTCGACCGGCCTCCCGGACAGGCGGACGGCGTCCTCCACCGCCCGGGCGAAGGCGGCGGCGAGGCTGTCGAGCACGCACCGCACCACGGCTGGCTGCCCCTCGGGCTCCGGCAGGCCCGCGGCGCGCGCCGCGGCACGCACGCGCTCGACCATCGGGTCCTCGGGGCGGGGCGGCGGGAGGAAGGACGTGTCGTCGACGTCGACGACGACGCCTCCCCGCTCCCGTCCTGCCGCCTCCAGCAGCCCGGGCAGCGCGTCGGCGCCCAGGCGCCAGTCGGCCAGGCAGCCCTGCAGGACCCACAGCCCCATGACGTTGTGCAGGTAGCGGACCCGGCCGTCGACGCCGCGCTCGTTGGTGAACCCGGCGGCGAGGCCCTCCGGCGTGGTCACCGGTTCGGCGAGCTCCACCCCGACCAGGCCCCAGGTCCCGCAGACCACGTAGGCGAAGCGCTCGGTGTCGGCGGGGACGGCGACGACGGCGGACGCGGTGTCGTGCGTGCCGACGGCGACGAGCTGCGCGCCGTGCAGGCCGGTGGCGGCGGTGATGGCGGGGCGCACCTCGCCCAGCACGCGCCCGGCGTCGTGGACGGGCGCCAGCAGCGCAGCGACGTCGGCGCCGCTCCCCGCGGCGGCCAGGGCGACCAGGTCGGGCGCCCAGCGGCCGGTGCGGACGTCGGCGAGGCCGGTGGTGGACGCGTTCGTCGACTCCGCGCCGACGTGCCCGCTGAGCCAGTACCCGAGCAGGTCGGGGAGCAGGAGCAGGGTGCTCGCGCGCTCCAGGTGCGGGCCGCGGGCCTCGGCGAGCAGCTGGTAGAGCGTCGTGAAGGGGAGGCGCTGGAGGCCGTTGCGCTCGTAGAGGCGCTGGGGGGCGATGCGCGCGTCGACGTCCTCGAGCAGGCCCTCGGTGCGCCCGTCGCGGTAGGAGCGGGGGTTGCCGAGCAGCGAGCCGTCGGCCGCGAGGAGGGCGTAGTCGACGGCCCAGGTGTCGACGCCGACGCTGGTCACGCTCCCGTCCCGCGCCTCGGCGAGCTCCGAGGCCCGTCGGAGGCCGGCGAGCGCGTCCTGCCAGAGGCCCAGGACGTCCCAGTGCAGGGCGGTGTCGAGGACGCCGGCGCCGGTGGCGACCTCGACGGCGCCGTTGCGGAAGCGCGCGGCCTCGACGAGCTCCAGGCGGCCCCCGCGAGCGCCACCGACGTCGCCGAGGACCACCCGTCCGCTGGAGGCCCCGAGGTCGACCGCGGCGTGGAGGCTCACCGCAGGAAGGCCGCGGCGACGCCGCTGTCGACGGGGATGTGCAGGCCCGTGGTCCGGCTGAGCTCGCCGGCGGTCAGCACGAAGACGGCGTCGGCGACGTTCTCCGGCACCACCTCGCGCTTGAGCAGCGTCCGCTGGGCGTAGTAGGCGCCGAGGTCCTCCTCGGCCACGCCGTACACCTGCGCCCGGGACGCGCCCCAGCCGCCGGCGAAGATGCCCGAGCCGCGCACGACGCCGTCGGGGTTGACGCCGTTGACGCGGATGCCGTGCTCTCCGAGCTCGGCCGCCAGCAGCCGCACCTGGTGGGCCTGGTCGGCCTTGGTGGCGGAGTAGGCGATGTTGTTCGGGCCGGCGAAGACGCTGTTCTTGGAGGAGATGTAGACGACGTCGCCGCCCATCCCCTGGGCGACCATCACGCGCGCCGACGCCTGCGAGACCAGGAACGAGCCCTTGGCCATGACGTCGTGCTGCAGGTCCCAGTCGTGCTCGGTGGTCTCCAGCAGCGGCCTGCTCAGCGACAGGCCGGCGTTGTTGACCACGAGGTCGAGCCCGCCGAAGGCGAGGACCGCCTCGGCGACGGCGGCCGCGACGGCGCCGGCGTCGGAGACGTCAGCCGCCACTCCGACGGCGACGTCGTCGGCCCGCCGCGCCCCGGCCTGCTGCGCCACCTCGGCGGCGGCGGCCCGCGCCTTCTCGAGGTCCAGGTCGGCCACGACCACGCAGGCGCCCTCGCGCGCCAGCCGCTTCGCGGTCGCCAGGCCGATGCCCGACGCGGCGCCCGTGACGAGCGCCACCCGCGTGGCCAGCGGCTTCGGCTTCGGCATCCGCGCGAGCTTGGCCTCCTCCAGCGCCCAGTACTCGATGCGGAACTTCTCGACCTCGGCGATGGGCGCGTAGCTGCTGACCGCCTCGGCGCCGCGCATGACGTTGATGGCGTTGACGAAGAACTCCCCCGCCACCCGCGCCGTCTGGGCGTCGCGGCCGTAGGTGAACATCCCGACGCCGGGCACGAGCACGACGAACGGGTCGGCGCCGCGCATCGCGGGGCTGTCGTCGGCGGCGTGGCGCGCGTAGTAGGCCGCGTACTCCTCGCGGTAGGCGGCGTGCAGGGCCGGGAGGCGTCCCAGGACCTCCTCCAGCGGCGCGGTGGCCGGGAGGTCGACCACCATCGGGCGCACCTTGGTGCGCAGGAAGTGGTCGGGGCAGCTGGTGCCCAGCGCGGCGAGGCGGGGGTGCTCGGAGCGGGACAGGAAGTCGAGGACGACGTCGCTGTCGGTGAAGCGCCCCACCTGCGGGGCGTCGGTGCTGGCCAGACCCCGCAGCACCGGGGCGAGGGCCGCGGCCCGGGCCCGCCGGTCGGCCTCGGGCAGGGGCCCGTACCCGTCGAGCTCGGCGCCCAGCGGGTGGCGGCCCGCAGCCGCGAGCTCGGCCGTCCTCGCGGCGATGAACCGCTCGGCGGTGTGGATGATCTCCAGGGAGCGGTCCCGGCACTGCGCGCTCGTCTCCCCCCACGCGGTGATGCCGTGGCCGCCGAGGACGCAGCCGATCGCCTGCGGGTTCTCGGCGGCGACCGCCGCGACGTCGAGGCCCAGCTGGAACCCGGGGCGGCGCCAAGGCACCCAGATGACGCGGTCGCCGAACACCTCCCGCGTGAGCGCCTCGCCGTCGGCGGCGGCGGCGAGGGCGATGCCGGCGTCGGGGTGCAGGTGGTCGACGTGCGGTGCCTCGACGAGCGCGTGCATCGCGGTGTCGATCGACGGCGCCGCGCCGCCCTTCCCGAACAGGCAGTGGTCGAAGGCGGGCACCAGCTCGTCCTCGCGCTCCACGCCCGGGTAGACGCCGCGCAGGGCGCGTACCCGGTCCAGGCGCAGGACGGCGAGGCCGGCCTCGGCGAGCGTCCCCAGGTCTCCCCCGGATCCCTTGACCCAGACCAGCTCGACGTCGTCGCCGGTGACCGGATCGGTGGCGGTGGCCTGCGCGGAGGTGTTGCCGCCGGCGTAGTTGGTGTACCGCGGGTCGCTGCCGAGCTCGTGGGAGCGCTCCAGCAGCTCGGCGACCGCCGTCGGCGGCTCCGTCGGCTCCGTCGACGTGCCCGTCGGGGCCGCCATCAGGCGCCCCAGCCGGCCTGGGCGCCGCCGATGCGCTCCGCGGCGATCTTCTTGAGGTAGCCCGTGGCGGCGAAGGCCGCGTAGGGGTCGCGCGGCAGGCCGCGGCCCTCCCGCAGGTCACCCAGCAGCGGCCGCACGTCGGTGTTGTAGGCGTCCATCAGGACGCCGTTGGCGCCGAGAACGTCACCCGCGGCCTGGGCTGCGGCGAGCGCGTCGCGGTCGACGAGCAGCGCCTTGGCCGTCGCCTCCTGCACGTTCATCACCGAGCGGATCTGCCCGGGGATCTTGGGCTCGATGTTGTGGCACTGGTCGAGCATGAAGTTGACGCCGGAGTCGGGGCGCAGGGCGCCTCCGCGGACGATCTCGTGCATGATCCGGAACAGCTGGAACGGGTCGGCAGCGCCGACGATGAGGTCGTCGTCGGCGTAGAAGCGGCTGTTGAAGTCGAAGGCGCCCAGGCGCCCGGCGCGCAGCAGCTGCATGACGATGAACTCGATGTTGGTGCCCGGCGCGTGGTGGCCGGTGTCGAGGACGACGACGGCGCGCTCCCCCAGGGCCAGGCAGTGCAGCAGCGACGTGCCCCAGTCCGGGACGTCGGTGGCGTAGAAGGCGGGCTCGAAGAACTTGTACTCCAGCACCAGTCGCTGGTCGTCGTCCATGGCCGCGTAGACCTGGGCCAGGGAGTCGGCGAGGCGCTCCTGGCGGGCGCGCAGGTCGTCCTGGCCGGGGTAGTTGGTGCCGTCGGCGAGCCAGATCTTGAGGTCCGTCGACCCGGTCTCGCGCATCACGTCGAGGCACTGCAGGTGGTGCGCGACGGCCTTGGCGCGGATGCGCGGGTCGGCGTTGGTGAGGGAGCCGAGCCGGTAGTCGTCGTCCTGGAAGACGTTTGAGTTGATGGCGCCGATGGTCACGCCCTCGTCGGCGGCGTGGGCGGCGAGCTTGCCGAAGTCGTCGACGAGGTCCCAGGGGATGTGCAGGCTCACCCGGGGGGCGGCGCCGGTGTGGCGGTGCACCTGGGCGGCGTCGGAGACCTTCTCGAAGGGGTCGCGGGGCACGCCGGGCGTGGAGAAGACCTTGAAGCGGGTGCCGGAGTTGCCGAACGCCCAGCTGGGGAGCTCGATGGTCTGCTGGGCCAGGGCAGCCAGCGCCTCGTCGCGCAGGTCGGACATGCGGGTCTCCCGTCGAGCGAGTGAAACGATTCAGCCACGCTAGCCGCGGTCGACGCCACCCGTCAACGCCGCCCGTCGACGCCACCCGGGCCACCGGTCGGCCCCCCGGCGCACCCGAGCACCCGCGCCGCGCCGGTCCCCGCACTACCGTGCAGCCGTGGTCGGGATCAAGGACGTCGCGCGCGCGGCCGGCGTCTCGGTGGGCACCGTGAGCAACGTCCTGAACCGCCCCGCCAGCGTCAGCCCCGCCAAGCGCGAGCTGGTGGAGGCCGCGATCGCGCGCCTGGGCTACGTCCGCAACGAGTCGGCGCGCCAGCTGCGTGCCGGGTCCAGCCGCACCATCGCCCTCGTCGTCCTGGACGTCGCCAACCCCTTCTTCGCCGACGTCATCTCCGGGGCCGAGGAGGCCGCCGAGGCCGTCGACGCCCTGGTCGTCGTCTCGAACAGCGCCGGCGACACCGGTCGCGAGGCGCGGCACCTGGCGCGCCTGGAGGCGCAGCGCGTGATGGGGGTGCTCCTCACGCCGGTGCACGACGGCGCGCACGAGGCCGCCGCGGAGCTTGAGCTGCGGGGCACGCCGGTGGTGCTGGTCGACCGGGTCGCCGCCTCCTCCACGGCCCCCTCGGTGGCCGTCGACGACGTCCGGGGCGGAGAGCTGGCGGGTGAGCACCTCCTCGCCCGGGGCCACCGCAGCGTCGCCTTCCTCGGTGGCCCGCAGCACCTGGGGCAGGTCAGGGACCGCCTCGCCGGGTTCCGCGACGCCGTCGGCAGCCGGGGCCGGGTGGAGGTGGTGCCCACCCAGGACATGTCCATCCGGGGCGGCAGCTCCGCGGCGGCCCGCCTCTTCGCCACCTGGCCGGACCCCGCCGAGCGGCCGACGGCCGTCTTCTGCGCGAACGACATCGTGGCCCTCGGCGTGCTCAACGAGTGCCTGCGCCGGGGGGTCCGGGTGCCCGAGGACCTCGCCATCATCGGCTACGACGACATCTCCTTCGCCGGGACGGCGGCCGTGGCTCTGACCTCGGTGCGCCAGCCCCGCGAGCTGCTGGGCCGCACCGCGGTGGAGCTGCTCCTGGAGGTGGTGGAGGACGCCGGCGGCGACGCCGGTGACGCCGCGGCCCGCCACGTCATCTTCACCCCCGAGCTCGTCGAGCGGGAGTCGACCCGCTCCCGGCGCTGACGCCGCCCCACCCGGCCCGACCCCGCTCGCGGCGCGCGAGATGCCGGAAGTGCTTGACGCGCCGCGGCGCCAGCGCGTACGTTCCCCGCACTGAAACGATTCATTCACGCGGAGCCCGACAGTGCGGTGCCCGCCCGTCTCACTGAGGAGACCTTGTGAAGGTGCCCCGCCCCCGCCTGCTCGCCGCCGTCGCCGCGGCCCCGCTCCTGCTCGCCGGCTGCAGCGCCGGGTCGCTCGGCTCCTCCTCCGGAGACGGCGAGAGCGGCACCACGTCGATCACCTTCCTCGTCGACAACGGCGCCGGCACCGCCGACACCGCGCAGGCCCTGGTCGACTCCTTCGAGGCCGACCACCCCGACGTGAAGATCAGCGTCGAGACGCGCCCCGGCGGCGGCGACGGCGACAACCTCATCAAGACGCGCCTGTCCACCGGCACCATGGACGACGTCTTCCTGTACAACTCCGGCTCGCTGTTCCAGCAGATCGACCCGACGAAGAACCTCACGCCGCTCACGAGCGAGGACTACGCCTCGCGCATCGACGACGCGTGGAAGCCCAACGTCACCTCGGGCAGCGACCTGTACGGCGTCCCCTACGGCACCAGCTTCGGCGGCGGCGTCCTCTACAACATCCCCGAGTACCAGAAGCTCGGTCTGTCGGTGCCCACCACGTGGGACGAGTTCATCGCCAACAGCCAGAAGATCAAGGCCGCCGGAGACGGCGTCGCCCCCGTCGTCCAGACCTACGGCGACACCTGGACCTCCCAGCTGTTCGTCCTCGGTGACTTCCACAACGTCGCGGCGGCGGAGCCGACCTTCGCCGACGACTTCACGGCGAACAAGGCGAAGTTCGCCACCGACCCCGCCGCCGCCAAGGGTTTCGAGCACCAGCAGCAGGTCCACGACCTCGACCTCGTCAACAGCGACTACGCCTCGGCCACGAACGCCGACGGGCTCCGCATGGTCGCCGAGGGCACCGGCGCGCAGTACCCGATGCTGTCGGCCGTCGTCGCCGGGCTGCAGACCGCGGCCCCCGACAAGGTGGGTGACGTCGGCTTCTTCGCCCTCCCCGGCGACGACGCCTCCACCAACGGCCTGACCTCCTGGGCCGCCAACGCCCTCTACGTCCCGAAGAGCACCACCGGGGCCAAGCTGGAGGCCGTCAACGCGTTCCTCGACTACATGACCACGCCCGAGGCGTGCGACGTGCAGAGCAAGGCCAACACCCCGACCGGGCCGTACCCGATCACGGAGTGCACCCTGCCGACAGACGTCCCGCAGCTGACCAAGGACGTCAGCGCCTACTTCGACGACGGGAAGCAGAGCCCGGCGCTGGAGTTCCTCTCGCCGGTGAAGGGCCCGGGGCTGGAGCAGATCACCGTGCAGG
Organism: uncultured Actinomycetota bacterium; assembly: GCA_963781365.1. GTDB lineage: Bacteria > Actinomycetota > Actinomycetes > Actinomycetales > Quadrisphaeraceae > Quadrisphaera. The sequence continues at coordinate 265,496 of CAWAFR010000008.1, read as the reverse complement.
TGGGCTCCGGCATCAGCACCGCCGCCGAGGGCGCGGCCCTGTACGACCAGGACGTCGAGAAGCAGGCGCAGCAGCTCGGCCTCAAGGGCTGGTAAGCCGGTGGCGAGCACGACGACGGCGCTCCCGCCGGTGCCACCGGCACCGGCGGGGCCCTCCCGGGCGCGCCGGAAGCCGCGCCGCGGGAGCACGTACCCGCACTGGTTCTACCTGCCGAGCGCGGTGGTCTACGTGGGGATCTTCCTGGTCCCGACGTTCGCCTCCTTCTACTTCAGCCTCACCCGGTGGAACTTCAACAGCTCGAGTTCATCGGACTGGCCAACTTCGTCTCCTTCTTCCAGGAGCCGGCGCTGGTGAAGGGCTTCATCAACACGTTCATCTACGCCGTGGTGACCTCCGGGCTCAAGGTGGTCCTCGGGATGGCGCCTCGGCGTCCTGCTGACCAGCCAGATCCTCGCACGCGGCTATCTGCGGTCGGTGGTGTTCTTCCCGGTGCTCGTCAGCACGGTGGGCGTCGGCATCACCTTCACCGCGCTGATGAACCCCACCAAGGGCGTCATCAACGAGGTGATCGGCGCCTTCGGCCTCACCGGCCCCGGGTGGCTCACGGACCCGTCCATCGCCCTGCTCTCGGTGGCGCTGGTCGACGTCTGGAAGGGCGTCGGGCTCGCCACGGTCATCTACATCGCCGGGCATCGTCTCGATCCCCGGCGGAGTACGTCGAGGCGGCGAAGGTCGACGGCGCCACCGCCTGGCAGGTGTTCCGCAACGTGACGCTGCCGCTGTCGTGGCCCGCGACCACCACGGTCATCACGCTCAGCCTCATCGGCGGGCTGCGCTCCTTCGACCTCATCTGGGCGATGACCCGCGGCGGTCCCGGCTTCACCTCCGACGTCATCGCCTCGGTGATCTACAAGCAGTACCAGGCGGGCTTCTACGGCCTCTCGACGGCGGGCAACGTCATCCTCTTCCTCGTCGTGACCGCGATCGTCGTCCCGCTCACCCGCTGGCTCGCGACGAAGGAGGTGGCGATGTGAAGCGCTGGACGCGCCTCTGGGGCGGGGTGCTCGCCGTCGCCGCGAGCGTGGTCGTCTTCCTCGTCCCGTTCGCGTTCATCGTGCTGCAGGCGGGCAAGAGCGCCACGGAGGCCTCCGAGCTCGAGCTTCTCCTGGCCGGAGCAGCCTCGGTTCGTGGCGAACTTCCTGGAGGTGCTCCAGACGCGCGACTACATCCTCGTCATCGCGTTCATCAACAGCACGGTGCTCACGGTCGTCTCCGTCGGGGTGATGGTGGTCCTGGGCGCCCTGGTGGCGTTCGTCCTGCAGCGCCGCGTCACCCGGTGGACCGGCTTATCAACTTCCTGGTCCTGGCGGGCCTCATCGTGCCGCCGGCCGTGGTACCGACGATCTGGGTGCTGCAGGGCATCGGCCTGTTCGGCACGCTCCCGGGCCTGATCCTCGTGGAGGTCGCCTTCGGGCTCTCCTTCACGGTGCTGCTGTTCCGGGCGTTCATCGCCACGCATCCCGCGCGAGCTCGACGAGGCGGCGATCATCGACGGCGCCGGACCGCTGCGGCTGTTCTTCCGCGTGATCCTGCCGCTGCTGCGCTCGGTGATCGTCACGGTCGTCGTGGTGCAGTCGGTGGCGGTCTTCAACGACTTCACCAACCCGCTCTACTTCCTGCCCGGGGAGCAGAACGCCACGGTGCAGCTGACCCTCTTCAACTTCCAGAGCCAGTTCAACACCAACTTCAACCTGCTGTTCATGGACATCCTGCTGATCACGGTCCCGCCGCTGGTCATGTACATCTTCTTCAACCGGCAGATCGTCGCGGGCCTGACCGCCGGAGCCGTCAAGGGCTGAGCCCTGCACGATGGTCCCCACGCCGGCGACGTCCGTCGGCGACGTCCCAGGAAGGCCGGTCGAGAGTGGTCCAGCGCCAGGTCCCCAAGCCCGCCGAGGTCCTCGAGCACCTCCGGTTCAAGAAGCCCGAGCTCAACGGCAGGAAGCGGCGCCTCGCGGGGGCCCTGACGGTGGAGGACCTGCGCGCCATCGCCAAGCGCCGGACTCCCAAGGCGGCCTTCGACTACACCGACGGCTCCGCGGAGGGCGAGATCTCCCTGGCCCGCGCCCGCCAGGCCTTCGAGGACGTGGAGTTCCACCCCGAGGTGCTGCGCGACGTCGCCGACGTCGACACCACGGCCACCGTCTTCGGGGCGCCCTCGGCGCTGCCGTTCGGCATCGCCCCCACCGGCTTCACGCGCCTCATGCAGACCGAGGGCGAGACCGCGGGCGCGGGCGCGGCGGCGGCCGCCGGCATCCCGTTCACCCTGTCCACGCTGGGCACCACCTCCATCGAGGACGTCCGCGCCGCCAACCCGGACGGGCGCAACTGGTTCCAGCTGTACGTCATGAGGCAGCGGGAGATCTCCTACGCCCTCGTCGAGCGGGCGGCGTCGGCGGGCTTCGACACGCTGTTCTTCACCGTCGACACCCCCGTCGCAGGAGCCCGGCTGCGCGACAAGCGCAACGGCTTCTCCATCCCCCCGCAGCTGAGCCTGGGCACCGTCCTGGACGCCTCCACCCGGCCGTGGTGGTGGTACGACTTCCTCACCACCCCCAAGCTGGAGTTCGCCTCCCTGTCCGCCACCGGCGGCACCGTCGGCGACCTGCTCGACATGGCGATGGACCCCACCATCAGCTTCGAGGACCTCGAGGTCATCCGCGGCCTGTGGCCCGGCAAGCTGGCCGTCAAGGGCGTGCAGAGCCTCGCCGACGCGAAGCGGTTCGTCGACGCCGGCGTCGACGGGATCGTCCTGTCCAACCACGGTGGCCGCCAGCTCGACCGCGCCCCGATCCCGTTCCACCTGCTGCCCGAGGTGGTCCGCGAGGTCGGCGACGACGTCGACGTCCTCGTCGACACCGGCATCATGAACGGCGCCGACATCGTCGCGTCGATCGCGCTGGGGGCGAAGTTCACGCTCGTCGGGCGCGCCTACCTGTACGGGCTCATGGCGGGCGGGCGCGAGGGCGTCGACCGGATGGTCGAGATCCTGTCCGACCAGGTGGTGCGGACGATGAAGCTGCTCGGGGCTCACTCCCTGGAGGAGCTGACCCCGCGGCACGTCACCCAGCTCGAGCGGCTGGTCCCCAGAGCCCGTGCCTGAGCGCCCGCGCCTGAGGGCCAGGGTGGGGGGATGACGAGCCAGCACACGGCCCCCGACGGTCCGGCGTTCCTCGCCGACTTCGCCGCCCTCTCCGCCTTCGGCGCCCTGCCCGGCGGCGGGGTCGAGCGCCAGGCGGCCAGCGGGGCCGACGGCGAGCAGCGGCGCTGGCTCGCCTCGCTGCTCGCAGGGTGGGGCTTCACCGTGCACCGGGACGCCGTCGGCAACCTCTTCGGGCTGCTCGAGCTCGTCCCGGGTGCGCCGTACGTGCTCACCGGGTCCCACCTCGACTCCCAGCCGACGGCGGGCGCCTACGACGGCGCCTACGGGGTCCTCGCCTCCGCCCACGCCTGCGCGCGGGTCGCCGCCGCCCACGCCGCCGCGGGGACGCGGCCGGCGCTGAACCTCGCCGTCGTCGACTGGTTCAACGAGGAGGGCTCGCGCTTCAAGCCCTCGATGATGGGCAGCGCCGTGCTGGTGGGGAAGCTGTCGCTGGAGCGGGCGCTGGCCACCACCGACCCCGGCGGGACCACCGTGGAGGCGGCGCTGGAGGCGCTCGGCGAGCGCGGCGGCTTCGACAGCACCGCCCTGGACGTCGCCTCCTACGCCGAGGTGCACGTCGAGCAGGGCCGCCTGCTGGAGGACGGCGGCACCACCATCGGCCTGGTCGAGGCCACCTGGGGTGCCGACAAGTCCGAGTACCTCGTCGAGGGCGCGCAGTCGCACTCCGGCTCCACGGTCATGGCCGACCGCCGCGACGCGCTGTACGGCGCCGCGCTGCTGGTGGTCGCCGTCCGGGAGGTGGCCGACCGCCACCCCGGCCTGCTGCACACCGCCGTGGGCGAGCTCACGGTCTACCCGAACTCCCCCGTCACCGTCGCCTCGCAGGTGGCGCTGCACGCTGACCTGCGCTCCCCCGACGCCGCAGTCCTGGAGCAGGCCGCGGCCTGGCTCCGGACGCGCATCGCCGAGATCGAGGAGGCCGCGCAGGTGACGGTGCGCCGCACCGGCGGGCACTCCTGGGACGTCGACCCGTACCAGCCGGAGGGCGTGAAGCTGGCCCGGGCCGTCACCGAGGAGCTGGGGCTCACGCACGCCGGGATGATGACGGTGGCCGGGCACGACTCCACGAACATGAAGGGCGTCGTGCCGAGCGTGATGCTCTTCGTGCCCAGCGTCGACGGCGTGTCCCACAGCACCGCGGAGCGCACCGAGGACGCCGACCTGCTGGCGGGCCTCGACGTCCTCACCGGCGTCGTGGCCCGGCTGGCCGACGGAGAGCTCTCGGCCCCGCGCGCCTGAGGCGCGGGCCGGTCCGCCGCCGGGGGCGGACCGGCCCGCCGCCGGGCTCAGCCGGCGGTGCGGATCAGCTTCTTGTTGACGAACTCCTCCACTGCCAGCACACCCATCTCGCGCGAGGTGCCGCTGCGCTTCACGCCGCCGAAGGGCAGCTCCGGGCAGTCGGCGAGCACGAGGTTGATGTAGACCATCCCGGCGTCGATCCTGTCGGCCACCCGCTCGGCCTGCTCGGCGTCGGTGGTGAAGACGTAGGAGCCGAGGCCGTACGGCGTGTCGTTGGCCAGCTCGACCGCGGCGTCCTCGTCGGCGACGCGGTAGACCACGGCGACGGGGCCGAAGAGCTCCTCGTGGTAGGCGTCGTTGTCGGGCGCGACGTCCGTCAGCACCGTCGCGGCGTAGTAGGCGCCGTCCCGGGTGCCGCCCGCCACCAGCGTCGCCCCCTGGGCGACGGCGCGGTCGACCTGGTCGGCCAGGCGCTCCGCCGCCGCGAGCGACGAGAGCGGGCCGAGCTCGGTCTCCTCCGAGGTCGGGTCACCGGCGCGCGCGCTGGTCAGCGCCGCCGTGAGCTTCTCCACGAACGGCTCGTAGAGGTCGTCGACGACGATGAACCGCTTGGCGGCGTTGCAGGACTGGCCGGTGTTGTCCAGGCGCGCCGCGGCGGCGGCCTCGACCACGGCGTCGAGGTCGTCCGTGGACAGCAGCGACGAAGGGGTCGGACCCGCCGAGCTCCAGCACCACCTTCTTGAGGTGGCGGCCGGCGACCTCCGCGACCGCGGCACCGGCGCGCTCGGAACCGGTGAGCGAGACGCCCGCCACGCGCGGGTCGCCGATCACCTCCGCCGACTGCTCGTTGCTGTCCGCAGGTTCGTGTAGGCGCCCTGCGGGGCAGCCGGCGTCGGCGAAGACCCGCTCGATGAGCCCGGCGGACGCCGGGCACTGCGGGGCGTGCTTGAGCAGGATGGTGTTGCCCACCACGAGGTTCGGGCCCGCGAACCGGGCGACCTGGTAGTAGGGGAAGTTCCACGGCATGATCCCGAGCAGCGGCCCCAGCGAGGCGCGCCGCACCACCGCGGTGCCCTCGCCGCCCAGCAGGTCGATGGGCTGGTCGCGAGGAGCTCCTCGGCGCGGTCGGCGTAGTACTCGTAGATGTCGGCGGCGAACTCGACCTCGCCCAGCGCCGCGGCGCGCGGCTTGCCCATCTCCCGCACGATCGCGTCGGCCAGCTCCTCGCGCCGCTCCCGGTGCAGCTCGGCGACGCGGCGGACCAGGGCCCCGCGCTCGGTGGCGGTGCTGCCGCGCGACCACCCGCGGTGCGCGGCGGAGGCTGCGGCGAGCGCCGCCTCGAGCTCGGCGTCGGTGGTGCCGTCGTACGTGGCGAGCTCCTCGCCGGTGGCGGGGTTGACGACGGCGTACTCGCTCACGGGTGCTCCCGGGGTCGGATCGGTCAGGTCTGTGGTCCTCGGGCGAGCATCGCAGCGCCCCGCGGGCCCGCGCGAGCCGCACCCGACGACGGCGGTCACGCCCTGCGGATGACCCCGTGCCCCTGGGGGCAGACCAGCAGCGTGACCGCGCCGAAGGCCCGCACCTCCCCCGGGTCGCCGCACACCGAGCACACCGAGCCCGACCGCCACCCGCGCACCGCCGCCGGGTCGTCCACGACCTCCGCGGCGAGCTCGCTGACCGTGGCTCCGCGACGCGCCGCCTCCGCGGCGAGCACCCGCGCGGCGACCTCCACCGGGACGGCGAAGACCTCCACCAGCACTCCGGTGGCCTGCGCGATCTCCACGCGGACGTGGAGCCGCGCCAGGAGCTCCGCCTCGGGGGCCTCCGTGCCGTGGGCGGGGTCGTCGTCGGCCCGGCGGTCGGAGACCGCGCCGTCGCCGGGTGCGTGCTGGTCCTCGGTCACTGCGGCTCCTCGTCCCGGGGCGCTGCGCCGGGGGACCCGGCGGGCGCAGGACTCCACCGGAGACGGCGGCGTCCGCGTGCTGTCGATCGTGACGATCACGGGACCGGGTCCGGGGCACGGTGATCAGCTGGTGGGGTGCTGCTCAGCCATCATGCGGCACCGGGACCGCTCCCGACACGTCCGGCCCAGCGGCGCCTCCACCGGCGACCGGGTCTGCCGATGCGCAGGTGTGCCCACCGCTCCGCTGGGACCACCCGACCCGGGGCCTGTCCTACCTGCGGCGCCTCCCGATCGACGAGCTGAAGATCGACCGGTCGTTCGTCCTCGGGCTCTTCCCCCAGTGCCGAAGGGCCGGTCGACGAAGTGCTGGTGGCCTCGATCATCGACCTGGGCCACCGCCTCGGCGTCCACGTCGTCGCCGAGGGCGCGGAGCACCAGCACGAGCTGGACGTGCTGGTGCGGCTGGGATGCGACAGCGTCCAGGGCTTCTTGCACTGCCCGCCGGTGCCGGCCCGCAGCTTCACGGTGGCGCTGCTGCGCACCGCCCCCCGGACGACGCCCGCCGCCGGCTACCAGCTGCTGCCCGCGCAGGGCTGAGGCCGTCCCGCCGGGTCAGCCGGACAGCGGGTCTGATCGGCGCACCTCGAACCAGACGACGGTGTCGGCAGCGGTCCGACGAGGCCCCAGGCCGTGACGACGACGCCGAGGAGGACGCTGGTGCCGTGCCCGGCGTCCCGCAAGCCCGGGCCGCGCGGTGGCGCGTCCGACCGCCCGACCCCCGCCGCCGGCCCACCGTCCCGGCGCGTCACCTCCAGCAGGGAGTCAGCTCCACGCCCTGGGCGCGGAGGCTGACGTAGACCCCTTCGACGCCCGCCTCGATCTTCACCACCAGCGAGGTGGCCCCGCGGGCGACGGCGCTGCTGACCGCCCGCAGGACCAGCACGGACGCCGTCGCGCCCACGGCGGGCGGCAGTCCCGCCGCCGTGCAGGCGCGGCTCGTCGCCTCCCGGGCGCGGGCCGGGGCGGCCCAGTCGCCGGCCAGGGCGAGGCCGCCGCGGGCCGCCTCGGCGCCGGCGATGCGCGGGTCCTCGTACATGAGGCGGGTCGGGAGCTCGCGCACCGCGGCGTCGATGGCAGCGGTGACGCGGGTCCAGTGGCGGCTCCTGGGGGTCTCACCGGGTGCGGCCACCGCGCACCCCCGGAGGGGGTCGGAGGTCGACGGGCGGGGAGGAGGGCTGGCACGGCCGGGTCATGGCGCCACCTGCGGGTGTTCGTCGTGCGCGGGCCGCCGGGTCCAGGGCGAGCGTGGTGGGACCACCCAACCACTGCGCGGCGCCCGCGCCCACCACCTGGAGTCAGTGCGCGACGGCCGACGCCCCGTCCACCCAGTCGTCGAAGCCCACCAGGTCCATCACCCACCGCGCCCGGGGCCGGACCCCCACCCAGCGCAGCGACGCGCCTCCGGCGGTCGCGGCGTCCTGCAGGCGCTGCAGCACGCGGAGCCCGCCGACGTCGACGAAGGACACCCCGCTCAGGTCGACCTGGACCGTCCGTGGTGGCGCCTCCCCCGGAGCGCGGCCGCCTGCGGTGGACCACAGGCGGCTGGCAGCCCCCTGCACCTGCGCGTCGGCGGCGACGTCCAGCTCCCCGGACAGCACCAGGACCGGAGGTACCCCGATGCTGAGCAGCTCGACGCGGAACGGCAGCACGCCCTGCGGATCACGAACCACGACCACGGTCAGCTCCGGTGTGCTCGGCCACCCGCGCGAGCGGGACGGGACCAGCGCGCAGCACAGCGCGCGGGCTCCCTTCCGAACCGTCGGTCAGCATACGGGGACGGTACGTGCGACGGTGGGGGCGCCGAGCCCCTCCGTGCGCCGCCGCACCGGCGTCGCCGTCCCGGCAGCACCACCACCAGGATGCGGCCGCCGCCCGGACCCTCGGCGTCGTCGTCCGGAGCGGACCACCCGTGCCCGACGCACCCCCAGCACCCAGATCCCCCACGGCGCCGACGACGACGACGAGGACGCGGCGGACCCGGCCCGCGCCGAGCTGGTCTCGGTGCTGCTCTCGACCCCCGACGTCGAGGGCTTCCTCTTCGAGACGGCGACGATCGCGGCTCGCAGCACCGCCGTCGCGACCTCGTGCGGCATCACGCTGCGCCGTGACGGACGACCCCTGACCGTGGGAAGCAGCGACGACCTCGCCGAGGCCGTCGACGAGGCCCAGTACCAGGACGACCAGGGACCGTGCCTGCAGGCGCTCCAGACCGGCCAGGTGGTGACCGCCCCCGACCTGGCCGAGGACGACCGCTGGCCGCTGTACGCGGTCCGCGCCCTGGTCTGCGGGATCGCCTCGTCGCTGTCGCTCCCGCTGCTCGTCGGAGGCACCTCGGTGGGCGCGCTGAACCTCTACTCCCCCGCTGCCCGCACGTTCGAGGACCCCGCGGTCTTCGGGCACGCCCGGTCCCTGGCCGCGCAGGCCTCCGTCACCCTCGCCGTGGTCCTGCGGCAGACCCGCCAGGCGGACCTCACCGACTCGCTCCAGGCGACACTGGTCGCGCGGTCCGTCATCGACCAGGCCATCGGCATCCTCATGGGACAGCAGCGGTGCACCGCCGACGCCGCGTTCGCCCTGCTGCGCACCGCCTCTCAGCACCGCAACCGCAAGCTCCGCGACGTGGCGGCCGACGTCATCACCGCCGCCACCGGCGCCCCGCCGCGCCCCCCGGCGTTCCGCCCCCCTCGATGATCTCGGACCTGACCTGCGGCGCCGGTCGCCGGGGAGGTAGAACGGGTGGACACTGCTCAGGAACCCCGCGCAGCCCTGGACCCGGTCGCGCACCGCGAGGTGCTGACACCGAGGAGCCGTTCGCCGTGAGCATCGACGTCCCACGTCACGGCGAGGATCCGCCGCCCGGACCGCCCGGCGGTCGAGGCCCCCAGCAGGACGCAGCAGGTGGGTCCCCCGGTCTGGGGTCGGGGCCGCTGCCGCGGGTGCTCGGCGGCGTGGCCGAGAGCGTCTCGCTCCCCGCTGAGCTGTCGTCGGCCCGCTTGGCCCGCAAGGTCCTGCAGCGGCTGTGCCGGCAGGTGGGACTCTCCGAGGCGCTCGCTCAGGAGGCGGCGGTGCTCACCAGCGAGGTGGTCACCAACGCCGTCCGTCACGCCGGCGGAGCGCCTCACCTCAGCGTCGTCGTCTCCCCCGCCGGGGTCTACGTGGAGGTCCAGGACGGTTCGCCCGCCCTGCCCCCGCTGGGCCCGCAGCGGCTGCCGCCCAGCTCGAGCACCGGAGGGCGGGGGCTGGCGATCCTGCACGCCTGGGCGGACTCCTGGGGCGCGTGCCCGCAGGGCGACGGGAAGGTCGTGTGGTTCGCGCTCCGCGCCACCTGAGGACGCCTCCGCGCCGGGTGCCACCAGCCCGGGCGCGCCGTCAGGGGGCGATGCGGAACCACACCGCCTTGCCCGCCCCCGCGGGCTCCACCCCCCCACTCGTCGGAGAGGAGGTCGACCAGCGCCATGCCCCGCCCGCCCTCAGCGGTCGGGCCGGCGTCGCGCACCACCGGCGCGTCGGGGTCGGCGTCGACGACTCGGACCCTCAGGCCCGCGGCGCCGCAGCACTCCAGCCCGACGTCGATCGGCGGCGCGGCGTGGCGCACGGCGTTGGTGACCAGCTCACCGGCCAGCAGCCGGGCCCGCACCAGCACCCGTACGTGGTGCTCGGGGCAGTGAGCCCGGTCCAGCAGGGACCGCGCCCTCCCGGGAGCCGCCAGGTCCATCGGCAGGCTCACGGACACGTCGGCGGTCTTCCAGCACACGTCCTCCTCCTTGCCCCGTGCGGGTCGTCCCGACCCGCTGCGCGTGCCGTGCCCATGACCGACCGCCATCAGCGACGGATCCCGAGCGCCCGTCCCGCTCGACGCGACCGCTGCGGGGTCCGCGAGGCTGGGGCCGGCGCGGCGGGTGAGGACGGGCCGCGGTCGGCGCGATCGGAGGGGTCCTGTGGCACGGGTGACGCTGCAGACGCTGGCGGGCCGCTCGCCGTCGCCTGCGGCGCACCGGACACCCCGCCCCCGCCCTCGCCCTCGCCCTCGCGCGGGCGTCGCGCTTCCACACCACGATGGTGACCAGCACGACGACCTGCTGCTGAGGACGGCGGTGGTCGCCAGCGTCATCGGCGCCCTCGACGTCATCCCGATCGAGAAGGTGCGCTGAGATGACCGCCCAGGACCACACGACGACGACCCTCCGAGCGCGGGTCGAGGAGCTGCTCGCCCAGATGACGCTCGGCCGAGAAGGCCGGGCAGCTCACCCAGTACTTCTACTTCGGCTGCCCGAGGTCGAGGACGCCGACGGTCGGACTCGCTCCGCCGCAGCAGCCGATGAGGTCGAGGCGGCGCTGGCGCGGGGCGGCGCGGGGTCGCTGCTCTTCGTCACCGACCCCGCCGAGACCAACCGCCTGCAGCGCCTCGCCGTCGAGGGCAGCCGACACGGCATCCCCGCGCTGTTCGGCTTCGACGTCATCCACGGGCTGCGCACCGTCCTGCCGGTGCCGATCGCGCATGGCCGCCTCCTGGGACCCGGACGACCATCGAGCGCGGGCCAGGCCGTCGCCGCCCGCGAGGCGCGGGCCGTCGGCATCCACTGGACGTTCGCGCCGATGGTCGACATCGCCCGCGACCCCCGCTGGGGCCGCATCGTCGAGGGCGCCGGGGAGGACCCCTTCCTCGGCTCCGCCGTGGCCGCGGCGCAGGTGCGCGGCTTCCAGGGCGAGCGGCTCGGCTCCCCCGAGCGCGTCATCGCCGGCCCGAAGCACTTCGCCGGCTACGGCGCGGCGCTCGGCGGACGCGACTACGACGAGGTCGACCTGTCCGACGCACGAGCTCTGGAACGTCTACCTGCCGCCGTTCAAGGCCGCCGTCGACGCCGGCGCGGGCAACATCATGACCGCGTACATGGCCGCTCAACGGCGTCCCGGCGACGGCCAACGCGTGGCTGCTCACGGAGGTGCTGCGCGGGCAGTGGGGCTTCGAGGGGTTCCTCGTGAGCGACGCCAACGCCGTCCGCAACCTGGTCACCCACGGCTTCGCCGACGGACCTCACCGACGCCGGCGCGCGGGCGGTGACCGCAGGGGTCGACATGGAGATGGCGATCACGCGCCCCGCGTACGCCCACCTGCCCGAGGCGCTCGAGTCCGGAGCGGTGAGCCTGGAAGCCGTCGACGCCTGCGTGCGCCGCGTGCTGGAGGTCAAGCTCCGGCTGGGCCTGTTCGACGACCCGTACGTCGACGAGGACCGCGCCCGCGCGGTGCTCGCCGACCCCGCCCACCGCGAGGTCGCCCGGATCGCGGCGCAGCGCTCCGCGGTGCTGCTGCGCAACGAGCGGCGGCCTGCTGCCCGCTGCGCCGCTGGACCCGGCCTCGCTGGGGTCGGTCGCCGTCCTCGGGCCGCTCGCGGACTCCCGGCGCGACACCCTCGGCCCCTGGGTCTTCGACGTCGACCTCGACGAGACCGTCACGGTGCTGGCGGGCCGCGCGAGGGCTGGCGACAGCCGACGGGTCGAGTCCGCCCCCGGGCGTCCGCCCTGCGCGCAGCGCACCTTCCCGTCGATGTTCGACATGTTCCCCGGCAACACCCCGGAGGACCCGCAGGGCTTCGACGACGACGCCGAGCTGGCCCGCGCCGTCGACCTCGCCAGCGGCGCCGACCTCGCCGTCGTCGTGCTCGGCGAGTGGCAGCACATGATCGGAGAGGCGGCGTCGCGCTCCTCCCTGGAGCTGCCCGGGCGCCAGCTGGAGCTGCTGCAGGCCGTCGTCGCCACCGGCACCCCGGTGGTGCTGCTGGTCATGAACGGCCGTCCGCTGGACCTGCGCTGGGCCGCGGAGCACGTGCCCGCGATGCTGGAGGTCTGGTACCCCGGCACCCAGGGCGGCACCGCCGTCGCCGACCTGCTCGTTCGGTGACGCCGTGCCCGGCGGCAAGCTGCCGTTCAGCTGGCCGCGCACGGTCGGGCAGGTGCCGATGATCTACTCGCACACCACCTCCCACGAGCCGGAGAACGCCGAGCGCCGCTACTGGGACGAGGCCAGCACCCCGCTGTTCCCGTTCGGGCACGGCCTCAGCTACGCGACCTTCGAGCACTCCGACCTCGTGCTGGACCGCTCGTCGGTGCCGGTCGGCGAGGCCCTGACGGCGTCGGGTCACGGTCACCAACACCTCCGCCGTCGACGGCGAGGAGGTCGTGCAGCTGTACCTGCACCAGCGCCACGGGCGGGCCGCACGGCCGGTGCGGGAGCTCAAGGGCTTCCAGCGGGTGCACGTCCCGGCGGGCACCTCGCGCGCGGTGGAGTTCGCGGTCGGTCCGGACGAGCGGCGCTACTGGAGCGCGGTGGCGAGGACTGGGTGCTCGACGCCTCGACCTTCGACGTGTGGGTGGGCGGGGATTCGACAGCGCAGCTGACCGCGACCTTCTCGACCTCCGAGGCCTCTCCGACGCAGTAGTCACCGACCTGGGCCTCCACCGTCACGCGTCCGCGCGGCTGGTCCGTCAGGACCGCACCGTGGTCGTCCGCGTCTGCTCCCTCGTGGGCGACCCGGGACGGCCACGAGCGGTCCCGCGGGAGACGACCGGGGTCCGCGGGCGATGAGTCCTCCCCTCCCGGGCCGTCTCCTCCTCATGACGATGACCACGAAGGTGCTGAGCGTCTCGATCCCGGTGGCGGACCAGGACGCGGCGCTCGCCTTCTACACCGAGGTGCTGGGCTGCGAGCTGCGCTACGACGTGGAGGTGTGGCCGGGCGCGCGGATGATCGAGGTGGTGCCGCCGGGGTCGCAGGTGGGCCTGGTGCTGCTGCCTCCCGACAGCCCCCTGCCGATGGCCGTGCGGCTGGGGACGACGGACGCCGACGCCGCGCACGCGCTGCTGTCGAGCACCGAGGGCGTGGTGCTGCACAACGCCGAGGTGCTGCGGTGGGAGGGCGTGCCGCCGATGTTCCACTTCAGCGACCCCGACGGCAACGGCCTGGTCTACCTGGAGGACCAGCAGCCCGGGTGAGGGACGGGCCCTACGGCCCGACGGGGCCCGCGAGCCCCACGACGTTGCCCTCCGGGTCAGCGAACCGCGCGACCCGGAGGGCTCCGTCCGGCCTCACCGCGACGTCCAGGACGACCGAGCCGCCCAGCGCCACGGCTCTTGCGAGGTGGGCGGCGACGTCGTCGACGCCGACGTAGAAGACCACCCGCGCTGCGAACCCGGCCCCGCCCCCGATGCCGACGGGGACCGGGCCCGATGAGGGATCCGGGTCGTTGAAGGCGTAGGCGTCCGGCGCTGAGACGGCGGGCACGACGGGAGCGCCGGGCGCCGCGCCCCAGCCGAACAGGGCGCCGTAGAAGTCCCTGAGCCGGGCGGGATCGGTGCCGATGATCTCGGCGTGGACGACGGGGTCGGGCACGGTCGCTCCTTCGCGGTCGGTCGTGCGTGAGCCGGCCGCCCTCCGCGGGCCGGGAGCGCGGCGACCGCGCCCACCGGTGCAGACCCGGCCGGGCGACGGGACTCACCGCTCCTCTGAGAACGTCGCTGGGCCCGCTGACCCGCCCCGAGAGGAACACCGTGACGGACAAGCCCCTCGTCCTGCTGCACCCGGCCCCCCAGCAGCGCGACCGGATCTTCGCCCCGACCGCGCTGCAGCGCCTTCACGACCGCTTCGACGTGGTCGACTTCGAGGACGCGCCGTCCGAGACCGAGTTCCGGCGCCTGCTGCCCCGGGCGTTCGCCGTCGTCGGCCAGCCCGACCTGCCGGCCGACCTCCTCGAGCCAGCCCGCGAGCTGCGCGCGATCGTCAACGTCGAGGGCAACTTCTTCCCCAACGTCGACTACCCCACGGCGTTCCGCAACGGCGTGCGGGTCCTCGGCGCCGGGACCGCCTACTCCCAGGCGGTCGCCGAGTTCGCCCTCGGGCTGGCCCTGGACCTCGCGCGCGGCATCAGCCGCGAGGACCGGGCCCTGCGGGCCGGCACGGAGCAGTACGTGTCCGGCACGACGGCGGACTCGGTGCTGCTGCGCCGCGCGACGGTCGGCATGGTCGGGTTCGGCAACCTGGGCCGGGCGCTGCGGCGGCTCCTGGAGCCGTTCCAGCCGACCCTCCGCGTCTACGACCCCTGGCTGCCGGCCTCGGTGCTCGAGGACGCCGACGTCATCCCCGCCGGTCTCGAGGAGGTGCTGCGGAGCAGCACGTTCGTCTTCGTCCTCGCCACCGTCACGTCCGACAGCGAGCACCTGCTGGACGACGAGCGGCTGTCGCTGCTGCAGGACGGAGCGCGGCTGGTGCTGGTGAGCCGGGCCGCCGTCGTCGACTTCGACGCCCTGCACGAGCACGTCGCCAGCGGTCGGGTCCTCGCCGCGATCGACGTGTGGCCGCAGGAGCCGCTGCCCAGCGGGAGCCCCTTCCGCGCGCTCGAGGGCGCGGTCCTCTCGCCGCACCGCGCCGGCGGCATCCCCGCCGCCTTCCACGCGATCGGGGAGATGGTGTGCGACGACCTCGAGCTCATCGCCCGCGGGCTGCCGCCGGCGCGGCTGCAGGTCGCCGCGCCGGAGCTGGTCGGTCGCTACCGGAACCGGCCGGTGGGCACCTGACGCGCGCCAGGCCGACCTCGGAGGTCGGCCGCTGACCTGCGCCGGGCCCGCCGGTCAGCGCCCCGCGCCTCCGCCGAGGTCCCGGGGCTTGGAGAGCGGCTCGGCGTAGCTCCCCGAGCGGCTGGTGCTCAGCCCGAGGCGGACGAGGCCCTCCACGGTCGCGACGGCGGCGGCGACGCCGTCGACGACGGGCACGTCCAGCGCCGAGCGCACGGACGCCTCGAGCCCCGCCATCCCGGCGCAGCCCAGGCAGATGACCTCCGCGCCCCGGGAGATGAGCCGCCGGGCGGCGTCGATGAACGCCGCGGCCGTGCGCTCGGCGTCCTCCTCCAGCTCCAGCACGCCCAGCCCGGTGCCGGTGACGCCGGCGCAGTGGTCGATGAGGCCCGCGGTGAGGAGGCTGTCCTCGATGAGCCCGGCGGTGCGGTCCAGGGTGGTCACCACCCCGTAGCGGCGGCCCAGCAGCATCGCGGTGTGGGCCGCGGCCTCGGTGATGTCGACCACCGGGACGTCGGCGAGCTCGCGGGCCCCTTCGCGGCCGTGCTCGCCGAAGCCGGCCATGACGATGCCGTCGACGTCGCCCGGGAGGTGCGCGACGGCGTCCAGCACCGCCGCGGCGCTGAGGAAGCTGTCGTACCAGCCCTCGGCGGACGGCACGCCCCAGCGGGGCGTGACGGGCAGGACCGTGGTCCCCGGAGCGGCGGCGCGGCGCGCCTGGGCCGCGATCGCCTCGGTCATCGCCGCGGTGGTGTTGCAGTTCACCACCGCCACCAGCGTCACGAGCGTCCCCCGGCCAGCTCCCCGGCGATGATCTGGGTGCGGAGCACCTCCAGCAGCGGAGCGGGACCCTCGGACACCCTCCCGAGGCTAGCCAGGCGCGCGGTCGCACGCCGCTGGCGCTGACGATCCCGCCGGAGGACCGTGGTGGTGTGTGCCGCCTCTTCGGCCTGCTCGCCGCCCAGCCCGTGGCCGCGACCTTCTGGCTGCTCGACGCCCCCGACAGCCTCGCGGTCCAGAGCCGCGCCGACCCCGACGGCGCGGGCATCGGGGTCTTCGACGTCCGAGGGCACCCGCACGTCGACAAGCAGCCGATCGCGGCGTGGGCCGACCCCGAGTTCGCGACGGCGGCGAGGACCCTGCGCAGCACCAGCTTCGTCGCGCACGTGCGCTACGCCAGCACCGGCGCCAGGACCCCGGCCAACACCCACCCCTTCACGCAGGACGGGCGCGTCTTCGCCCACAACGGCGCGTTCTCCGACCTGCCCGCGCTCGACCGGCGCCTCGCGGAGCTCGGGGCGGCCCGCCTCGCGGTGGGACAGACGGACAGCGAGCGGCTGTTCTCCCTGATCACCGCGGAGACCCGCCTCGCCGGCGGTGACGTGGGGACGGGTCTGCGGGCGGCGGTGCGGTGGGTCGCCGACGCGCTGCCGGTGTACAGCCTGAACCTCGTCCTGACCACGGACGCGGAGCTGTGGGCCCTGCGCTACCCGGCCGCCAACGAGCTCCACGTGCTCCGCCGCCCGGCGGGCGGGGTCCTGCGGGCCGACACCCCGCGCATCACGGCGCACAGCGACGACCTGCGGGGCGTGGACGCGGTGGTCGTGGCCAGCGAGCCGATGGACGACGACACCCGCTGGCGGCCCCTGGAGCCCGGGGAGCTCCTCCACGTCGGCAGCGACGGTGCCGTGTCCAGCAGCGCACCGTTCGGAGCGCCCCGCCACCCGCTCGACCTGCACGACCTCGAGCCGGCGACCGCCGCGTCCCAGCGCCCGGGCGGCCGGTGAGGCGGTGCGGGTGCGATCGTCCCTGCATGCCCGTCCTCGTCGTCATCGCCGGGCCGCAGGCCTCCGGCAAGAGCACCATCGCCACAGCCCTGGGTGCTGCGCTGCGCGAACGGGGCGAGCGCGTCGCCGTCGTCGAGCTCGACGCCCTCGCCGCGATGGCGCTGCCCACGCTCCCCAGCTGGGACGCTGCCCACCACGTCTTCGAGACGGTCACCGGCCTGTGGGCGCGCACCGACCTGACGTGGGTCGTCGCGGAGGGGTCCGGTTCGCGCGGGGAGGTCGAGCGCCTCCTGAAGCAGGCACCGCCCGGCGCCGTGACCACCACCGTCGCGGTCACCGCGACCTTCGAGACGGCGTTCGCCCGCGCCCGGATCGACCCCACCCGGGGGATCTCGAAGGACCACGACTTCCTGCGCGGCGTCTACGACCGCTGGCCCGACGAGCTCGCCGGCATCGCCCCCGACGTGCTGCTGGACACCGACCGGCTCGACGTCGACCAGTGCGTCGCGCGGATCGTGCGGGAGCCCGAGCGACGGTGAGCGGCCCCGGCCGCACCCTCCAGGAGCGCTGCTGCGCCGCCGAGGACGCCGTCGTGCAGCCGGGTGGCGCCGCGTCCGCTCCGCTTGACGTCGTAGAGCGCCTGGTCGGCGCGCTGTACGGCGACGCCGAGGTCCTCCCCCGCTGCCCAGGGCGCGACACCCGCGGACAGCGAGCGGCCCGCGGGGAGGGCGGCGCGGACGGCGTCGACGACGGCCAGCAGCTGCGCGGGGTCGTCAGCGGCGAGCAGCACCGCGAACTCGTCGCCGCCCCAGCGCCCCGCCACCGCGTCCGTCGGCACGGCCGCCCCGGCCAGGCGCGCGACGGTGCGCAGGAGCTCGTCCCCCACGGCGTGCCCGAGGGTGTCGTTGACGGACTTGAAGTGGTCCAGGTCGACCAGGGCGACCCACACGCGGCGACCGCGGCGCCGGGCCCGCAGGGACAGCGCCTCGCCGCGCCGGCGCACCCCCCGCCGGTTGGGCAGACCGGTGAGGTGGTCCAGGTCCGCGCGGTCCACGGCGCGCACCAGCCACCCGGACACCGAGCAGATCCCCGCGAGCACCCCCACCAGCAGGACCGCGTCGGCGGCGGTCACCTCGGGGTGCTGGGCCAGTCCCCACCCGAGCGCCACCACCCCCAGCAGCAGCTCGACACCCGCCTCCAGCCACGACAGGACGAAGAAGGACTCCACCAGCAGCACCGAGAACAGCGAGGCCACGGCCAGTGCCGCCACCGGTGACGTCACCGCACCGACGGTCAGTCCCAGCGCGGCGCTGACGGCGGCGTGCACGGCGAAGAACGCCCAGGTGGGCATCCACCGCCAGCAGGTGAGCACCAGGACGGCGGCCGCGGCCGCGAGGGCGGCCATCACCAGCTGCGCCTGCACCCGGGCGGCGTCGTCGTGGACCACCGCGCAGGAGAGCAGGAGCAGGACGGCGACACCGGCGAACATGACGCTGAGGGCGGTGCAGCTGGAGCGCAGGGACACGCCGACAGGGCGCGCGAGCAGGGCGCGCAGCACGACGGCGCTCTGGGCCATGAGGGAGCATCGGACTGCGACGCCGGGAACCTGAGGACCCGCCTGCACCGAGATCCCAGCGGCACGCGGCGCAGTCGGGTCAGGCGCTGAGCACCTCCAGGTCCTCCAGCTGGCCGGGGCGGCTGGGCGCCCAGCCCAGCACCTGACGGGTGTGAGCGCTGGAGGCGGGCTGGTCCAGGGCGAAGATCGGGCCGAACGGTCCGAAGTCCTCCACGGGCAGCGAGCGCACGGGCAGCCCCAGGCGCCGTCCGATGACGGCCGCGATGTCCCTCACCGGGTCACCCTCGTCGGCCGCGGCGTGCCAGGCGGTGCCCGCCGGTGCGGTCTCCAGCACGAGGCGGAACAGCGAGGCCGCGTCGGCTGCGTGCACCGCGGGCCACCGCTGCGTGCCGTCGCCGGGGTAGCCGGCGACACCGCTGCGACGGGCGGCGGCGGTGAGCAGGCCGGCGAACCCGCCCTGACCGTCGGCGTGCACGGTGCGCGGCATGCGCACCGCGGAGGCGCGCACGCCCCGGTCGGACAGCGCGAGGGCGGCGGTGACGCTGCGGGCACGGCGGGCGACGGGCCCGTCGGTGGGCAGCGGGTCGGCCTCGGTGGCCAGGCGGCCGGGCACCCAGGGAGTTCCGGAGACCACCACCAGCGGACGGTCGCTGCCGACGAGCGCCTCGCCCAGGGCGCGCAGGGCGGTCTCCTCCTCGAGCATGCCGCGCTCGACGGCCTCGCTGCTGCCGTAGTCCCGGCTGAAGGCGAGGCTGATGACCCCGTCGGCGTCGCCGGCACCGGCGCGCAGCACGTGGAGCGGGGAGTGCCGCAGGTGAGCGCGCACCTGGCGGCCGAGCTCGGGGTGCTGGCCTTCAAGCGCGGCTACGCGTCGTGGTCGGAGGGAGACCGCTCGGACGAGGCGCTCGCACCGCACACCGCCGCAGCGCTGCAGGAGCTCGTCGCCGCGAGCGCCGCGCTCACCTGACCCGCCCGGTCGTCGGGCTGCACCCCCGCCGATCGCTCGCAGGGGAGAGCCTCAGCCTCGACGCAACGCACCCGCCCCGGGCCCAGCACCACTTCTGCGTGCTCGGCGACGCCGCAGCCCAGCGCGAGCGGCAGGTCAACACCGACTTCGTCCGCCGGCTCGTCCCTGCCCTGCGCCGCCACGGCGTCGCCCGCTTCCTCTACCAGGCCGGTGGTCTCAGCGCGGCTCCCGGCGGGCCCCTGCCGCCGGCGTTCCGGCTCCTGCGCGCCACCGTCGCCCGCGGCCACCAGGGCCAGCACCGCGACAACGAGGCGGTCATGCGGTACCTGCAGGAGGAGGCCGGTGACATCGAGTGGATGGTGCACCGCGCCGGCATCGGGTCGGACGGGCCCTCCAAGGGCGTCCTGCACCGCTCCTCGACGGCGTTCAGCATCGCCACCTTCGAGGACTGCGCGGCGTACGACCTGCGCACCGTGATGGACGCCGGCGCCGTCCACACCTGCGACCCAAGCTCCTACCGAGCCGGCGGCGCGACCACCTAGGGCCGGCGAGGACGGCGCCGTCCACGGGTCCCCGCTGGGTCACAGCTCGACGAGGCGGGGACGCACGACCTCCCCGACGCGGCAGACCCACCTCGGCAGGTCCGGCCCTCCCGAGCCGACCCACACCTGGCTGACCCCGAGGGCCGCGCAGGCGGCCATCGCTCCCACGAAGCCGTGGGGGTCGGCCAGCGGGTCGGTGGCGGTGATGACCGTCGTGCGCACCTGCGCCGGGTCGCGCCCGACGTCCTCGCAGTGGCGGGCCAGCACGTCGAGCTCGTGGGCGACGACCTCGGGGCCGGCGTCGAAGAGGTTGCAGCGCGTCGGCGTGCTGGGCGACGAGCCGCAGCGTCTTCTTCTCGCCCATCCCGCCGATGAGCACCGGCGGGCCACCCGGCTTCCCACGACGCAGCGGCCGCGGCCGGCACAGCGTCTCGGCCAGCTGGTAGTGCTTCCCGGTGAAGCGGCCCGTCGTCGTCGCTCCACATCTGCCGGCAGATCTGCGAGCGCCTCCTCCAGGCGCTCGAAGCGCTCCGCGACGGGCGGGAACGGGACGCCCGAGACCGAGGTGCTCCCGCTCGTACCAGGCGGCGCCGATGCCCAGCAGCGCCCGCCCGCCGGACAGCACGTCCAGCGTGGCGAGCGTCTTGGCGAGCAGGCCGGGGTGGCGGTAGGTCACGCCGGTGACCAGCAGGCCGAGCTGCAGGCGCTCGGTCTGGCCGGCGAGGAAGCCGAGGGTCGTGTACCCCTCGAGCATCGGGTCGGTGGCCGGCGCCATCGCCTCCATCTGGAACCAGTGGTCCATCAGGGTCAGCGCGGTGAAGCCGGCGTCCTCGGCGGCGCGGGCCGTGGCTCCGAGCCCGGCCGCGATGCGGTCGGACGGCCCGAAGGTGGTGAAGTCGGCGACGTGCAGGGCGAGGTCCATGCCAGCAGTGCGCTCACCGCCGACGCAGCACTCCGCTGCGCGGCGACGTGCTGGCCCGGTCAGCCGCTGCTCGTCGACGGGCGGCCCGGAGCGTCATGCGTGCGTCAGGCACGGCTCCTAGCGTCCGCCGCATGACAGAGGAACCAGCGGTGAGGGCCCGCGGGCTGGCCAAGGGCTTCGACGGCCGCACCGCGGTCGCGGAGTTCGACCTGGACGTCGCCCAGGGCACCGTCCACGGCCTGCTCGGTCCCAACGGCGCGGGCAAGACGACGTTCATGCGGATGCTCTTCGGCCTCGTGGCGCCGGACGCCGGAACCCTGGAGGTCTTCGGGCGCACCTGGGCCGCCGACGGCGTCGCGGTCCTGGGCCCGGTGGCCGGCTTCATCGAGAGCCCGCGCTTCTACCCCTACCTCACCGGCCGGGCCAACCTGAGGATGCTCGCCACCCTGGACCACCTCGGCGCCGGCGACGCCCGCGTGCAGGAGGTGCTCGACGTCGTCGAGCTGCGGGACCGCGCCGAGGAGAAGGTCGGCGCCTACTCCTACGGCATGCGCCAGCGCCTCGGGGTCGCCGCGGCGCTGCTGCGCGAGCCGCGGCTGCTGGTGCTCGACGAGCCCGCCAACGGCCTGGACCCCGCGGGCATCCGCGACATGCGCGCCCTCGTGGCCCAGCTGGCCGGCAGCGGCCTGACGGTGCTGCTGTCCAGCCACGACATGGACGAGGTCGAGCAGGTCTGCGACGACGTCACGATCATGAGCGCCGGCCGCGTGGCCTTCACCGGCTCGCTCGACCGCCTCCGCGGCCTGGCGCCCCAACCGACGCACCTGGTGACCACCAGCGACGACCTGGCGGCCCTGCGCGTGCTGAGCAAGGCCGCATCACACCTGACCGGGGTCAGCGTGACCACCGCCCACGGGGTGCTCGCCCTGCGCGGCCCCCAGACGGCCGTCGACCGGTGCGTCATCACCCTCGCCGACGCCGGAGTGGCGGTCCGGTCCCTGGTCGCCGGCACGTCGCCCCTGGAGGCGGTCTTCTTCTCCCTCACCGAACCGGCAGCGCCCCAGCCGCCGACCGAGGACCGGGTCACCGCGGCGGTGCAGCGATGACCGCTGCGCCTGCGCTGCAGGCCCGGGCTGCGGGCCGCACGCTCCCCCGCGCGCCGGGGCGGCTTCGCCGCCGCGCTGCGCGTGGAGACCACCAAGCTCGCCGCGCAGCTGCGCGCCCGCCTGCTGCTCGCGGGGTGCCTGGCGGTTCCGCCGCTCGTCGTCCTGGTCCTGCGCGGGCAGCGCCCGCCCGCGGACACGATCTACGGGCGCTGGGTGCACGAGAGCGGCTACGCCGACTCCCTGCTCCTGCTGGGCTTCGCCGCCCAGTGGGTGCTTCCCCTGGTGGCCAGCCTGGTCGCCGGTGACGCCTTCGCCGGCGAGGAGGCGCACGGCACCTGGAAGACGCTGCTGACCCGCTCGGTCAGCCGCTCGCAGGTCTTCTGGGCCAAGTGCGCCCTGTCGATGGCCATCAGCCTGCTCGCGCTGGGGCTGGTCGCCCTCAGCACCACGGCGGCGGGGATGCTCCTGGTGGGCACCCAGCCGCTGGTGGGCCTGTCCGGGCAGACGATCTCCTCCTCCACCGCCCTGGGACTCGTGGCCGTCAGCTGGGCGCTGGCCGCGGCACCGCTGGTCGCGCTGACCGCGGTCGCGCTGCTCCTGTCGGCGCGGGTCCGCAACCCCGCCGTCGGTGTCGTCGGGCCCGTCGTGCTGGGCCTGCTCATGACGCTGCTCGGTGCTGTCGGCGGCACCCACCTGCTGCGCCGGGCGCTGCCGACCACGGCGTTCGAGTCCTGGCACGGCCTGTTCACCGCGCCCGCCTTCTCCAGCTCGATCTGGCAGGGCCTGCTCACCTGCGCGGTCTGGACGGCGGCCTGCCTGCTGCTGGCCCGGTCGACCACCCTGCACCGCGACATCACCGGAGGCTGACCCCGTGAAGCGAACCCTGCGAGTCCCCCGGCCGTCGCCCGGCGCAGCAGCCGGAGGCGTCGTCGTGCTGGCCGCCGCCGCGGTCCTCAGCCTCACCGGCGGGCAGGACGTCACCCGGGTGAAGGTGCAGGACTCCCTGCAGGACTCCTTCGCCCGGCTCTACGCGCTGCAGCAGACCGAGACCGGTCACCCGACGACCGCCGCGCAGGTCCAGCCGGCCGCCGCCTGCGACCGCGGCGGGCCGGACGTGCCCGACGTCGGCGCGGGCAGCGACTGGATCTGCCAGATGACGTGGGCCGGGCAGTCCGACCCCGGCAAGTTCGAGCTGACCGTGCACGCCAGCAGCTGCTGGACCGCCAGCGGCCCCGGCAGCAAGATCGGCAGCTTCACCGTCCAGGACAGCGCCGGCCGGGAGGTCACGAACCCGGTCTACGCCTTCGACGTCTGCATGGACCCCGATGCCAGCGCGTGAGGTCGTCCCGCCGCCGCGCAGACCCACGGCTCACCCACCCCTCCGCTGGTGGTCGTAGCAGGATGAGCCTGACCCCTGCGCGCGGAGTCGCACCTCGGGGACGCGCCGGAGGTGGCGAGGTCCACCCCGGGCGGGTCGCACGGAAGGGGGTGCGGTGGCCGTGAGGGTGCTCGTGGTCGAGGACGAGCCGCGCCTGGCGGCCCTGCTCGTGCAGACGATGCAGGAGGAGGGCTGGAGCGCGACCGCCGCACCCGACGGGAGGAGCGGGCTGTCGGCGGCACGCGCCGGGGGCTTCGACGTCGTCGTGCTCGACTGGATGCTGCCCGACCTCGACGGGCCGCAGGTCGTTCAAGCGCTGCGCCGGGAGGGGCACGCGGTGCCGGTGCTCGTGCTCACCGCGCGCACGGCCCTGGACGACAGGGTCACCGCCCTGGACGGCGGCGCCGACGACCACCTCGCCAAGCCCTTCGAGATCGCCGAGCTTCTGGCGCGCCTGCGCGCGCTGCACCGGCGCGCGACGCCGTCGGTGGTCGCGGCCCAGCGCGCGGGCGACCTCGTCGTCGACCCCCAGACGCGGCGCGTCTTCCGCGGCCCGACCGAGGTGAGCCTCACGGCGCGCGAGTTCGACATCCTCGCGCTGCTGGTGCGCGAGAGGGGGCGGACCGTGACGCGCTACCGGATCCTCGAGGACGTCTGGGACGGCGACACCGACATCTCCAGCAACGTCATCGACGTCCACGTCGCCCGGTTGCGCGGCAAGATCGACGGACCCTTCGGGCGCAGCGCCGTCCAGACGCTCCGGGGCGTCGGCTACCGCCTCGACCCCGCCGGTGGGTGACCGCCTGCAGCGCCTCCCCCTGCGCGTGCGCCTGGTCGCCGGCTTCGCCGTCGTCATGGCCGTCGTCCTCGCCGCGGGCGGGGCCTTCATCTTCTGGCGCGTCGACTACGCGCTCGACCGGCGCGTCAACGGTGACCTGCGCGCCGCCTCCGCCGAGCTGGTGCCCCTGGTGCAGCCCGACGGGTCCCTCGCTGACGGTGACGCCGACGACGGCGCGGCACTGTCCGAGCGCCAGGTGCTCGACGCCTCCGGCAGGGTGCTCTCCGCGGGCAGCGCGGTCGGCAGCGCACCGCTGCTGCCGGCCCGAGCGGTGCCCGAGGCCCTCGCCAGGCCGCTGTTCTACGACGTCGGCTCGCCGCTGCCCACCACCGGCAGACCGCTGCGCCTGTACGCCGTCCCGCTCTCGCGCGAGCCCGCGCCGGGCGCGGCGGCCGTCCTGGTGGTGTCCACGAGCCGCGCCGCCAGCGACGAGGCGCTGCGCGAGCTGCTCGCGCAGCTGGCCCTCGTGGGCCTGACCACGCTCGTCCTCACCACGGTGGTCGGCGACCGGCTGGCGTCGGCGGCGCTGCGCCCCGTCGAGAGGTACCGCGCGCAGGCCCTCGCCGTGGCGGCCGGTGACGCCGGCGTGCGGCTCGACGTGCCGACCGGCCGCGATGACGAGGTGACGCGGCTGGGGCACACGCTCAACGACATGCTCTCCGCGCTGGACACGGCGATGGCGCGGGAGCGGCGCTTCGTGCAGGACGCCAGCCACGAGCTGCGCACCCCGCTGACGCTGCTGCGGACGCGGGTGGAGCTGGCCCGTCGGCGCCCGCGCACCCGCGAAGAGCTCGAGGAGGTGCTGGCCGAGCTCGACGTCGACCTCGCGGACCTGCTGGACCTGGCCCAGCAGCTCCTGGACCTCAGCGCTGCGGCTCCTCCCCCGACGTCTCCGACCGACCTGGCGGCCGTGGTCGACGACGTGGCGGCCCTGTCGGAGCGCGGGACCGACGGCCTCCCACCCCGCTGGCGGACCACCGTCGCGGACGACGCGCGGCCGGCTCCCGTGCTCGTGACCGAGCGCGCGCTGCGTCAGGTGCTCTTCAACCTCCTCAGCAACGCGCACCGCCACGGCGGGACCCGCGTCACCGTCGACCTGAGGCGGGCCTCGGACAGCGGAGGTGCCGCCGTCGTCGTCCTCGCCGTCTCCGACGACGGCGCCGGCATGGAGGAGGCGTTCCTGCCCACGGCGCTGCTGCGCTTCGCCCGCAGCCGCGAGGCGCGCGAGCGCCCGGGCTCCGGCCTCGGCCTGTCGGTGGTGGAGCAGCTGGTGGCGGCCAGCGGCGGGGAGCTGCGGCTGTGCTCGCGCGGCGCGCACCACCCGGAGCGGCGGCGTCTCGCTGTGCCGTGCGAGCACCCCGACGGGGGCACGACGGCGGCCGTGGTCCTCCCCGCCGGGCTTCACGTGGGCTTCACGAACGCCACCTAGCGTCGCGCGCAGGCGGCCCCCGGCACACGGGACACCGTCCCCCCGTTCGACGTCCCAGGAGGACCCGTGTCCCGACTCGACCAGCCCCGCGCTGCGCTCGCCTCCCCCCAGGCCGCCCGCAGCCCCCTGTTCAGCGCGCTCGTGGGCCTGGCCGGGGTCGGGGTCCTCCTCCAGGGGGTCTGGGCCGGCCTGTTCATCCGCGAGGGGAAGGCGGTCGACGACATGTGGGTGGAGGTGCACGCCCGCGGTGCGGAGATCACGATCGTGCTGGCGCTGCTCGCCGCCGTCGTGGCCCTGCTGCGCCTGCGCTCCCGCAGGGGCCTGGTCCTGGGCAGCCTCGCCTTCCTCGTGCTCCTGGTGGTGGAGTCATACATCGGCGGTCTGGTCGGTGGCCAGCAGCTGCTGGAGGTCGTCCACTTCCCGCTGGCGATGGCGCTGCTCGGGCTGGCCGTCTACCTGCCCGTCGCCGCTGCCCGCCCCCGCGCGCCCCGGGTCTGACGACCCGCCCCGGAGGTGGGCCGACTCGGGGTGCTGGGGTGCGCGGCCGCCGTGGCCGCGGTCCGCCTCGCCCTGGCCGGGGCGCCGGCGTCGCCGGACGAGGCCGGGTACCTGCTGGTGGCGGGGGCGGCGCACCGCGGCGGTGTCTTCCTGTACGGAGACCTGTGGGTCGACCGACCACCGCTGCTGGTGCTGCTCTTCGCCGCGGCGCGGGCCGCCGGCGGACTGGTGGCGCTCAGGGTCCTGGGGGCGTTCGCCGCCGTCACGACCGTGCTGGCGGCGGCGAGCGGCGGCCGGCGCCTCGGCGGTGCGCGAGGTGCCCGGTGGGCGGCGCTGACGGCCACCGCGCTGTGCGCCTCCCCCCTGCTCAGCGCTCCGACGGTCACCGGTGAGCTGCTCGCGCTGCCGCTGGTGACGGCCTGCTGCACCACCGCCCTGCGAGCCGCGTCCGCAGGGGCCCGGGGCGCCCGGACGCCCTGGTGGGCCCTCGCCGGGGCACTGGGGTCCTCCGCCGTGCTGGTCAAGCAGAACATCGTCGACGGGCTGGTCTTCGCGCTCGTGCTCGCACTGGTCCCGACGTCGTCCGGCGGTGCGCCGCGCGGTCACGGTCGCAGCGCTGGCCGCCTCGCAGCGGCGGGTGCCCTCGTGGCGGGCGCCGCCGTCCCCGCGGCGGTCGCGCTGGCGTGGGCGGCCTGGTGGACGGGCGGGCCCGTCCACGGCGCGGTCGGGCTGTGGGACGCGGTGGTCGCCTTCCGGGGGCAGTCGCTCGCGGTGATCGAGGCCCACAGCACCGCCGCTCCCGCAACGCGCGCGCTGCGCCTCGCCGGCGAGGCCGCGGCGACCGGCATCGCCGTCGTCCTGGTCCTGTTCGCCCTCGCCCTGCGGCGCCTGGTCGATCGCGGCGGCGCGGTCTGCGCAGCGGCGGTGGCCACGGCTGCTACCGCCGCCGCTGGTCTCCCCTCCATCGCCCTGGGGGGCAGCTACTGGTCGCACTACCTGCTCGAGCTCGTGCCCGCGGTGGTGCTGGCGAGCTCGCAGCTGGCCCTCGCCGGACCCCGGCTGCGTCCTACGACCCTCGCCGTCGTCGCGGGGGCCTGCGCGGTCAGCCTGGTGGCCTCGGTGGTCGTCGCGAGCCGCCTGGACGCCCCACGCCCCCAGACCGCGGCCGCCGGGCCCGCCTGCGGCGACGGTCTGGGCGCCGCCGACGTGCGCGCCCTCCTCGCGCGCTCAGCCAGGCCCGGTGACTCCGTCGCTCTGGTCTACGGAGGCGCCAACACCCTGGTCGGGACGACGCTCGCCATCGCCTACCCCTACCTGTGGAGCCTGCCGGTGCGCACGCTGGACCCCCGGCTGTCGAGGCTGCGCGCGGTGCTGACGGGCCCCGACCGCGCGACGTGGGTCGTGGAGGGCGTTCCCGCCGGGGCCTGGGGGCTCGACAGCGGCCGCCGGCTCCGGACGCTGCTGCGCAGCTCCTACCGACCTGTCGCCCGCCTCTGCGGACGGACGGTCCTCCACCGCTCGGACGACGTCCGCTGAGCGCGAGGCGCGCGCGCCGCCGGCCTCCGGCATCCTGGGGCTGCCGGTCGGCGCTCCGGCCGGCACCACCACCTCCCGGGAGAACCGTGCCCACGCCGAACGCGCACGACGAGCGGGGCGCCTCGTCCGCGTCCCAGCGGTCCGAGGACGCCGCGGCGGCCCTGCTGGCTGACCCGCGCGAGCAGGACTTCGTCGGCCGCCGCGACCTCACCCGCTGGCCCAGCGCGCTGGGCCGCTCGCTCGCTGACCTCGCAGTCCGCGCCCGCCACCGGCTGTTCCCCCACCAGATCTGGGCCATCACCCTCCTCATCGGGCTGGCCCTCACCGCGGCCCTGACCATCGCGGTCGCCGGCACCTACGACAGCGTCGTCGAGGGCGACGGCGTGACGGGCGTCGACCAGCCCGCCCTGCACCTCGCGATGGCCCACCGCGGCGCGGCCCTGAACACCGCCGTCACCGCCTACACCGACATCGGCGGCCCCGTCGGCATGCCCGTCCTGGCCGCCCTGACCGCAGCCGGGCTCGCCCTGCTCTGGCGGCGGTGGACCCCGGTGACGCTCATCGTCACCACCATGCTGGGGTCGCTCGCGCTGACAGTGGCGGGCAAGGTCCTCGTGGGACGGCCCCGACCGCCCCTGGCCGACGCCGTGCCCCCCTACGAGCACAGCTTCTCCTTCCCCAGCGGCCACACCCTCAACGCCACCGCCTTCGCCGGCATCGTGGCCTACCTGCTCCTGCGGCGGCTGCGACAGCGGTGGGCGCGGCGGTCCGTGATGGTGCTGGCCTGCGCGTTCCCCCTCGCCATCGGGCTCAGCCGCGTCTACCTGGGCCACCACTGGTTCACCGACGTCCTCGTCGCCTGGGCGCTCGGCGGCGCGTGGCTGAGCGCCGTCATCACGAGCCACCGCCTCTACCTCACCGTGCACAGGAGCCGCGACGGTCGGCCCGGGCACGGCCTCCGGCTCGCCGCTGCCACCCCGGACGACCACGACGGCGCCGCCTGACGCCCGGGTCCGCCCGGCAGCCTCAGCGCCCCGGGCGCAGCGGGGCGTGAGGGCTGACGCGGATCTCGGGGACCACCCCGCCGCTCCACTCCGCCTCCCGGATCGCCGTCTCGGCCAGCGCCCGGTCCGCAGCGTCCAAGCGGTCCACGAACAGGATCCCGTCCAGGTGGTCCGTCTCGTGCTGCACCACCACCGACAGCTTGCCGGCCCCCTCGACGCGCAGCGGCTCCCCCTCGACCGTGAACCCCGTCGTCACCACGCGCAGGTGCCGCCGGCAGTCGAAGGGCAGTCCCGGGATCGAGAGGCACCCCTCGCGCTCGAAGGACTCCTCGTCCCCCACCAGCTGGACGTCCGGGTTGACGATGTGCCCGAGCTCGCCGTCCACCACCCAGGTGAAGACCCGCAGTCCCACACCCACCTGCGGTGCCGCGATGCCCGCCCCGCCCGCGTCGACCATGGTGTCGGTGAGATCCCGGACGAGCTGGCGCAGCTCGCGGTCGAAGTCGACGACCTGCTCGGCGCGCTGGCGCAGCACCGGGTCACCGAACAGGCGGATCGGACGGACAGCCACGCAGCACCTCCGGGTCGGTCGGGGGTCCCACCCTCGCACCAGCAGCGCAGCCCTGTGACCTGCGGAGGTCCCTCCGCAGGTCACAGGGCTGGAACGGGCGAGTCAGCCTGTACGCCGGGTATTGTCGTGCACAAGGTTCTGACCAGTGATGATCTCGGAGAGTAGCCGCTGACCTGCGGCTTTCCCCTTGGCTGCCGTTGGCTCCTGACGATGGTAGGCGATCCTGCTGAGGACAATCTGAGGACAGCGCGGGTCGCCAAAGCCTCCGGAGCGGGAACTGCGCCGTCGAAGCGCCCAGTGCCGCAGTCACTCGACGTAACAGCTGAGTATGGAACTGAGTGGTGACGACCCCGGGCGTGACGACGACGACCGCCGCGGGTCACCCTCCCGCCCCGCCCTTGACGCCTGTCGTATCCGGTACGGGGCGCCCTTGCATGACATCGTCATCAGAGGCAAACAACGGCATCACGGTTCGGGGTGTTGCCGGCGCTTGACGGCCGACGGCCGACGGCCGGCGACGGCCGACAAGAGCCTTTGGCGAAATCGCCATCGGACGCTCCACGCATGGTGGCGAGGGCTACCCCGGCTCCGCCTGCTTGTCCGCGCAGCTGACTCCCCTCGGCAGTCATCAGCTTGGGTCAAGGGGCTGGCGCCGGGTGGTTCCGTGACGTCGTGACCCATACGGGCGGTTAGGAGCGGCTCGGCGTCGGCCACGTGCAGGAGCGCCTCCTCGACAACGGCGGCGAGGTCGGGGTCCGAAAGGTAGACCTAAAGGTCGACAACTCATCTTGGAGAGGGAGACAAGGCATTCTGCCTCAAATGCCACAGGAGCGCGGCCACCAGGTCAAAGGTGTCTTGGTGCGGAGCGCCCTTCGGTGTCGGAGGAGGGCTGCCCACAACGACGAGCACCCGGCGAACGACGGCCTATCCCATCGGTGAAGAATCTCGACGCGACCTGGGCAGCAGCATTTGGGCCGTCGTCCTCTCCCGCTCTCGGATCCACGCTTCGAGCGCATCGCGGCGGTAGAGCACCCGCCGTCCAACCTTGACGCTGGGAGGGCCAGAGCCGATGTGTCGCCAGTAGCGGACGGTCGACTCTGGAGCCCTCAGCAGTTCGGCGACCTCGCTGGTGAGCAACAGCTCGGTGGTCGGCGTTGGCATGGGCGCACCTCTCGACGGGAGCGTCGAGCACGCGACGGCTCGACCGATGAAGCAAAACCGCGCGAGGTTGCTCGATGCCTCTGCGCGGCTCGCAACGCGGGTGGATGCCGACGCCCCGATGCTGCACCCTCAGCTCGGGCACGCGACGCCGGCTCCTGCAGCAGCGGTTAGCGCCGACCCTCGCCGCGTGCCGCTCCAGCGCCCAGCGCGCTGGGCTGCCCGCCACGCGCCCGCCTGGCACTCCCCCGATGCCCGACCGCGCCGGTCGGGCCCTGTCGGCGTAACCGCAGTGGTCACCACTGTCTATACCTTGCTCCGCCCCTCCGGGACCCCCATGAACAGCTGACTGCTACAGGAGCGGTCGCGGGCATCGACACGCTCCACCAGGGCCCCGGTCGCCAGGCGACCCGTCCTGCATTGAAGGTCGCGCTCAGATCCCTGACGGTCTGCAAGTCACCCTCGCGTCGATGCCCGAGGTGGCAGTGAGGTGATCCGAGTAGCGGCGTGACGCTCACGTTGGGTCACGTTGTGCGGTCGTGGATCAGGTGCAGCAGTACGAGCGCAGCGGCGGTCATCTGCCCGATGCGCCAAGGATCGACGCGGACCCGGCGCAGCGCCTTGAACGTCTGCTTCAGCCACGCGTTGCCCGCCTCTGCCCGAGCCCTGGTCGCTGAGTGCAGCGCGTTCAGCGTCTGCTGGTCCTGGCTCAGCGGGACGAGCTCGCCGCGGCGGCCGGTGCCGTTCGCGTCAGCCTTCACCGGCACCAGCAGCCGCTCACGCTCTCCCTGGTAGCCCAAGTCAGCCAGCACCGTGCGCCCATCGGCGCGCCAGGTATCCACCATGTCCAGCAGCTCGGGGTCGGCGCGGGCAGCGCAGGTGTCGTGCTCACTGTCGCGCGTCAGGCTTTGTGGCAGGCCCCGTTGCCTACGGGGTTGACCAGCAAGGAGCCTGATCACCATGGCAAGACCACCGGCCCTGGCGGCCGAGGAGAAGACCCGGATCGTGCTGTCGATCCTCGCCGGAGAGACCACCGTCGCTGAGGCCGCACGACGCGCGAAGGTCAGCGAGCAGTCCGTCGGCACCTGGAAGCGGCAGTTCCTCCAAGCCGGCCGCGCCGGCCTGGCGTCGGGGAAGTCCGGGCCCTCCACCCGCGAAGCCGCAGCTCGAAGCTGAGGTCGCGGACCTGACCGCACGCCCTGGGCGAGGCCGCGGTGGAGATCCGGGTGTGGAAGAAGTCCGCGGAGGGCCGCCTGGGCCCTTCGCGGACCTCGAGGTGATCCGCATCGAAGCGGGCATGCCGACCACGAGGTTCTGCGCGCTCATCGGCGTGCCCGAGCGGACCTGGCGTCGTCTGCGCCGGCACCAGGCCCGAGCCCGCCAAGCCCGACCCCGAAGGGCCCGTGGCCGCGTCCGGCCCGCGAGCCTCGCCCGCGAGGTCGCCCGCCGCCACGCGCTGGCCCACCCCGCCTGGGGCCACCGCAAGGTCTGGGCGATGTGCCGCCACGACGGCCACCTCGTGTCCCAGGCGACCGTGCTGCGGCTGCTGCGCGACGATGGGCTGATCCTGGAGGCCTCCTACCAGCGCGAACGCCGTCAGCTCGCCGCCCGCCGGAAGGCTGCGTTCGCCACCGAGCCGACCGGTCCGAACCAGGTCTGGCAGCTGGACTTCACCGAGTTCGAGACCACCACCGGCGGCACCTGGCGCATCGCGGGTTGTCGCGACTACTGGATCGCAAGTACGAGCTGGGCTGGCACGACCGCCCGACGGCGAACCATGCATGACGCCATCGCCGCCGTCGAGCTCGCCCTGGCCGAGGCCGAGCGCCTGGCTCGGGCGCCCGCTGGTCGACCTGGCACCCCGCGACGAGCAGGCGTCACGTCCAGCCGCTGGTCACGATCGTGACCGACAACGGCGGCCCGTTCCGGTCCTTCCGCTTCGAGGCGTTCATCGCCACCCACCCCGAGCTGCGGCACGTCCGCACCCGGGTCCGCACGCCCGGGCAGAACGGCTCACGCGAGCGCGGCTTCGGCTCCCTGAAGTACGAGCGGCTCTTCCTGGAGGAGATCGACGACGTCCTCGACCTCGTCGCCCACGCTGAGGACTACCGGGTCGAGTACAACACCGTCCGCCCGCACGAGGCGATCGCCTGGAACCGGCCCCATCGAGGTCCACACCGGCCTCGCCGACCCGCTGGTGCCCAACTTTCCCGAGCCCGAGAACCTGCCAGCTACTTGACGC
This sequence comes from uncultured Actinomycetota bacterium, assembly GCA_963781365.1. Lineage (GTDB taxonomy): Bacteria > Actinomycetota > Actinomycetes > Actinomycetales > Quadrisphaeraceae > Quadrisphaera. The sequence continues at coordinate 232,952 of CAWAFR010000008.1, read as the reverse complement.
GGGACACTGGTGCGCAAGGCGCTGGAGGCCCGTCAGGCCTCAGCCTTTGCCGGGTCTTCGGATCTGTGGGTGGGAAGGTGCAGCTGAGCACCACCGCGGGCGCTGAGGTCACGCTGGTCGCAGCGGCGAAGTGCGTGTGTCTGAGTGCTTACGGCCGAGGCTTCGCTGCCGCCGCCTCAGGCCCGCCGGGTGACCGGACGTCGAAGGAGTAGTGCGACGGCGGTGATGAGGGCGAAGGCGGCCACGGTGCCCACCCCCACCAGGGAGGTGTTCAGACCGGCGAGCCATCCGGTGAGGTCGCTGCCGGTGTGCAGTTCATCGTGAGCGACGGTTGCCAGCTGCAGCGTCCCGATGGTGAGGGCAACGATGACCGTCAGGCCCGTCACCACAGCGTTGTAGGTCAGCTTCCGTAGCGGGTTCAAGTCATCGCGGTGGGCGACGTCGTAGGCCAGAGTCATGGCCGCTCCGTCGAGGGTGTCGAACAGGCTCATCCCGGCGGCGAAGAGCACTGGCAAGATCAGCACCGCGTACCAGGGCAGGGCGATGGGTGCGGTGCCGGCCAGGACCAGCAGCGCGACCTCGGTGGCGGTGTCGAAGCCCAGCCCCATCAACAGCCCCACGCTGTAGGTCTGACGCGGTGAGCGGACGCGGGCGGTGAGGGGACGCAGGAGCCGGGCCATCGCCCCGCTCAGCGCCGCGGCCTCCCGTGCCTGCTCGGAGCTGACCTGCCCGCGGCGCAGTCGGCGGCGCAGGCGCAAGACGGTGAGGAGACCGGCCAGGTTGATCAGGCCGATGGCCCAGAGGAAGAGTCCGGCAGCGCTGGTGCCGAACAGGCCCAGACCATGGTGGAAGGTGGAGTCCTCGCTGACCAAGGTGGCGGCGAAGCGGGCGCCGGTGGCGACGAGCAGAGCCATGGCGAAGACGACGCTGGAGTGGCCCAGGGAGAACCAGAACCCCACCGCCAGCGGCCGCTGCACGGCACCGGTGGTGGCGGCGTCGGCGGTGAGCTTGCGGGTGGCGGCGTCGGCGGTGAGCTTGCGGGTGGCGCCGTCGATGACGGCGATGTGGTCGGCATCGAAGGCGTGGCGCACCCCGAAGGCGTAGGCGCTCAACCCCAGCGCCCAGCCGAAGACCTGACCAGCACCAGATCCACCGACCTGGTACCCGGCCGGGACGATCAAGGCCAGACCACCCCACCCGATGACGTGCAGGGCTGCGACCACGCCCAGCAGGCGGGTCAGAGAACGGGTGTCGCCACGAGTCCAGGTGCCGCGCCAGGAACTACTGCGGCGGCGGGTGTGCCCCGGAGATGTCGTGGCGGGCAGAGCAGAAGCAGACACGAGCAGACTCCAGACAAGCGGGCAGGGTTCGAGGGTCAGTACGGGGTGGGAAGAGCGATCGAGGAACCCAGATGAGACGACTCGCAGCCCTCAGGCCGGGGAAGAGAGCAGGTTTTGGGCGATGACGAAGAGGGCGACGGCGAAGACGAGGTAGGCGAAGCCCGTGCGCAGACGGGCTGCTGGAAGGCGTGTGGCCAGGCGCGCTGCGAGCAGTGAGCCGGCGATGGCGGCGGCGGTGAACGCGGCGGCGATGCCCCAGTCGATGCCGGTGCCGGTGCTGTCGGTGCCGCTGACGTGGGCGGTGAAGCCGAAGATCGCGTTCAGGACCACGATGACCAGTGAGGTGGGCACCGCGAGCGGTCATCGACAACCCCAGCAGCAAGGTCAGGGCGGGGATGATGAGGAAGCCGCCGCCGACGCCGAAGAGGCCGGTGAGGAAGCCCACGCCCACTCCGGTGGCGATGGCCCGCGGGAGGCAGTGCCGCCAGTCGATGCCGCCACCGGGCAACGCGCACGAGGCCCCGGCGTCCCGGCCGCTGCTGCGCAGCATCCGCACCCCGGCAGCGATCATGACTAGAGCGAAGCCGATGAGGACCCAGCGTTCGGGCAGAAGGCGGTTGACGGCCGTGCCGGCGAAGGTGGCGGCCGCACCGGCTCCGCCGACGACGGCGGCCAGGCGCCACTGGACCTGGCGCAGCCGGGGCAGGACGGCGGTGACTGAGGAGATGCCCACCACGATCAGGGAGGTGGGTACCGCTGCGGCCAGCGGGACGCCGGCGCCGTAGACCAAGGCGGGTACGGCCAGGATCGAGCCGCCCCCGCCGAGCAGGCCCAGCAGCAGCCCGATGACCAGGCCCAGGACCACGACGAGGATCACCGCTCACCACCCCGGGCAGCCTCAGCCGGGCCGCTGCCGGGCAGGTGGCTCGCAGCAGTGGCGGGGTGGTGCGCGGTGGCGCTCACGCCCGGCTGCCCGGTGCGCTGTCCTGCGGGGTGCTGGAAGCGGGCAGCTGCTCGATGACCTGGGCCACGTCGGGGTTCTTCGGGCCGCGGTTGTAGGGCAGCTTGCCCAGCATGGTGGCCATGGCGCAGCTGTTGGACAGCGCCGAGTAGGTCAAGCCTGCACCGATGCCGCCGGCCAGGAAGCGGGCCTTGGGCGCAGCAAGGCTAGCCAGGGTGGAAGCCAGCACGATGGACCCGGCGACCAGGCGGACCTGGCGGTCCATGGCCCAGCGGCCCTGCCCGCGCACGACCTCACCACCGGCGGCGGCGAAGGAGGGCACCCCGCCGTCCAGCACGTGCAGGTTGGCTGCCCCCACGCCAGCCAGGCGCTGCTGGGCCTGAGTGGCCCGGGCCCCGGACTGGCACACCAGGACGACCTGGTGGTCCTCGTGGTGGGCCAGTCGGGCTGCGAAGGCGGCGGCGTGTTCGCCGAGCATCTGCAGCGGCACGTTGTAGGAGCCGGCGATGTGCAGGGCCTCGAACTCCCCGGGGCTGCGCACGTCTAGAACCGTGACGGCGTCGGGCTGGCCCAGCCAGCTGCTGAGCGTGGTGGCATCGACGCGATCGGGCGTGCTCGTACTCGTGGTGCCGGTCGTGGTGCTCATGGTTCTCCTGCAGAAGGTCAGATGGTCGGTGATGAAGTGGTGCTGCGGTGCAGTGGGGCCGCGGTGCAGCTGGAGTCAGGACTGCGCGGCGGGGGCGCCCGCACCTTCGGTGGGTCGCTCGTCGTCCACCCCGGCGTCCGCGGCGTTGCCGTAGGAGTCGTTGACCAGGACGACCTCGCGCCCGGGGCGGTCCAGGACGGAGGCGGCGATGGAGGCGCGGTAGCCGGAGCCGCAGTACACCCACACCTCGCCCTGCGGGACTTCGTCGATGCGCTCGTTCAGCTGGTGCAGGGGGATGTGCAGCGAGCCGCGGACCCCGCCCTTGGCGCGTTCGTCGTTGCGGCGCGCGTCCAGGATTTGGACCGGGCCCTGAGCCATGGCCTGCGCCAGGCCGGCGAAGTCGCTGACCCGGTAGGAACGCAGCGCCCCATCCGCCAGCGTGCCCCCGGCGAGGGTCTCGATGTCGCCGGTGGCGGAGCCGGCGAGGTGGTCGATGCCGATGCGGACCAGCTCACGGCGGGCGGTGAGGATCTGCTCCTCGCTCTCCCCGATCAGGGTGAGCGGGGTGCCGTAGTGGTAGAGCCAGCCCAGGTAGGTGACGAAGTTGTTCGACAGCTCGAAGCCGTAGGAGCCGGCCAGGTGCCCGGCGGCGAAGGCGGTGCGCTCACGCAGGTCCACCACCCACTCCCCGCCGCTGATGCGACGGCGCACCTCACCCGGCTCAACCGCTTCCGGCATCGACAGGTCCACCGGGGCCGGTCCGCGGCGGTTGGCCGGGCCCATGTGGGCGTAGTAGGCCGGGAAGGCGTCGAGGCCGGCGAGCAGGGTGTCGACGTAGGTCTGCTCGTCCTGGGTCAGGGCGGGGTTGGTGGCGGCCTGCTCACCGATGGTGGAGGCATCGCCGGTGGTGGGGGTGGCGGAGCAGAAGCTGCCGAAGCCGTGGGTGGGGTAGACCGCGGCGTCGGCGGGCAGCTCCGCGACCAGGCGACGGGCGGAGTGGAACTGGGCGTGGGTCAGTTCCACGGTGTCGTCGGGTCCGACCAGGTCGGTGCGCCCGGTGGAGCCGTAGAGCATCGACCCGCCGGTGAAGACGGCCTCCGACCGCGCCGCGCCGGCGTGTCGATCAGGGCGTAGCTGGTGTGGTGGTGGGTGTGCCCGGGGGTGTGGATGGCGCGCACGGTGAAGGCGCCGGCGTCCAGGACGTCGCCGTCGGCGACTTCGGTGTGCTCGAACTCCACGTGGCTGTGCTCGGGCAGGACGTAGTGCGCCCCGGTGCGTGCGGCCAGCTCCAGGCCGCCGGTGACGTAGTCGTTGTGGACGTGGGTCTCGATGACGTGGGTGAGGCGCACGTCCAGGCGGGCGAGGAGGTCCAGGACGCGGTCGATGTCGCGCTGGGGGTCGACGACGACGGCGGTGGTGCCGTCGGTGGCCAGGTAGCTGCGGTCGCCCAGGCTGGTGGTCTCGATGGTGACGATCTCGATCGGGTGGGTCGAGGGCTGGCTGGTCTGCTGGGTGCTGGTGCTCACGGACGTCTCCGGTTCCCTACCCCGTAGGGTATGTCGTCGAGTGAAATGAAGAGGTGACGGTGCGGTGCTCAGGCGACGGTGCCCGGACGGCCGTCGTCGGTGGTGATGGGCAGCCCGGCCTGCTCCCAGGCCTGCATGCCGCCCTCGAGGTCGTCGACCTGGCGGCCGGCGGCGGTGAGCAGGGCGTGGGCCTTGGCGCTGCGCTTGCCGCTGCGGCAGGTGGTGACCAGCGGCTGGGGCGCGTCGAGCTCCCCCAGGCGGGCTTCGAGCTGGCCCAGGGGGATGTGCACGGCGCCGGCGATGTGGCCGGCGGCCCATTCCTCGTCCTCGCGCACGTCGATGACGGTGACCTCGTCGAGGCGGGCGTAGGTGGTCTTGGCGTCCATGGTCGGTGCTCCTCGTCGGTGTTCAGCGGTGGATAACGGTGGGTGGCACTACGGATGAGGGTGGTGCTGGTCGTGCGGGGCGGTCCTGACTTCTCCGGGTGGGTGCCTCAGATGCGGGGCACCCACCAGGGTGCGAAGGGGCTGCGGAGGTGGCAAACATGGGCGTGTCCGGCTCCAGCCAGCTGCTCAGGCGAGAGAGAGGAAGAGCTTCTCCAGTTCGACGTCGCTCAGGGGGCGTTCGGTGCCGTCGCGTTCGGCGATCATGCACTGGCGCATCCCGGTAGAGATGATCTTGAAACCGGCGCGGTCCAGGGCCCGGGAGACCGCGGCGACCTGGGTGACGACGTCGGAGCAGTCCCGACCGTCCTCGATCATTTTGATGATGCCGCCGATCTGGCCCTGAGCTCGCTTGAGCCGGGCGACCACGTCGGTCAGCTGGCTGGTGTCCACGTCCACGGTCGTCTCCTCTGCGGGCCCCATCGGGGGGTACCCCGGGGGGTATAACGTCTCGTCCGCCAGATCATTCCCGCCCGCATCGCCCGGCGCGACACCGACCAGCTGGCCCACCTGCTCACTCGACGTCGATGGCCCACCACGAACGGCTCGACCATGCCCTCCGCCTGTTGCTGTTCCACCTCCGAGCAAGCCCATGAGCACGTCTCCGCATCGCGCACTGAAGTGATCCGGGGCGGTCAGGGCTCCACCTGTGGACAGTGCTCGTGCCCGCCGGGGTCTGTCCACAGCCGCTGAGCAGTCTCGCCGCGACGGCCCGGTCTCTCCCTAGACAGGTGCTCGAACCCGTTCGTCAAAGGCGGGCAGCGAGAACGGAACATGCATTGGCATCAGTGAGTCGCCGCACCGGCGAGACGACATGGCAGGCCAGGTACAGGGACTCAAGCGGACGTCAGGTGACTCGGCGCTTCGCGAGGAAGGTCGATGCCCAGAGGTGGATCGACGAGGTGACGACGTCGGTCGTCTCCGGCCAGTACGTCGACCCGAAGGCTGGCCAGGTGACCTTCCGCGAGTATGCAGAGCAGTGGCGGATCATTCAGTCGCACCGGGCGACGACCGTCCTGCACATCGAGTCCTCGTTCCGCCTGCACGTCTACCCCGTCCTCGGAGACAGGGTCCTCGTCGAAGTGCTGCCCTCAGAGATCCAAGCCTTGGTCAAGCGGATGTCCGGGCAGCTTCAGCCATCGACGGTGAGGGTGATCTACCGCTACCTGTCGAGCGTCTTCAACGCGGCGGTCAAGGACCGGCGCATCACGTTCTCCCCGTGTCCGGGCACTCGCCTCCCTCGGGCCGAGCCGAAGCGGGTTGTTCCGCTGCCGACGGAGGTGGTGCAGCAGCTGGCGTCTGCCGTTCCGGATCGCTACCGGGCGATGATCGTGCTGGCAGCGGGAACGGGGCTGAGGCAGGGCGAGGTCTTTGGTCTCACCCGGGATCGCGTGGACTTCCTTCGCCGGAAGCTTGTGGTTGACCGCCAGCTCATTCTCGTTCCCGGCCGGCCGCCGTACTTCGACGATCCGAAGACGACGACCTCCGTTCGCACCGTTCCACTGCCAGACGTCGTGCTGACGGCGCTGTCCCAGCACCTGGCGAGCTACCCCGTCGAACCCGACGGATTGCTGTTCACGAGCGCGGAGGGGCAGGCGCTGCGGAGGACGAAGTTCAGCGATCGCGTCTGGCGTCCCGTGGTGAAGGCGATCCAAGCCCCGCCCAGGACGACCTTCCACTCCCTGCGTCACTATTACGCCTCTCTGCTCATCCGGCACGGCGAGAGCGTGAAGACCGTTCAGGCACGCCTGGGTCACGCCAGCGCTGCTGAGACTCTTGACACCTACTCACACCTGTGGCCGGACAGCGATGACCGAACGCGTGAGGCCGTGGATGCCATTCTCGGGGCGTCGAGCATTGTTGAGGCGCCGGACGCCGACGAGGCGGCCGATCTGTGACGAACAGCTCTCGAGCTGGTTCGTGGTGGCCCTCTGGTCCGGGTGACCACCTGGTCCCGGCGCCTCAGCCGTGCGATCCAGCCATCCGCGGCCGACCTCGGCGCAGAAGGCGACAGTCACCCGCAGTGACCGGCGGCGGCAACCCACACCGATGCATGTCCGGACAAAGATCGCTGTCATCGCACGACAGCGGAGAGTAGTGAGGACAATCTGAGGACAAGCGGGTGACCCGCGGAGGTATCTCCGCAGGTCACCCGCCCTTTTGGGGACGAGTCAGCCTGTACGCCGGGTCCTGTCCCCGCTGCTGGTCTCCCGGCCGCGGGGGGCGGCCATCCATCTCGTGACGACGTCACCGTCGCCCTCGTCGCTCACCGCCCACGGGGGGCGGCTCGCAGCAGCGGCCTACCCGGGAGCTCGGGCGGGCAGCCCTCGAACGCTCCCTGTCTGGCCTTGCTCCGGGTGGGGTTTGCCGAGCCACCCCCGTCACCGGGGGTGCTGGTGGTCTCTTGCACCACCGTTTCACCCTTGCCCCGCTCCCCCGGCCGGAGCCGGTGTCACGTGGCGGTCTGTTCTCTGTGGCACTTTCCCGCGGGTCACCCCGGGTGGGCGTTGCCCACCACCCTGCCCTGCGGAGCCCGGACGTTCCTCGGCGCGGACCCCCTCGCGAGGGCCTGCGACGCGGCCGCCCGGCTGGCTCGTCCGCGCTCTGAGACTACCGCCCGCTCGGGGGCTCCACCGGTGGAGCGCGGCGCGGAGCGGGGACGCAACGGCACCGCCTAGTGTTCGCGCCCGTGCTCGTCCTGCTCCCGCCGTCCGAGCGCAAGCTCCCGGCCCGGCGTCGTCGCGGGGCGACGGCGCCCGCCCCCCTCGACCTCGCAGCCCTGTCGTGGCCACAGCTGGCCGCCGCGCGCGAGCGGGTCCTGGAGGCGGCTGCCGAGCTCTCGGCCGACCCGGGCGCCGCGGCCGCCGTCCTGGGCACCGGGCCCTCCCTGGCCGGTGACGTCGCCCGCAACACCACCTGGCGCACCGAGCCCGCGCAGCCCGTGGCGAGCTGTACACCGGGGTGCTCTTCGACGCCCTCGGCCTGACCACCCTCCCGAGGGCCGCGGCGGCGCGGGCGGCGGAGCGGGTCGTGGTGGTCTCCGCCGCCTACGGCCTGCTCACGCCCCGTGACGCCGTGCCCGCGCACCGGCTGTCGATGGGCGCTGACCTGCCGGGGGTGGGCCCGCTGGCGGCCCACTGGCGCCCGCACCTGGCCCCGGTGCTCGACGACGTCGCGGCGCGGCCCGGCCAGGTGGTGCTGGACTGCCGGTCCGCCGCCTACGCCGCGGCCTGGCGCCCAGCGCGTGCGGTGGCCGACCGGGTGGTGGGGGTCCGGGTGTGGCGGGAGGTCGAGGGACCGGACGGCGTCGTGCGGACCTCCGTCAGCCACGACGCGAAGCGCACCCGCGGCGAGCTGGCCCGCCACCTCCTGACCCGCCGCCGCCGCGAGCCCGCCGACGCCGAGCAGCTGGCGGTGGCCGCAGCGGAGGCCTTCGACGTCGAGCTCTCCCCCGCGGCGCCCGGCCGGGTGCGGCACCTCGACGTCGTCCTGCGGAGCGCCCCGTGAGCCGCGGCTCGTGGACCCGGCCCTGGCGGTGGCTGCCCGACGGCGCCCTCGTCCCGGTGCTCGCGGGCGCCGCTTCCGTCGTCGTGCTCGCCACGGGCGCCCTGTCGGTGTCCGCGGCGGAGGACCTGCTCGGCCGCACCTGGAGCGTGCTCGTCTTCCTGCTCGCCGCCGCCGTCCTGGCGTCGCTGGCGGGGGTGGCCGGTGTCTTCGAGGTCGCGGCCACCTGGGCCGCGCGCCGCGGTGGGGGCCGCACCTGGCGGCTGTGGCTGCTCGTGGTCCTCATCGCGACGGCGGCCACGGTCACCCTCAGCCTGGACACGACGGCGGTGCTCCTGACGCCGGTGGTGCTGGCCCTCGCCCGGCGCTCGCGCGCGCCGGCGTCGATGGCGGCCCTGCTGGCCCTGACGTGCGCGTGGCTGGCCAACACCGCCTCGCTGCTGCTGCCCGTCTCCAACCTCACCAACCTGCTGGCCCTGGACGCACTGGAGGGCGGCCCCGCCGGCGACGGGGTGCTCGCCTTCGCGGCCCTGACCTGGCGCCCGGCCGTGGCCGCCGTGCTCGCCACCGTCCTGGTCCTCGCCGTGCTGCACCGCAAGGCGCTGGGCACCCGCTACTCCCAGCCGGGCCCGGCCGAGGTCTCTGACCGGGTGCTCCTGCGCATCGCGGCCGCCGTCGTCGTGCTGGTGCTGCCCGCCCTCGCCGTCGGCCTGGAGCCGTGGGCGGTCGCGAGCGCCGCGGCGCTGGTGCTGGCGGCCGCCACCGCGTGGCGGCGCCGCGACGCCCTGCGCTGGGACCTGGTGCCGCTGCCCCTGGCGGTCTCGGTGCTGGGGCTGTTCGTCGTGGTGGAGGCGCTGGACCAGCACGGGCTGACGGGCGCGCTGGCAGCGGTCGCGGGCGCCGGTGACTCCTTCCCCGACCTGCTGCGGCTGGGGGGCACCTCCGCGGTGGCCGCCAACGCCGTCGACAACCTGCCCGCCTACCTAGCGCTGCAGCCCCTGCTCGACGCCGGTGACCCGCTGCGCACGGCGGCGGTGCTGGTCGGAGTGAACGCCGGTCCGCTCATCACCCCGTGGGGCTCGCTGGCCGTGCTCCTGTGGGCGCGGGCTTGCCGTGCCGAGGACGTGCCGATGGGCTGGGGCCGGTTCGCTCTGCTGGGCCTGGTGCTCGTGCCGGTCGTGCTCCTGGCGGCCGTGGGCGCGCTCGCCCTCTGAGCCCCGGGGCGTGCCCGAACGTCGGGCGTCAGGACTGCCGCCAGGGCAGGCCCTCCGCCCGCCAGCCGCGCGCCCCGCGGTGGCCGTCTTCGTCGAGGTCTCCCTCGAAGCCGTCGAGCACGTTGTAGGTGCGCTGCCAGCCGTTGCGCGCGGCTGCCTCGGCCGCCGCCACCGAGCGGTGCCCGGAGCGGCACAGGAACACGACGGCGGAGTCCTTCGGAGCCGCCGCGTCCAGCTCCGCCAGGAACCGCTGGTTCGGGCCCCCGCCGAAGGTCGTCCACTCCAGGGCGACGGCACGGCGCCCCAGGGAGCTGACGTCGGGCAGGCCGACGAAGACCCACTCCTCGTTCGTGCGGACGTCGACCAGCACGGCGCTGCCGTCGGCGGCCAGCAGCTGCCACGCCCGGCGGGGGCTCAGGTCGCCCGTGCGTGCGCCGGGCGCCGGGGCGCTCACCGGCGCAGCTCCGGCTCGCCGGAGCGCACGATGATCCGCTCGCACTCCTCGCACTGCACGACGTCGTCGGGGGCAGCGGACGCGACCACGGACCGGAACGTGCCCGTCAGCGGCAGCCGGCACCCGCCGCAGGCGTCTCCGGCCAGCAGCGCGGCTCCGAGCCCGTCGTGGCGCTCCCGCACCCGCTCGTACAGCGCCACCAGGCCCGCGTCGAGCTGGCCCACGGCGCCGGCGCGCTGCGCCGCCACCCGCTCGTGCTCCTCGCGGGCCGCGGTCAGCGCGGTGTCGCGGGCGGCGATGATCCGGGCCCGCTGGGCGGCGACGGAGCCGGCCCGCTCCTCCACCGCGTCGACGGCCTCGGCCGCCGCCTCCTGGCGCTCCATCACCTCCAGCTGCGCGTCCTCCAGGGCGCGCAGCCGGCGGGTGAGGGCCTCGGCCTCGGCGAGGAGCGACTGCAGCTCCTTCGGCGAGCCGCCGCCGGCGCCGAGGCGGGCGGAGGTGCGCTCGGCGCGGGAGCGCACCTGCTCGACCTCGGTGTCGGCGCGCGCGACCTCGCGGTCGAGGTCGGACACGACGGTCCGCGCCGCGACGAGCTCGTCGCGCAGGCCGCGCTCACCGCTGTCGAGCTCGGTCAGGGCCGCGTGCTCGGGCAGGGACCGGGCGCGGTGGGCGATCTGCGCGAGACGGGTGTCGAGCGCCTGCACGTCGAGCAGACGCTTCTGGTCGGAGGCGGGGGCGGTGGTCACGCGGCGCTCACGGTGCTCGTGGCGGTGCTCGTGGGGGTGCTCGTGGGGGTGCTCGCCGTGGGGCTGGCGGGGGCGCTCATCGGACGGTGCCGGCGGGGCTGGGCACGTGGAAGCTCCAGGGGTCGGTGCGGTGGGTGCTGACGGCGGTGGTGACCTCGAGGCCGCGCTCCACGAGCGCCCGGGCCAGGCGCTCGGCGGCGCCGTGCAGCCAGGGCCACTCGCTCGCCCAGTGCGAGACGTCGACCAGCGCGACGCCGGGGGCGAGCTCGCGGGCCTCGGAGGCGGGGTGGTGGCGCAGGTCGGCGGTCACGTAGGTGTCGACGCCCGCGGCGCGGACGGCGGCGAACAGGGAGTCACCGGCGCCGCCGCACACGGCCACCCGCTGGACGACGGCGTCGGGGTCACCCGCCACCCGCACCCCACCGGCGGTGCCGAGCAGGGCGACGGCGGTGGCCTCCGCGAACGCCCGCAGCGAGGTCGGCTGCTCCAGCCGCCCGACCCGCCCCAGGCCCGTCCCGGACCCGGCGGGCTCCCCGGGGGCAGGCACCAGGGGCTCCAGGTCGACCAGGCCGAGCACGCGGGCGAGGGCGTCGGAGACGCCGGGGCGGGCGGAGTCGGCGTTGGTGTGCGCGGTGTAGAGGGCGACGCCGGCGCGGACCAGCTGGTGCACGACCCTCCCCTTCGGGAACGTCGCCGCCACGCTGGAGGTGGGCCGCAGCAGCAGCGGGTGGTGGGCCAGCACCAGGTCGGCGCTGCCCTCCACCGCCTCGGCCACGACCTCCGCCACCGGGTCGACCACCAGCAGCACCCGCGCGACCGGCGCCTCGGGGTCACCGCACACGAGCCCCGGGCGGTCCCACTCCTGCGCGGTCCGGAGCGGGTACAGCTCCTCCAGGACCGCGACGACCTGCGCCAGCGTCGGGGTGCTCACCCGGGGGAGACTAGCGACGTGGGCCCGGCCGGGTTCGAACCGACGACGTCCGCGGTGTAAGCGCGGCGCTCTACCAGCTGAGCTACGGGCCCGGGGGCGTCAGGCCCCGCGGGGAGCGCGGTCAGCGCCGCCCGCGGCCGCTGACCAGGCGCATCGCCGTCCAGTCGTCCGACGGCTTCACGGTCGAGGTGGTGTGCAGGCCCGCGGTGGGCGCCGCGTCCTCCACGTCGGAGGGCCTCACGTGCCCGGCGCTGCCGGCCTTCGGGGTCAGCAGCCAGACCACCCCGTCGTCCGCCAGGGACGCGAGGGCGTCGACCAGGGCGTCGACCAGGTCACCGTCGTCCTGGCGCCACCAGAGCAGCACCGCGTCGACGACCTCCAGGTCGTCCTCGTCGAGCAGCTCCGACCCGATGAGCTCCTCGACCGCGTCGCGCAGGTCGTGGTCGACGTCGTCGTCGTAGCCCCGCTCCTGGACGACCTGGTCGGGCTTGAGACCCAACCGGACCGCGCCGCTGGACGCCGCCTCCCCCGCGGTCGTGCTCACCGTGATCCTCCCGAGTCCTCCTGCGCTCCACGGCGCCCGTCGTGCTCCCGTGCTCCCGGGCTCCCGTGGGGCCCGACCGCCGCGAAGGCTACCGCGTCACGGGCGGCTAGCCTGGCGGCATGCGCCGTTCCAGCCCGCGCGCCCCCGTGCTGCGGGTCGACGTGGAGGCCCGGACGGCGGTCCGCCGGCCCGACTCCCTGGCCGCCGAGGAGCCCCTCGAGGTGCGCGTCGGCGCCCCCGGCGGAGCCGCCGCCGCGGTGGTGGTGACGATGCGCACCCCCGGTGACGACGTCGACCTGGCGCTCGGCTTCCTGCTCACCGAGGGCCTCCTCGCGAGCGCCGACGACGTCGCCGCCGCCGTGCACTGCGGGACGCCCGACGCCCTCGACGCCGACGGGCTCCCCGCGATGAACACGATGCAGGTGACCCTGCGCCCCGGCGTCCCCCTGCCGGACCTGGAGGGGCGCCGCACGTTCGGGATGACGTCGGCGTGCGGGGTGTGCGGCTCGGCCAGCATCGACGCGGTGCAGCGGCGGAGCCGGTACGACCTCGCGCAGGACGACGTCGTCGTCGACGCCGCCGTGCTCGCCGCCCTGCCGGAGCGGCTGCGCGAGGCCCAGCGGGTGTTCGCGCGCACCGGGGGCCTGCACGCCGCGGGGCTGTTCACGGCTGAGGGCGAGCTGCTGGCCGCCGCGGAGGACGTGGGGCGGCACAACGCCGTCGACAAGGTGCTGGGCCGGGCGGCCCGCCAGGGGCTGCGGGGCGGTGGCCGCTGCGGGGCGCGGTGCTCCAGGTGAGCGGGCGCGCCTCCTTCGAGCTGGTGCAGAAGGCCTGGTGCGCGGGGGTGCCGGTGCTCTCGGCGGTCTCGGCACCGTCCTCCCTGGCTGTCGACCTGGCGCAGCGGGCGGGCATGACGCTGGCCGGGCTTCGTGCGGGCGCCGCGCCTGAACGTCTACGCCGGGGAGCACCGGGTCGCGCCTGCCGGAGACCTCCGCCACAGCCGGGTGACCCCCGGCGCACGACCAGGGGATGACCGGCGCGGCGGGTCCGGGCAGGATGGGACCGCCCCACGCGGAACCACCGTCGCGCCACCGCGCGACGAACGGCCGACGAGGGCCCGCGGCGCCACCCGCCGCGGGGGACGACGAGCGATGCGGAGAACGACGTGGCACCACGCGACGACGTCACGGAGCTGGGCGCGCTGGCGGGCCCGCTCCACCAGACCGACGCCGACCCCGAGGAGACCGGGGAGTGGCTGGGCTCCGTCGACGGGCTGGTCGAGGCCCAGCGGCGGTGACCGCGCCCGTTCGTGATGCGCAGCGCGCTGGTGCGCGCCCGCGAGCTCGGCGCGCCGGTCCCGGAGCCTGATCTCGACCGACTACGTCAACACCATCCCCCCGCAGGACGAGCCCGAGTTCCCCGGCGACGAGGACGTCGAGCGCCGCTACCGCGCCTGGAACCGCTGGAACGCCGCGGTGATGGTGCACCGCGCGCAGCGGCCCGGGCATCGGCGTCGGCGGGCACATCTCCACCTACGCCTCCTCGGCGACGCTGTACGAGGTCGGCTTCAACCACTTCTTGCGCGGCCCGGACCACCCCGGCGGCGGCGACCACGTCTTCATCCAGGGCCACGCCTCCCCCGGCATCTACGCCCGCGCCTTCCTCGAGGGCCGCCTCTCGGCGGAGGACCTCGACGGCTTCCGCCAGGAGCTGTCCGCCCCGGGCCGCGGCCTCCCCTGCTACCCGCACCCGCGGCTCATGCAGGGCTTCTGGGAGTTCCCGACGGTCTCGATGGGCCTCGGCCCGGCCAACGCGATCTACCAGGCGCAGTTCGACAGGTACCTGCACGCGCGCGGCATCAAGGACACCTCCGAGCAGCACACCTGGGCGTTCCTCGGCGACGGCGAGATGGACGAGCCGGAGAGCCGCGGCCTGCTGCAGCTGGCCGGCGTACGAGGGCCTCGACAACCTGACGTTCGTCGTGAACTGCAACCTGCAGCGCCTCGACGGCCCGGTCCGCGGCAACGGCAAGATCATCCAGGAGCTGGAGTCGTTCTTCCGCGGCGCCGGCTGGAACGTCATCAAGGTGGTCTGGGGCCGCGAGTGGGACCCGCTGCTGGCCAAGGACACCGATGGCGCCCTCGTCGAGCTCATGAACACCACCCTCGACGGTGACTACCAGACGTACCGGGCCGAGGACGGCGCCTTCATCCGCGAGCACTTCTTCGGGCGCGACCCGCGCACCGCGAAGCTCGTCGAGGGCATGACGCGACGACGAGATCTGGGGCCTCAAGCGCGGCGGGCACGACTACCGCAAGGTCTACGCGGCCTACGAGGCGGCGATGCACGCAGCAACGGCCAGCCGACCGTCATCCTGGCCAAGACCATCAAGGGCTACGGGCTGGGCAGCACTTCGCGGGCCGCAACGCGACGCACCAGATGAAGAAGCTGACGCTGGACGACCTCAAGGTCCTCCGCGACGGCCTGCGAGATCCCGGTCACGCGACGCGCAGCTCGAGGAGGACCCGTACCGCCCGCCGTACTACCACCCGGGGCACGACGCACGAGGAGATCCAGTACCTGCGCGAGCGCCGTCGCGCGCTCGGCGGGTACGTCCCGTCAGCGCCGCACCACGTCCAAGCCGCTCCCGCTGCCGGGCGACGCCGCCTACACCTCGGTCAAGCGCGGCTCCGGCAAGCAGGAGATCGCCACGACCATGGCCTTCGTCCGGCTGCTCAAGGACCTCATGCGGGACAAGGAGTTCGGCGCCGCGCGTCGTCCCGATCATCCCCGACGAGGCCCGCACCTTCGGGATGGACTCCTTCTTCCCGACGGCGAAGATCTACAACCCGCGAGGGCCAGCAGTACACCTCCGTCGACCGCGAGCTGATGCTCGCCTACAAGGAGTCGACGAGCGGGCAGATCCTGCACGTGGGCATCAACGAGGCCGGGCTCCGCGGCGGCCTTCACCGCGGCGGCGACGTCCTACGCCACGCACGGCGAGCCGATGGTGCCGGTCTACATCTTCTACTCGATGTTCGGCTTCCAGCGCACCGGCGACGCCTTCTGGGCCGCCGCCGACCAGATGGCCCGCGGCTTCCTGCTCGGCGCCACGGCGGGGCGCACCACGCTGACCGGCGAGGGCCTGCAGCACGCCGACGGGCACTCGCTGCTGCTGGCCTCCACCAACCCGGCGGTGGTGGCCTACGACCCGGCGTACGCCTACGAGATCGGGCACATCGTCAACGACGGCCTGCGACCGGATGTACGGCGCGGACTCCGTCGGGGCGCAGGACGTCGAGCCGACGGGGGCCGACCGCAAGGACCTGGGCCAGATCGTCGCGCGACCCGAACGTCTTCTACTACCTGACGGTCTACAACGAGCCGATGGTGCAGCCGGCCGAGCCGGAGGACGTCGACGTCGAGGGCATCCTGCGCGGGCATCCACCTGGCCGCAGGCCCCGTCGGGCGAGGAGGGCGCGGCCCGCGTGCAGCTGCTCGCCTCCGGCGTCGGCGGTGCCGTGGGCGCTGGAGGCCCAGCAGCTGCTGGCGGAGGACTTCGGCGTGCTCGCCGACGTCTGGAGCGTCACCAGCTGGAACGAGCTGCGCCGCGACGGCCTGGCGTGCGACGAGGCGCGTTCATGCAACCCGGGCGAGGAGCCGCCGCGTGCCGTTCGTGGCCCAGCAGCTCGAGCGGCGCGCACGGGCCCGGTCGTCGCGGTCAGCGACTGGATGCGCGCCGTGCCCGACCAGATCGCCAGTGGGTGCCGGGCGACTTCGCCTCCCTGGGCACCGACGGGTTCGGCCTGTCCGACACCCGCGCCGCGGTGCGCCGCCACTTCCACGTCGACGGCCCCGAGGTCGCCTACCGGGCGCTGCAGATGCTCGCGCGGCGCGGCGAGGTCGACCGCGGCGCTGCCGGCGAAGGCCTATCGAGAAGTACCGCCTGCACGACGTCACCGCCGGGCACCAGCGGCAACGCGGGCGGCGACGCCTGAGCACCGCCGGCGGGCTGAGCGCCCGCGCGGACGACGCCCACGCGCCTGCGGTCTCCCGGTCCGGGGCCGTCGTCCGTCGCGCGCGCGCTGACCCGCACTGCGCCCGGGGGTGGAGTCAGGCGCTGCGGGCGCGGTGCGCGGGCCGCGGCGTCGGCGACGATGCGCTCGAGCTCGGCGCGCAGCTGCGCCGCCCGCGCCTGGTCCGGGTGCTCGCGCCAGCGCCTTGAGGTGGCGGCGCGCCTCGGCGAGGCGCCCGGCGTCGACCGCCGCCGCCACCAGCTGCCGCCCGGCCTCGAGGTCGTGGTCGCGCGGGCGCCAGTGCCCGACGCCCAGGCTCAGCGCCTCGTCGTTCATGCCCGCGTCGCGCAGGACCGCCAGCGCCTCGGCCAGGGCCCGCCCGCTGCGGTCGCGGTCGGCGGCGATGCCGAGCCGGCGCAGGGCGGCCTCGCGGTCGTCGTCGAGCGACAGCCGCCCCAGCTCGACGCAGCGGGTGCCAGGCCCGGGGGCTCTGCGCCAGCTCCTCCGCCAGCGCCCACACCGCGTTGTCGCGCGGCCTCTGCGCCTCGGCGGCCTCGGGCTGCGCGACCTCCGCACGGCGGCGGACGCTGGCTCGTCGTGGGCGTGGGCCGCCGGCGCGCCCGCAGCAGGGTGTCGAAGGCGGCGTCGGGGGCCCTCACGCAGCGACCCCGTCACCGGTGCGTCGCCGACGCGGCGGGTGCGGCCGACCGGCTCGCGGCGGCGGCTGGTCCGCCGTCCGGGCGAGTGGTCGCGTGCCGGCGCCCGCCGTGCTTGCGCCACCGGTCGAGCAGTCCCATGCGTCCCCTTCCATGCTCGCGGCGTCGTCCCACCGACCCTAGCGGCGCGACGGTCCCGGCACCTCGCGGCGCAGCCGGCCCCGGCGGCGCGACGCCGGCCCACCCGGCTCACGGCCGTCTGCGCGGAGGTCCACAAGCAGGCCCGCCCGGGCGCGTGAGGCCGACGAGCGCTCGCGCGTAGCGGTCGAGCCCGGGGCCGACCGCTCGGCGTCGCGCCGTCGTCCGCCGCTGCAGGCGGCCACGGGTCCGCTCGCCGCCGCGGCGCTGGCCCGGCTGGACGCCGACCGCCCCCTGGTACCGCGGCGCTGGGCCCGCAGGAGCGCTCCTGGGTGGGGCTGGTCGCCCAGGCCGGCTTCGCCGCCTTCCTGCCTGGTTCCGCGCCCCCGAGGCCGTCCCGCGGCTCCGCCGCGTCTTCGGCACCGCACCCGCGGGAGCTGATCCGCTCGGTGACGCTGCAGCAGACGCTGGAGCTGGTCCGCGCCGTCGTCGACGTCGTCGAGGAGCAGGCCTGGCGACGCCGGCGTCGGCGACGGCGCCACCGGGCCGGACGGAGCAGGCGCTCGCTGCGCGAGGCCGTGCTGCGCTACTCCCGCGAGGTCGCCTTCGCCGCCGCCGAGGTCTACGCCCGCGCCGCCGAGGCGCGCGGGGCGTGGGACGCCCGGCTGGAGGCGCTGGTCGTCGACGCCCTGGTGCGCGGGGAGGCCGACGACGACCTGCGCCCCCGCGCCGCCGCGCTCGGCTGGCAGCCGGACGTGCCGGCGCCCGTGGTCGTCGGGCCCGCCGGCGGGCGCCGCCGGACGCCGTCGTGGCCGAGCTGCGCCGCGCGGCCCGCGGGCCGCGGGCGACGACGCCCTCGTCGGGGTGCAGGGCGACCGGCTCGTCGTGCGTGCTCTCCGGCGGCGAGGGCGACGTGCAGGCCGCCGCGGCAGCGCTGGCCCCGCGGTTCGGGCCCGGGCCGGTCGTCGTGGGACCGCGTGGTCGCCGGGCTGGCGGCGGCGGCGCGCTCGGCGCGCGCCGCGCTGGCCGGCGTCGTGGCCGCGGCGCGGGCCTGGCCGGAGGCCCCGCGCCCGGTGCTGGCCGACGACCTGCTCCCCGAGCGCGTCCTCGCCGGCGACGCCGCCGCGCGGCGCGCGCTGGTCGACCGCGTCTACGTCCCGCTGGCGGCCGCGGCCCCGGCGCTGCTGGAGACGCTGACCGCCTACCTCGGCCACGGGCGGTCGCTGGAGGCCACCGCCGCGGTCGCTGTTCGTGCACCCCAACACCGTCCGCTACCGCCTGCGCACGGGTGGCCGAGGTCTGCCGGCTGGGACCCGTCGGCCCCGCGGGAGCGCTTCGTGCTGCAGGTCGCCCTGGCGGTCGGCGGCCGCTGGCCGAGCGTCCGGCGCGCCGGGCCGTCGACGTCCCGGGCTCCGAGCCGTCCGCGCTTGACCTGCTGCTTGACCGGCTTTGGAGGAACCTCCAAAGGCGCGCCGCGAGGTTCGCGGTCGTGACCGAGCGCGGACCCGCCGCGACCGGGCAGGCTGGGCGCGGTGCTCGTCCTCGTCTGCCCCGGTCAGGGCTCGCAGTCCCCCGGCTTGCTCGCCCCGTGGCTCGAGGTGCCGGGCGTCGCCGACCGCCTCCGCTGGATGAGCGCTGGTCCGCCCGGTCGCCGGCGACGACCTGCTCGCACGCACGGCACCGCCTCCGACGCCGAGACGATCCGCGACACCGCCGTCGCGCAGCCGCTCATCGTGGCCGCGGGCCTGGCCGCGCTGCCGCCGTCCTCTGGTCCGGCCGACGCGCGACCGTCGACCGGCGCGCGCGGTCGGCAGCGCCGTGCGGCCGGCCACTCCGTCGGCGAGCTCACCGCCGCCGCCGCCGGCCGGGGCCCTGACCCAGCGAGCAGGCCCTGGTGCTGGTCCGCGAGCGCGGCCGCGCGATGGCCGCCGCGGCCGCGGTCCGCCCGACCGGCATGAGCGCCGTCGTGGGCGGCGACCCCGACGAGGTCGCCGCGGCGCTCGCCGCGCCCGGGCTGACCGCCGCCAACCGCAACGGCGGCGGGCAGGTCGTCGCCGCGGGCACGCTGGAGCAGCTCGCGGCGCTGGCCGCCGCGCCGCCGGCCGAAGGCGCGGGTCGATCCCGCTGCAGGTCGCGGGCGCCTTCCACACCGAGCACATGGCTCCCGCCGCGCGGCGAGCTCGCTGCTCTCGCGGCCGGCGCCCCGACGGCCGACCCGGCGGTGCGCGCTGCTGTCGAACGCCGACGGCGACCGCCGTGGCCGCCGGCGCGGAGGTGCTGGCGCGGCATCGTGACGCAGGTGGCCAACCCGGTGCGCTGGGACCTGTGCTCCGCCGAGCTGGTCCGCCGCGGGGTGACGCGCGGTGCTGGAGCTGGCGCCCGGCGGGTACCCTCACCAAGCTGGCCAAGCGGGCGACTGCCCGGCGTCGAGGTCCTGGCCCTCAAGGGCCCGGACGACCTGGACGCCGCGCGCGCCCTGGTCGCCGCCACGCTCGCCCCCGCCGCGGCACGACCAGCGACCCGCGGCCCGACACCGGCCGCACAGCGACCGGGAGCAGCCCGCATGAGCCTGACGTCCTCCACCGGCCGCGAGCACGCCCGGATCCTCGGTCGGCGCCTTCCGCCCGCGCGGGTCGTGACCAACGAGGAGATCTGCACCTACATCGACTCCACCGACGAGTGGATCCGCCAGCGGACCGGCATCGAGGACCGCCGCTGGGCCGACGCGGAGACCTCCGTGGTCGACATGGCGGAGGCCGCCAGCCGCGAGGCGCTCGAGCGGCGCCGGCCTGGAGCCGACCGACGTCGACGCCGTCATCGTCGCCACCGTCAGCCACCCGTACCAGACGCCCGCTGCCGCGGCGATCCTCGCCGCACCGCCTGGGCGCGACGCCCGGCTGCCGCCTGCGACGTCTCCGCCGGCTGCGCCGGGTTCTGCCACGCGCTCGCCCAGGCCAGCGACCTGGTGCGCGGCGGCACCGCGCGCCACGTGCTGGTGGTCGGCGCGGAGAAGCTCACCGACTTCACCGACCTGACCGACCGCTCGACGGCCTTCCTCTTCGCCGACGGCGCCGGCGCCGTCGTCGTCGGCCCCTCCGACGTCCCCGGCATCGGCCCCACCGTGTGGGGCAGCGACGGCGGGCAGTGGGAGGCCATCAAGAACAAGCGCTCCTGGCTCGAGGTCCGCGAGGCGCAGGCCGCCGGCGAGGAGGTCGTCTGGCCGGCCCTGGAGCAGGAGGGCCGCTCCGTCTTCCGCTGGGCCGTCTGGCAGATGGCCCCGGTGGCCCAGAGGGCCATCGACGCCGCCGGCGTCGCCGTCGAGGAGCTCGTCGGCGTTCATCCCGCACCAGGCCAACGTGCGCATCATCGACGCGATGGTGAAGCAGCTCAAGCTGCCCGAGAGCGTCCCGGTGGCGCGGGACATCGCGCAGATGGGCAACACCTCGGCGGCCTCGGTCCCGCTGGCGATGCACCGCATGCTCGCCGAGGGGCAGGCCCCCTCCGGCGGGCTGGCGCTGCTCATCGGCTACGGCGCCGGCCTGTCCTACGCCTCGCAGGTCGTCGTCCTGCCCTGAGCCCCCCGAGCCGCCCCCGGCTCACCCTGGTCCCACCGAAGCACCACCACCGCACCACCACTTCACGGACACAGAGGAGAGAACCCCATGGCGAAGAGCGAGCAGGAGATCCTGGCCGGCGTTGCCGAGCTGGTCAACGAGGAGACCGGTCTCCCCGTCGAGAGCGTCGAGATGGACAAGTCCTTCACGGACGACCTCGACATCGACTCCCTGTCGATGACCTCGATCGTCGTGCAGGCCGAGGACAAGTTCGGCGTGACGATCCCCGACGAGGACACCAAGAACCTCAAGACGGTGCGCGACGTCGTGTCGTACATCCACCAGGCGCAGGGCTGACCCAGCCCACCACCCGCCGGGCGGCGCCGCGGACCACCGCGGCCCGCCCGGCGGGCGCGCACCACACCCCGCCCGCACCTGGTCACCACCCTGGAGGTCCGCGTGAGCCCGAGCCCGTCCCGCACCCGCGTGCTCGTCACCGGCATCGGAGCCGTCACCCCGATCGGCGACACCGCGCAGCAGACCTGGGAGGCGGCGCTCGCCGGCACCCCCGGGGCGAGCACCCTCACCCAGTCCTGGGTGCAGGAGATCGACCTCCCGGTGACGTTCGCCGCCCAGGCCGGGCGCCCTCGCCAGACGTCCTCCCCAAGCACGAGACCAAGCGCCTCGACCCGTCCGGGCAGTACGCCGTCGTCGCCGCCCGCGAGGCCTGGGCCGACGCCGGGTCCCCCGAGGTCGACCCGCTGCGGCTGGCCGCCGTCGTCGCCACCGGCATCGGCGGCGTCCACACGCTGCTGGACGGCCTACGACACGCTGCGGACCCGCGGGCCCCGCCGCGTCCTGCCGATGACCGTGCCGATGCTGATGCCGAACGGCGCCGCCGGCGCCGTGAGCCTCGCGCCTCGGCGCCGCGCGCCGGCGCGCACGCCCCGGTCTCGGCCTGCGCCTCCGGCGCCGAGGCCGTCGCCTACGGCCCCAACATGATCCGCACCGGGCGCGCCGACGTCGTCGTCGTGGGCGGCACCGAGGCCGCGATCCACCCGATGCCGCTGGCGAGCTTCGCGGCGATGCAGGCGCTGTGCACCCGCAACGACGCCCCCGAGACGGCGTCGCGCCCCTACGACACCTCCCGCGACGGGTTCGTCATGGGCGATGGCGCCGGCATCCTGGTGCTGGAGTCGGAGGCGTACGCCCGTGCCCGCGGAGCCCGGGTCCACGCCGAGGTGCTGGGCGCCGGGACGTCGTCGGACGCGTACCACATCGCTGCCCCCGAGCCGGAGGGCGCCGGGGCCTCCCGGGCCGTGCTGGAGGCGCTGGAGGTCTCCGGCGTGAGCGCCCGGGACGTCGTCCACGTCAACGCCCACGCCACGTCCACCCCGGTCGGCGACCTGGCGGAGGTCAAGGCCCTGCGGGTGGCCCTGGGCGTCGACCTCGACCACGTCGCGGTCTCCGCGACGAAGTCGATGACGGGTCACATGCTGGGCGCCGCGGGCGCGGTGGAGTCGATCTTCACGATCCTGGCGCTGCACCACCGGCTGGCGCCGCCGACCATCAACGTCGACGACCTCGACCCGGCGGCCGACATCGACGTCGTCCGCAAGGAGCCGCGCGAGCTGCCCGACGGCATCGCGGCTCAACAACGCCTTCGGCTTCGGCGGGCACAACGTGGCCGTCGCGTTCGGCCCCGCGAGCTGACCCGCTCGCCCCTGCCCGCTCCGAACGGGCGCAGGGCCACCCAGACCCCTCACGAAGGGGGTCTGGGTGGCCCTGCGCCCACGAGGGGGTGGACCGGTCGGGCTCAGCCGACCCGGTGCAGCCAGCGGACGGGGTTGCCGTCCCCGGCGTAGCGGAACGGCTCCAGCTCGTCGTCCCAGGCCTTGCCGACCGCGAGGTCGATGCCCTCGCGCAGCAGGGCCAGGTCGTCGCCGGCGCGCTCGACGGCGGCGCGGAGCCGGTCCTCGGGCACGACGACGTTGCCGTGCGCGTCGGTCACGGCGTGGAAGATCCCCAGCTCGGGCGTGTGGCTCCAGCGGCCGCCGTCGACGCCCTCGGAGGGCTCCTCGGTGACCTCGAAGCGCAGGTGCGCCCAGCCGCGCAGCGCTGACGTCAGGCGCGCGCCGGTTCCCGGCGCGCCGTGCCAGGCGAACTCGCCGCGGAGCAGGCCGGGGGCCACCGGCTGGTCGGTCCAGTCGACGGTCAACGACACGCCGAGGACGCCGGCGGCAGCCCACTCCACGTGCGGGCAGACCGCACGCGGGACGGAGTGCACGAAGAGCACGCCGCGGGTGATACCACCGGACATCTCGACCTCCTTCGACCTCGGCGCGATGGTGCGTCTTCCCCAACGACCAGCGACGAGACGAACGGCGGCGGCGACGGCTTGGGCGGATCGAGCAGCGCCTGCTCGTCGGTCATGATGCACCACGCGGCGTGACGGCACCAGGAGATCGCCGCTGACGGGCCCGGCGTGTCGCGCACCCTGAGCGACTGGCTGCCGGCCGCCGCCGCGGCTGGCGGGCCACCGGCGCTGCGACGCGGGGGTGGACGGGCTCAGGATCCGGGTCCGGCGTGCCGATGGAGGGTCGTGGACACCCTGCATCACCAGCCCCCGGCCATCACCGAGGTGATCCGGCCCGCGGCGATCGTGCCCGAGGACGCGGCGCGGACGGTGCTGCTCGCCCTCGCGCGCCGCGACGTGCAGAACGGCGGCGTGTGGGAGTCCGAGCCGACCACCTGGAGCCGCTAGGACCGCCCCTGGGGGGCCAGCGGCGAGGCCGGCGGGGCCGGGCTGCTGGGCAGCCTGCACGTGGCCTACGGCACCCCCACCAAGTACGAGATCACCATCTACCGGATCACCGTCACGGTGGCGGGCGTCGAGGCCGGCTGGACCGTGGAGAGCCTGACGGACGAGGCCCTCGCCTTCGGGGGGCTCACGCTGGCGGCCTGCCCGCGGGCGCGGCTTTCCGACCCGCCCAAGCCCTTCCGCTACTGACCGGTCGCTGACGGTCAGCTGACCCGTCGCCGACCGGCGGGTCACCGGTCTGCGAGCCCCCGGGCGGGGAGGCGCACCCGTCCGGCAGTGCGAGCATGGGGGCGTGGTGGACCACCCCCGTCGTCCCGCCTACCTGGGGCCGGCCGCGCTCGACGCCGTCCACGGCGGCGGTGACCCCGCGCTGCGCGAGGAGACCGCCCAGACCACCGCGCGGCTCCTGGTCGACGGCGCCCGCGACGCGCAGGACGACGCCGTCGCGGCGCGCCTGGTGGGCCTGGCCGACGAGCACGGCCTGGAGGTCATCTCCTCGCTGTGGGCCGACGCCCCGCCGGACAGCCTCGCCGGAGCCCTGTGGCGGCTGTTCGTGCTGAGGCAGTGGGTGCACGCCGACCCGCTGGGCGCCGCCCGCGAGTTCGAGGAGGGCCGGCGCAGCGCCCCGGTGATGGAGGTCGTCGCCGGCGTCGGAGACCCGCCCGGGCCCGACGAGGTGCGCGAGTCCGTCGACGCCGTGCTGCGCGGCCTGGCCCGCGGCGACGTCGCCACCACCTTCGAGCGGGCCGCGGCGTTCGCCCGGGTGGTGGCGGCGGGCCGCGCGTCGCTCGCGGCGCAGGAGCCGTCCCCGGTCGCCGTCTCGCCGTCCGAGCCCAGCCCGACGCTGTCCGCGGTGCGGCTGGTCCGGACCGCGGAGCAGCTGGAGTCCGCGGCCCGCGCCGTCCGCCTGGAGCGGTGGGCGCAGCCCCCTCCGGAGGGCCCCGCGGCGCCCCCTGAGGCGACCCCCGAGCCGCCTTCGACGACACCTCCGTCAACAGGTTCCGCCGAGGACGCGACCTCGGAGGGTCCGGCGGGTTAGCCTGGTGGTGCGTCGGGCCGCGGTAGCCCCGGGCTCCACTTGAAGCCGCTCCGAGCGGCCCCGCGCCGAGAGGCGCTCCCGGCCCGACGCACCTACTCCCGCTCCGCCGCCAGGGCGTCGAGCCGGTCCCGCAGCCAGCCCGGCCCCGCGGCGCGGGCGTCCTGCGGCAGCCGGGCGCGCAGCCCGCGGTCGGCGGTCACCACCAGCACGGCGGCGCCCGCAGCGGCCAGCGCCGCCGCGAGGTCGGCCACGGCCGTGTCGCCGTCGGCCACCGCGAGCACGACGTCGACGCCTGCCGGCGCCACGGCCGAGCGCGCCCGTCCCTCCAGCACGGCGTGGACGGCGGTCACCGCCAGGGGCTCTCCCCCGGGTCCCACCACGGCGCCGGCGCACGCCAGGAGGCCCAGCTGCGCGAGCAGCCGCGTCGAAGCGCCGGCCCGGTCGCGCCACCAGCCGTCGGGCCGCGACCCGACGGCGTTGGCGACGTCGACGACGAGCACCACCGCCCGCGCGGGACCGCCCTCAGCGACGTCCGCGCCGTCGTCGTCGTCCACGTCGCTCCTCGGCCGTGCGCTCCCGGGCCCGGCAGAGTAGGACTCTCCACCATGAGCCAGTCCCCACCGCCACCCGGTGAGCACGACCACCACCTGCCCGACGAGGAGTTCGACGAGGACGCTCCCTGGGCCGACGGGCCCGGCCACCTCAGCGGTGAGGACCTGCCCTCCCCCGAGGAGCTCGCCGCCCTGGAGGACCTCCCGCCGGCGGAGGAGGTGCCGCCGTCGCCGAGCTGAGCGCCGTCGAGGGCCCGCTGGCCGTCCCGCTCCTCGGGCGGGGCGGCCGGGCCGGGCGCGGAGGGGGCCGGGCGCTCGTCGTCCCGGCCGACGAGCTGCGCTGGCGCTTCTCGCGGTCCTCCGGGCCGGGCGGGCAGGGGGTGAACACCGCCGACTCCCGCGTGGAGCTGTCGTGGGACGTCGCCGCATCCCCCGCGCTGGCCGCCGCCGCGGACGAGGGGCTGCGCGAGCGGCTGCTGGAGCAGCTGGCGGGGCGGCTCGTCGACGGGGTCGTCACCGTCTCCGCCTCCCAGCACCGCCAGCAGCTGCGCAACCGCGCCACCGCTCGCGAGCGCCTGGCGTCGCTGGTGTCGGCGGCCAGCGCGGAGCCGGCGGCGGCGCGGCGGGCCACGCGCATCTCCGCGGGGGCGCGGAGCCGGCGGACGGCGAGCAAGCAGGCGCGCAGCGCGACGAAGGCGATGCGCCAGCGGCCGGGCCAGAGCGGCTGGTGAGCCGGGGACGACCAGCGGCCCCGTGAGGTGGAGGGGCTCCCGCACTTGGACTCGAACCAAGAACCTGCCGGTTAACAGCCGGCTGCTCTGCCAATTGAGCTATGCGGGACGGGACGCACCCGAAGGCCTCGTCGCGCGCCGACATTACCAGGCGCCCTCCGGTGCCGAGGCGGTTCGGGGTCAGTGGGCGACGGCAGCGAGGACGCGCGCGACGGCGACGGCGCGCGCGGCGTCGAGGAGCCCGTAGCCGCTGGTGTCGTCGCGGCCGGGAGCTCCGAGGTCCGTGGCGCTGCTCTCCAGGGCGCGCTCGACGAGGTCCGGGGAGGCGCCGGGGACGGCGGCCCGCACGAGCGCGGCAGCGGCCGCGACGTGCGGTGCCGCCTCTGACGTCCCGTCCATCGAGCGGTACCGGCCACCGGGGGCTGTGGAGGCGATGTCGACACCGGGAGCCACCAGGTCGAGCTGCGGGCCGGTCTCGGAGAAGGCGGCGACGCGGTCGGCGCGGTCAGTGGCTCCCACGGCGATGACGCCCACGGAGGCAGCGGGGAACAGCCGGGGATCGCCGGTGGCCCCTCCGTTGCCCGCAGCCGCCACGAGCACGACCCCGCGGCTGCGGGCGGCTGCGAGCGCCGCGTCGAGCTCGGTGGAGCTCTCGGTGCTGACCATGGACAGGTTGATCACGTCGGCACCGTGGGCGACGGCGTAGTCGACGCCCCGGGCGACCCAGGAGGCGCGGCCGGTGCCGGTCCCGTTGACGACCTTGACCGGGAGGATCCGGACACCGGGCGCGACGCCGTCGACGCCGCCGCCGCCCACCGCCCCCGCGATGACGCCGGCGACGTGCGTGCCGTGCCCGCTGGCGTCGTCAGTGGCGCTGCCGGGGTCGGTGGTGAAGTTCGCGCGGGAGGCGTCAGAGGCGTCGAGCGTGGGCAGGTCGGGGTGGACGGCGACACCGCTGTCCAGAACGGCGACGGTGACGGTCCCCAGCCGCGCCATCAGGCCCGAGCGGGCCGCGACGGCGCCGACGCGCGGCGGTCCCCACTGCAGGGCGGTGAGGTCAGGGCCCGCGGATGCCGCCGCGACCCGCGCCGGAGCGGCTGCCGGTGCCACAGCGGTGCCCGCAGAGACGACGAGCGCCACGGAGGCGACCAGGAGCGGGCGCGCCCGGCGGGAGGTCATGCCCTTCGATCGGCCGCCCCGCCGCCGGCAGCAGGACCACGGGGCAGCCTCACTCGCGCGGCCCTGCGCCGGGTCACCCTCCGTGGCCCTCACCACGGCCGCGGGTCCGGTCGCACCGCGCTGCCGCGCAGGCGGCCACCGAAGTCCCCGCCGACATCCTCGCCGGCCCTCCCCCGTCGAGGTCCCCACCGCGGCCGACGTCCCGGCCCCCTCGGGAGCCCGACGCCCACCCCCTCACGCACCCGCGCATGTCCCGGGTGACCGGCTCGGCGGCGGCCGGTGACTGGGTGGGCAGTGGCTGCTCAGCAACGACCGGTCCCACGGCCTGACCCTGCAGCCCGGCGGCGACCTCGTCGCCCACAGCCCGGGCCACCGGGCGCTGTGGTCACTCCAGGACGTTGCGGGAACCCGGCGCTCGCCTGGACCTCCAGGGTGACGGCAACCTCGTCGTCCACCGCCGCGGCGGCTCGGCCGCCCGGAGCTCCAGCTGGACACCGGGCGGCGGGTGAGGAACCCCAGCAGCAGGACCACCGTCGGCTGACCTGCGCGTGCTGCACCGGGCCGCCCCCACCGCACGTCCCCGGCGGCCGGCGTCGCTCGGCGTCCCCCGGAGCGCCGTAGCCTGGAGCGGTGACGTCGGCCACCGCTGCCCCGGTGGCGGGTCTCGGGCTCTACGGAACGGTGCTGCGTCGGCCCGGAGTGCTCGCCGCCTTCGGCGCCTCCGTCCTCGCACGGCTGCCGATCGCGATGGCACCCCTGGGCATCGTGCTGCTGGTCGAGCGGACCGCCGGCTCCTACGCGACCGCGGGCCTGGTGACGGCGACCTTCGCGGTGGGCACCGCAGCGGGAGCGCCGGTGTGGGGCCGCGCCATGGACGCCCGGGCCCAGGCGGGGGTGCTGGCGCCGGTGGTCACGGCCAGCGCCGGCCTCCTGGCGGCCCTGGCGCTGAGCGCCACGGCGGGCGCTCCGGTGGTGCCGCTGTGCGCCCTCGCCCTGGCGGCGGGTGCCACCTTCCCGCCGTTCAGCGCCGCGATGCGCACCTCGTGGCGCTCGCTGCTGCCGGACCCGGGGCACCGGCGCGGCGGGTACGCCCTGGACGCGGCAACCGTGGAGGCGCTGTTCGTGCTCGGCCCCCTGCTGCTGTCAGCCCTGCTCGTGGCCCTGCCCCCGGCAGGACCGCTGCTGGTCACCGCGGGGGTGCTGGTGGTCGGCGGCTGGACCTACGCGGGCACCGGCCCCGCGCGGCTCGCCCCGCACCAGCGCCCGGGCGCCGTCACCGCTCACACGTCGGTGACCGCAACGGGCGCCCCCGTGAGCGCCGTCCGCCGGACGCTGCTCGGCTCCCCCGCCCTGCTCGCCGTCCTTGCCACCGGTCTGGTGATGGCACTCGCGTTCGGGGCCACCGACACCTCCCTCGCCGCCACGGCCCGCACCGTGCTCGGCGACGACGCCCGGCTCGGCCTGCTCTTCGCAGCCATCGCCGGCGGGAGCACGCTCGGCGGCCTCAGCTACGGAGCGCTCAGCAGGGCGCGCACCGGCTGCCAGCTGCTGCCGGTGACGCTGGGCGTCTTCGGTGCGGGCCTCGCCGCGGTGGCGCTGCTTCTCGCGGCCCCGGGGCGCCCGCCGAGCTGGATGCTGCTGGCGGTGCTGTTCGTCGTCGGCCTCGTCATCGCGCCCAGCCTGATCATCCAGCAGGCGCTGGTCGACTCGCTGTCGCTGACCGGGCGGACCACGGAGGCCCAGGCGTGGCTGTCCACAGCGGTGACCACCGGCGCGGCGCTCGGCACCGCCGCAGGCGGGGCGGTCATCGAGACTGCCGACGTGCCCGCCGCCTTCGGCTGCGCGGCGGGTGCGCTCGGCGGCGCCGTCCTCATCGCCCTGCTCGCCCAGGGATCCTGGGCCCGGGCCCGCTGACCCCCCGGGATTCGTCGGGCCGCGCCCTGCGGTGACGCGCACCCAGCGACCCGGTCACCGCCCGGCAGGAAGCACAGACCTCGACGCACTCGACGTCGAGCGCCGGAAGCACTCACAGCACTCCTCACGCGGAGCACGGGCCAGCTCCTCGATGACGGGAAGCTGCAGGCACCTGCGGGCACCGCGCCGACCGCATGCGCGCCGGTCCTGGGGCCTCCTGCCCGTCCGTGCCCGGGACGGAAAGAGCGGTGCGGACCCGATCGGGTGCGCACCGCTCTCTCCTGCTGCGGTGGTGCTGGGGTCAGGCGTGGTGGTCCTGGACCGTGTCCTTGGCCGCAGCGGCCCGCTGCTGGGTGTCCTGCGCGGCGGCGCTGCCTTCCTCCTTGACGGTGGCAGCAGCCTCGGTGGCGCTCTGCTTCAGGTCGTGCGCGGCCTGGGTCGCGGGCTCGCGAAGGTTGTCGGCGGCCTCCTTGGCCGCGTCGACCAGCGGCGCGGTCAGGGTGGAGGCGTGATCCTTCACGGCGCCGGCGGCCTGCTTCTCCTTCTCGCTGACCGGGAGCAGGGAGCCCACCAGCCAACCCACGCCCAGGGCGATGAGGCCCGCTGCCAGGGGGTTGCCGCGGGTGCCGTCCTTGACCGCACCGGGGGCTCCCTGCACCGCGTCGCGGGCTGAGGTCGCCGCGTCGGAGGCGGAGTCGGAGGCGCTGCTGGCAGTGCCCATGACGCGGTCCTTCACCCCCCCGACGGCGTTGCCGACGGCGCCGCGGACCTTGTCGGCCTGGCGCTGGGCGACGTTGGCGGGAGCTGCGTAGTCCGTGAGGGCGTTCACGTCACCGCTCATGCGCGCGCGGGTCTCGTCGATCTGCGCGCGCAGGACGGCGGGGTCGTTGCTGGTGACGGGGCTGGTCGGGGTGCTCATCGGTGGTTCTCCTCTTCATGGCCCTTCAGGGCGGCGGGGACCTTGCCCAGGGACTCGGTGGTGGCGGGCAGACCGTTCACGGTCTTCAGGGCTCTGCGGCCGGCGGCCGCCAGGACGGCGGCGATGACCGCCCACACGACGGCCACGACCAGAGCCGACCAACCGCGGCCGGTGACCTCCCCCAGGGCCCACCAGACCGCGATGGACAGGAAGAGCAGGACGAAGTGCCCGGAGACGCCGGCTCCGGCGAGCAGGCCCGCGCCCTTCCCGGCCTTCGTCGCGGACTGGGTGGCCTCGGCCTTGGCGAGCGCGATCTCCTGACGGACCAGCGTGGACAGGTCTGAGGTGATGGCGGAGAACAGCTCACCCACGGTGGAGCGCTCCCCGGCACCGTCACGACCCGCAGCGCCGGTGACGGTTCCGGCCGCGGCGTGGGCACCGCCGTTGGTGGTGGATGTCATCGGAGGGGTCCGTCCCAGCCCTGGTGGCCCGAGGCCGGCTGACCGGCGCCTGCCGGGCCGCCCCCGTAGACGGGCGACACCGGCTCGGTGACGGTGACCGGCGGGCTCGGCGGGGTCCACGAGCCGGTCGCCGCAGCGCCCAGGTCCACCTCCTGGGCCTCCTGGGCCTGGTGGGCGTCGTGGGCGACGGCGCCCAGACCGCGGGTCAGGCGACCGGCCACCAGCCCCGCGCCAGCGGCGATCGCCAGGAAGGCCACCGGACGACGACGGGCGAAGGTCTGCACGTCGCGCAGCACGTCGGCTGGCTCGCGGTCACGGAGCCAGCCGGCGGCAGCCTCGACGCGGTCGCCGGCCTGGCGGGCCAGGTCGGTGGCGATGCCGCTGCCGCCCTTGCCCTCAGCGAGGTCGCGCAGCTCGGCGGCCAGGCTCCCCAGCCCGGAGGCGGCGCGGGCCTGGCCGGCGGTGGTCTGCTCGCCCAGCTGGGCGCGGGTCTGGCCCAGGAGGTCCTTGGCCTGGTCCTTGGCCTGACCGACGACGTCGGCCGCCTGGTCCTTGGCGACCCCTGCGACGTGCTTGCCGGAGTCAGCGGCCTGCGAGGCGACCCCGGCGGCCTCGTCCTTGGCGGTCTGAGCGGTGCTGGGGGCAGTGGAGCTGCCGGCACCGGTGGGGACGGTGCTGCCGGTGCCGACGGCACCGGTGCGCGGGTCGCGGGTGTAGGGGTCGACGACGAACGGCTCGCGCTCGGTGGGGAGTCCAGGGCTGGACACGGGTACCTCCGTGGTGGGTGGTCGTGGGCTGACGTGCTGCGGGTGGGGGTGGTGGGTGCGCCCCACCGCACAGGTCGGTGGGGCGGGAAGAGCCTGGCCGGGTCGGCTCAGGCGAGCGGGACGCCTGCGTCGCGCCCGTGGTCACGGGTGTCCTCCAGGGTGAGGACCTCGTGAGAGGCGGGGATGCTGACCTGCGTGGTGCCGGCCGTCGACCGGACGGCGAGGCGCACCCGCTCGTACGGGACGACCTCCAGGGACACCACGGGCCGCTCCTGGGACAGGACGACCTCGAACGGCTGGTCGTCGACGGGGTTCACCTCCAGGTCCTCGCGCGCGTCGTCCGTCGCCAGCGCCAGGCTCTCGATGCGCAGGACCTCGCGGCGGACGGTGACGGTGAGGGTGACCTCCTCGGCGACCACCTCGCGCCTGACCCTGACGCGCTCGACCGGTGTGCGCCGGGAGCCGAGGCTGACACGCTCCGCGGACAGGGTGACCTCCGCCGCGTTCGCGGCACCGGCCTCGCTCATCGCAGGTCTCCCATCCTCAGCAGGTCGAGCACCTCAGGTCGCGGCGCTGGAGCACCGCGCTGTCCCGCGGACGTTCTCGGGTCCGCGGGTGGCTCAGCTGCGGTCTCGCTCACCGCCAGCACGTGCACGGTCAGCATCGACGTCGAACGCGCTGTCACGGGTGCCGTCGCGGTCGAGGTCGATCTGCTCCTTGCGCACGTCAGCGGAGACGTTCCGGGTGTCGTGCTCGGTCTCGGTGCCCAGGCGGACCCGCTCGACGGCCTCGACGTCCTTGGAGACGACGGGGACCTCCTCGTGCAGGACGACCTCGTGCTCCTCCTCGGACAGCTCCGCGCCGGAGGTGGCAGCGCCGCGGTCGGCCTCGGTGATCGGCTCGCGCTCGATGGTCAGCTCCTCGCGGGAGGTGCCCACCTGAGCGGTCTGCGTCTCGGTGACCACGTGCTTGCGCAGGCGCGCACGCCCGGCCTCGCGGCGCTCGGTCCCGACCTCCAGGCGCTCCTCGGAGCGCGTCATGGCGCTGTCAGTGGTGGGACCGGAGGTGTCGCGGCCCTGGATCCCCGGCTCACCGGCGAGGTCGCGGCGCGTGCCGCTTGCGGCAGCAGGCCCGGCGTCGCCGGAGGCGGCACCGAGGTCGTCCAGGCCCTGGTAGTCCTCGCGGGTGCGGCCCGAACCCTCGGCGTACCCCTCGCCGGCTGCGCCCGTGCCGGTGTCCACGACGCCGTAGTGCTCGAAGAGTCGTGCCTCCTCGGCTTCAGTGATCTGGCCGTCGGCGTCGGTGCGCGGAGCGTCCTTGACCTGGTCCTTGCTGTAGGGGACGCGGATCTCGTCACCTTGGTGGATGGCGGCGGCCAGGGGGACGAACGTCTCCGAGGAGCCGAACAGGCCGGTCTTCACCGTGACCCACTCCGGCTCGCCAGAGCGGTCACCGAGGTAGACGTCCCCGACCCTGCCGATCTTGGAACCGTCCGAGGAGGTGACCGTCGCGCTGCGGAGGGCGTCGATGGAGGTGTTCGCGTCGATGGACAACAGCGGGTCCCTTCGGGCCGGGCGGGCCCGACCGGGCCGGGTCCCACCGTCGATGAGTCTGCGGCGGGCCTCTCCACCGCGCTCACACTACGTCTGTGCCCCGTCGTCCTCGGCGCAAACACCTCCGTTCGGCGACGAGTTCCCCCGATGCCCCGTGCCCGGGACGCCCCGGCTGAGGACGTCGAAGTGCTGCAGCGTCCGGGCGGACCGGTGAGCCGCTGTGGCGGCTCCCCCGCACCGACCGCTGCGCGGGCCGGGTCGAGGTGGGGTGGACGGTGCACCCCCAGGGCGGCCGTGGGTGCACCTCGACGGCTCTGGGCCCGCCTCGGGCTGCGCCGCCGCCTCGCACGCCGCGCCGGGCTTCGGCGTGCTCGTGGCTGGACCGGCACCAGACCACGTCACCGCCGAGGACGTCCGGCCCGCGGTGGCTCCCGCGGAACCGGACCGCTCAGCCCAGCAGCCCGTCCACCAGCGTCGAGGGGGTCCCGAACCGGTGCGCGGTGACGCTGACGGCCTGCTCCCGCAGGAACGGCAGCAGCTCCAGCCGGCCCGACGCCGTCACCGGGCCCGACCACACCGCGAGGTCCGGCCGGCCGCCCGTCGCCCGGGCCAGCGCACCGGCGTCACCGCCGACGAGCCGCACCCGGGTGCGGCCGCGTCAGCCGCGGCGCGGGCGAGCCACGCGGCGTCGTCCTCCACGTCGACGTCGCGACCCTCGCCGCTCCACACGCCGGCGGGCAGCGCCACCGCCGTCGAGACCCGCACCCGCGCACCGGACCGGGCAGCGGCGGCGAGCACGCGGACCACGTCGGCCAGCGCGGCGCCCTCCCCACCGCGCACGGTCACCGGCGTCGGCACGTAGCGCAGCACGTTGCGCTCGGCTCGCCAGCGCGCTCGGGTCGTGCGGGCTCGCCGACAGCTCGTCCGCAGGCCGCCTGGTCCGTCGCCGCGCCGCGGTCGACGAAGGCGCTGCCGTCGTCGTCGAGGGCGGGACGGGCGGCCGCGAGCAGCGGCGGCGACGTCGGGCCCGAGCGCGATCGCGGGCCGGCCGGTGCGGCCGCGGCGGAGCTCCCACCCGGTCAGGCCGACCAGGTAGTTCGGGCCGCCCGGCCTTGGTGCCGGGGCCGACCGCCGAGCGCTTCCAGCCGCCGAACGGCTGCCGCCGCACGATCGCGCCGGTGATGCCGCGGTTGACGTAGAGGTTGCCGGCCTGCGACGCGGTCGAGCCAGGTGCGGATCTCGGCCGGCGTCGAGCGAGTGCAGGCCCGAGGTGAGGCCGTAGTCGACCTCGTTGACCAGGTCGATCGCCTCGTCGAGGGTGGCCGCGGTCATGATGCCGAGGATCGGGCCGAAGTACTCGGTGCGGTGGAAGTCGGACCCGCGCCGCACGCCCGTCGCGGATGCCCGGGCGTCCACAGCCGCCCGGTGTCGTCGAGCGGCCGCGGCTCGAGCAGCCAGCGCTCGCCCGGCGCCGAGCGTGGTGAGGCCCGTCGAGCAGCTTGCCGGCGGCCGGCTCGATGACCGGGCCGACCTGGCGTGCGCGGGTCCGGCCGGGTAGCCGACCGTCAGCGAGGAGACCGCGTCGAGCAGCTGGGTCGCGGAACCGCTGCGACCGGGCCACCGAGCCCGACCAGCACGACCAGCGAGGCGGCCGAGCACTTCTGCCCGGCGTGGCCGAAGGCGGAGGCGACCACGTCCTTGACCGCGAGGTCGAGGTCGGCGCTGACGGGGTCACGATGATCGCGTTCTTGCCGCTGGTCTCGGCGAGCAGCGGCAGGTCGGCGCGGAACGAGCGGAACAGCTCGGCGGTCTCGTACGCGCCGGTGAGGACCACCCGGTCGACCAGCGGGTGGGCGACCAGCTGGCCGGCCCAGCCGCGCCTCGTCGACCTGCACCAGGGTGAGCAGCTCGCGGCGTCGGCGCCGACCGCGCGCAGCGCGTCGACGATCCTCGGCGAGCACGGCGCCGCAGCGCTCGGCCGGGCCGGCGGGCTTGAGCACGACGCGCGGACCCGGCGGCGAGCGCGGCGAGCAGCGAGCCGGCCGGGATCGCGACCGGGAAGTTCCACGGCGGGGTGACCAGGGTGAGTGCGCGGGCCGGCACGGACGCGTCGCGCCGTCGATCGCGCTCCAGCTCGGCGGCGCAGCTCGGCGTAGTAGTGGGCGAAGTCGACGGCCTCGGACACCTCGGGGTCGGCCTGGTCGGCGGTCTTGCCGGCCTCGGCGGCCATCACCTCGACCAGCTCGGCGCGGCGCGCCTCGAGGGCCTCGCCCGACCCGCGTGCAGCACGGCGGCCCGCTCGGCGGCGGGCCGGGCGCCCCAGGCGGCGGCCGCCGGCGCGGTCGCTCCAGGACGTCGTCCAGCTGCGCGCCGCGTCGGTGACCCGGGTGCGCGCCGCCGATGCGGGGCCGTCCAGGCCGAGCTGCGAGCGCGGCAGCCGGCGCGAGCACCGCGCGCATCCAGGTCGCGGTTCGCCGGCGACGGCGGGGTCGGTGTCCGGGGTGTTCGCGAACGGCGACCGCCAGCCCGGCGGTCCGGCGGTACCGGCGGGCGCTGGACCGGTCGGTGCGCCGGCGGCGGCGTGTCGGAGTCCCCGGTCGTCGCGAGCGCGTCGGCGCGCCAGGCGACGGCTCCAGGAAGCGCTCGTTGCGGCGCTCCCGGTCGAAGAGATCGGGGCGCTGCGACAGCTCGAACACGGCCGACATGAAGTTGTCGGGGCTCGCGCCCTCCTCGAGGCGGCGGACCAGGTAGGCGATCGCGACGTCGAACTCCCCCGGGTGCACCACCGGCGTGTAGAGCAGCAGGCCGCCCGACCTCGCGGCGGACCGCCTCGGCCTGGCCCTCGGCCATGCCGAGGAGCATCTCGAACTCGATGCCGGCCCGGCGCCGCACGCCGCGGGCGCCGGCCAGCAGCCAGGCGTAGGCGACGTCGAAGAGGTTGTGCCCGGCCACGCCGAGCCGCGACGTTGCGCGATCCGCTCCGGCGTGCAGCGCCCAGTCGAGCACCCGCTTGTAGTTGGTGTCGCTCTCGACCTTGTTGCCCCAGGTCGCCAGCGGCCAGCCGTGCAGGTCGGCCTCGACCCGCTCCATCGGCAGGTTCGCGCCCTTGACCAGGCGCACCTTGATGCCGGCGCCCGCCGGCGGCGCCGCGGGCGGCGGCCCACTCCTGCAGCCGCATCATCGCGGCGAGCGCGTCGGGCAGGTACGCCTGGAGCACGATGCCGCCGCGGTACCCGCGGGCCGCGGGCGGTCGAGGAGGCGCGGTGAAGACCGCGATGGTGAGGTCGAGGTCCTTGTACTCCTCCATGTCGAGGTTGACGAACGTGCCGGTGCCGCGCGGCGGGCTCGTACAGCGGGGTCAGCCGCTCGACGACGTCCGTCGACGGCCTCGTCGAACGCCCACGGCGCTGTGCGGCGCGACCGCGGCGGACACCTTGATCGACACGTAGTCGACGTCCGGGCGCGCGACGAGCAGCCGCGCAGCCCCGCCAGCCGCCGGTCGGCCTCGCGGGCGCCGAGCACCGCCTCGCCGAGCAGGTTGAGGTTGAGCTGGACCGGCGCGTCGTCGCCGAGCGCGCGGATGCGGGTCAGGCCCGGCCGAGCCTCGCGTCGGTGGCGTCGACCACCAGGTGGTCGACCATCGCGCGCAGCGCCCGCCGGGCGACCGGCACGACCACGCCGCGGCATCACCGGCGCCAGCGCGCCGCCGGTCCGGACCGCGAGCGCGCAGCGGCAGCGGCAGGAAGCGGGGCACGTGCGCGGTGCAGGCGGCGCAGCCCGCCGCGCCGGCGCGCAGGGTCCTCCGGCCGGACCACGCCGTCGACGAAGCCGACCGCGAACGCCGAGGCCCTTCGGGTCGCGCAGCAGCCCGGCGAGCTGCGCGGCCGAGGCGTCGACCGGGGCTCGGCGGCGGCCTCGCGCAGCCAGCGGCGCACCAGGGCCACGACGTCGTCGACGGAGACCTGCACGAAGGCGGGGACGCGACCGCGGTCATGCCGACAGTCTCCGCCCGCATGCGCATCTCGACAGGTCTCCACCGGTGAGCGATCCTGCGCAGTACCGTTCGCCTCAGCTGACGGTTCACGTCGGTGACCCACTCTCCGAGGAGCCCCGTGCTCGACGTCCGCCGCCTGGTGCTGCTGCGCGAGCTCGCCGTCCGGGGCACCCTCGCCGCCGTCGCCGAGGCCCTCAACTTCAGCCCGTCCGCGGTCTCCCAGCAGCTGAGCCTGCTCGAGCAGGAGGCCGGGGTCCCGCTGCTGCGCGCGCTCGGGGCGGCGCGTCGTCCTCACCGCGCAGGCGGAGGTGCTCGTCGCGGCCGCCGGCGAGGTGCTCGACGTGCTCGAGCGCGCGGAGGCCGAGGCGGCCTCCAGGCGCGAGGGCCGGTCACCGGCCGGGTGCGGCTGGCGGTCTTCCAGTCGGCGGCGCTCGCGCTGATGCCGGCGACGCTGCGGCGCTGGCGGCGCGAGCACCCCGGCGTCCGGGTGGAGGTCGTCCAGCGCGAGCCGGAGGAGGCGCTGCGCGAGACCTGGGCGCGCGACTTCGACATGGTCCTCGCCGAGCAGTACCCGGCGCACGCCGCGCCGCCGTTGCCGGGCCTGCTGCGCACCGAGCTGGTGCGGGACCGCGCTCCGCCTCGCGCTGCCGCCCGACGACGCCGTCGGGCCCCTCCCCCACCTCGACGGGCTCACCGACGCGGGCGCCGTCCCGTGGGTGATGGAGCCGCCGGGACGGCGTCCCGCCACTTCGCCGAGCAGCCCTGCCGCACCCGGGGCTTCGAGCCGGACGTCCGCTACGAGACCTCCGACCTGCAGGCGCACATCCGCCTCGTGGAGTCCGGCAACGCGGTGGCGCTGCTGCCCGACCTGGTCTGGGCCGGGCGGAGCACCACCTGCCGGCTCGTGGACCTCCCCGGGCGGCCGGAGCGGACCGTGTTCGTCGCGCAGCGCCGGGTCGGGGTGGGGCAGCCGGCGACGGCGGTGGTCCTGCGCGCCCTGCACCGGCAGGTGGCTGTCGACGACGGCCCATGACGGCGAGACCGCTGACGGCACCGCCGTGGCAGCCTCCTCGCCATGACCGACGAGGCTGCGAACGGCGGCGTGTTCACCGGGCTGAGCGCGTTCCCCCTGACCCCGCTGGACGAGGAGTGCGTCGACGAGGCCGCGTACGCCCACCTCGTGCAGCGCTGCTCCGCCGCGGGCGTCGGCTCCATCACCGCCCTCGGCTCGACCGGCTCCTACGCCTACCTCACCCGCGTCGAGCGGGCCCGGGTGGTGCAGCTCGCCGTCGAGAACGCCGCCGGCGTTCCGGTCGTCGTCGGGATCGGCGCTCTGCGCACCCAGCACGTGCTGCAGCTCGCCGAGGACGCCCAGGCCGCAGGTGCCGCGGGGGTGCTGCTCGCCCCGGTGTCCTACCAGCCCCTGACCTCCGACGACGTCCTCGGCCTGTTCCAGGACGTCACCGCTCAGCTGTCGGTGCCGCTCGCCGTGTACGACAACCCCGGCACCACCCGCTTCGCCTTCACCGACGACCTCTACCGCGAGGTCGCGGCCCTGCCCGGCGTCGCCTCGATCAAGATCCCCGGCATCGCCGCCGACCCCGCGGACGCGGCCGCCCGCGTCGCGCAGCTGCGGGCGCTGCTGCCCGGGCACGTCACCGTCGGCATCTCCGGAGACTCCCAGGCAGCGCGCGGTCTGCTGGCCGGGTGCGGGGCCTGGTACTCGGTGATCGGCGGCACCCTGCCCGAGGTCGCGGTGGAGCTGACCGAAGCCGCCCTCGGCGGAGATGCCGAGCTCACCGAGCAGCTCTCGTCGCGCCTGCGCCCGCTGTGGGACCTGTTCTCCCGCCACGGCAGCTACCGCACGACCGCCGCCGTCGCCGAGCACCTCGGACTCGCCCGGCGCTCCTGCCTTCCGCTGCCGGTCCGCGGCCTGGACGACGACGCCCGTGCGCACGTGGCGCTGGCCCTGGCCGCCCTGGGCCTCTGACGGGATGCACCCGCCTCCGCCGCGACGATCGAGGAGGTCCGGCTCTCCGCGTCACCAGGGGACGGACGCTCGGCGCAGGTGGTCGGCGATGTCACCCACATCGTGGAGGTCCCCCACGGCGACGGCCATCGTCAGGTCGTAGGCCTCGTCGTTGCTCAGGACGAGGCGTCGCCCGTTCATGCCGAGGAAGGCGATCGCGCCGGCCAGCGCGAGCCGTTCGTTCCTGTCGACCAGCGGGTGGTTGCGCCGGCAGCCGCAGCCTCCAGGAGCCGTGGTCTCGCACCTCCGCGTCGGCTCCCGTGCCTCGACGCGCCACCAGGAAGAGCTCCGCGGCCGTCAGGTGGATCACTGCCCGAGGCGCTCCGGCACCTCGGCGTACCGCGGCAGCTCGGAGTCGAGGACCTGCCCCAGCAGCTCGGCCCGGCTGTGGTCCTCGACGTGCTCCCGGACCGCCTGCCGAACGACGTCCTGAGTCGAGCAGGACTCCAGGTCCGCTCGTCGCCGCAGGGCGTCGGACTCGTCGTCGCTCAGACGCAGTGTCATCGGCACGACCAGCCTGGTGCCGAGAGTCGGTATCAGGCTGGTCAGCCTCTTCCACCGACCCCGTCCGGCTCCGCGCTGACGACGTCGTAGTGCTTCATCTCGCCCCGCCGGCGTCATGGCGACGTCGCTGTGCCCCGACCCGCTGCACCGGGTCCTCGTGTCCGTGCAGTCCTCGGCGCGGGGCTCCGACGACCAGGTCGGCCGGGCCACCCCCAGCCCGTCCATCGACCCCCGCGAGCAGCCCTCCAGCTGCAGGGCGCCCAGGTCAGGGTCCACGACCCAGAGGCCGTGGAGAACGCCCGCGCGATGTTCCCCACGCTG
Source organism: uncultured Actinomycetota bacterium (assembly GCA_963781365.1). Classification (GTDB taxonomy): domain Bacteria; phylum Actinomycetota; class Actinomycetes; order Actinomycetales; family Quadrisphaeraceae; genus Quadrisphaera. The sequence goes on along the minus strand of CAWAFR010000008.1, from coordinate 193,496 downwards.
GACTACACCCACGAGCTGGAGAAGGTGTTCGAGGGGGCCGAGCTGGTGCTCCACCTCACCGAGTGGCGTGACTACGCCGCTCTCGACCCGGCCGAGGTCGCGGAGCTGGTCGACCGGCCGCGCATCCTGGACGCTCGCCTCACCCTGGACTCCACTGCGTGGAGGGCCGGGGGCTGGACGGTCTCCACCCTGGGTCGTCCCTGACGGTGGCGTGGGCGCAGTCCCGGCGCCCCGCCCCTGCTGGAGGGCGCAGCGAGGGCCGCGGTGAGGGCTCCCCCGTTCACGACGGGCAGCATCAGGGAGCCGCGCCGAGCTCCTCGTCCTCCACCGCTGCCTCCTTCGTCGTCTGGTCGACGTGCTCCTGCACCTGCTCTGTGCTGAGGCACACCCGGTTCGCGACGACGTAGACCACCACGGACAGGCCGGCCAGGATCACCGCGGACCACTCGAAGTTCAGCAGGCCCAGGTTCCCGGCCCCCGCTGACTGCTCGGGGAAGTTCCCCAGGTAGGAGACCAGGGCCAGTCCTCCCAGCCACGGGATCAACCAGGAGGCGCCCTGCCGGAAGTGGAACACGCCCTGCCGCACTCCGCCGCACACCTTGAACAGGGCGAGCAGGACGAAGCCGAGCAGCACTGCGACGTACAACTTCCACCCGGTCAGCCAGCCCGACCAGTACACGATGAGGTTGGAGGCCCAGAAGGCCAGGAGCGGGATGACGTGACCTCCGGGGAGGAAGAAGGGTCGCGGCTGGTCAGGGATCCGCTTGCGGAGCGCTGACAGCACCAGGGGACCGGACGCGAAGGACAGGACCGTGGCCGAGGTGATGAAGCCCACCAGCTGCTGCCAGCTCGGGAAGGGGAGGAAGACGATCAGTCCCACCACGAAGGTCACCAGGAGGCTGAACAGCGGCACGCCGCGGTCGGTCGTGCGCGCGAGCCGCTGCGGGGCGTTGCCGTTGCGGGCCATCGCGTAGGACAGCCGCGAGGTCAGGGTGGTGTAGATCAGCCCGGTGTCCCCGGGTGAGACGATCGCGTCGATGTAGAGCAGCACCGCCAGCCAGCCCAGCCCCAGAGCGGTGGCCACGGCCGCCAGCGGCCCGAAGCTGTTCTCGAAGTCCAGGTCCGCCCACGCGCTGGACCCCTTCAGCAGGCCGGGGTCCAGCGCCCCGATGAAGGCGACCTGCAGGGCGATGTAGATGACCGCCGTGATCAGGACGGAGCCGATGACGGCGAGGGGCACGTTCCGCTTCGGGTTGTCGGTCTCCCCCGCCAGCTCGACGCCCTGGCGGAAGCCCAGGTAGGAGAACACGATGCCCGAGGTCGCGATCGCGCTGAAGATCCCGTGCCAGCCCTGGGGCCTGAAGCCGTGGTCGGTGAAGTTCTCGCCGTGGAACGCGACGACGAAGAACGCGACCACGACCAGCACGATGATGATGAGCTTCCACCACACCAGGACGTTGTTGATGCGCGCGAACCAGCGGATGCCGAAGTAGTTGATCACCACGAACAGCGCCATCAGCACCACCGCGGCGCCGTAGCCCAGGGCCGTGAGGGTGTGGACCGTCTGACCGCCCGCCTGCTGCTCCACCGTGAAGGGGGCGTACTGCGTGCCGTACTGCAGCGATGCCAGCACCTCGATCGGCGCCGTCGTGCTGGCACCGACCCATGTGATCCATCCGGTCGTGTAGCTGGCGAACGAGCCGAACGCCAGGTGCGGGTAGCGGATCACCCCCCCTGACAGCGGGAACATCACCCCCAGCTCTGCGTACACCAGGGCGATGAAGAGGATCATCACGGCGCCCAGCGCCCAGGAGATCACCGCCGCGGGGCCGGCTTCCCTGGAGGCGTTGAGCGCCCCGAACAGCCACCCGGACCCGATGATCGACCCGACGCTGGCGAACAGCAGACCGACGACCCCGATGTGGCGCTTGAGCTGCGGTTCGTCGGTCGAGGTGGTGGCGTCGCTCGTCATGGGAGCTCCTCTCACGGGTGGTCCGGCGTTCCGAGCGGTGGGGACCTGCTCGGCACGGACGGCCACACTCCTACTCCCCTGCAGGGACACGGGCAAGGCGGGCCCGGCGAACTGGCGCCCGTCCTCGCGCTGCGGCGCGACCGGGACGAGGGGCGAGGACCTCGGCCAGGACCTCGGTGCACGGCCCTCGAGCGCAGGCCGTCACCTGCGGGGCAGCGCACGAGTCGGGTGCCGCGGGTGGGGCTCGAACCCACGACCCAGGGATTGTGAGAACGCGCGCGGACGTGCTGGCCAATCTGGAAAAGTGCCTGTGACCTGGGGAGAAGCCGTTGGGTGGCATTGAGGAGGAGGAGGCGCGATGAGCTGCGTTGCGGACTAGATGCGGACTGGACGTCCCCTGGATCCTCTCAAGATCGGTAACTGAGAGTGATATTGACGGGCCTCGCGGTCCGTCCCGCGGTTTCGAGCTGCACACGGTGCGCGGTGAACTTCACCAGCACCGGGAACACCGCTGTGCGCTCAGCGACCCCCGGTCGGGACACGCGCCGCAGGGAACCCTCCCCCACGCTTCGCGCGGGAGGTGCCCCCTGGTCGCACTGCACGATGTCACCGGCGGCGTGCACGAGCCGGGCCTGCGGGGTCCCGGTGACGCTGGCGAATCCACCTGCGCATGTGGCGGCACCTGCTGCGCCTGACGCGCGGTGCCTCGAGCGGTCGGGGTCTCGAGCACCCGTCAGGGATCCCTGCCCGGGCAGTGGCCGCCTACCTCGACTCCGGGAACTGACGACCGCGAGCGGCGCCGAGAGGCACGCAGCGCGCTCATCTATTCTTTGCGCATGGACGCAAGTAAGGCGTGCCGGCGGCAGCTTCCCGCCGACCAAGTAGACCTCGCGGTGGAGGTCTTCCGGATGCTCGCCGACGCGACCCGGGTCCAGCTCCTCTGGGCCCTGATCGACCGAGAGCTGACGGTGGGTGAGCTGGCGGCGCACGTTGGCAAGCCGACCCCGTCGGTCTCCCAGCACCTGGCCAAGCTGCGCATGGCGCGGCTGGTGGCCACGCGCCGCGACGGGGTGCAGATCCACTACCGCCTGGAGAACGACCACGTCGCCCAGCTGGTCACCGACGCCCTCCACAACGCCGAGCACGCCGGACCAGGAGTCCCCGGTCACCACCGCGACACCGCTGGCCTGGCCGCACTGCACGACGGCATCGAGGCCGGCTGATGGGCGCTCACCACGGCCACGGCCACGCCACGCGGCACGGCCACGAGGCACACGGCCACGGCCACGGCCACGAGCGGCACGGCCACGAGGGGCACGGCCACGAGCACGCCGCCGGGCTCAAGGGCGTGCTGCAGGGCATCTTCGCCCCTCACAGCCACGACGCCGCCGACTCCATCGACGACGCCCTGGAAGCCAGCGGCGCCGGTATCCGTGCCGTCAAGACCTCCTTGGTCGTCCTGGGGCTGACCGCAGTCCTGCAGGTCGTCGTCGTCGCCGTCTCCGGTTCAGTGGCCCTGCTGGCCGACACCATCCACAACTTCTCCGACGCTCTGACCGCCGTCCCCCTCTGGGTCGCCTTCGTGCTGTCCAGGCGGGCCGCGACCAAGCGCTTCACCTACGGCTACGGCCGCGCCGAGGATCTCGCCGGACTGTTCGTCCTCCTCATGATCGCGCTGTCGGCGGTGGTCGCCGGCTACGAGGCGATCCGGCGCCTGCTGGCCCCCCAGCCGATCGAGAACCTCGGCTGGGTCGCCGCCGCCGGCGTGATCGGGTTCCTGGGCAACGAGGCCGTCGCGCTGCACCGCATCCGCGTGGGACGCCGCATCGGCTCGGCAGCCCTGGTCGCAGACGGCTTGCACGCCCGCACCGACGGCTTCACCTCCTTGGCGGTGCTGGTCGGCGCCGGCGGGGTCGCGCTGGGCTTCCCGCTCGCTGACCCGATCGTCGGGCTGGTCATCACGGTGGCGATCGTCGCCGTCCTGTGGGCTGCGGCCCGTGACGTGCTCGGCCGGTTGCTGGACGGCGTCGACCCCGCACTGGTGGACACCGCCGAGCGCGCGCTGACCGCGTGCCCCGGGGTGCAGGGCGTCCGCACGGTGCGGATGCGCTGGGTCGGGCACGAGCTGGTCGCTGAGGCCGAGCTCGACGTGGACCTGTCGTTGACGCTGGCGGAGGCGCACCGGGTGGCCCACGAGGCCGAGCGGGACCTGACCCGAGCGGTGCGCAGGCTCACCAGAGCGACGGTGCACGCCTACCCCGCCCACGACGAGGGCGCACACCTGCATGACGACCAGGACCAGCACCACGTGCGTGGCGAGCGACCTCAGCACGTCCACGTCGACTGACCGCAGCACCCACGCCGGTGCGCCCGAGCTGCTCGCGTCGGGCGCTCACCTCACCGGGACCACTGGTCACTGACCTTCGTCCACGGCGAGGGAGCCGCGCCAGCACCACGAGCGGACAGATACCCCCGGGGGGTACTGTGATCGCATGAGGTGGGGCAGGTGGTGATGACGTGTGCGCGGCGACTCCTCCGTGCAGCGCTTCCTCTGCTGGCCGTCGCACTGGTGAGCGGCATCCTGGCCATGCACGTGCCCCTGATGGGCGCCTTCGGAGCTCGTCCTTCCCCAGGCGTGCCTGCCTCGGGTGGGCACGCCACATCGAGCTCTTCGCAGGTACAGGCGAGGTCATCCCAGGCCTCCAGGGGTGCATCGACGCACCCTCCATCGTCCCCGGCGGTGCTGGCGGTGGCCGCAGGGCTGGTCTCAGTCCTGCCGGTCGGTCACGGGGCGGGGCCGCCAGAGGCTCTGCGGGTCTGCCGCCACGACAGCACCGGGCACGGCTCGGCCTCAGCGGTGCACGCCGTCGCGTGCGATCTGTTCGCGCCGCCGATGAGCGTCGGAACAGCGCTGGGTGCAGCTGCGCTGGTCGCTGTCGTCGCGATGGCTCTGCTCTCGCTGCCCGCCGGTGTGGCAGCGGGCGGGTGGCTCCAACGCCGCGGTCCTCCCCATGAGCAGCGACTTCGTCTCTCCCTGTGCGTGATCCGGGTCTAGGAGCGGGTTCACCCCTGCCCCTGTGATCTGCACACCTCGCTCAAGGAGAGTCATGCCCCGCACCAGCTTCGACCTGCATCACCAGATCGCCCGTACCTCCGCCCTGCGCGCCCTGGGCGCCGTCGCCCTGGCGGTGACACTGGCCGCCTGCTCCGGCGGCGGGCAGAGCACGTCCTCCACGTCTCCCCCGGAGTCGGGCACCTCGTCCAGCTCGAGCGCGCCGATGAGCTCAGCGGCGGTCACCCCGGAACCTGCTGCCGTCGCTTCGGCGTCCTCGGCGGTCTCCGCTGAGCACAACGACGCCGACATCATGTTCGCCCAGCAGATGATCGTGCATCACCAGGGCGCGGTGGCGATGGCGATGCTCGCCCAAGACCGCGCGGGAGACCCCGCGGTGCGGGACCTGGCCTCGCGCGTCCAGGCCGCTCAGACCCCTGAGATCGCCCTGATGACGGGCTGGCTGCAGGCCTGGGGTGCCCCCGAGACCATGGCCCCGGGTGAGTCGGTGGGTGGAGACGGCGGCCATGACATGGGCTCGATGGGCATGGGCGAGGACGACATGGCCACGCTGGAGGGAGCCTCCGGCGCGGAGTTCGACAAGCTCTTCCTGGAGCAGATGACCGTGCACCACCAGGGCGCGGTCGACATGGCCGAGTCCCAGCAGTCCGACGGTTCCAACCCCCAGGCCATCGAACTGGCCGGGGCGATCGTGACGTCGCAGACCGCAGAGATCGCCGAGATGGACCGGCTTCTGCAGACCCAGCAGGGCTGACCGGGCCGCTGATGCGGAGCGGCGGCGGTGCGGCGAGAACCACGAGGTTCGTCGCACCGCCGCCGCAGACGGCAGTCTTCAGCTCGGGTCGCTCGAGGCTCGGTCCGAAGGGGCGCGCTCTGGGCCCTCACGACCACCGCTGACCGCGAGGCCCCGACGCCGACGAGCCGGCAGCCGCCACGCCGAGAGCTGGAGTCACACTCGAACTGCCTGGTCGTCCGTCTGACCCAAGGTGCGCTCTGCACGTTCGACACCCGGCAGGTGGTGACATCGGAGCCGCCGCGCCACCGCGGCGGCCGATGTGAGTCAACCGGGGCAGAAAGGTCCCTCTCGCACGACATCAAGGTTCCAGACGCCGTTTTCCGAGGGCGGCTGACGAACGGGCCACAGGTGGTCAGTGGTCGCTTGCCCTTCTATGAGCGGAGCAAGGTATAGAGGTGGATCACGGACCCTTGCGGCATGGCTTGCCCACGACCGGCGCGGTCGGGGCGGCGGTGCTGTGCGCCGACGAGCACTGCGCCTCGGCAGGTCGTGCCTCGCGCTCACCGCGCAAACCGATCCGCACGGCACGACTGCCGCGGCGTCGACAGTCGGCGCTCTTGACAAGACGCCGTCCTGAAGCTTGATCACGCGACGGCATCGGCAAGTAGCCCGCGGGACGACCTTCCCGCCCCGTGCCGAGGCTCTCGGCCCCCTGGAGACGCCAACACCGGCGTCGGTTGCGCTCCAGCCTCTGAGGCGACCTCACAGTGGGTCTGGGTGCAGCGAGCCAGCTCCCATGCAGTCGGGACGCCAGGGGGCAGAGGTCTGGACCGTCGCTGACAACCAGGCGACAAGATCACGCAGGACGACTGGGGTGTGGCTGAGCTCCTCCGGGGCAGGGCCTGCGCAAGGGTCTCGCAAGGTCCTCAGGTGGGGTCAGCGGACCAGGCCGAGTGCTTCAGAGCCACCCGGCCCCGGTCCACCGAGGACGTGATGACCGTGGACTCATCCCAGAAAGCTCCCGAACGCCACCGCTCAGACCCTCACCTCTCACCCACCCTTGACAGCGAGTTCTTGGTCACCCGAGAACTGGCGGAACTGCTTCGCACCGCCGAGTCGACGGTCCGCTACTGGCGCCACACCCGGACCGGGCCGCCCAGCATCAAGGTGGGACGCCGGGTGCTGTACCGCCGTGAAGCCGTCCTCACCTGGCTCGTGGACCGTGAGCGGGCCGACGGCGGTGCGTCCGAGTCCCCGCCGGCGGTCGGCGCGACACCCGTCGCATTCCCGCGGCGGCCGCCTTCCACGCTCGGGGGGCTCCCGTCCTCCTCCGCGCAGACGCGCCGCTGAGCCGGTGCGGTGGCCAGCATCGAGCGCCGTCCCGACGGGAAGTACCGAGCGCGCTACCGCGGCCCGGACCGTAAAGAGAGGACCAAGCACTTCGCCCGCCGCAGCGATGCGCAGCGGTGGCTGCGCGAGGTGCAGACCGCCGTCGACCACGGTCGCTGGACCGACCCCGCGCTCGCGCGCGTCACTCTGAACGAGTGGTCGCAGCGCTGGATCACCGCGCAGGTGCAGCTGAAACCCTCCACGCGCTACCGGTACGCGTCCTTGCTGCGCAGCCAGATCCTGCCGGTGTGGGGCCAGGTCACCCTCGAGCGCGTCACTCACACCGACGTGGGCTCCTGGGTGGCCGCCATGACCACTTCCGGCCTGGCGCCGGGCACGGTCCGGCAGGCTCACCGTGTCCTGTCCCTCATGCTGCAGCTCGCCGTCCGCGACGACCGCCTGGTCCGCAACGTCGCCGAGGGGGTGGCGTTGCCGCGGATGCAGCGCCACCAGCCGCGGTTCCTGAGTCGTCCTGAGGTGGAGCGGCTCGCGAGCGAGGCCGAACGTCTTGACGGGAGCGGTGACCTGGTTCGGTTGCTCGCCCTCACTGGGCTGCGCTTCGGTGAGGTGGTGGCGCTGCGGGTGGGCAGGGTCGACCTGCATCGCCGACGCCTGAGCGTGGTGGAGTCAGCCACCGAGGTCAACGGCAAGCTGGAGTGGGGTCTGCCGAAGACCCACCAGTTCCGCTCGGTGCCCCTGGCGCGGTCCCTCATCGACCCGTTGGGCCGTCGGGTGAAAGGCAGGGCGCCCGATGAGCTCCTCTTCACCTCGGCCGCAGGGGCCCCCGTGAGGCTCGGCAACTGGAGCGGGCGCGTCTTCGGCCCGGCGGCCGCGGCCGCCGGGCTCAGTGACTTGACCCCGCACGACCTGCGTCACACCGCAGCCAGCCTGGCCGTTGCCGCCGGAGCCAACGTCAAGGCCGTGCAGAGGATGCTCGGGCACGCCTCGGCCGCGATGACCCTCGACGTCTACGCCGGTCTGTTCGACGACGACTTCGATGCGCTCTCCGACCGCCTCGACGGCCCCCACGCGACGTCGGCGCCGCAGCACTTGGACCCTCAGCCGCCCAGTGCTCCGGGTCGAGCTCTCGGGAGGACGCGGTGACGATGACGGCCGCACACGGACGGGCGGGCTCTCCTACGGCAGTCACGGGTGGTACGCATCGGCGATGAAGGCGAGGAGGCCCCGCGAGCGGCGCTTCGACGAAGTGCGGACTAGATGCGGACTAGGACGCTAGCCGAGCGATCTGCCGGAGAGGTAAAACAGCCTCTGACCTGCACGAACACCGGTGCCGCGGGTGGGGCTCGAACCCACGACCCAGGGATTATGAGTCCCCTGCTCTGACCGGCTGAGCTACCGCGGCGTCGCCGCCGATGCTGCCAGACCTGCCCCCGCGCGCGTGGAACGCAGGCGAGGGCTGTGGAAACCCGGTGCCCGGACGGCGCGTCTGCGGCAGGCTCCGTCGTCGTGACGACGCAGCCCGAGCCCGCCGTGGTGCGCACGTGGCACGACGAGGAGGGCTGGGGCGTCGTCGACTCCCCCGCCACGCCCGGCGGCTGCTGGGCGCACTGGTCGACGGTCGCCGTCGTCGGCTACCGGTCGCTGGCCCCCGGGGCCGCGGTGCAGCTGGAGTGGGAGGCGGCCGCGCAGGACGGCTCCGCCTTCCGCGCGGTGCGCGTCTGGCCCGCGGGACGAGAGCCCGCGGGGGACGCCGCACGGACTTCCGGGGAGGACGGCGCCTACAGCTCGACGCTCGTCCTGACCTTCGACGACGCGGCCCCGACCGACGTCAGCGACCTCCCGGCCGGCGCGTTCACCGCTCGCGCCGGCGGCCCGCAGGACGCGGACGCAGTGCTCCGCCTGTGGGCCACGACCTTCCCGGCGCTGCCGGCTCCCGACGTCCGGCCGGCGCTGGCGAAGGGGCGCGCCGTCGTCCTCGACCCGCTCGACGACGGCCGGCTCGGGGGCGCCGCCGTCGTCGGCCCGGTCGCGGACCACCCCGGGGACCGCCGTCACCGTGTTCGCCGACAGCGCTGACCGCCGCGCCGCGGTCGAGGCCGCCGCGATCCGTCTCCTCGGAGGGGACGTCGACGCCCCCGCCGAGCCGTAGCCGCCCCGACGCTCAGCGGAAGGTTCGACGGGCGCCGACCACCGACTCCACCGCCGCGAGCCCCGCCGGGCTGCCGGGCCAGTGCCCGGCCAGGGCCTGAGGCCCGGCGCTGCGCACCACCCAGCGCAGGACGAGGACGACGGCGATCGCGTCGTCGGCGTACCCGAGCACGGGGATGACGTCCGGCACCAGGTCGATCGGCAGCAGCAGGTACCCGAGCAGCACCCAGAGGGCGACGCGGGGCCCGCGCGGCAGGGACCGGTCGGCGGCGAGGCGCCGGACCAGGCGCAGCAGGTCCGGCAGCAGCCGCACCGCCTCCCGCAGCCCGAGCTCGTCGGGGCGGGCCCGCCAGAGGGCCGCCACGAGGACGGTCCAGCAGACGAGCAGCGCCACCAGCGCACCGCCCAGGCCGAGGAGCCAGGACGGCAGGTCGCTCACCCGTCCAGGATGCCGGTAGCCGCCTCCAGACCCGTCGTGACGCAGGTCACACTCCTGGCGCGTGAGGAACTGCCGGCCGGCGCGTCCAACCAGGTGTCGGGTCGCAGCGCCCTGCGCGCGGAGCGCTCGACCCCAGCAGACGACCGATCCTGGAGGAACCCCATGTCGCAGACCACCGTCGCCACCGCCGCCCCGACGTCCGCCGGTGGCCCTGCCGCCACCCGCGGGACGACGACGATCGCCGACGGCGTGGTCTCCAAGATCGCTGGCATCGCCACGCGCGAGGTCAGCGGCGTCTACGCCCTCGGTGGCGGTGCCGCCCGCGCCGTGGGCGCGCTGCGCGAGCGCATCCCCGGCGCGAGCAGGAACGTGTCCCAGGGGATCTCGGTGGAGGTCGGGGAGACCCAGGCCGCCGTCGACGTCAGCCTCGTCGCGGAGTACGGCGTCGCCATCGCCGACCTCGCCTCCGGCATCCGCCGCAGCGTCATCTCCTCCGTGGAGGGCCTGACCGGCCTGCAGGTGGTCGAGGTGAACGTGGTCGTGACCGACGTCCACATCCCCGGCGACGACAGCTCCGACGACGAGCCGACCCCCGCGCGCCAGCCGCGCGTCCAGTGACGCGGACCCCGCCCGAGGGCTCCGACCTCACCGGCGGCGACGTCGTCGCAGGTGGGGTCGTCTCCAGCACGACCGACCCGGTCGTCCCCCGGGAGGTGCTGGAAGGACGGGTCGTGGAGCCCGTCGACGAGGTCGTCCGCGCCGTCCTGGCGGTGCCCGGCGTCCGCTCGCTGCACGCCGGGCTCGCGGGCGCTGCCGCGACGCTGCTGCCCGGGCGCCGGGTGGCCGGTGTCGCGCTGCGACCCACCGGGACGGAGGTGCACGTCGTCGTGAGGTTCGGCGTCGACGCTGCGAGCCGTCGCGCAGGCGGTGCACGACGCCGTCACCGCCATGGGGCCGCTCGCACCGCAGCCGGTCACCGTGCACGTCGACGACGTCGCCTGACCTCACCCCCCCCCGCGACCGGGCGGGTCAGCCCACCAGGGCGGCGGCGTCGGCGAGCGGGAGGCCGTGGGCCTGCGCGACCGGGGCGCTGACGAGCTGCCCGCCGAGCGTGGTGAGGCCCTTGGCCAGCGCGGGCGACGACCTTCGCGGCGCCGCGGACGCCGCGGTCGGCGACGGTGACCAGGTAGCGGCAGCGTCGCGGAGGTCAGCGCCAGCGTCGAGGTGCGCGCGACGGCGCCGGGGATGTTCGCCACGCAGTAGTGGATGACGCCCTCCACGACGTACGTCGGGTCCGAGTGCGTCGTCGGGCGGCTGGTCTCGAAGCAGCCGCCCTGGTCGATGGCGATGTCGACGGCGACGCTGCCCGGCCGCATCGAGGCGATCATCTCGCGCGTCACGAGCTTGGGGGCCTTCGTGCCGGGCACGAGGACGGCGCCGATGAGGACGTCGGAGTCGGCGATGTACTGCGCCAGCCGCGCCCGGTTGGGCTGCACCAGGTCGAGGCGGCCCTCGAAGACGTCGGAGAGGTAGGCGAGGCGCGAGGGGTTGGTGTCGAAGACCCTCACGATGGCGCGCATCCCGACGGCGATCTTCGCGGCCTCGGTGCCCGAGACGCCGCCGCCGATGATGGTGACCTTGGCCGCCGGCGTCCCGGGCACCCCGCCGAGCAGCAGCCCGGCGCCGCCGGTCGGGCTCTCCAGGTGGTGGGCCGCTGCCTGCACGGCCATCCGGCCGGCGACCTCGCTCATCGGCGTCAGCAGCGGCAGGCGCCCGTCGGGGGTCTGGACGGTCTCGTAGGCGATCGAGTCGATCTGCTGGGCGAGGAGGAACTCCGTCAGCCCGCGGTCGGCGGCGGCGTGCAGGTAGGTGAAGAGCTGCTGGCCGCGGCGGAAGCGGTGGTACTCCGCGGGCACGGGCTCCTTGACCTTGACGATGAGGTCGGCAGCGACGAAGACGGCGTCAGCGCCGTCGGCACGACCTCCGCGCCGGCGGCTGCGAACTCCTCGTCGCTGAAGCGGGAGCCCGCGCCGGCACCGGCCTGCACGAGCACGCGGTGGCCGTGGTGCACCAGCTCGGCGGCGCCGTCGGGCTGCAGGGCGACGCGGTTCTCGTTGTCCTTGATCTCCGCGGGGACGCCGATGACGAACGGCACAGCACACCTCCGAGTCGGGGCACCCACGGACGGGGCGCCGCACGACGACTCTCGCAGGAGGTGCGGGCTGCGCCCAGCCCTCGCGAACACCTCGCGCGCGGCTGCGCCAGGATGCGCAGGACCTGCGGGAACGACCGACCGGACGGAGCGCCGCGTGAAGGACCTTCGAGAGCCGCTGACGGACGTCGAGAGGACCATCGTCGAGGTGCTGCGCCGCCACGGGCGCGCCTCCAACCAGGAGGTCGCCCGGCGGGCGGGCATCGCGCCGTCGACCTGCTCGGTGCGCCTGCGCGAGCTGGAGCGCCGCGGCGTGATCACCGGCTACCACGCCGCGGTCGACCGCCGGGCGCTCGGCGCGACGCTGCAGGCGATGGTCGCGGTGCGCCTGCACGCCGGGGCCCGCGGGCGGCTGCGGGAGTTCACCGAGCAGCTGCGCGCGCGCCCCGACGTGCTGAGCGTCTTCTTCCTCGGGGGCGACGAGGACTTCCTGCTGCACGTCGCGGTGGCCGACGCCGACGCGCTGCGCGACTTCGTGGTCGACGGGCTGTCGTCGCGGGGCGACGTCGCCGCCACGCGCACCAGCATCATCTTCGAGCACACCCGGGGCCGGGGCGCCTGACCACGGCCAGCGCCCATGATCACGGACGGGTGCCTGCCGTGATCATGGACGCTGGGCCGGGTCGGCGTGTCAGCTGTGCTCGACCGCCGCGCGCTCCACCGGCAGCCCCGCGACGTAGCGGGCGAGGAAGGCGTCGAAGCCCGCGACGTCGTCGGCGTCCGGGTCGACCGTCGTCAGCTCGACCCCGGCGAAGACCCGGGTGGCGAGGTAGTCGGCGAGGGACTGGCCCTCGTCCTTCTGCACCAGGAACGCCGCGAGCACGGCGATCCCCCACGCGCCGCCCTCGGCGGCGACGTCGCCCACCGACACCGGGGTGGCGATGGCCGCAGCCAGGTGGCGCTGCGCGACGCCCTTCGTCGCGAAGACCCCGCCGTGGGCGAACATCCCGTCCAGGCGCACGCCCTCCCCGGCCAGCACGTCCATGCCGATCCGCAGCGTCGCGAAGGCGGAGTACAGCTGGGTGCGCATGAAGGTGCCCAGGTCGAAGGGGCTGCCGGGCGTGCGCAGGAACAGCGGACGCCCCTCCTCCAGCTCGGTGATCGGCTCCCCGGAGAGGTAGTTGTAGGCGAGCATCCCTCCGCCGTCGGCGGCGCCGTCCAGGGAGGCGGAGAACAGCGTCTGGAACACGGCGCCGTCGTCGATGGCGTGCCCGCCGGACAGGGCCACCGCGAACTCCTTGAACAGCCCCGCCCACGCGTTGAGCTCGCTGGCGCCGTTGTTGCAGTGGACCATCGCCACCGGGTCGCCCGCGGGGGTGGTGACGAGGTCGAGCTCGCGGTGCACCGCCGACAGCGGGCCCTCCAGCACCACCATCGCGAAGATGCTGGTCCCGGCGCTGACGTTGCCGGTGCGGGGCGCCACGGAGCCGGTGGCGACCATGCCGGTCCCGGCGTCGCCCTCCGGGGGCAGGCGGGGGCGCCGGCCTGCAGCGCGCCGGTCGGGTCGAGCAGCAGCGCGCCCGCCTCCGTGAGCTCGCCCGCGGCCTCGCCCGCGCCGAGCACGCGGGGCAGCAGCTCCGCCAGGGGCAGCGAGACGCCGTCGCCGCGCTCGGCCAGCACCTCGTCGACGAGGCGCTGGGTGGTGGCGAGGCGCTCGGCGTCGTAGGTGCCGGCGGAGGAGTCGATCGGGAAGACGCCGCTGGCGTCGCCGACGCCGAGGACGTGCTCGCCGGTGAGCCGGCGGTGCACGTACCCGGCCAGGGTGGTGACCCCGGCGAGGCGCGGCAGGTGCTCCTCGCCGTCGAGCACCGCCTGGAACAGGTGGGCGATGCTCCAGCGGTGCGGCACGTTGAAGTCGAGCGGCCCGCTGAGCCGCTCGACGGCGACGCCGGTGTTCGTGTTGCGCCAGGTGCGGAACGGCACCAGCAGCTCGCCGTCGGCGTCGAGGGCGAGGTAACCGTGCATCATCGCCGAGACGCCCAGGGAGCCCACCCGGGTCAGCGGGACGCCGTGGCGCTCCTGCACGTCGGCGGCGAGGGCCGCGAAGCAGGCCTGCAGGCCGCTCCACACGTCGTCCTCGGCGTAGGTCCACAGCCGGTCGACCAGCTGGTTCTCCCAGGAGTGCGCGCCCGCGGCGAGCACCTCGTGGTCCGGCCCCACCAGGACCGCCTTGATGCGGGTCGAGCCCAGCTCGACGCCCAGTGCCGTCCGTCCCTGCGTGACCGCGTCACGTGCATCCGTCATGGGCACAGACTGCCCGGTCCGGCCGGCATCGCCACACAGCGAGCCGACGTCGCCGTGGAGGCGGTCGGTGGTGTCGCCGCACAGCCCCGGCACCCCGCCCCGATGTCCGGCAGCGCCCCCGGGAGGGGCGGCAGTCCTGTGACCGGCACGTCAGGACCGCGACGGTGGCGGGCGCTGACCGGCTGCCGCCGGTCAGTCGTCCATCTGGAGCTCCCCGAGGCGGGACCACTCGCTGCCGGGGACCTGGACGCTGATGATCTGCGGACGCTCGACCACGTGCCGGCCGAGGCCGGCCATGGCGGCGGCGAAGTGCTCGCTCTCCACGTGCGGGCCGGCGCCGTCGTCCTCGAAGGCCTCCAGCAGCACGAAGGAGTCTGGATCCTCCACGTCCCGTGACCACTCGAAGAACAGGTTCCTCGGCTCGGCGCGGGTGGCGGCGGTGAAGTCGGCGACCTCGTCCAGCCACCGGTCGGCGGACTCGGGACGGATCCGCCACTTCACGGCGATGAAGATCATCAGGTGCTCCTGTCGGCGACGCGTCGGGGGTCGGTGTGCACCTTCGGCCCCGGGCCGGCACCCGGCAACCGCTGGCCGGCGAGGACCGCGCTGACGTCGCTGGACGCGGCAGCCGGGTTCGACGAGGGACACGGCGAGCGCCGGCGGCGCCGCTGCGGTGGCGCGGTCGACCACCGGCACCTCCTGGGCCCCGTCCCGGCCGGGGCCGGTGGCCACCGGGGCGCGAAGGGGTGGGGAGGAGCTGCCGGATCTCCGGTGACGCGACCGCCGGGTGATCGGCAGCCGTGACCACACCGTGTCCTACGGGCCGTTGACAGCCCCGCCATCAGGCTCCTAGCCTCGTCACGACCTGATGACAGCGCAGTCATCGAAGGGGTGATCTCTGTGGAGCAGCAGGTGGCCGCACGGCCCGCCCGCTCGACGGGTGCCGTCGTCATGCTCGACGTCGCCCGCGAGGCCGGTGTCAGCCAGAAGACCGTCTCGCGCGTCGTGAACGGCTCGCCCCAGGTGCGGCCCGAGGTCCGCGACCGCGTCCTCGCCGCCATCGACGGCCTCGGCTACCGCCGCAACAGCGCTGCGCGCGCGCTCGCCGCAGGGCGCACGAACCTGCTGGCCATCGTCGCCATGGGGTCCCCCCTGTTCGGGGTCGCACAGCACGTCATCGGCGTCGAGCGCGCGGCCCGCGAGCGCGGCTACGGCACCGTCGTCGTCGCCACGAAGGAGCACGTCGACGCTGACGAGGTGCGTGCGGCGGTCGAGCGGGCCCTCGCGCTGGGCGCTGAGGGCGTGATCCTCGTGGAGCCCTTCTGGCGCGACCCCGCGGTGCTCGCCGCGTTCACCGACGTTCCGGTGGTCTCCCCCCGCCACGACGACGGCCCTGAGCCCGGCGCCACCGCCCTGCACACGCACGTGACGGCCGACGAGGAGGGCGGCGGGCGGCTCGCCGCGGAGCACCTGCTGGCGCTGGGCCACCACCGCGTCGCCCACGTGAGCGGCCCCGCGCCGTGGCGGCCCGCGGCGCTGCGCGAGCGCGGCTGGCGGCGGGCGCTCGAGCGCGCCGGCGCCCCCGCGTCGGTGCCGCTGCGCGGCGACTGGTCGGCCCGCAGCGGGTACCAGGCCGCTCAGGAGCTGCTCGACCGACGCGACGGGACGACGGCGCTGTTCGCCGGAAACGACTCCATGGCCGTCGGCGCGGTCCGCGCGCTCTTCGAGCGGGGGCGGCGCGTGCCCGACGACGTCGCCGTGGTCGGCTTCGACGACCTCCCGGAGTCGGAGTACCAGGTCGTGCCCCTGACGAGCGTCCGACAGGACTACGCGGCCCTGTCGCGGATGTCGGTGGAGAACGTCGTCCGAGCGCTCGAGGGACAGCCGCCCGCCGAGGCCTCGGTCCTAGTGCCGGCGCGGCTCGTGGTCCGCGCCAGCTCCGGCGGCCTCCGCTCGGGAGGTGACGCCGCCGGCTGACCCGTTCGAGCCCCACCGCACGACCGCCTCACCGGCGCACCGCCGCGCCCCCCGAACACCTGGACGAAGGAGCCCACCTTGTTCGACATCGCCAGCCAGCACGTCCGCCGCCGCACCGCCCTCGCGGCGCTCCTGGCGGGATCCACCTTCGCCGTGACCGCCTGCTCCGGCGGCTCCGGCGGTGGCGGCGGCAGCAGCGCCGAGCCCGTGTCCGCCGACGACTTCAAGACCGCCATGGACACCGCCACGACCTTGACCTTCTGGACCTGGGTCCCAGACATCCAGAACGAGGTCGACCTCTTCCAGGCCGCCTACCCCAAGATCAAGGTCAACGTCGTCAACGCGGGGCAGGGCCTGGACCAGTACACCGCCCTGCGCACGGCGCTGAAGGCCGGCAAGGGCGCCCCCGACGTCGTCCAGATCGAGTACCAGTACTTGAACTCCTTCCTGCTGGGTGACAACCTGCTCGACCTGTCCGGGATGAGCGGCTACGACCAGCTCGTGTCGGAGTACCCCGACTGGGTCAACCAGCAGATCACCCGCGGCGACGCCGTCTACGCCGTCCCCCAGGACATCGGCCCCCTCGGCATGCTCTACCGCGAGGACCTGCTCAGCGCCGCCGGCCTGCAGCCGCCCACCACCTGGGACGAGTTCGCGACAGCCGCCCAGACCTACCGCACCGCCAACCCCAGCAGCTACATCACCGACCTGCCGCCCAACCAGGCCGCGCAGATGATCGGCTTCATGTGGGCCAACGGCGCCAAGCCCTTCACCTACGACGGTGACCAGAAGGTCGGCATCGACCTCGCCACCGACGAGGCCAAGCAGGTGGTGCAGTTCTGGCAGGACCTCGCCCAGAAGGACCTGGTCGCTGTCGACCCCGACTTCACCGACCAGTGGTACCAGGGCCTGAACGCGGGCACCTACGCCACCTGGCTGACCGCGGCCTGGGGCCCGGTCTTCCTGCAGGGCACCGCGAAGGAGACCTCGGGCGCGTGGCGCGCGGCGAGCCTCCCGCAGTTCACCGCAGGCGGAACGGCCACCGGGAACTGGGGTGGCTCCACCGACACCGTGATCGCCTCCACCAAGAGCCCCGTCGCCGCCGCTGAGCTGGCGCGCTGGATCAACGTGGAGAAGGAGCCCGCAACGATGTTCGCCACCGAGCAGTTCCTCTTCCCGCCGTCCAAGTCGGTGCAGGCGGAGTCCGCCTTCGTCGACGCCAAGCCGGAGTTCTTCGGCGGCCAGCAGGTGAACCAGCTCTTCGCCGAAGCAGCCGGCAACGTCGACACCGACTTCCAGTGGGTGCCCTTCATGGACTACGTCTTCTCCAGCTACACCGACGTCATGGGCAAGGCCATCGCCGCACGCGGCGACATGGTCGGCGCCCTCGCCGACTGGGAGGCGACCCTCAAGAAGTACGCCTCCGACCAGGGCTTCACCGTCTCATGACGTCCACCACCGCCGCGGCGCCGGGGACCTCGCCGGCGCCGCGGCGGCGGGGCGCCTCCGCGGCCCGCCGCCGACAGCACCGCGCCGCCTACCTGCTGACGGCACCCTTCATGGTCGTCTTCGTGGCCATGCTCGTGGTCCCACTGGTCTACGCGGCCTACCTGTCCCTGTTCCGGGAGCGCCTCATCGGCGGGACGAGCTTCGTGGGCATCCAGAACTACGTCGACGCCCTCGGTGACTCCGCCTTCTTCACCGGCCTCCTGCGCGTGGGCCTGTTCCTGGTCATCCAGGTGCCGATCATGCTCGCCGTCGCGCTGGTCATCGCCCTGCTCCTGGACTCCGGGCTCCTGTACGCCCAGCGGTTCATCCGCCTGGCGGTCTTCCTTCCCTACGCGGTCCCCGGCGTGGTGGCCACCCTCATGTGGGGCTACCTGTACGGCCCGGACTTCGGTCCCTTCTCCCAGGTCGCCACCGCGCTGTCGCTGCCCAAGCCGCCGTTCCTGTCCAGCTGGATGCTGGGCTCGATCATGAACATCGTCACGTGGTCCTTCGCCGGCTACAACATGATCATCATGTTCGCCGCGCTGCGGTCCATCCCCACCGAGCTCTACGAGGCCGCCCGCGTGGACGGCGCCGGTGAGGTCCGGATCGCGTGGTCGGTGAAGATCCCCGCCATCCGCGGCGCCATCCTGCTGACGCTGATCTTCTCCGTGATCGGCAGCTTCCAGCTCTTCAACGAGCCGCAGCTGCTGCGCTCCCTGGCACCGTCGGTCATCGACACCGCCTACACGCCGAACCTCTACGCCTACAACCTGGCGTTCACCAACCAGAACACCAACTACTCCGCAGCGGTCGCGTTCCTGCTGGCCGCGGTGATCGCGGTGCTGTCCTACGTCGTGCAGCTGTCCGCCCAGCGAAGGGAGCGACGGTCATGAGCACCGTCTCGGCCGCGGACGCGGCTCCGGTCGACGCCCTGCGCGAGGGATCAGGCTCAGACGGGGTGGGCGGGGCGGGGTCATCCCGGCGGCGGGGCAAGAGCGCCGGTGACCGCCGCAGCCCGCTGCTCACCGTGCTGACGATCCTCGTGGTCCCCTACTTCCTCCTGCCGCTGTACTGGCTCGTGGTCGCCTCCACCAAGTCCAACGGCCAGCTCTTCTCCACCTTCGGACTGTGGTTCGACCAGATCAACCTGTTCGCCAACCTGCAGCAGGTGTTCTCCGCCCAGGGCGGCATCTTCTGGACCTGGATCGGCAACACCCTGCTGTACGCGGGTGTCTCCGCAGTCGGCGCGGCCTTCCTGGCCACCGCCGCGGGGTACGCCTTCGCCAAGTACGAGTTCCCCGGCGGCACGCTGCTGTTCTCCACGGTGCTGGGGTCGATCATGGTGCCGACGACGGCGCTGGCGATCCCGACCTACCTGCTCTTCGCGGGCGTCAACCTCACCGACACCCGCTGGTCGGTCATCCTGCCCAGCCTGGTCAGCCCGTTCGGCGTCTACCTGATGCGGGTCTACGCCGCCGACGCCGTCGACACCCAGCTGCTGGAGGCCGCGCGCGTCGACGGTGCCGGGGAGATGCGCATCTTCTTCCAGGTCGCCCTGCGCCTCATGGCTCCCGGCTTCATCACGGTGCTGCTCTTCACGCTGGTCGCGACGTGGAACAACTACTTCCTGCCGCTGATCATGCTCAGCACCCCGTCGAAGTACCCCCTCACCGTCGGTCTGGCGCAGTGGCAGTCCGCCGCCGCGGCCGGCTCCGGCGGGCAGGTGCTGTTCTCCAGCGTCATCACCGGCTCGCTCGTCTCGATCGTGCCGCTCGTCGTCGCGTTCCTGTACCTGCAGAAGTACTGGCAGGCAGGCCTGGCCACCGGAGGTGTCAAGGGATGAGTCCCACGTCAGCGGCCGACCAGCGGGGGCTGCCGCCGCGGGTCCTGTTCGGAGCCGCCTACTACCCGGAGTACACGCCGTCGCCGCGGGTCAAGACCGATCTCGACCTCATGGTGGAGGCGTCCATGACCGTGGTGCGCGTCGGGGAGTCCGTGTGGTCGACGTGGGAGCCGTCCGACGGCGTCTTCCACCTCGACTGGCTCGCCGAGGCCCTCGACGGGTGCCAGGAGCGCGGCATCTCCGTCATCCTCGGGACGCCCACCTACGCCATCCCGATGTGGCTGGCGCGCAAGCACCCGGAGCTGGCGCTCGACCCGGGCACGGGCACGCCGATGCGCTGGGGCAGCCGGCAGGAGGTCGACTTCACCGCGCCCGCGTTCCGCTTCCACGCCGAGCGCGTGATCCGCGCCGTGATCGGCCGCTACGCGGCGCACCCCGCGGTGATCGGGTTCCAGGTCGACAACGAGCCCGGTCTGCACCTGATCCACAACCGCGGGACCTTCGAGGGCTTCGTCGACGACCTGCGCCGCACCTACGGCGACGTCGAGGCCCTCAACGAGGCGTGGGGCCTCACCTACTGGTCGCACCGGCTCTCGCGGTGGGCCGACCTGTGGACGCCCCACGGCAACGCCCAGCCGCAGTACGACCTCGCCTGGCGGGCCCACCAGACCCGCCTCACCTCCGACTTCATCGGGTGGCAGGCCGGCATCGTCCGCGAGGTGGCCGCCACGGCGGGCCGTGAGGACCAGTTCGTCATGACATGCGTGTCCTACACCCGCCCCGCCGTCGACGAGCTGGAGGTCAGCGCCTCCCTGGACGTCGCCGCCGGCAACCCGTACTACGGGGTGCAGGACGCCCTCACCCTCCCGGCGCCCGACGCTCTGCCGGCGCAGGGCTGGACGTCGACGGGCACGTGGACGCTGGTGCACTCCGCCGACAGGATGCACGCCTCCCGGCAGGCGCCGTTCCTCATCACCGAGACCAACGCCGGGCCGATCGGCGGGGCCGCCACGAACTTCCCGGCCTGGGACGGGCAGTGGCGCCAGGCCGCCTGGGCCTTCGTGGCGCGCGGCGCGCGCATGGTCGAGTACTGGCACTGGCACACGCTCCACGCCGGCGCGGAGACCTACTGGGGCGGTGTGCTCCCCCACGACCAGCAGCCGGGCCGTGTCTTCGAGCAGCTCGCGCAGCTGGGCGCCGAGCTCGACGCCGCCGGGGCCACCGTGGCGGGGCTGCACCCCGACGCCCAGGTCGGGCTCCTGTACTCCGTGCCGTCGAAGTGGGGCCTGTCCTTCCAACCCCACCGCGTGCCTGGGGGCAGCGCTCCCTTCGCTCCCCACGAGGGCGCCTACGACGAGCTCGTCGGCACCTGGGCGCGCGGCGCCTTCGACGCCGCGCTGAGCACCCGGCTGCTGCACGACCGCCAGGCCGTGGGGATGGACCCCGAGGCCGTCGCGGCTGACCTGCCGGTGCTGCTCGTGTCGGGGCTGTACGTGGCCGACGACGCGATGCTCGACTGGCTGGTCGCCTACGCCGACGCCGGTGGTCACCTCGTGCTCGGCATCCGCACCGGGTACGCCGACCACCTCGCGCGGGCGCGCCAGGAGGTCAAGCCGGGGCGCCTCGCCGAAGCCGCGGGAGCCTCCTACCAGGAGTTCTCCAACCTCGCGGCACCGGTGCCGCTGGTGGGCGCGCCGAGCGGCAGCGGCACCGACGTCCCCGCGCTGGTGCTGCCCCCCGGGGCCACCGCCACCACCTGGGTCGACTGCCTGCGCGCCGACGGCGGCGCGCAGGTGCTCGCCGGGTACGACCACCCCCACTTCGGCCGGTTCCCGGCCGTCACGACGGCGGCGCGGGGCGCGGGCCGGGTCACCGTGGTGGGCACCGAGCCCGACCCGGCGACCAGCGCCGCGATCGTCGACTGGGCGGTCGCGGTGACGACCACGACCACGACGACCCCCGGCGAGCGGCGTTGGGGGGGGCCGGAGTCCGTCAGGGTCAGCTCGGGGACGGGGCCCGACGGCGCGCGCGTGCACGTCGTCCACAACTGGTCGTGGCAGCCGGTGGAGGTGGTGCTCCCCGTCGGGGTGCGCGACCTGCTCTCCCCGGAGCGGCTGAGCGCCGGTGCGCGCGTGGAGCTGGGACCGTGGGACGTGCGCGTCCTGGCCGAGCACTCCGTCTGACGCGTGACGCCTGAGGGGGACGACGGCGCGGTCGCCGGCGTCCCCCTCAGCGGAGCGGCAGCGTGCGCCGCCCTGGCAGCTGACCGGGCACCTCGCTGTCCACGCCCCGCGGAAGGCTCACGGGGAGACCGCGAGCCTCGGGGGGCGGGCGACGGCGAGCGACTCCGAGCCCGGCCGCCGTCCTACTCTCGCAGCGTGCCGGACCACCGCGGCTCGACCGGCGACGTCACCACCGATGTCGACGCAGACCTCGACTGCGACCTCGACGACCCTGAAGACCCGTCCGCCGGTCAGCTCCCGCCCGGAGCCCGCCGCGCCGGGCCGGGGCGTGCCGGAAGCCTGCTGCGGAACCGGTGGGTGCTGCCGGTCGCCGTCGCCGTCCTCGTCGTGCTGGTCGCCGCGGCCGGGGTGCGCCAGGCGCGGGTCGCGGCCACCGCCGACCTGGAGCGCGCCCGCAGCCTCGCGGCCGTCGACGTCGGGACCCTCCAGGTGCTCTACGACGCCGTCGGCGACGGCAGCCGACCGCTCGGCGACGGGGGCCGCGTGCGGGTGCGCGCCCAGGCGCCCGTCGTGAACACCGGCGAGGGGGCCGTGGCGGTGATGTGGTGGGGACGTCGACGGCGGCGGCCGACCTCACCGGACCGGCGGACGCGCAGCGGCTCGGCCCGGGTGCGAGCGGCGTCCTCGCCCTCACCCTCGACGTCGACTGCTCGGCGGTGCCGCCCGTCGCGGGCGTGGACGGCGCCCCCTCCGACGGTGGCTCCGACGGCTCCGGTGAGTGGCTCGAGCTGCGGGTCGAGGCCGGCGGGCGGAGCACCGTGCAGCGCTACCTCACCGCGGACGCGCCCTGGACGGGGCTCGACGCGCAGCTGCCGTACCTGTGCGACCCCTGGTACGCCGGAGCGTCCGTCACGACGGCGGTCCGGGCCGACGGGCGCCTGGAGGTCGACGTCACCAACCCCTCGAGCAGGTCGACGGCGCTGAGCCTGGAGACGACGCCGGTGCTGGGCGCGAGCGCCGACGTCGCGATGCCGGTCGTCGTCCCCGGGCAGGGGCGGGTGGAGCTGGTGGTGTCGTTGGCGCCGGACTGCTCGCGGATCAGCACCCAGAGCGCCGTCGACCCGGCGAGCCTGCCGTTCGCGGTGTCGCGGGTCGTGGAGCCGGGCCAGGTGCAGGACGTCACCGACAGCACGGTCGCCGCGGCCTGGGTGGCCCGCCAGGTGGCCCTGGCCTGCGGCTGACCCGCTCCCCGTCCGCGGTCAGACGCCGCTGACCCGCTGGACGGCGGTGTTGCTCACCACGAAGCGGTGCCCCGCCTCGACCAGCGCCCGGTCGTGGCGGGGGCTGCCGCCCCACGGGGTGCCGCCCATCCACGCGAACGCCGGCGCCGCCCGGCCGCCGGTCCACTCCTGCAGCCGGCGCAGCGGTGCGGTGACCTCGCGCTCGACGTCGTCGTCGCCGACGACCTCCGCGATGCCGTCGTGGGAGGCGGTGTGCGGGTACACGACGTGGCGGGCGGCGACGTCGTGCAGCTCCTCCGGGGTCATCGCCAGGCGGCGCCCGTCCTGCTCCTCCGCGGCCAGGGCGATGAAGTGGGAGCGGGCGAACAGCTCCTGCTGCTCCACCGGGCAGGCGACGAAGCCGGTGCAGACGGCGAACCAGCCGGTGATCCCCAGCGCGTCGCAGGCGGGCGCAGCGACGGCGGCGCTGTTGGCGTAGCCCTCGTAGAAGACCGGCGCCCACCGCGGGCGCTCGTCGGGCCAGCGGCCGGCCTCGAAGAAGGCGGCGAGGTCGTCCAGGTCGACGCTCACGCCGTGCTCGGCGTACCGCGCCAGCTCCTCGCGCAGCGCGATGGCGCCGGAGCGCGGGGTGTTGTGGAAGTTGACCACCCGCAGCACGCGGCCCTGCGCGACGGCGTCGCGGTGCGCGCGCCAGTCCAGCGGCGCTCCAGGCGGCGCGGCGGCGGGGGTGGCCGCGGGGGACGGTGCTACGGCGGGCGCGGCGGCGTCGCGGCCGAGGGCCTCCGCCTCCAGGAAGGCGCCGGCCGTCAGCAGCGACGCGGTGACGCCGAGGTCGCCGTCGCGCTGGCCCTGCGCCAGGGCGGCGCGCAGGCCGTCGAGGCGCGCAGCGAGGGCGGTGTCAGCGGCCCCCACCGCCACCGGCGGTGCGCCGACGGGGGGGCCGGCAGGGCCGGCGCCGGTCTCGTCGACCAGGGCGAGGGCCATCGGGATGCCCTCGGTGGGCAGGTCGCGGTCCTGCGCGCGGCGCAGGTCGGCCAGCAGCTCAGCCGGCAGCTCGGCGCTCACGCGAGCCCCAGCCGGGCGACGGCGTGCCGGCGCGGCTCGCGGTACAGGGAGTACAGGGGGCCGACGGCGCGCTCAGCGGCCTCCACGTCGAACCACACCGGACCCCCGAGCCGCTCGGTCGCCGCTGCGGTGAGCCGCACCGCGCGCCGCCCCGGCCCGGCGGAGCGGTCGGGGGCCCCGCGCCCGACCAGCGCGTCGTCGCGCTCCAGCAGCCTGCGGGCCACCCGCTCACCGATCCTCGCGTACGACAGCGTCTCCACCTCCAGGGTCGGCACCAATACCTTGGCGGCGCGCACGGGTCCGTCGTCGGAGGCGACGACGAGCACGTCACCACCGGCGCGCCCCTCGCCGAGCGGTTCCAGCCGCTCGGCGAGCCGGCGCAGCAGCAGCTCCAGCACCGCGGGCGGGTCGAGGTCAGCGGCGACGGGCAGCGACGCGAGCGGCACCGACCGCGTCCGGCGCGAGAACGCCGGCTCGACGGCGGCCCGCGCCGCGGCGACGTCGAAGCGGCTCCACCGCGCCATCTCCTCCAGCGCCCGCGGCTCCTGCTCCCCCACCGGCCGACGGGACTCCGCCGCCCAGTACTGCGGGCTCAGGTCGCGCACCGCGTCCAGCGGGCCGAAGGCGAACACGCGCCGCGCCCGGGACGCCGCGAACTCCAGCAGCGCCTTGCGGACGGCGAGCCGCCCGTCGGGGTGCGCCGCCTCCCCGACCGAGCCCACCGCCATCGGCGGGGTGGCGTCGTCCTCGGCACTGCCGTGGCAGTAGACGACCGGCACCAGGTCGTCGCTCGCCAGCTTCACGACGGGCTCGACGCCGGCGGCGCGCAGCTGCGCCACCACCGCGCGCGTCTCCTCGTCCAGCGGGCCGGCGTCGAGGTCGAGGACAGCGCCGGCGTCGAGGGCCTTGAAGTCGGCGGTGTCGCCGTCGCGCTGCACCAGCTCCAGCAGGGCGTGGGAGACGGCGCGCACGAGGTCGTCCCCCGCACCGAGGCCGTTGCTGACCGGTGTCGTGAGCCACCCCCCGGGCGGGGGGTCGGGCGGCAGGATGCCGCCGTCGAAGGCGGCGAGCTCGGCGGGCACCAGCACGCTCTCCCCGGTGCGCCAGCGCACGGCGGGCACCCAGTCGAGCGGCTGGTCGGCGGTGTAGGGCGAGCCGGCGGGCAGCACGAGGGTCAGGGGATCGGCGACGCCGTCCTCCCCGACCTGCGCGAGCAGCTCTGCGTAGGAGGCGCGCCGCCGCTGCTCGCGGCCGAGCCGCTGCAGGACCGGCCCGAGCACCACCCGCTCCGCGAGCTCCCCGAGGGCCCCGACGCTCGCCTCGACCCGCGTGGCGCCGTAGCCGACGCCGTGGGCGTCGGGGCCTCCCCCCCGCGGCTCCCAGGTGGTGGCGACGACCGGGACACCGGTCCTGTCGTAGCCGGTGAGGTCGAGCTCGGCCAGCTCCCCGCGCGCCGACAGCTCGGCCCGGTACAGCGCGGCGGCGCGCTCGAGGGCGTCACTTGAGGCCACTGCGCGCGACCCCCTCGACGAAGAACCGCTGGAAGATCGCGAACACGACGAGCATCGGCAGGATCGACAGCGCCGACATCGCCATCAGCGAGCCGTAGTCCCGCCCGTACTGGCCCTGCAGGTAGAGCAGCCCGATCGGCAGCGTGTACCGCTCGGTCTCCTGCAGCGCGACCAGCGGCCAGGCGAACTCGTTCCACCGCCACATGAACGTGAAGATGATGAGGACGGCGACCAGCGGCTTGCTCAGGGGCAGCACGATCGACCAGAAGGTGCGCAGGGGCCCGGCGCCGTCGACGCGGGCGGCCTCGAGCAGCTCGTCGGGCAGCGCGGCCATGAACTGGCGGGCGAGGAAGAGCCCGAAGGCCTCCGCCAGCCGCGGGAGGATGACGCCCGCGTTCGTGTTGACGAGGTCGAGGTCGACCACCAGGCGGAACTGCGCGACCATGATCACCTGCACCGGCACCATGAGCGTGCTGATGATCGCCAGGAACAGCAGGTCCTTGAACGGGAAGTCGAGCTTGGCGAAGGCGTAGCCGGCCATGAGGTTGATGACGATGGTCAGCACCACCGAGACCACCGCGATGGTGGTCGAGTTGAGGAACCACCGCGCGAACGGCCACCTGTCCAGCGGCTGGGTGAAGTTCTCCCAGTGCAGCGCGGTCGGCCAGGGCGGTGAGCCCGGTGCGTACAGCTGCGCCGGCGTGGAGACCGCGGTGACGAGCATCCAGTACAGCGGGAAGACCACCACCGCCGCCGCGAGCACGGCGAGCGTGAGCCGCCAGCGGCGGTCGGACCGCTGCACGGCGCTGCGGGAGCGGACCCGGCTGGAGGGCGCGCTCACGCGATCTCCCGGCGACGGCCCACGCGCCACTGCACGACCGTCAGCACCAGCACGATGACGTAGACGACGACGCCGAGGGCCGCCGCGTAGCCCTGCCGGCGCTGCTGGAACCCCTCGTCGTAGGCGTACGTGACCAGGAACGTCGTCGCGTTCGCCGGCCCGCCCCCGGTCATGACGAGCACGATGTCGAAGACCTGGAAGGAGGTGATGATGAGGTAGACGAGCACGAAGAACGTCGTGGGGGCCAGCAGCGGCCAGGTCACCGACCGCAGCGCCCGCCACGGGGTGGCGCCGTCCAGCGAGGCCGCCTCGTACACCTCACCGGGCACCCCCTGCAGCGCCGCGAGGTAGATCACCATGACGAAGCCCAGCTGCATCCAGATCGTCACCAGCACCAGGGAGACCATCGCCGCGGTGCCGTCGGTCTGCCAGGGCACCGCCGGCAGCCCCACCGCCTGCAGAGCGCGGTTGACGATGCCGAAGCCCTCGTTGAACATCCAGCGCGCCACGATGCCGCTGACCACCGCGGAGATCACCACAGGCACGTAGAACAGCGCGCGCAGCACGCCGCGGGCGGGCAGCGCCCGGTTCAGCAGCAGCGCCAGGGCGAGCCCGCCGGCGATGCTCAGCGGCACGCTGATGACGGTGAACACCGCGGTGTTGAGCAGCGCCCGCCAGAAGAGGGGGTCGGCGGCGATCTCGGAGTAGTTGTCACCGCCGATGAAGCGGGGCTTCCCGAAGCCCGTGTACCGGGTGAGGCTGTAGTACGCCGTCATCACCAGCGGCAGGAACATGAAGAGGCCGAAGACCACCAGCGCGGGGGCGGTGAACGCCAGCCCGGTGGCGGCCTCGCCGCGCTGGCGGCGTCGGCGGGTGCGCGGCGGCCCCCCGCCGCGGCGGGTGCCGCTGCGGGGGTCGCGGGCGACCTCGACCGCCGCCGTGGGTGCGAGGGCCATCAGGCGGCCTGCTTCACGGCCTTCTCTATCGCCGCCTGCAGCGCCGAGAGCGTGTCGGGCACGCTGGTGGACCCGCTGAAGCAGCCCTCGAGCTGCTGCTGCAGCGCCGCGTTGATCTGGCTGAAGGTGGTCGAGGTGCTGGCCGTCACCAGGCCCTTCGGGATGGTCGTCGCCTGCTGCACGAAGACGGGCATCAGGTCGGGCCGGGTGGCGTAGGTGAGGTCGGTGACGTCGGTGCGCGTGGGCAGCACCGTGGTGGCCTCGCAGAAGGACTTCATGTTCGCGGCGTCCGCAAGGAACGCGGCGAACTTCGCGGCGTTGTCCGGGTCCTTGCCGTCGGCGGTCACGACGACGGCGTTGCCGCCGAGGTCGGTGGCCGCTGCGACGTCGCGGGGCAGGAAGGTGGCGCCGAAGTCGAAGTCCGTCACCGTGCTCGCCAGGCTCGGCAGGTTGAAGTCGCCCGTGTAGATGGACAGCGGCCGGCCGGTGGGGAACGACTCGTCGGGGTAGTTGGCGGCCTGCACGAGGAACGTCGGGTCCTGCAGGCCCTGCGTGTACAGGGACTTCGCGAACGTCAGGGCCTTCGTGCCGGCGTCGGAGTCGATGGTGACGGTCTTCCCGTCGTCGCCGAAGACCGAGCCGCCGGCCTGCGCGAGGAAGGACAGCCAGCGGTAGGCACCCGCCGCCTGCCAGTTGACGGCCACGGGGAAGGTGCCTCCGTTGGCGCCCTTGACCTCCGTCATCGCGGCCGTGAAGTCGTCCCAGGTCCACGCCGCGTCGAGGGTGGTGGGCGCGGTGACCCCGGCCTTCGCGAAGGCGGGAGCGTTGTAGACCAGCGCCGAGCAGTCGGTGTGGTGCGGGACGCCCACGGGCTTGCCGTCCGGGTCGAGCACCGCCGACCACAGCGCCGGGGTGAACGCGTCGGCGTACCCCGAGGGCAGCGCCGAGGAGATGTCGGCGAGCACGCCGACGGAGGTGTACTGCCCGATGTCGATGTAGGAGACGCGGAACAGGTCCGGCGGGTTGCCGGACTGCAGCCGGGAGTCGACGGAGGCGAGGATCTGGGCGTAGGGCTGGTTGTCGAGGACCACCTCGACGCCCTCCTGGGCCTTGAAGGCGTCGGCCACCGCCTGGAACGCGGCGATCTCCTCGTCACCGCCCCACAGGGTGAAGGTCAGCGCGTCGCCGCTGTCCCCGGAGCTGCCATCGCTGCCCGACCCGGAGGAGCTGGAGCAGCCGGCCAGGGCGCCCGCGCCGAGCGCCGTCCCGGCGCCGGCTCCCAGGGCGCTCAGGAAGTGCCGGCGGGACCAGGCGGACGACGGCGACATGGGACCTCCGGGGTGGGCTGCCCCCCGGCGCCGGGGAGTCGGCCCTTGCTACCGCCCCCGCCGGTGGGCCGCACCTCCAGACCGCGCCGGCACGCCGCCGGGGTGACCCACGGCACACCCCGGCAGGACGCTGGGAGCGGGTCAGCAGGCCTCGGCGTCGCCGTCGAGGGGGTCGCGCCGGGCGTGGGCGGACCGCAGCTGGTGCTCGCCGCGCGTCCGCAGCTCCCGCTCGGCCTGGTCGGCGCTGGTGCCCGCGGCCCGCAGCTCGCGCAGGTGCGCCAGGTCTCCGTCCACGCTGGTGAGCACAGCGCGGAGGCGGTCGGAGACGCTGTCGTCACCCACGAGGAAGCTGCTCATCGCCCGAGGATGGAGGCGGCGGCCGGTGCGCGCCAGGGCCTGCGGGTGAACTCCCGGCGAGCACGGCGCGTCGGCCGCGGCGCGGCGCGGCCCGCGCGCGGGCACGCTGGGGGCGTGGTGACCCCCGGCTCCCCCGAGATCGCGCCCCGCCACCGCCGGCTGCGCCCGGGCCGGCCCCGCCGGAACCTCGCGGCGGCGCGGCTGACCACGCCTCCCGGCCCCGCTCACCAGACCGGTCTGGACGGGGTGCTGGCCGACACCGACACCGACGCCGTCCCCGTGCCCGCAGCCGACGTCCCCGGCAGCGCCACCGGCGACGGGCTGTCGTGGGCACCCGCCGACGGCGACGACCGGCGCTGGTGGCCCCAGGGCGTGGCGTGCCTGCGCGGCGGGGAGGTGCTGCTCGTCGGCTGGTACGAGAAGGCCGGCGGACCCTGGTGGCGCCGGCGGGTGCCGCGGTCGCGGGTCAGCGTCGTCGACAGGTCCGACCCGAGCCGGCCGCGCTACCGGCACGTGGAGCTCGTGGTCCCCCACCGCAGACCGCTGGGCTGGGTCCGCGGGGTGGGAGCGGTGCCGGTGCACGCCGGAGGGCTCGCCGTCGTCACGTCGCCGACCGAGGGCGATCTGCTGCTGGTCGCGGACACCCTCGCCGGCCTGCGGGTGTTCCGCCTGGATGACGCGGTGCGCGTGGAGGGGCCCGGCGGCGGGCGCTGGGTGCTCCCCCAGCGCCGGTCGGTGCGGGTCCCGCTGCTGCGGGGCGCGCTGGCGGACCTGCGGGCGCGCCGCCGGCCGGACCCGCTGCGGTTCTCCTTCGTCGGGGTCGGCAGCGTCGACGGGAGCCCCGCGCTGCTGGCCGGGGAGTACCGCACGGCGGGCGGCTCGACGCCGGACGGGCCACCGCGGCTGGTGCGCTACCGCCTCGAGGCGGCCACCGGGCTGCCGGTGGGTGCACCCACCGCGGTGCACGTCGGGCAGCCGCCGCGGATGCAGGGCGTCGCCGTCCTCCCCCGCGCCGGCGGTGGCAGCACCTGGTACCTGTCCGCGAGCGCCGGGCACGACCGCTGCGGAGACCTCCACGTCGGCGCCCCCGGTGCCTGGCACCGGGTGCGGGGGGCGCTGCCGCCGGGATGCGAGGACCTCGACCCCGCCGACCAGACCGACCCGGCCAGCGCGCTGTGGGGCGCGAGCGAGCACCCCGGGCGGCGCTGGGTGTTCCCCGTGCAGGTGATGGGACTGCATGATCACGCGGGGGTGGGCGTGGTCGGTGGCGGGTCCTAGGGTCTGGGCGTGAGCACGCCGTCGACGCCGTCGCCCCCGCCCGCCCCGTCGCACCCGCTGGTTCCGCTCAGCGCCGCTGAGCTCACGCGCAGCCGCGACCTGCTGGCCGCGAGCGGCCACCTGGCCGAGACGATGAGGTTCGCCTCCGTCAGCCTGGCCGAGCCCGCCAAGAGCGACCTCCTCGCCTGGCGCGAGGGTGACCCGGTGCCGCGCCGCACCCGATCGGTGCTGTGGGACCGCGCCGACAACCGGTCCTACGCCGCCGTCGTCGACCTGGTGGGCGGCGCTGTCGAGCAGTGGCGCCACCTGCCGGGCGAGGTGCCGAACTTCACCGTCGACGAGTGGCACGAGGCGGAGGAGGCGATGAAGGCGCACCCGCGGGTCGTGGAGGCCCTCGCCGCGCGCGGCATCACCGACCTCGACCTGGTGCTGCTCGACACCTGGACCTACGGGCGCGAGGTGATGCCGGAGCAGTGGCGGGACCGCCGCCTGGGCTGGGCCGACGTGTGGCGCCGCGCGACGCCGACCGGCTCGCCGTACGCGCACCCGGTGAGCGGGCTGAAGTTCGTGCTCGACATGAACACCTTCGAGCTGCTGGCCGTCCACGAGGACCCGGACGCCGCCCGCCGCGACGTCGGCGCGCTCGACGCCTCCCCCGTCGTGGTCGGGGAGTACGAGGCCGACCTGCTGCCCGCCGTGCTGCCCGGCTTCGCGGTGCGGGAGCCGCTGGCGGCGCTGCACGTCACCCAGCCCGACGGGCCGGGCTTCTCCGTGGTCGACGGCCTGCTGACGTGGGACCGCTGGCAGGTGCGGCTCGGCTTCACCCCGCGGGAGGGGCTGGTGCTGCACCAGGTCGACTGGGTCGACGGCGACGAGCGCCGCACGGTCGGCACCGGATGTCGTTCGCGGAGATGGTCGTGCCCTACCGCGACCCGTCGCCCGACCACTACCGCCGCACCGCCTACGACATCGGCGAGTGGGGCCTGGGCTACATGACGACGTCGCTGGAGCTGGGCTGCGACTGCCTCGGGGAGATCCGCTACCTCGACGCCGTGCTCACCGACTCCCGCGGGCGAGCCGTACACGTGTCCCGAACGCGATCTGCCTGCACGAGGAGGACGACGGCGTGCTGTGGAAGCACGTCGACGCCAGCGGGCGGGCTGCCGAGGTGCGGCGCGCCGCGCGTCGATGGTGATCTCGTTCCACGCCACCGTCGCGAACTACGAGTACCTCGTCTACTGGCGCCTGCTACCAGGACGGCGCCGATCGAGCTGCGAGGTCCGCGCCACCGGGATCATGGTCACCACGCCGCTGCCGACCGGGGAGTCGACCCCGGCTACGGGACGGCTGGTCGACGAGCGGACCTACGCGCCGATCCACCAGCACTTCATCGTCGCCCGGCTCGACCTCGACGTCGACGGCGGACGGCCAACACCGTCGTCGAGGTCGACCCGTGGCCGCGCCGATCGGGCCCGGACAACCCCGTACGGCCTCGCGCTACCAGCCGCACGACGCCGGTGCGCTCGGAGTCGGAGGCGGCGCGGCGTCGTCGACCGTGCGGCGAGCCAGCGCGCCTGGAAGGTCGTCAACCCGCAGCCGGCGCAACGCCCACGGCGCCCCGGCGGCCTACAAGCTGCGCGCCCCGCGACGGTGCCGCCGCTGCTCGACCCGCGCCGCGCCGGAGTTCCGCGCGGCGCCCAGTGATCGGCACCAGCTGTGGGTGACGCCGTTCGCACGACGACGAGCGTGGCCGGCGGGCGACTTCCCAACCAGACGCGCGGCGGACACCGGGCCTGCCCGGTGGACCGCGGCCGACGCGCCCGATCGAGGAGACCGACGTCGTGCTCTGGTACGTCTTCGGCATCCACCACGTGCCGCGCCCGGAGGACTGGCCGGTGATGCCGGTGCGACGCGGTCGGCTTCCCCTGACGCCGGTCGGGCTTCTTCGACCGGAACCCGGCGCTCGACGTCGCCCCGCCGGCCGCGGCGTCCGGGGGTCACTGCCACTCCTGACCTCCAGGTCACGGTGCGACGCGCCGATGGAGCGGCATGGCTCAGCTCATCGTCGTCAAGAACCGCCAGCAGCTCGCGGCCGAGACCGAGGACGCCCTGCGGGACGCCGCCCACACCGGGGCGCTCGACCCGCAGGGCACCGGCGCCACGCACTACTGCCGCCGCACCGGCTCCGCGCTCCACACCGTCGGGTTCGACTCCGAGGGGCACCCGCAGACCTGGGTCTTCACGAAGGGCTGACCCGCCCCCTCTCCGTGACGGTCGAGGCCGGCGGGGTCAGCGGCGGCGCAGGACGCCGGCGGCGAAGGCCGCCTGGCCGGCGTGCTGCAGGTCGTCCCCGAGCACGCTGGCCAGGCGCACCCCGAGCGTGACGGGCGGGTCCCAGGAGGTGTCGACGACGCGGTCGAGGTCCTGCGGCGAGAGCCCCGCCAGGTAGCCGAGGGTGCGCTCGTGCACGGCGTCGAGGTAGCCGCGCAGCAGCTCCGCCGTCGCCCTGACCGCGAGCACCTGCTGCTGGTCGAAGCCGTAGCCGATCTCGCCGTCGTCGAGCGGGAGGTCGAAGCGGCGCGCCCAGCTGTCCTCCCCGCCCGCGGTCCACACCTGCCCGGTGCCGGCGACGTGCGCGACGTGGTCGTCCTGCACCCGCACCAGGTGCCACACCAGCCAGGCCGTGGTGTTGGTCCCCGGCTCCAGCGGGGTCATCAGCGCGTCGTCGTCGAGGCCGTCGAGCGCAGCGGCGACGACGTCGCGCACCTGGTCGAGCCCGTTCTGCAGCACCGCTGTCGCGTCCATGCGGCTCCCCTACCCGCCGCGGCTCGCCTGACGCGGCTCGCCTGACGCGGCTCGCCTGACGCGGCCCGGCGGACGTGCAGAAGTGCCCTGCCAGGCCGCAGGAGGGTCCGCGGTCGAGGTTCTGCACGCCGGTCGGGCCGCTGTCAGACGGGCTCGATCTGCTCGGCGTCGAGCCAGGTGCAGACGAGGTCACCGCCTCCCGTGGTCCAGACCACGCGGGCCATCCAACCGGCACCCTCGCGGCGCCACTCCAGCACCAGGCCGGGGTGGTCAGCGCCTGTGGCGTGCACCCAGCAGTGGACGCGCCGCTGCGGCCGACGCTGCGCCAGGGCCTCCTCGGCGGCGCGGCGGGTGCTCTCGTTGGCGGCGACGAGCCACGCGGGGAGCCCCGCGCTCGCCCTGTTGCTGCCTCCCGCCACCGCTGCAGGATGGCACCTCGCGATGCCCCGTGACGAACGGGTGTTCGAAGGCCACCCGGTCAGCCGACCTCGGAGACGGTCCCCTTCTCGCGCACGAGCTCCGCCACGGACTCGCGGGCGGCCCGCCGGCGGCGGTAGCGCTCCAGGCCGGCCGCCGACGGTGCGGGTGCGGGTGCGGGTGCGGGTGCGAGGACCGAGAGGGGCGCGGCGGCGTCGGCACCGGAGCGCGCCACAGGGACGCGCGGCAGGGTGACGTCGGGGTGCGCGGGCACGTCGTGGACGACGCCGGGCACCAGGCGGGTCCACCCCGAGCCGGTCCAGACGTGGGAGGCCTGCGCCGACCAGCTGTGGCGGCTGATCGTGACCCGCTCGCAGTCTGGGACTGCGGGGTCGAGGTACAGGTCTCCCGGCTGGGGGCTCGACGTGGGGCGCGGCGCTGCGATCACCCCCTGGACGCTAGGGGGACAGTGGCGCGAACCCCGGCAGCGACACGCTGAGCCATTCGTTGGATGCAGGGAGTCACACCCGGCGGGAGTGATCATCCTACGCGGCGTGACCTCTGGTCAGCGCGCAGTGATACCTCAGCCCGTGCACGTCGCCGTCGGGGGGCTGGCCCCGGGACCGTCCCGAGCTGGCCCTGACCTCGAGCCGTGGTGGATCACGCTGCGTCAGGGCCAACTCGGGAAGATCGGCCCAGGCACCGGACGGGACGGACCGTGATGTCTCCCCGGAGCGGTCAGTCGGCCTCACTGGCACGGAGGCGCTGCCGCTCCGAGGCGAGCGCGAAGAGCTCGACGTAGGCCTCCCCCGCCGCGGTGTGCTCGCCGGCGGCCTCCAGGCGCTGCGCGCGTCCCTTCAGATCACCCTCCCGGCGCGCCAGCTCCCGCAGCCGGACGTCGAGGAGCAGCCCCGCGGCCAGGCGCTCCAGACCCGCGTCGGAGTCGGCCGGCAGGGGCACCACCGCGAGCGCCCCGAGCAGGCGGTGCACCGGCCCGGAAGCGCCACCCCCACCGCCGTCCTCACCGTCTCCGTCGCCCTGGCCGGCCTCACCGCTGGCCTCCTCGAGGCGCTCCACCCAGGAGCGTCCGGCGGCGCGGCCCGCCGCGATGCCGCCCGCGGCCACGACGGCCTCGTGCACGGCGCGCGAGGGCGGCAGCACGAAGGCGTCGGGCGGGAGCTCGTCGAAGGCGACGGGCACCGCACCGGGGGCCTGCAGCACGAGGGCCAGCAGCTGGCGCTCGGCGCCGGCCACGGCCTCGCGCTCCCCGGAGCTCGCCGGCTGGCGGCGTCCCTGCGGCGGCACCGGTGACGAGCCGGCGCGCGCCGCCCGGGGAGCGCCCCCGGCGACCGCGCGCTGCACGGCCCCGAGCTCCATCCCGAGCATCCCCGCGAGCTGGCGGGCGTGCTCGACGCGCAGGGAGGCGTCCTTGATGCCGGCGACGACGGGCGCCGCGGCGCCCAGCGCCCGCACTCGGCCCTCGGCGGTCTCCAGGTCCCACGCCGAGAGCACCGAGCGGATCGCGAACTCGAACATCGGGCGGCGCCCCTCGACGAGCGCCACCACCGCCTCGTCGCCGTCGGCGATCCGCAGGTCGCACGGGTCCATCCCGCGCGGCTCGACGGCCACGTAGGTGGAGGCGACGAACTCCTGGTCGTGCTCGAAGGCGCGCAGGGCGGCCTTCTGCCCGGCAGCGTCGCCGTCGAAGGTGAAGACGACCTGTCCGGCGCCGTCGTCGTCGCCGAGAAGCCGGCGCACGATGCCCACGTGGTCGGACCCGAAGGCGGTGCCGCAGGTGGCCACCGCCGTCGGGACACCGGCGAGGTGGCAGGCCATGACGTCGGTGTAGCCCTCCACCACCACCACCTGCTTGCGCCGGGCGATCTCCCGCTTGGCCAGGTCGAGGCCGTAGAGGACGTGCGACTTGCGGTACAGCGGCGTCTCGGGGGTGTTGAGGTACTTGGGGCCGTTGTCGTCCTCGGTGAGGCGGCGCGCGCCGAAGCCGATGACGGCGCCGGTCACGTCGCGGATCGGCCACACGAGGCGGCCGCGGAACCTGTCGTACGGGCCGCGCTGCCCCTGCGCCGCCAGACCACCGACCACCACCTCGTCGGTGGTGAAGCCGCGCGAGCGCAGGTGGTCGGTCAGCGCGCCCCACCCGGTGGGGGCGTAACCGACGCCGAAGGTCGCGGCTGCCTCCCTGTCGAAGCCGCGCTCGGCCAGGAACCGGCGACCGATCTCGGCTTCCGGGGAGTGCAGCCGCTCCGCGTAGAACTCCGCGGCCACCCGGTGCGCGTCGAGGAGGCGCTGGCGGCGCCCGACGTCCTGCTGGGGGCGCGCGCCGCCGCCGTCCTCGTAACGCAGGACGACTCCCGCCTTGGCGGCCATCGCCTCGACGGCCTCGACGAACGTGGTGCCGTTGACCTTGATGAGGAAGTCGAAGACGTCGCCGCTCTCCTGGCACCCGAAGCACATGAAGCGGCCGACCGAGGGACGGACGGTGAAGGACGGCGACCGCTCGTCGTGGAAGGGGCACAGGCC
The DNA here is from genome assembly GCA_963781365.1 of uncultured Actinomycetota bacterium. Classification (GTDB taxonomy): domain Bacteria; phylum Actinomycetota; class Actinomycetes; order Actinomycetales; family Quadrisphaeraceae; genus Quadrisphaera. Next base: position 157,488 of record CAWAFR010000008.1, on the reverse strand, counting down.
CTTGAGCGACCCGGCCCCGCCGGACTTCAGGGCGACGTGCTCACCGACGACCTCATCGATGCGGACCCGCTCCCGGACGGCGTCGACGTCCTCACGCCGGATCTTCCCCGCCACGCAGGGAGTCTAGGTCGCTGCAGCCGGTCGGGTCGGATCGAGCGCCGCCGGCTGTGCACGCCGCCGCCCGCGCCTACGCTCGCGGCCGTGGAGGAGCTGCTGGCGCGCCTGGGCAGCCTGCCGAACTGGCTGCCCGCGCTGCCGCTGTGGCTGACCGTGACGCTCCTGGTGGTCGACGCCGCGGTCCGCGTGTACGCCGTCGCCGTCGTCCCCAACAACCGCCGGCCCTCCTCGGCGATGGCGTGGCTGCTGGCGATCTTCTTCCTGCCGTACGTGGGCATCGCGGCCTTCCTGCTCATCGGCTCCCCCAAGCTGCCGCGCGCCCGGCGCGAGAAGCAGCGCACGATCAACGCGATGATCATGGCGCGGACGGCGGGGATCGGCGTCGTGCGCGAGGACGACCCATGGCCGCCGTGGCTGGCCTCCCTGGTGCGCCTCAACCGCGACGCCGGGGCGATGCCGCTGGTCACGGGCAACGCCGCGACGATGTCGACGGAGTACGACAAGACGCTGCTGCAGATGGCCGAGGAGGTCGACCGCGCGCAGCGCTGGGTGCACGTCGAGTTCTACATCCTCAGCCGCGACGACGCGACGGCCCCGCTGTTCGAGGCGATGGCGCGCGCCTGCGAGCGCGGCGTGATCGTCCGCGTGCTGTTCGACCACGTCGCCTCGCTGCGCACCCCCGGCTACCGCGCCACCCTGCGCGCGCTCGACGACCTGGGCGCCGACTGGCACGAGATGCTCCCCGTCCAGCCGCTGCGGGGGCGCTTCCAGCGGCCCGACCTGCGCAACCACCGCAAGATCCTCGTGGTCGACGGGGACGTGGCGTACACGGGCAGCCAGAACGCCGTCGACCGCAGCTACCACAAGAAGCGCTACGGCCGCCGGAACCTGGCGTGGCAGGACGTCATGGTGCGATTCGAAGGGCCGGTGGTCGCCGAGATCGACGCGCTGTTCATCACCGACTGGTACTCCGAGACCGACGAGCTGCTGGAGGAGGCCCAGCCGGTGGGTCCCGCCGACGACGACGTGGCCCGGCCCGGCGCCCCCAGGGCCGCGGGCTCGACTGCCAGGTGGTGCCCAGCGGGCCGGGCTTCGAGGGCGAGAACAACCTCAAGCTCTTCAACGCGCTCATGTACTACGCGCAGGAGCGCGTCATCATCACCAGCCCGTACTTCGTGCCGGACGAGTCGCTGCTGTACGCGGTGACGACGGCGGCCCAGCGGGGCCTGCAGGTCGAGCTGTTCGTCTCCGAGGTGGGCGACCAGTGGCTGGTCTTCCACGCCCAGCGCTCCTACTACGAGGCGCTGCTGCGGGCCGGGGTGCGGATCTTCCTGTACCCGGCGCCGTACATCCTGCACGCCAAGCACGTCACGATCGACGACGACGTCGCCGTCGTCGGCTCCTCCAACATGGACATCCGCTCCTTCAGCCTGAACCTGGAGATCTCGGTGATGGTGCGGGGGCGCACCTTCGTCGAGGACCTGCGCGCGGTGGAGGACTCCTACCGCGCGGTGAGCCGCGAGCTGCTGCTGTCGGAGTGGATGCAGCGGCCGTGGGGCTCCAAGCTCTTCGACAACGTCTGCCGGCTCACCTCGGCGCTGCAGTAGCCCTGCAGGAGCGTCACGGGTAGGTCATCACCAGCCGCGCGTGCCACGCGAGGGCGCTGGTGTCGGTCAGGGACGCGACCTGGTCGACGACGGCGCGCAGCCGCCCCGCGTCGTCGTCGGCCTCGGCGTGCCAGGCGGCGAACGGCGGCTCCATGACGTGGGGACGCTCCTGCAGGGCGCGCACCAGGTCGGTCACCACCTCGCGCTCGGCGGCGTACGTGCCCGCCTCGTCGCGCTGGCTGAGCACGTACGCGGCGGCGACGCCCTTGAGCACGGCGATCTCGACCTCCGTGCCGCGGGGCACGACGAGGTCGGCGGAGTAGCGGGTCAGCGGACCCGGGCCGGCGACCTCGCGGGTGGCCCGCTCGGCGGCGGCGCAGAACCTGCCGATGAGCTGGCTGGTCATGTCCTTCAGCGCCGCCAGGCCCGCCCAGGAGCCGTCGAAGGCGTCGACCCAGGTGCGGGTGGCGAGCAGGCGGTCCAGGGCCGCGTCGACCTCGACGTCGGAGGCGTCGGGCAGGTGCAGGGCGCGGACCGCGGCGGCGATCGGCTCCGCGCTCGCCGCGCGCGGTGAGCGCCGCAGGTCCAGGCGCCCGGCCACGACGGCGTCCTCGACGTCGTGCACGCAGTAGGCGACGTCGTCGGCGAGGTCCATCACCTGCGCCTCGATGCAGCGGCGGCGGTCCGGGGCGCCCTCGCGCAGCCACGCGAACACGTCCTCGTCGCCCCCGCGGCGCCGGCGCCGTAGACGCCGAACTTGCGGGTCGCTGCCGCGCGGGTCCTCCCCGGAGCGCCAGGGGTACTTCGTGGTGGCGTCGAGGCTGGCGCGGGTGAGGTTCAGCCCGCGGGGCCGCCGCCGCGCCCGGGCCCTCCCCGTCGGGGAGCGGGTCTTGGGCTCCAGGCGCGTGAGCAGGCGCAGCGTCTGCGCGTTGCCCTCGAAGCCGCCGATGCCCGCGGCGACCTGCGCCAGCGCTGCCTCGCCGTTGTGCCCGAACGGGGGGTGGCCCAGGTCGTGGGACAGGCACGCGGTGTCGACGACGTCCGGGTCGCAGCCCAGCGCCCCGCCGAGCTCGCGGCCCACCTGCGCGACCTCCAGGGAGTGCGTGAGGCGGGTGCGGGCGAAGTCGTCGCTGCCGGGCCCGACCACCTGCGTCTTCGCGCCGAGGCGGCGCAGCGCGCGAGGAGTGCAGCGACGCGGGCCCGGTCCCGCGCGAAGTGGCTGCGCCGGTAGCTCTTGGCCTCCTCGGGGGCCCAGCGGGCCCGGGCGTGCTCGCCGTACCCCCCGTGCGCCCAGCCGTCGACCTCGCAGAACCGCCGCCGGTCACGTCCCCCTCGCTCACGGCCGGCTCAGCCCCCGGACGTGGACGCCGGGTGGAGCTCGGCGGCGCGGACGACGTCGAGGGCCGCGCCGGTCAGCTCCCGGCCGTCGAGCCAGCCCTCGGGCAGCGCGACCCGCGGTGCCGGGGAGGTGCGCCCGCGGGAGCCCTCGGCGGCCTCGCCGGGGTGCGGCTGGTCGAGGTCGAGGGTGGCGATGAGCGCGTCGAGGGCCGCGAGGTCGTCGACGAGCCCGATCTGCGCCCGCAGCGAGCCGCCCACGACGTAGCCCTTGAGGTACCAGGCGACGTGCTTGCGGATCTCGCGGCAGCCGCGCTCCTCGTCGCCGAAGTGCTCGCACAGCAGCTCCGCGTGGCGGCGCAGCGTGGCAGCGACCTCGCGCAGCCCGGGTCGGACGCGCTCCCCCCGCCGGGCGGGGTCGTCGGAGAAGGCGGCGGCGAGGTCGGCGAACAGCCAGGGCCGGCCGAGGCAGCCGCGGCCGACGACGACGCCGTCGCAGCCCGTCTCCTGGACCATCCGCACGGCGTCCTCGGCGGACCAGACGTCGCCGTTGCCCAGCACCGGGACGCTGGTGACGGCCTCCTTGAGGCGGGCGATCGCCGACCAGTCAGCGGTGCCGGCGTAGCCCTGCGACGCCGTCCTGCCGTGCAGCGCGACAGCGGCGACCCCCTCGTACTCCGCGATCCGCCCGGCGTCGAGGTACGTCAGGTGGTCCGGGTCGATGCCCTTGCGCATCTTCACGGTCACCGGGACTCCCGCGGGCTCCGCGGCGCGCACCGCGGCGCGGACGACGTCGCGGAACAGCTGCGTCTTCCACGGCAGCGCCGACCCGCCGCCGCGGCGCGTCACCTTGGGCACGGGGCAGCCGAAGTTGAGGTCGACGTGGTCGGCGAGGTCCTCCTCGACGAGCATCCGCACGGCGGCGCCGACGGTGGCCGGGTCGACCCCGTACAGCTGAACGCTGCGCGGGGTGGCCCCCGGCTCGTGCTGGACCAGGCGCAGGCTCTCCGCGGACCGCTCGACCAGCGCGCGGCTGGTGACCATCTCCGAGACGAAGACGCCGGCGCCGTGCTCGCGGCACAGCCTGCGGAACGGGGCGTTGGTGACGCCGGCCATGGGCGCGAGGACGACGGGGACGTCGACGACGTGCGGCCCGATGCGCAGCGGCGGCAGGAGGCGCCCGGCGGGTGCCTCGGTCAGGGTGGCGCTCACCCGCTCATCCTCCCGCACACGCAGCCCCGCGGGCGGCTCGTGGCCGACCTCTCCGCGACGATCGAGGAAGTTCGGCTCAGCTGCTGTGCCGTTCTTCCTCGATCGTCACGGGGTGGGTGGGGTCAGTGGCCGACGGCCGGGGACGGGTCGCCCGCCTCGTCGAGCAGCTGCCACGGACGGACGACGAGCAGCAGCACCGCGGTGCCGATCGCGAACGCGGAGACGATGACCACGCCCATCGCGGCGGCGTCGTTGCCGAGCAGCCCGACCAGCGGCGAGACCAGCGCGCCGACGCCGAACTGCACGGCGCCCAGCAGGGCCGCCGCAGCGCCGGCCGCCTCGCCGTGGCGGGAGAGCGCGAGGGCGGGGGCGTTCGGCAGGGCCAGGCCGCTGGAGAACAGCACCGCCCACAGCGGCAGGACCACGCCGAACAGCCCGCCGGTGCCGGTGGTGGCCAGCAGCACGAGCACCGCCGCCGACGCCAGACCGGTGAGGCTCCCGGCCAGGAGCACCTGCGCGGGGGCGAAGCGGCGCAGCACGACCGGGTTCAGCTGCGTGGCGGCGATCAGCCAGACCGCCCCGGCGCCGAAGAGGAGCCCGAACTGCTGCTGGTCCAGGCCGAACTGCTCCTGGTAGACGAACGAGGCTCCGGCGACGTAGCTGAACAGGCCGGCCATCGTCAGGCCGGCCACCAGCACGAGGCCGACGTAGGTGCGGTCGTGCAGGAGCCCGCCGTAGGTGCGCAGCACGGCGCCGACGCGCAGCGGCTGGCGCACCTCCACCGGCAGCGTCTCGCGCAGCGCCCTCGCGCCCATGATGAGGAGTGCGACGCCGTAGACCGCGAGCAGCACGAAGATCCCGCGCCAGGAGGTGAAGCGCAGCACCTCACCGCCGATGGTCGGCGCGAGCACGGGCGCCGCGCCCATCACGAGGAAGAGCCGCGAGAGCATCGTGGCGGCGGGACGGCCCGTGTAGAGGTCCCGCACGATCGCCAGGGCGATGACCGCGCCGGCAGCGGTGCCCACGCCCTGCAGCACGCGCAGCGCGCCGAGGACCTCGATGTTCGGCGCCAGCACCACCAGCAGCGAGGCGAGCACGTGCAGCGCCGTCCCCGCGAGCAGCGGGCGGCGGCGGCCGAGGGCGTCGGACAGCGGGCCGATGACCAGCTGCCCCAGGGCCAGGCCGACCAGCGTGCCGGTCAGCGTCAGCTGCACCGCGGCCTGGGTGGTCTGCAGCTCGGTGGTGATCGTCGGCAGCGCCGGCAGGTACATGTCGATGGTCAGCGGGCCCACGGCCACGAAGGCGCCGAGGACGAGGGCGGTCCGGCCCATGCTCGGGGCGCGGCGCTCCGGGGCGGCGGCCACCGGCGCGCTGGCCGCAGCGGGACCGGCCGAGCTGGCGGTGGACGGGGTGTCCGTGCGGAGGGTCATGGCAGCTCTTCCATCGCGGCGTCGGGGGGCCGGGGCACGCGGAGCCCGTGGCTCCCCATCCACGCGGCGTCGTCGACAACGGCGCCGCACCGCCGATCTGTTCCCGCTCCTGGGAACCGCCGGTGACGCCGGACGTGCCGCGGTCCGGGCCCGGGCTCGCGGAGCGGCCTCCGGCGGAGTTCTGCACGTCGGCAGTCACACGGGTGACGCCGCGGCCGTGGCGGTGAGGCCGACGGACCCGGAGCCGGTGAGCAGTGCCCCGCGCTGACCCGCAGGGCCTCCGCTGCGCGACGATCACGGAGGGAGTGTCAGCCCAGGGAGGCGCCGGCCTGGTCGCGGGCGCTGGACAGCTCGCCCAGGACGGCCCGCTCGATGCTCTGGGCGTCGGCCTCGGACAGGTCGATGAAGCGCAGCGCCAGCTCGGCCCGCGAGGAGTCGACGCGCACCACCTCGGCGCGGGCGGTGACCGTCCGCTCGTCGGCGACCTCGACGACGAGCTCGATCTCCTCGTCGGCCAGGCCGGCGCCGCCGAGGCTGACCAGCGCGGCGTCGGTGGCGAGGATGACGCGGGCGCCGGTGCGCGACAGGTCGATGGTGCGGGCCGCTGCGGCCACCCGGCCGCGCAGCTGGGCGCGCCGGGCCATCTCGGCGCGGGGCTCGGTGCGGCGGTGCTCCGTGGCCAGGGCCAGCACGCCCGTGAGCAGCACCTGGCCCCCGAGGGCGGTGCCCTCCACGACGGCCTCCAGCACGACGGCGGCGCCGTCCTGCGACTCGAGGTGGGCCCACACCGGCTCGTCCGTCAGCGCCGACGCGGCGGCGTCGTCGAGCTCGACGACGGCGGTGGCCACCAGGCCGGCCGGGCTGGTGCTCCAGTCGGCCAGCCGGCCGCGCTGCTCAGCGCCGCCGGAGATGGGCAGGAGCCGGACGGTGCTGCCGGTCGGCGGGACCTGGGAGGGAGGCAGGGACACGCCGTTCACAGTAGCGAGAACGGCGTGTCGCGGCGGACCTTTCAGCCAGCTCGCCGACGGCCCACGACCCGTCCGTCAGCAGCCCAGGAGGCGTTGGGCGAGGTACGCCTGGACCTGGTCGAGGGCCACCCGCTCCTGCGTCATGGTGTCGCGCTCGCGGATGGTCACCGCCTGGTCCTCGAGCGTGTCGAAGTCGACGGTGATGCAGAACGGGGTGCCGATCTCGTCCTGGCGGCGGTAGCGGCGGCCGATGGCGCCGGCGTCGTCGAAGTCGACGTTCCAGTCCTTCCGCAGCTCGGCGGCGAGGTCGCGCGCCTTCGGGGAGAGGTCCTCCTAGCGCGACAGCGGCAGCACCGCGGCCTTGACCGGCGCGAGGCGGTGGTCCAGGCGCAGCACGGTCCGCTTGTCGACGCCGCCCTTGGCGTTGGGCGCCTCGTCCTCGGCGTACGCCTCGACGAGGAAGGCCATCAGCGAGCGGGTCAGGCCGGCGGCCGGCTCGATGACGTAGGGCACCCAGCGCTCGCCCTTGGCCTGGTCGAAGTAGCTCAGGTCGGTGCCGGAGTGCTGCGTGTGGGTCTTGAGGTCGAAGTCGGTGCGGTTGGCGATGCCCTCGAGCTCACCCCACTCCGATCCGGTGAAGCCGAAGCGGTACTCGATGTCGACGGTGCGCTTGGAGTAGTGCGACAGCTTCTCGGCCGGGTGCTCGTAGTGGCGCAGGTTGTCGCGGTCGATGCCGAGGTCGACGTACCAGTCGGTGCGGTTGTCGATCCAGTACTGGTGCCACGTCTCGTCGGTGCCGGGCTCGACGAAGAACTCCATCTCCATCTGCTCGAACTCGCGGGTGCGGAAGATGAAGTTGCCGGGCGTGATCTCGTTGCGGAACGACTTGCCGATCTGGCCGATGCCGAACGGCGGCTTGCGCCGCGCGGAGCCCATGACGTTGGCGAAGTTCACGAAGATGCCCTGCGCGGTCTCGGGGCGCAGGTAGTGCAGGCCGGACTCGTCCTCGACGGGGCCGAGGTGCGTCTTGAGCATCATGTTGAAGTCACGCGGCTCGGTCCACTGCCCGCGGGTGCCGCAGTTGGGACAGGCGATCTCGGTGAGGCCGCCCTCGGGGGCGCGGCCCTTCTTCTCCTCGAACTCCTCCGCGCAGGTGGTCGGCGCGGTAGCGCTTGTGGCAGCTCAGGCACTCGGTCAGCGGGTCGGTGAAGACGCCGACGTGCCCGGAGGCGACCCAGGTCTGGCGCGGCAGGATCACCGAGGAGTCGAGCCCGACGACGTCGTCGCGGCTGGTCACCACCGAGCGCCACCACTGGCGCTTGATGTTCTCCTTGAGCTCCACACCCAGCGGCCCGTAGTCCCACGCCGACCTCGTGCCGCCGTAGATCTCCCCGGAGGGGAAGACGAAGCCGCGCCGCTTGGCGAGGTTGACGACGTCGTCGAGGTGGCTCTTCCGCTTCTGCGGCGTCGCGCTGGGGGTGCTGTCGGTGCTCGTGCTCACGGGGATGACCCTCTCCGGCTGGGCTGTCGGCGGACCCGTCGATCCTAGGCTCGCCGCCTCGACGGCTCGGCGGCCCCTCGGGAGCCCCCCAGCGGCCCCTCAGGAGCCCAGGACGAACTCCACCGCCGCCTCGCGGAAGTGCCGCGAGGTGGGCGCGTTGAAGTGGTGGCGCCCGGGGACCTCGAAGAACCGGCCGCCCGGCGTCGCCTCCGCGAGGCGGCGCGAGCCCGCCAGGATGCCGTCCTCGCTGCCGGTGGCGAACAGCACCGGGACCCGCGGCGGGTCGGCGGGGTCGGGGTCGTCGTCGGGCCCGCCGCGGCGCAGGCCCTCCACCAGGGCCACCAGCGCGTGGACGTCGTTGCCGGGCACGGCGCTGGCCATCGTGAGGTAGCCGGCGGTGACCCGGTCCGACGGCGCCTCCCCGCTGGCGAGGGCGTGGCGGGCCTCCTCGGTGCGGAAGCGCGTCAGCGGGGCGCCGTCGGGGATGCCACCGAGCACGGCGCGGGTGATCCGCTCCGGCATGTCCAGCGCCGCGCGCCACCCCACGCGGGCACCCAGGGAGTACCCGAGGTAGGCGACCTCCATCACCAGGTACGCGTCGAGCACCACGCGGAGGTCCTCCACGAGGTGGTCCAGGGAGTACGCCTCGCGGGTGTGGGGCTTCTCGGAGGCGCCGTGGCCGCGCTGGTCGACGCCGATCACCCGGGCGCCGGCGCGGACGAGGTCGCGCGTCCAGCCGGTGCGCACCCAGTTCGCGGTGAAGCTGGAGGCGAAGCCGTGGACGGCGAGGACGACGGGCCCGTCCTGCGGCCCGACGTCGTAGGTCGCGATGCGACGGCGGTCCTCCGTCATCACCGTCCGGGGCGTCGGGTCGGCGTCGGCGGGCACCAGCGGATCATGGCACCCGGCGCGGCCTCAGCGGGCGTGCCGCTCCAGGAGGCGTGCACCTCGGCGTCGTCGACGCCCGGGAAGGTGCCGGTGGGCAGCGGCGCGAGGACGTGGGCGTGCATCGTGGCGGACGGGCAGCTCGCGCCGGCCCACCGGTCGGCGAGGTCCGCGGACGGGCGCCGGCAGCAGCTCTCGTCGGGGCAGGTGGAGCGGGCGCGCACTGCGGTGTCGCGGCCGCCGGCGCTGCGCCACCGGCGGCGAGGCGCGGGGGGCTCAGGCCTCGTGAACCGGTGGTCCCTCGGCAGCGGTCGGGCGGTCGAGGGCTCCCCCGTAGCGCCGGTCTCGCTGCGCGTACGTCTCGACGGCGCGCCACAGCGTGCGGCGGTCGACGTCGGGCCAGGAGTCCTGCAGGAACAGCATCTCGGCGTAGGCGGACTGCCAGAGCATGAAGTTCGACGTCCGCTGCTCACCGCCGGTGCGCAGGAACAGGTCGACGTCGGGCAGGTCGGGCTCGTCGAGGTGGCGGGCCAGGGCGCGCTCGTCGATCCGTGACGGGTCGAGCCGGCCGGCCGCCACCTCCACCGCCAGCGCCCGCGCGGCGTCGGCGATCTCCGCGCGGCCGCCGTAGTTGACGCACATCGTCAGGGTGGCGGTGGTGTTGGCCGCGGTGAGGCGCTCGGCCTCCTCCAGCTCGTGGATGACGCTGCGCCACAGCCGCGGGCGCCGCCCCGCCCAGCGGACCCGCACCCCCCAGGAGTGCATGGTGTCGCGGCGGCGGCGGATCACGTCGCGGTTGAAGCCCATGAGGAAGCGCACCTCCTCCGGGGAGCGCTTCCAGTTCTCCGTGGAGAACGCGTACGCGGAGACGTGCCGGACTCCGACGTCGATGGCGCCGGCGACGACGTCGAGCAGCGCCGCCTCGCCCATCTTGTGGCCCTCGACGCGGGGCAGGCCCCGGGCGTTGGCCCAGCGGCCGTTGCCGTCCATGACGATCGCCACGTGCTGCGGCACGAACTCCGCGGGCACCGCCGGCGCCCGCTCCCCGAGGGGTGCGGCGGCGGCGCCACGACCGGCTCGGTGCGCCCCCCGCCGCCGCGGCCCGGCCCCGCAGCCGCCCGTCCCCTCACAGCGCCTCCTCGCTCACCCGTCCACCCCTCACGACCGCTCCACCAGCGCCAGCGAGCGCACCCCGCGCTCCAGGTGCCACTGCAGGTAGGCGGCCACCAGGCCGCTGGCCTCCCGGCGCTGGCGCACCTCGGAGGCGTCTGCCCGGTCCCAGTCACCCGAGAGCAGGGACTGCAGCAGCGCCAGCGTCCGCGCGTCGGGAGCCGCGGCCCCCGGGGGGCGGCAGGCGGGGCAGACCACGCCGCCCGCGGCGACGGCGAACGCCGGGTGGTCGGCGGCCCCCGCCGCCGGGTCTCCGCACTGGGCGCAGGAGGCCAGGCTCGCCCCCCAGCCGGCGACGGCCATCGCCCGCAGCAGGTACGCGTCGAGCACCAGGCCCGCGTCGTGCTGCCCGCCGGCCAGGGTGCGCATGGCCCCCACGACCAGCAGGAACTGCTGGGTGGCCGGCTCCCGCTCCTCGCTGGTGAGGCGCTCGGCGGTCTCGGCGACCGCGGCGGCCGCCGTCCAGCGCGCGTAGTCCTCCGCGAGGAACCGCCCGTACGGAGCCAGGGTCTCGACCTGCTGGACGACGTCGAGGGAGCGCCCGACGTGCAGCTGCACGTCGAGCAGCATGTACGGCTCCAGGCGGGCCCCGAACCGCGACGACGTGCGGCGCACCCCCTTGCCGACGGCGCGCACCCGCCCGTGGTGGCGCGTCAGCAGCGTGACGATGCGGTCGGCCTCGCCGAGCTTGTGGGTGCGCAGGACGACTGCCTCGTCCCGGTAGGTGCGCACCGCCCCATCATGGGCCCGCCCACCGACAGCGGGTGCGGACGGGCCGCCGGGCCGGGACCATCGGGGCGAGGTCCTGCAGACCGCGCGGGGCGAGACCGGGAGGACCCCGCATGGCCAGCCACACCGTCCACGGGCGCTCGAGGGCCGGCGCCATCCCTGCCGGCAGCGACCAGGCGCGCACCGCCGCCGTCGTCGTCAGCGCCGTCGTCGCGGTGGTCGGCGGGTTCATCGGCTCCGGCGCCGTCGTCGGCACGCCCATCGCGGAGGCCGCGGGCGGCGCGCTGTCGGCGTCGTCGACGCTCGTGGCCCCCGCCGGCCCGGCCTTCGGCATCTGGTCGGTGATCTACGCCGGGCTCGTGGCCCTGGCCGTCTTCCAGCTCCTGCCCTCCCAGCGCCGCGACGCGCGCCAGCGCGCCACCGGCTGGTGGGTGGCGGCGTCGCTGCTGCTCAACGCGGCCTGGATCCTCACCGTGCAGGCGGGGTCCGTGACCGGGGCGCTCGTCGTCATCGTCGCCCTGCTCGCGGTACTGGTCGTCGCCTTCGTGCGCCTGCGCGCCGGGCGGGCTTCCTCGCCGGTGCAGCTGGTGCTGCTCGACGGCGTCGTCGGGCTGTACCTGGGCTGGGTCGCCATCGCGACGGTCGCCAACGCCGCCGCGGCCCTCGCTGCGGGCGCCCTCGCCCCGACGGGGGCGCTGGCGACGGCGCTCGCCGTCCTCGTGCTCGCTGTGGCGGCCGGGATCGGGTGGCTGCTCGCCGTCGGCGGGCAGGCGCGGTTCGCGCCGGCGCTGTCGCTGGCGTGGGGGCTGGCGTGGATCGCGGTGGGCCGCTGGTCCGGCCAGCCGGAGCAGGCGCTCGTCGCCGTCGTCGCGGTGGTCGCGGCCCTCGCAGTGCTGGCCGCGCCGGTCGTGCTGCGCGCCCGCGGCGTCCGTCCGACCGCTGCCTGACGGAGCACTCCCCTCAGACGGTCGAGTCCTCGAGGCGCGGGGGCGGGTCAGCCGCGGGTGGCGCGGTTGACCGCCGAGACGATCGCCTTCAGCGACGCGACCGTCGTGTTGGGGTCGATGCCGACGCCCCACAGCACCCGGTCGCCCACCTCGCACTCCACGTACGCCGCGGCCGTCGCGTCGCCGCCGGCGCCGAGGGCGTGCTCGACGTAGTCGCAGCACCGCGACCGCGATGCCCTGCGCGGCCAGCGCCGCGACGAACGCGGAGATCGGCCCGTTGCCGGCGCCGGACGCGGCGACCGGAGCGCCGTCGACGAGGAGGTCGGCCTCGATGCTGTCGACGCCGCCCTCGCGCTCGCCGGCTCCCCGGCGCGGAGGTGCGCGTCGCAGCCCCCGCAGCGCGTACCGGCCCCAGGCGCGCGGCGGGCCGGCGGCCGCGTGGTCGGCGGGCAGGTACTCGTCGGCGAAGACCGTCCCACAGCTCGCCGCGGTCACCTCGCCGCCCGCGGAGTCGGTGCGGGCCTGCACCACCTGGGAGAACTCGATCTGCAGCCGGCGCGGCAGGTCGAGGGAGTGCTCGCTCCTCATGAGGTACGCCACGCCGCCCTTGCCGGACTGGCTGTTGACGCGGATGACGGCCTCGTAGGAGCGCCCGACGTCCTTCGGGTCGATCGGCAGGTACGGCACCGCCCACTCCGACGTCCGCCACCGTGCCGCCCGGCCGCGGCGGCCCGGGAGGCCATCGCGTCGAAGCCCTTCTTGATGGCGTCCTGGTGGGAGCCGGAGAAGGCGGTGTAGACGAGGTCGCCGCGCGTAGGGGTGGCGCTCGTGCACCGGCGAGCTGGTTGCAGTGCTCGACGGTGCGGCGCACGCCGTCGACGTCGGAGAAGTCGACCTGCGGGTCGATGCCCTGGCTGGCCAGGTTCATGCCCAGCGTCACCAGGTCGACGTTCCCGGTGCGCTCGCCGTTGCCGAACAGGCAGCCCTCGATGCGGTCGGCGCCGGCCTTCAGGCCCAGCTCGGCGGCGGCGACGGCGGTCCCGCGGTCGTTGTGCGGGTGCAGCGACAGGATCACGTTCTCGCGGTGGTCGAGGTGGCGGCTCATCCACTCGATGGAGTCGGCGTAGACGTTCGGCGTGGCCATCTCGACGGTCGACGGCAGGTTGATGATCACCTTGCGGTCGGCGGTCGGCTCGAAGACCTCGAGCACCTCGTTGCAGATGCGCGCGGCGAACTCGAGCTCGGTGCCGGTGTAGCTCTCCGGGGAGTACTCGTAGAAGACCTGCGTGCCCGCTGACGGTCTCCTCGAACTTGCGGCACAGCCGCGCGCCCTGCAGCGCGATGTCGACGATGCCGTCGCGGTCGATGCCGGAACACGACGTCGCGCTGCAGCACCGAGCGTGGAGTTGTACAGGTGCACGATCGCCGTGCTTCGCGCCGCGGATCGACTCGTAGGTGCGCTCGATGAGGTGCTCGCGGGCCTGCGTCAGCACCTGGATCGTCGACGTCGTCGGGGATCCGGTCGTCCTCGATGAGGAGCCGCACGAAGTCGAAGTCGGTCTGGCTGACGCCGACGGGAAGCCGACCTCGATCTCCTTGTAGCCCATGCCGACCAGCAGGTCGAACATGCCGCGCTTGCGCTCGTGGCTCATCGGGTCGATGAGGGCCTGGTTGCCGTCGCGCAGGTCGACGGCGCACCAGCGCGGGGCCGTCGTCGATGCGCCGCTCCGGCCAGGTGCGGTCGGGCAGGTCGACCCCGATTGCTCGCGAAGGGCGGGTAGCGGTGGATCGGCATCGGCGACGGCTGCTGGGTGTTGCTCATGGCGGGGCTCGCTGGTGGTCCGGTGGGGTTCCCCGAGGGATCGGACGGCAGCAGGACACTCCGCGACGAGGGAGCCGACCAGGGCTGCGAGATCTCGTCGCGGCAGCCGAGGAGCGAGGCATCGCCGCGCACATCGCCGCGTCAGCCGTAGCGCGGCGCCCGCTCAGAAGCCGAGGCGCGGCCAGCTGCTTGGGGTCGCGCTGCCAGTCCTTGGCGACCTTGACCCGCAGGTCGAGGTGCACCCGCGTGCCCAGCAGCGCCTCGATGCCGGTGCCGCGCGCGGGTCCCGACGTCCTTGCAGCCGGCCCCGCCGCTTGCCGATGACGATGCCCTTCTGGCTGTCGCGCTCGACGTAGAGCACCACGCACGTCGAGCAGCGGCCTGTCGGACTGCCGGTCCTCGCCGGCTCGGAGCCATCTCCTCCACGACCACGGCGAGGGTGTGCGGCAGCTCGTCGCGCACGCCCTCCAGCGCGGCCTCGCGCACCAGCTCGGCGACCATGACGGCCTCCGGCTCGTCGGTGAGCTCGCCCGTCGGGGTACAGCGGCGGGCCCGGCGGCAGGTGGGCGAGTGAGCACGTCGGCGACGACGTCGACCTGGTAGCCGGCCTTCGCCGAGACCGGGACGACGTCGGCGAAGCCGCCGAGCCGCCTGCTCCCCCAGCGCGTCGACCTCGATCAGCTGCTCGGCGACCTGCTGCCGTGGTCGGCCTTGTCGGTCTTGGTGACCAGGCGATCTTCGGCGTGCGCGGGACCTCGGCCAGCTGGCTCGGCGATGAACCGGTCGCCGGGGCCGATCTTCTCGTCGGCCGGGATGCAGAAGCGCGACGACGTCGACCTCGGCGAGCGTCTCGCGGACCAGGTCGTTGAGCCGCTGGCCCAGCAGGGTGCGCGGGCGGTGCAGCCCGGGGTGTCGACCAGGACGAGCTGGGCGTCGGGGCGGTGCACGATGCCGCGCACGGTGTGCCGGGTGGTCTGCGGGCGCGACGAGGTGATGGCGACCTTCTGCCCGACCAGGGCGTTGGTCAGCGTCGACTTCCCGGCGTTCGGGCGCCCGACGAGGCAGGCGAAGCCGGAGCGGTGTCCTCGGCCGCGGCTCGCCGGGCCGACGCGGCTCACTCAGCGGTGGCGTCGTCTGACGTGCCCTCGTCGGCTGTCGCTCGTGCTCCGTGCTCGCTGCGGCTGCGTCCGGCGGAGCACGGTCGGTCGCGCTCGCGTCACGGGTCGCGTCGGCCCGATCGGCTCGTCGCGCTGCGCTCACGCTCCTTGCGCTCGCGCTTCTCGCGCTTGCGCTGGGCCTTCTCCTCCTGGGCTCCGCGCGCTCCCGCTCGGCGCGTCGCCCTCGCGGCGTCCTCGCCGGCGTCGGGCTCCGGCTCGGAGCGGTGGACCACCACCGCGGTGATGCGGTGCCCGTCGACCTCGTCGGCGAGCCGGTGGAGCCCGGCGACCTCGACCTCGTCGCCGGCGACGGGACGGTGCCCAGCGCCTTGGCGAGCAGCCCGCCGACGGAGTCGACCTCGTCCTCGGATCTCCATCTCGAACAGCTCCCCCAGGTCCTCCACGTGCAGCCGCGCGCTGACGCGGAAGCCGCCGTCCTCCAGCGGCTCCACCTCGGGGGTCGCGCGGTCGTACTCGTCGGCGATCTCCCCGACGATCTCCTCGATGCAGGTCCTCGATGGTCACCAGCCCGGCGGTGCCGCCGTACTCGTCGACGACGATCGCCACGTGCGTGGTGTCGCGCTGCATCTGCCGCAGCAGGTCGTCCACCGGCAGGCTCTCGGGGACGAAGACCGGCGGCGGGCGCACGGTCGTCGACGCGCGTCGGCGCGCGCCGCGGCGGGGTCGGCGTGGAAGCAGCCGGGCGACGTCCTTGAGGTAGACGACGCCCACGACGTCGTCGGCGTCTCGCCGACGACGGGCACGCGGGAGAAGCCCGAGCGCAGGAAGCAGCGCCACGCCTCGTGCAGGCCCGGCGTGCCGCGGCGATGGCCGACCATGTCGGTGCGCGGCACCATCACCTCGCGCACGAGGGTGTCGCCGAGCTCGAAGACCGAGTGGATCATCCCGCGCTCGCCGGCCTCGATGACCGCGGTCTCCCCGGCCAGGTCGACGATCTCGCGCAGCTCGGCCTCGGAGCCGAACGGGCCGTCGCGGAGCCCGCGGCCCGGGGGTGACGGCGTTGCCGAGCGCGACCAGGCCGCGCGCCAGCGGCCCCAGCGAGGCGGGTGAGCGGGCAGCAGCCGGGCGCCGCGGCGCAGGGCGACGGTCTCGGCGTGCTGGCGGCCCGACGGTGCGCGGGCCGACGCCGACGAGGACGAAGCACGACCGCCGCCCATGACGACCGCGGCGAGCAGCGCCGGCCACCACGTGGGACACCAGGGCCGGCGACGACCAGCGCGCACGCAGACGGCGGCGAGGGTCTCGCAGGACGACGCGCAGCAGCGTGGCGACCGTGAGCACGGAGGGCGCCGGGTCCGGCCACGACGGCGAGCACGGCGGGTGCCCCGCGGCGGCCGTCGGCGGCCAGGTCGCGGCGCGCTCCGGCGCGGGTCAGGCGGCGATAGCGCCGCCTCGGCGGCGGCGAGCGCATCCGGCCAGCGCGACGAGGACAGGAGCAGGGCGGCCACCGCGAGCCAGGGGGCCGCGGCGTCCGGCGACGGGGTCGTCGCCGGGCTCCCGAGCGCGAGGAAGCCCAGCAGCAGCCGGCGCTGGAGGGCGAACATCTCGCGCTCCTCGTCCGGCTCGGCGTGGTCGAAGCCGAGCAGGTGCAGGATGCCGTGGGTCGCCAGCAGCAGCACCTCCTCGGCCGTGGCGTGCCCGGCCGCGCGGCCTGCGCGCGGCCACCTCGGGGCACAGCACGACGTCGCCCAGCAGGCCGGGCGGGCTGGGCCGTCCTCGCGGCCCGGCCGCAGCTCGTCCATCGGGAAGGACATGACGTCGGTGGGGCCCGGCTCGTCCATCCACTGCACGTGCAGGCGCGCCATCGCCTCGGTGTCCACGAGGAGCACCGACAGCTCGGCCAGCGGGTGCACGCGCATCTCGTCCAGCACGTGGCGCGCCAGGGCGGCGACCTCCACGGCCGTCGACGCCGCGGCCCCCGGCGCGGAGGGGTCGGTGAGCCTCGACTCGTCGACGACCTCGACGCTCACCGGCGGCGCTCCGGCGCGGCGCCGCGCGGTCGCCGGGCTGCGGTGGGACTCGTCCCAGCGCCCGTAGGCGTCGACGATCTCCCCCACCAGGCGGTGGCGGACGACGTCGCTGGAGGTCAGGCGCGAGAAGTGCACGTCCTCGATGCCCTCGAGGATGTCCTGCACGACGCGCAGGCCCGACGTCGTGCCGCTGGGCAGGTCGACCTGGGTGACGTCGCCGGTCACGACCATCTGCGAGCCGAACCCGAGGCGGGTGAGGAACATCTTCATCTGCTCGGCGGAGGTGTTCTGCGCCTCGTCGAGGATGATGAAGGCGTCGTTGAGGGTGCGCCCGCGCATGTACGCCAGCGGCGCGACCTCGATCGTGCCCGCGGCCATCAGCCGCGGGATGGAGTCGGGGTCGAGCATGTCGTGCAGCGCGTCGTAGAGCGGGCGCAGGTAGGGGTCGATCTTGTCGGTCAGCGTCCCGGGCAGGAAGCCGAGCCGCTCCCCCGCCTCGACGGCGGGCCGGGTCAGGATGATGCGGTTGACCTGCTTGGCCTGCAGCGCCTGCACGGCCTTCGCCATCGCCAGGTAGGTCTTGCCGGTGCCGGCGGGGCCGATGCCGAACACGATGGTGTGGCTCGTCGATGGCGTCGACGTAGTGCTTCTGCCCGAGCGTCTTGGGCCGGATGGTGCGCCCGCGGCTCGGACAGGATGTTCAGGGTCAGGACGTCGGCGCGGCCGCTCCGCGCTCTGGGCGCGCAGCATGCCGAGCGGCGCGCTCGACGGCGTCGGCCGTGAGCGGCTGCCCCGCGCGGAGCGACAGCGGTCATCTCGTCGAGCAGGCGCTCGACGAGCGCGACCTCCCCGGCTGCGCCGGTGACGGTGATCTCGTTGCCGCGGACGTGGACGTCAGCGCGGGGGAAGGCCTTCTCGAGGACCCGCAGGAGCTCGTCGCGGGCGCCGAGCAGGGCCACCATCGACACCTCGGGCGGCACGACGATGGTGTGGACGACGACGGGCGGGGTGCCCGCGGGCTGCGAGGTGCCGGCGGACGGAGCGGAGTCGGGCATGGGAGGGGCTGGCAGCCCCGGTCTCCTGCAGGTCGGGCCCCGGACCGGGGCCGCTCACCCCCAGGCTACCGCCGATGGGCGACACCGACCCGGCGCACGTAGCGTCCGGCCATCGACACCGCCGACGTCCTCACCGCACCCGCCCGACCGGGCTCCGCCTCCAGCGCCCCGACCGCTCCCGCCTCCCGCCGCCTGCGCGCCGACGAGGCTCGCCGGGCCCCCGTCGCGGGGGCCTCCGACGGCCGCGCCGCGGCCCTGCACTGGCCGGCGGGCGGCCCCGCCGCCGACGCCCGCACCAGCGCGCCGGTGACCGAGCGCGACGCGGAGGGGTACGCCGACCTGCGGACCTACGCCGTGATCGGCGACGGGCGCACCCTGGCGCTGGTGGCGCGCGACGGCAGCATCGACTGGCTGCCCCTGCCCGACCTCGACTCCACCCCCGCCTTCGCGGCGCTGCTGGACGCCGAGGACGGCGGCCGCCTCGAGCTGGCGCCGGTCGAGCCGTTCGAGGTCGAGCGCGAGTACGTGCCGCACACGAACGTCCTCGCGACCACCTACCGCACCGCCTCCGGGTCGGTCCGCGTCACCGACGCCCTCACCACCGGCGTCGCCGGCCGCCTGCCGTGGGCGGAGCTCGTGCGCCGCGTCGAGGGGCTGTCCGGGCGGGTGCGGCTGCGCGCCGTCGTCCGCCCCGGCACCTGCCTGGGCACCGCGGGTCCCTGGGTGCAGGAGACGCCCGTGGCGACGCTGCTGCGCGTCGACGGCGTGACGATGGCCGTCGTCGCCGGGCTGCTGCACGACGGGGACGTCGGGGACGACGCGGACGGCGGCGGCACGGCCGAGCTGGAGCGCCGCGACGGCGAGCGCGAGGTCGTGCTCGACCTCGTCGCGCGCCAGGGGTCGCTTCACGTGGTCGGCCTCGTCGCCACCGAGCGGGAGCCGCTGTGGGTCCCCTCGCCGCGGGACCTGGACGCCGACCTGGACCGCACGGTCTGCAACTGGGAGGCGTGGACGGGCGCCTTCGCCTGGGACGGGCCGTGGGACCAGGCGGTGCGCCGCAGCGCGCTGGTGCTCAAGCTGCTCCTGCACGCCTCCAGCGGGGCGATGGCGGCCGCCGGCACCACCTCCCTGCCGGAGGACCCGGCGGGCGGCAAGCGCTGGGACTACCGGTTCGCGTGGGTCCGCGACTCCGCGTACTCCCTGGAGGCGCTGCTGCGGTTCGGGCTGCGCGAGGAGCCCCACGGCGCGGTGAGCTGGCTGCTGCGGACCATCCGCGCCGGCGGTGACGTGTCCGCGGTGTTCTACACGCTGTCCGGCCAGGCCCCGCCGGAGCAGGAGGCGCAGCGGGAGGTGCCGGGCTGGCGCGGCGCCGGACCCGTCGTCGAGGGCAACGGGGCCGTGGGCCAGCTGCAGCTGGGCGTCTACGGCGACCTGTTCAGCATCGTCAGCCTCTACGTCGACGCCGGCGGGGCCCTCGACGCCGAGACCGGGCGGCTGCTGGCCACCACCGCCGACGCCGCGTGCGACGACTGGCGCCGCAAGGACGCCGGGATGTGGGAGCTCCACGACGAGCAGCACTACACGACCAGCAAGCTCGGCTGCTGGCAGGCGCTGACGGCCGCCGTCCACCTCGCCGAGCTGGGGCAGGTGCCAGGCGACCCGGCGCGCTGGCGCAGCGAGGCGGAGATGGTCCGCGCGTGGGTGCAGGAGCACTGCTGGGACGAGGAGCTGGGGGCCTACACCTGGTACCCGGGCACGCAGGACCTCGACGCGTCGATCCTGCTGCACGCGATCAGCGGCTTCGACCGCGGCGAGCGGATGAGCTCGACGCTCGACGTCCTGCGCCGCGAGCTGGGCCGCGGGCCGCACCTGTACCGCTACTCCGGCGTGGCCGCGGAGGAGGGCAGCTTCGTGGCGTGCTCGTTCTGGATGGTCTCCGCGCTGCAGCTGTGCGGGCGCGGGCAGGAGGCGCGGGCCCTCATGGACGCCCTCCTCGACGGCCCGGACGGCCCCCTGAACGACGTCGGGGTGATGGCCGAGATGGTCGACCCGGCCACCGGCCACTGGCTGGGCAACCTGCCGCAGGCGCTGAGCCACCTGGCGCTGGTGAACGCCGCCGTCACCGTCCACGAGCACGACGGCGCCTGACGACGGCTGACGGGGTCGGGGCTCAGCCCGGAGGCCACCCCATCGGGCGGCCGCCCAGCACGTGGGCGTGGACGTGGAAGACGCTCTGCCCGGCGCCGGCCCCGGTGTTGAAGACCAGGCGGAACTGCCCGTCGCCGAGGTCGGCAGCCACGCCCGCCGCCGTCGTGGTGACCTCCGCCAGCAGGGCCGGGTCGGCGGCGGCGAGCGCGGGGACGTCGCGGTGGTGGTCGACCGGGACCACCAGCACGTGCAGCGGCGCCTGCGGGTCGACGTCGCGGAAGGCGACGACGCGCTCGGTGCGCCGCACGACGGTGGCGGGGACCTCCCCGGCGACGATCCGGCAGAACAGGCACGCGGGGTCGGCCGCGGGGCTGGGGCTCACCCGCGGCACCGTAGCCGGGCGCGCGGCAGCGGCCCGGCGCGGCGGCGCCCCGGCCCCGGCCGCCGTCCGGTAGGAACGGGGCATGCACGCCTTCGTGAAGCTCGCCCGGCCCGGCTCGCGCGCGGCGGTGGCCCTCGCGGCGGTGGCGCTGGTGGCGGCCTGCGGCCAGGCGAACGTCGACACCGACCCGGCCGGCGCCACCACCTCGCCGTCGGCAGCGACCAGCAGCGCGGCGCCCGCCTCGTCGAGCACCAGCGCGTCGTCGTCGTCAGCGTCGCCGTCCACGTCGACCGGGTCGGCGGCAGCGGCCGGCGGGGCCAGCGGCTCCGGCGCGTCCTCCTCCGTCGTCATCACCGCCCCGGGCGACGGCGAGCGCCTGCCGGCGGGGCCGATCGGCATCGTCGGGCGCGGCACCGCCCCTGAGGGGACGCTGCTGTGGAGCATCACGCAGGCGGACGGGACGGTGCTGTCCGACGGATACACCACCGCCGGGGCGAACGGCGAGGTCGCCGACTTCGCCGTCCAGCAGCAGGTGCAGGCCGGCAGCTGCGACCCCTGCACCGCCCGGGTGTGGGTCCCGGACGAGTCCGACGGCGAGGCCGCGGGCGGCGCCGGCCCGGCCAGCGCCGCCACGATCACCTTCTCCGTCGGCTGACTGCTCCGCTCGGCCGTGATCACGGCCGCGGGGCGGGTCAGCGCCCGGCGAAGCCGCGCTTGAGCCGGGAGAAGACCCCGCCGGAGGCAGGGGCGAGCCGGCCCTCCGGCCGCTCCTCCCCGCGGAGCCTCGAGAGCTGGCGCAGCAGCTCCGTCTGCTCCTCGTCGAGGCCCTTGGGCACCTGGACGTCGATGTGGACGTGCAGGTCACCGCGGCCGCCGGAGCGCAGGCGGGAGGCGCCCAGGCCGCGCAGGGTGATGACCTCCGCGGGCTGGGTGCCGGCGCGCACCTCGAGGTCGCGCGACCCGTCGAGGGTCTCCATCTCGAGCACGGTGCCCAGCGCCGCTGCCGTCATCGGGACGGCGAGCGTCGCGTGCAGGTCCTCGCCGCGGCGGGTGAAGAGCTCGTGCGGGCGCTGGACGACCTCGACGTACAGGTCACCCGAGGGCCCGCCGCCGGGGCCGACCTCGCCCTGGCCGGAGAGCTGGATCCGGGTGCCGGTGTCGACGCCGGCGGGGACGCGGATGGTCAGGGTGCGCCGCTTGCGGACCCGGCCGTCACCGGCGCACTCGTGGCAGGGGTCGGGGATCGTCGTCCCGTAGCCGCCGCAGGCGGGGCACGGCGACGTCGTCAGCACCTGGCCCAGCAGGGAGCGCGCGGCGCGCTGCACCTGGCCCTGCCCGTGGCAGACGTCGCAGGTGCGCAGCTGGGTGCCCGGCTGGGCGCAGCGCCCGTCGCAGGTGGGGCAGGTCACGGCGGTGTCGACGGTGATCTCGCGCTCGGCGCCGAACACCGCCTCGCGCAGGTCGACCTCGAGGCGGATCAGCGCGTCCTGCCCCGGCTGCTGGCGCGGCACCGGGCCCCGGGAGCCGCCGGCGGCGCCGCCGAAGAAGGTCTCGAAGATGTCGCCGAAGCCGAACGGCTGCCCGCCGCCGCCTCCGAAGCCACCGCCCATGCCGCCGCCGGAGCTTCCGGTCGCGTCGTACACGCGGCGCTTGTCGGGGTTGCTCAGCACCTCGTAGGCCGCCGAGACCTCCTTGAAGCGCTCCCCCGCGTCGGGGTTGACGTCGGGGTGCAGCTGCCGGGCGAGCTTGCGGTAGGCCTTCTTGACGTCGTCGGTGCTCGCGTCGCGCGGCAGGCCGAGGACGGAGTAGTGGTCAGCCACGGTGCGTGGTGCTCCAAGTCTCGTGAGAGCGCTCGGCGGGCGTGCCGGTCATCGAGCGAGGACCTTGCTGAGGTAGCGGGCGACGGCGCGGACGGACGCGATCGAGGTCGGGTAGTCCATGCGCGTCGGCCCCAGGATGCCCAGGCGGGCGACGACCTCGCCCCCCGAGCCGTAGCCGGTGGAGACCACCGCGGCGTCGGTGAGGCCGGAGTGGACGATCTCGTGCCCGATGCGCACGGACACGCCGCTGGCCGGGTCGTCCGCCATCTCGGCCAGGAGGCGCAGGACCACCACCTGCTCCTCGATGGCCTCCAGGACGGGGGCCAGGGAGGTGGCGAAGCCGCCGCCCTCGCGGACGAGGTTGGCCGTCCCGGCGAGCACCATGCGGTCCTCCCGGGTGGCTCCCAGGGCGGAGCGCATGGCCGTGAGGACCGCCTCGACCGCCGGGCGGTCCTCCGGGCGGCTCGCGGCGAGGACGCCGTCGAGCGCGACGAGGGCCTCGTCCGAGCGGCGGCTCGCGGTGGCGGCGTTGAGCCGGCCGCGCAGCTCCGGCACCAGGTCGGCACCGGGGTCGGTGCCGCCCGCGCCGTCACCGGCGCCGCCCGAGGTCGGCGCGGGGAGCTCGACGGTGCGCTGCTCGACGCGGCCGCTGTCGGTGATGAGCACCAGCACCAGCCGCCGCGCCGCCAGGGGCACCAGCTCGACGTGCCGCACGCGCGCCCGCGCCAGCGAGGGGTACTGGATCACCGCGACCTGCTGCGTCAGGTGCGCCAGCGCCCGGACGGTGCGCTCCAGGACGACGTCGAGCTCCACCGCCTGCGCCTCCTCGCCCAGGAGCCGCTCGATGGCGCGCCGCTCGGCCACCGACAGGGGCCGGACGGCGGGCAGCCCGTCGACGAAGGCGCGGTAGCCCTTGTCGGTGGGCACCCGGCCGGCGCTGGTGTGGGGCTGGGCGATCAGCCCCTCCTCCTCCAGCGCCGCCATGTCGTTGCGGATGGTGGCCGGGGAGACGCCCAGGGCGTGGCGCTCGACGAGGGCCCGGGAGCCGACCGGCTCCCGGGTGGCCACGTAGTCCTCCACGATGGCCCGCAGGACGGCGAGGCGACGGGGTTCGGTCATGCGCTGCCTCCTGCTCGGCTGGGCCGAGGCCACGACGACCTGTTGGCACTCAGAAACGGGGAGTGCCAATCCTACGCCGTCCTCCGGCGGCCGCCGGTAGCGTCGCGGAGGTGCCGCTCCCTCCCCCCCGGCAGCCCGCCCGTCCCCCTGTCCGCCCCGTGGTCCGCCCGGTCGCCCGGCCCGTGGTCCGTCCCGACGCTTCGGTGGCGCCCCTGCGCCGCGGTGACTCGGTCACGGACCCGACCACGGGCCGCCGCCGCGCCCGCGTCGCCAGCCGCGAGGTGCCGGCGAGCCCCGGCCTCGTGGTCGAGGACGTCGAGACCGGGTGGTGCGGCGCCGTCGTGCGCGTCGAGAAGGCCGGCGGCGTGCGCGTCGTCGTCCTGGAGGACTGGAAGGGCCGCACCCGCACCTTCCCCCTCGGCACGGGGTTCCTGGAGGACGGAGCGCCGGTCACGCTGGTCCCGCCGGTCGCGGCCCCTCCCGCGGCGAAGGGCCCGGTGGCCGCGGGGCGGACGGCGAGCGGGTCGTTCGCCGTCGCCAGCCAGCGCGCCCGCGTCGCGCGCGGCTCCCGGATCTGGGTGGAGGGCAAGCACGACGCCGAGCTCGTGGAGAAGGTCTGGGGCGACGACCTGCGCGTCGAGGGCGTCGTCGTCGAGGGCCTGCAGGGCGTCGACCACCTCGCGGCCGCGCTCGCGGAGTTCCGGCCCGGGCCGGGCCGGCGCGTGGGCGTGCTGGTCGACCACCTGATCACCGGCACCAAGGAGACCCGCCTGGTGGCCGACGCGCTGCGCGGCGTCCCCGGCGCCGCCGCCCACGTGCTGGTGGTCGGGCACCCGTACGTCGACGTGTGGCAGGCGGTGAGGCCCGCCCGCCTCGGGATCGCCGCGTGGCCCGTCATCCCCCGCGGGCGGTCGTGGAAGGAGGGGGTGCTCGAGGAGCTCGGGTGGCCCCGCTCGACGCCGGCGGACCTGGCGCGCGGCTGGCAGCGGGTGCTCGGCAGCGTGCGCACCATCGCCGACCTCGAGCCGACCCTGTCCGGGCGGGTGGAGGAGCTCATCGACTTCGTCACGGGCGACCAGCTGGACGTCTGAGCCCGGCGTCCGACGCCGGTCGGGCGGTGAAGGCGCGTCGGGGCTTCACCTGGCGGTCGCCGACGAGGATCATGGGGGGCCGCCCCGGGAACCTCCCCGGGCCCGAGGAGGAGACGTGTCCGAGCAGCCCGGTCGGCCTGCCGACCAGCCCGACCCGAAGCCCGACGCGAGCGGCGGTGCGCACCCTGCGCCGTCCTACGGCAGCCAGGCCCCGTCCTACGGCTCCCCGCCGCCGGCACCGGGCCACGGCCAGAGCGGTCCCGACTTCGTGAAGCACCCGCAGGCCCCCGGCGGCGGCCAGCAGCAGGGGTACGGCCAGCCCGGCGCCCAGGGGTACCCCCCGCCGGGCCAGCAGGGGTACGGCCAGCCCGGCCCCCAGGGCTACGGCCAGCCGCAGGGGTACGGCCAGCCCGGCCCCCAGGGGTACCCCCCGCCGGGCCAGCAGGGCTACGGCCAGCAGCCCTACGGGCAGCCGAAGCCCGAGCTCAGCCCCCAGGACCAGCGCCTGTGGGCCTGCCTCGCGCACGTCTCGGCGATCGTGGCGGGCCTGGTGCTCAGCGGGATCTCGATCTACTTCCTCTGGCTGGGCGCCGTCGGTCCGCTCGTGATCTACCTGGTCTTCAAGGAGCGCGGGATCTTCGTGCGACGCCAGGCGCTGGAGGCCCTGAACTTCAACATCCTCGTCGGCATCATCTGGCTGGGGCTGCAGCTGATCACCCTGGTCACCGCCTTCCTCCTCAGCGTGCTGACCTGGCCGCTGCTGGGAGTGGTGGGCATCGTGGCGACGATCTTCACGATCATCGCCGCGGTCAAGGCCAACCAGGGCGTCGACTACCGCTACCCCGTCAACTGGCGGCTGGTGAAGTGACCCGGGGGCGCTGAGAGCGGCGCCCCACCCCGACCCGGCCGCGGGCGCTCAGGCAGCGCCCGCGGCCGCGTCGTCCCAGCCGAGCAGGGCGCGCACCACGGCGTCGGCCAGCAGGCGGCCCCTCAGCGTGAGCACCAGGCGGCCGGCGGGCGCACCGGCCTCCAGCAGGCCGTCCCCGGTGAGGCGGGCGACGGCGCCCCGCCCGGCGGCCGGGACTGCGTCCAGCGGGAGCCCCTCGGCGAGGCGCACACCGAGGAGCACGCGCTCGACGTCGCGGGCGTCGTCGTCGAGCACCTCCCGGCCGACGGCGGGGCTCGTGCCGGCGGCCAGGCGCCGCGCCCAGGCCGCGGGGTGCTTGGCGTTCCACCACCGGACGCCGCCGACGTGGCTGTGCGCACCCGGGCCCGCGCCCCACCAGTCGGCGCCGCGCCAGTAGGCGAGGTTGTGGCGGCAGGCGTCGGCGGGGGTCCGGGCCCAGTTGCTCACCTCGTACCAGCCGTAGCCGGCCTCGCGCAGCACGGCGTCGGCGAGCTCGTACTGGGCTGCCTCGTCGTCGGGGTCGGGCAGCGGCAGCTCGCCGCGGCGGACGCGCCCGGCCATCGCGGTCCCCTCCTCGACCACCAGCGCGTAGGCGGACAGGTGGTCCGGCTCGCAGGCGAGCGCGGCGTCGAGGCTGGTGCGCCAGTCGGCCAGGGACTCCCCCGGCGCGCCGTAGATGAGGTCGAGGCTGACGGCCAGGCCGGCGTCGCGCGCCCACCGCACCGCCTGGGGCACGCGGGCCGGGTCGTGGGTGCGGTCGAGGGTCGCCAGCACGTGCGGCACCGCTGACTGCATGCCGAAGCTGACCCGCGTGAAGCCCGCCTCCGCGAGGGCCGTCAGCGACGCCGGGGTCACCGAGTCGGGGTTGGCCTCCGTGGTGACCTCCGCGCCGTCGGCGAGGCCGAGGTGGTCGCGGACGGCGCCGAGGCCCCGTGCGAGGTCCGCGGCGGGCAGCAGGGTGGGGGTGCCGCCGCCGACGAACACCGTCGACACCGTGCGCCGCGGGAGCCCGCTGGCCTCCAGCACGCGCGCCGCGAGCGCGACCTCCTCGACGAGCGCGCCGGCGTACCCCGCCTGCGAGGCGCCGGGCAGCTCCGGGGGGCCCAGCTCGGAGGCGGTGTAGGTGTTGAAGTCGCAGTAGCCGCAGCGGACCCGGCAGAACGGGACGTGCAGGTAGACGCCGAGGTCCCGCTCGGCGGCGCCTGCGGCGACGCTGCCCGGGAGCAGCCCGTCAGGGGGTGCGGGGTCGCCGTCGGGCAGTGCGGGGCTCATCGCCGCCCATGGTCGCACTCTCCCCGACCGCGCACTCCCCTCAGGAAGTGCAGCACCGGAGGCCTCCCCGGGCGCACTTCCGGCGGGAAGTGGCGTTCCCGGGCCCGGGGTGGCGCACTTCCGGCGGGAAGTGCTGACGGGGCCGGTGGTGGGATGGGGCCGTGCGAGGACGACCGGCTGCGCCGCCCCGGGTCCGGCTGGAGCCGCTGTCGCTGGCCAGCGAACCGGACCTGCTGGCCGCGGTCCTCGCCCTGGAGCCCGGCCCCGGACAGGACCGCTACTGCCTGCCCGCGGCCCTCACCCACCCGCCGGCGAGCGCCGACCCCCTGCGGATCCCGTTCGCCGTCCTGGCCCTGGACGGCGACGACGAGCGCCCGGTCGGCTTCGGCACCCTGGACCGGCGCGGCGCCCTGGAGCACCTGCTCGACGACCCGGCGAAGGGGCTGCTGCTGCGCGCCTACTACGTCGCCGCCGAGCACCAGGGGCGCGGGTACGGGGCAGCGGGGGCCCGTGCCGCGCGGGCGCTCGCGCACGCGCTGGAGCCGGAGGCGCAGCTGCTGGTGCTGTGCGTCCACGAGTCCAACGCCGCGGGACGGCGGGCGTACGCGCGGGCGGGCTTCGCGGACACCGGCGGGCGCTGGATGCCCCGGGCCGCGGACCCGCAGGTGATCATGGCCGCGGCGCTGCAGCCGCCGGCTCACTGACCGGCCGCTCACCGGCCGCGGACCGGCCGCGGACCGGCCGCAGACCCGGCCCGGAGCGTGTCGACGGGCGTGCCGAAGTCCTCCTGGACCGGGCCGACGGGCCCACGCGGGCACTTCGGCACGCCGGCGGACACGCGACTCAGCGGCGGGCGACCGGCTCCAGGTCCTCCACGAGGTCCGGTGCCAGCTGCAGCGCGCCGTCGGCGGCGAGCGCGAGCAGGGCGCGCGCGTCGGCCGGTGTCGGCTCGACCAGCCAGCGGCCGATCGTCACGCCGTGCCCGGGACGGGAGAGCACGGTGACGACGTCGCCGGCGGCCACCGAGCCGGGACGCAGCACGCGCAGGTGCGCGCCGGGGTGCCCCGCGCGGGTGAAGCGCTTCACCCACCGCTGCTCCCCCATCCGGCGGGCGGAGGTCATGCACGGGACGTAGGGCATCGTCACCTCCACCTCCACGCCGGCTGCGGGGTCGGACGGGTCGCCGATGAGCCAGCGCTCCCCGACCTCCGTGCCGTCGACGTCGACGCCGGCGGTCCGCAGGTCCTCCCCGAACAGCCCCAGCGTCACCTCGCGGCCGAGCTCCTCGGTCCAGCGGTCCGCGGCCTCCTGGTTCACCGACGTCGGCAGGCACCTCGGCGGACGCTCCGGCCCGCAGCGGGTGCTGCGGGCCGCCGTCGAGCCGTGAGGCCGGTGCCGGCTACTTCTTCCCCGCGTCCTTGCCGGTGGGCGCGTCGGTGGACAGCGCGGCGACGAACGCCTCCTGGGGGACCTCGACGCGGCCGACCATCTTCATCCGCTTCTTGCCCTCCTTCTGCTTCTCCAGCAGCTTGCGCTTGCGGGTGATGTCGCCGCCGTAGCACTTGGCGAGGACGTCCTTGCGGATCGCGCGGACCGTCTCCCGGGCGATGACGCGCGCGCCGATCGCTGCCTGCACGGGCACCTCGAACTGCTGGCGCGGGATGAGGTCCTTGAGCTTGCCGGCCATCATCACGCCGTAGGCGTAGGCCTTGTCGCGGTGCACGATCGCCGAGAACGCGTCGACCTGCTCGCCCTGCAGGAGGATGTCGACCTTCACGAGGTCGGCGGCCTGGTCGCCGTCGACCTCGTAGTCGAAGGAGGCGTACCCGCGGGTGCGCGACTTCAGGGCGTCGAAGAAGTCGAAGACGATCTCGGCCATGGGCAGCCGGTAGCGCATCTCGACGCGGTCCTCGGACAGGTAGTCCATGCCCTGCAGCTCGCCGCGGCGCTGCTGGCACAGCTCCATCACGGTGCCGATGTACTCCGCCGGCGTCAGCACCGTGGCGCGCACGACGGGCTCGCGGGTCTCGGCCACCTTGCCGCTCGGGTACTCGCTGGGGTTGGTGACGGTGATCTCGCGGCCGTCGTCGAGGGTGACCTCGTAGACCACCGACGGCGCGGTGGAGATCATGTCGAGCCCGAACTCCCGCTCGAGGCGGTCCCGGGTGATCTCCAGGTGCAGCAGGCCCAGGTAGCCGCAGCGGTACCCGAAGCCGAGGGCGACCGACGTCTCCGGCTCGTACGCCAGGGCGGCGTCGTTGAGCTTGAGCTTGTCGAGCGCGTCGCGCAGCAGCGGGTAGTCGGACCCGTCGATGGGGAACAGGCCCGAGAACACCATCGGCTTGGGGTCCTCGTAGGTGCCGACCGGCTCCGCGGCCGGGCGCAGCGCGGCGGTGACCGTGTCACCGACGCGGCTCTGGCGCACGTCCTTCACCCCGGTGATGAGGTAGCCGACCTCCCCGACGCCGAGGCCCTGCGACGGCGTCGGCTCGGGGCTGGAGACGCCGATCTCCAGCAGGTCGTGCTGGGCGCGGGTCGACATCATCGCGATCCGCTCGCGGGGGCGCAGGACGCCGTCGACGACGCGGACGTAGGTGACGACGCCGCGGTAGGTGTCGTAGACGGAGTCGAAGATCATCGCGCGGGCGGGGGCGTCGGGGTCTCCGGTGGGGCTGGGGACGACGTCGACGATGCGGTCGAGCAGCTCCTCCACGCCGACGCCCGTCTTGCCCGAGACCCGCAGCACGTCCTCGGGCTCGCAGCCCACGAGCTTCGCGAGCTCCTCGGCGTAGCGCTCCGGCTGCGCGGCGGGCAGGTCGATCTTGTTGAGCACGGGGACGATGGCGAGGTCGTTCTCCATGGCCAGGTACAGGTTGGCCAGGGTCTGGGCCTCGATGCCCTGCGCGGCGTCGACCAGAAGCACCGCTCCCTCGCACGCGGCCAGGGAGCGGGAGACCTCGTAGGTGAAGTCGACGTGCCCCGGGGTGTCGATCATGTTGAGGGCGTGCATGAGGCCGATCCGCCCCTCACCGCCGGGACCGCCGAGCCCGTCGCCGCCCCCGTGGCTGCGCGGCGCCCACGGCATCCGCACCGCCTGGCTCTTGATGGTGATGCCGCGCTCGCGCTCGATGTCCATCCGGTCGAGGTACTGGGCGCGCATCGCGCGGCTGTCGACGATGCCGGTGATCTGCAGCATGCGGTCGGCCAGCGTCGACTTGCCGTGGTCGATGTGGGCGATGATGCAGAAGTTGCGGATCAGTCCCGGCGCCGTGGAGGCGGGCTGGATGCCCGCGGAGGACGAGGACGGCGCGGGAGTGGGGGGCACGTGCCCCATGGTCCCACGAGCGCGTTCGCCACCGACGCCGTCCGGCGCTGCTCAGGTCGGGTGAAGCGTCCCGCGATATCGCCGGGAGTGAGCCACCGCTACGTACGGTGAGGGCGACCCCTGTGACCGCTTCCCCGCCCAGGAGCCGCTGTGAGCACCACGACGCCGCCCGCGCACGCCGACGACCCCACCGCGGACCGCACTCCGGACCGCACCCCGGACCGCACCCCCGCCGGCGCCGACCCGCGCGGCGCGGCTCCGCCGCTGACGGCCGTCGACGTGCTCCTGCGGACGGTCGCCCTGCGCGGCGACGCCCTGGCGGTGAGCTCCCCGGAGGGCGAGCTGGGCCACCGCGACCTCCTCGCCCGCGCCGCCGCCGGCGCCCTGCGCATCGCCGCGCTCGTGCCCCCGGGCACCCCGCTCTCCGCCCCGGTCGCCGTGATGGCCACGAACGGGCTCGACGCCGTGGCCGCGGTGGTGGCGGTCATCCTCTCCGGCCGGCCCCTCGCGGTGCTGGACACCCAGCTGCCCGTCGGCAGGCTCGCCGACGTCCAGTCCGTGGCGGGCGCGGCGCTGTGCCTCGCCGACGCGGCCCACCGCGGGGCCGCGGGCGCCGTCCCCGGCCTGCCGGCGGTCGCGCCGCTGGAGGACGTCGTGGCCCCCGCGGCGCCCGGCGCCGACCCGGTCGCCACCTGGCGGGCCGCCCGGCCGGAGCTCACCAGCGCCTCGACCGTCACGACCGTCTTCACCTCGGGCAGCACCGGCGCCCCCAAGGGGGTGCAGGTCAGCCACGCCATGCTCGTCGACGCCGTCGGGTCCGCCGAGGTGCTGCTCGACTCCTCCCCCGAGACCCGCTTCGCGATGCTGGTGCCACCGGCCTTCGGGATCGGGCAGCACGCGCTGCTCGCCACGCTGCTCACCGGCGGCAGCCTCCACGTGTGGGACCCCCGCGAGCGGGGGATGCGCGACCTGCCGGCCTGGCTGGTGCGTCAGCGGGTGACCACGGCCGTCGCCACGCCCTCGCTGCTGCGCGCGCTCGCGGCCGCCGTCCCGCCCGCGGGCGGTCCCGGCGGGGGCGGCCGCGCAGGGCTGCCGGACCTGGCGCTGGTGGCCTGCTCGGGCGAGGCGCTGCAGGGCTCCGACGTGCTGCTGGCCCGCGAGCGCCTCGGCTCGCGGCTCACGGTCGTGAACGCCTACGGCTGCTCGGAGACGTGGCTGCTGGCCCACCACCGCGTCGGCCCGCACGACGCGGTGCCCGAGGGGGCGCTGCCGGTGGGGCGCCCCGCGCCGGGGGTGCGCCTGGAGGTCGTCGACGACGACGGCCGCCCGCTGCCCCCGGGTGCGGCGGGCCTGCTGCGCGCGAGCGCACCGCACTTCGCCAGCGGCTACCAGGGCCTGGTCGACCCCGCGTTCGGCAGCACCCCGGACGGTTCGGACACCTTCCTGGTCCGGGACCGGGTGCGGCTCGGGGAGGACGGGCTGCTGCGGGCGCTGGGCCGCGCCGACGACGCGGTGAAGGTCCGCGGCTACTACGTCGAGCCCGCCGAGGTCGAGGCCGCGCTGGGCGCCGACGACGGCGTCGCGGAGGCTGCGGTGCTCGGCGTCCGCGGGGAGCCGGGAGCGCCGGTGCTGCTCGTGGCGTACGTCGTGCCCTCGGCGCACGAGCGCACCCCCTCCCCGCGCAGCTGCGGCACCGGCTGCGGGAGCGGCTGCCGGAGTGGATGGTGCCGACCGAGGTGGTGATGCTGCCCGCCCTGCCCCGCACCGAGCGCGGGAAGGTCGACCGCGCGGCGCTCCCGCGCCCGCAGCGCCCGGCCCACCAGCCCCCCGCCGGGCGGTGGGAGGTGGCCGCTGCCGCCCTGTGGTCGCAGGTGCTGGGCCGCGAGGACGTCGGGCGCGGCGACTCCTTCACCGCGCTCGGCGGCGACTCCCTGGCGGTGGAGGAGCTCGTGGTGCGGGCCCGCGAGGCGCACGGCGCGGTGCTGACGGCCTCCCACGCGGCCGAGGCGGCCACGCTGGCGGACTTCGCCGCGGTCCTCGCCGAGCGCGCCGGCGGCGGGCGCAGCTCGGCCGGCCACGGCACCGTCGTGGTGCTGCGGGCTCCCGGGGACGGGGCCGCTGGCGCTGCCGGCGGCGGGTCCGGGGGCGCGGGCCGGGCTCCGGTGCTGTGCTTCGCCGGCGCCGGCGCCAGCGGGCTGTCGTTCCTGGGCCTGGCCGAGGCTCTCGGCCCGGACCAGCCCGTGGTGGCCTTCCAGCCCCACGGCACGGAGCAGCGGGCCGCGCCGGACCTGACCGTCTCGATGGCCGCCCGCCGCCACCTCGCCCGCCTGCGCGAGGTGCAGCCGCACGGGCCGTACGTGCTGGTCGGGCACTCCATGGGCGGGCTGGTGGCCCTGCAGGCGGCGCGCCTGCTGCAGGCGGTGGGCGAGGAGGTCGCCGCCGTCGTCCTCATCGACACCTACGCGCCCCGCGGCCCCCGCGCGCTCCTGCGGTCCCTCGGCCGGGAGCTGCTTAACCGAGCGGCCACCCCCGCGGCCACCCCGCAGGCGGGCGCCCCCGCCCCCGCCGCCCCTGCCGCCGGGCTCTGGCGCGACCGCCTGCTCGCGGTGAGCGCCGCCGCCGGTGTGCGGGCGCGCGGCGACCAGACCCGGCAGCTCGAGGAGCTCGGCGTGCGCACCTCACAGCTGCACCGCCGGCGGCCCTGGCCCGGGCGGACGCTGGTCTTCCGCAGCCACCTCAACCCCGACGCGCCCTCCGCCTGGGACGGGCTGCTCACGGGGCCCACCGCGGTGAGCACCCTGGCGGGCGACCACAACTCCCTGCTCCGCAGCCCGCACGTCGAGGCGGTCGCCCGCGCCGTGGCGGCGGAGGTGGCCCGGGCCGGCGCCGCGGCGCCGCCCCCGAGGGGCTGAGGGGACGGATCACCCCTACCGTGTCGGACCACCACAGGTCGGACACGCTCGGAGGCTCCCGATGCACCACCCCGCTCGACCTCTCGCTCGCACCTCGAGCCCCGCCCGGGCCACCGCGCCGGACCGCGAGCCCGGCCGCGCGCCCGGCCGCACGCCCGGCCGCACGGCCACCGCTGCGCCCCGGCGCCGGGCCGCGCTGGCCACGGCGGTGGCTGCCGTGCTCGTCCTGCCCGGCGGCGCCGCGCTCGCCGCCGACGCCCCGGGCGCTCCCCCGGCCTCGGACTCCAGCGCCGCCGACCCCGCGGGCGCCGTGTTCACGGGCACCGCGGCCCCCGGCCAGGCGGCGGCCCTGCTGCAGGCGACCGCGCGCGACCACGGGCTCGTCGTCCCGCAGCTCGACCTCGACGCGCTGACCGTCCCGGAGCTGCAGGAGCGGATCGGCGCCGGTGAGCTCTCCTCGGTGCAGCTGACCGCCGCCTACCTGCAGCGGGTCGCCGACGTCGACGGGTCGGTCGGAGCCGTCCTCGCCCTCAACACCCGCGTCCTCGACGACGCGGCGGCCAGCGACGCCCACCGCGCCGCGCACGGCGCCCGCAGCCCCCTGGAGGGCGTGCCGGTGCTGCTGAAGGACAACGTCGGCACCGCGGACCAGCCCACCACCGCCGGCTCCCGGGCGCTGGCCGGTGCCACCGGCCCCGACGCCGCGCTGGTGGCGCAGCTGCGCGCCGCGGGTGCCGTGGTGATCGGCAAGGCCAACCTCTCGGAGTGGGCCAACTTCCGCTCCACCACCTCCACCAGCGGCTGGAGCGCCGTCGGCGGGCAGACGCGCAACCCCTACGTGCTCGACCGCGACCCGTGCGGCTCGTCCTCGGGCTCCGCGGCGGGGGTGGCGGCCTCGCTGGCGCAGGTGGCGATCGGCACGGAGACCGACGGGTCGATCGTCTGCCCCGCCGCCACCAACGGCCTGGTCGGCCTGAAGCCGACGCTGGGCCTGGTGAGCCGCACCGGCATCGTGCCGATCTCCTCCGAGCAGGACACCGCCGGGCCCCTCGCCCGCCACGCGGTCGACGCGGCCCTGGTGATGGAGGTCATCGACGGCACCGACCCGGCGGACGCGGCGACGCTGGCGCGGCCCGAGGGCGTCGACACGTCCTTCGGCCGCCTCGTGGAGGGCAACGGCCCCTCCCTGGCCGGGAAGCGCTTCGGCTACTGGACGCTGAGCGACGAGCAGCGCGCCGACGTCGACCCCACCACGCAGGCCGTCTACGCCGCGGCGGTGAACGCGCTGAAGGCCCAGGGCGCCACCGCGATCCCCGTCGTGCTCCCGTACCAGGACGAGGTCGGGGCCGCCGAGGGCCTCGCGCTGGGACCGGAGTTCGCCCGCGACGTGAACGCGTACCTGGCGGGCATCGGCGGTGACCACCCGGCCGACCTCGCCGGTCTCGTGGCGTTCGACCAGGCCGACCCGGTCGAGCTGGCGCTGTTCGGCCAGGAGACCTTCACCGACGCCCTCGCGGGCCCCGCGGCCGACGCCGCCGAGGTGCAGGCGGCGCGCTCCGACGCGCGCCGCCTCGCCCGCGCCTCCATCGACGAGGTCCTCGCCCAGGGGCCCGGCACCGCCGACGACCTGGAGGCGGTCGTGTCCCTGACGAACACCCCGTCCGACCTCATCAGCTACCAGGACGTCGACGGCGAGCCGCCGGCGTTCGTCTACGCCAGCAGCACGCCCGCCGCCGTCGCCGGCTACCCCTCCGCGACCGTGCCGGCCGGGTTCTCCGGGCCCAGCAGCGCGCTGCCGGTCGGGATCTCCTTCACCGGGACCCAGTGGGACGACGTCGACGTCCTCGGCTGGGCCTCCGCCTTCGAGGCCGCCGTCGACGCCCGGCGCACGCCGACGTACCTGCCCACCGTCGGCAGCTGACCCCCGTCCGCCACCCGCTTCGCCCGATCGGGTGAAGCGGGTGGCGGCGGGCGCGGCGGCAGCGGCCCTGCGGCTGGAGCGGGCCCTGCCCGCGGTCACGCCGCCGCTCGCCCCCGTGGCGGTGCTGGCCGGTGCCGGCCCGGACCTCGTGAAAGCGCTGGCCGCCGTGCTCCTGGCGGGCCGGCCGGTGGTGCTGCCGGACCCGCAGCTCCCGCCGGGGCGCCTGGCCGCGGTGCAGGAGCTGTGCCGCGCGGCGGCGGTGCTCGTGGACGCCGGGCGCGCGGGCCCTGCGGCCGACCCCGCCGCCGGGCTCGCCGCCCTGCCCGAGCTGGTCGTCACCGCCGGTGAGCACGACGGCGCTGAGGTGGAGCGCTGGCGCCCGGCGCCCGCCGCTGCGGCCCGGGGACGCCGCGTCGGTCGTCGTCACGTCGGGCTCGACCGGCACCCCCAAGGGCGTCGTCCTCTCGCACACGAAGGTCGTCGACGGTGCGCTGTCGGCCGCGGACCTGCTCGGCGCCGCTGACGGCTCCCGGGTGGGCGCCGTGGCGCCGCCGGCGTTCGCGATGGGGCAGACCGCGGTCTTCGCGGCCCTGCTGAGCGGCGCGTCCCTGCACCTGCACGACCCCCGCGTCCACGGCACCCGCTCGCTCGCCGCGTTCCTGGCCGACCACCGCGTCGAGACCACCTGGGTGGCGCCGTCGCTGCTGCGCGCGCTCTCGGGGCCGCAGGGCCGGCCGCTGCCCGGCCTGCGCCGGGTGGTCTGCGGCGGCGAGCCGCTCCAGGGCGCGGAGGTGCTGCGGGCCCGCGCGGCGCTCGGCGCGCACCTGGAGGTGGTCAACTGCCTGGGCTCCTCGGAGACGTGGCACACCGCGCCGCGGGTGCTGCTGCCCGCGGACCCCGTGCCCGCGGGCCCCGTGCCCCCCGGCGACGCGCTGCCGGGGGTGGTGCTGGTGGTCGTCGACGACGTCGGGGCGGTCCTGCCCGACGGCGCCACCGGCCTGCTGCGGGTCCGCTCCGCGGTGCTGGCCAGCGGCTACCTGGCCGGGCCCGACGACGCGTTCACCACCCGGGACGGCTGGGTCCGCTTCACCACCTCGGACTCGCCCGCCGCGGCCCCGACGGGGCGCTGGAGCTGCGGCCGCGCCGACGACGCGCTGAAGGTGCGGGGATACCTCGTGGAGCCGGCGGAGGTGGAGCGGGTGCTGCGCGCGCAGGAGGGTGTGACCGACGCGGCGGTCGTCGTCCACCGCGACGGCTCCACCCCCCGCCTGGTGGCCTGCGCCGCGGTGCCCCTCCCGCTCCCGGTGCCGCGCCGGACGGTCTGGCGGGGCCGGGTCGGTGCGGTCCGGGCCCTGGCGGGGCTGCGCCGCGGTGACGGCGCGGCGCGCTGGATGGAGGACCTCGACATGCGCACCTCGCGCCTGCACCGGCGCCGTCCGTGGCCGGGCCGCGCGCTGGTCTTCCGCAGCCACCTCAACCCGGACTGCGCCCGCGCCTGGGACGCCGTCCTGCTGGGTGAGGTGGTGGTGCGCACGCTGCCCGCCGACCACGGCTCGGTGCTCCGCCAGCCCCACGTCGCAGCGGTCGCGGCGGCCCTGGCCGCGGAGGTCGACCGGGCCGGCGAGCTGCGCCCCGCAGGGTGGCGCAGCGTCAGGCCAGGCGCGTGATGTCGACCTTGACGACCATCGCCGAGGACGCGCGACCGGCGTAGACGCCCTTCAGCGGCGGCACGTCGGAGTACTGGCGGCCGCGCGCCACGATGACGTGCCGGTCACCGGGGGCGACGTCGTTGGTCGGGTCCCACCCGTACCAGTCGCCGGACCACCACTCCACCCACGCGTGGGACTCCCCCGTCACGGTGGTGCCCACCGGCGCCGACGCGTCGGGGTGCAGGTACCCCGAGACGTACCGCGCGGGGACCCCGGCGAGGCGCAGCGCGCCGAGCGCGAGGTGGGCGAAGTCCTGGCAGACGCCGGCGCGCTCGCCCCAGGCGTCAGCGGCCCGCGAGTGCACCCCGGTGGCGCCCGGCACGTAGCGCACCTCGGCGTGCACCAGGGAGCAGATCTCCGCGGCGAGGTCGTCCGGGGAGGCGCCGTTCGCGGCGATCGCCAGCACGCGCTCGGCGAGCTCCGGCGGCGGTGCCGTCGAGGGCGCCGGGGCGAGCAGCTCGACCATCTCGTCGAGGGCGCGCGGGTCGCGCAGCACGTCCCAGCCGCCGCCGGGCGCCGGCGCCGGCGGGCGGTCGACCTCCACCGTGGACGTGGCGGTGACCGCGAGCTCGGAGTGGGGCTCGTGGACCTCGAAGACGGTCACCTGAGAGCCCCAGTAGTCGTGGTAGACGTGCTGCCACGGCGCGGGGCGCACCTCCAGGCGGGTCCGCAGCGCCGTCTGCTCCGGCGTCGTCATCGGCGCGACGCGCACCTCGTTGTAGGAGCTCGTCACGGGCGCCCCGTACCGGTAGCCGGTGTGGTGCGCGATCCTCAGCCGGGCGCTCATGACCGTCCTCCCACCCAGGTCAGCGCCTCGGCGCTCGAGAAGTACCGGCGCGCCACGGCGTCCGAGGCGGCGGAGCAGGTGCGCTGCACCCGCTCCATCTCGTCGGGCAGGTGCGCGAGGACGTCGGTCAGCGGCCGGTACTCCAGCTCCGCGCGGGCGCGGCCGAGGCGCCGCTGCGCCTCGTCGAAGACCCCGGCGCGCTGGCCGCTGCTCTCCAGCTCGGCGAGGCACCGCTCGGCCTGCGCGAGCGCGTGGACGATGGAGCGGGGGAAGAGCCGGTCGAGCAGCAGGAACTCCGCGGCCTCCGTCTCGTCCTCGAGCCCGCGGTAGGTGCGCAGGAACGTCTCGTGGGCGCCGCACGCCCGCAGCAGGGACGGCCAGCGGGACGCCGGGCCCCCCAGCGAGGCGGTGGAGGTGATGAGCCGCGCCGTCATGTCGGCGCGCTCGATGCTGCGCCCGAGCACCAGGAACAGCCAGCCGTCGTCGCGGCTCATCGTGGAGTCGGCGATCCCGGTGACGGTGGAGGTCCGGTCGCGCACCCAGGCGAAGAAGGTGTGGGGGCTGACGGCGCGCCACCGGCCGGAGGGGACGGCGTTGTAGGCGGTGTTCAGCACCTCCCACATCTCGGTGGAGACCGTCTCGCGCGCCCGGCGGGCGTTCTCGCGGGCCCCGCCGATGGAGGCGACGATCGAGGGGGCGGAGTACGGGTCGTACCCGAGCCGCTCGAGCACCGTGCGGCGGTCGGCGCGGGCGGGCAGGGCGCCGTCGGCGCGGGCCACGCGCTCGGCGAGGCTCGCCCGGGACGCGCCGTCGGCACCGTCGCCCTCCGCGTCGTCGTCGACGTCGCCATCGCCGTCGTCGTCGCCGTCCTCGGCGAGCGGGGCGCCCATGACGGACAGGAGGTTGGCGCAGGCGGTGGGCTCGTCGATCCACGGGTCCTCCACGAGCAGCTGCAGCTGCACGTCGAGCAGGCGCGCGGTGTCCTCGGCGCGCTCGACGTAGCGGCCGATCCAGAACAGCGCCTCGGCGATCCGGCTCAGCACGGCACGTCCCCCGTCTGCTGCTGCTGCTGCTGCTGCTGGTCGCGGACGTCGGCGGCGCCGGCGACGCCGGGGCCCCGGTCCGGTGGCGCTCCGGGCGCCGGCGGCGGGCCGGTGGGCCGGGCGCGGGCGGTCACGGGCTCCTCCGGCCGGTCGTCGGCCAGCACCCAGGTGTCCTTGCTGCCGCCGCCCTGGGAGGAGTTGACCACCAGCTCGCCCTCCGGCAGGGCCACGCGGGTCAGGCCGCCGGGCAGGACCCACACCCGCGAGCCGTCGTTGACGGCGAACGGCCGCAGGTCGACGTGGCGGGGCGCGACGCGCTCCCCCACCAGCGTCGGCACGGTCGACAGGCGCACCACGGGCTGTGCGATCCAGCCGCGCGGGTCGGCGGTGACGCGCTCCCGCAGCTGGTCGAGCTCCGCGGCGGTGGCCGCGGGGCCGATGACGATGCCCTTGCCGCCGGAGCCGTCGACCGGCTTGACCACGAGCTCCGCGAGCCGGTCCAAGACCTCCTCGCGGGCGGCGGCCTCCTCCAGCCTCCAGGTCGGCACGTTGGGCAGGAGGGGCTCCTCGTCGAGGTAGTAGCGCACCAGGTCGGGGACGTAGGTGTAGAGCAGCTTGTCGTCGGCGACGCCGTTGCCGATGCCGTTGGCGATCGTCACGTTTCCGGCGCGGGCGGCGTTGACCAGCCCGGGGCAGCCGAGCATCGAGTCGGACCGGAAGTGCACCGGGTCGAGGTACTCGTCGTCGACGCGGCGGTAGACCACGTGCACCGGGCGCAGCCCCGCCGTGGTGCGCATGTGGAGCCGGCCGCCGCGGCACACCAGGTCCCGGCCCTCGACGAGCTCGATGCCCATGCTCCGGGCCAGCAGGGCGTGCTCGAAGTAGGCGCTGTTGTAGACGCCGGGGGTCAGGACGACGACGGTCGGGTCCTCGATGCCGACCGGCGCCGCCGCCCGCAGCGCCGCCAGCAGCCGCCGCGGGTAGGCGGCCACCGGGCGGATCCGCTGGTCGCTGAACGCCTCGGGCATCGCCCCCGCCATCGCGGTGCGGTTGGTCAGCACGTAGCTGACCCCGGAGGGGACCCGGACGTTGTCCTCCAGCACGCGGAAGGCGCCCTCGGCGTCGCGCACGAGGTCGACGCCCGCCACGTGCACCCGCACCCCGTTGGGCGGCTCGATGCCCGCGACCACGCGGTGGAAGTGGGAGGAGGAGGTGATGACCCCGCGGGGCACGACGCCGTCCTCCACCGCCCGCATCGGGCCGTACACGTCGGCCAGGAACGCCTCGAGCGCCCGGACGCGCTGCGCCACACCGACCTCGACGGTCGCCCACTCCTGAGCGCTGACCACGCGGGGCACCACGTCGAGCGGGAACGGCTGCTCGACGCCGCCGACGGCGAAGGTGATGCCCTTGTCGGTGTAGGAGGTGGCGAGGGCGTCGGCGCGGCCGCGCAGGTCGCGGACAGCGGTGCTGGCGAGCGCCGCGTGCACCGGTGAGCTGGCCTCGCGCACCGCGCCGGAGGCGGTGAACATCTCGTCCCAGGCGCCGCTGGCGGCGGACGCGGCGGCGTAGCCGTCGAACACGCCGCCGAGCTGGCTGTCGAGCTGATCCACGACGGGCTCCATGGTCGGCGACCGTACCGACCGGGGGGCTCCGTGGGCGCGTCGGAGGTGCGGTTCGCTCCCCCCGGGCGCGTCGCCGGACGCCCTCGCCCGGGCTGGTATCCTTGAGCGCTGCGCGTGCGTCGGCCTGATGATGGCTGGTGCCGCACGAGACCTTCGACAGAGCACCACCCCCGACTCGCGACGGAGACACCGGCCCGTGGCCAACATCAAGTCCCAGATCAAGCGCAACCGCACCAACGAGGCTGCGCGCCTGCGCAACAAGGCCGTGAAGTCGGAGCTGCGCTCCGTCGTCCGCAACGTCCGCACGGCCACCGCCGCCGGTGACGCCGACGCTGCCGCCAGCGCCCTGCGCGTCGCGAGCCGCAAGCTCGACAAGGCGGTGTCCAAGGGCGTGATCCACAAGAACCAGGCGGCCAACCGCAAGTCCGCCCTGGCGAAGGCCCTCGTCTCCGCCTCCTGAGGCGGCTGCGGCCCCGCGGCCGCTCCCGGCACCTCGAGCACCACCCCGACGAGCGGGGACGGACCCGGTCCGTCCCCGCTCGTCGTGCGTCCGGGCCCCGGGCCGGCGGGCTGCTCAGTCCGCGGCGCGGGCCGCGGTGATCACCAGGACGGCCCTCTCGACCGCGTAGCGCGGGTCGCGGCCCCCGCCCTTGACCGCCTCGTCGGCGGCGGCGAGGGCGGTGATGCTCGTGGCGATGCCCTCCGGCGTCCACCCCCGCAGCGCGTCGCGCGTGGTGCGCACCTGCCACGGCGACATCCCCAGGCCGGAGGCCAGCACCTGGTCCGAGCCCCGCCCGGCGGCGCCGACCTTGGCCATCGAGCGGAGCTTCACCGCCAGGGCGGCGACGAGCGGCACCGGGTCGAGGCCGCCGTCGAGCGCCTGGCGCAGCAGGCGCAGCGCCTCGGTGCGGTGGCCGGCGACGGCGGCGTCGGCCACGCGGAACCCGGTGACCTCCGCGCGCCCGCCGTAGTAGCGCTCGACGTCGTCCTCGGTGAGCCGGGCCGCCCGCTGGCCGCCCCCGGCGGTCTCACGCGGCACGTCGGCGGCGAGCTGCGCGCACGCGGCGGCCAGGGAGCGCAGGTCGCCGCCGACGGCGAGCAGCAGCGCCTCCAGCGCCGCCGGCTCGATGCTGCGCCCCGCGGAGCGCAGCTCGGTCTCGGCGAAGGCCCGCTGCTCGGCCTGGCCCTTGACGGGCGGGCACTCGACGAGCACCCCGCCCGGGACGGCGCGCGCGGCCGCCAGCAGCGCCTTGTGCAAGGTGCTGGTGGCCCGGGGGCCCCCGGCGTGGCGGAGCACGAGGACGACGTCGTCGGGCAGGTCCGACAGCGCCGCGGTGATGTCGGTGACCAGCACGTCGGGCGCCGTCTCGAGGCCGCTCACCACCACCAGGCGCGGCTCGCCGAACAGCGACGGGCTGGTCCACTGCGCGAGCTCGCCCGCGCGGTAGCCGGCGCCCTCGACGGCGACCAGCTCCAGGTCGGGCCGGGCGACGACGCCGAGCGCGTCGTCCCCGCCGCGCGCCAGGGTGCGCACCCGCTCCACGGCGCGGTCGGCCAGCAGGGACTCCGGGCCGGTCACCAGGACCACCGGGCCGGGCACCGCCTGGTGCCAGGGGAGCGCGTTCGAGCCCCGCGCCGAGGCGCCCGGGCCCCCGCTGCGGGTCCGGGAGCTCGTGCGGGAGGCGGCCACCCCGCCACCCTGCCACGACCCTCGGACACCACCCCGGACGGCGGTCACCCGCGCGGTGCGGACCTCTGCCGCGCGAGCGCGCCCAGCAGGAGCACCGCGGCCAGCTCCGTCCCCGCCAGCTCCAGCGCCGGCAGCGGGCCCTGCGGCCAGGGCAGTGTCGACCCCGGCACCGCGGCGCCGGTGCGCGCCACCAGCGCCACCCACTGCGCGCACGGACCGCCCGCGCGCGCGGCCACGGCCGCGGCCGCCGGCCACAGCGGCTCCAGCACGGTGGCGGCCAGCCCCAGCACGGTGGCCGGGGCCACCGCGGG
This sequence comes from uncultured Actinomycetota bacterium, assembly GCA_963781365.1. Taxonomy (GTDB): domain Bacteria; phylum Actinomycetota; class Actinomycetes; order Actinomycetales; family Quadrisphaeraceae; genus Quadrisphaera. Next base: position 115,500 of record CAWAFR010000008.1, on the reverse strand, counting down.
GGCGGCGAGGAGGTTCGCGGGCACGGCCAGCAGCGGAACCCCGGGCGCCAGCAGCAGCACGAGCGGGCCGCACGCCAGCTGCGCCGCCACGGGGGCCAGCAGGGCCCCCGCCACGCGCTGCCGGACGCGGGACGGGAACCGGCCGGCGAGGCGGCGCGGGAGCCGGGAGGGGCGCTGCCCTCCCGCGGGCCCCGCGACCGTCGAGGCGACCCACGCCGGGACGAGCAGCAGGAGGGCGCCGGTCGCCACCACCGACAGGGCGAAGCCCGCCGAGCGGCCCAGCCAGGGGTCGGCGACGAGCAGCCCGCAGACGGCCACCGCCAGGGCCGGGGGGCCACCGCTGCCGCGGGAGGCCGCGGAGCCGACGAGGACGGCACCCCCCATGACCGCGGCGCGCAGCACGCTCGGCTCCCCGCCGGCCAGCGCCGTGAAGGCCAGGAGGGCGGCGCCGGCCAGCAGCAGCCGCAGCCGCCGGCCCGCGCCCAGGGCCGCGGCGACCCCCAGCACCGCAGCGCTGACCAGCGCGGTGTTGCCGCCGGAGACGGCGGTGAGGTGCGTCAGGCCGGTGCTGCGCATCGCGGTGTCGAGGTCGTCCGGCAGCTGGGAGGTGTCACCCACCACGAGCCCGGGGAGCAGGCCCCGCGCGTCGGCCGGGAGCCCGGAGCAGGCGCTCACCAGACCCGCCCGCAGCCGCTGGCCCCAGCGGTCGGGACCGCGCGCCGGCGGGGCCGTCCGCGGGGCGCGCGAGGCCAGGAGCAGCGCGACGGCGGGGTCGCCCGCCGGGGTGGCCGCCAGGCGGCCCACCACCCGGACGGCGTCGCCGCGGCGGACCCGGCGCCAGCCCTCCCCGCCGATGACCAGCACCGGTGCCCGCGCCCCGGAGGTGCTGCCACGCCCCGTGACGCGCTCTGCGTCCAGGTGCACCACCCACCGGGGCCCGTCGGACCAGGAGCCGCCGGCCGCGTCAGCACCGTCGGCCCGGGGGCGGACGCGGGTCGCGTCGGAGGCCGCGCGCCCCTCGAGCACCACCACCGCGCTCTGGGCGGTGAGCGCGGGCAGCAGCCCCGCCCCGCGGACGACCCCGGCCGACAGCACCGAGGCGGCCACCACGCAGACGGCGCCGCACACCACCGCCGCCGTCGGCGCCGCCCGCCCGGCGCGGCGCCGACCGACCAGGACCGCCGCGGTGACCGCCGCAGCCGCCGCCGCGGCAGCGGCCACGGCCGCGGGGACGGCGACGAGGACGGCGGCCGCCGCCCACGCCGCGAGCGCCGCGGGGAGCAGGCGCGCGTCGAGCCGGGCGCCGTGACGAGCGGCTGCGCCGGCACCGGTCGCGGCGTGCGCGGCGGTCACGGTCCGGCCACGACCAGCGGCGCGAGGTCGGCGAGCCGGGACGGGCCGATGCCCGTGACCTCGCCGAGCTCGTCGGTGCTGCTGAACCGGCCGTGCTGCGTGCGCCAGTCGAGCACGCGCTGGGCCAGGACCGGCCCGACGCCGGGCAGCGCGTCGAGGTCGGCGAGGGTGGCGGCGTTGAGGTCGACCGGGCCCGGCGCCGTCGTCGCCCCGCGGCCCGCCGTCGCGGTCCCGGGGGCGGCGCCCGCAGGGCTCAAAGGGCTCGCGGCGCCCGCCAGCGCCTCCCCCGGCGCGGGCACCACGACCTGCTCCCCGTCGACCAGGGGCCGGGCGAGGTTCACCCGGCCCAGGTCGGCGGAGGCGAGCGCTCCCCCGGCCGCGCGGACGGCGTCGTCGACCCGCGACCCCGGGGGCAGCCGCACCACCCCGGGTGCTGCGACGCGGCCCTCGACGTCGACGACCACCTCCCCCGCCGACGCGCCAGCGGGTGAGGTGGTCGTGACCCCGGCTGCGGATGCGGAGGCGGGTGAGGCGGCTGGTGCGGCACCGGGCGTCGACGCGGACGCGGGCACCACCGCCGACGGACCGAGGGACCGGGTGGGGATCGCGACGCCGGGTGTCGGCGTGGGGACCTGCGCCGCCCCGAACCCGGCGCCCATGACCAGCAGCACGACGACCCCGGCGACCACCACCAGCGCCCCGACGGCGGCACCCGCCCCCAGGCGCCAGCGCCCGGCGCGCAGCGACTCCCAGGCCGACGGCCGCCAGACGCCCTCCTCGCGCCGCAGCTGCGAGCGCGTGGGGCTCCCGCCGCCCTCGGCACCCCCGCTGCCCGGTGCGGGAGGGGGGTCGGGGAGCACCGTCCCAGGCTCGCGCCGCAGCGGGCTCCCGCCCGGTCCCGCCCCCGCCCGCCTGTGGACGACGGGCCCGCCGACCGCCCTGTGGGCGAGCGGCGGGCCCCGCGGTCAGGCGGGTCTCAGGCCGGGCTCAGGCGGGCACGACGTTGACGAGCCTCGGCGCCCGGACGACGACCGTGCGCACGCCGCGCCCGTCCAGCGCCGCTCGCACGCCCCGGGGAGGCCAGCGCCAGCTCGCGCAGGTCGTCCTCGGAGACGTCGGCGGGCACCTCGAGCGCGGTCGCGGACCTTGCCCGCCACCTGCACCACGCAGGTCACCGTGTCCTGCACCAGCAGCGCCGGGTCCGCCACGCGGGAACGGCCTCGTAGCGCCAGCGACCCGTCGTGCCCGAGCCGCGACCAGAGCTCCTCGGCGATGTGCGGCGCGAGCGGCGCGAGCATGAGCACCAGCGGCTCGACGGCCGCGCGCGGCACGGCGCGCAGCGTCGGTCAGGTGGTTGTTGAGCTCGATGAGCTTGGCGATCGCGGTGTTGAACCGCATCGCCTCCATGTCGGCCGCGGACGCCCGCGATCGTGCGGTGCAGCAGGCCCGCGGTGCCCGGCGTCGGCGGCGTCGTCGGTCACCGTCGACCTCGCCGGTGGCCTCGTCGACGACGTTGCGCCACAGCCGCTGCAGGAAGCGCTGCGAGCCGACGACCGCGCGGGTCTCCCACGGCCGGGACAGGTCGAGCGGGCCCATCGACATCTCGTAGACGCGGAACGTGTCGGCGCCGTACGCCTCGTACATGTCGTCGGGCGTGACGACGTTCTTCAGCGCTTGCCCATCTTCCCGTACTCGCGGGTCACGGGCTCGCCCTGCCAGGTGAAGATCCGGGCGCCGTCGCCGACGTCGTCTCGACCACCTCCGCGGCGGGGACGTGGAAGCCGCGGGCGTCGGTGAACGCGTACGGCCTGGATGTAGCCCTGGTTGAACAGGCGCCGGAACGGCTCCGGCGCTCGACACGTGGCCGCAGGTCGTAGCAGCACCTTGTGCCAGAACCGGGCGTACAGCAGGTGCAGGACGGCGTGCTCGACGCCGCCGACGTACAGGTCGACGCCGCCGGTGTCCGCCCGTGCCGCCGGCGCTCGGACCGCGCGTCCGGCGCGGCCCATCCAGTACGCGCTCGACCTCCGGGTCGACCAGCGCGTCCGTCGTTCGTGCGGGTCCAGGTAGCGCAGCTCGTACCAGCACGACCCCGCCCAGTTGGGCATCGTGTTGGTCTCGCGGCGGTACGTGCTGCGGGCCGTCGCCGAGGTCGAGGGTGACGTTCACCCACTCCTGCGCGCGGGCCAGCGGCGGCTCGGGGTCGATGGTCGCGTCGTCGGGGTCGAAGGTCCGCGGGGAGTAGTCGGGCACCTCGGGCAGCTCGCACCGGCAGCTGCGTCTGCGGGCAGCGGCGACGGGCAGGCCGTGCTCGTCGTAGACGACCGGGAACGGCTCGCCCCAGTACCGCTGGCGGCTGAACAGCCAGTCGCGCAGCCGGTAGGTGGTCGCGCCCGGCCGGCGCCGCGTCGCGCTCAGCCAGGCGGTGATCGCGCGCCTTGGCCTCGGCGACGTCGAGCCCGTCCAGGTCGACGTCGTCGTTGGAGGAGTTGATGGCCGGACCCGTCGCCGGTGCACGCGCCGCCCTCGAAGCCCTCGGGCGGCTGGACCGTGCGGACGACCGGCAGGTCGAACGCGCTCGGCGAACGCGAAGTCGCGCTCGTCCTCGCCGGGGACGGCCATGATCGCGCCGGTGCCGTAGCCCATGAGCACGTAGTCGGCGGTGAACACCGGGACGGCGGCCGCCGTTGACCGGGTTGGTCGCGACAGGCCCGGTGAACACGCCGGTCTTGGAGCGGCCGGCGTCGGCCTGGCGCTCGACGTCGGTCTTGGCCGCGGCCTGCGGCGCGGTAGGCGGCGACGGCCTCGGCCGGGCGTCGCCGCGCCGCCGGTCCAGACCGGCGTGCGTGCCGTCCGGCCAGGCGCGCGGGCACGCTCGTCGAGCAGCGGGTGCTCGGGCGAGACGACCATGAACGTCGCGCCGAACAGGGTGTCCGGGCGGGTGGTGAAGACCTCGCCGCGCTGCCCGCCGTCGCCGTCGCCGTCGGCCAGCGGCGAAGCGCACCTGCGCGCCCGTCGGACCGGCCGATCCAGTTGCGCTGCATCGACTTCACGGCCTCGGGCCAGTCGAGGCGGTCGAGGTCGTCGACCAGGCGGTCGGCGTAGGCGGTGATCCGCATGCATCCACTGGCGCAGGCTGCGCTTGAAGACCGGGAAGTTGCCGCGCTCGGAGCGCCCGTCGGCGGTGACCTCCTCGTTCGCCAGCACCGTGCCCAGGCCCGGGCACCAGTTGACCGGGGTCTCGGAGACGTAGGCCAGCCGCTGCGCGTCGACCAGCCGGCGGCGCTCGACGTCGTCCAGCTCGGCCCAGGCCGCCCGTCCGGGGTCGCGGCGGCCGGCTGCGTAGGCCTCGCGCAGCTCGGCGACCGGGCGGGCGGCGCCGCGCCGCCGTCGGGGCGCACGGCGTCCGGGTCGTACCAGGAGCTCGAACACCTGCAGGAAGATCCACTGCGTCCAGCGGTAGTAGTCGGCGTCGATCGTGCAGAACGAGCGGCGCGGGTCGTGGCCCAGGCCGAGACGGCGCAGCTGGCGGCGCATGTTCGTCATGTTGGCCTCGGTCGTCACCCGCGGGTGCTGGCCCGTCTGGACGGCGTACTGCTCGGCGGGCAGGCCGAACGCGTCGTAGCCGAGGGTGTGCAGGACGTTGTCGCCGCGCATCCGCTGGAAGCGCGCCGCACGACGTCGGTGGCGATGTAGCCCAGCGGATGCCCGACGTGCAGCCCCGCCCCCGACGGGTACGGGAACATGTCCATGACGAAGAGCGTCGCGCGCCCGGCGTCCGCCTGCCGGGTCTCGGCCAGCGGCCCGTCGGGTTGGGCGCCTGGAAGGTGCCGTCGGCCTCCCAGCGGTCCTGCCAGGCCAGCTCGAGCTCCGCCGCGAGGGCCGCGGTGTACCGCTGGGGCGGGGTGTCTCCGCTGCCGGGGGCCGCGGTGCTGGGCTGGCTGGTGGTGCTCATGCGGGGAGGGCTCCTTCGGGGCGGCCCCGGCGCGGTGGACAGGGCTCCCACCAGGGTAGCGACGACGCTCCAGCGGGATTCCGGTGCTCGCCGACCCGCCCCAGCGACGATCGTGCAGCAGACCATGATCCGGTCTCGGGAAGGATCATGGTCTGCTGCACGATCGTTCCTCAGCGGGCAGCTCAGCGCAGGAGGGCGCCGCGCCCCCCGGCGACGTCGGCGACGACGCCCGCCACGCTCAGCCCCGCAGCGCCCATCACCGCGCGGAACCCGCTCCGCCCGTCGGCCGCGGCGCCCACCGCTCCCAGGACGCCGGCTGCCACCAGCACCGCCCGCGGCACGGGTGCGAGCTCGCGCCAGCGCCCGGTGAGCAGGACGGCGTCGGCTGCCGCCACCCCCAGCGCGGCGCCGACGCGGCTGGCGCGGGGGCCGAGGCGCTGGGGCAGGCCGCGGACGCCGGTCGCGGCGTCGGCCTCGGCGTCCGGGACGGTGTTGGCGAGGTGCCCCGCCAGCCCCAGCAGCCCCGCTGCCGCGCAGAGCAGCCGCGGCGCCGGGCGTCCCGCGGCACCGACCGCCACGGCGGGCAGCGCCCCGAAGAACGCCAGGTACGGCAGCGGGCTGGCAGCGGTCCGCTTGAGGCCGAGGTCGTAGCCGAGGGCGGCGGTGAGGACGGCGAGGTGCAGCCGTCCCGGGGCGACCGGTCCGCCAGCGCGGTGGCCGTCCAGGCCCAGGGAGGCGGGGACGGCGGCCGCGGTGGCGACGACCGCGAGCGCCCCGACCACCCCCCGCGGCAGGCGCCCCGCGGCGACGGGCTTGTCGGTGCGCCCGGCGGCCGCGTCCAGCGGCGCGTCGACGGCGTCGTTGGCCCAGCCGATCGCGAGCTGCCCGAGGCCCACAGCCGCCGCCGTCCGCAGCGCGGCGGTGCAGCGCTCACCACGCGGGGCCGCCGCGCCGGCGAGGGCCGCAGCGAACCCGGTCACCGCCGCCGCCGGCACGGGGTGGCAGGCGCTCACGACGTCCCGGACGACCTCGGTCGCACGGCTGCAGGTCCGGCCGGGAGTGGTGGGCACCTGCCGAGGCTAGGCCGAGCGCGAGCGGGGCATCACCCCTCGGGCGCGGGGCCACCCCGTGCCCACCGAGGTGGGCACAGGGCCACCCAGCACCCCTTCTTGGGGGTGCAGGGCCACCCTGCGCCCACGAGAGGTGCGGTGGGTTCGACGCGTCGAGCGGGGTCAGCCGATGGGGCCGGGGTGGTCCTCGGGACGACGGGCCGGGCGGGGGCGGACGGGCTCGGCGGCGCTCGGGGCGCGCAGGGCCCGGCGCAGCGCGAGGTCCTGCTCGGCGCGGGCGACGAGCTCAGCCAGGCCCCCGGAGTCCCACGGCTCGAGCAGGCCGGAGCCGACGGTCAGGGAGCAGGCCCACCGCACCAGCGGCGCGTCGGGACTGCCGAGCAGTCGCACCCGCAGGCGCCGCTCCAGCTCCGCCGGCGTGGTGCCGGTGCCGGGTCCCAGCACGACGAACAGGTCGTCGGCCCAGCGGCCGACGACGTCGGCGCCGCGGGTGCTGGCGCGCAGCGCGTCGGCCACACCGCCCACGACCTCGGCGACGGCCCGGGCCCCGCCGAGGTCGGAGACCGGCTCGAGGTCTCCGAGCTGCACCAGCGAGGCGTGCATCGCGCCGCTGGAGCGGCGGGCGGAGCCGAGCACGTGCCGCGCGAGCAGGTCGAGGCCGTTGGCGTTGTAGCAGCCGGTCGTCTCGTCGACGACGGAGACGGCGTCGGCCAGCTGCAGGGCGGCCTCGAGGTCGCTCGCCGCCCGCCGGCGCTGCGTGACCACGCCCAGGCCCACGAGCAGCCCCAGCGCCAGGGAGGAGCCCAGACCCGCAGCCGCCTCCAGGTCACCGCGGGCGGTGCAGGCGAGCGCGACCACCACCGTGGCCGCCACCATCGGGGACGCGGCCACCGCGGTGGCCACCACCCCCAGGGGGAGCACCGCCAGCGCGGCTCCCAGCACGGGCAGCGCCGCCGCGGGCCACGGGGACCCCGTCAGCGCGCACAGCGCCAGGCACGCCCCGGCGAGGACCGCCGCAGCGCTCGCGGTGCCGACCACGAGGCCCGCCCCGGCGTGCTCGCGCCGTCCCGTCTCGCGCTCGCGCGCCGTCTCAGCCACCGCCACACCCCTCCCCTCGACGCCTGCGGCGTCGGAGGTGAGCCGCGTGCGGCCACGACCACCCGTGAGGACGAGCGGCGGTGCTGCTCCACACGGGTCGAGCCTCCCACACGAAAGCCCCAGAACGCCCGCGTCCTGGCCGGTGCACCCGGGGAGACCTCGGGTTGCCGGTCCGCGGGAGGCGTTCCACGGTGGTCGGCATGCCTTCCGTCCTGGGTCGCGGCCTCGCCGCCGGTGCCGTCGGCACCACCGTCCTCAACGCCGTCACCTACGCCGACATGGCGTGGCGCGGCCGGCCCGCCAGCTCAGCGCCCGACGACACCGTCGAGGCGGCGCTGAAGGCCGCCGGCTCCGACGTCCCGGGCTCCCGCGGTGAGCGCAGCAACCGGCTCACCGCGCTCGGGGCCCTGTCGGGCACCGCGGCGGGCCTCGCGGTCGGGGTGGGGGTCAGCGCGGCGCGCGCGTCCGGGCTGCGGTTCTCGGCCCCCGTGGGCGCGGTGGTGACCGGCGCCGCGGTGATGGCCGCCACCGACCTGCCGATGCACCTGCTGGGAGTCTCCGACCTGCGCACCTGGACCTCGCAGGACTGGTTCTCCGACGCGGTCCCGCACCTGGCGTTCGGGGTCGCGGCCCATGGCGTCCTGCGGTCCTCCGAGCCGGCGACCGCCGTGCGTCGCCGCGCCCGCCCCGGCCTGCTGCTCCGCTCGCTGCTGCTCGGCGTCGCCACGGGCGGCCGCAGCAGCCTGGGGCTGGCAGCTCCGGTGATCACGTCCAGCGCGCCCGTGGCCGCGAAGCTCGCGGCGGCGCTGCCGGTGGCCGCGGAGCTGGTGGCCGACAAGTCGCCGTCCACCCCGGCGCGGACCTCCGCGCAGGGCCAGCCGCTGCGCTACGTCGCGGCGGCCACCGGCGCGTCGGCGCTGGCGGCCCGGGAGGGCTCCAACGCGGTGGTCCCGGCCGTGGTCGCCGCCGCGGGGGCCGCGGGGGGCACCTACGGCGGGCTGGCGTGGCGCAGCTGGGGCGCGGAGCGGATGGGCGACCGGAACGCGGCGCTCATCGAGGACGGCGTCGCTCTCAGCCTCGCGGCGCTCGCGTGCCTGACCGGTCGGACGTCGGCCAGGGCGCGTACGATCGACGGTCCCCGGCCCGTCCTGTGACGGCGCTGGAGACCCGAGCCGCTGAGCACGCCCGATCACTCACCTGATCGATCACCTGGAGGTCCCATGAGCACCGACACGTCCGCTGCAGCCCCCGCTCCCGCGGTCGAGGAGGCCGAGGACGACTGGCTGACCGGCGCCACCGCCTGCTCGATCGAGAACGGCGCCGACTGCGAGGCCTGCCAGTGACCGCTGCCCCCCGGCAGCACTAGCAGCACCCAGCACCACGGGAGACCGTCAGGAGCCCTCGCGGGCCCTGGCGGTCTCCTCGTCGTTGGCCCTCTGCAGCGCGTCGACGAGCTCGGCCCTGGTCATCGTCGACCGGCCGGGCACGTCGAGGCGCCGCGCCAGCTCCAGCAGGTGCTCCTTCGAGGCGTTCTCGTCGACGCCGCCCGCCGTCGGCCGGTCGGTGCCCGCTCCCCCGGCGGCCCGGGCGTCGGAGGGGCCCGTCCGGCCGCCCTCCTTGGGCTCCCAGTGGTCACCGACCTTCTCGTGGGTGTGCTTCAGCGCCGCGAACGCCGTCCGCCGGGCGCGCTCCTCCGTGTTCGGCGCGTCGGCGTAGGTCTCCTCGGCGCTGTCGTGGGTCTTGGCGAAGGTGGCCCTGGCCTTCGCGTCGGAGCGCTGCAGGGTGCTGGGGAGGTCGTCGTCGTCCACGCCGCCTCCCTACCCGCGGGCGCTTCGGACCAACCGCCGGGAGGCCGTCTCAGGCGGCGGGCGTCACCGCGGCGGTGCAGAACGCGCAGCGCGTCGCGGCGACAGGGATCTTGGAGAGGCACTCGGGGCACTCGTGCACGGGGGCTGACGGCTCCGGCTGGGTGCGGTAGCGGCGCATCAGGGTGTTCACCGGCTTGACGACCAGGAAGTACAGCACCAGGGCGGTGATGAGGAACGCCACCAGAGCGTTGATGAACGCGCCGATCCCGAAGACGCTGCCGTTGACCCGGAACACGAGCTGCGAGAAGTCGGGCACGCCTCCGATGGCGCCCAGCAGCGGCGTCAGGAGGTTCTCCGTGAACGCGGTGACGATGCCGCTGAAGGCGGCGCCGATGAGGACGGCGACCGCGAGGTCGACGACGTTGCCGCGCAGGATGAACTCGCGGAAGCCCTTCACAGCTGCTCCAGGGGTCTCAGGGGGTCTCAGGGGGTCTCAGGGGGTCTCAGGGGTCACCGGGGACTGCGCGGTGGCGCGGTCGGTCCGGTGGACGGGTGACCCGATCCTGGCAGGCCCGACCGCCGGGTGGGACGCTTCGACCGGCAGCCGCCACCGCTGACGGCGCCTCAGGAGGGACCTCGATGACGACGACCACCACCCCCGCGTCGGGCACGAGCTGGGCCGACCCGCACGCCGACGCCCTCACCGGTCCGGGGCTCGGCTCCCTGTCGGTGGCCTCGCTGCTGGAGAGCTCCGCGGTGCGCCACGCCGACCGCGTCGCGGTGGTCTGCGGTGAGGCGCGCGTGACCTACCGCGACCTGTGGGACCAGGCCCGGGCGGTCGCGGGGGCGCTCCGCGACCGGGGCGTCGGACCCGGTGACCGGGTAGCGGTGCTGGTGCCCAACACCCCGGACTTCCCCCGCGTGTACTTCGGCGTGCTGGCGCTGGGCGCCGTCGTCGTCCCCGTGCACCTGCTCTTCACCGCCGGGGAGGTCGAGCACGTGCTGCGCGACTCCGGGGCGGTGCTCGTCGTCGCCGCCGCGCCGGTGCTGGCCGCGGCGCTGCCGGCGGCCGCGGCCGTCGGCGTCCCCGTCGTGACGGTGCTGGTGCCCGACGACAGGAAGGACGCCGTCCCCGCCCCCCGCCTGGAGGACGAGGCCGCCGCGGCGACGCCGGTGGAGCGGTCGGTGGCCACCAACCCGCTGGCCGCCGCGACCGTGCTGTACACCTCGGGGACGACGGGGCAGCCCAAGGGCGCCGTCGGCTCGCACCTGGCGATCGTGGAGAACGTCAACGCCTGCCTCATCGACTGCTTCGACATGCACACCGGCGACGTCGTCTTCGGCGGCCTTCCGCTGTTCCACACGTTCGGGCAGGTCTGCGTCATGAACACCGCCTTCCGGATCGGGGCGACCGTGCTGCTGCTGCCGCGCTTCGACCCGGCGGTGGCGCTGCGCGTGATGGAGGACGAGGGCGCCGACGTCTTCATCGGCGTCCCCACCATGTACGGGGCGCTGCTGCAGGCCGCCGGGCCGCACCGCGAGGCCGGCCGGACGCTGCCGGCGCTGCGCTTCGCCATCTCCGGCGGGGCGTCGCTGGCCGAGGCCGTGCTGGAGCGCTTCGAAGCCGTCTTCACAGCGCCCGTGCACGAGGGCTACGGGCTGACGGAGACGTCCCCGGTGGTGTCGTTCAACTTCGTCGGCCGCCCGGCCGTGCCGGGCTCGGTGGGCCACACCATCTGGGGCGTCGACGTCGAGATCGCCGACATGTCCGTGCCGGAGCACGTGGTGTCCGTGCCGGCCGGGGAGCGCGGGGAGCTCGTGGTGCGCGGCCACGACCTGTTCAAGGGCTACCTGGGCAACCCCGAGGCCACCGCGGAGGCCGTGGTCGACGGCTGGTTCCGCACCGGGGACATCGCCACGAGGGACGACGACGGGCGGATCCGCATCGTCGACCGCGCCAAGGACATGATCATCCGAAACGGCTACAACGTGTACTGCCGCGAGGTCGAGGAGGTCCTGGTCCGCTACCCCGGGGTCGCCTCGGTGGCGGTGTTCGGGGTCGCCGACGCCGAGCACGGCCAGGAGGTGCACGCCGCGGTGGTCCTGGAGGACTCCGACGCCGGCCGCTCCTTCGACGTCGACGCGCTGCTCGCCGAGGCCCGCACCCACCTGGCCGCTTACAAGTACCCGCGCGTCGTGCACGTGCGGGAGGCGATGCCCCAGGGCCCGAGCGGCAAGGTGCTCAAGCGCGAGCTGGTCGCCGAGTACGAGGGCTGACGCCGTCCGTCCGGACCCGGACGCGCGAGAGGGCGGCACCCGTGGTGGGTGCCGCCCTCTCGCGGTGGTGGAGCTGAGGGGATTCGAACCCCTGACCCCCTCCATGCCATGGAGGTGCGCTACCAGCTGCGCCACAGCCCCGAACCTGCGGCGGCATCACCGCGCAGGACCTGGAGAACACTCTACCGCGCCGCCCTGGTGACCCGGATGGGGGTGTCCTCCTTGCTCCTGCCACGAGGTTGGCTCACGGTGGTGACAGGCGGCTGAGCAGCGAGGATGCTGCTCCGCACGGTTCGCGGACGAGCCGTCCGACAAGACAGTGGGGGGACCACGCGCATGATCACCACCTCGGGCAGGGAGCGCCGGCTGGGCCGGCTCCTCGGACCTGACGGACGCACCTTCCTCGTGGCCGCCGACCACGGGGTCACCACGGGCTTCGACTCCGGCCTGGGCGACATGGGGCCCCTGCTGGCGGCCGTCTGCGCCGGCGGGGCCGACGGCGTCGTCGTCCACCGCGGCACCGCCAAGCGGCACGTCCCCGTGCAGCGGCAGACGGCGATGCTGGTGCACCTGTCGGGGAGCACCAACCTCTCCCCGGACGGCGACGTCAAGACGGCCGTCTGCAGCGTGGAGAGCGCCGTGGCGCTGGGCGCCGACGCGATCTCGGTGCACGTCACCCTCGGCACCGGCGCCGCCGAGGACCGCGCCGCCCTGGGCGACCTCGGTGCCGTCTCGACCGACTGCGACCGGTTCGGCATGCCGCTGCTGGTCATGACGTACGTGCGGCCCGGCGGCCCCCGCTCCCCCGGCGCCGCGGCGCTCCACGCGGCCCGCGTGGCCGCGGAGATGGGCGCCGACGTCGTGAAGGCGACGTCGCCGGACCTGGAGACCACCCACGCCCTCGCCACGCGCATCGACGTGCCCGTCGTGGTCGCCGGCGGCGAGGTGGGCGGGGCCTCGGGCGGCACCTTCGACGACTTCGTCGAGCGGTGCCGGCAGTCCCTGCAGACCGGCATCGCCGGGCTCGCCGTGGGCCGGTGGGTCTTCAACCACGCGGACCCCGAGACCGCGACGCGCACCCTGCGCGAGCTCGTGCACGGCGACTCACCGCTGGTCGCCCCGTCGAGGTCGGACTTCGACCTCACCGCCGTCTGACCACCGACACCCCCGCCCACCCACAGGGAGCGACCACCGCATGACCTCCAAGCTCTGGGCCGACGTCACGGGCCTGTCCGGTGACCGCCTCGACGCCGCGCTGGCGCACGTGCGCACCGCTGCCGTCGACACCGTCCTGCTGGCCCCCAGCCAGCTCGCCGACTGGAAGCCGCTCGAGCGGACCTCCGTCGCGCTCCTCGTCGGTCCCGAGGGGGCCCGGGAGGTGGTGCGGGGCGACGTGCGCGTCGACGTCGTCGTCGCCGACGGCGTGCGCTCGCTCGCCGCCGCCCGCGAGGCCGCCGACGGCCGCTCCCTGGGGGTGCGGTGCGTCATCGACGACGGCGCCAGCATGGACGAGGCGGCCGACCAGTGCGGCGTGGTCGACGTCCTGCTGTCGGTGTTCACCGATGAGACCAACATCCCCCTGGAGCTGCTGCTGGCCCGCGCCCAGGGCACCACCACGGAGGTGCACAAGGCGCTCGCCAGCGGCGCCGAGGCCTCGACCGTTGCGGGGGTGCTGGAGAGCGGCCCGGCCGGCGTGCTCGTCGACGCCGCGTCTCTGGCGGACATCGACGTCGCGGCGCAGGTCGTCGCGCGCCAGGCGGAGGTGGTGGCCGACCTGGTGCCCCTCACCGTGACCGGCTCGCGCCCGATCGGGATGGGCTACCGCGGCTGCATCGACACCACCACCCTCTTCGACCAGGACGAGGGCATGATCATCGGGTCGACGTCGTCGGGCGGGATCCTGGTGTGCGCCGAGGTCCACTACCTGCCGTACATGGACCTGCGGCCCTTCCGCGTCAACGCCGGGGCGGTGCACTCCTACGTCTTCTCCCCGACCACGACGTCGTACATCACCGACCTGCGCGCCGGGCTGCCCGTCTCCGGCGTCAACGCCGCGGGCCGGTACCGCGACACGACGGTGGGCCGCGTGAAGATCGAGCTGCGCCCGCTGCGGCTCCTGGAGGCCCGCGACGAGACCACCGGCTCCACAGTGAACACGATCCTGCAGGACGACTGGCACGTCCGCGTGATGGGCGACGGCGGGGAGATCCGCAACCTCACCCAGGTCAAGCCGGGCGAGAAGCTCCTCGGCGGGATCTGGGAGCCCGGACGCCACGTCGGCATCAAGGTCTCCGAGCGCATCCTGGAGAACTGAGGACACCGCGCCCGAGGGTCACACGACGGCGCCCGCACCCCGCTCGGCCTGCGAGCCTGCGGTGCGGGCGCCGTCTGCGCCCGTCCTGCCGCTCTGGCTCTCCCCCACGCCGCGGGGCCCGAGGTCGTAGCCCCGCAGCACCCACCGGTCGAATCGCCGCTCGACCAGCGCCCACCGCCCGTTGCCGATCGAGGCGAAGTGCGCCCACGCCTCCACGGGCAGTCCCAGCAGCGCGAGCAGACCGGCCCGCAGGGCCCCGCTGTGGGAGGCCGCCACCAGGGTCCCCCCGTCCGGGACCGCCTGCGCGTGGTGCTCCAGCGCCGCCGCGACGCGCCGCCCCACCTCGCTGCGGCGCTCACCGCCGCCGATCCGCACGTCCTCCCCGGTGCGCCACGCGAGGTGCATCTGCGGCCAGCCGTCCTCGATCTGGCGGTGCAGGAGCCCCTGCCAGGCCCCGGCGTCGAGCTCGCGCAGGGCGGGGTCGGTGTGCGCGGGCAGGTCGGTCAGCCGGGTCAGCTCAGCGGCGGTCTCCGCGGCCCGGGCCAGGTCGGAGGTCACCAGCCGCGCCGGGCCGAGGGCCAGCTGCGGCGCGAGCTGGGCGGCGGCGGCGCGGGCCTGCTCGCGCCCCACCCCGTCCAGCGCCACGTCGAGCTGCCCCTGGAAGCGGCCCTCGGCGTTGGACGCGGTGCGGCCGTGCCGCCACAGCACGAGCCGCGCGGCGCTCACCGCAGGGACCCGAGGGGACCTCCGCCGGTCTCCTCGAGCGCGCCCCTGGCGCCGGTGACCTCGGGCGGCAGCTCGATGACCGGCCCGTCCTTCCAGAGGCGCTCGAGCGCGTAGTACTGCCGGTCCTCCGCGAGCTGCACGTGCACGACGATCTCGGCGAAGTCGAGCAGCACCCACCGCGCCTCGGCCATGCCCTCGCGGCGCACCACGTCGACGCCGAGGGCGTGCAGGGCGTCCTCCACCGCGTCGACGACGGCGCGCACCTGCCGGTCGTTGGCGGCGGCGGCCAGCACGAAGACGTCGGTGATGACGAGCTGCTCGCTCACGTCGAGGGCCATCACCTCGGTGGCGCTCTTCTCGGCAGCCGCGCGAGCGGCGGCGACGGCCAGCTCCACGGCCCGGGGGGTGGCGGTCATCCGTCCAGGATGGCACGGCCGGCCGGCCGCCGTTCACCGGCTGGTGAGGGCGTCACCCGCGGTAGAGGCCGTGCTTCGCGATGTGCTGCACCACGCCGTCGGGCACGAGGTACCAGACCGGGAGGCCCCTGCGGACCCGGTCCCGGCAGTCGGTGGAGGAGATCGCCAGCGCCGGGACCTCGAGCAGCCGCACGGCGACCTGCGCGAGCGGCCCCGCCGGCGGCACCGCCAGCTCGTGCCCGGGACGGGTCACGCCCACCAGCTCGGCCAGCTCGGCGAGGCGGTCGGCGTCCTTCCACGTCAGCATCTGGGTGAGGGCGTCGGCGCCGGTGATGAAGAAGAGGTCGGCGTCGGGGCGCTCGGCCCGCAGGTCGGTGAGGGTGTCGACGGTGTACGTCGGCCCGGGCCGCTCCACGTCGACGCGGCTCACTGTGAAGCGGGGGTTCGACGCCGTCGCGATGACCGTCATCAGGTAGCGGTGCTCGGCGGAGGAGACGGCGCGGGCGCTCTTCTGCCACGGCTCCCCGGTGGGCACGAAGACCACCTCGTCGAGCTCGAAGCGCGCCGCGACCTCGCTGGCGGCCACCAGGTGCCCGTTGTGGACGGGGTCGAACGTGCCGCCCATCACCCCGAGACGGCGGCGCGCGGGCGCAGCGCCGTCCGGCGCGCCGCCGGACGTCCCGGCCGGCAGCCCGCCCGGGGGCTGCGCGCTCAGTGCCGGTTGCCGACGCTGCGGAAGGCGTAGGTGATCGCCAGCAGCAGGAGGAAGAACCCGAAGGCGATGGACCCGAACACCAGCGGCGGGAACGGCAGGGTGTTCTGCGCCTCACCGGAGGCTGCGGTCAGGACGAGCGCGACGATCACGGCGCCTCCAAGGGCGGTCGAGCGGCGGACGACGGGAGGGGGTCATCCTGCCAGGTGCCCGCGGTCACCAGGGTCGGACGTCCCCCAGCGCCGCGGGCGGCGGCATCCGGTCTCCTCGGGCCCGCAGCGTGGCGCGGTCGACGACCTCGATGCCCACCGCCCGCCAGCCGGGCAGGTCAGCGGTGCGGCGGTGCTCGCTCCACATCCGCAGCCCCAGCGCCGCGGCGTCGTCGACGTCCTCGGCCTCGTCCCAGTAGCTGATCTCGGCTCGCTCGTCGTTGTAGCGGACGGTGGCCGGGAAGGGCTGCGCGTCCACGAGGCGCACGAGCGCGGCGTGCAGCCGGGCCCGGGGCACGCGGGGCCCGGCGAAGGTCACGCTGACGTGCCAGAGCACCACCTCGACGCCGGGCACGGCCTCCAGGCCCGGCAGGGGGTGGTCTCCGCCGTCGGTGTCGTGCGCGTCCCGCTCGTCCGGTCCGTCCGGCCCGTCGACGGGGCCGGGAGCCGCCACCAGCCTGGGGGTGCGGCGCTCCGGCCGGTTCGGGGCGTCGTCCACGGACCTGTCTCCGATCGTCGAGGGCTGCGGTGACTGCTGCGGGACTACTGCGGAACTACTGCGGGGGCTGCTGGAGGGGCTGCTGCGGGGACCGGTGGGACCGGGTGGCCCGGCTCCCCCGCCCCGTGCCCGCGCTCGCGCCCGGGAGCAGCACGAGGTGGTCCCGGTGCACGAGCTCCCGGTCGTAGCCGGGGCCGAGCGCGTCGAGGAGGTCTCCGGTCGACCGGCCGAGGAGCTCCGGCACCTCCACCGAGGAGTAGTTGACCAGTCCCCGGGCCACCGCGTGGCCGCTTTCGTCGCACAGGTCGACGGGGTCGCCCGCCTCGAACGCGCCGTCGACGCCCACCACTCCCGCCGGCAGCAGCGACGCGCCCCGCCGCACGAGGGCGGCGACCGCGCCGGCGTCGAGCACGAGGCTCCCCTGGGGGCTCGCGGCGTGCGCGAGCCAGAGCCTGCCCGTTCCGGGGCGGGTGCCCGTGGGGGCGAACCAGGTGCCGACGTCCTCCCCGCGCAGCGCGGGAGCCGCCAGCGCGGCGGAGGTCAGGACGGTGGCGACGCCGGCGCCGGTCGCGATCGCCGCGGCGTCGAGCTTGGTGGCCATCCCCCCGGTGCCGACGGCGCTGCTGCTGCCCGCCACGACGACCGCCTCGAGGTCGGCGGGCCCGTTGACCACCGGGACCCGGGCCGACCCCGCCCGGGACGGGGGCCCGTCGTAGAGGGCGTCGACGTCGGAGAGCAGCACCAGGGCGTCGGCGTGCACCAGGTGCGCCACCAGGGCCGCGAGGCGGTCGTTGTCGCCGAAGCGGATCTCGGCGGTGGCGACCGTGTCGTTCTCGTTCACCACCGGCAGCACCCCCAGGCCCAGCAGCCGCTCCAGGGCCCGCTGGGCGTTGCGGTACTGGGTGCGGCGGATGACGTCGTCGGCGGTCAGGAGCACCTGGCCGACGGCGAGGCCGTGGGCGGCGGCGGCAGCGCTGTACCGGGCCACCAGCAGGCCCTGGCCGACGCTGGCGGCCGCCTGCTGGGTGGCCAGGTCACGCGGGCGGCGGGCCAGGGCCAGCGGCCCCAGGCCTGCGGCGATGGCGCCGGAGGAGACCAGCACCACCTGGGTGCCGGCGGCGACGCGCTCGGCGAGGACGTCGACCAGCGCCACGAGCCGCGCGTCGTCGATGCCCCCCTCGGGCGAGGTCAGCGAGGACGACCCGACCTTGACGACGACGCGGCCCGCTCCCGCCAGGTCGGCGCGGGAGGCCGGGCGGCGCGCCTCCCGGCTCCCGTCGCCGACCGCGCCGACGGGGCCGACGGGGCCGGCGGACATCAGGGGACCTCGGTGCCAGCGGGGTCGACGGCGTCCGGGTCGGTCCACAGCCCCGCGCGGCGCTCGTCGGCGAGCTCCTCGCGGGCGTCGCGCTTGGCGGTCCTGCGGTCGTCGTAGATCACCCGCTTCTCGTCGCGGGTGGCGCGGCCGACGTGCTCCAGGCGCAGGTCGGTGCCCCGGGGGCCGACGGCCATGTCCGCGCCGACGAGCGTGGGCTCCCAGTCGAAGACGACGGCGTCGTCCCCCGGGCCGATGACGACCGTGGAGCCGGAGACGGCGCCCGCCTTGAACAGCTGCTCCTCGACGCCCAGGCGGGCGAGGCGGTCGGCCAGGTAGCCGACGGCCTCGTCGTTGGCGAAGTCCGTCTGGCGCACCCACCGCTCGGGCTTGACGCCGCGGATGCGGAACACGCCCCCGTCGAGGGTCTCCACGGCACCGGGAGCGACCGGGACGCCCTCGCGGACGACGGTGAACCCGGCGTCGTCGACGGCCTTCGGGCGCAGGACGACGCGGGCCGCGGGCACCGCGGGCGCCTCGTCGCGAGCGCGGCGCACCAGGGACGCCATCGCGAAGGACAGCTGCCGCAGGCCCTCGTGCGAGGCGGAGGAGACCTCGAGCACGGACAGGCCGCGCGCCTCCAGCTCGGGGCGCACCAGCTCGGCCAGCTCGCGCGCCTCGGGGACGTCGACCTTGTGGAGCACCACCAGCCGCGGCCGGTCGGGCAGCGGGACCGACGCGGCACCGGTGGCGTCCGGGGCCAGCGGGTAGGCGGCCAGCTCGGCCTCGATGACGTCGAAGTCGGTCAGCGGGTCCCGCCCCGGGTCGAGCGTCGCGCAGTCGAGCACGTGCACGAGGGCGGCGCACCGCTCGACGTGGCGCAGGAACTCCAGCCCGAGGCCCTTGCCCTCGCTGGCCCCGGGGATGAGGCCCGGGACGTCGGCGACGGTGTAGCGCTCGTCACCCGCCGTCACCACGCCCAGGTTCGGCACCAGCGTGGTGAAGGGGTAGTCGGCGATCTTCGGCCGGGCCGCGGACAGCGCGGCGACCAGGCTGGACTTGCCGGCGCTGGGGTAGCCGATGAAGGCGACGTCGGCGAGGCTGCGGACCTCCAGCACGACGTCGGAGGCCTCCCCCGGCTCACCCAGCAGCGCGAAGCCGGGCGCCTTGCGCCGCGGGCTGGCCAGGGCGGCGTTGCCGAGCCCGCCGCGTCCGCCGGCCGAGACCACGAACCGGGTGCCCGGGCCGACCAGGTCGGCCAGCAGCTCGCCGTCGGGGCCGCGCACGGTGGTGCCGTCGGGCACGGTCAGCACCAGGTCGTCGCCGTCACCGCCGTTGCGGTGCGAGCCTGCGCCCTGCTTGCCGTTGGTGGCGCGGCGGTGCGGGGAGTGGTGGTAGTCGAGCAGGGTGGTGGTGGAGGTGTCGACCTCGAGGATGACGTCACCCCCGCGGCCTCCGTTGCCGCCGTCCGGGCCGCCGAGCGGCTTGAACTTCTCGCGGTGCACCGAGGCGCACCCGTTGCCACCGCTGCCGGCTGCCACGTGCACGACGACGCGGTCGACGAAGGTCGTCACGGTAGAGCCTCCTCAGGGTGAGATCGGGGTGGGTCTGGGCGGGGCGGCCGGGGCTGACCCGGGCGGTGGTGCTGGACGTGCGAAGGGGCGGCCGGGCGATCCCGGCCGCCCCTTCGCGAGCGATCTGAGCCGGGCGCTGACGCCCGGGCTGGGTCCGGCTCAGCCGGCGGCGGCCACCACCGGCACCACCGCGATGATGCGGCGGCCACCGCGGGTGCCGAACTCCACGGCGCCCGCGGAGGTGGCGAACAGCGTGTCGTCGCTACCGCGGCCGACGTTCTCGCCCGGGTGGAAGTGCGTGCCTCGCTGGCGGACGATGATCTCGCCCGACTTCACGACCTGGCCGCCGAACCGCTTCACGCCGAGGCGCTGGGCGTTCGAGTCACGCCCGTTGCGGCTGGAGCTGGCGCCCTTCTTGTGTGCCATCGCAGTGTCTCCCTCGTCCGGTGCTTCAGCCGATGGCCGTGACGCGCAGCCGGGTCAGCCGCTGGCGGTGGCCCTGGCGCTTCTTGTAGCCGGTCTTGTTCTTGTACTTCTGGATGATGATCTTGGGGCCGTTCTCGTTCCCGATCACCTCGGCGGTGACGCTGGACGCGGCGAGGGCGTCGGCGGCGCTGGTGACGGTGGCGCCGTCGACCAGCAGCAGCGGGGTCAGGGAGACCGACGAGCCGGTCTCCCCGGCGAGCCGGTCGACGACGAGCACGTCGCCCACGGCGACCTTCTCCTGGCGGCCGCCGGCGCGGACGATGGCGTACACGTGTCGCTCACTCTCTGCTGATCACTGCTGGTCACTGCTGGTCTGTCTGGCGTCGCGCAGCACGTGCTCGCACCGAGCCGCTCTCGCGGCGGGAAGCACCCGCGTCCACGAGGCAGGTTCGCACCGGCGCGTCACGGACGCACCTACCGGCCAGGATACGTACCTGGCCGGTCGAGCGTCAAAGCGGCCGGCGGGGCGTCACGACCCGTCGTGCTCCGGTGCGGGCCCGTCACCGGTGGCGTCGCCGTCGAGGACGACGACCTCCACCTCACCGACGGTCAGCACCTCGGTGACCTCGCTGAGCTCGACCACCTCGACGACCTCGTCGTCCTCGTCGTCCGCCCGCGCCGCCACCGGCTCGGGGAGGCCGGGGAGGTCGGCGGCGGGGGCGTCGTCGGCGCCGCCCAGGGCCGCGAGCAGCGCTGCGGCCTCCAGGGAGTGCGACGCCGGCGCCTCGTGCTCGGCGCGGGGGACGCCGCGCAGGGTGGCCATCGCGATGCCGTTCATGGCCTCGCGGACGGCGTCGCGCGCGGCCTCCTCGCGGGAGCGCGCCGCCGGGGAGGCTCCGCCCTCCACCGGCTCGGCCCGGTGCTCGGCGACCGGGTCGGCCCGGTGCTCACCGCGCTGCTCACCGCGCGGCGTTCACCGCGCTGGGCGGGGCGCTCGCCCCGCGGCTCGGGACGGCTCTCCGCGTGCGGCTCGGGACGCGGCTCCGAGCGGGGCTCCGGCCGCTGCTCACCGCGCCCGGAGCGCCCCGGGCCGCTGTGCTGGTGGCCCTGGTGGCCGGCGTGTCCCCCGTGGGCACCCGAGGACGCGGACGACGCGGAGGCGACCACGACGGCCAGGTCCTCCTGCACGACGACCCCGCGGCCCGCGCAGTGCTCGCACGGCTCGCTGAAGGTCTCCAGCAGCCCCTGGCCGACGCGCTTGCGCGTCATCTGCACCAGGCCGAGGGAGGTCACCTCGGCCACCTGGTGCTTGGACCGGTCACGGCCCAGGCACTCCACCAGGCGGCGGAGCACGAGGTCGCGGTTGGACTCCAGCACCATGTCGATGAAGTCGACGACGACGATGCCGCCGATGTCGCGCAGCCGCAGCTGCCGCACGATCTCCTCGGCGGCCTCGAGGTTGTTGCGGGTGACCGTCTCCTCCAGGTTGCCCCCGGAGCCGGTGAAGCGCCCGGTGTTGACGTCGACGACGGTCATGGCCTCGGTCCTGTCGATCACGAGGGAGCCGCCCGAGGGCAGCCACACCTTGCGCTCGAGGGCCTTGGCGATCTGCTCGTCGACCCGGAAGTGCCCGAAGGCGCCGTTCTCAGAGCCCGCGGCGTCGTCGTCCTCCCACCGCGAGACCCGCTCGGCGAGGTCGGGGGCGACGGAGTCGACGTAGGGCTTGATCGCCTCCCACGCCTCCTCGCCCTCGACGACGAGGCGTGTGAAGTCCTCGTTGAAGACGTCGCGGACCACCTTGATGACGAGGTCGGGCTCGCCGTGCAGGAGGGCCGGCGGGCTGACCTGCTTCGCCCGGGCCGAGATCTCCTCCCACTGGGCGGCGAGGCGCTCCACGTCGCGGCGGAGCTCCTCCTCGCTGGCGCCCTCGGCTGCGGTGCGCACGATGACGCCGGCGTCGGCGGGCACGACCTCCTTGAGGATCGACTTCAGCCGGCTGCGCTCGGTGTCGGGCAGCTTCCGCGAGATGCCGGTCATGCTGCCGCTGGGGACGTACACGAGGTAGCGGCCGGGCAGGGACACCTGGCTGGTCAGGCGCGCGCCCTTGTGGCCGATCGGGTCCTTGCTGACCTGGACCAGCACCGGGTCACCCGACTTCAGCGCCGACTCGATCTTCTTGGCCTGGCCCGAGAGGCCCGCGGCGTCCCAGTCGACCTCACCGGCGTACAGGACGGCGTTGCGCCCCCGGCCGATGTCGACGAAGGCCGCCTCCATGCTCGGCAGCACGTTCTGCACGCGGCCGAGGTGGACGTTGCCGATCATCGACATCTGCTGCTTGCGGGCGGCGTAGTGCTCCACGAGCACCCCGTCCTCCAGCACGGCGACCTGCGAGCGGCCGTCGCGGACCCGCACGACCATGGTGCGGGCCACGCTCTCGCGGCGGGCCAGGAACTCGGCCTCGGAGAGCACGCGCGGACGGCGGCCGCCGTCGCGCCCGTCCCGGCGCCGCTGGCGCTTGGCCTCCAGGCGGGTCGAGCCCTTCAGGGCCGTCACGTCGCTCGGGTCCGTGCCCTCGCGGGACGAGGAGGACGACGACGACGACCGGCGCGACCGGGACCGGCGCGACGTGGTCGAGGACGCCTCCGGCTCGGGCTCGGGGTCTCCCGCGTCGTCGCCGTCGGCGCTGTCGCTGCCGTCAGCACCCCCGCGACGACGGCGCCGCCGGCGCCTGCGGCTGGACGCCTGCCCGGCGTCGCCCTCGGCGTCGTCCCCGGTGTCGGAGTCGGCCTCGGAGCCGTCCGCCTCGTCGGCGTCGTCATCGTCACCGGCGTCACCGGCGTCGTCGGTGACCGCGGGACCGGCTGCCGGACGGGTCGACCCGGCTCCCGCGATCAGGGCCCGGACGACGGCCTCGCGGTCGTCGACGGGACGACCGCCGCCGGCGGCGTCGTCAGAGCGGTCGGAGCCGTCGGTGGAGTCGGCCGGGTCGGTCCCGACGGCGTCGTCGCCCTCGGGGTCGCCACCGGTGTCGCTGGAGCCGTCCTCGGCGCCGCGACGACGGCGTCCGCGGCCACCGCGCCGGCGGCGCCCGCGGCGGGAGCGGGGTGCGTCGTCGTCGGACTCGTCACCGGTCTCGTCGTCGGACTCGTCACCGGACTCGTCACCGGTCTCGTCGTCGGACTCGTCACCGGTCTCGTCGTCGGTCTCGTCGTCGGTCTCGTCGTCGCTGACGGGCGCGGGGACGTCGCTGCCGGCCGCTGGGTCGTCGTCGAGGACGACGGCGTCGGCGACGGCCTCCGGCACCGGGAGCTCGGCGGCCTCGGCGGGCTCGTCGGCGGAGGCGGTCTCCTCGGGCGCGTCGACGGGGGGACCCGCGGGGCGGCTGGCCGCTCGCCGGCGGCGGCGGGGCGCTGCGGGCTCCTCGGCCGCCGACCGGAACTCCGGCAGCGCCACCGAGCGGACCGCGGCGGGTGCCTGCGCGGGCTGGTCGGGCTCCGGGGCCCGCCGCTCGGCCTCCGGGGCGGGAGAGTGCGCCGGCGGGGCGGCCGCAGCGGGCTCGGCCCGCTGGGCGGGGGCCTCGGGCGCCGGCGCCGCATCCGGGACCTCGGTGGTGGCGGCCGGGGGGGCCTCCGGGGCGTCGACCGGCGGCCCGGCGGGACGCGAGGCGGCGCGGTGGCTGCCTCGCCGTCGTCGTCCGCCCGTGGTCGCTCCGGTCGTGCCGGCGTCGTCGCTGGTGCTCACGAGAGCTCCGTCTCAGCCCGGGGAGCCGGCCACACCATCGGCGCCGCTCGGGTGCTAGGCCCACCGCCCGCGAGCGGTGGGGAAGTCTTCTGGCCGGTCCGAGCGCCGCAGGGCTCGTGGCCCCGGCGCAGTCTCCCGGCGTCGACGGCTTCCAGGATCGCCCCGGGGGTCCGGGCCTCTCCGCCGCTCCGGCCGGCGGGCCCCTGCGCCAGCCGGCCGGAGTGCGGCAGCGGCGCGAGGTCGGCTCACCGGCTCGAGCAGCCAGGTCGTCATCGGGTCACCCGGCAGGTGTGGCGTGCCGAGCGTCCTGCACCATCGTCTCACAGCCCCGAGGGCCCGCCGCAGGGCACCTGAAAGGCACCCTGCGGCGGGGCGACCTACAGGTAGCGCTCGGGGTCGAAGTCGGCCAGCGGGATGACCCGCACCCGCGGCAGCACCTCGGTGAACGCGTTGACGTGGTCCTCCAGGTCGAAGACCTGCAGCCCGCGGCTCGTGAGGTCGCGGAACGTGGAGCTGACGAACTCCCGAAAGCCCAGCAGGCCCACGCGGCGGCCCTCGCCCTCCAGGACGCGCCGCAGGTGGGACGTGAAGTCGCCGTCGTGGCTGGCCAGCAGCACGTCACCGGGGCGGTCGACCAGCGCGTCGAGGGTGCGCTGGATGCCGATGTCGACGACCTTCTCCCCCGGGCCGCCCGCCAGCGGGATCGGCCGGTAGTCCATCGCCAGCAGCGCCTGGACGAAGTTCATCGGCATCGACCCGGAGGTGGCGTTGAGGAAGAACAGGGCCCGCACGGGCTGCCCGTAGACCTCGGTCGCGAAGTCGCGGATGCGGTCCCACCGGGGCCGCTCCCCGGGCGCGGGCCGGCGGCCGAGCACGCTCATCCCGAGCGTGGCGTCGATGTTCTCGCCGTCCACGAGGAGGTAGGTGAGGCGCTGGGCCTCGCCCGGCCCGGCTGGCTCGCTGCCCTGCGCCACGTCGACTCCCACGGGGGTTCCAGCTGCGGCGGGCGGTCACCCGGAGCGACCGGCGGTGCCGGTCGGTGCAGCGGCGCACCTGGCGGTGCGACTGCGACGAGCGTAGCCATCCTCCGCCGGAGCGGCTCCGAACAGCCCCGGGACCAGGAGCGCACCACGACCCGGTCCTTCGAGGAGCGGGTGGCCGGGGGCGCAGAGGGGGGCTCCCGGCCATCCCCCTCCCGCGCGGCCCGGTCCCGCCGCCCCGGCCGTCCCGCGGCCGAGCGGGCGGGCGAGGACGGCGGCGCGCCCGCGCCACGCCCGCGGTGAGGGCCGCCCGCGCGCGGCGCCCGCGGCGGGAGCACCATGACCGGACCCGTCCCCTTCCCCCCGAGGGCGTGAGATGTCCGCCTCCACGGCTGGCGCCGGCGGCGCCGACCGGCGCGCGGCGCACGCGCTCACCGGCCCCCGCGGGCCGCGGCCGTCGCGCGTCGGCGGGCTGTCCGCGGTCGCGGCGCCGGCGGTGGCGGCGGTGGCGGCGGTGCTGGCGGCGGTGGCGGTGAACGCGGCGGCGGCCCTGCTCTCCGGTGCCGCTCCGGCCCCCTCGGCGCTGCTCCTGGCCGCTGCCGCCGCCCTCGCGGTCCTCGCGGCGGCGCGGGCCTGCGGCCTCGGGCGCGCAGCGGCAGCGGTGGCCGCGGTCCTCGCCGCGGCCTCCCCCGTGGCGGTGGCCGCCGCCGTCGTCCCCGGCGCGTCCGCGGCGGCGCTGGTCCTGGTGCCCGCCCTCGCGGCCGCGGCGCAGCGGCTCCTCCCCCGGTCCGGGACGGCGCCGACGGTCCTGGCGCTGGGCCCGCTGGCCGCCGCGGCACCCGGGCTCGGTGGCTGGGGCACCGGCACCGCCGCGTGGCACCCCGGCACCGCGGCGCTGCGCACGGCCGGCCAGCTCGACCCGGTGCTGCCGGTGGTCGCGGTCGTCGCCGCCGCGGTCCTCCTCGCCGCCGGGGGCTCGCTCCGCGCGCGCCTGCTGGGCGCCTCCGCCCTGGCGGCGGCCGCCCTGGTCGTGCTGCTCGGCCTGCCGGCCGCCGCGCTCGCCCCGGCCCTGGCGGTCGGGTCCGCCGCGCTCGCCGGAGGAGCCGCGCGGCTCGTCGCCGTCGTCGCGCGCCCCGCCGGGCGGGCCGCGCACGAGCCGCACGGCCACCACCGGGCGGAGGCCGCGCACCCCGGGCGTCGCGGTGCCCGGGCCGCGGCCGTGACCGCCGCGCTCGCCGTCGTCGGGGTCCTGCTCCTGGCGCCGACCTGGTCGCGGGGGCTGGCGCGCGCCGCGGCCTCCGGGGACCCCGGTGCGGCGGCCGCCCGCTGGCTCGCCGGGAGGGAGGTGGCCACCGGCGGCGTCGCCGTCGACCCGGCGCTCTACGAGGAGGTCGCCACGTCCTCGGCCCTCGCCTCGCGCGTGGTCCCGGCGGGGTCGGCGCAGGCCGGCGACGCCGCACCGCACTGGCTGGTCGCCGGCCCCGACCTGCGCGAGGCGGCGACCCCGGGCACCTGGGCGGCCCAGGCGCTCGTCGCCTCCCGCGCGGTGGCGGTGTTCGGGGCGGGTGCCGACCGCGTCGAGGTCCGCGAGATGGACGAGCGGGTCTCGTCGGCGTCGGCGAGCCCGTCCGCGTCCGGGTCAGCGTCACCGTCAGAGGGCCCGACGGCGTCCGGGTCGGGGTCGCCGTCGGCGGGGTCCACCTCGTCCGCGCCCCCGTCGTCGGCCTCGTCCACGCCCCCCGGGGCGGAGCCGACGCAGGACCCCTCGCCCTCGGCCGGTGGCACCGGCGGCGGGACGGGCGCGTCTCCCGGGGTCACCGAGGGGCCGCCCCCGGCCACCGCCACGCCCGCCTCGGAGGCGTCGGTGCGCCAGCTGCTGGAGAACTCGCAGCTGGACTTCTCACCCCGAGCCCGGGAGGCGCTGCAGGCCCACCCCGTCGACCTGCGGCTCGCCGCGCTGCTGGTCCAGCTGGCGGCGACGTCCCCGGTCTCGGTGTCCGACGTCCCCGCTCCGGACGGCACCGCCGCGGCGGGAGCGGAGCCGCTGCGCACCGTCGTCATCGACGGGATCGGCGGGCAGGCGGTGGGCGCCGACCCGGACGCCCTGCTCGTGCTGGAGCGCCAGCTGTCCGCGCAGGACCGCGCCTACCGCGCCGAGGCGGTGCGGGAGCAGGACGGGACGACGCCGGTGCTGCGGCTGACGCTCCCGCCCGCCGCGGCGTCCTGACCGGCCAGCCCGGGTCGCTGCCACGGCCGCCGGCCCATGACCGATCTGCACCGCTCTGTCGCAGATCGGCCCTCCGGCCTGGCGGGTCGGCTGGGCCGCATGGATGATGGCCCCGCCTGATCGGAACGGTGAGCGACGACACCGCCACAGCCGGTGCCCACCGGTCGGGCGAGAGGAGCGCTCGTGCGCGGAACTGCTCATGTCGGTGCTGTCGTCGCCCTGATGGCGGTGGCGGTGCTGGGCCCCGCTGCCGCAGCCGGCGCCGCGGGCTCGACGACCACCGACGACGCGTACATCCGCGTCGCCCACCTGGTCCCCGGCTTCGGCGGCGTGACCATGACCGCCACGCTCACCGCGTTCGACGGCTCCACGCGGCAGCTGACCCTGGCCCCGGAGGCGAGCTACGGCGCGATCACCGGGTACGAGTCGCTCCGCGCGGGCTCCTACGCCGTCGCCGTCCGGCCCGTGGGGGCGGCGGCGACCACCACGCCGGTGCTGACGCAGACGCTGCAGGCGCAGGCCGGTGACGCCTACACGATCGCCGGGCTGGGTGACAGCACCGCACCGCGCCTGGCCGCCATCCAGGACGACCTCACCTCCCCCGGCGCCGGCACCGCCCGGGTGCGGGTGCTGCCCGCGGCGGAGCCGGGCCAGCCGACGACCGTCACCGTCGCCGGTGGCCAGCAGGTCGCCTCCGGCGCCGCGTTCTCCCAGCCCACGGACTACGTCGACGTCCCGGCCGGCAGCACCACCTTCACCGCGACGACCGGCCAGCGGACGGCGCAGGAGACCACGACCCTGGCGGGCGGCAGCGTGTACACCCTGCTCGTGCTCGCCGACGGCACCTCGGGGCTCGAGCTGCGCCCGGTGACCGACGCGACGGGCGCGGGCGTGGTGCCCGCCGGGGGCGCGGCGACCGGTGGGGGCTTCCTCGCCGAGCACGCCGAATCCGCGTCGTCGTCCACGTGGTCGTCCATGGCCTCGGCCGCGCCGGCGCTGGCGGGGGCCGCCGTCGCGGTCGGCGCCTTCGCGGGCGGGCTCGTGCTGGTGCGGCGCACGACCTCGGCGCGGCGGTGACCGTCGGCGCCGGTCGCGGCGCCTCGACCGCTGCGGGCCGGGGCCGCGCTCGGGGCGCTGGTCGTGGGCCGGCGTGAGGCCCGGCGCGCCGAGGCCTCGACGCGCGCCGGCACCAGGGGCAGCCGGGCAGCGGCGGCCGCCGTCTGCCTCGGGCTGTGCGTGGTGGCGACCGCCCTCGGCAGCACCGCGCTGAGGGTCGCGCTCCAGGAGGGCTCCACCGCAGCGCCGGAGTCCACGTCGCTCGTCGCCGCCGCGGTGGACGAGCAGCCCGGGTCTGCGCCGTCGGCGGACGCGACGGCATCCTCCGGGGAGCGCTCCTCCGCGATCAGCGCTGCCGTCGTGCCCGCGCCGGCCGCGGTGGCGCTGGCCTCAGCGCCCGCGCCGCTGACGCTGCGGGTGCCCAGCCTGGACGTGTCCTCGTCGCTGGTGCGGCTCGGCGTGACGGCGGAGGGCACCCTGGAGGTGCCGACCGACGCCGCGGTCGCCGGGTGGTTCGACGAGGGTCCGGCGCCGGGTGCCGTGGGGCCCGCGGTGATCGCCGGCCACGTCGACTCCCGGAGGGGGCCGGGCGTCTTCGCCCGCCTGCGCTCGGTGGCCGTCGGCGCCGAGGTCGACGTCGACCGCGAGGACGGCAGCACCGCCCGCTTCGTGGTGACGGCGGTCCGGCAGGTCGCGAAGGACGCCTTCCCCACCGAGGAGGTCTACGGCCCGGTCACCGGGCCGGAGCTGCGGCTCATCACCTGCGGCGGCGTCTTCGACGAGTCCACCGGGCACTACGTGGACAACGTCGTGGTCTTCGCCACCGCGGCGTGAGCCGCGGCGCCCTCCGCGGCGGCGGTCAGAGACCGGGGAACCAGATCCCGACCTCGCGCGCCGCGGACTCCGGCGAGTCCGACCCGTGGACGAGGTTCTGCTGCACCTCGGTGCCCCAGTCGCGCCCCAGGTCTCCGCGGATGGTGCCGGGCGCCGCCGTCGTCGGGTCCGTCGTCCCCGCCAGGGACCGGAAACCCTCGATGCACCGCTCGCCCTGCACGACGACGGCCACCAGCGGCCCGGACGCCATGAACTCCAGGAGCGGGGCGTAGAAGGGCTTGCCCTCGTGCTCCGCGTAGTGGGCGGCGAGCTCCGCGGGCGTCGCGGACCGCTGCTGCAGCGCGACGAGGCGGTACCCCTTCGCCTCGATGCGGGCCAGGACGGTCCCGGTCAGACCGCGGCGGACGCCGTCGGGCTTGACGAGGACGAGGGAGCGCTCGGTGCTGGTCACGGGCCAGACCGTAGCGTCGCGGGGCGCTGCGCTCGACCTCGGTGCGTCCGCGCGGGCGACCCGTGAGCGAGCATGGGCGGGTGAGCGACGCCACCACCCAGACGGTGCCCCCGGCCGGGCCGGACGCCGGAGCAGGGGTGGAGCCGGTGGGCGGCACGGGGTTCGCGGCGCGCCTGCGGGCGGCCACCGCCGACGCCCACGCCTCCGCGGAGCGCTCGCCGTTCATGGCCGAGCTGCTCGACGGCGCGCTGGCGCCCGGCGCCCTCACGACGTACCTGGCGCAGGTGCACCAGGTGTACGCGGTGCTGGAGCTCGCCGTCGACGCGCTCCGGGAGCACCCCCTCGTCGCCCCGTTCGCCGACGAGGGCCTGCGCCGCCTGCCGGCCCTGGAGTCCGACCTGCGCGCGCACCTGGGCCCGACCTGGCGCGACGCGCTGGTGCCGCTGCCGGCGACGGAGCGCTACCGGGACCGCCTGCGCGAGGTGGCGGACTGGCCGGGGGGCGTCGTCACCCACCACTACCTGCGCTACCTCGGTGACCTGTCCGGCGGCCAGGTGGTCCGGCGCCTGCTGGCCCGCGCCTACGGCTGGGACGAGGCGTCCCTGCGCTCCTGGACGTTCGACGCCGTGCCCTCGCCCAAGCGCTACCGCGACCGGTACCGCGGCCTGCTCGACGCCGCGGGACGGGACGGCTGGGACGCCGCCGAGCAGGCGCGGGTGGTCGCGGAGGCGCGGCGGGGCTACCGCCTCAACGAGGACCTGTTCGCCGACCTGTCCGGGCTGCTGCCCGCCTGGCGAGCACCCCGTCCCCCGCAGGCCTCCTGACGGCTCGGTCCACCGGCGGCCCGGAGACAGCGGACCCGGCCCGCCGGCTGCAGGCCGCCGGCCGCATCGATCATGGGCTCGTGGATCGTGATCATGGGCTTCGGGGAGCACCACCTGCGGAGATGCACCCGGAGGTCCATGATCGCGGGACAGAAGGCTCATGATCGTCGCAAGGGGCGGATCAGGGGCTGCGATGACCCGTCAGGTCAGCGGCTGCCCTGCGGCGGCCTGCTGGGCCCAGCGGCGCCGGTCGGCGTCGACGCGCCGGCCGATGGAGACCAGCCACCACCAGAGGGCCCCGAACCCGATCCCCACCGCGAACATCGCCGGGACGGCGAGGCCGGTGAGCAGCAGCAGCACCTGCACCGCGGTGCCGAGGACGAGCCCGCCCGGGCGCCGGGCCGAGCCGCTGGCGAGCACGCACAGCAGGGTGAGCACCCCGCCGACGGCCCAGACCCACCCGCGCCCGATGCCCTGCCCGGGCAGCAGCGCCGAGCCGACGAGGGTGCCGAAGAAGACGGCGAACGCCTCCAGCAGCAGGACCGTCGAGGCGAGGCGGGCCGTCATCGTCGGCGGCGGCACCGTCAGGAGCGGCTTTTCCGCCGCAGCGGGCGGCTGACCGGGCTCGGACACCCCGCGAGCCTACGTCGGCGTCAGTCGACGGGCGCCGCGCGCAGCAGGGCCCGGGCGTCACCGACCACGGTGACCGACCCCGTCACGAGCACGCCCGCGCCGATGCCGTCGGGCACCTCCGACTCCGACCTGTCGACGGCCAGCTGCAGCGCCGCGTCGAGGCGCTCCGCGACGTGGACGCGGTCCCCGAGGTCGGACCCGAAGACGTCGGAAGCGATCTCCGCGAGCTCGTCGACGTCCATCGAGCGCGGCGAGCTCGACCGCGTCACGACCACCTCGTCGAGCACCGGCTCGAGCGCCTCCAGGATGCCCGCGGCGTCCTTGCCGTCCAGGACGGCGAGCACCCCGACGAGGCGGTTGTACTCGAAGGAGTCCTCCAGCGCCGCCACGAGCGCCCGGGCGCCACCGGGGTTGTGGGCGGCGTCGACGAGCACCACCGGCGAGCGGCGCACCACCTCCAGGCGGCCCGGGGTGGTGACGTCGGCGAAGGCGGCGCGCACGACGTCGGGCTCCAGGCCCTCCCCGCCCAGGAGCGCCTCGACGGCCGCGAGCGCCACCGCGGCGTTGTGCCCCTGGTGCTCCCCGAACGCGGTGAGCAGCACGTCGGCGTACACGGTGCCGCCGATGCCCTGCAGGTCGAGGACCTGCCCGCCGACGGCGACGGTCCGCGAGCGCACCCCGAACTCCAGGCCCTCGCGGGCCACTGTCGCTCCGACCTCGACGGCGCGGCGCAGGAGCACCTGGGCGGCGTCGGCGGGCTGCTGGGAGAGGACGACGCCGCAGCCCTCCACGAAGATGCCGGACTTCTCCTGCGCGATCTCCTCGACGGTGTCGCCGAGCAGCTCGGTGTGGTCCAGGGAGATGGGGGTGACGACGGCGACGGCGGCGTCGGCGACGTTCGTGGCGTCCCAGGTGCCCCCGAGGCCGACCTCGACGACGGCGACGTCGACGGGCGCGTCGGCGAACGCCGCGAACGCCATCACCGCGAGCACCTCGAAGTAGGTGAGCGGCACCTGGCCGTCCTGGCGCAGGCGGCCGTCGACGATCGCGACGTAGGGGGCGACGTCCTCGTGGACGGCGACGAAGGCGTCGTCGGACAGGGCCTCGCCGTCGATGCTGATCCGCTCGGTGACGCTGTTCAGGTGCGGGCTGGTGAACCTGCCGGTGCGCAGGTTCATCTCGCGCAGGAGCCGCTCGGCGAAGCGCGCGGTGGAGGTCTTGCCGTTGGTGCCGGTGATGTGGACCACCGGGTAGGCCCGCTGCGGGTCGCCCAGCAGCTCCAGCACCGCGCGGACCGGGTCGAGCCGCGGCTGCATCCGGTCCTCGGGGGTGCGGGCCAGCAGCTCCGCGTGCACGGCGCGGAGCCGCTGGGCCGCCTCGCGGCGCTCCGCGGCGTCCAGCGCCGCCCGCTCCACCCGGTCGGGCGCTCCACCCTCGATGCGGCTCACGAGTCCTCCTTGGTGACCTGGGCGCGGACGTCGTCGGCGCCCGTGGCGACGGAGACTGTGGTGGCGAGGACCTGGTGGCCGATGCGCGCGGACCAGGCGCGGGCCCACGCCTCCCGCTCGGCGGGGACCTCCAGCACCAGGGCGATGCGGTCGGAGACGTGCAGCCCAGCGGCCTTGCGGGCGTCCTGGACCAGCCGGACGACGTCGTTGGCCCAGCCCTCGGCGGCGAGCGCGTCGTCCACGGCGGTCTCCAGCACGACGAACCCGCCGGTGGGAAGCGTCGCCGTGGCGCGGGCGGCACCCGCCCCGCCCCCGGCGTCGTCGGCGACGGCCGTGGTGAGCTCGTACTCCCCCGCCAGCAGCTCGACGCCGCCGGCGGTGACGACGTCGCCGTCCGGCCCCGCGGTGACGGTGAAGTCGCCGGCGCGGGCGGCCCGGATGGCCGCCTGGACCTGCTTGCCGATCCGGGGGCCGGCGGCGCGGGCGTTGACCGCGAGCTGCACGCGCACGCCGAAGCCGCCCGCGGCGTCGTCGTCGGCGTCGACGAGGGCGACGTCCTTGACGTTCACCTCGTCGGCCACCAGCGACGCCAGGGACGCCAGCACCTCGCCGGCCCCGCCGGGGACGGCCACGGTGAGCCGGGGCAGCGGCTGGCGCACCCGCAGCCCGCCGGCCTTGCGCAGCCCCAGCGCCGCGGAGCAGGCGCCGCGGACGGCGTCCATGGCGGTGACCAGCTCCGGGTCGTCCGGCAGGTCAGCCGGGTCGGGGTAGTCGGTGAGGTGGACGCTGCGCCCGCCGGTGAGGCCCCGCCAGACCTCCTCGGTGGTCAGCGGCAGCAGCGGTGCGGCGACGCGGGTGAGCACCTCGAGCACCGTGTGGAGGGTGTCGACGGCGTCGCGCGCGTCGTCGCCGTTGCCCCAGAACCGCTCCCGCGAGCGCCGGACGTACCAGTTGGTGAGCAGGTCGAGGAAGACGCGGACGCTCTCGCAGGCGCCGGCGACGTCGAGGGCGTCGAGCTGGGCCCGCACGTCCGTGACGAGCTCGCGCAGGCTCGCCAGGACGTACCGGTCGAGCACGTGGGTCGAGTCGGTGCGCCAGCGCCCGACGACGCCGGGCCCGCCGTCGCCGTCCACGCCGGCGACGTCGTCGCCCTCGCCGGCGGTCGGGCGCAGCGCCCCGGCGTAGAGCGCGAGGAAGTACCAGGTGCTCCACAGCGGCAGCAGCACCTGGCGCACGCCGTCGCGGATGCCGGCCTCGGTGGTGACGAGGTTGCCGCCGCGCAGCACCGGGCTGGACATGAGGAACCAGCGCATCGCGTCGGCGCCGTCGCGGGCGAAGACCTCCGTGACGTCGGGGTAGTTGCGCAGGCTCTTGGACATCTTGCGGCCGTCGTCGCCGAGCACGATGCCGTGCACGAGCGCGGTGCGGAACGCGGGCCTGTCGAACAGCGCGGTGGCCAGCACGTGCAGCGTGTAGAACCAGCCGCGGGTCTGGCCGACGTACTCGACGATGAAGTCGCCCGGGTAGTGGTCCTCGAACCACTCCGCGTTCTCGAACGGGTAGTGGACCTGCGCGAACGGCATGGAGCCGGACTCGAACCAGCAGTCGAGCACCTCGGGCACCCGGCGCATCGTCGACCGCTCGCCCTCCGGGCGCGGGTCGTCGGGGTTCGGGCGGGTCAGCTCGTCGACGAAGGGCCGGTGCAGGTCGGTGACCCGCACGCCGAAGTCGCGCTCCAGCTCCTCCAGGGAGCCGTAGACGTCGGTGCGCGGGTGGGACGGGTCGTCGCTGGTCCACACCGGGATCGGGCTCCCCCAGAACCGGTTGCGGCTGATCGACCAGTCGCGGGCGCCCTCGAGCCACTTGCCGAAGGAGCCGTCCTTGACGTGCCCGGGCACCCAGTCGATCTGCTGGTTCAGCTCGACCATGCGGTCCCGGAACTGCGTCACGGCCACGAACCAGCTGCTCACCGCGCGGTAGATGAGGGCGTTGCCGCAGCGCCAGCAGTGCGGGTAGGGGTGGTCGTAGGTCTCCTGGCGCACCAGCAGCGTGCCGAGCGCCACCGGCGAGGGCTCGCCGCGGGTCGCGGCCTTGAGGTCGGAGATGATCACGGCGTTGGCGTCGAAGACGTGCTGCCCGGCGTAGTCGGGCACGCGCGCGTCGAAGCGCCCCTGCCCGTCGACGGGGACGACGGCCTCGATGCCGGCGGCGTCGGTGACGAGCTTGTCGTCCTCGCCGAAGGCGGGCGCGACGTGCACCGCACCGGTGCCGTCATCGGTGGTGACGTAGTCGGCGGTCAGCACGCGGAAGGCGTTCGGGTGGCCCTCGAAGTAGCGGAAGGGCGGCGTGTAGGTGGTACCGACGAGGTGGCGCCCGAGGACGGTGGCCACGGTGGTGGGCGACTCCCCCAGCTCGCGGGCGTACGCGGCGACGCGCGCGCTGGCCAGCACCAGGCGCTGCCCGGCGAAGGCGCCCTCGACCGGCTCGACGACGGAGTACTCCACGTCGGGGCCGACGGCGACGGCGAGGTTGGACGGCAGCGTCCACGGCGTCGTCGTCCACACCAGCAGGCGCGCGCCCGCGTGCGGGCCGCCGGTCAGCGGCAGGCCGACGGTGACTGCCGGGTCCTGGCGCTGGCGGTAGACGTCGTCCATGCGCGTCTCGGTGTTGCTCAGCGGGGTCTCGCAGCGCCAGCAGTACGCGAGCACGCGGAAGCCCTCGTAGACCAGGCCCTTGTCCCACAGGGTCTTGAAGGCCCACATCACCGACTCCATGTAGTCGGTGTCGAGGGTCTTGTAGTCGTTGTCGAAGTCGACCCAGCGGGCCTGTCGGGTGACGTGGCGGCGCCAGTCGTCGGTGTACCGCAGCACCGAGGTGCGGCAGGCGTCGTTGAAGGCGGCGACGCCGAGCTCCTCGATCTGCGACTTGTGGGTGATGCCCAGCTGCCGTTCGGCCTCCACCTCGGCGGGCAGGCCGTGGCAGTCCCACCCGAAGCGCCGCTCGACGTGCCTGCCGAGCATCGTCTGGTAGCGCGGGACGACGTCCTTGACGTACCCGGTGAGCAGGTGGCCGTAGTGCGGGAGGCCGTTGGCGAAGGGCGGGCCGTCGTAGAAGACGTACTCGTTGGAGCCCTTCTGGCCGGGCGACCGTGCTGTCACGGAGGCCTCGAAGGTGCCGTCGGCGGCCCAGTGCGCGAGGACCGCGTCCTCCAGCGCCGGGAAGCTCGGCGAGGCCGGGACGCTGCCGCCGGAGGCGGACGCGAGGGGGTAGCGGCGGGGCCGCTGGCTCTGCTGGGGGTCGCTCACGTCACACCATCCGTGATCAGCTCTGGCCGGTCCTGGTCGGTGCGAGGACGACGACGGCCCGGCTCCCGCCGAGCGCCACCGCGGTACCACCCCGCTTGCCGCCGATCCCCCGGGTTCCGGGACCACGACGACCGCTCATCCGTGCAGCGCTGACGGGCTGCTCCCGTCCGGCTCTACTGGGCGGTCCGCCCCACCGGGGCGGGCCGCTGTTCTTCCGGAGGCTCACCGGTGATGGCCGGGTCGGTGCCTGTGCGCATGATCCTACGCCGCACCCCGCGCCGGGCGCTGCTGCGTCCTCGCTGGTACGTGCCGTGGGCCGGCCCGCGCGCCCTGCTCACCGGCGCTGACCGGCGCTGACCGGCGCTGGGCGACGTCCGCTGCCGTGCGGTCAGGCGGCTCCCACGTGCAGCGACGGCGCCCGGGAGCTGCCGGCCGAGTCGACAGCGCGCAGCTCGGAGTCGACGAGCTCGGCCAGTGCCGCCACGTGCGGCTCGTGCAGGATCCCGGTGTGGTCTCCGGGGATCCGCTGCACCCGCGAGGGGCCCTGCAGGTGGGCCGCCCACGCCGAGCGGGCCTCGGCGTCGGCGTCGTCGGCTGCGACCACCACGAGGGCGCGCCCGGCCCACGGCGCGCTCCGGTACCGGCGCTGCAGCAGCATCCCCTGCAGGTGGTACCGGTCGTAGTGGCCGAGCCCGCGGCTCTGCAGCACGCCGGTGAACAGGATCGAGACCAGCGTCTTGGCCCGGCGCGCCAGCGGGCCCTCCAGCGGGCTCGGGGCCGCCTGCGGGTCGGGTGGGAAGGAGTCGATGAGGACGAGGGACTCGACCACCTGGCCCGCTGCGACCAGCTGGTGCGCCATCTCCAGCGCCACCAGCGCCCCCAGGGAGTGCCCGGCCAGGCGGTAGGGACCGACGGGCTGCATCTGGCGCACCACCGTGACGTGGTGGTGGGCACGGCTGCGCACCGACCACTCCGGGCGACCGCCGCCCTCCAGGCCGCGGGCCTGCAGTGCCACGACCGGCTGGTCGGGCCCGAGGCGCTCCGCGAAGCCTCGGAAGCCCAGCGCGACCCCGCCGGCACCGGCCACCGCGAACAGCGGCGTCCTCGTGCCCGCGGTGTGGAAGGCGACCACCGAGGCGTCGCGGCTGCCGCGGCGCCGGCGCCGCAGGGCCGCAGCCAGCTCGGCCACCGTCGGGTTCTCGCTGACCAGGCGGTTGGTGAGGAGGTCGTCGGGCACGTCGAGGTCGCGGCTCATCGCGGCGAGCAGGGCCTCGGCGGCGAGGGAGTCGCCTCCGAGCTCGAAGAAGTCGTCGTCGACGCCGACGGCCTCCAGGTCGAGGGCCCGGGCCACGAAGCCGGCCACCACCCGCTCCCAGTCGGTGCGCGGCGGGACGGCGCCCACCTGCACGGCCGGCGGAGGCGGCAGCGCCGCGCGGTCGAGCTTGCCCCGCGGGGTGCGCGGCAGCGCCTCCAGCAGCACCACCTGCTCGGGCACCATGAACGCCGGCAGCGACGCGCGCACGCTGCGGCGCAGCTCCGGAACGCCCACGCCCCCCTCGGTGGGCACCACGTAGGCGACCAGTCGCGAGCGGCTGCCCGCCACCTCCGGGTCGGCGCCCACCCCGACCACCACCGCCTCGCGCACCGCAGGGTGCTGGTGCAGGACGGCGTCGACCTCGCCCGGCTCCACCAGGTGGCCGCGCACCTTGACGCTGTGGTCGGTCCGCCCGAGCAGGCGCACCACACCGTCGTCGTCGACGGCGCCGGTGTCGCTGGTCAGGTACGTCGTGGTGCCGTCGGGGT
This sequence comes from uncultured Actinomycetota bacterium, assembly GCA_963781365.1. Taxonomy (GTDB): domain Bacteria; phylum Actinomycetota; class Actinomycetes; order Actinomycetales; family Quadrisphaeraceae; genus Quadrisphaera. The sequence goes on along the minus strand of CAWAFR010000008.1, from coordinate 78,446 downwards.
TCGACGTGAACACCGCTGCGGTGGCCTCCGGGGCCCTCCAGTAGCCCTGCGCCAGGTAGCGCGAGGTGACCACGAGCCGTCCCGTGCCGGTCGGGTGCGCCCTGCCCTCGTCGTCGAGGACCGCGACGCTGCGCCCTTCGACAGCGCGGCCCACCGCGACGGCCCCGGTCGGGTCCGGGTCACCGGCCGCCAGCACGTGCTCGCAGATCAGCCAGGTCTCGGAGGAGCCGTAGCGGTTGTGCACCGCGCACGCCGGGCCGACGGCGGCGCGCAGCCGCGCCATCTCGGCGGCGTGGATGGTCTCCCCCGCTGTGGTCACCGCGCGCAGGCGGCCCAGCCGTGCGCCCGCAGGCATCGAGGCGATCGCCCCGCGCAGGATCGCCGGGCTGGCCGCCAGCACCGTCGCACCGACCTCCTCCAGCCACGGGGGCAGGTCGGCCACCGTCCGGGTGCGGGGGTCGAAGAGCGCCTGCGACGCACCTGCCGCCAGGGCGCCCAGCAGCAGGCCGATTCCGGCGCTGAACGCCATCGGCAGCAGGTTGGCCACCACCTCGCCCGGCGCGTAGCAGCCCCGGCCGTTGGTGACGGCGTCGTGGAGCACCGAGCGGGAGTCGGCCACCACACCCTTGGGCCGCCCGGTGGAGCCGGAGGTGTAGACGATCACCAGGGGCGCGTCGGCGCGCAGCTCCGCGTCGGACAGGGGCCACCGGCGCCCCCCACCACCCGCCTCGGGCAGCCCCACGAGCCGCCGCTCGGAGCGCACCACGCGCGGGCACAGCGCGGCGGCGTCCTGGGCGCGGTCCGCGCTGGTCACGACGGTGGTGGCACCGGACTGCTCGACGTAGTGGCGCAGCCGGTCGACGGGTGTGGTCGGGTCGAGGACGACGACGGGTGCGCCGGTGGCGACCACCGCGAGCACCGCCACTGCCGCAGCGGCGTCGTGGCCGTGGAGCACGGCGACCGGCTCACCGGCCGGGGCGGCGGCCGCCACGCGCACCGACAGCGCGGCCGCCTCCTCGCAGAGGGTCGAGAAGTCGAGCCGGGTGCTCCCGTCGTCGACCGCGACGGCGTCCGGCTGGGCCCGCGCGACGTCCCGCACCCGGGAGACGACGTGCTGGTGGACCTCCTGGGCCGTCAGAGCGACGAACCCCGCTGCGCTCACCCCATCGGCCTCTGACTCGCTCACACGACCTCCCCTGGAAGATCTTCGGAGCCTACTTTCGCGGTGCCGGACCGCCAGATCCGCTACACCGCTCGGAGGACATCGTGATCGCAGAGCCCCCGATCGCCGCAGCAGGCGGGGCGTCCGCGGTTCCGCCGCTGCACCTGTCCGCGCTCACGCTGAAGACCGCCGGGTTCGTCCAGCGCGTGCGCGCCGCCGCGGCAGCGGGCTACGCCGGCATCGGCCTCGGCGCCGCCGACTACCTGAGCGCACGGCGCAGCGGCGTCGCCGAGCACGAGATCGGCGCCTACGTGGCGCGCAGCGGGCTCGAGGTCGTGGAGCTGGAGTTCCTCCGCGACTGGTGGGCCGACGCCGACGTCCGCGACGTGCGGCTGGAGGAGGACGTGCTGCTCCACCTCGCCGGGCTGGTGGGCGCCCGCCAGATCAACGTCGGACTCTTCGACGACGTCCCGGCCGACGTCGTGCGCGCCGGCTTCGCCCGGCTGTGCCGCAGGGGGGCCGCCCACGGCCTGAGGGTCGGCCTGGAGTTCATGCCCTACAGCGCCCTGCGCTCACTGACGGCGGCCCGCGAGCTCGTCGAGGCCGTCGGTGCGCACAACTCCGGCCTCATCCTCGACTCCTGGCACTGGCACCGCTCCGGCGGGTCGCTGGAGGAGGTGGCCGCCGCCGCCCGCGACGGCCTCGTGGTCTCGGTGCAGCTGTGCGACGCGCTGCCGGAGCCGCTGACCGACCTGCGGGCGGAGGGGCGCCACCACCGCCTCCTGCCCGGTGACGGCGTGGTCGACTTCGACTCCTGGCTCGACGCGCTGCGGCCGGCGCTGGAGGGACCCTCCCCCGCGACGCTCGCGACCGAGGTGCTCTCCGACGCCGTCGTCAGCGGCGGGGCGGGCGAGGCCTGCCGGCTGACGTTCGACGCCGGCCGGCGTGTGGTGGAGCGCTGGCTCAGGACTCCCTGACGACCTTGTGCTGCGCCGCCTGCGCGAGGGGGCGGACCACCAGCAGGTCGACGTTGACGTGCCGGGGGCGGGTGAGCATCCAGGCGACGCAGTCAGCGACGTCGTCGGCGACCAGCGGCTCGCGCACCCCGGCGTAGACGGCGTCGGCCTTCTCGCGGTCACCTCCGGTGCGGTTGAGCGCGAACTCGTCGGTGCGGACCATGCCCGGGGCCACCTCCAGCACGCGCACCGGGTCGCCGGCCAGCTCCAGCCTCAGGGTCTCGGCCATCGCGGTCTCCGCGTGCTTGGCGGCGGTGTACCCGCCGCCGCCCTCGTAGACGACGCGCCCCGCCGTGGAGCTCATGAGCAGCACGTCACCGCCAGCACCGGCGCGCAGCGCGGGCAGCAGCACCTGGGTGACGCGCAGGGTGGCGAGCACGTTGACGTCGAACATCCGCTGCCAGTCCTCCACCCGCGCCCGCTCGACGGTCTCGGTGCCGAACGCACCCCCTGCGTTGTTGACCAGCGCGGTGAGGTCACCGCCGAAGCGCTCGTCGACAGCGGCCCGCAGCGCGCTGACGTCGTCGGGCCGGGTGAGGTCACCGACCAGGACGTCGCAGCCGGTCTCGCCCGCCAGTGCCTCGAGCCTGTCGGCGCGACGGGCCACGGCCAGCACCGACCAGCCCTGCGCCCGCAGCCGCCGCACCACCGCCGCCCCGATGCCGCTGCTCGCCCCGGTCACCACGGCCCGCTGCGGGTCCTGCTCGCTCACCCGCTGATCCCACCACACCGGCGGCCGGGACCGGCCGGCGCCGGCGCCCGGCGGTGCTGGACCGGGGGGACCCGGTGGGCCACCCGGGAGGCCGGGGGGCCCGCGGACTCCAGTCGGGCGCACCGGCTGCCGAGGCACACGGAGACACCGAACCCTGCCGGGCCCGGTGCGCGAGGAGGAGCACCATGGCCCGCCAGCACCACGACGGTCGCACGCCCAACGCCCTGCGTCCCCGCGCGGCGCGTCCGGGCCGCCGCGGCCGACGCCTCCGGGGAGTCCTGCCCCGGCTCGCGGTGCTGCTGCTGGTCGCCGTGGTGGTGGCCACCGCCGTCCCGGGCAGCGCCCCGGTGACCCGGCCCGGCTTCGACCTCGTCAGCCTGCAGGACCCGGCGGCACCGTCGTCGGCCAGCATCACCGTGGTGGCCGGTGACACCCGGCTGGACTTCAGCTGGAGCGCCCCGAACGAGTCCTTCATCACCGGTTACGACGTGGAGCTGCGGCTCGGCACCACCGTGGTGGACGCCACCACCGTCACCACCACCAGCTACTCGCGGACCGGCCTGGTGAACGGCTCGCAGTACACGATCAGCGTGCGGACCCGCACCTACAACCCGGGGGTGGTCGGAGTCGGTGCGGCAGGGCCCTACGTCGGCACCTCAGCGGGCACGAAGAACGGCACGCCCGTCCCCGAGCCTGGCCACCCCCGGCGGTCTCGGCATCACCACCGGTGACCTCCTCCTGGACTTCCGCTGGTCAGCGGTGAACGACCCCGCGGTCACCAAGTACCTGCTCTACCAGGACGGCGCCGCTGTGGGCAGCGTCCCTGCCGGCACCCTGACCTACCGGTTCTCCGGCCTGGTCAACGGCCAGACGTACACCCTGGGCGTCGCCGCCGCCGACGACGCCGGCCACGTCTCCTACACCGGCACGAGGACCGGCTCGCCCGCACCGGGCCTGTCCACCCCCGGCGGCCTGGGCGTGGCCTCCGCCGACAACGCACTGACCTTCGACTGGGGCGCCGTCACCGGCGCCACCGGCTACGTCGTCTCCCGGGACCAGGGCGGCCCGACGGTGCAGCTGGACGCGAGCACGCGCGCCTACACCTTCACCGGCCTGGTCAACGGCACGGCGTACCTCATGTCCGTCTACGCCGTCGACGGCGCCGGCCACCGGTCCTACACCGCCACCAGGTCCGGCACCCCCACCGACAGCGTCGCCCCCCTGAAGCGCACCGGCCTCGCGGTCGCCCCCGGCGACGGGCGCGTCGTGCTCACCTGGAACGCGAACACCGACGCCGACCTGGTCACGATCCGGGTCAAGCGCGGCACGGCCTACGTGGCCGACCTCGGGCCCACCGCCACCAGCTACACCGACACCGGCCTGACCAACGGCACCCAGTACGGCTACAAGCTGCTGGCCGTGGACGACGACGGCAACGACTCCGGTGACACCACCGGCGTGAACGCCACCCCCGTGGACCGGGCGCCCGCCGTCCCCACCGGCCTCGCCGCGACCCCGGGCGACCGCACGGTGTCCCTGGCCTGGACCGCGAACAGCGACTGGGACCTGTCCGGCTACCGGGTGTACCGCGACGGCGTCCAGGTCGCCACCGTCACCGCCCCCGCCACCACCTACAGCGACACCGGCCGCACCAACGGCGTCACCAGCAGCTACACGCTCACCGCCGTCGACGCGACCGGCAACGTCTCCGCCGCCTCCACGGCGGTGAGCGCCACACCGCGCGACGGAACCGCCCCCGGGGCCCCCACGGCGCTGGCGGTCACGTCCTCCGGTGACCGGTCCCTGACCCTCGGCTGGACCGCACCCGCCGACACCGACATCGCCCGCTACGAGGTGGTCTCCTCCGGCGGCGCGGTGGTCGCCACCACCACCCCCGGCACGCGCACGGCCACCCTCACCGGGCTGGTCAACGGCACCGCCGCGACCTTCACCGTGCGCGCCGTGGACACCAGCGGCAACACCGGCGCCGCGTCTGCCCCGGCCACCGGCACCCCGCGCGACGCGACGGCTCCCGGGGCCCCCACGGCGCTGAACGCCGTGGCGGGCGAGAGCTCGGTGAGCCTGACCTGGACGGGGAACACGGTCGACGCCGACGTCGACGGGTACCGCGTCTACCGCGACGGCGCCGCGGTGAGCCCGCTGCTGCCCGCCGGGTCACGGAGCTGGGCCGACACCGGGCTGACGGACTACCAGACGTACTCGTACACGGTCCGCACGCACGACACCTCGGGGAACTACTCCGCCGACTCCACCGCCCGCCAGGCCACGCCGGTCGACCTGACCCCGCCCGCTGTGCCCAGCGGCCTGACCGCCGTCCGCGGTGACGGCAGCGTCACGCTGAGCTGGGACGCGAACACCGAGCCGGACCTCGCCGGGTACGGCATCTACCGCGACGGTGCGCTGGTCACCAGCGTGACGGCCCCCACCCGGACCTGGACGGACACCGGCCTGACCAACGACACCGGGCACACCTGGTCCGTCGACGCCGTCGACGTGCACGCCAACCGCTCTGCGCGCAGCACCACCGCCAGCGCCACCCCGACCGACCTGACCCCGCCCGGGGTGCCCACAGGTCTGACCGCCGCCCGCGGGGACGGCCGCGTGGTGCTGAGCTGGACGGCGAACACCGAGACCGACGTGGCCACCTACCGCGTGGTCCGCGACGGCGTCGAGGTGGCGACCGTCGCCGCCGGCACCACCACCTCCACCGACACCGGCCTCACGAACGACGCGACCTACCGCTACCAGCTGCGCGCCGTCGACACCCACGGCAACGCCTCCGCCCTCACCACACCCGCCGTCGCCGCCACCCCCACCGACCTCACCGCCCCCGCCGTGCCGACGGGCCTGGCCGCCACCGGCGGTGACGGCCGCGTCGTCCTGACCTGGACGGCGAACGCCGAACCCGACCTCGCCTCCTACCGCCTGTACCGCGACGGGTCCAGCACGGTGCTGGCGAGCACCGCGGCCGGCACGACCACCTACACCGACACCACCGTCACCAACGACCTGACCTACGGCTACGTGCTGCGCGCCGTCGACACCCACGGCAACGCCTCCACCGCCACCGCGACCGTGCTGGCCACGCCCACCGACCTCACGGCCCCGGCAGCGCCCACCGGGCTGGTCGCGACGCGCGGCGACTCATCCGTCGCGCTGCGATGGACGGCGAACACCGAGCCGGACACCGCCTCCTACCGCGTGGTCCGCGACGGCGCGGTGGTCGCCACCGTGAACGCCCCCGCGACCTCCTACACCGACACCGGCCTGACCAACGACACCACCTACCGCTACCAGCTGCGCGCCGTCGACACCCACGGCAACACCTCGCCGGCCTCGGCCCCCGCGGTGAGCGCCACCCCCGTCGACCTCACCCCGCCCGCCGTCCCCGGCGGCCTCACCGCCACCCGCGGCGACGGCAGCGTCGCGCTGTCCTGGACGCCCGTCGGCGACGGCGACCTCGCCTCCTACCACGTGTACCGCGACGGCGCCCTGCTGGCCACGGTCACCGCGCCCACCGCGTCGTACACCGACAGCGGGCTCACCAACGACAGCGGCCACTCCTGGACGGTCAGCTCCGTCGACACCCACGGCAACGAGTCGGCCCGGTCCGCCGCGGTCACCGCGACCCCGACCGACCTCACCCCGCCCGCGGTGCCCACGGGCCTGGCCGCCGCCCGCGGCGACGGGCGCGTGGTGCTCACCTGGAGCGCGAACACCGAGGGTGACCTGGCCACCTACCGCGTGGTCCGCGACGGGGTCGAAGTGGCGACCGTCGCCGCCGGCACCACGACGTTCACCGACACCGGCCTCACCAACGACACCACCTACCGCTACCAGCTGCGCGCCGTCGACACCCACGACAACGCCTCCGCGCTGACGACGCCCGCCGTCGCCGCCGTCCCCACCGACCTCACGCCGCCAGCGGCGCCCACCGGCCTGGCCGCCACCCGCGGCGACGGGCTCGTGGCGCTGACCTGGACCGCGAACACCGAGAGCGACCTGGCCTCCTACCGGGTGGTCCGCGACGGCGTCGTCATCGCCACCGTCAGCACCCCGGCGACCAGCTACACCGACACGGGCCTGGTGAACGGCACCGCGCACACCTACCAGCTGCGCGCCGTCGACACCCACGGCAACGCCTCCGCCCTCACCACGCCGGGCGTGAGCGCCACCCCCACCGACCTCACGCCGCCCGCCGCGCCCACCGGCCTGGCCGGCGCCCGCGGCGACGGACGCGTGGTCCTCTCCTGGACCGCGAACACCGAGGGCGACCTCGCCTCCTACCGCGTCGTGCGCGACGGCGTCGTCGTCGCGACCGTCAACGCCCCGGCCACCGGCTACACCGACACCGGCCTGACCAACGACACCGCGTACTCCTACCGCCTCGTGGCCGTCGACACCGCCGGCAACGCCTCCCCCGCCAGCACCCCCGCGGTCAGCGCCACGCCCACCGACCTCACGGCCCCGGCGACCCCCGCCGGCCTGACCGCCGTCCGCGGTGACTCCTCCGTCGCCCTCAGCTGGACGGCGGGCTCCGAGAACGACATCGCCTCCTACCGCGTCGTCCGCGACGGCGTCGAGGTGGCCACCGTGAACGCCCCGGCCACCAGCTACACCGACCCCGGGCTCACCAACGGCACCACCTACCGCTACCAGCTGCGCGCCGTCGACACCCACGGCAACGCCTCCCCCGCCTCGACCCCCGCGGTCTCCGCCACCCCGACCGACCTCACCCCGCCCGCAGCCCCCGTCGGGCTCGCCACCACCCGCGGCGACGGCGGCGCGGTGCTGTCGTGGACCCCGAACACCGAGGCCGACCTCGCCTCCTACCGGGTCTACCGCGACGGGGTGCAGGTCGCCGTCGTCCCGGCCGGCACCACCACCTGGACCGACAGCGGGCTCACCAACGACCGCGCCTACGCCTACTCGCTGGTGGCCGTCGACACCTCGGGCAACGCCTCGGCGCGCTCCGCGACCGTCGGCGCCACCCCGACCGACCTGACCCCGCCCGCCGCCCCGACCACCCCCGCGGCGACGCCGTCGGACCACGCGGTGACGCTCAGCTGGACCGCCAGCACCTCCCCGGACACCACCGGCTACGCCGTCCTCGTCGACGGCGTCCAGGTGGCGACCACCACCGCGCCGACCACGACGGTCACCGTCACCGGCCTGGTCAACGGCCAGCAGCGGTCCTTCACCGTGGTCGCCGTCGACGGGCACGGCAACCGCTCCACCGCCTCCGCCGCCGTCCTGGCGGCCTCCGCCGACGCCGTCGCCCCCGGCGCCCCGACCGCCGTGACGGCGACCCCGGGCGACGCGAGCGCCACCGTGTCGTGGACCGCCCCCGCGGACACCGACCTGCGCACCTACCGGGTGCTGCGCGCCGACGGCACGACGGCCGCCGAGGTCTCGGCCCCGACCACCTCCGCGGTCGTCAGCGGCCTGGTCAACGGCACCCCGGTGACGTTCACCGTCGTCGTCCTGGACACCAGCGGGAACCGCTCGACGGCCTCCGCCTCCGTCACGGTGACGCCGGCGGCGCCGGTCGCCCCGGGACCGCCCGCCGGCGGGGCCGGCCTCGGGTCCTCCCTGGCCGTCAGCTCCGACGGGCGCTGGCTCGTGGTGGCCACCAGCGCCAAGCTCGAGGCCACGGACACCAACACCGCGGCCGAGCTGTACCGCATCGACACCACCGGCGCCGTCGCCCCGCGGCGCGTGGCCCCGCAGGGCACCGGCTCGGCGACGAACGCCACGAACACCAGCGACGTCGCCGTCAGCCTGTCCGGCCGCTACGTGGCCCTCGCCACGACGGCGGCGCTCGTGACGGGCGACACCAACGGCGGGATGGACGTCTACCGCGGCGACCTCTCCACGACGCCGACCACCTGGGTGCTCGCCTCCGCGTCGGCCTCCGGCGCCGCGTCCTCCTCGGCGGGCACGCTGCTGGAGTCGGGCACCGGCGTCACCGCCACCGGCCCGGGCGTCGCGATCTCCGACGACGGCAGCAGGGTGGCCTTCTACTCCACCGTCGACGACCTCGTGGCCGGCGACGGCAACGGGAGGACCGACGTCTTCGTCAAGGACCTCAGCGGCGGCGCCGCCACCGGTCCGGTCGTCCGCGCCTCCACCGCGGCGGGCGGGGCGAACATCGCCGGCAGCGTGCGCGCCCAGGGCCCGGCCCTGGCGCTGACGCCCGACGGGCGCTACCTCGCCTTCACCGCGACCGGCCCGAACGGACCCCTCAAGGCCTACCGCAAGGACCTCACCACCGGGGCCCTCGACGTCGCGTCGCGGTCGTCGGCGGCGAACGGGTCGGTCGACGTCGACGCCTCCCGCGACACCGGCGACCTGGCCATCAGCGCCGACGGCCGCTACGTCGCCTTCGCCTCGGCATCCAAGGTCGCCACGGCGACCCCGACGGCGGCCAGCACCTACCTGCTCGCCTACCGCAAGGACCTCACCACCGGCGACGTCGTCGCCGTGGGCACGGGGCAGACAGCGCGCCCGGAGCGGCAGCTGGGGCTCAGCCCTGACGGCCGGTACGCGGTGTTCACCACGCGTGCCGACCTCGTCGCCGCGGACGCCAACGGCGGACGGGCCGACGTCTACCGGCGCGACCTCACCAGCAGCGCGGTCGTGCTGGTCACCGCCACCACCGCGGGGACGTCCTCGTCCGGGACGGGCGACGGCACCGACCTGGGCAGGCTGGTGGTGGTCTCGGCGGACGTCGTCGTCGTCACCACGACGCGCCCCCTGGTGGCCGCCGACACCAACGCCCTGCGCGACGTCTACCGCAAGGACCTCTCGACGGGCGCGGTCACGGCGCTGGTGGGCCCCGGCGCCTGAGCCGGGGTCCCGAGCCCGAGCCCGAGCCCGGGCCGGGGCCCGGGGCGGTCTGGGAGGATGGTCCCGTGCCCTCGTCAGACCGCCCCACCCCCCGCCGCCGACCGCCGCCGCGTCCGTGCCCGACCGCCCCGCGCTGGAGGGCCTGGAGCAGACCTGGGACGCCGCCTGGAGCGAGAGCGGCGTCCACGGCTTCGACCGCGCCGCGGCGCTGGCCGAGCCCGACGGCGTGTACTCGATCGACACCCCCCCGCCGACGGTGTCGGGCTCCCTGCACGTCGGGCACGTCTTCAGCTACACGCACACCGACGTCGTCGCGCGCTACCAGCGGATGCGCGGGCGCGACCGTCTTCTACCCGATGGGGTGGGACGACAACGGCCTGCCCACCGAGCGCCGGGTGCAGAACTACTACGGCGTCCGCTGCGACCCCACGCTGCCCTACGAGGGCCCCGGGTTCGTCCCGCCGCACGCCGGCGACGCCGCGTCGCTGAAGGCCGGTGACCAGGTGCCCGTCTCGCGGCGCACGTTCGTCGCGCTCTGCGAGCAGCTGACCGCTGAGGACGAGAAGGAGTTCGAGGCGCTCTGGCGCCGCCTGGGCCTGTCGGTCGACTGGTCGCTGACGTACTCCGACGATCGGCGGGACGGCGCGCGCGGCGTCGCAGCGGATGTTCCTGCGCGACCTGGCGCGCGGCGCCGCCTACCAGGCGCAGGCGCCCGGGCTGTGGGACGTCACGTTCCAGACCGCCGTCGCGCAGGCCGAGCTGGAGGCGCGCGACTACCCGGGCGCCTACCACCGGCTGGCGTTCGCCCGCCCGGGCGCCGACGCCGTCGTCATCGAGACCACCCGCCCGGAGCTGCTGCCCGCGTGCGTCGCGCTCATCGCCCACCCCGACGACGAGCGCTACCAGCCGCTGTTCGGCTCCACCGTGCTCTCGCCCGTCTTCGGCGTGGAGATCCCCGTGCTCGCCCACCCCGCCGCGGAGGCCGACAAGGGCTCCGGCATCGCGATGTGCTGCACCTTCGGCGACCTCACCGACGTCACCTGGTGGCGCGACCTCGACCTGCCCACGCGCCCCGTCGTCGCCCGCGACGGGCGGCTGGTGCGGGAGACGCCGACCTGGCTGAGCGGGGACGGCGCTGCGGCGTACGGCGAGCTCGCGGGGAAGACGACGCACTCCGCGCGGGTCGCGGTCGTGGAGGCCCTGCGCGCCTCGGGGGCGCTGCTGGCCGACCCGAAGCCCACCCAGCGCAAGGCCAACTTCTTCGAGAAGGGCGACAAGCCCCTCGAGATCGTCACCTCGCGGCAGTGGTACCTGCGCAACGGCGGCCGCGCCTTCGAGACCGCCGACGGGGGCGACCTGCGCCAGGAGCTGCTGGCCCGCGGGAAGGAGCTGGCGTTCCACCCCGACTTCATGCGGCGTCCGCTACGAGAACTGGGTCGGCGGGCTCACCGGTGACTGGCTGGTCTCGCGGCAGCGGTTCTTCGGCGTCCCGATCCCGGTCTGGTACCGCGTCTCGCCCTCCGGGGAGGTCTCCTACGACGACGTCCTCGTGCCGGACGAGGCGTCGCTGCCGGTCGACCCGTCCACCGACGTCCCGCCGGGGTTCGACGCCTCCCAGCGCGGCGAGCCCGGGGGCTTCGTCGGGGAGGTCGACATCCTCGACACCTGGGCGACGTCGTCGCTGACCCCGCAGATCGCCGGCGGGTGGGAGCGCGACCCGGAGCTGTTCGCCGCGGTCTTCCCCTTCGACCTGCGCCCCCAGGGCCAGGACATCATCCGGACCTGGCTGTTCTCCACCGTGGTCCGCGCCCACCACGAGCACGGGTCGCTGCCCTGGTCCGACGCCGCGATCAGCGGCTGGATCCTCGACCCGGACCGCAAGAAGATGAGCAAGTCCAAGGGCAACGTCGTCACGCCCCTGGGCCTGCTGGAGGAGCACGGCGCCGACGGCGTCCGCTACTGGGCGGCCTCCGCGCGCCTGGGCACCGACGCGGCGTTCGAGGTCGGGCAGATGAAGATCGGGCGCCGGCTGGCGCTCAAGCTGCTCAACGCGTCGAAGTTCGCCCTGACGCATGGGCGCTACCGACCCGGCGGCGCCCGTCACCGAGCCGCTCGACCGGGCCCTGCTCGCGGGGCTCGCGTCCGTGGTGGAGCAGGCGACCGCGGCGCTGGAGCGCTACGAGCACACGGCGGCGCTGCAGGTCACCGAGTCGTTCTTCTGGACCTTCTGCGACGACTACGTCGAGCTGGTCAAGGAGCGCGCGTACGGCGCGGCGGGCGAGGAGGCCGCGGCCTCCGCGCGGGCGGCGCTGGCCCGCTCCCTCGACGTGATGCTGCGGCTGTTCGCGCCGTTCCTGCCCTTCGCGACCGAGGAGGTCTGGAGCTGGTGGCGGCGAGGGCTCGGTGCACCGCGCGCCGTGGCCCGACGCCGCGCCGCTGCGCGAGGCCGCCGGCGACGACGCCGACCCGGCGGTGCTCACCGCCGTCGGACGTGGCCTGGCCGGGGTCCGCAAGGCGAAGTCGGTGGCGAAGGTCGGCGATGCGCACCGAGGTGGCCTCGGCGACGGTCGTGGCGCCGCGCCGGCGCCGACCCGGCTGGTCGCGGCGCGGCGCGCCGACCTCGCGGCCGCCGGGCGGGTCGCCGAGCTGCGCTGATCACCGCGGCGACGAGGGCCTCACGCGGCGGTCCGGAGGAGACCACCGCTCCACTCGACGCTCACCCTCGCTCCCCCGTCGCCCCGCCTGGCGATCATCCCTCGCGGTCACCCCGCCACGGCGATCTGCACCGGGGACCCGCAGACCGGCTGAGCGTGCGCTCGAGTACGGCTGTGGATCCCCGCGCGGTCGCGGTCGCGGCCGGGCGTCCCGCGCTCCGGCGTCCATCGCCGCACGGCGCGAACCGGCGCCGCCCGTCGTACAGCTGCGGACCGGGCTGGCGTCTCGCGCGCGGGACCCGACGCCAGCGTCGAGTTCGTCGGCCGCACGCGTCGACCCCGGCCACCCGACGCCGCCGCGGTGGCGCTGCGGACCGGGCCTCCGCTCATCGCGGCAGGACCGGGCTGCGCTCGACCACGGCGTGGCGCCCGGCACGCCGTCCGAGCGCTGCCGAGCGCCTACGTCGTCGGCGGAGTGCTCGGCACCTGGGAGCGCCGGGCGCAGCTGGGCCTGCTGCACCTCGGACCGGACGCCGCTGTCGGACGTCGTCGGCTCTACGGGTCGCGGTGCGCTCCCCGCGCACCGAGCTCGAATGGCGCTGACGTGCCGGCCGCCGCACGCTCGTCACCTCGCTGGGCCGGCGAGCACCTCGTCGAGCTGGCCGTCGCGCCGCAGCAGGGTGGCGTTCTCGACAGCGCCAGCGCGGTGGTCTGCGGGTGGTGACGCTCGAGCGGTCGTGGTGGCAGAGCTGGCCGCTGCTCGACCGGTCCGGCGCCGGGTCCGCCGCGTCATCAAGGCGTTGCAGCGTCGCCTGACGACCGCGCAGCGCCTCCGCGACGCCGCGCTCCACCGGCGGCTGACCGGGCGTCGCGACCTGGCGGACCTGCTGGCCCTCGGTCGAGGCCGGGTGCCGCAGCGAGCGCTGGAGCTGCGACCAGCAGGTCTTCACCGGCGCCGCGCCTCGACCAGCGTCGATGCTCAGGTCGCCGGTGCTGCTCGGGCGTCGGACCGCCTACTTCGACCGGTACTTGCGGATGCGCGCTGGCTGTCGAGCCGACGGCGCGAGCACCACGACTCACCGCGCGACCGGGAGCATGATCTCGCCCGGACAAGGACGCTCGCCGAGATCGGTGCGCAGACGCGCGCTTCCCGCACCGCGAGCTGGTGGGCGACCCGGAGGGGTGCCGGGAGCAGGCGCGGCGCGTGTCCTGCGGCGCCAGGAGCAGGCCGGGCTCACCGGTCCTGGCGCTGCCTCGAGGCCGCGGTGGGCTGGGCATGCCACCGGCGGACCGGTGGACCCGGCGGCTTCCTGCTGAGGCCCGACAGGCTGCCCTGGAGTCCGCCGGTCGTGAGCGGGTCGGGGTCAGGCGGACTTCTCGCGGCGCTCGCGCTTGCGCGGCGCGGCCTTCTCGCGCGGCACGAGGGTCGGGTTGACGTTCTCCAGCACGACCTCGCGGGAGACGACGCACGCGGGCGATGTCGTCGCGGCTGGGCACGTCGAACATCACCGGGAGGAGGACCTCCTCCATGATCGCGCGCAGCCCGCGGGCGCCGGTGCCGCGCAGGATCGCCTGGTCGGCGACGGCCTCGAGGGCGTCGTCGGTGAACTCCAGCTCGACCCCGTCGATCTCGAACATCCGCTGGTACTGCTTGACCAGGGCGTTGCTGCGGCTCGGTGAGGATCCGCACCAGCGCCTCGACGTCGAGGTTCGGCGACCGTGGTGATGACCGGCAGGCGGCCGATGAACTCGGGGATCAGCCCGAACTTCAGCAGGTCCTCCGGCATGACCTTGCCGAACACGTCGGCCAGCGTCGTCGGCGACGTGCAGCGGGGCGCCGAAGCCGATGCCCTGCTTGCCCGATGCGCCCGGAGATGATCTCCTCCAGGCCCGCGAAGGCCCCGCCCACGATGAACAGCACGTTCGTCGTGTCGATCTGGATGAACTCCTGGTGCGGGTGCTTGCGGCCGCCCTGCGGCGGCACCGACGCGGTGGTCCCCTCGAGGATCTTCAGCAGCGCCTGCTGCACGCCCTCGCCGGAGACGTCGCGCGTGATCGACGGGTTCTCGCTCTTGCGGGCGATCTTGTCGACCTCGTCGATGTAGATGATGCCCGTCTCGGCCTTCTTGACGTCGTAGTCAGCGGCCTGGATGAGCTTGAGGAGGATGTTCTCGACGTCCTCGCCGACGTAGCCCGCCTCGGTGAGCGCCGTGGCGTCGGCGATGGCGAACGGCACGTTCAGCATCTTGGCGAGCGTCTGCGCGAGGTAGGTCTTGCCGCAGCCGGTGGGGCCGATGAGCAGGATGTTCGACTTCGCGATGTCGACCGGCTCCTCGACCTTCTTCGGCCGGGCTCGGCCGCCTGGATGCGCTTGTAGTGGTTGTAGACGGCCACGGCTCAGCGCCCGCTTCGGCGGCGTCCTGGCCGATGATGTACTGCTCGAGGAAGCTGAAGATCTCACGCGGCTTCGGCAGCTCGACCAGGCCCAGCTCGCTGGCCTCGGCGAGCTCCTCCTCGATGATCTCGTTGCAGAGGTCGATGCACTCGTCGCAGATGTACACGCCCGGGCCGGCGATGAGCTTCTTGACCTGCTTCTGGCTCTTGCCGCAGAAGGAGCACTTCAGCAGGTCTGCCCCGTCGCCGATCCGTGCCACGTGTGGAGCCTCCTCGCATCTGGACCCGCGCGCGTGCGGCGACGTGCGGACCCATGGACACCACTGACCGACGCCCTGTCAGCGGTCGACGAACGGAGTCGGCGGCCCGGGACCGCCGCTGCCCCGCCGCGCCGGCCCCCGGGAGGCCCGGCGCGGCGCGGGGCCGCGGTCTCAGCTCGCGGCGAGGGCGCTGGCCTTGCGGCTCTGCGAGCACCTGGTCGACCAGGCCGTAGTCCATCGCCTGGGCGGCGGTGAGGATCTTGTCGCGCTCGATGTCGGTCTTGACCTGCTCGGCGGTGCGGCCGGAGTGGTAGGCCAGCGTGCTCCTCCAGCCAGGTGCGCATCCGCAGCACCTCGTTGGCCTGGATCTCGATGTCCGAGGCCTGGCCGTAGTCGCCGCCGGCCATCGCCGGCTGGTGGATCAGCACCCGCGCGTTGGGCAGCGCGAGCCGCTTGCCCGGCGCACCGGCCGCCAGCAGCACGGCGGCGGCGGAGGCCGCCTGGCCCAGGCAGACGGTCTGGATGTCGGGCCGGATGTACTGCATCGTGTCGTAGATCGCCGTCAGCGCGGTGAACGAGCCGCCGGGGAGTTGATGTACATGCGTGATGTCGCGGTCGGGGTCCTGGGACTCCAGGACGAGGAGCTGCGCCATCACGTCGTCCGCGGAGGCGTCGTCGACCTGGACGCCGAGGAAGATCATGCGGTCCTCGAAGAGCTTGCGTGTACGGGTCCTGCCGCTTGAAGCCGTACGGCGTGCGCTCCTCGAACTGCGGGAGCACGTAGCGGCTGGACGGCGCGCCGTGGCGGAAGCGGGTCTGGTCATCTCGGGCTCCTGGTTCTGCTGCGTGCCGGGCCGACGCCGCTCAGGACGCGGCCGGGTCGGTGCCGCCGCCGCCGGTGACGTCGGCAGCGCTGGCCGACGACGTGGTCGATGAAGCCGTACTCCTTCGCCTCGGGCGCGGTGAACCAGCGGTCGCGGTCGGTGTCCGTGTGATCTGCTCGATCGTCTGGCCGGTCTGGTCGGCCGTGAGCTCGGACAGCTCCGCTTCATGTTCAGGATCAGCTCGGCCTGGATCCGCGATGTCGCTCGCGGTGCCGCCGATGCCGCCCGAGGGCTGGTGCATCATGATCCGCGCGTGCGGCGTGCGCGTAGCGCTTGCCCTTGGCGCCGGTGGCCAGCAGGAACTGCCCCATCGAGGCGGCCAGCCCCATCGCCACCGTCGCGACGGCGGGCTTGACGAACTGCATCGTGTCGTAGATCGCCATCCCGGCGGTCACCGAGCCGCCGGGGCTGTTGATGTACAGGCAGATGTCGCTGTCGGGGTCCTCGGCGGCCAGCAGCAGCAGCTGCGCGCAGATGGCGTTGGCGTTGTCGTCGCGCACCTCCGAGCCGAGCCAGATGATCCGCTCGCGCAGCAGCCGCTGGTAGATGTGGTCGTCGAGCCCCATCGGGGACCCGCTGCCGGTGCGTGCCGTGGCGGTGTCCGCCTGCGGGTGGTTCTCGCTCAAGGGGATCCGCTCTCCATCCGTCATCTGCCGGTCCGCCGCTGGGCTCCGGCCGCTCCTCGTCGCCCCTGCCACGTCGGCGACGACCTCATCGACCCTAGCGCCGGGTGCTCACGGGGCAGTCCCGCGCTCCCCCGCTGTTCGCTGTCGGCGCAGGGTCCCCACCGGCCCCGGCTGGGCGCGCCGCACCCCGCTGGACAGCACGGCGGCCGGCCCGGCCGCCACCGCGAGGGGTGCAGGCCGGTCCGGGCCGTCAGCAGCGCAGGAGCGCGGCGGTCGTGGCTCAGCTCGGGAGCCGGAGCCCTCGACGCCCTCAGCGGCCTCGGCGCTGCCGGCGGCCTCGGCCGCCTCCGTCGGGCTTGCGGACGCGCTTCGGCTTCTCCTCCGCCTCGGCGGCGTCACCGTCGGTGGCAGCAGCAGCCGCGCCGTCCTCGGCAGCGGGCTTCGGCTTGCGGACGCGCTTCGGCTTCTCCTCCGCCGCAGCGGCGTCGCCAGCAGCCTCACCGGCAGGCGCCTGCGCGGCGTCACCTCCGCAGCGGCGGCCTTGGGCTTGCGGACGCGCTTCGGCCTCGACGGCAGCGGCCTCGGCCGCGGCGTCCTCGCCCTCGGCGTCGTCCTCGTCGTCACCCAGGTCGACGGCGTTGCCGGAGGCGTCCGTCACGGTCGCCTTCTCCAGCACGGCGGCCAGCGCCTTGCGGCGGGCGACCTCCGGCACCATGGCCGGCACCTGGCCGGCCTGGTCCATCGCCTGCGCGAAGTAGTTCGGGCTCCATCCCGTAGGCGGGGGCCTGGCCGACGATGTACTCGACCAGCTCCTCCTGGGCGACGCCGACCTGCTCGGCCTCGGCGACGGCGTCGAGGAGGAACTGCGTGCGCAGCACCCGGCGGGTCTCGTCGGTCACCTCGGCGCGGTGCTCGTCGTCCTCCAGGCGGACTCGTTCTCCAGGTGGCGGTGCACCTCGGCCTCGACCACGGAGTCGGGCACGGGGATCTCGAGGGACTCCAGGAGCGCCTCGAGGACCTTGTCGCGCGCCTGGACGCCCTGGCTGAACTCCTGCCTCGTCCTCCGCCTTGGAGCGCAGGTCGGCCCGCAGCTCCTCGAGCGGTGTCGAACTCGCTCGCCAGCTGGGCGAAGTCGTCGTCCACCTCGGGCAGCTCGCGCTCCTTGACGGAGCGCACGGTCGACCGTCATCTCCGCGTACTCGCCCGGCGGCTCGCCGCCGGCGAGGGTGGTGGTGAAGGTAGCGCTCGCCTCGGCCGAGGCGCCCTCGACGGCCTCGTCCAGGCCCTCGATCATGTTCCCGGTGCCGACGCCGTACGTGATGCCGCTTGGCGGTCTCGACCTCCTCGCCGTCGATCTCGGCGACCAGGTCGAGGGAGACGAAGTCACCGCCCGGCGGCGGCGCGCTCGACGCCCGTCGAGGGTGCCGAAGCGCGTCGCGCAGGGCCTCGACGCGGTCCTCGACGCTCCTCGGCCGACCTCCAGGTCGTCGACGGTGACGGCGATGGTGGAGAGGTCGGGCAGCTCGATGGTCGGGCCGGACGTCGACCTCCGCGGTGAACTTCAGCTCACCGCGCCGGCCCGTCGCCGTCCGGGGACCTCGGTGATCTCGACCTCGGGCTGGCCCAGCGGGCGCACCGAGCTCTCCGGACCGCCTGCTGGTAGAACCCCGGCAGCGCGTCGTTGACGGCCTCCTGCGATGACGACGCCGCGGCCGAAGCGCTGGTCGATGACGCGCGCGGGCACCTTGCCCCGGCGGAAGCCCGGCACCTGCACCTGAGCCGCCGATGGTCTTGTACGCCTTGTCGAGGCTCGGCTTCAGCTCGTCGAAGGCGCACCTCGACGGTGAGCTTCACCCGCGTCGGGTTGAGGTTCTCGACGTCGCTCTTCACAGCGGGGTTCTCCAGGGTCTCTCCGCGTCGGGTGACGGAGGTCGCGGTCAGGCGTGCGGCAGCGCCGGGCCGCCCCGGCGGCACCGCGAGATGCTAGCCGCCGCGGCGGGGCTCTTTCGCTGCACCAGCGTGTCGCCGGACGCGCGACCACCCGCGTGTCCGTCGGGGTACCCGGATTCGAACCGGGGGCCTTCCGCTCCCAAAGCGGACGCGCTACCAAGCTGCGCCACACCCCGCGCCGGCGCAGGCTACGCGCGCAGGCGCCGCCCGGGACGCCGCTAGGCTGGACTCGCGACCGGCCACGTGCCGCTCGTCCTCGCGAGGAGCCGTCACGCCGGTGATGCGGGCGTAGCTCAATGGTAGAGCACCAGTCTTCCAAACTGGCTACGCGAGTTCGATTCCCGTCGCCCGCTCCCACAGCTCCAGCCGTCGACCTGACGGACGTTCCCCACTGCCGCTGCTGCGGCGCCGAGGGCCCCCGTCCGGCGGCTCCCGCCGCGCCCCGGACGCGGGCAGGATGCCGGCATGCCGCACGTCGTCGACTTCCAGACCGTCTCCACCACCGGCCTCGAGACCTCCCCCGTCGCCGACGCCCTCGCCGGGCTGCGGGCCAACGAGGCGCGCTACTTCTCCACCCGCGCCCCGGAGCCGTTCGCGACGGCGCCCGCCGACGAGGCCGCCGACGTCATCTCCTACGTGGCCCGGGTGCTCGCCGAGCGTGAGATCACCATCGCCTCCCGCCCGCTGGAGGCGACGTCCTTCGAGGTCGACGGCGTCCGCTGGTCGTACGTCTTCTACGAGTCGGGCCTGGCCGTCAACGTCCTCTACGGCCTCGAGCCGGGCTCCAAGCGCGCGGTCGGGTTCAAGCTGTCCGACGGCATGGAGGTGCCCGCGGAGCTGGCGGACAGGTTCAAGTTCGCCCGGCAGCGCTCCAAGCTCGCCGGCACCGTCCGGGGCTCGTTCTTCGTCGTCAAGGGCGAGCACCCGTTCCCGTGACCGCTCCGTCGGCGCCGACGTCAGTGCCGCCGGCGCCACCACCTCGACGCCCGCCTCCGCGAGCGCCGCGGTCAGCTCTGGGCCGGGTTCACCGTCGGTGACGAGCACGTCGACGCGCTGCAGCGCCAGCAGCCGCTGAGGGCCCGACGAGCTCGAAGGAGCGGGCGCGCACCGCTCCCCCGGTGACGACGACGCGCACCTGCGGGCGCCCTGCGAGCTCGAAGGCGGTGTTGAGGGCGTTGGTGACGAGGGTGAAGCCGCGGCTGCCGTCGGCGGGGGCGAGGTGGTCGGCGCGCGCCAGGGCCCGAGCGACCTCGGTGGTGGTGGTGCCGCCGCCGAGGCCGACGACGTCGCCGACCTCCACCAGTCCCACGACCGCGCTGGCCACCGCGGCCTCGGCGGCGGTGTGCAGCCCGGCGCGGTCGGCCAGCGGCCGCTCGTAGCCGCCGCTGGTCATCGCGGACGCCCCGCCGTGGGTGCGCAGCACGAGCCTGGCCTCGGCGAGGGCGTCGAGGTCGCGGCGCGGTCGCCGGGGAGGTGCCCAGGGCGGCGCAGACGTCGGCGACGACTGACGCGTCCCGCCTCGGCGACCATCGCGAGGATCCGCTCCGCGCGTCCCTGCCTCACGCGACAGCCCCCGGCAGCCCAGGCACCACGGGCAGCGCGGACGCGAGCACCTCGGTCACGCGCAGCGAGGCGTCGAGCAGCACGAGGTCGGCGGGGGCGCCCGCGGCGACGACGCCGACCGGTCCCCCCTCGCGCGTGCGCAGCCCCAGCACCCGCGCCGGCGTCGACGTGGCGGCCCGCACCAGCTCGGGCAGCGGGAGCCCGGCGGCGGCGCCGACGCGCAGCGCGGCGTCGAGGGTGAGGGTCGAGCCGGCGAGGACGTCGGTGCCGGCCAGGACGACGCGGGCGGGGGCGCCGGGGTCGGCCCCGGGGGTGACCTCGACGTCGAGCCCCCCCAGGCGCATCCGCGGGTGCGCCCCGCCCGCGGCGGGAGGGGGCGTCGCCGCGGCGGCCATCGCGTCGGTCACCAGCGCCACCCGGCCCGGGGCGGAGGCGAGCAGGAGGCGCCGCGACCTGCGGGTGCACGTGCTCGCCGTCGAGGATCAGCTCGAGCACCGCCCGCGGGTCGGCCAGCGCGGCGACGACGGGCCCAGGCGCCCGGTGGTGGATGCCGGGCATGGCGTTGAAGGCGTGGGTGAGCAGGCGCGCGCCGTCGTCGAACGCGGCGCGGGTCTCCTCGTAGCCGGCCGTGGTGTGCCCGACGGCGACGACGACGCCCGCCGCGGTGAGCAGGCGCAGCGCCTCCGAGGCGCCGGACCGGCGGGGGTCGAGCGTGACCTGCCGCAGGGTGCCGCGGGCGGCGGCGAGCAGGTGGCGCACGGCGGACGGCGTCGGGTCGACCAGGGCGGCCGGGTCGTGCGCGCCGCGGCGCTCGACGGCCAGGAACGGCCCCTCCAGGTGGCTGCCCAGGAGCAGGCCGGGGTGCTCGGCCACCAGGTCGGCCACTCCCGCCAGGTGGCCGGCGAGGACGTCGACGTCGGCGGCGACGAAGCTGGCGACCCCGCGGACGGTCCCGTGGCCCCGATGGGCCTGCGCCGCCGCGAGCACGGCGTGCGGGCCGTCCTCGTGGGCGTGGCCGCCGCCGCCGTGGCGGTGCAGGTCGACGAAGCCGGGCACGAGCCACTGCCCGGCCGCGTCGACCGGGTCCTCCCCGTCGGCCAGCAGGTGCGCGTGCTCGCGCCACCCGGAGCCGGTGCCGAGCGCCGTCACCCGACTGCCGTCGGTGACCACCCACGCGTCGTCGACCGCGGGGGCCCCGGTGCCGTCGAGCAGCCGGGCGGAGCGGACGACCGTCATCCCAGCAGGCTCGCAGCACCCGGATCGAGCAGCACCAGCACGTCGGCGAAGCCGCGCACCGCCGACACCGGGCACGCGGCATCCACCGGCCCGTGGAGCGTGGCGCCGCGCGGTCGCGACGGTGGCGGTGCCCTGCGTGAGGCCAGCTCCCCGGCCACCACGCGGCGGCGCGCCGCCCACGTCCTGATCGGATCGAGCGGCGAACGCTCAGGAGACGTCAGCAGGTCACCCGATGCGCGTCGGCTGGCCCGTGGCCTCCAGGACGGACAGCCACAGGTCGCCGTGCGGGTCGACCACGTTCCGCCGGCTGATCGCGAGCTCGATGGGCACGTGCACGAAGCGCCCGTGCCAGCGGCCCACCACCATCGCCGTCCGCCCGGCCATCGCCGCGTGCACCGCGGCGTGCGCCAGGCGCAGGCAGTAGACGGCGTCGTAGCCGTTCGCCGGCACGGAGCGGATCGCGTAGGAGGGGTCGACGTAGCGCAGGTTCACCGGCCGCCCCGCGGCGGCGAAGGAGTCCAGCAGCGACCTCCGCAGGTGGCGCCCGACGTCCCCCAGCAGCTGGTTGCCGGAGGCGTCGACGCCCTCGCCGGGGACGAGGTCGAGCCCCGCGCCCTCGGCGACGACGACGACGGCGTTGCCCTGCTCGGCCACCCGCCGCTGCACCAGGGAGAGCAGGCCCGGGCGCCCGTCGGCGTCGTCCAGCCCGAACGGCACCTCGGGCACCAGGACGAAGTCGGCGTCGTTCCGGGCCAGCGCCGCGTAGGCGGCGATGAACCCCGAGTGGCGGCCCATCAGCTTGACCAGGCCGACGCCGTGCGGCGTGGAGCGCGCCTCCACGACGACCGAGCGGATCGTCTCCGAGGCCCGGGCGAAGGCGGTCTGGAACCCGAAGCTGTGGTCGATGAAGGGGATGTCGTTGTCGATGGTCTTCGGGACGCCGACCACGCTGATCTTCAGCCCGCGCTCGGCGACGACGCGGGCGATGCCCAGCGCCCCCCGCATCGACCCGTCGCCACCGACGACGAAGAGCACGCCGATGCCCATCCGCTCCAGGCAGTCGACGACCTCCTCGGGGTCCTGCTGGCCGCGGGAGGTGCCCAGCACGGTGCCGCCCTGCTCGTCGATGCCGCGCACCGAGGCGGGCGTCAGGTCGAGCACCTCGTGGCCGTAGGACGCCACGAAGCCCTCGTAGCCGTTGCGGAACCCGTGGACGCGCCGCACCCCGTACTGCTGCCACAGCTCCAGCACGAGGCCGCGCACCACGTTGTTCAGGCCCGGGCACAGCCCCCCGCAGGTGACGATGCCGACGCGCGTCTTGGAGGGGTCGAAGAAGATCTTGCGGCGCGGCCCGCCGGGCTCCAGCCCGGGCAGCCGCTCGACGGGTACGCCGCGCCCGCACGCCGTGGACAGGACGTCGTCGACCAGCACCCGGTCGCCCTCGTCGACGTAGTTCTCGCTGCGCTCGCGGCCGGCGAGCAGCGGCGCCAGGGGCGAGTCGAGCCGAGCGGGGCCGAGGGTGGAGATCCGCCACGGGGCGGCGTCGTCCGGAGCAGCGTCCACGGCAGGGTCCACGCGGCCGGAGTCTGGTGCAGCCCCGGCGCGCGTGGGGCGCCTGGTGCCGATGTCGGGGTCACCGGGAGCCGCGGTGCCGGCGACGGGTCGGTGGAGGACGCTGGGGCGGTGACCGCAGCTCACGACACCGGTCCGGGTCGTCCGCTCGTCGACGCCGACGAGCTCGCCGCCCTCCTCACCGCCGGCTGGCGCACCCCGCAGGGGGTGCCGGTGCGGGTGCTCGACGTGCGCTGGCGCCTCGGCGCCCCCGACGGCCGCGCGGCCCACGCCGCCGGGCACGTCCCGGGGGCCGTCTACGTCGACCTCGACACCGAGCTCGCCGTGCCCGCGGCCGAGCACGGCCCGGAGGACGGCCGGCACCCGCTGCCCACCCGCGAGGCGCTGCAGGCGGCGGCGCGCTCGTGGGGCCTGGACGACGGCGACGCCGTCGTCGTCCTCGACGACTGGAACGGCCTCGCGGCGGCCCGCGCGTGGTGGCTGCTGCGGCACGCCGGCGTCGCCGACGTCCGCGTCCTGGACGGCGCCCTGCCCGCCTGGCGCGACGGCGGGCACCCGCTCGAGCAGGGCGACGTCGTCCCCGTCCCCGGGTCGGTGACCCTCTCCTGGGGCCACCAGGGCGTGCTCGACACCGACGGCGCCGCGGCCCTGCCCGCGCGCGGCGTGCTGCTCGACGCCCGCGCCGCGGAGCGCTACCGCGGCGACGTCGAGCCGGTCGACCCCGTCGGCGGCCACGTGCCCGGTGCCCGCAGCGCTCCGACAACGGCGAACCTCGACGCCGACGGGCGGTTCCGCTCCCCCGAGGAGCTCCGCGCGGCCTTCGCCGCGGTGGGGGTCACCGACGACGGCGCGCCGGTCGGCGCCTACTGCGGGTCCGGCGTCACCGCCTCGCACACCGTGCTGGCCCTCGAGCTCGCCGGGGTGCGAGCTGCCCTCTACCCCGGCTCGTGGAGCCAGTGGTCCAACACCCACGGCCGCCCGGTGGCGACCGGCCCGGCGACGACCACACCGACCACACCGACAGCGCCGGACCGAGGAGCACCGCAGTGACCACCGCCCTCACGGACCCCGCAGCGCTCGACGGCCTCACCGCCGCCCTGAGCGACTGGACCACCGCCGACGACGCCCGGGGCGCGGCGCGCCGCGACCGCTCCGGGGTGCCCGCCGGCGGCGTCCCGGCAGTCGTCGTGCGGGCCCGCAGCGTCGCCGAGGTGCAGCACGTCGCCGCCTGGTGCACCGCCACCGGCACGCCGCTGGTGGCCCGGGGCGCCGGCAGCGGCCTCGCGGGCGCCGCGACGGGCGGCGCGGGCGTCGTCGTCCTCGACCTGTCGGGGATGGACCGGATCGTGGAGGTCGACCCGGTCGACCAGGTGGCCGTCGTCGAGCCCGGCGTCATCACCGCCGACCTCGACGCGGCGGCCGCCGCGCACGGGCTGATGTTCGCGCCCGACCCGGGCAGCGTCGGCATCAGCACCATCGGCGGCAACATCGCCACCAACGCCGGTGGGCTGCGCGGCGCCAAGCACGGCGTCACCCGCGACGCGGTGCTCGCGCTCGACGTCGTCCTCGCCGACGGGCGGCTGCTGCACGTGGGCCGGCGCACCCTCAAGGGGGTCACCGGCTACGACCTGACCTCGCTGTTCACCGGCTCGGAGGGCACCCTCGGCATCGTCGTGGGGGCGACGCTGCGCCTGCTGCCGCGTCCTGCGGCGCTGGCGACCCTGCTGGCGCGCTTCCCCAGCGTCGAGGCAGCGGCCCGCGCCGCGAGCGCCGTCGTCGCCTCAGGGGTGCGCCCGCTCATCCTCGAGCTGGTCGACGGCGCCACGCTCGGTGCCATCGACGACGCCGAGGGCACCGACCTGCAGGTGGCCACCGGCCCGGACGGCGCCGTGCTCGTGGCACAGACCGACGGCTCCTCGCCGGCGGCGGCGCGCGGGGAGCTCGACCGCCTCGCCGAGGTGCTCGCGCCGCTGGCGCTGTCGGTGGAGGCGAGCGACGACCCCGAGCGGGCCGCGGCGCTGCTCACCGCCCGCCGCGCCGCGCTGCCCTCGGTCGAGCGGCGCGGGCGGGTGCTCATCGAGGACATCGCCGTGCCCCTGTCGCGCCTGGCGGAGGCGGTGCTCGGCGTGCAGGCGGTCGGGCGGGAGACCGGGACGGACATCTACGTCATCGCCCACGCCGCCGACGGGAACCTGCACCCGATCATCGCCGTGCCGCGGGGGCCCGGCAGCAGCGACGACGACCCGCTGCCCCCCGCGGTGCTCGCCGCCGCCGACGCCGTCTTCGCCCTCGCGCTGCGCCTGGGCGGCACCGTCACCGGGGAGCACGGCGTCGGCGTGCTGAAGCGGGAGCACGCGGCCCGCGAGCTGGGCCCCGACGTGCTCGCGCTCCAGCACCAGCTGAAGGCGGTGCTGGACCCGGCGGGGATCCTGAACCCCCAGAAGGCCCTCTGACCCGGACCGCCGGGCAGCCGGTCAGCGGTCAGGTCAGCGGGCTGCCGGCGCGACGACGTCGACGCCGAGGTCCAGCTCGGCCACAGCGACCGTCCTCCCCTGCGCCAGGGACAGGTCGCCGGCCAGGCCGACGGCGACGGCGCGCACGCCGTCGTGCCGGTCCGCGGCACGGCCCAGCGGGTCAGGGAGCAGCTCACGGTCGCCGGTGCTCCGCCGGGCCCGGACCAGCCGACGAGCAGCGACAGGGTGTCCTCGGTGGTGACGTCCGGGGCGAAGGGGTCGACGTCGCGGCAGCACCCCTCCCCGCCGCCGTCGTCCTCGGCGTCCAGGTACAGCGCCCGCAGGCGGTCGTCACCGCGCAGGTCCAGCGACCACGGGTCGTCCGCCGGGGCTCCGGTGCCCCGCTCCGGCCGCAGGCCCGCGGGGCGCCCGGCGCCGGCGTCGCCGTAGAAGCGGACCCCGCCGTCGGCGGTGACGCGGGTCGGGGCCGCCTGCAGCCACCAGCCGACCAGGTCCTGGTGGTGGCTCGCCTTGTGCACCCAGAGCCCGCCGCTGGCCGCCTCGTCGCGGTGCCAGCGGCGGAAGCAGTCGGCGCCGTGCCCGGTGTCGAGGAGCCACTCGAAGTGCACCGACAGCACTCGACCGACCGCGCCGGAGGCTTGGTGGGCCGCGACGAGCTCCAGGGTGCGGCGGGCGTCGTCACCGCTCACCGCGGGCCGCCTTCCCGCGTCGAGGGCGTCGAGGAGGTCGCCGAGCTGCGCGGCGTGGGAGCTGGGGACGTCGTCGACGGGCGCCCACGCGGCGGCCCGCGCGGCGCCGCCCGGGTCGGCGGCCACGTGCGGCGCCGGGGTCCAGCGCCAGGAGGCGTCGTCGTAGCCGTACCGGTGGGTCAGCTCGACGGTGGCGTCGGCGAGGTCGAAGCGCAGGTGGCTCTCCTGGCGGGGGCTGAGGAGGCTGTTCACCACCGAGACCATCGCACCGGACTCCATCGTGACGACGGCCGTGGAGACGTCCTCGGTCTCCACGTCGCGGTCGAGGCGCCCGGCCACCGCGATCACCGCTCGCGGGAGGTGACGTCGTCGAGCTCGTCCAGGGAGAGCGTCGCGGGCTTCTCGCACCAGGCCCACGCGCCGGCGTCGAGGGCGGCGACGACGGCGGCGCGGTGCGTGGACGGCGGCGTGCAGACGAGCACCAGACCTGGCCGCTCGGCGGCGGGCATCGCGGCGACGTCGGTGCGTGCGGTGACCGCCGCTGCTGGCCAGCGCCGGGTCGGCGCCCACCGCAGGGCGCCGGCGTCCGCGCGGGCGGCGTCGACGTCGACGACGGCGACCAGCTCGGTGCGGTCGGCGTGCGCCCGCAGGGCCGGCACGTGGGAGCTCTCGGCGATGCCCCCGGCGCCGACGATGGCGGTGCGGGTCCGCGGGCGGGTGCTGCGTGTCACGGGGGTGCCCGGCGGCTCGGTCGTGCGCTCAGCCGCGGGGGGGCTCAGCCGCGGGCGCTGCGCTCGTCGAGGAGCTGCTCGGCCCAGTCCTCCAGCGGGACCGCCGGAGGGCGGGGGCCCTCGGCGGTGGCAGCGGCGAGCAGCGCCTCGAGGGAGGCGATGAGCTGCTCGGTCGCGGTGTCCACGGGCTGGAGGTTGTCCGCCGCGCGGGGGGCGTGTCCACCGCTGCACCACCCGGTCGGGCGACGAGCGGGCCACGCTCCCCCGAGCGGGTGCCCCGGCGCCACGGGCGGTCACCCAGCGGGACGACCGGCCGTGAGGACGGCGTCCAGCAACCCGGGGAACCGGTGGTCGAGGTCCTCGCGACGCAGGGTGACCAGCCGGTGCCGGCCCGACGGCGTGGTGCGCACGACGCCGGCCTCGCGCAGGGCCTTGATCTGGTGCGAGCGGGTCGACTTCGGCACGTCACCGCCGACGGCCTCGCAGGCCAGCCCCGGGGCGGGCGCACCTGCGACCTCCCGGACGATCGCGAGGCGGGCGGGGTCGGCCAGGGCCGCGAGGACGGCGGTGACCTCCAGCTCGTCGACAGCGGGGTGCGGCAGGTCGCGGGCGGGAGCGGGGACGGCTGCTGGGTCGGCTGCGGCGTCGGGTGCGGGGTCGGCTGACGGGTCGGGCACGGACCCAGGGTACGAGGACAGGTCGACGCCGGTCGAACTGTTCCCGCGGAGGGACTACAGTCGGCCCGGTTCGACGGACGTCGAACTGTCGTCGAGCGACCAGGAGTCCCCGGTGAGCCCCCGCACCGACAGCCCCCCGACCCAGCAGGCCCTCCGGACCCGCCGACGCCTGGGTCGCGGGCCGGCCTTCGCGCTCGTCAGCGCGCTGGTGCTGCTGTTCCTCGCCGCCTCGGCGGCGCCCTCCCCGCTGTACCCGGTCTGGGCGCAGCGCTGGGGCGCCTCCCCGTCAGCGCTCACCGCCGTCTTCGCGGTCTACGCGCTCACCCTGCTCGCGGCGCTCGCCGTCTTCGGCAGGCTCTCCGACGTCGTCGGCCGCCGCCCGGTGCTCCTGGCCGCCGTCGCCCTCGAGCTGGCCAGCCTGCTCGTCTTCCTCGCCGCTGGCTCCGTCGCGCTGCTGCTCGTCTCCCGCGCAGCCCAGGGCGTGGCCACCGGCCTGGCGATCGGCACCGCGGGTGCCGCGCTGCTCGACCTCGAGCCGCCCGGGCGCCGCGGCCTCGGCGCGGTGGTCAACAGCGCGGCCCCCACCTTCGGGCTCGCGCTCGGGGCGCTCGGCTCCGGCGTCGTCGTGGAGGTCTCCGCGGCCCCGGCGTCCGTCGT
This sequence comes from uncultured Actinomycetota bacterium, assembly GCA_963781365.1. Lineage (GTDB taxonomy): Bacteria > Actinomycetota > Actinomycetes > Actinomycetales > Quadrisphaeraceae > Quadrisphaera. The sequence continues at coordinate 50,319 of CAWAFR010000008.1, read as the reverse complement.
GTTCACCGTCCTGGCCGCCCTGTTCGCGGTGCTGCTGCTCGCGACGGCGCTGCTACCGGAGTCGGCGGACGTCAGCCGGCCCGGGCAGCCCCGCCGTCAGCGCCGGGCCGCCGCGCTGCGCTCGCTGCGGCCGCGGGTCGCCGTCCCCGCAGCCTCGCGCCGCCGGTTCGCGGCAGCGGTCCCGGTGTTCGTGGCGACCTGGGCCCTGGGCGCGCTGCAGCTGTCCCTGGGCCCGACCATCGCCCGCGACGTGCTCGGCGTCGCCCACCCCCTCGCGGGCGCCGCGCTGCTCGCGTCCTTCAGCGCCAGCAGCGGCGTCGTTGCGCTGGTGACGGCCCGCACCCCCAGCGCCCCCCTGGAGCGGTGGGGGGCCGTCGGGCTCGCGGCGGGCACGGTGCTGGACGTCGCCGGGTTGGTCACCGCATCCCTTCCGGTCTTCGCCGCCGGCCTGCTCGTGGCCGGCGCCGGCTTCGGCGCGTGCTTCTCCGGTGCCCTGCGCAGCGTCGTGGCCACCGCGCCCCCCGAGCACCGCGCGGGCCTGCTGACCAGCGTCTACGTGGTCAGCTACCTCGCCTTCAGCCTGCCGGCGGTGCTCGCGGGCGAGCTGGTCCCCACCTTCGGGCTGCTCGCCGTCGCCGTCGGGTACGGCGGTGTCGTCATCCTCCTCGCGGTGGCCGCGGTGGTGCTGGGGGCCCGCAGCGCAGCACCGGCGCAGGTGCAGCACCCCCCGGCTGACCGTAAGATGGACGGCGACCATCCCGAGCGGCTGAGAGACCTGGCTCGCTGACGCCGCAGCAACCACCCCGCCGATCCACGGCGCAGGGCCGGTGCTACCGCCAGGACCGATGGAGGAACACCGTGTCCAGCGTCCTGCGCGCCGCCCCACCGCCCCGCTCCACGTCCGGTCCCTCCGTCGGCAGCTCGGGCAGCTCGGCCGGCACCGCGGTGGGTGTCCGCCTCGAGGGCGTCGGTCGCCGCTTCGGGGAGCACGTCGTCCTGTCGGGGGTCCACCTCGACGTCGCCCCCGGCGAGATCGTCGCGCTGCTCGGCCCCTCGGGCTGCGGCAAGTCGACGCTGCTGCGCGCCGTCGCGGGCCTCGACGCCGCCGACGACGGCAGCGGTGCTGCTCGACGGCGCTCCGGTGCACGACCGACGACGCGCGCTGCGCCGTCGCCTTCCAGGAGCCGCGGCTGCTGCCGTGGCGCACCCTCGCGCGGCAACGTCGCGCTGGGCCTGCCCGCGCGGCACCCCGAAGGCCGCCGGCCGCGAGCGCGTCGCGCGAGCTGCTCGACGTCGTCGGCCTGGCGCGCTTCGCCGGCCACCGGCCCCGCAGGTCTCCGGCGGCATGGCGCAGCGCGCCGCGCTGGCCCGGGCGCTCGCACGGCGTCCCGGCGTGCTGCTGCTCGACGAGCCGTTCGCGGCGCTCGACGCGCTGACCCGGCTGACGATGCAGGACCTGCTGCTCGAGGTGCACGCGGCGACGCCGACCACCGTCGCTCCTGGTCACCCACGACGTCGACGAGGCGCTTCACCTGGCCGACCGCGTCGTCCTGCTCGGCGCCCCCGCGGGTGCCGGCGCCGGCCGGGTGCGGCGGGTCGCTCGGACGACGTGGTCGGTCTCGCCCGCCCCCGCGACCGCGGCTGACGCCCGACCTCGCCGCCCTGCGCGCCGAGCTGCTCGAGCGGCTCGGCGTCCCGCGCCGCACGCCTCCGGCGGTCGCGCCAGCCCGCGCCGCCCGTCGCCACCGGCGACCAGCACCGTCCTGACCCGTCGTCCTCCCTGAGGAGCCCCGTGCCCAGCACCGCCATGCCCCCTTCCTCGCCCTCGCGCCGCTCCTGCGGCTGCTCGCGCTGGCCCGCTCGCCGCGCTGACCCTCGCCGGCTGCGCGCAGGGCGAGGACGCCACCGGCGCCGCGCCCGCCGCCAGCGGCGCCACCTCCGCAGCGAGCGGCAGCGCCGCGCCCCGCACGCTGACGATCGACTTCGCCACCTACAACCCGCTCAGCCTGGTCATCAAGGACCAGGGCTGGCTCGAGCCGAGCTGGGCGGCAGGGCGTCACGGTGGAGCTGGGTGCAGTCCGCCGGCTGCAACAAGGCCAACGAGTCCCTGCGCGACGGGCAACATCGACGTCGGCTCGACGGCGGGCTCCGCCGCGCTGCTGGCCCGTTCCAACGGCTCGCCGATCAAGACCATCGACATCTCTCGCCAGCCGGAGTGGTCGGCGATCGTCGTCGCGAAGGACTCGACGATCACGGACGTCGCGGAGCTGCGGGGCAAGTACGTCGCCGCCACCAAGGGCACCGACCCCTACTTCTTCCTGCTCCAGGCGCTCGAGGAGGCGGGGCTGAGCACCAGCGACGTCAAGGTGCAGAACCTGCAGCACGCCGACGGCCGCGCGGCGCTGGATGCCGGCAGCGTCGACGCCTGGGCCGGGCTCGACCCGATCATGGCCGCGGCGCAGGCCGAGAGCGGCGACGAGCTCATCTACCGAACATCGACTTCAACTCCTACGGCTTCCTCAACGCCCGCGAGGACTTCCTCGCCGAGAACCCCGACCTGGCGCAGGCCGTCGTCGAACGCCTACGAGAAGGCGCGCGGCGTGGGTCCCGGAGAACCCGGACGCCGCCGTCGCGCTGCTCGCCGAGGTGGCCGGGCATCGACCCGGCGGTCGCGACGACGACGCTGCGGGCGCACGAAGCTCGACATCGACCCCGTGCCGGGGGCGACGCAGACCGCGGTGCTCGAGAAGATCGGCCCGTGTTCGTGGGAACGGCGACGTGCCCGAGCCAGGGCGCCGTCGACACCGCGCTGAGCAGCCTCTTCGACGACCAGCTACGCCCAGCAGGCGGACCCCTCGTGACCGAGGCGTCGATGCTCCACGGGCGGTCCGCCGAGGCGATGGGGCTCGGCGGGTCAGGCGACCCGTCGTCGCCGCGGGCGAAGCGCTCCACTCCGGCCGCCGCGGGGGTCGCAGCGCGGCGGCGCCCTTCCTCGTGGTGGGGCGCTGTCCTGCCGCTGGCCCTGCTGGGGCTGTGGCAGGCGCTGGTCGTCCGCGCAGGTCTACCCGGCCGTCCCAGCTGCCGGCGCCGGAGGCGGTCGTCCGCGCCGCCGTCGACCTCTGGCAGCGCGGCCTGCTCCAGCAGCACCTGGCGATCTCCACCCAGCGGGTCCTCCTGGGGTTCGCGGTCGGCTCCCTCGTGGGGCTGGCGGTCGGTTCGCTCGTCGGGCTCTCGCGCTGGGCCGACGCCCTGGTGGGTCCCACGATCGGCGGTCTGCGCGCTGTGCCCTCCCTGGCGTGGGTGCCGCTGCTGCTGATCTACATCGGCCTCGGGGAGCCGCCGAAGGTCATGCTCATCGCGATCGGCGCGTTCTTCCCGGTGTACACGACGACGGCGTCGGCGCTGCGTCACGTCGACGCCGCACCTGGTCGAGGCCGGCCGGACGTTCGGCCTGCGGGGCGTGCGGCTGCTCGCGCAGGTGCAGCTGCCCGCCGCCGTCCCCGCGGTCCTGGCCGGGCTGCGCCTCGCACTGGCGCAGGCGTGGCTGTTCCTCGTGGCGGCGGAGCTGCTCGCGTCGTCGATGGGGCTGGGATTCCTGCTCACCGAGTGCACCAACAACGGCCGCATCGACCGCATCTACCTGACGATCATCCTGCTCGCCGTGCTCGGCAAGCTCACCGACGCGCTCGTCGGGCTGCTGGAGCGGTGGGCCCTGAGGAGGTGGGCGTGACCCGGCGGACGACGCAGCGACGAGCACCGCCAGCACGCGGCTCACCACCCTGCTCGCCGAGGACCGGCGCTTCCCCGCGCCGCCGGAGGTGGCCGCGACGGCGAACCTCGACGCCGCCACCGCCGAGGCCTAGCGCGTGCGCGCCGAGGCCGACCCAGAGGGGTTCTGGGCCGAGCAGGCGGCGCACCTGGACTGGACGACGCCCTGGGAGCGGGTGCTGCAGTGGCAGCCAGCGCGCTTCGCCGAGGGCGCCGGCAGCGTCGACGTCGGCGACCCGGAGGCCGAGCTGTCCGTCCCGGTGGCCCGCTGGTTCGTCGGCGGCACCCTCAACGTCGCCGTCAACTGCGTGGACCGGCACGTGGCCGCGGGCCGCGGCGACAAGGTCGCCCCCCACTTCGAGGGCGAGCGCGGCGACCAGCGGACGGTCACCTACGCCGACCTGCTCGCCGAGGTCGCCGCGCGGCGAACGCCCTCACGGCGCTCGGCGTACGTCCCGGAGACCGCGTCGTCCTCTACCTGCCGGTGCTCGCCGAGACGCTGGTGGTCACCTGGCGTGCGCGCGGATCGGCGCCGTCCACTCCCTGGTGTTCGGCGGGTTCTCCGCCGAGGCGCTGCGCTTCCGGCTGGCTGACACGACGGCGAAGCTCGTCATCACCACCGACGGGCAGTTCCGCCGCGGCAAGGCGGTGCCGGTCAAGGCCGCCGCCGACGACGCCGTCGCCGGGCTCGACCACGTCGAGCACGTGCTCGTGGTGCGGCGCACCGGCCAGGAGGCGTACGCCGGCGAGCACCTCCCGTGGACCGAAGGGCGCGACGTGTGGTGGCACGACGTCGTCGACACCGCCTCCCCCGAGCACGCGGCCGTCGCCTTCCACGCCGAGCACCCGCTCTTCATCATCTACACGTCCGGCACGACCGGGAAGCCGAAGGGCCTGGTGCACACCTCCGGCGGCTACCTCACGCACGCGCGCTACGCGCACTGGGCGCACTTCGACGCCAAGCCCGGACGACGTCCACTGGTGCACCGCCGACCTGGCGTGGGTCACCGCGCACACGTACGAGATCTACGGGCCGCTGCTCAACGGCCTCACGCAGGTGATCTACGAGGGCACGCCCGACTTCCCCGCGCCCGGCGCGGCACTTCGAGGTCATCGAGCGCTACGGGGTGACGACGTACTACACGGCGCCCACCCTGATCCGCACCTTCATGACCTGGGGCGCGGACGTGCCCGCCCGCTCCGACCTCGTCTCGCTGCAGCTGCTCGGCACCGTCGGGGAGCCGATCAACCCCGAGGTCGTGGATGTGGTTCCGCGAGCACGTCGGCGGGGGCGCGGTGCCGGTCGTCGACACCTGGTGGCAGTCCGAGACCGGGGCGGCCGTCGTCGCACCGCTGCCGGGTGTCGACGACGCTCAAGCCCGGCTCCGCGACCCGTCCGCTGCCGGGCCTGGATGCCGCGGTGGTCGACGACACCGGCCGCGAGGTCGAGCCCGGGCAGGGCGGCTGGCTCGTCATCCGGAAGCCCTGGCCGGGCATGGCCCGCACGGTCTGGGGCGAACCCGGAGCGCTACCGCGACGCGTACTGGCGGCAGTTCGCGGTGCAGGGCTACTACTTCGCCGGCGACGGCGCCCGCTACGACGCCGACGGCTACATCTGGCTGCTCGGCCGCCTCGACGACGTCGTCAACGTCTCCGGGCACCGGCTCTCGACCATCGAGATCGAGTCGGCGCTGGTGGCGCACCCGGACGTCGGCGAGGCGGGCGTGGCCGGCGTCGCTGACGAGCTCACCGGGCAGGCGGTCGCCGCGTTCGTCATCCCGTCGCGGCGGGCCGTGCTCGACGACGCCGCGGGCCACGCGGCGCTGGAGCAGGCGCTGCGCGCCGCAGGTCGCCACGGTGATCGGGCCGGTCGCCAAGCCGAAGCACGTCGTGGTCGTGCCGCGACCTGCCCAAGACCCGCAGCGGCAAGATCATGCGGCGGATGCTCGGCGACCTGCTCGAGGGGCGGCCGCCGGGCGACACGACGTCGCTGGCCGACGAGCGCGCCGTCGACGCCGTCCGCGCGGGCATCACCGCCCGCGCAGCGCGCACCCCCTGACCACATCCCTCCCCGCGACGATCGAGGAGGTTCGCGCCAGACGCGCGGCGCCTCCTTCCTCGATCGTCGCGGGGAGGGCGAGACCAGCACCTGACGACGAGGATGGGACCCATGAGCCAGGACACCCCGGGCGGCGGAGCCGTCGACCCGACCGCCGCCGAGCACGACGTCAACCCGCCGGTGGTCCCCGACGCCGCCTCTCCCGACCCGCTCGTGGAGCGCCCCAGCGGCGAGCGCACCTGGGGCTTCCGCACCCGGTCCCTGCACGCCGGCGGCACCCCCGACTCCGCGACCGGCGCGCGGGCGGTGCCGATCTACCAGTCGACGTCGTTCGTCTTCGAGGACACCACCGACGCCGCGAACCTCTTCAGCCTGCAGAAGTACGGCAACATCTACTCCCGCATCGGCAACCCCACCGTCGCGGCGTTCGAGGAGCGGATCGCGTCGCTGGAGGGCGGCATCGGGGCCGTCGCGACGGCGTCCGGGATGAGCGCCGAGTTCGTCACCTTCGCGGCGCTGGCCGGCGCCGGCGACCACGTCGTCGCCTCGAGCCAGCTGTACGGCGGCACGGTGACCCTGCTCGACGTGACGCTGCGCCGGTTCGGCGTCGAGACCACGTTCGTCGGCGGCACGGACCCGGCCGACTACGCCGCGGCGATCCGACCGGAAGACCAAGGCCGTCTACGCCGAGGTCGTCGCGAACCCCTCCGGCGAGATCGCCGACCTGGCCGGGCTCGCCGAGGTCGCCCACGCGGCCGGCGTGCCGCTCGTCGTCGACGCGACCCTCTCGCCGCCCTACCTGGTGCGGCCGATCGAGCACGGCGCCGACATCGTCATCCACTCGGCGACGAAGTTCCTCGGCGGCCACGGGACCACCCTGGGCGGCGTCGTCGTCGAGAGCGGCCGCTTCGACTGGGGCAACGGGCAGCTTCCCGCAGATGACCGAGCCGGTGCCGTCGCTACGGCGGCATCCGGTGGTGGGAGAACTTCGGCGAGTACGGCTTCCTCACCAAGCTGCGCAGCGAGCAGCTGCGCGACATCGGACCCGTCGCTGTCCCCGCAGTCCGCGTTCCAGCTGCTCCAGGGCGTCGAGACGCTCGCCCCAGCGCATCGACGCGCACCTTGCCAACGCCCGCAGGCGTCGCCGAGTGGCTCGAGGCGCGACCAGCGCGTCGCGTACGTCAACTACGCCGGGCTCCCGAGCCACCCGCACCACGAGCGCGCGAAGCAGTACCTGCCGCAGGGGCCGGGGTCGGTGTTCGCGTTCGGCGTGCGGGACGGCCCGACGCGACGGCCGCGGCGCCGGCGCTTCATCGAGTCGCTCCAGCTCGCCAGTCCACCTGGCCAACGTCGGGGACGCGCGCACGCTCGTCATCCACCCGGCGTCCACCACCCACCAGCAGCTCTCGGCGGAGCAGCTCGAGGTCGCCGGCGTCCCGGAGGACCTCGTCCGCATCAGCGTGGGCCTCGAGGACCTCGACGACATCCTCTGGGACCTCGACCAGGCCCTGACCGCACGGCGCGACCCGAAGGAGGCCTGACGATCGGACCCCGCTGACGCGTCGACTCCGTGACGCGCACCTGGGTCGGGCCGCACCGCCCCCGAGCGCCTCGGCGCCTCCTGCGCCGAGGCGAACGACGCATCGCGATCGTCGGCGCCTCGGCGAACCCAGGCCGCGCGCCAGCTACTTCGTCTCGACGTACCTGCTTCTCCTCGCCCGTACGACGTGTACTTCGTCAACCCGCGGGCCACGGAGATCCTCGGCCGGCCGGTCTACCCGTCGCTCGCGGCCCTGCCGGTGGTGCCGGACCTCGTCGACGTCTTCCGCAAGCACGACGACCTGCCGACCGTGCTCGACGAGGTGCTCGCCCTGCGCGAGGACGCTGGGGGGCAAGTCGCCGAGCGTGCTCTGGCTCCAGCTCGGGCTCGTGGCACGAGGACGTCGCGCGCCGCGCCGAGGCCGCGGGCCTGACGTCGTCATGGACCGCTGCGTGAAGATCGAGCACGCGCGGTTCCACGGCGGGCTGCACCTGGCGGGCTTCGACACCGGCGTCATCTCCAGCAGGCGGCAGATCCGCGCCTGATCCGGCGTTGCACCTCCTGGCGGAGCCACCGGCCCGCCCTCGACCTGCTCCGCCCTCGCGCCACCCCGCGACGGTCGAGGAAGCACGGCTCACCCGCTGAGCCCGACCTCCTCGACCGTCGCGGGTGAGAGGGGTGCTGCACCACCACCCGACCTGGAGGTCACCCGTGCTCCGCCGCTCCGCCCTCACCCTGTTCGCCGCCGCCGCTGTCACCGCCCTGTCCGCCTGCAGCGGGGGTGGGCCGGCCGACGGGATCGTCGGCGGGAGCAGCTCCAGCGCTGCGCCGTCGGGCTCCTCGTCCGGATCCGGCGGGGTGCTGCGCGTCGCTTCCGAGGGCACCTACTCCCCGTTCACGTACCACGACACCGCGGACGGCGGGAAGCTCACGGGCTACGACGTCGACGTGATCACCGCCGTGGCCCAGCAGATGGGCATGCAGGTGCAGTTCACCGACGTCACCTTCGACGCGATCTTCGCGGGCCTGGAGGCGGGCCGGTACGACGTCGTCGCCAACCAGGTCACGGTGAACCCCGATCGCCAGGCGCTGTACGACTTCTCCCACCCCGTACACGGTGTCCGACCGGCGCGATCATCACGCGCGCCGACGACACGGCCATCACCTCCCTCGCAGACCTCCAGGGCAAGACCACCGCGCAGTCGCTGACGAGCAACTGGGCCGCAGGTCGCGAGAGGACGGGGCGCGAACGTCGAGGGCGTGGAGGGCTTCACCCAGGCCGTGACGCTGCTCAAGCAGGGCCGCATCGACGCCACCGTCAACGACGACCTCGCCGCGCTCGACTACCTCAAGACCACCGGCGACACGACGTGAAGATCGCCGCCAAGACCGACGACACCAGCCGAGCAGGCGTTCGCGCTGCAGAAGGGCTCCGACCTCGACACCGAAGATCGACGCAGCCCTGCCGACCTGGAGGACGACGGCACGATCGCTCAGATCTCCGCAGGAGTACTTCGGCGAGGACGTCAGCAAGTGACGCCGCACCGACAGCCTGAGGGGCTGACGGCGTGGTCGACTGGGAGCTCGTGCGCTCCTCGGCGTGGCCGCTGCTGCAGGGCCCTGGTGCTCGGGACCATCCCACTGACGGCGGTGTCGTTCGTCGTCGGGATGGTCATCGCCGTCGTCGTCGCCCTGATGCGGCTCTCGCCGGTCGAGCCTGCTCTCGGGTGCTGCGCGCGTCTACGTCTCGGCGGTCCGCGGAACGCCTCTGCTCGTGCAGCTGTACATCATCTTCTACGGTCTGCCGTCGCTCGGCGTCACGCTGGACCCGTGGCCTGCGGCCACCATCGCGTTCAGCGTCAACGTCGGGGGGTACGCCGCCGAGGTGGTCGCGCAGTTCGATCCTGTCGGTGCCCCGGGGGCAGTGGGAGGCCGCGGCGACGGTGGGCATGGGGTACTCGACGACGCTGCGCCGGGTGGTCCTGCCGCAGGCCTCGCGGATCGCCGTGCCCCCCGCTGTCGAACACCCTCATCTCCCTGGTGAAGGACACGTCGCTGGCCTCCACGGTCCTCGTGACCGACATGTTCCGGGTGGCGCAGCAGATCGCGGCTCCCACCTACCAGTTCTTCGCGCTGTACCTGGAGGCTGCCGTCATCTACTGGGTCGTCTGCCTGGGACTGTCGGCGCTGCAGGACCGGCTCGAGGTCCGCCTCAACCGGTACGTGACCGCATGAGCGCGCCGCTGGTCGAGGTCAGCGGGCTGCGGAAGTCCTTCGGGGAGAACCACGTCCTCCGCGGGATCGACGCGGTGGTGCCCACCGGCTCGGTCACCGTGCTCATCGGCCCGTCCGGCTCCGGCAAGACCACGGTGCTGCGCTGCCTCAACGCCCTGGAGCGACCGGAGGCCGGCGTCGTGCGGGTCGGTGACGTCTCGCTCGACTTCTCGACCCTGCCCTCGCTCGGCCGACGCTCCGCGCAGCAGGCGGAGGTCCGGCTGCGCTCCCAGAGCGGGATGGTCTTCCAGAGCCACTTCCTCTTCCCCCACCGCACGGCGCTGCAGAACGTCATGGAGGGGCCGGTCGTGGTGCAGGGCCGCCCGAAGGAGGAGGCGCGCACCGAGGCGCTGGCCCTGCTGGAGCGCGTGGGCCTCAGCGGCAAGGCCGACGCGCTGCCGTCGTCGCTGTCCGGTGGGCAGCAGCAGCGGGTGGGCATCGCCCGGGCGCTGGCGATCCACCCGCAGGTGGTGCTCTTCGACGAGCCGACGTCGGCGCTCGACCCGGAGCTGGTCGGTGAGGTGCTCGCGGTGATGAAGGACCTCGCCGAGCAGGGCTCGACGATGGTCGTGGTCACCCACGAGATCCGCTTCGCCCAGCAGGTGGCCGACCAGGTGCTGTTCCTGGACGGCGGGGTGGTCGTGGAGCGGGGGCCGGCGGCGCAGGTGATCGCCGACCCGCGCGAGGAGCGGACCCGTCGCTTCCTGAAGCGGCTGCTCGACCCGATCTGATCCGCCCCGGGGGTGGCGGGGCTGCATGATCACGGGGGACGACCGCGGCGTGATCATGCAGGTGCGCCACCTCGACGGGCGGGGGCCGCTGCGGCGGGGTAGGAGTGCGTGGTGGCTGATGACGACACGACCCCCGACCTCACCCGCGGCGTGCGCCTGGGCGACGTCCCGCTCGACGGGGCGCCGCTGGCCGGCACGCTGGGCAGCGGCGACGACGCCGAGCAGGTCATGCTCGTCCGCTTCCCCGACGGGGGCGTCACCGCCCTGTCGTCGCAGTGCACCCACGTGGGCGCCGCCCTGCCGAAGGGCCTGCGCACCGGCGACGTCGTGCGGTGTCCGTTCCACCACGCGTGCTTCGACCTGCGCACCGGCGAGGCGCTGCTCGCCCCCGCCTACGCGCCGCTGAGCCGCTACGACGTCGAGGTCACCGGCGACGGGGACGACGCCGTCGTCCGCGTGGTGGGCCCCGCCGACGAGCCGGCACCGGGCCCGGAGGCTGCGGCGACGCGAGCGGAGGGGGCGCTGCGGCGCATCGTCGTCGTGGGCGGCGGGGCCGCGGGCTTCGCCGCGGTCGAGCGCCTGCGGCGCGAGGGCTACGACGGCGAGCTGGTGCTCGTCTCCGCCGAGCCCGCCGTCCCGATCGACAGGACCCAGCTCAGCAAGTCCTACCTGGCCGGCGCCAAGCCCGCCGACGCCCTGCCGCTGCTGGCGGAGGACTGGTACGCCGAGCACGGCGTCGAGCTGCGCCTGGGCACCCGGGCCACGGTGCTGGACGCCGACCAGAAGCGGCTGAGCCTCCAGGGTCCGGACGGCGCCGTCACGCTGCTCGCCTACCAGGCGCTGCTGCTGGCGCCCGGCTCGCAGCCCGTGCGCCCCGACCTGCCCGGCCTGCGGGGTGGCGACGTCCACCTCCTGCGCTCCCTGGCCGACGCCGACGCGCTCCTGGCAGCCGTCGGCGAGCAGCCCGAGCAGCGGACCGCCGTCGTGCTCGGGTCGGGGTTCATCGGCCTGGAGGTCGCCGCGGTGCTGCGGGAGAAGGGGGTCGAAGTCACCGTCGTCGCCACCTCCGAGGTGCCGCTGCGCCGCCAGCTCGGCGAGGACCTCGGCCGCGCGGTCCGCGCGCTGCACGAGGAGCAGGGCGTGCGGTTCGCGACGGGTCGAGCGGTGCGGTGGGCCGACGGGGTGCTGGAGCTCGACGACGGCTCTCGCGCGCCGGCGCAGGGCCGCGCCGACCTGCTCGTGGTCGGCGTCGGCGTCACCCCGCGCCTCGACCTCGCGAAGAGCGCCGACCTCGCGCTGGCGCCGGAGTCCGAGGGAGGCGGCGTGGTGGTCGACGCCCGCGGCCGCACGTCGGCCGACGGGGTCTGGGCCGCCGGTGACATCGCTGCGTGGCCCGACGCGACCACCGGCCGGCGCCGCCGGGTGGAGCACTGGGCACAGGCCCAGCGCCAGGGGGCGGTGGCCGCGCTCGACCTGCTGAGCCGCGGCGCCGGCGCCGAGCTCGAGGAGCCGGCGTTCTTCTGGACGAAGCAGTTCTCCCGGCAGGTCCGGCTCTCCGGCGACGTGCCGGACCTGACCGGCGACGGCGGGGGCACCGCGGAGGTCGAGGGCGACCTCGCCGAGGGCGACGCCGTCGTCCGCTACCGCGACGCGAGCGGGCGGGTCACCGCCGTCGCGGGCCTCGGCCGCGACCACCAGCTGCTGGAGCTGGAGGAGGAGCTGCTGCGCCCCTGATCCTCACGCCCACCCGGGCGTGATCATGGGCAGCAGGCCGGCGGACCGGCCTCCTGCCCATGATCACGGTCAGGGGTGCGGGTCAGGCCGAGGGGGCCAGGGTGCTCGTGTCGATGACGAAGCGGTAGCGCACGTCGCAGGCGACGACCCGGTCCCACGCCTCGTCGATCTGGTCGCCGCTGATGACCTCGACCTCGGCACCGATGTGGTGCTCGGCGCAGAAGTCGAGCATCTCCTGGGTCTCGGCGATGCAGCCGATGTTGGAGCCCGCGAGGCTCTTGCGGCCCGGGATCAGCGCGAACGCCGGCACCGTGAACGGCTTCGTGGCGGCGCGCCACGTTGACGAGCGCGCCCTCGGGCTTGAGGGTCGCCAGGTAGTCGGCGATCTCGACGTCGGCCGAGATCGTGGTGATGATCGAGGTCGAAGGAGTCCTTCAGCGACTCCAGCGCGCCTCGTCGCTGGTGGCGACGTAGTGGTCGGCGCCGAGGCGGAGGCCGTCCTCCTGCTTCTTCAGCGACTGCGAGAGCACAGTGACCTCGGCGCCCATGGCGTGGGCGATCTTGACGCCCATGTGGCCGAGGCCGCCCATGCCGACGATGGCGACGGACTTGCCCTCGCCAGCGCCCCAGAAGCGCAGCGGGGAGTACAGGGTGATGCCGGCGCACAGCAGCGGGGCGGCGACGTCGAGGTCGATGCCCTCGGGGATGCGCAGCACGAAGTCCTCGTCGACGACGATCTTCTCGCTGTACCCGCCCTCGGTGGGCCGGCCGTCCTTGCCGATCGCGTTGTACGTGCCGACGTTGCCCTTCTTGCAGTTCTGCTCGCGCGCCGGCCTGGCACTCGGAGCACTCGCGGCAGGAGTCGACCATGCAGCCGACGCCCACGCGGTCACCGACGGCGTGCTTGGACACCTCGGAGCCGACGGCGGAGACGGTGCCGGCGATCTCGTGGCCGGGGACCAGCGGGAACAGCGTCTCGCCCCACTCGCCGCGGCCGGTGTGGATGTCGGAGTGGCAGATGCCGGCGAAGGCGACGTCGATGAGGACGTCCTTCGGGCCGAGGTCGCGGCGCTCGATGGTGGTCGCCTCGAAGGGCTTGCCGGGGCCGGCGGTGGAGCGGGCGTTCACGGTGAGCAAGGTGGATCCTCCCGGATCATGGTGTGGGGTGTGGTCCCATCGTCCCCGCCCGCGGCGAGCCGCGCGAGGCGACTGCCTACCGTGGGCCGGTGACCCGGCGGGTGGGGCGCGGTGGCGCTCGTCGCGGGCTCGGCGACGGCGGCGGCGGCGGCGGCCCTCGTGCTCAGCGCGCTGCTGGCGCGCACCCGCCCCCTGTCCGCACTTCCCCCGGGAAGTGCGCCTCCCCCCGGGGCCCCCTGGACCGCACTTCCCGGGGGAAGTGCGGTCCGGGAGGGGCGCTCAGGCGTGGACGGCGGGCGGGGCGCCCGGGGGGCCGGACGGCGTCGGGCCCTTCGGCAGCAGCAGGAACGAGATCACCGCGGCGCCCGCGAAGATGCACGCGGCGATGAGGAACGCGTGGGTCTCCCCCACGACGGCGGCCTCGGCCAGCAGCTGCGGGGACGGGCCCGACGCCGCTGCCGCACCCGCGGCGGCCAGGGAGTCCTCCACGTGGCTCCTGGCCGCGCTGGCGAACAGCGTCGACAGCATCGCCGTCCCGATCGCCCCGCCGACCTGCTGGCCGGTGTTCACCAGCGCCGACGCGACCCCGGCGTCGCGGCGCGCGGCGCCGGCCGTCGCGGTGTTGAACGCCGACCCGAAGATCATGCCCATGCCCGAGCCCGAGCACCAGCAGCGCGGGCAGCACGTGCGGCGAAGTAGGAGGAGTCGACCTCCAGCTGCGCCATGCAGCAGCAGCCCGACGGCGCCGAGCAGCTGCCCGGCCGCGATGAGCGGGCGGGGGCCGACCCGCGGCAGCAGCCGCGCGGCGATCGCCGTGGAGCAGGAGATGATGCCCGACGACCATCGGCAGGAAGGCGAACCCCGCCCGCAGCGGCGCGTGAACCCGAGCGTCTGCTGCAGGTAGTAGGTCAGGAACAGGAAGACGGCGAACATGCCGATCGCGGTCAGCGCCATCGCCAGGTAGGCGCCGCCGCGGCGGCGGTCCAGCACGATGCGCAGCGGCAGCAGGGGGTGCGCGACGCGGCGCTCCAGCATGCACGAAGGCCACCAGCAGCACCACGCCGCCGACGAGGCACGCGAGCGTCACCGGGTCGCCCCAGCCGTCGGTCTCGGCGTGGGCGAAGCCGTAGACCAGCGCCACCAGGCCGGCCACCGCCAGCGCGGTGCCGGGCAGGTCGAGCTGGGCGCCGCCGGCGTCGGCGGCCTCGTGCACCAGCCACAGCACGCGCCGATCCGGCGACGACGGCGATCGGCGATGTTGACGTACAGGCACCAGCGACCAGTCGACGTACTCGGTGAGCGCGCCGCCGAGCAGCAGGCCGATCGCGGCGCCGGCGCCGGCGATGGCGCCGAAGATGCCGAACGCCCTGCCGCGCTCGCGCGGGTCGGTGAAGGTGGTGGCCAGCGTCGAGAGGGCGGCGGGGGCGAGCAGCGCGCCGAACACGCCCTGGAGCGCGCGGGCCGCGACCAGCATCTCGAAGCTGCTGCGACGCACCGCCCAGCGCCGAGGCCGCGGCGAAGCCGATGAGGCCGATGACGAGCATCCGCTTGCGGCCGAACAGGTCGGCCAGGCGGCCGCCGAGCAGCAGCAGCCCGCCGAAGGCGAGGGAGTAGCCGGTGACGACCCACTGCCGGTCGGCGTCGGAGAAGCCCAGCTCGGCCTGCGCGCTGGGGAGGGCGATGTTCACGATCGTCGCGTCGAGCACGACCATCAGCTGGCACAGGCCGAGCACGGCCAGCACCAGCCAGCGCTGGGCGTGGTGCCCGCCGTGGTCGTGGCTCTGGGACTGGGTCTGGGACTGGGACTGCGTCTGGGACTGGTCGTGGTGCTGGGGCGCAGGTTCGGCGGCCGGCGGGGCCGGCGTGCTGGGCGTGCGCGTGGTGTCGGCCACGGGGTCTCCCGGGAGAGGGCTGCGGGCAGCGGGGGGTGCGCGCCGTTGCGCCCGGTCGGTGCATGGTACGCCCGGGGGCCGTCCGGGTGAGCCCCTCGCCGCGCCCTCCAGGGCCGCCGCCCCCGCGACGACGACGTGTGCGGGGCCCCTCCACCAGGAGCGGGCGCCGGTCCGGAGGAGGACGACGTGCTGCTGCAGGCATCAGGCGGGGTGACCGGGGGTGCCGGGGACCCGTTCACCAGCGTCGCCCTGGCGTCGCTGCTGGTCGTCGCCCTCGTGGTGGTGCTCGTGCTGTTCCGCCGCCAGCACCACCGGGCGGCGACGATGGTCCGCACCGACCCCCTCACCGGGCTCGGCAACCGCGTGCTCCTCACCGAGGAGGGTGACCGCACCCTCACCGCCCTCCCCGAGCTCGACGGCGACGGCAGCCACGGGCCCGGCCTGCTGCTGCTGGACCTCGACGGCTTCAAGGAGGTCAACGACACCCTCGGCCACGCCGCCGGTGACGCGCTGCTGGTGCAGGTCGCCCGGCGCCTGGCCGACGCCGCCCCGGTGGGGGCGGTCGTGACCCGCCTCGGCGGCGACGAGTTCGCGGTGCTGCTGAGGGTGCCCGTCACCGCGGCGCAGGCGGTGCTCCACGGCAAGCGGCTCCTCGCGGCCCTGGGCGCCGGCGGCTTCAGCGTCGACGGCGTCGACCTGGACATCACCAGCAGCGTGGGTGCCGCCGTCGCCCCCGCCGCGGGCCGCACCGTCGGTGACCTTCTGCGCCGCGCCGACCTGGCGATGTACGAGGCGAAGCGCTCCCGCGCCGGCGTCCTGCCGTACACCCCGGACCTCGCCCCGGACAACGACGACGGCGTCACCCTGCTCGGGATGCTGCGCCACGCGATGGACGAGGGCCAGCTCTCGCTGCTGTTCCAGCCGGTGGTCTCCGCGCAGACCCTGGAGCTGCGCGCCTTCGAGGCGCTGCTGCGCTGGAACCACCCCACCCGCGGCCTGCTGATGCCCGCGGAGTTCCTCCCCCTGGCCGAGCGCACCACCTTGGTGAGCCCCCTGACCCGGTGGGTGGTGCTGACCGCCGTCCGCCAGGCCGCGGCGTGGCGCCGCGCGGGCCTGGACACCACGATCGCCGTGAACATCAGCGCCTCGGTGCTGGAGCCGGGCCTGCTCGGCATCGTCGACGAGGCGATGGCGCGCAGCGCCTGGCCCGCGGAGCAGCTGGTCCTGGAGATCACCGAGACCGCCGTCGCCTCCGACGCCGGGGAGGCCCTCGACGTCGTCCGTGCCCTGTGCGCGCGGGGCCTGCGCGTCTCCGTGGACGACTTCGGCGCCGGCTACACCAGCCTCGGCCAGCTCCGCGAGCTGACCGCGCACCAGCTGAAGGTGGACCGCCAGTTCGTCACCGGCATGGTCGGGCTGCCCGAGGACGAGGCCATCGCCGCCAGCATCATCGACCTGGGCCACCGCCTCGGGCTGCAGGTGATCGCCGAGGGCGTGGAGGACCCGGCCGTCGCGGCCCGCCTGCGCGAGCTCGGCTGCGACGAGCTGCAGGGCTACTGGGTGGGCCGTCCCGTCTCGGGCGACGCCGCGCTGGCCGCCTGGCTGCCCGCCGCCACCGGCACCCCCGGGACGAGGACGACGCCGGCGGCCTCGCCGTCGCAGGGCGAGCTCATCCCCGACGCCAGACGAGGATGAGCGCGCGGTCGTCGGACTCCGCCACCCGCGCGGCGTCGACCAGCCGCTCCGCCTCGCCCGGGGCCCACCCGCGCCTCTCCCGCCCGCGCCGCCAGGCCCAGCAGGGTCTGCGTGCCCACGGACAGGTCCTCCCCCGGCACCTCGACCATGCCGTCCGTGCACAGGTAGAGGCCCTGCCCGGGGCGCAGCACCCCGTGCACCGCCGGGAACTCGGCGCCGGGCACCAGCCCGAGGGCCGGCCCGGCGTCGTCGTCCTCGACCAGCCGCCACGGCTCGCCGGCCCCGCCGGTGCCGGGCGCGGGGTGTCCCGCGCAGGCGACCCGGTACCCGCCGGTGCTCAGGTCGACAGCGAGGTGCACCGCCGTCGCGAAGCCCTCCGGCCAGTCCTGGCGCAGCAGGTACGCGTTGGCGGCCGGCAGGAACTCGTCCACCGGCATCGCCCCCAGCAGCCCGCCGAACGCCCCCGAGAGCAGCAGCGCGCGGGTCCCGGCGCCCTGCCCCTTGCCGGAGACGTCGACCAGCACCACCTCGAGCAGGTCTCCCCCGCCGTCGGCGCCGTCGGCGCCGGCGCGCCGGGACCGGGTGGCGACGACGAAGTCCCCGCTGAACGAGTCCCCGAACGCCGGCCGCAGCTCGGTCTCCACCAGCCACGACGGCGGTAGCGGCGGCACCGTCCCCTGGCTGCGCAGCCGGTCCCGCAGGTCGACGAGCATCGCGTCGCCCAGCGTCCCCTGGACGCCGAGGCGCTCGCGGCTGCGCACGAACAGCGCCACCAGCACCGTCGTCGCCGCCAGGAGCAGCAGGTCTCCGGGGCGGGTGGGCGAGCCGGGGTCGTGCACCGCGACGGTCAGCGCCGCGCCGGCGGCGGCGACCAGGAAGAGCAGCACCATCGTCCGCATCCGCAGGAAGAACCCGCCGAGCAGCAGCACGAACACCATCGCGCTGGTCGGTGCCCACTGCGGGGAGAGCGCACCCGTGACCGCGAGCACGACGGCGAGGGCCGTCAGCCACAGCAGCAGGAGCGCCTGGCGGGGCATGGTGCGGGGCCGGAACCGGGCGGCGATGCGGCGGGTGGCGCGCCGGCGCCGCCGCTGGAGCCAGCGCACGGCGCGGTCGAGGCGCAGGCGCACCCGTCGACCCTAGCCGTGGCCCCGCCAGCGTTCCGGCGTTCACCCAGACCCGCCCCCGCACCCTCCCGGAACCGCACTCAGGCGCTCAGCTGCGGTACCGGAGGGTGCCGGAACCGCAACTGGGCGCCTGGTTGCGATCCCCGGAGGTGAGGGGTCAGGCCGCCGGTGCGGCGATCCCGGACTCGACGCCGGGCGCCTGGCAGGCCGGGCACCAGAAGAGGTTGCGCCCCTCGACGACGCTCGTGGCCACGGGCGTCCCGCAGAGCCGGCAGGGCAGACCGGTCCGGTGGTAGACGTAGTGCCACCCGGCCCGACCCCGCTGGACGGGGCTGCCGGGTGCGTCGTCGCCGTCGCCCCAGTCGCCGGCTCGGACGCGCCGGTCGCCGGGGCGGGTCGTGATGATCTTCCCGGTCCGCACCCCGTCGCGCATCAGCACGCGCAGGTCCTCCCAGACGCCGAGCAGGCGGGCCGGGTCGACGTCGCGACCGGGCGTCGCCGGGTCGATGCCGGCCCGGAACAGCGCTTCCGCCCGGTAGATGTTGCCGGCGCCGGCGAGCACGTCCTGGTGCATGAGCAGCGCCCCGATCGTCACCCGCGAGGTGCCCGCGCGCGCCAGGAAGCGCTCCGGCCCGTCGTCGCGGCGCAGCGGGTCGGGCCCGAGCCGGGCGCGCAGCGCGTCGACCTCGGGGCGCACCAGGACCTCGCAGGCCGTGGGACCGCGCAGGTCGGCCCAGCGCAGCGGCCCCGCACCGGAGGCGGCGTCGAGCGTGACCAGGCGCAGGCGCACGGCGCCGACCGGGTCGGGGACCGCCGCGCCGCCGTCGTCGTCGACGTCCGCCTCGGCGAAGCCGACCTTGCCGTAGAGGCCGAGGTGCACGTGCAGCCAGTGGTCGGGGGCGCGGCGCAGCGGGGCATCGGGCGGCGTGAAGCCGACCAGCAGGTGCTTCCCCTGCGCCTCGGCGCGGGCGAGGCGCTGCCCGTCGAGCAGGCCGGCGCCGTCGGCGAACCGCCCCTGGGGGCTGCTGGCGGCGACGACGCGGCCGCCGAACGCGTCGCGGACGGACCGCGCGAGGCGGTGGAGGGTGTGGCCTTCGGGCACGAGGGTCGACCCTGCCCCCTCGCGGGGCTCACCGCCCGCCGATCAGCGCTCGGTGAGGTGCTCCGCCTGCCAGGCGTCCATGAGGTCGAGGCGGCGCTGGTGGCGCGCGTCGTGGCTGAACGGCTCGGCGAGGAAGGCGTCGACGATCGCCGTCGCGTCCTCGACGGAGTGCATCCGGGCGCCCACGGAGACGACGTGCGCGTCGTTGTGCTGGCGGGCGAGCTTGGCGGTCTCCAGGCTCCACGCGAGCGCCGCGCGCACGCCCGGCACGCGGTTGGCGGCGAGCTGCTCGCCGTTGCCGGAGCCGCCGAGCACGATGCCGAGGGCGTCGACGCCGTCGCGCACGTCGGCGCGGACCGCGAGCGCGCAGGGGATGCAGGTGGTCGGGTAGTCGTCCTGCGCGTCGTAGACGGCCGGGCCGTGGTCGACGACGTCGTGCCCGGCGTCGGCGAGGTGCTGCACGAGGTGCTGCTTCAGCTCGAGGGCAGCGTGGTCGCTGGCGATGTGGACGCGCACGGCGGACATCCTGGCACTCCGCCCGTGATCATGGACTTCCGCCACCCTGGCTGCAGCGGGGTGGCGAGCGTCCGCTGACACCACGGCCAGGGGGTGGACGGGTCAGTCGAAGACCGGGCCCTGGGTGCGGGTGCGCTTCAGCTCGTAGAAGCCCGGGTAGGACGCGACGGCGAGGACGCCGTCCCAGAGGCGCCCGGCCTCCTCGCCCTTCGGCGCGGGGGTGATGACGGGGCCGAAGAACGCCGGGCCCGCCTCGCCGTCGGCGCCGGCGACGCCGATCACGGGCGTGCCGACGTCGTCGCCGACCCGGTTGATCGCCTCGAAGTGGGAGGCCTTGAGCAGCTCGTCGTACTCGGTGGTGCCGGCGTAGCGGATGAGGTCGTCCGGCAGGCCGACCTCGGCCAGGGCGCCGACGACGGCGGCCTCGTAGTCCTCCTCCCCACCGGGGTGGAGGCGGGTGCCGATCGCGGTGTAGAGCGGCTCCACGACCTCCTGGCCGTGCAGCTCCTTGGCTGCTGTCACCACCCGGACCGGGCCCCAGGCCTTCCTCATCATCTCGACGTACTGCTCCGGCAGGTCCTTGCCGTCGTTGAGGACGGCGAGGCTCATCACGCGGAAGGTGACGTCGATGTCGCGCACCTTCGCCGCCTCCAGGATCCAGCGCGAGGTCATCCACGCCCAGGGGCAGATGGGGTCGAACCAGAAGTCGACGGGGCTCTTCGAGGTGTCGGTCGATGCGTGGGTCATCGACCGATCTCACCACCGGACCGCCCGCTCCGCTCGCAGGGCCGCCGTGGCAGCATCGTCGAGGTGCACGCGCGGATGAGCAGCCACCACGACCAGCCCGGCGACTCCCCGAACGACAGCCGGGGCATGAACCTCTCGCGCGCGGAGGCGGCCGAGCGGTCGGCGCTGCTCGAGGTCGGCTCCTACGACGTCGAGCTCGACCTGACGGCGGGGCCGACGACGTTCTCCTCCCGCACGACGGTGCGGTTCACCGCCCGCGAGGGGGCCTCGACCTTCCTCGACCTGGTGGCCCCGCACGTGCGCGAGGTGGTGCTCAACGGGACCGCGCTGGACGCCCACGACGTCGCCGACGGCGTGCGGGTGCAGCTCGACGGCCTGGCCGCCGAGAACGAGGTCGTCGTCGTCGCCGACTGCGCCTACATGAACACCGGGGAGGGCCTGCACCGCTTCGTCGACCCGGTCGACGGCGAGGTCTACCTGTACTCCCAGTTCGAGGTGGCCGACTCCCGCCGCGTCTTCGCGGTCTTCGAGCAGCCCGACCTGAAGTCCGTCTTCACGTTCACCGTGACGGCGCCCGACCACTGGACCGTCGTGTCGGTCTCCCCCACCCCGGAGCCGGTGCCGGCGGGCGAGGGGTCCGCCACCTGGAGCTTCGCACCGACGCCGGTGCTGTCGAGCTACGTCACCGCCGTCGTCGCCGGGCCGTACCACTCCGTGCGCGGCGAGCTCACCAGCAGCGACGGCCGCATCGTGCCGCTGGGCGTCTTCTGCCGCGCGTCCCTGGCCGAGCACCTCGACGCCGAGGAGGTCATGGACATCACCCGGGCGGGCTTCGCGTTCTACGAGGGCCTGTTCGGCATCCCCTACCCGTTCCCCAAGTACGACCAGCTCTTCGTGCCGGAGTTCAACGCCGGCGCGATGGAGAACGCGGGGGCCGTGACGTTCCTGGAGCGCTACGTCTTCCGCTCCAAGCCCACCGAGGCCGTGGTCGAGCGCCGCGCGGTGACGATCCTGCACGAGCTCGCCCACATGTGGTTCGGCGACCTGGTGACGATGCGCTGGTGGGACGACCTCTGGCTCAACGAGAGCTTCGCGGAGTACGCCTCCACGCTGGCCACCGCCGAGGCCACCCGCTGGACCGACGCGTGGACCACGTTCGCCTCGATGGAGAAGGCCTGGGCCTACCGGCAGGACCAGCTGCCGAGCACCCACCCGATCGTCGCCGACATGGTCGACCTCGAGGCGGTCGAGGTGAACTTCGACGGCATCACCTACGCCAAGGGCGCCAGCGTGCTGAAGCAGCTGGTCGCCTACGTGGGCCGCGAGGAGTTCTTCGAGGGGGTCCGGCGCTACCTGCGCGCGCACTCCTTCGGCAACGCCTCCCTGGCCGACCTGCTGCGTCGAGCTGGAGGCGACCTCGGGCCGCGACCTGTCCTCCTGGTCGGCGGTGTGGCTGGAGCAGGCGGGCACCACCACCCTGCGCCCGAGCATCACCACCGACGAGACCGGCGCGATGACGGAGGTCGTGGTGCTGCAGGAGGTGCCCGACAGCCACCCCGTGCAGCGCCCCCACCGCCTCGCGATCGGCCTGTACGACCTGCACGTGCCGGGCGAGGGCCACCACACGGTGACCGACGACGACGACGCCGGCGGTGACACCGCGACGCCGGGCGGCGCGCCCCGCCTGGTCCGGACCGGCCGCGTGGAGGTCGACGTCGTCGGCGAGCGCACGCTCGTCCCGGAGCTGGTCGGCGTGGAGCGCCCCGACCTGCTGCTGCTCAACGACGACGACCTCGCCTACGCCAAGGTCCGCCTCGACGACCAGTCCTGGACGACGGCGCTGGAGCACGTCGGCGCTGTCGACGACGCGCTGGCCCGCACGCTGGTGTGGTCGGCCGCCTGGGACATGACCCGAGACGCCGAGGTCGCCGCCCGCGACTTCGTCGACCTCGTGCTCGACAACGCCGCTGTGGAGTCCACCCCCGCGACCTCCTCGGTGCTGCGGACGCTGCTCGGGCAGCTGACCACCGCGGCGCGGCTCTACACCGCACCGGGGCACCGCGACGACGTCGCGGCCGGTGTCGCCGAGCGCCTCGCGGAGCTGGCGCTGGCCGCGGAGCCCGGCAGCGACGCGCAGCTGCAGCTCGCCACGGCCGCTGCCGGGTGGGCTCGGACGCCGACCCAGCTCGACGCCGTCGCCGGGTGGCTGTCCGGGGAGCGCCCGCTGGAGGGCCTCACCGTCGACACCGACCTGCGCTGGGACCTGCTCACCGCGCTCGTCGTCGAGGGGCGCGCCGGGGAGGCGGAGATCGCCGCGGAGCTGGCGCGCGACAACACCGCCTCCGGGCGCCTCGCGGCGGCCGGGGCCCGGGCTGCCGTCCCCGACCCGGCGGCCAAGCAGGCCGCCTGGTCGCAGCTGGTGGGCTCCTCCGCGGAGCCGGGGCTGGCCAACGCCGAGCGCGCCGCGGTGACCGCGGGCTTCGGCAGGGTCCACGACCAGGACCTGCACGACCTGGTGGAGCCCTTCGTCGAGCCGTACTTCGCGGCCCTGGAGCCGACCTGGCGGAGCCGCACCAACGAGATCGCCCAGCAGGTGGTGGTGGGGCTCTACCCGGTGCTGCTCGCGTCCCGGGCGCTGCTCGACCGCACGGACGCCTGGCTGGCCGACGCGCCGTCCGACCTGCCCGCGCTGACCCGCCTCGTCAGCGAGCAGCGCGACGGCATCGCACGGGCGCTGCGCGCCCAGGAGCGCGACCTCCTGCGCTGACGGCCTGGCGGGTCAGAAGCTGGTGAGCGTCGGCCAGACCCGGGGCTGCCAGGCCAGCTGCGCCGACAGGCGGGCCACCGCCGGCAGCGCGCCGCGCACCCGGCCCGCGGCGTGCAGCCCCAGCAGCGGGGTCTCCCCCAGGTAGGCGGCCGAGAGCGCCCCGACGTCCAGGACGACGTCGGCCTCGCGCGTGGTCGGCGTCGCCGCGAGCCGGCCCGGCTCGTCGGCACCGCGGTCGAGGTCGAGGTCGAGGAGCCACCGGCCGCTGGCGAGCCCGAGGTCGTCGTGCACCTCCAGCACGCACGCCCCGGGCGGGCCGAGCCAGCCGCGGGCCGCGACGGCCGCGGGGACGTCGAGGATGCGGGCCCACAGGAAGTCGCTGCCCTCGGAGGCCAGGGCGCGGCGCCGGTCGTGGAGGAGCTCGGGCAGCGGGTCGTCCAGGGGGCGCCGCTCGGCGCGGACGGCGTCGACGATGTCGAGGGACAGCAGGTGCTGCCACAGCGCGGCGTGCGCGGCGGGGGTGGCGGCGAGCAGGTCCTCGACGGTCACGGTGGTGTCGTGGCGCATGCCCGCCCACTGCTCGCGCGGGGTGTAGCGGGCGGAGCCGACGACCCGGCCGTCGGCGTCGCGCGCCAGCAGCGCGGGGCGCAGGGCCTTGGGGTCGTCGGGGGCGGGGTCGAGGCCGAGGACCTGGTCCCACCAGGGGTCGCCGCGCAGGACGGCGCCGGGCCGCTGCGCGGCGACCTCGGCGTAGAGGGCGGGGGCCGCGGAGCGCAGGTCGGCGTCCTCGACGAGCTCGACGACGACGTCGGCGGTCCCGTCGGGCACGTGCTCCAGCGCCGCGGGCGCGCGCACCACGAGCGTCTGGGCGGCGACGGCGGCGCCGAAGCCGTACCGGCCGTAGATCGGGGCCTCCCCGGCCACGAGCAGGGCGAGCGGGACCCCGCGCTCGCGGGCGTCCCGCAGGTCAGCGGTGATCATCCGTCGGAGCAGACCCCGCCGGCGGTGCGTGGGCGCGACGGTCACGCTGCTGACGAGGTCGGCGGCCACCGCGCAGCCATCACCCGGGACGGGCAGGCGCTCGTCCCAGGAGCGGTAGGTGCCCACCACCCGCTCGCCGTCGAACGCCCCGGTGAGCCGCTGCCCCCGCCAGGCCCGACGACGGGCGGTGAGCCCGTCCTCCGAGACCACCTGGCGGTCCAGGAAGGTGCGGCTCGCGGACCGCCGCCAGGCGCTCTGCTCGGCCTCGAGCACCGGACGGACGACGACGTCGCTCATCCGCCCAGCCTAGGAGCGGGCCGGGCGACCGTGATCGTCGCGGCCCTCGCGCAGGGCGGGGTCAGTCCTCCAGCGGCAGGGAGGTCACGACACCCGCGAGGGAGGTCACGCGCGGGTCGGCCCGCAGGTCCTCCAGGAGCACGACCTCGCCGTCGCCGTCGGCCAGCGGCACCCGCCAGTTCGGGTACTCCTCCGACGTGCCGGGCTGGTTCTGCGTGCGGCGCTCGCCCACCGCGTCGGTGAGGGCCACGCCGAGCAGCTTGGACGGCGTCGCCAGCAGGAAGGCGTGGAGCGCCTCCACCACCTCCTGCTCGCTCGGGTGCTCGCCCAGCAGACCGAGGCCGCGGAGCTGGTCGAGGACGGAGGCGCGGTCGGCCTCGTCGACGGCGAGCTCCTCGGACACCGGTCGCGTCAGCAGCCCGAGGCGGTCGCGCAGCTCGATGTGCTCCCCGGCGAGGTACCCCGCGGTCGGGGGGAGGTCGTGGGTGTTGACGGTCGCCAGGCACAGCTCCCGCCACGCCTGCGGTGCCAGCGGCTCCCCCGTGCCGTGGTCCTTCTCGAACCACAGCACCGAAGTCCCCAGCACGCCGCGCTCGGCGAGGTAGCCCCGCACCCACGGCTCCACCAGCCCGAGGTCCTCCCCGACGACGACGGCGCCGGCGCGGGCGGCCTCCAGGCAGAGGATGCCGACCAGCGCGTCGTGGTCGTAGCGGACGTAGGTGCCGGCGCCGGGGCCCTCGCCCTGCGGCACCCACCAGAGGCGGAACAGGCCGAGGACGTGGTCGACGCGCAGGCCGCCGGCGTGGCGCAGGATCGTGCGGACCATGTCGCGCCACGGCGCGTACCCGGCCTCGGCGAGGGCCACCGGCTGCCACGGCGGCTGCGACCAGTCCTGGCCCTGCTGGTTGAACGCGTCCGGCGGGGCCCCGACGGAGACGCCGGTGGCCAGCACGTGGCGCAGCGCCCAGGCGTCGGCTCCGGAGGGGTGGACGCCGACGGCGAGGTCGTGCATGACGCCGAGCGCCATCCCGGCCCCCACGGCGGTGGCCTGGGCGTGGGCGAGCTGCTCGTCGCACAGCCACTGCATCCACTCGTGGAAGGCGATGGCGGGGCGCAGCTGCTCGCGCAGGCCCTCGACCAGGTCGGAGCCGATGCGCCCGGCCTGCTCGGGCCAGGGCCGTCCGGGGCCGTAGTGCTCGATCATCGCGGCCCACAGGGCGTAGTCGGCCAGGCCCTGGCCCTCCCGGGCGCGGAACGCCTCGAACGCCGCCTGGCGGGCGGGGCTGCGCCCGGCCTCGAAGACGGTGCGCAGGGCGGCGCGCTTGGCGGCCCACACGGCGTCGCGGTCGAGGTGGCCGGGGTCGGTGTTGCTGGCGCGCAGCGCCTCCGCCTGCCACTCGACGAGGGCGCGGTCGGTGGCGGGCAGGTAGGCGAACTCCCGCACGTCCTCCACCCGCAGGTACACCGGGTTCGTGAAGCGGCGCGTGGTGGGCAGGTAGGGGCTGTCCTGCATGTGGCCGACCGGCTCGGCGGCCAGCAGCGGGTTGATGAGCAGGAAGTCGGCCCCCAGGTCCCGTCCGGACCAGTCGAGCAGCTCGGTGAGGTCGGCCAGGTCCCCCAGGCCCCAGGAGTCGCGGCTGCGCACGGAGTAGAGCTGGGCCATGAAGCCCCAGCGGTGCCCGGGCGCGGCGATCGGCTCGGGCAGGGCCAGCACGTCCGGGGTGGAGACCAGCGGTGCGGAGGCCGTCGTCCCACCGCTGGTGGCGCGCAGCTCGTGCCAGCCGAGCGGCAGGTCACCGGGGACGGTGAAGAGGACCTCGGCCGTGCGGACGCCGTCGACGTCCCGCTCGCCGCGCCCGCCGGGGGCGCGCTCCAGCGCGACCTCCCCGCCCTCCTCCAGCGCCACCACGAGGCGCACCTCGGCGCCCGCCGGCGCGTGCAGGGCCACCGCGGAGGAGGCAGCGGAAGGGCCGGAGCGCACCACGGCCACCGGGGGGAGCAGGCGCCGCCAGGGTGCGAGCTCGTGGTCCCGCAGGGAGGCCTCGACCTCCGCGTCCGAGCCCACCGCCACGCCCATCGCGGTGAGGACGACGGCGATGGTCTGGTGGGAGACCGTGATGTGGCCGCCCTTCCAGTCCCAGTACTCGGTGGCCACGCCGTGGGCGGCGGCCAGCTCCATCAGCCGCGGCGACGGCGCGGTGTGGTGCACCTCGAGCCGGCCGTCTCCGCTGCGGGTGAGGGTGGCCTGGGGGCTTTCGCTCACGGCGGGGACTCCTGGGTGCGTGACGAGCGCTGCGGCGCGCGGTGGCTCTGGGGCGGGTCTGAGGGTACGTCGCCAGCCTGCCCGGCGGGGGGCTCGATCGCACGCGGGCGCGCCGGGGAGCCGGCGACGGGAACGCCTACCCTCGGGAGCCGTGCCGCACTCCCCGCGACCCTCCCCCGCGCACCCCGCCGCCCAGCGCCTCGACCTCGTCGAGGATCTGCCGGTCGCGGAGCCCCGCTACCGGGTGGCGGACCCCTACCGCTGGCTCGAGGACGAGGCCGACGAGCGCACCGCCGCCTGGTCCGCGGCCCAGGACGCGCTGTTCGCCGCCGAGCGCGCCTCCTGGCACGGGCGGGACGCCGTCGCCGCCCGCGTGGCGGAGCTGCTGTCGGCCGGCGGCGTCGGCCCCCCGGTGTGGCGCGGCGACCGGCTCTTCCGCACCCGCCGTGACCCCGGCCGCGACCACGGGCAGCTGCTCGTGTCCGAGCCCGCCCTCGACGACGACGGGCGCCCCACCGGCGAGCGCCGCGAGCGCGTGCTCGTCGACCCCCTGGCGCTGGACCCGACCGGCGCCACCACCCTGGACGCCTGGCAGCCCTCGCGGGAGGGCGACCTGCTGGCCTACCAGCTCTCCGAGGGCGGGGACGAGGAGAGCGTGCTGCGCGTGCTCGACGTCGCGTCCGGCGCCGTCGTCGACGGCCCGGTGCACCGGGTGCGGTACTCCCCCGTCGCGTGGCTGCCCGCCGAGGACGACGGCGACGGCGTGACGCGGGCGCGGTTCTTCTACGTCCGCCGCCTGCCGCCGGAGGGGCTGCCCGCCGGGGAGGAGAAGTACCACCGGCGGGTCTGGCTGCACCGGGTCGGTGCCGACCCGGACGCCGCGCCGGCCGACGGCGGCGACGTCGAGGTGTTCGGCGCCGGCCGGCCCGTGACCTCCTACTACGGGGTCGGCACGTCGCGGGACGGGCGCTGGCTGAGCGTCTCCGCGTCGGTGGGCACCTCCCCGCGCTCGGACTGCTGGCTGGGCGACCTGTCCGACCCGCGCGTGCTGTCCACCCCCGACGGGAGCGCGCTGGCGCCGGTGGCCGTCGGTCTCGACGGGCACACGGGGGCGGGCGTGGCCCGGGACGGGCGGCTCTACGTGGGCACCGACCTGGGGGCACCGCGCGGCAGGCTCGCCGTCGCCGACCCCACCCGCCCCGACGCGCTCGGCCCGGAGCACTGGCGGGACCTGGTGGGCGAGCGCGACGACGCCGTCCTGGAGGACCACGCCGTCCTGGACGGCGAGGAGCTGGAGGGCTCCCTGCTGCTGGTGGCGTGGACGCGGCACGCCGTCGCCCAGCTCACCGTCCACGACCTGGCGAGCGGTGAGCAGCTGCCCGGAGCGCTCGGGGAGGTCGCGCTGCCCGGTGCCGGGACCCTCGGCGCGCTGCGGGGACGCCCCGAGGGCGGGCACGAGGCGTGGTTCTCGTGGACGTCGACGGCGGAGCTGCCGGTGGTCCTGCGCTGGGACGCCCGCACCCGCGAGCTGTCGGTCGAGGCCGAGGCTCCCGGTGCGGCAGCGATGGGGGCGCTGCCCGCCGTCCTGACCCGCCAGCTGGAGGTCACCAGCGCCGACGGCACCGTCGTGCGGGCGCTGGCCGTGGCCCGCGCCGACGCCTTCTCCTCCTCCGACGGCGCCGGCTGCTCCGGCGGCCCGGGGGACGACGCGCCCCGCGAGCCCGCCCCGACCGTCCTCTACGGCTACGGCGGCTTCGGGCACACCATGACCCCCGGCTACTCCGCGTCGGCGCTGGCGTGGGTCGAGGCCGGCGGGGTCTGGGTGGTCGCGGGGCTGCGCGGGGGCAGCGAGGAGGGCGAGGACTGGCACCGCGCCGGGATGCTCGCCGCGAAGCAGAACGTCTTCGACGACTTCCTCGCCGTCGCCGACGCCCTCGTGGAGCGCGGCTGGACGACGCCGGCGCAGCTGGTGGCCAGCGGGGGCTCCAACGGCGGGCTGCTGGTCGGCGCCGCCCTGACCCAGCGCCCCGACGCCTTCGCCGCGGTGCTCTGCTCGGCGCCGCTTCTCGACATGGTCCGCTACCAGCTGCACGGGCTGGGGGCGACGTGGGCGCCGGAGTACGGCGACGCCGAGCGCCCTGAGGACCTCGGCTGGCTGCTGGCCTACTCCCCGTACCACGCGTGCTCGCCGGACCCGGCGAGCACGGCCTACCCCGCGGTGCTGTTCACCGTCTTCGACGGAGACTCCCGGGTCGACCCGCTGCACGCCCGCAAGATGTGCGCGGCGCTGCAGCACGCCACGAGTTCCGACCCGGCGGAGCGCCCGGTGCTGCTGCGCCGGGAGGCGGGGGTCGGCCACGGCGCCCGCGCGGTCTCCCGCAGCGTCGAGCTGGCCGCCGACACCCTGTGCTTCGCCGCCGCGCGCACCGGGCTCGACCTCGGGGTGAGCGACCGCGGGGAGACCGCGTGATCTGGGCCCTCCTCGCCTCCGCGGCGTCGTCGGGGACGGGGACGGCGACGCCGAGCGCCACGGCCACCGCCGACGCGGCGGAGGCGCTCGCCACGCGGGTCCAGGCGTCGACCGCGGCGGCCGATGCGCTCCAGTGCACCGTGGGCGACGGCACCGTCTGCAGCCTCGTGGTGCGCGCGGGCCTCGACGAGACGCTCGCGCGGTTCCTCACCTACTACGGCGCGCCGCTGCTGAAGGTGCTGCTCATCCTCGTGGTGGGCCTCCTGCTGAGGAACTTCCTGCACCGGGCGATCGGCGCGCTGTCAGAGCGGATCGCCGCCGGCGAGACCCAGCCCGGCCAGTCGCGCTGGTGGCGCGCCGGGCGGGGCCGCGAGACCACCTCGGCGCAGAGCAGCACCGAGCGCCTCGACGGCACCGTCGCCTTCGAGCGACGGGCCCAGCGCGCGCGGACGCTCGGCTCGGTGCTGCGCAGCAGCACGACCGCGGTCCTCGTGACCGTCACCGCGCTGCTGGTTCTCGGCCAGCTGGGCATCCCGCTCGCCCCCCTGCTGGCGGGCGTCAGCGTGGTCGGCGTGGCGCTCGGCTTCGGCGCCCAGACGCTGGTCAAGGACTTCCTCGCGGGGATCTTCCTCATCGCGGAGGACCAGTTCGGCGTGGGCGACTCCGTCGACCTCTCCGCCGACGCCAAGGGCACCGTCGAGGCGGTCAGCCTGCGGGTCACGCGGCTGCGGGGCGTCGACGGCACGGTCTGGTACGTCCGCAACGGCGACCTCCTGCGGGTGGGGAACCGCTCGCAGGGCTGGTCGCGCGCCGTCCTCGACGTCGACGTCCCGTTCACCGCCGACGCCGCGGCGGTCGCGGTGATGCTGGACGAGGTCGGCCAGAAGCTCCACGCCGACGAGGAGTGGCGCCGGAACCTGCTGGAGGAGCCGCAGGTGTGGGGCCTGGAGGCTCTCACCCTGGAGAAGGTCGTGGTGCGCCTGGCGGTGCGCACCGCGCCGCTGCAGCAGTGGGCGGTGGCCCGCGAGCTGCGGGCGCGCATCAAGGAGCGGTTCGACGCCGAGGGCATCGGCCACCCCGTCGCCAGCGCGGAGACCCCCGCCGCGCCCGGTGCCGGCGCCGCCGGGTGACGGACGCCTCACCGCCCGGATTCGCGCGGCGCCCGCGAGCGGCGGACGATCGCGGCGTGACCGACGAGGCCGACCTCAGCGACTCCCAGTCCGCCACGGACGGGGCCATGCCCGACCTGTCCCTCGACGGCGGGGACAGGCTCGCGCTGGTCACCGGGGTGACGGGGTACATCGGGGGGCGCCTCGTGCCGGAGCTTCTCGCCGCGGGCTTCCGGGTGCGGGCCCTGGCCCGCAACCCCGGCCGGCTGCGCGACCGCCCCTGGTTCGACGACGTCGAGGTCGTGGAGGCCGACGCCTCCGACCCCGAGGGTCTCGCGCGCGCCCTGGACGGCGTCGACGTCGCCTACTACCTGCTGCACTCCCTGGGCACCGGCCGCACCTTCGAGGCGCACGACCGCTCGCTGGCCCTGCACTTCGGCAAGGCGGCGCGCGAGGCGGGCACCGGGCGCATCGTCTACCTGGGCGGCCTCTACCCCTCCGGGGAGGAGCTCTCGCCGCACCTGCAGGGGCGCAAGGAGGTGGAGGACATCCTGCTGGCCAGCGGCGTCCCGGTGGCGGTGCTGCGCGCTGCGGTCATCCTCGGCTCGGGCTCCGCGTCCTTCGAGATGCTGCGCTACCTGACGGAGCGGCTCCCGGTGATGATCCGGCCGAAGTGGCTGGCGAACCGGATCCAGCCGATCGCCGTCCGAGACGTGCTGCGCTACCTCGTCGGTGCCGCCGCGGTCCCCGCTGACGTGAGCCGCGGCTTCGACATCGGCGGCCCCGACGTCGTCACCTACCTGGAGCTGATGCAGCGCTACGCGAAGAGCGCGGGCCTGCCGAAGCGGTACGCGATCCCCGTGCCGGTGCTCACGCCGCACCTGTCGAGCCACTGGATCAACCTGGTGACGCCCGTGCCCCACACCATCGCCGGAGCCCTGGTCTCCTCGATCATCCACGAGGTGGTGGTCAAGGAGGATGACATCAAGCGGTGGGTCCCCGACCCGCCGAACGGGCTGCTCGGGGTCGACCGGGCGATCGAGCTGGCGCTGAAGAAGATCCAGGAGTTCGACGTCCAGACCTCCTGGCGCTCGGCGTCGACACCGGGCGTACCCAGCGACCCGCTGCCCTCGGACCCGGACTGGTCCGGCGGCGCCCTGTACGTGGACGACCGCGCGAGCACCGTCGACGCGACGCCGCGCCAGCTGTGGTCCGTCATCGAGGGCATCGGCGGGGTCAACGGCTGGTACTCCTGGTCGCTGGGCTGGCGGGTGCGAGGGCTGATGGACATCGGCGTCGGCGGCCCCGGGCTGCGCCGCGGGCGCGCCAACCGCTACGACATCTCCGTCGGCGACGCGCTCGACTGGTGGCGGGTGGAGGCCGTCGAGGACGTGCACCTGCTGCGGCTGCGCGCCGAGATGCGCCTGCCGGGCGAGGCCTGGCTCGACCTCATCGTCGAGACCGACGACCAGGGACGCACGGTCTTCCGCCAGAAGGCGGTCTTCCACCCGAAGGGACTGAGCGGGTTCCTCTACTGGCAGGCCATCAAGCCCTTCCACGGCATCATCTTCGGCGGCATG
Organism: uncultured Actinomycetota bacterium; assembly: GCA_963781365.1. Taxonomy (GTDB): domain Bacteria; phylum Actinomycetota; class Actinomycetes; order Actinomycetales; family Quadrisphaeraceae; genus Quadrisphaera. The sequence continues at coordinate 18,530 of CAWAFR010000008.1, read as the reverse complement.
CAGCGCAACATCGCGACGGCGGCCACCGCCGTCAGCCAGGGCGACGAGCACTGGAAGCCCTCCCGTGTCCACTGACCCCGGGGCCGCCCACTCCCCGGGACGGGTGGTCTGGGTCACCGGGGCGAGCAGCGGCATCGGCCTGGCGACGGCGCTGGCCTGCGCCCGCCGCGGCGACCGCCTCGTGCTCTCCTCGCGCGCGCAGGGCCCGCTGGACGACGCCGCCCGGCAGTGCCGCGCGCTCGGTGCCGCTGACGTGCTGGTCGCGCCGCTCGACACCGCCGACGACGCCGCGGTGCGCGCCGCCGGTCAGCGCGCGCGCCAGCGCTACGGCCGCCTCGACGTGGTCGTCCAGAACGCCGGGGTGGCCGCCTACGGCCGCGTCGACGAGCTGTCAGCCGACGTCCTCGAGGGCGTGCTGCGCACGAACGTCCTCGGGGCCGCGCTGGTCGCGGGCGAGGCCGTCCGCACGTTCCGGGCGCAGGGCGGCGGCACCCTCGTCGTCGTCGGGTCCGTGCTCGGGCGCATCACGGTGCCGTGGATGGGCGCCTACAACGCGACGAAGTTCGCCCTGCGCGGCCTGGTCCGCACGATGCAGCAGGAGAACCGCGACGTGCCGGGACTGAGGATCGTGCTCGTGGCCCCCGGCGGCGTCGACACCCCCATCTACGACCAGTCGGCCACCGCGCTGGGCCGGCGCAACCGCCCGCCGTGGCCGGTGGCCTCCCCCGAGGACGTGGCGACGACGGTCCTGCGCGCCGCCGACGGCGCTCGTCGTGCCCGCGAGGTCGACGCGGGGTGGGCGAACCCCGCGATGAAGGCCGCGTACGCCCTGGCCCCGGCGCTGTTCGACCTGCTCTCGCGCCCGGCGATGCGCCTGATGGGCTTCGCCCCGGGCCGTCGGCCCAGCGGGCCGGGCAACGTGCTCGCCCCGCAGCCCGACCTGGAGGGCCTGCACCAGCGGCGCTGACGGACTGGGGCAGCGGGGATGATGGCGGGGTGATGCCGTCCTCCCCCTCGGCCCAGGGCCCGCGGCCCGGGCTCCGCGTGGGGCGCTCGGTCCCCGCCGAGCAGCAGAGCTTCTTCGACGCCGTCGGTGGCCACGCCGCGTTCGTGGCCCTGGTCGACCGGTTCTACGAGGGCGTCGCCGACGACGCGGTGCTGCGCCCGATGTACCCCGAGGAGCAGCTCGACGGCGCCCGCGAGCGCCTGACGCTGTTCCTGGAGCAGTACTGGGGCGGGCCGACGACGTACTCCGACACCCGCGGGCACCCGCGGCTGCGGATGCGCCACGCCGGGTTCACCATCGGGCCCGCCGCGCGGGACGCGTGGCTGCGGCACATGCGCGACGCCGTCGACTCCCTCGACCTGCCGCCGCTGCAGCACAGCCTGCTCTGGGACTACCTCGAGCGGGCGGCGCACAGCCTGCTCAACAGCTTCGACGACTGAGGCCGGACGCACCGGAGGCCCCTGCCGTGTGGGGGCGGGGGCCTCCGGGGTGTCCGGCTGGATCTGGGTCTTGCCCGGGCGGTGCGCGTCAGCGGCGGCCGAGGCGCCGCTCGCTCGGAGCAGCGGCGTAAGGGAGGCCGTAGTGGGAGAAGACGCCGCCCTCCGCCTCCGCGCGGAGCTCACCGTCCGTCTCGATCGAGGGGGCGTCCTTCACCCGGTTCTTCGGGTAGGGCACCTTCACGTACCCCGGGCCGACCACGGCGTCGCCGATGGGGACGAAGACGAGCTTCTTGCTCATCACCCCCACCGTGACGGTCGCGAAGGCCGGCTCGTCGGACGCGGTGTCGACGTACACCGACTCCAGCTTCCCGATCTTGTCACCGGCCTCGTCGACGACGTCCTCGCCGCTCCACTCACGGATGTTCCCCACGCGCACCGTCATGGTGCGAACGCTAGCGATCACCCCCCGCGCGCGCTCGTCGAGCCCGACCTCGCCCTGCCCTTCCTCGATCCTCGCGGTGGGGCGGGGGTCAGGTGAGCAGCGGGCGCCGGCCCAGGACGTGGCCCCGGGACGTCGACAGCCGCCGCCAGGCACCGGCGCTGGCGGCGGCGACGGGCGCGTCGGCGTCGGCGGCGTCCGGTGAGGGCAGGAAGCCCAGCGCCTCCGCCGAGCGCGCCAGGGCCGCCGCCAGGTCGCGCGGGTCGCTCCCCGCCAGGCGCCGCAGCTCCGGGGCCTCCTGCGGCGGCGTCGGCGTCCACCCGGCGCGGGGCGGCAGCAGCCCGGCCCACGCCGCCCCCGGGAGGTGGCCGACGGTCACCGGGGGCACCGCGAGCTCGGCGAGCGGGCTGCCACCGGGGCCGGTGCGGCGGGCCAGGCGGTCGGCGAGGGCAGCGAGCTCGACGGTGACGTCGACGGCGGCCGGCTCGCGCAGGGCGACCGTCCGCAGGCCGAGCACCGTCGGGAGCCCGGCACCGTGCAGCGGGCTCACCCAGACCGCGAGCACGCCGTCGGCGGCGACCAGCCGTGCGGCGCCGTCGGGGTCAGCGCGCGCCGCGCGGGAGACGAGGACGGCGAGGTCGTCCAGGGACCGGGCGTCAGCGGGCACCAGCGGCACCGGCACCGAGGACGGCTCGTGACGGGGCGGGGGACGCTCACGGATCGACCCGGCCTCAGCGACCGCGGCGGCGGAACGCCACCGGCTCGTCGACCCAGCTCTCCAGCAGCCGGCGCTCGTGGTCGGACAGGCGACGCGTGCTCCCGGTGGCCACGTCGAAGGCGACGGCCGTGGTCGCGGCGCGCACGTACACGGTGCGCTGGCCGTCGGGGTCGTTCTCCGGCGCCGGGTCGTACACCTCGTACCCGAGCTCGAAGCTCGCGCCTCCCACCGACGTGACCCACAGGTCCACCGGCACCTGCGCGAGCCGCCAGTGCAGCGGCGCGAGGTACTCCACTTCGTGGCGGGCGACGACGACCCCGCTCTCGAGCATGCTGGGGCCACCGGCGTCGCGCAGGTCCTCGAAGGCGTGGATGCGCACCTCCTCCAGCAGCCGCAGCACCTGGACGTTGTTGACGTGGCCGAACGCGTCCATGTCCGACCACCGCACCGTCACCGGGACGCTCCGCTTCGTCACCGGCCCATGCTGGCGCACCCCCGCGGGGCGCCGCTCACCGGCCGCTCACCGGCTGCTCGCGCCGTTAGGGTCACGCGCGTGGACGACCCGCTGGAGGACCTGCTGCGCGTGCTCGACCTCGAGCCCGGGGGCGTCGACGAGCGCGGCCAGGACGTCTTCACCGGCGCCAGCCAGCCGTCGCCGCTGAGCCGGGTCTTCGGCGGGCAGGTGCTGGGGCAGTCCGTGGTGGCCGCCACCCGCACCGTCGACGCCGACCGGCCCGTCCACTCCATGCACGGCTACTTCCTGCGCCCCGGTGACCCGACGGCGGCGATCACGTTCGCCGTGGAGCGGCTGCGCGACGGCGGCTCGTTCAGCGCCCGGCGCGTCCACGCGCTGCAGCACGGGCAGCCGATCCTGTCGATGATCGCGTCCTTCCAGGTGGCGCAGGACGGCGCCGACCACGCCGAGCCCGCACCGCGGGTGCCCGGCCCCGAGGGCCTGGAGAGCATCGCCGACGTGATGGCGGGCCTGGACCACCCGATGGCGCGGTACTGGTCGCAGCGCCCCGTCGACATCCGCCACGTCGGCAGCTCCGTCTACCTGCCCGGGCCGTGGACGGCGGAGCCCCCCGCCGCGGAGCAGGCGGTCTGGCTGCGGATGGCCGGGACGCTGCCGGACGACCCGGCGCTGCACCGCGCGGTGCTCGCCTGGGCCAGCGACCTCACGGTCCTGGAGCCGGTGCTGCGCCGCCACGGGGTCGCGTGGGCGACGCCGGGGCTGAAGGTCGCCAGCCTGGACCACGCGCTGTGGTGGCACCGTCCGGTGCGCGCCGACGAGTGGCTGCTCTTCGTGCACTCCACCCCCTCGGCCTCCGGCGCGCGGGGCCTGGGGCTGGCGCGCGTCCACGACCGCGCCGGCGCGCTCGTGGCCACCGTCGCCCAGGAGGGCATGGTGCGCCTGCCACCACCGGTGAGCGCCCCCTCCCCGGGGTGAGGGCGCCGACCGGGCGGCGGTCGTGGCGGTGGTGGCGGTGGCGGTTCTCACGAGACGGGCTGCTCGAGCAGCGGCGCGTCCGCTCCCGGACGCGCTGCACATCGTGCGGTGGGGGGTCGGTGGCCGCGTACGCCGCACCCAGCAGCTCAAGGTGCTGGCGCAGCCGCGCGCGGACCGCCGGGTCACGGGCGGCGGCGCCGCGGCGACGGGGTCGGGTGGCCCAGCAGCGGGACCAGACCCCCGGAGAGGTCGTCGAGGCGGTGGCGGTGGTGAACGGGTCTTTGGTGCCCGGGCTCAGCGCGCGGGCGTCACCCAGCTCCACGCACCCGCGCTGCGAGCGCAGGACCGCGTCGGGGCGCGGTCGGCCGGGACGACGCGCATCAGCGCGGTGGGTCGACGACTTCCGTCCCCGGGGGCGCCAGCACGCGCACCAGCAGGTCGTGCCGGCGGGCCTCGGCCAGCACCGTGTCGAGCGCGCGGGTGGTGGCGCAGCCGCTGGCGTCGGCGCGCACCACCCGTCCGCGGTCGGTCCCGGGCTCCGTCGACGCGTCGGTCTCGGCCACGCCCGGCGGCATCACCTGGCGCCCCGGGGGAGGCGGTGGAACGGCGGCCGGTGTCGGGATGTGACGCAGGAAGAAGCCGAGCACCCCGATGCAGACCACCGCCAGGAGCACGGCCATCAGCACTGCGGAGTGGGGGGTGGAGGTGCCACCGCCGGAGACATCGTCGGTGGTGCTGCGCACCGAGCGGAGCACCAGCAGCGCGTACAGCGACGTGGAGCTCGACGTGGTCAGGGTCAGCACCACGATGGTGATCGAGGACCTGGTCGAGGCGACCTCGAGCATCGAGCCGGCGATGGCGCTGAGCACGTCGCGGCTGCCGCTGGCCTCCGACTGCAGGCCGACGGCACCGATGCCCGTCGTCCACGACGGCCCCCGGGACCGGTCCACCAGGACCAGCCCCTGGGACAGGAGCACCGCGGCGACGCACATGGCGCCGGGGATGGCCCAGAATCTCCCCGACACCCACGACGGCCAGGGCGCGAGCCCCGGGGCCGGTGGTCGGGCAGCGCACCGGCTGGCTCAGTCGCGGGTGAGACGGCGGTGGGTCACCCGGTGCGGGCGGGCGGCGTCCGCACCGAGGCGCTCGATCTTGTTGTCGTCGTAGCCCTGGAAGTTGCCCTCGAACCAGTACCAGTTCGCCGGGTCCTCCTCGGTGCCCTCGTAGGCCAGGATGTGCGTCGCGACCCGGTCGAGGAACCACCGGTCGTGGCTGATGACCACGGCGCAGCCGGGGAACTCCAGCAGCGCGTCCTCCAGGCGAGCCGAGCGTCTCGACGTCGAGGTCGTTGGTGGGCTCGTCGAGCAGCAGCAGGTTGCCGCCCTGCTTGAGCGTCAGCGCCAGGTTGAGGCGGTTGCGCTCCCCGCCGGAGAGCACGCCCGCCTTCTTCTGCTGGTCCGGCCCCTTGAACCCGAAGGCGGAGACGTAGGCGCGCGAGGGCATCTCGACGTTGCCGACCTGGATGTAGTCGAGCCCGTCGGAGACGACCTCCCACAGCGTCTTGTTCGGGTCGATGCCGCCGCGGTCCTGGTCGACGTAGGAGATCTTGACCGTCTCGCCGATCTTCAGCTCGCCGCCGTCGAGCTCCTCCAGGCCGACGATCGTCTTGAACAGCGTGGTCTTGCCGACGCCGTTCGGGCCGATGACGCCGACGATGCCGTTGCGGGGCAGCGTGAAGCTAGAGGCCGTCGATGAGGACGCGGTCGCCGAAGCCCTTCTTGAGGTCCGTCGACCTCGATGACCTGCGATGCCCAGGCGCGGGCCCGGCGGGATCTGGATCTCCTCGAAGTCGAGCTTGCGGGTGCGCTCGGCCTCGGCGGCCATCTCCTCGTAGCGGGCCAGGCGCGCCTTGGACTTGGTCTGGCGGCCCTTGGCGTTGGAGCGGACCCACTCCAGCTCGTCCTTGAGGCGCTTGGCGAGCTTGGGGTCCTTCTTGCCCTGGACCTCGAGGCGCTCGGCCTTCTTCTCCAGGTAGGTGGAGTAGTTGCCCTCGTAGGGGTAGAGGCGGCCGCGGTCGACCTCGGCGATCCACTGCGCGACGTTGTCGAGGAAGTACCGGTCGTGGGTGACGGCGAGGACGGCGCCGGGGTACCTCGCCAGGTGCTGCTCGAGCCAGGTGCACGGACTCGGCGTCGAGGTGGTTGGTGGGCTCGTCGAGCAGCAGCAGGTCGGGCTTGCTCAGCAGCAGCTTGCACAGCGCGACGCGGCGCTTCTCACCACCGGAGAGGTTCGTGACGTCGGCGTCGCCCGGCGGGCAGCGCAGCGCGTCCATCGCCTGCTCGAGCTGGGAGTCCATGTCCCACGCGTTGGCGTGGTCGAGCTCCTCCTGGAGCGTGCCCATCTCCGTCATGCAGGGCGTCGAAGTCGGCGTCGGGGTCGCCATCGGCGGCGGTGATCTCGTTGTAGCGGTCGATCTTGCGCCTTGAGGTCGCCCGACGCCCTCCTGGACGTTCTCCAGCACCGTCTTGTCCTCGTCGAGCTGCGGCTCCTGCATGAGGATGCCGACGCGTGTAGCCCGGCGATGAGGCGCGCCTCGCCGTTGGAGGGCTGGTCGAGCCCCGCCATGATCTTGAGGATCGTGGACTTGCCCGCGCCGTTGGGGCCGACGACGCCGATCTTCGCGCCCGGGAGAACGACATGGTGACGTCGTCGAGGATGAGCTTGTCGCCGTGCGCCTTGCGGGCCTTGTACATGGTGTAGATGAATTCCGCCATGACCTCCAGGCTAGGGGCGGGCGGGGCGCCCTCCGCCGCCCGCCCGGGCCGGTCGGGCGGGGCCGCTCAGGCCGTGGCCCCCAGCGCCGCGCGGGTGCCGGAGCCCTCGGCGCCGTCGCCCTCGAGCCCGTCACCGTCGAGCCCGTCGACGTCCCGCACCCCGCCGTCCTCGTCGTCCCCGGCGCCCTCGGCCCGGAAGGACTCCGCCGCGGGGGTGCCGCCCTGCGCCGGCACGTCCCACGGGTCGCTGATGACCCCCGTCGCGCGGTCCACGCCCGGCCCGGCGACGAGCCCCTCGTCGCGGGAGCGCAGCGCGAACGACGTCACCCCCCACCTCAGGTCGGGCCCCACAGCGCTGGCCCGCAGGCGCTTGCGCGAGCGCGGCGTCCCGTCCTGCGCGGTCCAGTGCTCCTCCCCCACCTGCCCCAGCACGAAGGCCCGCTGGCCCTTGCGCAGCGACTGCGCGACGTGCTCGGCCAGCGGCCCGGAGCACTTGACCTCCCACCACGTCGCGGGCCCGTCGCGCCACTGGCCGCTCTCGCGGTCGACGACGCGGTCGGTCTCGCAGATCGTGAACGTGGCCCACGCGCCACCGCTCGGGTTCCACCGCAGCTGCGGGTCCGCTCCGAGGTTCCCGACCACCGTGTAGCTGCCCATGACCGCTCCTCCCACCGGCCCGCCCAGCGCGAGCGCTCGTCCTCGACCCTGGCCGCGCCCGGCGGTCCGTCCCCGCCGCGCGCCGGACCCTGTGGACGGAGCCCGCTGCCAGCCGCCCTGTGGGCGCGCCAGCAGCCGTCGGGCAGCGGTCGGGCGCACCCCGCGCCCAGCTAGGGTCCGCTGGCGTGGTGACCCCGCTGCTGCAGCCCGTCGTCCTGGAGTCGGAGCACGTGCGCCTGGAGCCCCTGGGCACCGAGCACGTGGAGGGCCTCGCGGCCGCCGTCGCCGAGGGCGGCCTGGAGCACACCTGGTACACCACGGTGCCGACCCCGGAGCAGATGGCCGACGACGTCGCGCAGCGCCTCCTCTGGCACGCCGACGGGCACATGAACCCGTGGGCGGTGCGGCGGGCCTCCGACGGGCGGCTCGTCGGCTGCACCACGTTCTGCAACCTCGACGTGCCCAACCGCCACGTGGAGGTGGGCCACACCTGGCTGGCGGCGTCGGCGCACCGCACCGCGGTGAACTCCGCGGCGAAGCTGCTGGTGCTGGGCCACGCGTTCGAGGAGTGCGACGCCATCGCGGTGGAGTTCCGCACGCACTGGCACAACCGGCAGTCACGGGCGGCGATCGAGCGGCTGGGCGCCAAGCTCGACGGGGTGCTGCGCAACCACCGCATCGGCCCCGACGGCGTCCTGCGCGACACCGTCGCCTACTCCGTGCTACCCCACGAGTGGCCAGCGGTGCGCGCGACGCTCCGCGCCTCCCTGGCGCGCCACGGCGGCTGAGCGCGGTTGGTCAGCGGCGGGCGAGCCGCCCGCCCGCGGAGGCCGAGCGCCTCCCGGACGGCGCGGTGCCTGCCGATCACGGCGGCGACAGCATCCAGCAGCCGCTCCCGCGCGACGACGGCGACGGCGTCCCTCAGGCGCTCGCGCAGCGCCCTCCGCAGCCGCTCCGCGCGCCGTCGCACCGCGGCTCCCGCCACCGCGGCGACGAGCCAGCCGAGCAGCACGCCGACCACCAGCAGCACCGTCGGCAGCGGCACCGCCAGCCACGCGAGGTCCGAGGACGCCGGCGGCCCGACGCGGGGCAGCGGCGGTGCGGGCAGCTGCAGCCAGCCGATGACCGCGAGCCCCACCAGCCAGAGCGCGCCGACGCCCGCGCACAGCGCGAGGAGCAGCTGCAGCGCCGCCACCGCCGACCACCAGCGCGGCGAGGGTGCGGCCAGCGGCACCGTCTGGACCGCCTGGTCGAGGGCGTCGGCGAGGTCGGCCGAGGCCGGGCCGGCGGCGGCGCGGACCTCGTCGGCCCAGCGCTGGGGCAGTCGGTCGGCGGCCGCGGCGGCGACGTCGCGCGCGGCCGTGGAGACCTGCGCCCGCTGGGACGGCGTCGGCACCGGCACCGAGGTGCGTGTCAGGGAGGTGCGGGCGACGGCGGCGCCCCCGCCCGCGCCGAGGTGGAGCCGCTTCAGCGGGTCGGGGCGCAGCCGCGCCAGCCACCGCGTGCAGGGCCACCCGGTGCGCGCCCGTCCGGCGCGCACCTCGCTGGCGCGGACGGCGTCGGTGATGGCCGGGACGCCTGCGGCCACCGCGAGCGCGTCGACCAGCTGGGAGGCGCCGACGACGTCGGCGACATCGGGCTCGCGCTCGGCCACCGACGGCGCCAGGGCGCGCAGGGCTGCGTGGACGTCGGCCTCGCTGCGGCGCCGGGCGGCGGAGCGGGCCCGGACCAGGTCGGTCAGGACCGTGCGCAGGGCGCCGACGCCCTGGCCGGTGCGCGCCGACGTGGTCAGCAGCCGCACCCGGTCGAGCCCGTCGTCGGCGAGCAGGCGGCGCAGGTCGGCCTCGCAGACCGCGGCGGAGGCCTCGTCGAGGGTGTCGACCTGGTTCAGCACGACCAGGACGACGTCCTGGTGGTCGGCGAAACGCCGCAGGTACCCGGCGTGCAGGGCGGCGTCGGCGTACTTCTGGGGGTCGGCGACCCACACGACGAGGTCGGCGAGCCCCACCAACCGGTCGACCTGCAGGCGGTGGCTGACGGCCGTGGAGTCGTAGTCGGGGAGGTCGAGCAGCACCAGGCCGGCGAGCTCGTCCTGGGTGTGCGCGTCGAGCTCGCTGACGCGCTCGGTGCGGTGGCGGCGCGGCACCTCCAGCCAGTCGAGCAGCTCCTCGGGCACCTCGCCCCAGGCGCAGGCGATGGGGTGCGACGTCGTGGGGCGCCGCACGCCCACCGTCGCCACCGACAGGCCCGCGACGGCGTTGAACAGGCTCGACTTTCCGCTGCCGGTGGCCCCCGCGAGCGCCACCACGCTGGCGCCGGGGTCGCTGACGAGCCGTCCCCGCGCCCGCTGCAGCACCTGCCGCGCGGAGGCCGCGGCCGCGGGGTCGAGGGCGTCGCCGCCGACGTCGAGGGCGCGCTCGAGGTCGGCGAGGGCCTCACCGAGCGGTGTGGCGGGGAGGTCGGGGACGCCGTCCGGCGCCGTCTGGTGCTCGGCTCCCTGCTCGACGGTGCTCACGCGGCGCTCCCCCGGCCCGCGACGTCGCTGGCGCGCGCGACGGCGGCGGCTGCCTGGCGCAGCTGGGAACCGGTCTCGGCGCGGGGGCCGCGGTCGGGCAGCAGGGCAGCACTGCTCTCCTGCTCCCGCTCGAGCAGGTCCTCCACCCGCGCCACCAGGTCGTTGCGGGCTGCGGTGGCGAGCTGGCGCACGGCCTGGTCACCGAAGGCCGCCTCCAGCACCCGCTGCGCCAGCGCCGCCGTGACCGCGGCGATGCCCGCCTCCGCGCCGGTGATGCCCGCGCTCGCGGCGAAGACGACGAGCATGAGGACGGCGCCGACGCCGGTCACGCCCAGGCTGTAGACCAGCGCGCGGCTGCGCTTGCCCTCGCCCTCGGCGCGGACCAGCTCGAGCACGTGCTGCTGCCAGTCACGCACCAGGCGGTCGACGTCGTCCCCGAAGCCGACGCGCAGCCGCGGGTCGCGCGCCCCGGAGGCGCCGCGGCCAGCAGCGCGGAGCCCGAGGGCCGGGCCCGCCACCGCAGCAGGGCGCTCTGGCGGGCCTGCCCGGCGGCGTCGATGACCAGCGCGGCGACGCCGGTGGCCAGGGCCTCGCCCAGCTCGTCGGCCGGCGGGTTGCGCCGGCGCACCGCGGCCACGAGGCGGTCGCGCACGCGGCCCACCCCGGCCTGCAGGCTCGCGAACAGCTCCCCAGTGCCGACGAACTCCTGCCAGCGGGCGAGGACCTCCCCGCGCAGCAGCGTCCCGTCGGAGAGGTGGTCCTGGAGCCCGTCGGTGGCGTCGGCGTACGCGCCGCGCAGCTCCGCGCGCAGGGACCGCTCCTCGGCGTCCTGGGCGTCGGCGGCGTCGGCGAGGCGCGGCACGCGCGTCGCCAGGGAGGCGAGGGCCCCGCCCAGGGTCCGCTTGACGACGACGTCGCGGGTGCGGGCGTCGGCGCTGATCCCCGCGAGCCAGCGCCGCAGCGGCGCCGTCTGCTCCGCCGGCAGCAGCCCGCCCTCCAGGGTCGACTCTGCGACGGTGAACAGCGGCGCGCTGGCCAGGCCGGCCTCCACGAGCATCCGCGCCAGGTCGGTCCGGACCTCCGCCATCGCCTCCGGCGGCACCCGGTCCAGCACGACGGCGACCGCCGTCCCGCGCTCCGTAGCGCGTGCGCAGCACCTCCCACGGCACCGCGTCGGCGTAGCGCGCGGCGGTGGTGGTGAACAGCCACAGGTCGGCGGCGCCGAGCAGCTGGACCGCCAGGTCACGGTTCGCCTCGACGACGGAGTCGACGTCGGGCGCGTCGAGCAGCGCCAGGCCCGGCGCCTGGTCCGCCACCTCCACCAGCCGCAGGCCACGCGCCGACCCGCGAGTGCCCGTGTCGGGAGCGCTCGCGCCCGTGGTGCGCGCCAGGCCCGGCAGCACCGCGTCGGAGGTGAAGTGCGCTGTGTCGGCGGGGGCGTGCACCAGCACCGGGTGGCGCGTGGTGGGGCGCAGCACCCCCGCGCTCGTCACGGCACGGCCCACGAGGCTGTTGACCAGCGTCGACTTCCCAGCGCCCGTGGATCCGCCGACGACCGTGAGCAGCGGAGCGTCGAGGCGGCGCAGGCGCGGCAGCAGGTAGTCGTCGAGCTGGCCGAGCAGCTGGGCCCGCTCGGCCCGGGCGCGGTCGGCTCCGGCGGCCTCCAGCGGAAGGTCGACGTCAGCGACGACGTCGCGCAGCTGCTCGACGGGCTCCAGCAGCACGGAGGCCGCCGGGGCGGCGGGCTCCGGCTCCGGCGTGGTGGAGGCGGACGACACGGGCGTCGGCGATGCCTCGGTGGTCACCCCCAGAGACTGCCGGGCGACGCTCGTCCCCGCCACCACCGGGTCACCGGTCGGCAACACGACATCACGCGGCGCGACGACCCGCACCGTGAGCCCGAGCCCCCGGTGTCTCGAAACCGGCCCAGGTTCCGACACGACGCGGTCATGATCCGGCACACCGGAGCGCCGGCGAGGCGAACGCATGAGCGGCTCGCCCTGCAGCTGCCAACGTTGGAGGATCGGGCCGTAGAGCGGCGGACCGCGGCGCCTACGCTGGACAGCGGCGCGATGACGACGCCCTGCCCTCGTAGCTCAGCGGAAGAGCACCGGACTTCTAATCCGTGGTCGCTGGTTCGAATCCAGCCGGGGGCACCCCTCTCATGTGTTAGTTCGGGACATGCTTGACGAACCTCAGTCGGCACGTCCTTGACACAGATCCGGGACGTCCTTGACGGCTGCTTCGGGTCCTGCTTGACGCTCCCTGGATGAGGGATCTCACCGCGGCCGAGCAGCGCTACAACGCCGTTGGAGCCGTCCTGTTCGATGGCCGCACCACCACCGCCGTGGGGCCGCTCGGGCCGCGCCGAGTCAGCTGAGGCGACCGCGCCAGCCGGCGTCGCGTCAGGACCCTGAACTCCCTGCCGGGACAGCAGTGGTGCCCCGGACCACCAGAGCTGCCCCGACCACGTCATCGGCGCGGTCGACCGGGTCGCTTTCGAGCCGCTCAACCACCCGGGCGAACGCTCGACCGGCCAGCTCGTGCGGGTCCTGACGCACCGTGGTCAGGTCCACCCCCGGCAGCGCAGCGAGCCGATCATCATCGAAGCCGACCACCGACAAGTCCTCAGGTACCCGCCGGCCCGCAGAGCGCACCGCATGCAACAGCCCCGCAGCGCAGCGGTCGTTGAAGACCTGGACAGCAGTCGGCGCGCTCACACTGTCCAGGTGCTCCAGCAGCGCAGCACCAGCCCGCGCGCCGTCGTCCTCGGTGGGCCCACCGGGCAGGACCAGTGGCTGCACCCCTGGGCTGAGATGAGCGGCGCTGCGCCGGAAACCGCGTCGCCGGTCGGCAGCCCCAGGGGCGCGACCACCGTCGACGTGGGCGATGCGACGGTGTCCCAGCGCCACGAGGTGCTCTACGGCCGCCACGACCCCGCCAACGTCGTCGGTGCACACCGAGTCCACTTTCCCCTCCCCCACGAGAAGCGACCACGACCAGCGGATGCGCCGCAGCCGTGACAGCCAGCCGCGCCGCCGGCAGGGTCGGGCCTAGGCAGATCAGCGCCTCGCACCGGTAGCCCAGCAGGGACTGCAGCGCTGTCTCCTCCGAGCGGTCCAGACCGATGCCTGACAGGACCAACTCATATCCGGAGCCTTCGGCTGCCGCGTAGAGCGCCTCGACGAGGTCAGCGTGAAAGGTCAGCCGCAATCCGTAGGCCACCCCGATCAGCCCGCTGCGCGAGCGGCCCAGCAGTCGAGCGCGGTGGTCGGGGGAGAAGCCCAGCTCCGCGGCGGCCGCGCGCACCCGTTCGCGGGTGGACTGCGAGGCTCCCGGCACGTCGCGGAAGACGATCGAGACCAGCGCGCGTGAGACTCCGGCGTGGGCTGCGACGTCCTCCATCGTGGGGCGTCCACTGCGCCGAGAGGGCCTGGCTCCGTCCGGTCCCTCCTCCACGTCGCTGCTGCTCCTCATCACGACCGCCTGCTCGCGGCCAGGCGCCTTCGGCCACGTCCGGCCAGTCCCAGTACAGCCATCCAACTCAGTCAGGACAAGAGGTTGACTGCGCCGGTCTGGGCGGCTGCACTTGCGCCGGGCCTAGAGCCCTCTAGTTCTCGATGATGAGGAGAGTCAGCATGGTCCCTAAGGTCCGTCTCGCCCTGATCGGTGCTGGCCGCATCGGCAGCAACCACGCCGAGGCGATCGCCCTGCGCGTGCCGCAGGCCGAGCTCGTCGCCGTCGCCGACCCGATGCCCGGAGCCGCCGAGCGCCTGGCCAGCCGCTTCGGAGCCCGCGCCGTCACCGAGGTCGCCGAGGTCTTCAGTGCCGACGACGTCGACGCCATCGTCATCACCTCCATCGCCCGCGCCCACACCGACCTCATCGTCGCCGCGGCCGCCGCCGGCAAGCCGATCTTCTGCGAGAAGCCGATGGCGCTCACCCTCGCCGACGCTGACCGCGCCTCTGGCCGCGGTCAAGCAGGCCGGGGTCTCCCTGCAGGTCGGCTTCAACCGCCGCTTCGCCGCCGGTTTCGCCGAGGCCCGCCAGGTCGTGGCCGACGGCGGCATCGGTGAGGTGCAGCTGCTGCGCTCCCTGACCCGTGACCCGGGCCTGGCCAACCCCGGTGGCGTGCCGCCGTGGACGGTCTTCCGTGAGACCCTCATCCACGACTTCGACACCCTGCTGTGGTTCGCCGCCGCCCGCGGCGCCCGCCCTGTGCAGGTCTACGCCGTCGCCGACGCCCTGGTCGCCCCCGACTTCAAGGACTTCGGGCCTGCTGGACACCGCCGTGGTGACCATCCGCTTCGACAACGGCGCCATCGCCACCGCCGAGGCCAACTTCTCCGCCGCCTACGGCTACGACGTGCGCGGTGAGGTCTTCGGCTCTGAGGGCATGGTCACCGCTGGCGAGCAGGCCGCCACCTCGATGCGCCACTACACCTCCGCGGGCGTGGCCCAGCAGACCGTGCGCGGTGACACCGCTCTGTTCGGCGCCGCTTACACCGCCGAGCTGGCCCACTTCGCCGACTCCGTCGCTGCCGGCACCCCCCCGCAGGTCGGCGGCCAGGACGCCCGCAACGCCCTCGCTGTGGCTCTGGCCTGCATCGTCTCGGTCCAGGAGAACCGCCCCGTGCAGCTGTCCGAGGTCGAGGGCCGCGAGATCGTCGCATGAGCACCCGCCTGGCAGTCTGCGCCGAGATGGTGCTGGTCGACCTGCCCTTCGAGCAGCGCGCGCGGCGCCTGACCGAGCTCGGCTACGGCATCGTGCTCTGGGACTGGCGCACCAAGGACATCGACGCCCTCGCCGCCCTGCGCGAGAGCGGCACCTGGTACTCCTCCATGACCGGCTACGCCGAAGGCACCCTGGCTGAGCAGGACGGCGCCGAGCGGCTGCTCGCCACCGCCGAGGACGCGCTGGCCGTGGCCGAGCGGCTCGGCGTGGAGCGCCTCAACGTCCACGGCACCGGCCTGGACGGCAAGGGCCTGCCCGTCGTCGCTGTCGATGCCGCCGGAGCCACCCCGGCGATGTGGCTGCGCGCGGCCAAGACCCTGGAGGCGCTGGCCGCGCTGGGGGAGGCCCACCAGCAGGTCTTCATGCTGGAGAACCTCAACACCGCCGTCGACCACCCCGGGGTGCCCTTCGCCAGGGCCGCGGACACGATCGCGCTGGTCGAGGCCGTCGGCTCACCGTGGCTGAAGCTCAACCTGGACCTCTACCACGCGCAGATCGGCGAGGGGAACCTCGTCGAGCTCGTGGAGCGGGCCCTGCCCTGGATCGGGGAGATCCAGGTGGCGGACGTGCCCGGCCGCTGCCAGCCCGGCACCGGCGAGGTCCACTACCCCGCGGTCGCCGCGGCGCTGGGCCGGCTCGGCTACGACGGCGTCGTGGCGATGGAGGCCTGGGCTCGCGGAGAGGACGAGGCAGCCCTGGCCGACTTCAGCCGCGCCTTCGCATGAGACTCGAGGTGACGCTCATAGTCGATGAGCCCAGAAAGCCGCGATGGGTCAGCTGCGCAACCTGCTGCGCGGCATCGCCTACGCCGTCGAAGACCCGCCGGCGGCGATCCTGTCGACCTTGGACCGCGCTGCGCACGACCTGGCGGTGGACACCACCGCCACGGTGGTCCTGGCGCGCATCGAGCAGACCCCGGCACAGCACCGGATCGGGGAGCGGGTGCTGCGCTGGTCCAACGCCGGTCACCCCCCGCCTCTGCTCATCTGCCCCGAGGGCAGCGCCACCTTCCTCGAAGCACCGCCGGACCTGCTCCTGGGCATCGACCCGCACACGGCCCGCCACGACCACCACGTGGTGCTGGCCCCGGACTCCACGGTGCTGCTGTACACCGACGGGCTCGTGGAGCGCCGCGACACGCCGCTGCAGGAGGGCCTGGCCTGGCTCGCCGCCACCGTCGGCGAGCTGGCGCACCTGCCGGTGGATGAGCTGTGCGACGCGCTGCTGGCGCTCGTGGGTGACCGGGTGGAGGACGACGTCGCGCTGCTGGCCCTGCGGGCCTACCCCGAGGACGAGCCCCGCCCGCTCGAGGCCGGGCCCGGACACGACCCGCGCACGGCGCCTGTCGTGCCCAGCGACGACAACGAGGCCAGCCCATGACCTTCGTGCACGTCAGAAGGCGCTCCAGCGCCGACCTGTCAGGCTGGGCCGGCACCGGGGGCGCTGCTGAGGCAGGACGGAAGCACCGTCTCGTTGGACACCGAGGAGCGTGCACTTCAGCTGGACGTGGAGCGCCGCAGCGTTGGCCTGGAGGCTGGCCACCCCTGGTGGGTGCGGTGCGCGACCTGGTGGCCGACTGCGCGCCGGGCGAGCTGGACGTGAACGAACTGGGCGGTGCGCTGCTGGCTCAGGTGCACGGGCACCTGGACGACGGCGTCGCGATGCTGGCGCTGCACGGGGGATCCCAGGACCCCGACACGACCGATGGGGTCGGCAGCGCAGGACTTCGTCCGCGGTGCGGGGGCAGTGACCACCGGGCCTCGACATCGTCGATCCAGCGAACACCACGCCCCTGAGAGGGCTGCATGTCGGGGCGTGGGAGAACTGATCTCGGGCAAGGGTGAGCCGTGTGCGTGTCAACGGCTCCGGCAACTCTGCACCTGCCTTCTGAGCCCCGTTCCGCTGGCCGTGCACGGGATCTCCTGCGCTCGGCGCACTGCGCGGCGCACGGTTCTCGGGTCCTGGACGATGCTCTGCTGATGGTCACCGAGCTGGTCTCCAACGCCGTGCGCCACGGCGCCCCACCGATCATCCTGCGGGTGGAGTGCATCGTGACGACGACGTCCACCACGGGGCCCGGCAAGACCACCGGAGCTGCCGGCGCATCCCGAGAGGAGACCGCTGCTGTGACCAGCGGCCCTTCTGCGGGGGCTGCGACAGCAGGACCGCGACAGCTGGAGCCTCCGGCAGGTCTCGCTCGGATGCGGGTCAGCGTCAGCGACGGGCTGCCGGCGGAGCCCCGCGCCAGGACAGCCGATCTCGACGCAGAGGGTGGCCGCGGACTGGCCCTGGTAGACGTCCTGTCCGACCGCTGGGGGGTACGGGAGGAGGCGGAGGAGTCGGTGACGGGCAAGGCGGTCTGGTTCGAGCTCGCGGAGCCACCGCTCTTCTCCTGACACGGCGCTCACACGCTCATCGCCGCGATGACCTCCTCCAGGTAGGCGCGGCGGATGCCGTCGTAGCGACGCAGGTCACCGGTGACGCTGAGCAGACCACCGTGCTCAGCTGCCAGGGCTTCCACAGCCCAGACCGCGTCCCGATAGGCGACGGCTCTGCGTCCGGCATCGGCCGGCAGCTGCAGGTGCAGCACGACCAGCCGCTGTCCTCGGGCGACGGCGTGGCTCACCTGGTGGCGCACCTGACGGCGCACATCGTCGAAGGACCGCGCGGCGTCGTCCAGGTCCCGTGCCGCTGCCCAAGCATCCGCTGCTACCTGCTGCCGCGAACCCGAGGCCCCCTCGGCGGGGCCCACCTGTGCGGCGCTGCGTGCAGCGGCGCCCTGGTACGGGTCCAGCAGGATCAGCTGGACCTCACGCAGCACGTCGTCCATCTGCTCCTTCGCCGCCAGCAGGTCAGCTGCCACCACAGCCGCCAACGCGACCTGGCGAAAGCCGCCCGGACCCTGGCCCGCAGCGTCCTCTCCATCCAGAGCGTGCTCGCCCGGACGGGGCCGGCGGGGCCGCCGCGGCTGCGGCGTGCTCATCTTCGCTCCACGCCGCCAGCAGCTCCTCCACGCTGAGCTCGTCTGGGACCGGCGCTGGGTAGCACCCGCTGACGGGTCCTCCACTGTTGTCAGCAGGTGCTCCGGCCCGTACGAGCTCGAACCACACGCTCTTGCCCGCCGCAGCCGTCGCACCCGCTCCCCACTGGTCGGCCAGCGTCTGCACCAGCGCCAGCCCCCGCCCGCTCATCGCCGTCGCGCTGGGAGCCACCAGCACCGGCAGAGCAACGGATCGGTCGCGCACGCTGATGCGGACACCGTCGACGATCTCGTACACGGTCACGTCGAAGTCGCTGCGGGCGTGCAGGACCGCGTTGGCGGCCAGCTCAGAGACCATCAACCCGGCGTCATCAGCCAGGAAGGGCATCCCCGCCCCCGTCACCGCCAACTCCACGAACCGGCGGGCATCGCGCACCGAGGACACGTGGGGGCGATAGGTCATCATCCCCAGGGCGCTGCGCACCGCTGGCAGCTCAGCTGTGGACATCCACCGCCCGTCCCGTGCACCGCCGCCCGCACCGTTCACCCGCCCGTCCACACGCCACCCCCGAGCGTCTCAGCGGAGCGCTTCATCCGCCGCCCCCTTGACCGCGCACACGCTAAGTCATGTGCTCGGGCGGGTGACTCCTGCTGCCGGGCGCTGGAACGTGTCGGCAGCGGGACGACCCTGCAGACCTGTCCCCCAGCGGCCGGCTCCCACAGACCAGTGGGTGACGGCTCAGCCGCACACCGGTCCCCGACGACGGGCTCACGCACATCCTCCGCTGGCTGTGCGCCCCGGCAGCGCCGTCGTCC